>CAYPRW010000032.1:0-3953 GCA_964413495.1 uncultured Stakelama sp. | reverse complement strand
AGGGCGGTGGCCTCGGGCTGGGCGAAGCTGCGCATCGAGACCTGCGCCTCGGAGAAGCAGGCGCGCATCGACCGCGGAGAAGACGTCATTGTCGGCGTGAACCGCTACCGGCTCGCCGAGGAAGCGCCGGTGGACGCACGCGATATCGACAACACCGCTGTGCGCAAGCTCCAGATCGAGCAGCTCCGGCGCCTGCGGGCAAACCGCGACCGCTCGAAGGTGGAGGCGGCCCTCGCAGCCCTCACGGCAGCCGCGAAATCGGGCCAGGGCAACCTGCTGGAACTCGCGGTGGATGCGATGCGCGCCCGCGCCACGGTCGGCGAAGTCAGCGAATCGCTGGAGAAGGTCTTCGGCCGCTATCGCGCGACCACCGAGAGCATCACCGGCGTGTACGGCGCCGCGTTCGAAGCGGATGCAGACTGGCAGGCGATGAAGCGCGAGATCGATGCTTTTGCGGTAGCCGAGGGGCGCCGGCCGCGCATCATGATCGCGAAGATCGGCCAGGATGGGCATGACCGCGGCGCGAAGGTGGTGGCGACGGCATTCGCCGACCTGGGCTTCGACGTGGACATCGGGCCGCTGTTCCAGACACCGGAGGAGACCGCCCGCCAGGCAATCGAGAACGACGTGCATGCGATCGGCGTCTCGACGCTGGCGGCCGGCCACAAGACGCTGGTGCCCCAGTTGATCGAGGCGCTGCGCAGCCAAGGCGCGGCGGAAGTGGCGGTATTCGTGGGTGGCGTCGTGCCGGCGCAGGACTACGAATTCCTGGAGCGGGCGGGGGCCAAGGGCATCTTCGGTCCGGGCACCGTGATCGTGGATGCCGCCCGCAGAGTGCTCGCGGCGATCCGCGCGGCGCAACCGCAGCCGGCAACCGCCGCCTGACCCCGCCAGGGATGGGGGCTCCCGATTCTCCGCCGAGCGCCCGCGACAAGGCGTTGCTTGCGGCTGTCATCGCGCGCGACCGGCGCAGCCTGGCTAAGGCAATCACCCTGGTCGAATCGACGCGCGCCGATCACCGCGCGCGGGCGCAGGCTCTGGTCGACGCGATGCTCCCGCACACCGGCAACTCGCTGCGCATCGGCATCACCGGGGTGCCCGGCGTCGGAAAATCGACCTTCATTGAAGCTTTCGGCCTGTCCCTGATTGCAAAGGGCCATCGGGTCGCGGTGCTGGCGATCGATCCGTCCTCATCGGTGGGCGGCGGTTCGATTCTCGGCGACAAGACGCGCATGGAGAAACTATCCAGGCACGCGCACGCGTTCGTCCGGCCTTCGCCGGCGGCGGGCTCGCTCGGCGGCGTCGCCGCGAGGACGCGCGAAGCGCTGCTGATCTGCGAAGCCGCGGGTTTCGATGTCGTCATCGTCGAAACGGTCGGCGTCGGCCAGTCGGAATCGGCGGTCGCCGGCATGACCGATTTCTTCCTGCTGCTTCAGTTGCCGAACGCCGGCGACGAGTTGCAGGCCATGAAGAAGGGCGTCATCGAGCTGGCGGACATCGTCGCGGTCAACAAGGCCGACCTGGACCGCGCCGCCGCGGACGGTGCCGTCGGGCAGATCGCGCGCGTCCTCGCCATGCTGCGGCCACGGACGGCGCGCTGGTCGCCGGTGGCCCTGGCCGTCTCGGCCACCACCGGCATCGGCATTCCCGAACTCTGGGAGCAGATCGTGGCCTACCGCGATGCGATGCGCGCCAGCGGCGAACTCGCCGCAAAGCGCAGGCGCCAGGCACTCGACTGGATGTGGCAGTTGATCGACGAAGCCCTGCGCGCGCGCTTTCGGACACATCCGGCCGTGCGGGAACAGATGGACGGGCTGGTCGACGCGGTTGCGAGCGGACGCACCTCGCCGACCGCGGCCGCAGCGAGGCTGGTAGCCTTGGCGGAACAACGAAAGGGAACCGCCTGATGCACGACATCATTCGCCAGCTCGAGGAGAAGCGCGCCGCAGCGAGGCTGGGAGGCGGCGCGGCGCGGATCGAGGCTCAGCATGCCAAGGGCAAGCTCACTGCCCGCGAGCGCATCGAACTGCTGCTCGACCGCGGCAGCTTCGAGGAATGGGACATGTTCGTCGAGCACCGATCGAGCGACTTCGGCATGGCGGACTCGAAGGTTCCCGGGGACGGGGTGGTGACCGGCTACGGCACCATCAACGGCCGGCTGGTGTTCGTGTTCTCACAGGACTTCACGGTCTTCGGCGGTGCGCTTTCGGAGGCGCACGCGGAGAAGATCTGCAAGATCATGGATCACGCGATGAAGGTCGGCGCGCCGGTCGTCGGCCTGAACGATTCCGGCGGCGCCCGCATACAGGAGGGGGTGGCGTCCCTGGCCGGGTACGCGGACGTCTTCCAGCGCAACGTAATGGCCTCCGGCGTGATCCCGCAGATCTCGATGATCATGGGCCCCTGCGCAGGAGGGGCGGTGTACTCGCCGGCAATGACCGATTTCATCTTCATGGTCAAGAACAGCGCCTACATGTTCGTCACCGGACCCGACGTCGTGAAGACGGTGACGCACGAGGAAGTCACCGCCGAGGAACTGGGCGGCGCGGTGACGCACACCACGCGCTCGGGCGTCGCCGACCTTGCGTTCGACAACGACGTGGAGGCGCTGCTGATGCTGCGCCGTTTCTTCGACTTCCTGCCGCTGAGCAACCGGGAGAAGCCCCCGGTGCGGGCGACCACGGACTCCGCCGACCGGCAGGAACTCTCGCTCGATTCGCTGGTGCCGGCGAACCCGAACAGCCCGTACGACATGAAGGAACTGATCCGCAAGATCGTCGACGACGGGGATTTCTTCGAGATCCAGCCGGATCACGCGAAGAATATCGTCGTCGGCTTCGCGCGCATGGAAGGCAGCACCGTGGGCTTCGTCGCCAATCAGCCGCTGGTGTTGGCGGGTTGCCTGGACATCAAGAGCGCCATCAAGGGCGCCCGTTTCGTGCGCTTTTGCGACGCGTTCAACATCCCGATCGTCACGCTGGTGGACGTGCCCGGGTTCCTGCCGGGCACCTCGCAGGAATACGGCGGAATCATCAAGCATGGCGCCAAGCTGCTTTACGCCTACGCGGAGTGCACGGTGCCCAAAGTCACGCTGATCACGCGCAAGGCCTACGGCGGCGCCTACGACGTGATGTCCTCCAAGCACCTTCGCGGCGACGTCAATTTCGCCTGGCCGACCGCCGAGATTGCCGTCATGGGGCCCAAGGGCGCCGTGGAAATCATCTTCCGCAAGGATAGCGGCGACCCGGCCAAGCTTGCCGAGCGGACGGAGGAGTATCGCCGCAAGTTTGCGAATCCATTCGTCGCGGGCAGCCGCGGCTTCATCGACGATGTGATCATGCCGCACGAAACCCGCAGGCGCGTTTGCCGGTCGCTGGCAATGCTGCGCGGCAAGAAGCTCGACAACCCCTGGCGCAAGCACGGCAACATCCCTCTGTAAAGGAAGCTTTCCTGTTCAAGAAGATCCTCATCGCCAACCGGGGCGAGATCGCCTGCCGGATCATGAAGACCGCGCGCGGCATGGGCATCGGTTCGGTCGCCGTGTACTCGGAGGCCGACCGGGACGCCCGCCACGTGCAGATGGCGGACGAGGCGGTTCTGCTGGGCGCGGCGCCGCCCCGGCAATCCTATCTGGCGATCGATCGCATCATCGACGCCTGCCGGCGCACCGGGGCGGAGGCGGTGCATCCGGGCTACGGATTCCTGTCCGAGAACGAGGAGTTCGCGCGCCTCGCCGAACAGGCGGGCATCGTCTTCATCGGCCCGAAGCACCGCTCCATCGCCGCCATGGGCGACAAGATCGCCTCTAAGAAGATAGCCCTCGACGCCGGCGTCAACACGATCCCGGGCCACAACCAGCCGATCGCCTCCGCCGACGAGGCTGCGGCGATCGCCCGCCGCATCGGCTACCCGGTGATGATCAAGGCCAGCGCCGGCGGCGGCGGCAAGGGCCT
>CAYPRW010000031.1:0-7777 GCA_964413495.1 uncultured Stakelama sp. | reverse complement strand
GCAGCGGATCTCATCCCTTGGCGGGTGCAGCGGGGGGCGCCGTGGCAGATTTGAGGGCGCTTCGCGCCAAGTGCAGCCTCTCTGCGCCTCTGCGCCTCTGCGCGAACCAAATTCCTCTTCTTCGCGCCTTAGCGCCTTAGCGTGAACCCAGTCTTCTAACCCCGCACGTCCTTGGCGATCGCGTCGAGCAGGCCGTTGACGAAGCCCTTTTCACGCCGGTCGTAGAATGCGTCGGTGACGTCGAGATACTCGCTGATCGCCGCGCCGGTCGGCACGTCCGGGCGCGCCAGCAGTTCGTAGGTGCCGGCGCGCAGGATCTGGCGCATCGGGCGATCGAGCCGCTCGAAATTCCAGTCGGCGGACAGCTTGCCCGCGATCAGCCCGTCGATCTCGCCGCGCCGCGCATCGACGCCCTTGACGATATCGTCGAAGAAATCGGCGTCGGCATCGGCATATTCCACGTCCTCGATCGTCGCGCCGAGCCGGTGCTGGTGGAACTCGGTCAGCAGCACGGGCAGCTTCGTGCCCTCCATCTCCTGCTGATAGAGCGCCTGGACGGCGGCGAGCCGCGCGGCGGCGCGGGCCCTGGATCGGGACTTGGCGGTATGGCTAGGCATGGTTGAGTCCCAGGCGCACGGCGACCGATTTCGCATGTGCCGGCAGCCCCTCGGCCCGCGCCAGCGCCACCGCCGCCGGGCCGATCGCGGCGAGGCCGGCGTCGTCGAGCGCGAGGAAGCTGGTGCGCTTCATGAAATCGAGCACCGACAGGCCGCTGGCGAAGCGCGCGCGGCGGCCGGTGGGGAGGACGTGGTTGGGGCCGGCGACGTAATCGCCGATCGCCTCGGGCGTCATGCGGCCGAGAAACACCGAGCCGGCGTGGCGCACGCGCGCGAACAGCGCGTCGGGATCGTCCACGGCGAGTTCGAGATGCTCGGGCGCGAGGCGGTTGGCCAGCGGGATCGCCTCGTCCAGCGTGGCGGTGACGATGATCGCGCCGTTGGCGTCCCAGCTCTGGCGGGCAACGTCCTTGGTGGCGAGCGTGCCGATCTGGCGGTCGACCGCTTCGGCGACCTTGCCGGCGAAGATCGCGTCGTCGGTGAGCAGGATCGACTGGCTGGTGGGGTCGTGCTCGGCCTGGCTCAGCAGGTCGGCGGCGATCCAGTCGGGGTTGTTGCGGCCGTCCGCGATCACCACGATCTCGGATGGCCCGGCGACCATGTCGATGCCGACCACGCCATAGAGCTGGCGCTTGGCTTCTGCCACCCAGGCGTTGCCGGGGCCGGTGACGACATCGACCGCGGCGATGCGGCCGGTGCCGTAAGCGAGCGCGGCGATCGCCTGCGCGCCGCCGATCCGCCAGATCTCGTCCACCCCGGCGATCTGCGCGGCAGCGAGGACCAGCGGATTGACCTCGCCATCGGGGGTCGGCGTGACCATCACCAGCCGATCGACGCCCGCGACCCTGGCGGGGATCGCGTTCATCAGCACCGAGGAGGGATAGGCCGCGCGGCCGCCGGGGACATAGATGCCCGCCGCCTCGACCGCGCTCCAGCGCGCGCCGGTGCGGACCCCGGCGGCGTCGGTGGTGTCGCTGTCGGCGGGTTTCTGCTTCTCGTGATAGGCGGTGATGCGATCCGCGGCGAGCTGAAGCGCGTCGCGCAGTTCGGGATCGAGCGCGTCGAGCGCGGCGGCGCAATCCGCCTGCTCGATCCGCCAGCCGGTGTCGTTCAGGTCGTGGCGATCGAACTTGCGGGTGAACGCATGGAGCGCGGCGTCGCCCTCGTCGCGCACCGATGCGACGATCGTGCGCACGTCGCGCGCGACATCGGCATCGGCCTCGCGCCGGGCATCGACCAGCTCGCGGAACGCCTGGGCGAAGCCGGGTTCGGAGGTGGAGAGTTTGATCACGCGGCGCGCTCGACCGCGCGGCGGAAGGCGTCGACCAGCGGCACCACTTCGGGCCGGGTCTTGAACGCGGCGCGATTGGCGACGAGGCGGCTGGTGACCTCAGCAATCACCTCGACCTCGACCAGCCCGTTCTCCTTGAGCGTGCGGCCCGACGAGACGAGATCGACGATGCGCGGGGCGAGGCCCAGCAAGGGGGCCAGCTCCATCGCGCCGTTCAGCTTGACGCACTCGGCCTGCACGCCGCGCGCCTCGAAATGACGGCGGGTGAGCGCGGGGTATTTGGTGGCGACGCGGACATGGCTCCAGCCGCGCGGATCGTCGATGGCGGCGAGTTCGGCCGGTTCAGCGACCGACAGCCGGCAATGGCCGATGCCGAGATCGACCGGCGCGTAGAGCTCGGAATAGGCGAACTCGTCCAGCACGTCCGACCCGACGATGCCGAGCTGCGCCGCGCCGTGCGCGACGAAGGTGGCGACGTCGAACGCGCGCACGCGGATGAGGTCGATGTCGGGCCGGTTGGTCTTGAAGCGCAGCGCGCGGCTGGCTTCGTCGGCGAAGGCCGGTTCGGGCACGATTCCGGCGTGCGCGAGCAGGGGTAACGCTTCCTCGAGGATGCGTCCCTTGGGTACGGCCAGGATGATCGGTTCCGACATGGTGGCGCGCCTTTACTTGGCGCGCGGGGTGGGCGCAACAAGCGCCCGGGAGATTCGCATGACCGATTTCATGGATGTCGACGATGCGCGCGACGCCTTTGCCAACCAGATCGACTATTGCCGCGCCAATGGCGCACCGCTGACCGCGCGGATCGTCGAGGCGATTTTGCGCAATTTCGATGCGCCGGGCGCGTTCGCGGCGAAGCTGCGCGGCTGGCCGGGCAAGCCGATGGCCGACGCGCTGCCGCTGCGTGCGGCGGGGGCGCTGCATGCGCTGTACCTGTCGGGCGGCGAGCCGGCGCTGGCGGCGCTTTATGCTGGCGAGGCGGGCGCGATGGCGGAGGCGGAGGCGCTGGTCGGCGCGGCGCTGGCGCGGCACGACGCGGCGCTGCTGCCATGGCTCGATGGACCGCCGCAGACCAACGAGGCGGGGCGATCGGCGGGCTATGCGGCGGCGTTCTCATGGCTGGCGGCGCAGGGACTGCCGGCGCGGTTCGAATGTATCGAGATCGGGTCGAGTGCGGGCATCAATCTGATGATGGACCGCTATGCCTATGAACTGGGCGGCGTGGCGGTGGGCGCTGTGCAACCGGCGATGACGATCGCGCCTGAGTGGCGCGGGCCGCCGCCGCCCGTAGCGGATTGGGCGATCGTCTCGCTGAGAGGGTGCGACGTCGCGCCGCTCGACCTGACCGATCCGGCGCAGCTGTTGCGGCTGAAGGCCTATGCCTGGCCGGAGCATCGCGTGCGATTCGAGCGGCTGGAGCAGGCGGCGAAGGCGGCGCGCGAACGGGCGCCCGATCTGGTGCAGGCGGATGCGGCCGGGTTCGTTACCGCCGCGCTGGCAGCGCCGCAGGCGGCGGGGACGGTGCGCGTGCTGATGCATTCGATCGTGTGGCAATATCTGGGGGCGGAGCGGCAGGCGGCGATCGAAGCGGCGATGGAGGCGGCCGGGGCGCGGGCGACGGCGGATCGGCCGCTGGCGTGGATCGCGCTGGAGACGAACCGGACGGCGTTCCGGCATGAGCTGACGGTGCGGTGCTGGCCGGGCGATGGGGCGGTGCGGATGTTGGGACATGCGCATCCGCACGGGGCGTGGGTGGAGTGGTTGGCCTAGATTTGGTTCACGCAAAGGCGCCAAGACGCGAAGGCGTCAGTCTTTGGCGCGAAGCGCGCTCATCATCGCTTGGCTTAAGCCTTGTTCAACCGGTGAAATGATGAAAGCCGCTGACGCGGCAGAACCACCTCTTCGCGTCTTAGCGCCTTTGCGTGAACCAAAATCAACCCAGCCAGTCGAGCATCGCGCTGGTGACTTGGGCGGGCGCTTCCCAGGTCACGAAATGCCCGGCGTCGATCTTTACCATGGTGAGGTCAGGCACCAGCGCGTCGAGCCCGTCGAGCTGCACCGGCAGCAGCGCCTGGTCGGCCATGCCCCAGATCACCAGCGTCGGCTGGGTCACCGGCGGGAACGGCGCATCGAGGAAAGCGGGGCGTTCGGGGGTCTCGTCGATCGCGGGCACGATCACCGCGCTCGCGCGATACCAGTTCAGCATCGCGGTCATCGCGCCTGGCTGGCCCCATTGGTCGAGATAGACGTCGCGTTCTGGCGCAAGCAGCGCGGGGTCGGCGTGCCGGGCAAAGCTGGCGTCGAACAGCTCGCCGGGGGCCAGCGCGGCAAGATGCGCTTCGGTGGCGGGATCGCGCAAGGCGCGGATATATTGGCTGGCGGCGCGCTGTTCGGCGTCGTCGAACAGCGACTTCTGGAAGACGAAGGGGTGCGGCGCGTTGACGATGACCAGCCGCGCGACGCGCCGGGGATGCTGGAGCGCGGCCATCCAGGCGATCGCGCCGCCCCAGTCATGCCCGACCAGCGTGAAGCGGTCCTTGCCGAAATGGTCGGCCAGCGCGAGCAGATCGGCAACGGGCTTGTCGGCGGTGTAATTCTCGACCCCCGCGGGCTTGGACGAGCGCGCGAAGCCGCGCTGGTCGGGCGCGATGACGAAGAAGCGGTCGGCGAGCGCCGGGATCTGGTGCCGCCAGGTGCGGTGCGATTCGGGGAAGCCGTGGAGCAGCACGATCGCGGGCGACGCGGGATCGCCCGCCATGGCGACGTCGAGCTCGACGCCGGTGGGGAGCGGGATGCGCTGGAGTCTCATGGATAGCTGACCGTCTTGGGCAGTTCGGGGATCGGGATGAATTCCTGGTCGTCGCCCGGCACCTTGGGGAACAGCCCGGCCTTCCAGTCCGCCTTGGCCTGGTCGATCCGCCCGCGATCGGACGAGACGAAGTTCCACCAGACGTGGCGTGGTGTCGCGAACGCTTCGCCGCCGCACAGCATCACGCGGCCGCCGCTGTGCGAACGGAGCGTGGCGGCGATGCCGGGGCGCAGGACGTAGAGCGTCTGCGGTTCGAGTTCGATCCCGTCGAGCGAGGCCTGACCGACTGCGAGATAGATCGCCCGCTCGTCGGCCTCGGCATCGATCGGCACGCTGCCGCCCGCGTCCAGCACGATGTCGGCATAGATGGTGCCGGCATAGGTCGTCGTCGGCGCGGCGGCGCCCCACAGGCTGCCCATGATGATCCGCGCTTTCGCGCCGGTGGCGTCGATCAGGGGTAGGTCGGCCTTGGCGACGTGCTCGAACGCCGGGTCGATCTCCTCGAACCGTTCGGGCAGGGCGAGCCAGGTCTGGATGCCGGACAGTTCCGGCCCGGCGTCGCGTTCGGATTGCGGCGAGCGTTCGCTGTGGACGATGCCGTTGCCCGCCGTCATCAGGTTGACCGCGCCCGGCTCGATCGTGGCGAAGGTGCCCAGGCTGTCGCGATGTTCTATCGCGCCTTCAAAGAGATAGGTGACGGTGGCGAGGTTGATGTGCGGGTGCGGGCGGACGTCGATGCCGGTGCCGGTTTCGAGGTGCGCGGGGCCCATCTGGTCGAAGAAGATGAACGGGCCGACCATCGTGCGCGGACGTGAGGGGAGGGTGCGGTGGACCTTGAAGCCGCCAAGATCGTGGGTGACCGGCTGGATCGTCTGGGCGAACATGTCGTGGGTCATGGCGCCTCCGGTGCCGTGGCGCGGATCGCCATCGCGTGAACGCGGTTGTCCATCAGGTCGCCGAGCGCGCGATTGACCAGGCGCTGGCGCTCGACGCGCGACTTGCCGATGAAGGCGGCGCTTTCGATCTCGACCGTGAAGTGCGATTCGCCGCTGCCGTCGTCGCCCGGATGGCCGCGATGCTTCGCGCTGTCGTTGATCACGGCGAGGCGCGACGGGGCGAGTTCGCGGGTGAGGCGGGCGGTGATTTGCTGGGCGACTGGCCCGGTGGCGGTGTCGGTCATGCCGCCTATATAGGCCGTTTTCGACGAGGATTTTAAGTGTCGCGTGAGCCGCGGAAAGATCGTCCCACCTCACGCTTCCATGGCCGTGTCGAAGCGCCCGGACGGCTGTGCGCGGAGCCGGGGTGCGGCGAGCCGGGCGAGTTCCGCGCGCCGATGCTGGCGGGACATCGGCCGAGCGACGCGCCGGGCGAGTATCGCTGGCTGTGCCTCGACCATGTCCGCGCGTTCAATTCGAGCTACAACTTCTTTACCGGCATGACGCCCGACGAGATCCATGACGCGCAGCGGCCGCTGGCCGGGTGGGAGCGCGAGACGCGCGCGTTCGCCTCGACAGGTGGCGCGGACCGGCCGCCGCGCTGGGCCGATTTCAGCGATCCGCTCGACGCGATCGGCGCGCGCTGGCGCGCGGCGATGCCGGCCGAGCGCAAGGACGGCCGGCCGCTGTCGGGGAAGGATCGCGAGGCGCTGAAGGCGCTGGCGTTGGAAGTGGATGCCGATCGCACGGCGCTGCGGCGGCGCTATTCGGAGCTGGTGCGGAAATATCATCCGGATCGGAATGGCGGGGACCGCAGCCATGAGGGTGCGCTGCGCAAGGTGATCGAGGCGTATCAGCAGTTGAAGGGGTCGCCGGCATTCGCTTGAGGCGGTCGTCAGGATCGGTCGAAAGCATGGGGCCAGGGCCGAGAGCGTATCGCTTGTGACCCTGGGCCCCTGCCTTCGCAGGGGAACGGTTCGCTTTCGGACGTTAGCCTTCCCGCGCCCATTTCTCGCGCCGCGCCAGTTCCTGGGGGCTTGGCTCGTCTTCGGCGAAGCTGCCGGACTGAACCGGGCCGGCGGGTTCGTAGGTGGCCATCGCGATGCCGGTGCTGCCCAGGCGATGCTCGATCAGCTTCCAGGTGCCGGACGGGCTGTCTTCGCCGAACAGGCGCTTGCCCCGACCCAGAACGACCGGCGCGACCATCAGGACCAGCCGGTCGATCAGGCCGCGTCCGATCAACTGCGGATAGAGCGTCGAGCTGCCCTGGATGACGAGGTCCGGCCCTTCGCCGGCCTTGATCGCCGCCAGCGCGTCGAGATCGGCGACGCGCGCGCTGTTCGCCCAGTCGAGCGCCATGTCGGAGCGGGTCAGCACATATTTGCGGCATTGGTTGAACGGCTCGGCGATCTTCGGCTCGCTCGTGTTGAACGGCCAATAGGCGGCGAAGATGTCGTAGGTGCGCCGGCCGAGCAGCAGGTCGTAGGGCGGGTTCAGCACGGTATCGATCTGATGGCCGAGCGCCTCGTCGCCCAGCGGGAACAGCCAGCCGCCATGGGCGAAGCCGCCGGTCGGGTCCTCTTCCGGCCCGCCCGGCGCCTGGATCACCCCGTCGAGGCTGATGAAGGCGGCGCCGATGATGCGCCGGCTCATTTGGGCGCCACCAGGCCGAAGGCGGCGCCGTGCGGATCGGTGGCGTGGAACACGCGCTCGCCGCCGGGCACTTCCATCGGATCGGACAAGGGGGCGCCGCCGAGCTGCTTCACCCTGGCATAGGCCGCCTCGATATCGGGCACGCGGAAATAGAAGGTCCAGCCGACCGGATGCTCGGCCTTTTCGCGCGGCATCATCGCGCCCCAGACGACATCCATCGCGTCGCCCGCGCCCTTTGGCCGCAGGAAGGCATATTCGCCCCACGGCATCGGCATGCCGCCGGCCTTCTCCCAGCCGAACAGGCCGGTGTAGAAACCGAACGCGGCATCGGCGTCGCTGGTCTGCAGTTCGTTCCAGCTGACATGGCCCTGTCCCATGCGGGCGAAGGCGGTGCTGTCGCCGTCGCTCGCGCCGCGCATGACATAGAAGGTCACGCCTTGCGGATCGCTCACCATCGCGAAGCGGCCGACAT
>CAYPRW010000030.1:0-10213 GCA_964413495.1 uncultured Stakelama sp. | reverse complement strand
CCGCAATGCTTCTCGATCAGCTCGCGGAACGGGATGCTCATCGCTTCCTCGACCACGCACGGCTTTTCGACATGGCCGCTGATCTGGAACAGCTTGGTGCCGCGATTATTCTCCGCGCCAAAGCTCGCAAACCATTCGGGCGAGCGGCGCAGGATCGTCGGCGCGACCGCGATGCTCTCGACATTGTTGACCGTGGTCGGACAGCCATAAAGCCCCGCGCCCGCCGGGAAGGGCGGCTTGAGGCGCGGCTGCCCCTTCTTGCCCTCCAGGCTCTCGATCATCGCAGTCTCTTCGCCGCAGATGTACGCGCCCGCGCCGCGATGGCAGAACACGTCGAAATCATAGCCCGAGCCGCAGGCGTTCCTGCCCAGCAGCCCCTTGGCGTACGCTTCCTCGATCGCCGCGAACAACGTTTCCGCCTCGCGGATATATTCCCCGCGGATGTAGATATACGCCGCCCGGGCGCGCATCGCGAACCCCGCGACCAGCGCGCCTTCAAGCAGCTTGTGCGGATCGTGGCGGATGATCTCGCGGTCCTTGCACGAACCCGGCTCGGATTCGTCGGCGTTGATCACCAGGAAACTCGGCCGCTCCGGCGTCGGGTTCTTGGGCATGAAGCTCCACTTCATGCCGGTCGGAAAGCCCGCCCCCCCGCGCCCGCGCAGGCCCGACGCCTTGATCTTCTCGATGATCGTGTCCGGGCCCAGCGCCAGCAACGCCTTGGTATTGTCCCAATCGCCGCGCTTGAGCGCAGCCTTGAGCTGCCACGGCTGATAGCCGTAGAGATTGGTGAAGATGCGGTCCTTGTCAGCGAGCATGACGGCCTCCGCACACGTTCCCCTGCGAAAGCAGGGGCCCAGGGTAACGGGCGATGGCGCTTGCGGCTCTGGGCTCCTGCTTTCGCAGGAGAACAGAAGGCGCGAGAATGGATGTCACTTCGGCCCCCCGATGCGCTTGTTGTCCTTGACCGCGAGATACACCGCCACGCCCACGCCGATCAGCAGCAGCGGCACGAACAGCTTGACGGCCAGCTTCAGCACCCAGCCAAGCACGACGATCCCGCCGATGATGGCCAGGATGGTGACGAGCGTGTTCTTGTTCACCACTGCCCCCTGTAATCATGATTGGCGTCGACCATTTCCTTGAGCGTCGTCGGCCCGCCGAGCGGCTCCACCGTGTGCCGGCCCGGCTCCTGAGTCCCGGCCTTGGGCGACTGCCCCTGCGCCAGCGCGTCGAGGATCGCGACGGTGCGGTCGTAGTCGAGGTCCTCGTAATTGTCGTCGTTGATCTGGACCATCGGCGCCGACGCGCAATTGCCCATGCACTCGACCTCGGTCAGCGTGAACAGCCCATCCGGCGTGGTCTTGCCCTTGCTCATCCCGCGGTTCTTGCACGCCGCGAACACGTCGTCCGACCCGCGCAGCCAGCACGGCGTCGTGCCGCACACCTGCACATGATATTTGCCGACCGGGTGCAGGTTGAACATCGTATAGAAGGTCGCGACCTCCAGCACGCGGATCACCGCTAAGTCCAGCTCGCGCGCGACGAACTCGATCACCGGGATCGGCAGCCAGCCCTGCGTATCGGTCTCCGCCCCCACCTGCCGCTGCGCCAGGTCGAGATAGGGGATGGTGCAGCTCATCTGCCGCCCCTCGGGATAGCGCGCGCGGATGATCTTCGCCTTGGCGGCGCTGTCCGCATTCCACGCGAACCCGCCCCAGCGCGCCCGCAGCTCGGGCGTGTCTTCGATTGCTGCTGCGTCGGCCATTAGCGGATGAACTCCACGCGCGACACCTTGTCGCCCTCGAACGAATAGATCGCCAGCACCTCGAACCGCTCCCCGTCCGGCGCGCGCGAGACGGCCTCGTGCAACACCACGGTGTCGCCGACCTGCCGGCTGTCGCGGATTTCGACCCGGTTCTGCGGGAATTGCGCGAACATCGCCTTGAGGCCGGAACGCACGCCCTCCCTGCCCTCACGCACCACCGCCCCGCGATAGCCCGCTTCGCAAGCGTCGTCGGTCATCAGCTCGACATAGGCGTCGGCGTCCTGCGCGTTGTAGCGCGCGATCATCTCGTGCGCGGTCGCGAGGCGATTTGAGGTTGCGTCAGCCATGGGCCGCCCCCGAACTCTCGACATCGCGACGTGCCCAAAGCCCTCGCGCAAAGACTGCCAAATTCGCCAGACCGATCAGGCCGGTGATGGGCATGAACCAACGCGGAGTATCGACCACCTTGGCCAAGAGAAGCACGCAAAACACCGCCCATAGCAAAGCCGCGATGGCCGCAACTGTCTTAGCCGCCCTCACCGGTCGCACTCCCCGAACACGATATCCATCGCGCCCAGAATCGCCGTGATATCCGCCAGCATGTGCCCGCGGCTCATGAAATCCATCGCCTGCAAATGGCTGAACGCGGTCGGGCGGATCTTGCAGCGGTACGGTTTGTTCGACCCGTCGCTGACCATGTAGATGCCGAACTCCCCCTTGGGGCTTTCGGTGGCGACATAGACCTCGCCCGCGGGCACGTGGAAGCCCTCGGTATAGAGCTTGAAGTGATGGATCAGCGCTTCCATCGACTGTTTCATCTCGGCGCGCTTGGGCGGCACCACCTTGCGATCGAGCGACGCGATCGGCCCGTCGGGCATCTCGTTCAGGCACTGTTTCATGATGCGCGCGGACTGATAGACTTCCTCGACCCGCACCATGAACCGGTCGTAACAGTCACCGCGCGTGCCGACCGGAATCTCGAAGTCCATACGGTCGTACACATCATAGGGCTGCGACTTGCGCAGGTCCCAGGGCAGACCCGCGCCACGGATCATCGGGCCGGAAAAGCCCCATTTCACCGCATCGTCACGGCTGACGATCGCAATATCGACGTTGCGCTGTTTGAAGATGCGGTTCTCCGCGACCAGCGAGATCGCGTCGCCGAACAGCCGCGGCAGCCGCGTGTCGAGCCAGTCGGCGATATCCGCCAGCAGCTTGAGCGGCACGTCCTGATGCACGCCGCCCGGCCGCAGGTAATTGTGATGCATCCGCGCGCCGGACATGCGCTCGAAGAAATTCAAACAATCCTCGCGGATCTCGAACATCCACAGGTTCGGCGTCATCGCGCCGACATCCATGACGTGCGAACCCAGGTTCAGCATGTGATTGCAGATGCGCGTCAGCTCGGCGAAGAACACGCGCAGATATTGCGCGCGCAGCGGCACCTCGAGGTCGAGCAGCTTCTCGACCGCCAGCACGAAGCTGTGCTCCATCGCCAGCGGCGAGCAATAGTCGAGGCGGTCCATATAGGGCAGCGCCTGGGTATAGGTCTTGTACTCGATCAGCTTCTCGGTGCCGCGGTGCAGCAGGCCGACATGCGGATCGATCCGCTCGATGATCTCGCCGTCCAGCTCGGTGACGAGCCGCAGCACGCCGTGTGCCGCCGGGTGCTGCGGGCCGAAATTGATCGTGTAGTTGGCGATCTCGGTGTCGCCGACACTGGGATCGCCGGCGCTGGTGCGGCCTTCGATTTCGTCGAGATACTCGGCCATTACGCGTCACCCTTCTTGGCGCGGGGCTTTGCCGGCGCCTTGGGCTTCTTGACTTCAGCCGGCTTTTTCGCGGCGGTCTTCCTGGCGGGCTTGGGGCCGTCATGCGGCGACGCCTTGCCGATGCCCGTGTCCTTCGGGCTGTCGCTGGTCTTGGGCTTGGTGACCCGCGCCTTGACCGGCTTGCTCGCCGCATCGGCCTTGGCGACCTGATCGGCGGTCACCGGCGACGGCGCGCCCTTGGCCTGCGGCGCGGCAGGCGCTGCGGCGGGCGCAGGCGCAGCCTTCTCGTCCCCCGGCAGCACGTACTGCGCGCCTTCCC
Organism: uncultured Stakelama sp.; assembly: GCA_964413495.1. Lineage (GTDB taxonomy): Bacteria > Pseudomonadota > Alphaproteobacteria > Sphingomonadales > Sphingomonadaceae > Sphingomonas. The sequence goes on along the minus strand of CAYPRW010000030.1, from coordinate 6,354 downwards.
ACGGGCTCATGAAGTCGAAATTGCGGAAATCCTGTGCCAGCTGCACGGGCTCATACACCACGCGCTTGGCCGCTTCCGAATAACGCAGCTCGACAAAGCCCGAGAGCGGGAAGTCCTTGCGCTGCGGATGCCCGCGAAAGCCGTAATCGGTGAGAATGCGGCGCAAGTCGCTATTCCCCTCGAACAGCACGCCGTACATGTCGTACACTTCGCGCTCCAGCCAGCCGGCGACCGGCCAGATGCCCGTCACGCTCGGCACCGGCTGCACCTCGTCGGTCGTCACGCGCACGCGGATGCGGTGGTTGCGGGTGTAGCTCAGCAGCATGTAGCAGACGTCGAACCGCTCGGCCCGCGCGGGATAATCGACCCCGGCGATCTCCATCAGCGCCTGATATTGCAGCATCGCGCCGTCGCGCAACGCGATCATCGCCTCCACCAGCCGCGCGCGATCGACGGTCAGATTGACCTCGCCGACCAGATCACTCGCCTCGATCAGCATGTCGCCCAGCGCCGCGCGCGCGGCCGCGATCACGCCGTCATTCGCGGCATATTTAGGCGCCGGCGCCCTCACCGCGTCACCGTCCCGATGCGGCGGATCTTCCGCTGCAGCTGCATCACGCCATACAGCAGCGCCTCGGCGGTCGGCGGGCAACCGGGGACATAGATGTCGACCGGCACCACGCGATCGCATCCGCGCACCACGCTATAGCTGTAATGATAATAGCCGCCGCCATTGGCGCACGAGCCCATCGAGATGACGTATTTGGGCTCGCTCATCTGGTCGTACACGCGGCGCAGCGCCGGCGCCATCTTGTTGCACAGCGTACCCGCCACGATCATCACGTCGCTCTGGCGCGGCGAGGCGCGCGGCGCGGCGCCGAACCGCTCCATGTCATAGCGCGGCATGTTCACATGGATCATCTCGACCGCGCAGCAGGCGAGCCCGAACGTCATCCACCACAACGATCCGGTGCGCGCCCACTGGAACAGGTCCTCGGTCGAAGTGACGAGGAAGCCCTTGTCGTTGAGCTCGCCATTCAGGTCGTTGAAGAAGCCCTGATCGGGCGCCGTCATCGGCTGACCTTGGGCGTTCAGGATCGGAGACGTCTGGTTCACTTGGCTCATTCCCACTCCAGCGCCCCGACCTTCCAGGCGTAAGCCAGACCCAGCGCAAGTTCGCCGATGAAGATCATCATGCTGATCCACGCCGCCCAGCCCAGGTCGAACACGGTGACCGCCCAGGGATAGAGGAACGCCGCTTCCAGATCGAAGATGATGAACAGGATCGCGACCAGATAGAAGCGCACGTCGAACTGGCTGCGCGAATCCTCGAACGCCGGAAAGCCGCACTCATATTCGGTCAGCTTTTCCGGCGTCGGCTGATGCGCCCCGGTGAAGCGCGCCGCGATCATCGGCAGGAACACGAAGGCGCTCGACAGCACCAGTGCGACCCCCAGGAACAACAGGATCGGCAGATATTGCGACAGATCGACCAAGACGGCTCTCGCGGTTGCGGAATCTCGGCGTCGCTTTAGGCCGAGAGGGGTGCGCGGACAAGGGCGGAAACCCTTGAGAATCACTCGCAACTGTTCGCCGTTGACATGCTGTTGCGGGCAGGAAATCAATGACGCGGGGAGGAAGGGCCGTGTCCTGGAAATATCCGGTGATTTCCACGCTTGCGCTGGCGGTGCTCGCGCTCGGCAAACCGGCCGGCGCGCGGTCCGATCGGCCCGGCCCGTCATCGGCGCAGGCGCAACGGCTGATCGCGATGACGCCCGAGGATTTCGAACGGTCGGCCACGCTCAAGGACGACGCGCTGGAAACGGCCGCGACGATCACCACGCGCCCGGGCTGGCGGCAGAAGAACGGCCTGCTGCGGATCGTCGGCGACGACGGCTTCTTCCGCGCGTTCATCGACAAGCGGTCCGGCAAGACCCGCTTCCAGGTCTATCATGCCGTGCACTATCGCGACTGGGGCTGGGCCAAGTTCAAATGGGTGAATTACGAAACGCCCGACGGCCCAAGGACCGCGCCGGTCAGAACGATCGGCCGCATCAAGGGGCCGTGCCGGCGCGGTGCGGACTGCCCCTATGTCGAGCATATGGGTTTCGAGGTCGGCGAACGCCTGCTCCGGGACGTGGCGAGCCGCTATCGCCCCGGTCAGGCCGCCGCCTGGCGCTATCGGCTGAAGGCGATGTCGGGCATCGAACGCGACGCGGAGTTCACCGCCGCCGAAGTCGCCGGCCTGTTGCGCGCCGTCGACAGCTATCGCGCGGCGAAGGGTTTACCTGCGCCCAAATCCTAGAGCCGGTTCACTTGCATTGAAACAAGGCCGTTCCCCTGCGAAAGCAGGGGTCCAGGGCCACAAGCGCACCCCCCTGATGCTGGGCCCCTGCTTTCGCAGGGGAACGGTCCCTCAAGTGAACGCACCCTTAGGCGTTCCGCAACGCCCCGGCCAACAGCTTGTGCAGCTTGGAATGCATCGCGTCGTTCGCCGCCAGCACCTGCCCCTTGGCCAGCGCCGCGTCCTGCCCGCGATAGTCGGTAACGAAGCCGCCCGCTTCCTTCACGATCAGGATGCCCGCCGCGATGTCCCACGGCGAGAGCCCGCTTTCCCAAAAGCCATCATACCGCCCCGCCGCAACCCAGGCGAGGTCCAGCGCGGCCGAGCCGAAACGGCGGATGCCGGCGACTTCGGGCGCGATCGCGCCGAAGATGCGGCTCCACTCGGCGAAATTGCCATGGCCCAGGAACGGGATGCCGGTCGCGATCAGCGCGTCGGGCAGGTCCTTGCGCGCCGACACGCGCAGCCGCTGGTCCTGCAGCCACGCGCCGCGGCCCTTCTCGGCCCAGAAGCTCTCGTCGGTGATCGGCTGGTAGATATAGCCGTGCGTGATCTCGGGCTTGCCCTGGCTGCCGAACGGGTCCTCGACCGCGATCGACATGCAGAAATGGGGCAGGCCGTGAAGGAAGTTGGTGGTGCCGTCGAGCGGATCGATGATCCAGCGCGGCTTGTTCGGGTCGCCCGCGATCTGCCCACGCTCCTCGACCAGGAACCCCCAGTCGGGCCGCGCTTTCTGCAGCTCCTCGATCAGCGTGTCCTCGGCGCGCTTGTCGGCCATCGACACGAAATCGGCCGGCCCCTTGCGGCTGACCTGCAAATGCTGGACCTCGTTGAAGTCGCGCCGCAGCCGCGGCCCCGCCTTGCGCGCGGCGCGCTCCATGACGGTGATGAGGCCGGAATGCGAAACCATTTCAAATCCTAAACTTCAAAGGCCCGCGCGGGCAAAGCCCGCGCGTCGGTCGAGCGTTGCTCGCCGGCCGGGCCGGCGGATCGGGCAAATAGCGCCGCTATTTGTCTCGTCCGCTCGGCCTCAATCCGCGCGCCGCACGTAGCTCTGCTCGTACACATCCACCACGATGCGCGTGCCGCTGGCGATATGCGGCGGCACCATGATGCGCACGCCATTGTCGAGGATCGCGGGCTTGTAGCTGGACGAGGCGGTCTGCCCCTTCACCACCGCGTCGGCCTCGACGATCGTCGCCTCGATCGTGTCGGGCAGCTGCACGCTGATCGCTTCCTCGTCGTACAGCTCCATCACCACGTCCATGCCGTCCTGCAGGAAGGCGGCGGCGTCGCCCAGCAGGTCGCGCGGCAGCGTGGTCTGCTCGTACGTGTCCTTGTCCATGAAGACGAGGCCATCGCCCTCGGGATAGAGGAACTGGAAATCCTTGGTGTCGAGCCGCACGCGCTCGACCGTCTCGGCCGAGCGGAATCGGACATTGTTCTTGCGGCCGTCGCGCAGGTTCTTCAGCTCGACCTGCATATAGGCGCCGCCCTTGCCCGGCTGGGTGTGCTGGATCTTCACCGCGCGCCAGATGCCGTTTTCATATTCGATGATGTTGCCGGGACGGATGTCCACGCCGCTGATCTTCATGGGACGAGCCTATAGTGCTGAGAAAGAACGACACCGCCAAAGCGCGCTTCGACGGCACCCGCGCGCCTTAGCCGCCCCGGCGCGCGCCCGCAAGCAGCGGATAGGGATCGACCGGCGTGCCCTGCCACCAGCGTTCGCCCGGTGCCATGCGCGCGACGGCGAAATGCAGGTGGTAATTCCCCGCCCCCGCATTGCCGGTGTCGCCGACATAGGCGATCGTCTCGCCCGCGCGCACGCGCCGCCCCTCGGCCATGCCCGCGGCATAGGCGCGCAGATGTGCGTAATAGAGCATCAGCCCGCCCCCCGCCGCGCGCTGATAAAGCGTCACACCGCCCCCGCCCTTCGAGAAATACAGCTTCTCGACCACGCCGTCTGCCGCCGCGATCACCGGCGCCCCGGCCGGCGCCATGATGTCGAGCGCCTGGTGCGCGCGCGCGCCGCCGCCGCGCGCCTCGCCCCAATTGCTGCGCAATGTCGCAACGTCGACGCCCTGGACCGGCACGAGCAGACCCGCGCCCGCCACGGGCGGCGGCGCGGGCGCGGCGGGCGCGTCAGGCTGCGGCTCGACCACACGGATCGTCGCGGCCAAAAAGACGATGATCCCCGCCACCCCGGCGATCAGCGTCCAGCCGGCGACCCGCAGCACGCTCATTCCTGAAACACCGCCGCCGTGCCGGCATCGACCATCAGCGCCAGCCGCGCCGCGTCCCAATTGGTCAGGCGGATGCAGCCATGGCTTTCGGTCCGCCCGATCGTCTGCGGCTCGGGCGTGCCGTGGATACCGTAATGTTCCTTGGACAGATCGATCCACACCACGCCCACCGGACTGTTCGGGCCGGGCGGCAGCAGCGCGTCGGGCTTCCTGTCCGAAACGTCCCAGAACAGCTTGGGATTATAGTGGAAATCGGGATTGGTCGCGACGCCGCGGATCTTCCAGCTACCGATCGGCAGCGGATCGCGGGTCGAGCCGGTCGTCACGTTGAACTGCGCGGCAAGCTTGCCGTCCTTGCCGAACACGCGCAGCACCTTGTCGGACTTGTCGACCACGATCCGCGCCGCCTTGGGCTGCGCGGCGCCGACATTGAGGTCGGCCAGCGTCCTGCGCCATTCGGGCCTCAACTCGGCCGGATAGTCGCGCGAGGCCGGGTTCACCCCCGGAAACTGCACCGGCACCCCCGCCGCCAGCCGCGTATCCGGGCTGTTCAGCTCGATCAGCACCTGCGGCGTGGTGTGGAACATCTCCGCCAGCTTCTCGATCGCCGAACGATAGCCCATCGTCTTGAGCTTCGCCTGCGCCTGCGGGTCCCTGGGCCAGGGGCGGATATAGGGCCCGGCGAGCATCTCGGGCGTCAACCGCACGATCCGCGTCGGGCGCACCGCGCGATGCGCGTGCAGCGATTCCAGCGTGCGCGGATCGATCCTGCCGGTCACCGGCAACTGGCGCGAGATCTGATAGCCGCGCAGCGCCGCGCTCAGCGACTGCCCCTCGCGCCCGTCGAGCATGCCGGGCGAAAAGCCGAGATGGTCGAGGATCACCTGAACATGCAGCACGTCGCGGCTCAGCGCGGGTTTCGCCGCCATCGGCGCGACCTGCGGCACGCCTTGCCCCATCGCCGCCGGGCCCAGCGCTGATCCGGTCACCGCCAATGCCACCAATATCAAAACCCGCACGCAGCCATGCTCCTCTCGTTACCAAGGGGGAAGAACGGCCGATCTGCGGGCTTTGTTTCAATCGCACAACCCGAAGCGGCGATAACCGCCCCCCAGACGCATCAAACTCGGCCCGGATTCGCCGCGACTCGTGGATCAAGGCCGGTTAGGGCAAAATTAACCTTTTGCCTTCAGACCTGCTTAGGTTAATGAATCAGTCGTGTTGCGGGCCACAGGGGGCCGCGCAACCACATGGGGAACCAGCGATGCGCGTGCTGCTGATCGAAGACGAGCCGACGACCGCCAAGGCGATCGAGCTGATGCTCACGACCGAAGGCTTCAACGTGTACACGACCGATCTGGGCGAGGAAGGCCTGGATCTGGGCAAGCTGTACGATTACGACATCATCCTGCTCGACCTCAACCTGCCCGACATGCACGGCTATGACGTGCTGAAGAAGCTGCGCGTCGCCCGGGTACAGACGCCGGTACTGATCCTGTCGGGCATCAACGAGATGGACAGCAAGGTGCGCAGCTTCGGCTTCGGCGCCGACGATTATGTGACCAAGCCGTTCCACCGCGAGGAACTGGTCGCCCGCATCCACGCCGTGGTGCGCCGCTCGAAGGGTCATTCGCAGTCGGTGATCAAGACCGGCAAGCTGGCGGTGAACCTGGACGCCAAGACCGTCGAGGTCGACGGCGCCCGCGTCCACCTGACCGGCAAGGAATATGCGATGCTCGAGCTGCTCTCGCTGCGCAAGGGCAC
>CAYPRW010000029.1:0-14222 GCA_964413495.1 uncultured Stakelama sp. | reverse complement strand
CTCCTTCATGAAGGACTCTAGCTCAGACTGGCGGAGTTTCAGGGGAGCACGTCAGGCTGAATAGCATCGATAATGTTGATGATCGTTTTACGGAAATTCAGCCCCGCCCGTCCAGGATCGCCTCGATCGCGTCGGTCACCACGGCGATGTCGGCCATGCCGTCCACGCGCTTCACCAGCCCGCGCGCTTCGTAGATCGGCAGGATCGGCGCGGTCTTGGCGCGGTATTCGGCCATGCGGGTGCGGACGGTTTCCTCGTTGTCGTCCGGGCGGCGCTTGAATTCGGTGCCGCCGCACTGGTCGCACTTGCCCTCTTGCTGGGGCAGCTTGAACTTGTCGTGATAGCCCTCACCGCAGCTGGCGCAAGTGAAGCGACCGGTGATGCGCTCGACCAATGCGTCCTCGTCCACCACCAGCTCGATCACATGGTCGAGGCTGCGGCCGCGTGCCGACAGGATTTCATCAAGCGACTCCGCCTGCGCGGCGGTACGTGGATAGCCGTCGAAGATCGCACCTTTTTCGCCCAGCCCGTCCAGGCTTTCGCCGATGATGCCGCTGACGATCTCGTCACTGACCAGCTCGCCCGCCTCCATCACCGCCTTGGCCTTGAGGCCGACCGGCGTGCCGGCCTTCACCGCGGCGCGCAGCATGTCGCCGGTCGAGAGCTGGACCATGCCGCGCTCGTCCTCGAGCCGCGACGCCTGCGTGCCCTTGCCGGCCCCCGGAGGCCCCAACAGGATGATGTTCAACTTGAGCTTCCCCTTTGTTGCCGCCCCGCGCCCTTAGCGCAGGCGGCCGCCCTTCAGCTTCGCCTTCTTGATCAGGTCGCCATATTGATGCGCCAGCAGGTGCGACTGGATCTGCGTCACCGTATCCATCGTCACGTTGACGACGATGAGCAGGCTGGTCCCACCCAGATAGAAGGGAATCGCCAGCGCCGAGACGAGATATTCGGGCAGCAGGCAGATGATCGTGAGGTACGCCGCGCCGATCACGGTGATGCGCGTCAGCACGTAATCGAAATACGCCTCGGTGTTCTTGCCCGGACGGATGCCGGGGATGAACCCGCCGTAACGCTTGAGGTTGTCCGCCGTCTCCTCGGGGTTGAACACCACCGCGGTGTAGAAGAACGAGAAGAAGATGATGCCCGCGCCATAGAGCAGCATGTACACCAGCGATCCGTGCTGGAGATACTGGTTGAGGCTGATGATGAAATCGCCCCACCAGCCCTGCCCCGCCTGCTGCTGGCCGGCGAACTGGCTGATCGTCAGCGGCATCAGCAGCAGCGAGCTGGCGAAGATCGGCGGGATCACGCCGGCGGTGTTGATCTTGAGCGGCAGGTGGCTGCGCTCGGACTGGACGCCGCGCTGGGTCTGGCGCTTGGGGTACTGGATCAGGATGCGGCGCTGGGCGCGCTCCATGAAGCAGATGAAGAGGACCAGGCCGGCGACCGCGGCGAGGATCGCGACCAGCGTCACCGGGTTCATCGAACCGGTGCGGCCGCCCTCAAACAGCTGGACCAATGTGGTCGGCAGATGCGCGACGATGCCGGCCATGATGATGAGGCTGATGCCGTTGCCGACGCCGCGGCTGGTGATCTGTTCGCCCAGCCACATCAGGAACATGGTGCCGCCGATCAGGCTGATCACCGCGGCGACGCGGAACAGCATGCCCGGTTCGACCACCGGGGCCAGGCCCTGGGTCGCGCCCAGCGTCTCCAGCCCCACGGCGATGACATAGCCCTGCACCGCGGTCAGCGCGACGGTGCCGTAGCGGGTGTACTGGTTGAGCTTCTTGCGCCCGCTCTCGCCCTCCTTCTTGATCGCGGCGAGCTGCGGCGACAGCGAGGTCGCGAGCTGCACCACGATCGAGGCGGTGATGTACGGCATCACGCCAAGCGCGATCACGCTCATGCGCTCCAGCGCGCCGCCCGAAAAGGTGTTGAAGAAATCGAGCACGCCGCCCTGGGTGCGCTGCGCCAGCAGGCCGAGCTGCGTGGGATCGACGCCCGGCAGCGGCACATAGCTCAGCATCCGGAAGAGGATCAGCGCGCCGAGCGTGAACCACAGCCGCTTCTTGAGTTCGGTGGCCTGTCCGAACTTGGACAGGTTGAGGCCGGATGCCATTTGATCGGCTGCGGATGCCATGCGTATTTCCCGGAAACCAAAGCGGCGGAGAAGCGTTTCACGCCACCCCGCCGCCCATATAGGTTACTGTCGGAGCAGGGCAATGCGTCGCGTCGCCCCGTCCACAGCTAAAGTCAGGCCCAGAGTAGCTTAAGCTTTTCCGGCCTTCTTCGCGGCGATGACCTTCTGCACCGAGCGATGCTTCGCGGCATGCTTTTCGGCAGCCGGAACGATCGTCGGGACGGTCACCTTGCCGCCGGCCTTCTCGACCGCCAGAATCGCGCCCTTCGACGCGCCCGCGACGGTGAAGTTGAGCTTCGCCTTGAGCTCGCCCTTGGCCAGCAGACGCACGCCATGCTTGCCGCCGCGCGCCAGGCCGACGGCCTGCAGCGCCGCGTGGTCGATATCGGTCGCGGTCAGCTTGCCGGCGTCGACCAGCTTCTGGATCGCGCCCAGATTGACCTCGGCATAATCCTTGGCGTTGGGATTGTTGAAGCCGCGCTTCGGCAAGCGCATGTGGAGCGGCATCTGGCCGCCCTCGAAGCCGTTGATCGCGACGCCCGAACGCGCCTTGGCGCCCTTCTGGCCGCGGCCGGCGGTCTTGCCCTTGCCCGAGCCGATGCCGCGTCCGACGCGCATCCGGCCCTTGCGGGCGCCGTCATTGTCCTTGATGTCGTTCAGTTTCATCGTGCACTCGCTTTCGCTTTTGTCGCGCTATCCCTCTCCGCTTGCGGGAGAGGGAGGGAGCCGTCCGTCAGGACGGCGGAAGGGTGAGGGCCTGCAAGAGCCGCAAGCGCAGCGCCTGCCGATCTGACAGGCCCTCACCCCGACCCTCTCCCGCAAGCGGGAGAGGGGGAAGTTCAGTCGATCACCTCGACCATGTGGTGCACCGCACGGATCATGCCGCGCACCGCGGAGGTATCCTCCAGCTCGCTGACCTTGTGCATCTTGTTGAGGCCCAGGCCGACCAGGGTCGCGCGCTGTTCCTTGGTGCGGCGGATCGGCGATCCGGTCTGCTTGATCTTGATGGTCGCCATCTCGACTTACTCCGTGATCGCCGCGGCGTCGGCCTCGGCGGACTGCGAGCCGCCACGGCCCAGCAGATCGGCGATCTTCTTGCCGCGACGCTGCGCCACCGCCTTGGGCGAGGTCTGGTCGCCCAGCGCCTCGAAGGTTGCGCGGATCATGTTATAGGGGTTCGAGGTGCCGACCGACTTGGTCACCACGTCATGAACGCCCAGGCTCTCGAAGACGGCGCGCATCGGGCCGCCCGCGATGATGCCGGTGCCGGCGGGTGCCGAGCGGACGGTGACCTGGCCGGCGCCGAAATGGCCCTTGCCGTCATGGTGCAGCGTCCGGCCCTCGCGCAGCGGCACGCGGACCATCTTCTTCTTGGCGGCGGCGGTCGCCTTCGAAATGGCTTCCGGCACTTCGCGCGCCTTGCCATGGCCGAAGCCGACCCGGCCCTTGCCGTCGCCCACGACGACCAGCGCCGCGAAGCCGAAGCGCTTGCCGCCCTTCACCGTCTTCGAAACTCGGTTGATGTGGACCAGCTTCTCGATCAGCTCTTCGCCGCCGTCTTCCTGGTTGCCACGGCGATCGTCGCGACGACCGCGGTTGCCGTCACGGCCGCCACGATTGTTGCCGCCGCCCGGGCCGCCCCGGCCACGGCCACCACGGCCACCGCGCGGTGCGCCTGCATCGGGAGCGCCAGCGGCTTCGACCGGAGCCTCGGTCGTGTTGATTTCATCCGCCATATTCAGAACTCCAATCCGCCTTCACGGGCGGCATCCGCCAGCGCCTTGACGCGGCCGTGGAACAGGAAACCGCCGCGATCGAACACCACCTGCGTGACGCCGGCCTTCTTGGCTGCATCCGCGATGCGCAGACCCACGGCCTTGGCCGCGTCGATGTTCGCGCCGGTCGAGCCGCGCACGTCCTTGTCCAGCGTCGAGGCGGCGGCGAGCGTCTTGCCCTGCGCGTCGTCGATCACCTGGACATAGATGTGCTTGCCCGAGCGATGCACCGAAAGCCGCGGACGGCTGCCGGCGCGCGCCTTGAGTGCGGTGCGATTGCGGCGGCGCCGCTTCTCGAAGAGAGAGAGACCCTTGCTCATTACTTCTTCTTCCCTTCCTTGCGGAAGATGAACTCGCCCTCGTACTTGATGCCCTTGCCCTTATAGGGCTCCGGCTTGCGCCAGCGGCGAATTTCGGCCGCGAACTGGCCGACCTTCTGCTTGTCGTTGCCCGAGATCTCGACCGTGGTCTGATCCGGCGTCTTCACCTCGACGCCTTCCGGCACGTCGAGGTCGACGTCATGCGAATAGCCGAGCTGAAGCTTGAGCTTCTTGCCCTGCGCGTTCGCGCGATAGCCGACGCCGGTGATCAGCAGCTTCTTGGAAAAGCCCTCGCTGACGCCGGTGACCAGGTTCTGCACCAGCGTGCGCTGCATGCCCCAGAACGCCTTGGCGCGCTTGGTGTCGTTGGCCGGCTTGACCACGATATTGCCCTCGCCCACCTCGTACGAGATGTCGTCGGCGGTCGGCATGGTCAGGGTGCCCTTCGGCCCCTTCACGCTGATCGTGCCGCCCTCGACGCTGGCGGTGACGCCGGCGGGGACGGGGATCGGCTTCTTACCGGTGCGGCTCATCAGAACACCTCCGCCAGCACTTCGCCGCCGACATTCTGGTCGCGCGCTTCGGCATCCGAAAGCACGCCACGCGGCGTCGAGACGATGGTGATGCCCAGGCCATTGCGCACGCGCGGCAATTCCTTGCTGCCCGAATAGACGCGGCGGCCCGGCTTCGAGACGCGCGCGATCGACTTGATCGCGGGCTGGCCCTCGAAATATTTCAGCTCGATGCGGATGCCGGCCGCGGGGCCCATCTGCTCTTCGCTGTAGCCACGGATATAACCCTCGCGCTGGAGCACGTCGAGCACGCGGGCGCGCAGCTTCGACGCGGGCGTCAGGACGCTGTCCTTGCGCGCGCGCTGGCCGTTGCGGATGCGGGTGAGCATATCACCCAGGGGATCGGTCAATGCCATCTTCGTGTGCCCTTACCAGCTCGACTTCGTGACGCCGGGGATCAGGCCCTTGTTGGCCAGATCGCGCAGCATGACGCGTGCGAGACGGAACTTGCGGTAATAACCGCGCGGACGACCGGTGAGCTCGCACCGGTTGCGGATGCGGGTCGGGTTCCCGTTGCGCGGGATCTCGGCCATCTTGAGACGCGCGATCAGACGCTCGGTGTCGTCGAGCGACTTGTCGTTCGCTTGTCCCTTCAGCTTCGCGTAGCGGCCGGCGTATTTCTTCACCAGCTGCTTGCGACGCTCGTTCTTGTTCACGGAACTCAGTTTCGCCATGACTTAAGTTCTCTTTCCCTTACGCGGCCTGCTTGGTTTCGTCGTTCACCGGGATCGGGAACGGGAAACCGAAGAGACGGAGAAGCTCGCGCGCTTCCTCGTCGGTCTTGGCGGTGGTGGTGACGATCACGTCCATGCCGCGCACCTTGTCGATGCGGTCATAGTTGATCTCGGGGAACACGATCTGTTCCTTGATGCCGCAGGCATAGTTGCCGCGCCCGTCGAACGACTTGTCATTGAGGCCGCGGAAGTCGCGGACGCGCGGCAGCGCGATCGTGATGAAGCGGTCGAGGAACTCGTACATCCGCTCGCGGCGCAGCGTGACCTTGCAGCCGATCGCCATGCCCTCGCGCAGCTTGAACTGCGCGATCGACTTCTTCGCCTTGGTGACGACCGGCTTCTGCCCGGCGATCAGCTCCATCTCGGCGGCGGCGGACTCGACCTTCTTCTTGTCCTGCGTCGCCTCGCCGACGCCCATGTTCAGGACGATCTTCGAGATGCGCGGCACTTCCATGACGTTCTTGTAACCGAACTTCTCGGTCATCGCCTTGGCGATGCGCTCGTCATAGATGCCCTTCATGCGGGGCACGTACTTGTCAGCCATTGATGACCTCCCCGGACTTGACGGCGACACGGACCTTCTTGCCGTCGCGCTCCTCGAAGCGGACGCGCGTGGCCTTGCCGTCCTTGGTCACATGCGCGACCTTCGAGACGTGCAGCGGTGCCTCCGAACGCTCCAGGCCGCCCTGCGGGTTGGTCTGGGTCGGCTTGCGATGACGCACGGCGATGTTGACGCCGGCGACGACGACCTTGCCGTCCTTCGGCAGCGACTTGGTGACTTCGCCGGTCTTGCCTTTGTCCTTGCCGGACAGGACGATGACCGTGTCACCCTTCTTGATCTTGGCAGCAGCCATCACAGCACCTCGGGGGCGAGCGAAATGATCTTCATGAAGCCCTTCGAGCGCAGCTCGCGGACCACCGGGCCAAAGATACGGGTGCCGATCGGCTCCTCGTTCTTGTTGACCAGGACGGCGGCATTGCCGTCGAAGCGGATCACCGAGCCATCGGCGCGGCGGACGTCCTTGGCGGTGCGGACGATGACGGCGCGATGCACATCACCCTTCTTCACCTTGCCGCGGGGCTGCGCTTCCTTGATGCTGACGACGATGACGTCGCCCACGCCGGCGAAGCGACGCTTCGACCCGCCCAGCACCTTGATGCACTGCACCCGCTTCGCGCCGCTGTTGTCCGCGACGTCGAGATTGGATTGCATCTGGATCATCGATCCGGTTCCTTCTCGTTCGGCCTGCCGGGACCCAGTTCAATCCTGGCCCGGTGGTTCCTGTTAAACTCGTCAGCCCGCTAGGGACTCAGGCGATGTCGGCCTTGGCCGGGGTCGCGTGGGTATCCACCCGCTCGATCACCTTCCAGGTCTTCAGCTTGCTGATCGGCGCGGTCTCTTCGATCCGCACGGTCTCGCCGGCCTTGTACTCGTTGCCCTCGTCATGGGCGTGATACTTTTTCGAGCGGCGGATGATCTTGCCATAGAGCGGGTGCTTGACCTTGCGCTCCACGTTCACGACCACCGTCTTGTCGCCCTTGTCGGACACGATCTGCCCGGTCAGCACGCGCTTCGGCATGTCTCGTGTCCTCTTACTTCGCAGCCGAGCGCGAACGCTCGGACTGCCCCAGCTCGGCGGCTGCCGAGCGTTCGTTCTGCAACGTCTTGATGCGGGCGATGTCCTTGCGGACTTCCTTCACGCGGCTCGGCTTTTCTAGCTGGCTGGTCGCCGCCTGGAAACGCAGGTTGAACGCCTCGCGCTTCAGGTTGCCCAGCTCGTCGGTCAGCTGATCGTCGCTCTTGGCGCGCAGGTCGGTTGCCTTGGTCATCTTATCAACCCTCCCCATCAACCTTCGAGGTGCGACGTGTCGCCGAGGCGCGCCACGACCTTGGTCTTGATCGGCAGCTTCATCGCCGCACGCTCGAACGCTTCCGCCGCGAGCGGGCCCGGCACGCCGTCCAGCTCGAACAGGATGCGGCCCGGCTTGACGCGAGCGGCCCAATATTCAAGGCCGCCCTTGCCCGAGCCCATGCGGACTTCGGCCGGCTTGCTCGACACCGGCACGTCCGGGAACACGCGGATCCACAAACGGCCCTGACGGCGGATGTGGCGGGTGATCGCGCGGCGGGCCGCCTCGATCTGACGCGCGGTGATCCGCTCTGGCTCCAGCGCCTTGAGGCCATAGGAGCCGAAGTTCAGCGTCGCGCCGCCCTTGGCCTCGCCCTTGATCCGGCCCTTGAAGGCCTTGCGGAACTTGGTCTTTTTCGGTTGCAGCATTGCCCAGGCCCTTAGCGGCGGTCATCGCGCGCCGGGCGCACGCCCGACGTCTGCGATTCCATGTTCAGGCGATCGGTCGCCATCGGATCATGGCCCAGGATCTCGCCCTTGAAGATCCACACCTTCACGCCGCACACGCCATAGGCGGTGTGCGCTTCGGCGGTGGCGTGATCGACATTGGCGCGCAGCGTGTGCAGCGGCACGCGGCCTTCACGATACCATTCCGAGCGCGCGATCTCGGCGCCGCCCAGACGGCCGCCGCAGTTGATGCGGATGCCTTCCGCGCCCAGACGCATCGCCGACTGAACGGCGCGCTTCATGGCGCGGCGGAACGCGATGCGGCGCTCCAGCTGATCGGCGATGCCCTGCGCGACGAGCTTGGCGTCGACTTCCGGCTTGCGGATCTCGACGATGTTCAGCGACACGTCCGAGCTGGTCATCTGCCCAAGCTTCTTGCGCAGCTTCTCGATGTCCGTGCCCTTCTTGCCGATGATCACGCCGGGGCGCGCGGCGAAGATCGACACGCGGCACAGCTTGGCCGGGCGCTCGATCACGACCTTCGAGATCGCGGCCTGCGGCAGCGTCTTGAGGATGTACTGGCGGATCTTCAGATCCTCCAGCAGCAGCCGGCCGTAATCCTGGCCTTCCGCGAACCAGCGGCTGTCCCAGGTGCGGTTGATCTGCAGGCGCAGACCGATCGGGTTGCTCTTGTGACCCATTATGCTTCTTCCTGCACTTCGCGCACGACGATGCGCAGACGGCTGAACGGCTTCAGAATGCGCGTCGACTTGCCGCGACCACGGGTGTGGAACCGCTTCATCGTGATCGACTTGCCGACCGATGCCTCGGCGACGACGAGCGCGTCGACGTCGAGGTTGTGGTTGTTCTCGGCATTGGCGATCGCGGACGCCAGCACCTTGCGCGCATCGACCGCCATCGCCTTGGTCGAGAACGACAAGATGTTCAGCGCGTCGCCGGCCTTCTTGCCGCGGATCAGGCCCGCGACCAGGTTCAGCTTCTGCGCCGAACCGCGGATCTGCGTGCCGACCGACAGCGCCTCATTGTCGCCGACGCGACGGGGAGCCTTGGGCTTCGACATCAGCGCTTACCCTTCTTGTCGGCGGCGTGGCCCGGGAAATACCGGGTCGGCGCGAATTCGCCGAGCTTCATGCCGACCATGTCCTCGTTCACCGACACCGGCACGAACTTGCGGCCGTTATAGACGCTGAAGGTCAGGCCGACGAACTGCGGCAGGATGGTGGAACGGCGCGACCAGGTCTTGATCGGACCGCCACGGCCCGAATTCTCCTGCGCGGTCTCCGCCTTCTTGAGGAGGTGCAGGTCCACGAACGGACCCTTCCAGACTGAGCGAGCCATCTTTAGCCCTTCTTCTTCGCGTGGCGGCTGCGGATGATGAACTTGTCCGTCGCCTTGTTGTGACGGGTGCGCGCACCCTTGGTCGGCTTGCCCCACGGGGTGACCGGATGACGGCCGCCCGAGGTCCGGCCTTCACCACCGCCATGCGGGTGATCGACCGGGTTCTTGGCGACGCCGCGGGTCAGCGGGCGGATGCCCTTCCAGCGGTTGCGGCCGGCCTTGGCGAGGTTGGTGTTGCCGTTGTCGGGGTTCGACACGGCGCCAACGGTGCACATGCACTCGCCGCGGACATAACGCTGCTCGCCCGAGTTCAAGCGCACGATCACCATGCCGCGGTCACGGCCGACGACCTGCACATAGGTGCCCGCCGAACGCGCGATCTGACCGCCCTTGCCGGGCTTGAGCTCGACATTGTGGACGATCGTGCCGACCGGCGCCTGGCCGATCTCCATCGCGTTGCCCGGCTTCACGTCGGTCTTCTTCGCCGCGATCACCTTGTCGCCGACGCCCAGGCGCTGCGGCGCGATGATATAGGCATAGTCCGGCGTCTCGGCCGAGCCATAGTTGATCAGCGCGATGAAGGCGGTGCGGTTGGGATCATATTCGACCCGCTCGACAACGCCTTCGACGTCCCATTTGCGGCGCTTGAAATCGATGATGCGATAACGCTGCTTGTGGCCGCCCGCGATGCCGCGCGAGGTCACATGGCCCTTGTTGTTGCGGCCGCCGGTCTTGCGCTTGCCCTCGGTCAGCGCCTTGATCGGGCCGCCCTTGTGGAGCGCCGAGCGGTCCACCAGGATCAGGCCGCGCCGCGCCGGCGAGGTCGGGTTGTAATTCTTGAGCGCCATGGTCAGTTGACCCCCTGCGTCACGTCGATCGAGTCACCGTCCTTCAACGTGACGATCGCCTTCTTGATGTCCGACCGCGTGTAGGGCTGGCCCTTCCACTTCTTGGTCTTGCCCTTTTGCACGATGGTGTTGACCGCGGTCACCTTCACATCGAACAGCGCCTCGACCGCCGCCTTGATCTGCGGCTTGGTCGAATTGTTGGCCACCTTGAACACGACCGCATTCGCCTCGGAGACGAGCGTCGACTTCTCGGTGATGTGCGGCGCGACGATCACGTCGTAATGACGGACGTCGATCGCGGCTGCCTGCTTCTTAGCCATCAGTTGGCCCCTCCCGGGAGGGCGAAGCGCGCCTCCAGCTTCTCGACGGCAGCGCGGGTCAGGACCAGCGTGTCGTGCTTCAGGATGTCATAGACGTTGGCGCCCACCGCCGGCAGGACGTTGACGTTCGCCAGGTTGCGTGCGGCGAGGAAACCGTTGCCGGCCTCCGCGTCGATCACCAGCGTCTTCTTGCCGACCTTGAGACCCTCGAACTGGCCCTTGAGCGACTTCGACTTCTCACCCTCGAACGCGTCGAGGACGATCAGCGAGCCGGCCTTGGCATGGCTCGACAGCGCCATCTTGAGGCCCAGCGCGCGGACCTTCTTGTTCAGCGAGATGTTGAAATCGCGCAGACGGGCGCCGTGCGCCTTACCGCCGCCGATGAACACCGGGGCCGCACGATCGCCGTGACGGGCGGTGCCGCCACCCTTCTGGCGACCGAACTTCTTGCCGGTGCGCGCCACTTCCGAACGCTCGCGCGTCGGGCGGGCGGTGCCGCGGCGGTTCCACAGCTGCCAGGTGACGACGCGATGCAGGATGTCGGCGCGCGGCTCGAGGCCGAACACGTCGTCGTTCAGCTCGATATCGCCGCTGGCCTTCGCGTCGAGGGTTTGAACCTTGACCTTCACGTTCAGCCCTCCTGGCCTTCGGTCGCCTCGGGCGCCTCGACCGTCTCGGCCGGGGTGTCCGCTGCGGCGGTGTCGTTGTTGCTGTTGGCGGCCTGCTTGAGACCGGCCGGGAACGGCGCATCCTTGTGCGCCGGGACCTTCACCGAATCCTTGACGAACAGCCAGCCACCCTTCGAGCCGGGGACAGAACCCTTGACGAAGATCAGGCCGCGCTCGACGTCGGTGCCGACGACTTCCAGATTCTGCTGGGTGCGGTTCTTGTCGCCCATGTGACCGGCCATCTTCTTGTTCTTGAAGACGCGGCCCGGATCCTGGCGGTTGCCCGTCGAACCCAGCGCACGGTGGCTGATGGAAACGCCATGGGTGGCGCGCATGCCGCCGAAGCCCCAGCGTTTCATGCCGCCGGCAAAGCCCTTGCCCTGCGTGCGGCCCTGAATGTCGACCAGCTGGCCCGCGACGAAATGGTCGGCCGAAATCTCGGCGCCCACGTCGAGCAGGCCGTCCTCATCCACGCGGAACTCCGCGAGGATCGCCTTGGGCTCGACTTCGGCCTTGCCGAAGGCACCGCGTTGCGGCTTGGCGACGTTCTTCGCCTTGGCGCTGCCGGCGCCGAGCTGGACGGCGGTGTAGCCGTCCTTGTCCATTTCGCGACGGGCGACGACCTGCACGCCTTCCAGGCTCAGGACGGTGACCGGCACGTGGCGGCCGTCGTCCTTGAACAGGCGGGTCATCCCCATTTTCTTCGCGATCACGCCAGTGCGCATGACCCACTCACTCCATACAGAGGCACCCTTGGGACAATTCCCACGGGTGCGTGCCTCAGCCCGAATATGCGATGCGAGCCCCCGTCCGGGCTGAATTCCACGCCCGGAGGCGGGGAAAGACGGGGGACGCAGACCCGGAGCGAACTCCGGCGGTATCCCTATGTCGTTTTGAGCGTTTCAGCTCCGGTCGGAACATCGGATCGGGATCGATCCGGCCAACCCGACGCAATTCCAGTGGAATCACGCGAATCTCGTGGGAAGCGGCGCCTTTACGTGAGGCTTGCTCCCCTGTCCACCCCCTGCCCCGCGCTTTTCGGCGGGCCGGAAACGGAAACAGCCCCGGCGGAATGCCTGGGGCTGCGGAAACCGGCTCAGGCCAGCTTGATCTCGACGTCGACGCCGGCCGCGAGGTCCAGCTTCATCAGCGCGTCGACCGTCTGCGGGGTCGGCTGAACGATGTCCAGCATGCGCTTGTAGGTGCGGACCTCGAACTGCTCGCGCGATTTCTTGTCGATATGGGGACCACGGTTGACCGTGAACTTCTCGATCTTCGTCGGAAGCGGGATCGGGCCACGGATCAGCGCGCCGGTGCGGCGCGCGGTGTCGGCGATGTCGCCGGTCGCCTGGTCGAGCACGCGGTGATCGAACGCTTTCAGGCGAATGCGGATATTGTTGTCCATGACCCTACCAATGCGAAAGAGCGGAGCCCGTTGCCGGACTTCTTGCTGTTGAACTCAAAACTGAAGGCGCGCCCCTACAGCGAAGGCGGCGGGAGATCAAGGGAAGGCGGGACTTTTTTTGGCACGGTCGCGGGTCGCGGCCATGAACGCCGCCCCTTATATGCGCTACAGACATGTTCCGGTCGCCTGCCCCCGTTCAGGCAACACGCGCAGACGCCTTTTTCCCCAATAGCTGACATCGATCGAAAAGCGCACTGCCGCGCCCGCCTTGCGCCAGATATTCTGATCACCGCGATCGGCCGTCCCGGTCCGGCAGAGGCGCCAGCCAAGCTTGCGGAGCCGCTCGCCGACACGGCTTGCCGCGCGCTGATCGAACCTGCTCCACAGCGTGAGCTGGGCAAAGCCGCTGCGACCATCGGGGCCGCCGGCATCAACGGCGGCGTTGAACGGCCCTTCGCCCATGAACGACACACCATCGCGGCGGCAGCGGACATTGACATTGAACTCGAAGCAACGGGTGAAGCCGGCACGGTGCGCGAACGGCAGGTCGCCGGCCAGCGGCAGTCCGTCGATCGACATGTTGCCCGGCGGCGGTGGAAACTCGCCACAGCTTGCCAGCAGAACCGTCAGCATCATCGTCAATCGCCGCATCGCCGCTACCCCCTCCGCCGAACGATCGCTCAAGACATGACATAACGTAACATGCTGTCAAGCTGGTATGCGGCAACGAAAAAGCCCGGCCTCCCCTCGCGGGAAGCCGGGCCTTTCTGTCTCAGCCCTTGCGGGCGAAGCTTACTTCTCGATCGTCGACACCACGCCGGCGCCGACGGTGCGGCCGCCTTCGCGGATCGTGAAACGCTGGCCGACGTCCATCGCGATCGGCGCGATCAGCTTCACGCCCAGCGCCACGTTGTCGCCCGGCATGACCATCTCGGTGCCCGAAGGCAGCTCGATCGTGCCGGTCACGTCGGTGGTGCGGAAGTAGAATTGCGGACGATAGTTGGCGAAGAACGGCGTGTGACGGCCGCCCTCGTCCTTCGACAGCACATACACTTCCGACTGGAAGTCGGTGTGCGGCTTGATCGAACCCGGCTTGGCCAGAACCTGGCCGCGCTCGACCTCTTCACGGCCCACGCCGCGGATCAGCGCGCCGATATTGTCGCCGGCTTCACCCTGGTCGAGCAGCTTGCGGAACATCTCGACGCCCGTGACGGTGGTCTTGCGGACGGCTTCCTGGATGCCGACGATCTCGACTTCCTCGCCGACCTTGACGATGCCGGTCTCGACGCGGCCGGTCACCACGGTGCCGCGGCCCGAGATCGAGAACACGTCTTCGATCGGCATCATGAACGGCTTGTCCAGCGGACGCTCCGGCTGCGGGATCGATTCATCGACGGCGGCCATCAGCGCGAGGATCGCGTCCTTGCCCAGCTTGTCGTCCGAACCCGAAAGCGCGGCGGTCGCCGAACCACGGATGATCGGAATATTGTCGCCGTCGAAGTCGCGCTTGGAGAGCTCCTCGCGGATTTCCATCTCGACCAGCTCGAGGATTTCCTCGTCGTCGACCAGATCGACCTTGTTGAGGAACACGACCATCGTCGGCACGCCGACCTGGCGGGCGAGCAGGATGTGCTCCTTGGTCTGCGGCATCGGGCCGTCGGTCGCGGCGACCACCAGGATCGCGCCGTCCATCTGCGCGGCGCCGGTGATCATGTTCTTCACATAGTCGGCGTGGCCCGGGCAGTCGACGTGCGCATAGTGACGCTTGTCGGTCTCAT
>CAYPRW010000028.1:0-17427 GCA_964413495.1 uncultured Stakelama sp. | reverse complement strand
TCGATGAAGACGATGCACGGCGCGCTCTTCTTGGCCTGTTCGAACATGTCGCGCACGCGACTGGCGCCGACGCCGACGAACATCTCGACGAAGTCCGAGCCGGAAATGGTGAAGAACGGCACGCCCGCCTCGCCCGCGATCGCGCGGGCGAGCAGCGTCTTGCCGGTGCCGGGCGATCCGACCAGCAGCGCGCCCTTGGGGATCTTGCCGCCCAGCCGCGCGAACTTGGTCGGGTCCTTGAGGAATTCGACGACCTCCTCCAGCTCCTCGCGCGCCTCGTCGATGCCGGCGACATCGTCGAAGGTGACCTTGCCTTCCTTCTGGGTCAGCAGCTTGGCGCGCGACTTGCCAAAGCCCATCGCGCCTGATCCGCTGTTCTTCTGCATCTGCCGCAGCACGAAGAAGGCGATGCCGAGGAACAGCAGGAACGGCAGCGAATTGTAGAGGATGTACAGCCACACCGACGGCTGTTCCTCGGGCCGCGCGCTGATCGTCACGCCCTTTTCGCGCAGCGTCGGGATCAGCTGCGCGTCGGGCACGGCATTGGTGCGGAACTTGCCGTCATTGGCAAAGGTGCCGGTGATGACGGTCGGGCTGATGCTGACGTCCTTGACCGCGCCTTCCTGCACCTTGTCCAGGAATTGCGAATAGGGGATGGTGGTGCCCGCCGACTGGCCCGACCGGCCGGTCTCCAGCAACTGCACGAACAGCGCAAGCGCGGCGAGGATGCCCACCCAGATCAGCAGGCTCTTCATCCACGGGTTGCCGTTCTGCTCGGGCCCCTCGTTTTTGGGTCCATGCGGCTTGTTGTCGTCGCTCATCGATTTCCAGAGGTGAGTTGAGTCCCGCCTAAGATAGGCGCTGGCAGGTTAATGGCAATGGAACAGCTTCGATCAGTGCGATCGGCGCGCCGGGGCGAGGGTGAAGCGCCATTCGCCGCCATGCGGCGTCACCAGGATGCCGCCCTGCGTCGCGGCGCGCCCCGCCTCCAGCGATCCGAGCAGCGCCTCGACATGGCTCGCGGCGGAGAAATGCGGCGCGGCCACGCCGTGCGCGGCGCGTACCGCCAGGATCGCGCGGCGCGCGAACCGGCGGCGCAGCTCGCGTGACAGTCCCGCCACGTCGAGCCGCGCCGCGGCCTTCGCCCAGCGTTCGTCCCATAAATGTTCGGCCAGCTCGGCCAGCGCCGCCTCGGTCTCCGCAATATGCGCGGCGGCGGCGGCGAGCGCGCCGGCCGAGAGCAGACCCTGCCCGGCGAGGAACTGGCGATAGCGCGTGCGGTCGTGGCGTGGATCTGCGTTGGACGGATCCTCGACCCACGGCACGCCGGTTGCCTCCGCCACGGCGCGCAGCTCGTGTCGCCGCCAGCGCAGCAGCGGGCGCAGCACCCACGCCGCGCCGCTGCGGCGAACCGCGCGGATGCCGCTGAGGCCGGTGGTGCCCGAGGCGCGGTTGAGCCGCATCAGCAGCGTTTCGGCCTGATCCTCGGCGTGGTGGGCGGTCAGCAGCAGGTCGACGCCGTGCGCCGCCATCCAGGCTTCCAGCGCGGCATAACGCGCATCGCGGGCGCGGCGCTGGACGCTGTTGCCGGCGATCGGTGCGAGCGGGGTGAGCCTCGCGTGCGGCACGCCGAGGCTGGCGCAAACCGACGCGACCAGCGCCGCCTCGTCCGCCGCTGCGGGGCGCAGGCCGTGGTCGACCGTCGCCGCGATCACATGTCCTGGGAAAGCAGCGGCGGCGAGGACCAGCATCGCCATGCTGTCGCCGCCGCCGGAGACGGCGAGTGCGATCGGCGCATCTGTCGGATCGGAATCGTTCCCCTGCGAAAGCAGGGGCCCAGGGTCCGGAGCGTAGCGCCCGTGGCTCTGGGCCCCTGCTTTCGCAGGGGAACGGTCATTCGCGGATACGAACGGCGAACTCGCTTGCGTGCCGCCCGCCCGGAGGATCAGCGCGTCGACATCGTTCCGAAACCGCTCGACCCATTCAGGATCGGGCGGTTTCAGCTCACTTGCACTTGCTGGCGGAGCGGCCGGTGGCGACATCCATCTTCATCGCTTCGCTGATGCGGTCGCCATAGACCTGGGTGAGCTCGTCATAGACCTTGCACACCTCGCTCGCCGGCTTCTTCATCTTCACCAGCGCCTGGGCGAGATAATAGAGCGAATCCGGCGCGCGCTCGCCGTTCGGCATCTTCTGATAGCTTTCGAAGAACGCGGTCGCGGCCATCGCCGGCTTGCCCTGGTCGAGCAGCGCACGGCCGAGCAGGTTCTGCGAATAGCTGGCACGGCGATGCTTGGGATATTTCTGGACGACGGTGCGCAGCTCGGCGATCGCCTTGTCATACTGCTTCGCCTGCCACAGGCGATAGCCATAGACATAGCCGTCTTCCGCCGGATCGCTCGTGCTCGGCCGCTCGACCGCGACGGCGGAAGGGGCGGGCGTGGTGGCCGGGCCGCCCTGCGCGGGCCGTGGCGGCCGGGCGGCGCCGGTCGCCGGCGCGGGCGGCTGCTCGATCGCGGTGGCGGTCTCCTCCAGCGCCTTCAGCCGCGCGTCGGTCGATCGCTTATAGGCGGTGAAGGCGTCCTCCAGCTGGCGCAGCTTGTACTGCGCCTGCTCGACCTGGCCGGTCACCGACTGGACGCTCGATTCCAGCGCGGCGACGCGCGCGGTCAGGTCGGCGACCGCGCCGCCGGCCGGGGAGCCGGGCGCGCTGCCCGGTTGCTGCGGCGGGGCGATCTGCGGCTCGATCGTCTGGCCGGCGCCGCCCGGAAACACCTTGCGCTGCACCGCGCGCATCTCGCGCTCCAGCCGGTCGACCCGGCCCTCGATCGCGCCGCCCTGCGCGGCCCGCCCGGCGGTCTGGGCCGCAACCGGCGGCGCCACCGCGACCAGCACGGCCATCGCCGTCATCGTCATCGTCATCGTCAAACGCATGCGAACACCCCCCACAGGTGCGATTTACCGAACGCCATATACATCACACATCGAATCTGTCGCCACGCTTTACGGCGCGGTCGCGTTGTCGGCCGGCTGGAAGGCGGGCGGCAGGGCCTGCGGCGTCGGCTGCGCGGGCGCCGGACGGCTCGGGGCTCGCGCGCTGGGCGAGGGCGCGGCGCGCGGCGAGGGCGAGGCACGCGGGGTGGACGAGGGGGCGCTGTCCGTCGCCGGCGTCGCCGCGCCGCCGCGCGCCATCAGCGCATCGGCGCTGATCGGCACGTCCTTGACCGCGCGGCCGGCGGGGCCGAGCGGCGCGACGTTCGATCCGTTGACCATGACCTGGAGCGATTCCGGGCGGCCGACATTGATCATCGGCCCGTTGGCGTTGCCGGGCACGTCATAGCGTTCGCCCGCCGCCATCTCCCGCTCGAACAGGCGCTGGCCGGCGGCGTCATAGATCCGCACCCACACCGGCTGGGTCGCGGTCAGCGTCACTTGCCCGCCGCTCGACGGAACTTGCGGCACCGGGGCGGGCGTGGCGGCGGCGCTGGGCGCCGCGCTCGGCTGCGCCTCGGGCTCGGCGCCGCCGCGCAACCAGTCGGTGCCATACCACAGCCCGACCGCGACCAGCAGCAGCAGCGCGATCACCGCGCCCGCCAGCGCCAGCCCGCTCGACGGCTCGCGCACCGGGTCCTGCGGATCATAGCTTTCATAGACCGGGCGTTCGGCGAAACTGCCGGCGGTCTCGGCGCGCAGCTCGCGTGCCAGCGCCACCTCGTCCGCGCCGACCGCGCGGGCATAGGCGCGCACGAAGCCCATGGCATAGGTCGGTGAAGGCAGGCCCGAATAGTCCGACATCTCGATCGCCTGCAGATGGCGCAGCGGCACGCGCGTGCGCGCGGCGATATCGGCCAGTTCCATGCCCTGCGCCAGCCGCACCTCGCGCAGCTTTTCGCCCACCTTCTCGGGAAAGAGCGTCGCGTTCTCGCCGGGTTCGCCGTCCATGCAGTTCGCTCCGGGGCTTTAGGAGGTTGAGGGCCGCAACGGCGGTGTCCACCACCGCCCGCGCGCTGTCAACGCTGGCGCGCGCGAAAGTACCGCGGGATGCGATGGTTCGGTTTTTGGCCGGTCCGCGGTGGGGTTTGGAAGAAGATTGTTCACGCAAAGGCGCGAAGGCGCAAAGAGGTTGCTCTTTGCGCGAAGCGCCTCGACCAATTCAAAGCCTGCCCAGCGCGCTAAGGTCGATGCAGAAAGCCGCTGCGCGGCAAGTACTAACCTCTTTGCGTCTTCGCGCCTTTGCGTGAACCAATCTTCTTCTGCGCCGGCCTAAGCCAATTCCACGCCGCTCGTTTCGGCCCAGTCCTGCAACGCCGCGCGCAGGTCGCGCGGCGGTTGCGCCAGCAGCCCGGCCATCGCCTCGGTCAGGCCGGCGCGGTCGAGCGATCGCACCATCGCCTTGATCGGGCCGACCGCCGCGGGGGTGATCGACAATCGGTCGATGCCCAGGCCGATCAGCGCCATCGCCTCCAGCGGCCGCCCGCCCATCTCGCCGCACACCGCGACCGGTATGCTGGCGGCCTGCGCCTGGCTGGTCACGCGGCGCAGGAAGCGCAGGATCGAGGGGCTCAGCCAGTCATAGCGCACCGCCAGCTTGGGATGCGCGCGGTCGGCGGCGAACAGGAACTGGGTGAGGTCGTTGGTGCCGATCGACAGGAAATCAATATTGGGCAGCAGGATGTCGAGCACCTCGGCCAGCGCCGGCACCTCCAGCATCGCGCCATAGCGGATCTGCAAGGGCAGCTTGTGCCCGCGCCCCTCCAGCCAGGCGCGCTGGCGTTCGAACAGCGCGCGCGCCGCGTCGAACTCCCACGGCTCGGACACCATCGGGAACATGACGTTGAGCGTACGCCCGGCGGCTGCCTCCAGCAGCGCGCGCGCCTGCACCTTCATCAGCCCTTCACGGTCGAGCGCCAGGCGCAGCGCGCGCCAGCCCATCGCCGGATTCTCCTCGTCGCCATTCTCGTCATGGTCGAGATAGGGCAGCGCCTTGTCGCCGCCGATATCGACCGTGCGGAACACCACCGGGCGATCCCCGGCCGCATCCAGCACGTCCTTGTACAGCCGCCTTTGCCCCTCGCGCTGCGGCAGCGTGGCGGAGATCAGGAACTGGAATTCGGTGCGGAACAGCCCGATGCCGTCGGCGCCCGTCAGGTCGAGCGCCGCCACATCGTCGCGCAGCCCGGCATTGACCATCACCGTCACGCGATGCCCGTCGCGGGTGACCGGCACCTCGCCCTTCAATGCGGCAAAGGCGGCGCGGCGCTTCTGCGTGACCAGCAGCTTGGCGTCGAACGCCTCCTCCATCGCGGCGGTCGGCCGGATGATCAGCGCATCCTCGGTCACGTCGAGCAGCAGCTTGTCGCCCTCGGCGATCAGCCGGCGCACGTCCTTGACGCGGCCCAGCACCGGCACGCCCATCGCGCGCGCGACGATGGTGACGTGCGCGGTCAGCGACCCTTCCTCCAGCACCACGCCCTTGAGGCGGCGCCGGTCGTATTCCAGCAGCTCGGCCGGCCCCAGATTGCGCGCGATCAGGATCGAATCCTGCCGCAGCCCCATCTGCGCCGCGGTGCCGAGCTGGCCCGACACGATGCGCAGCAGCCGGTTGGACAGATCCTCCAGATCGTGCATGCGATCGCGCAGCAGGGGATCGTCGATCTCGCGCATGCGCATCCGCGTGCGCTGCTGCACCCGCTCGATCGCCGCCTCGGCGGTGAGGCCGGAATCGATCGCCTCGTTGATGCGCCGGCCCCAGCCCTCGTCATAGGCGAACATCTTGTAGGTCTCGAGGATCTCCTCATGCTCGCCGCCGACGCCGAACTCGGCCTGGCTGGTCATGCGGTCGATCTGCTCGCGCATCTTGTCGAACGCGGCATAGACGCGGTGGCGCTCGGCCTCGGTGTCCTCGGCCACGGTATGCTCGATGGTGATGCGCGGCTGGTGGAACACCGCCGCGCCCGCCGCCATCCCCTCGACCAGCTTGAAGCCCGGCACGCGCGCCGTCGCGGTCGATTGCGGCCGGGTCGAGCCGCCGCCGGCCTCGTCGACCAGGTCCGCATTGGCGATCAGCTCGGACAACACCATCGCCACGGTCTGCAGCGCCTCGATCTCGACATCGGCATATTTGCGCGGATCGGCATGCTGCACGGTCAGCACGCCGACCGCGCGCTCCTTGCGGATGATCGGCACGCCGGCAAAGCTGTGGAATTCCTCTTCGCCGGTCTCGGGGCGATAGGCGAAATCGGGATGCGCGGCGGCTTCATCGAGGTTCAGCGTCTCGACATTGCGCGCGATCAGGCCGGTCAGCCCCTCGCCCAGCGCCAGCTTGGTGACGTGCACCGCCTCCTGCGCCAGCCCGCGCGTGGCGAACAGCTCCAGCACTCCTTCGCGCAACAGATAGATCGAACAGACTTCGCTGTGCAGCGCCTCGCCGATGATGTTGACCACCGAATTCAGCTTGGCCTGCGCCGCCGAGCGCGAGGCCATCACGTCATGCAGCCGCGTCAGGATCTCGCGGGCGGAGGCGGCGGCGGACAGGGTCATGACGGGGGGCTAACAGATTGCACAGGCCGGCGCCAATCGGTTCAATGCGACGGGCGGGTCAGAAGCCGGACGCGCGGATGGAATGCGGCCGCCCGCGTGTGGAACCGCGCGTCGCAGGTGACGAGATCGACGTCATGGTCCACCGCCAATGCGAGGTAGAGACAATCCGACAGCGGGTGCCCCAGGTCGAGCGCGATCTCGACGCCGCGATCGATGATGCCGACATCGACGGGAAGCAGGGCGATCCGTTGCTCGGCGATCGCCGCCAGCCATTCACGAAGGGCGGTTCGTCCCTGATCGGCGTCGATGCGGCGAGCGTTGACCGCCGCCACCAAAGCCCGGCTGACCTCGATCGCGAGGAAATCCGGCCCGGCCACCTCGGCGTCGAAGCGATCAAGGAAATCAAGCGCCAGATCGCTGTCCAGTTCGTCGATGAACCATTTCACCGCGACGCTGGCGTCGACGATGATCACCCCTCGTCGCGGATCGAACGGATCAGCGCAACGCTGCCTTCATAATCGGGGCTCGGCTTGATCCGAATCCGCCGGAAGCGTTCGGCGAGTGCTTCGCGATTACCCCGTTCCACCCTTGGCTGTGCCAGCCGATAGCGCGCTTCAGCCTCGATCGAACGATGGTTTGCCTTCGCGTCGCGCTTGAGCTGCTCGTAGACCGAGTCATCGAGCTGACGAATGGTGAGCGTGGCCATGGCCCTGAGATAGCACGATGCTAGCAAAATGCAAGCATCAAGCTGCGCGCTTCTCCAGCGCCTGCGCCGCCTCGGCCATCAGCTGCGCGATGATCTGCGCAACCGGCTCTTCCTTGGTCACCATACCTACCGACTGGCCGGCCATCAGGCTGCCATGCTCGACATCGCCGTCGATCACCGCGCGGCGCAGTGCGCCGGCCCAATAATGCTCGATCTGCAATTGCGCCTCGAGCATCTCGACCCTGTTCTCGTCGAGCAGTTGCGCGACCTCGCGCTGCTTGGCGGTGAACAGTTCGGACGATGCGTTCTTGAGCGCGCGCACCGGGATCACCGGCAGGCGCGGGTCGATCTGCACGCTGGCGATGGCGTCGCGCGCCGAAGCGCGAAAGAACGCCTTCTTGAAATTGGCATGCGCGATGCTCTCGACCGCGCAGGCGAAGCGCGTGCCGAGCTGAACGCCGGCCGCGCCCATGTCGAGATAGCCGGCGATCGCCTCGCCCCGCCCGATCCCGCCGGCGACGAACACCGGCACCTGATCGGCGACCTCGGGCAATATCTCCTGCGCCAGCACGCTGGTCGAGACCGGGCCGATATGGCCGCCGGCCTCCATCCCCTCGACCACCAGCGCATCGACGCCCGAGCGGATCAGCTTCTTGGCAAGGCTGAGCGCCGGGGCGAAACAGATCAGCTTGGCGCCATTCCCCTTGATCGCGTCGAGCGAGCCGGCCGGCGGCAGTCCGCCCGCCAGCACGATATGCGTCACCTGGTGTTTCGCGCACACCTCGATCAGGTCGAACAGCTGCGGGTGCATGGTGATGAGGTTCACGCCGAACGGCTTGTCGGTCAGCGCCTTGGTCCCGGCGATCTCGGCATCGAGCAGCTCGGGCGTCATCGCGCCGCACGCGATCAGGCCGAAGCCGCCGGCGTTGGAGATCGCGGCGACCAGGTTGCGCTCGCTCACCCACGACATCGCGCCGCACAGGATCGCGGTCTCGCTGCCAAGGAATTCGACGCCACGCGCCATGCGGCGTGCCAGCCGCGCTTCACCGATGCTCATGGCGAGCGGCCTAGCCCTTCCTGGGCGTCTGGAGCAAGGACCAGTTACCCATCATCGGCGGGCTCGGGTATCACGTCCGGTGCAATGACGATTTTACGCCCAAGAAAATACGGGCCGATAAGGAGGCCAAACACAAAGCCGCCGAGATGTGCCTCCCAAGCAACGCCGCCGCCCGCGCCGAACAGCAAGGCAGGAAGCGTCAGCAGCACGATCAACAGCAGATTATCTTTGCCGAATTGAATCGCGACGGTGCGGATGTGCCTGGACCGCACTGGGTGCAACGTAGGTTCGTGCGGGCGCAAGCGCACCAGCAGTCCGAGCAACCCGGAAATCGCGCCGGAGGCGCCCACCATCGGCACAGCGCCGGTCGGATGAAGGGCCAGAAAGACGGCAGCACCCACAAGCCCGCTCACGAAAAGCAGCGCCAGGAACCGCAACCAGCTCATCGGCGGATTGCCCATCTGACCGATCAACGCTCCGCCTGATGCCCAGAGCGCTACGGAATTCATCACAAGATGTCCCGCCCCCGCATGGGCGAACATATGAAGGAAGATGGTATCGAACCTGCCCGAACCAAGTGCGGTGGCGGAAATGCCCCATCCGCTCATGCCGATCGGAAAATACATGACCCAGGCGATCGCGAACGCCGCGATCAACGCGATCGGCAATATCCGCGCGTGCCACGGGACTGGCCATTCCGGCGCTTCGTCTTCGTCTGGTAGCTTTCGCGTATAACCCACGATCTGACGATTAGGGCGCTAACGTCTCGAAGGCTATCCGTCACCGGCGGCTCACGCCGCCTCGTCCTCCGGCGCGTCCAGCCCATAGGCGGTGTGCAGCACGCGCACCGCCAGTTCGGTCTCGTCCTCGTGGATCAGCACCGACACCTTGATCTCGCTGGTGGTGATGGCGAGGATGTTGATGCGGCGCTCACCCAGCGTCTCGAACATCGTCGCCGCGACGCCGGCATGGCTGCGCATGCCGACGCCGACGATGCTGATCTTGGCGACCTTGGTGTCATGGACCAGCGTGTCGTAGCCGATCGGCCCCTTCGCCTTTTCCAGCACGTCCAGCGCGCGCGCCAGTTCGGCGCGCGGCACGGTAAAGGTCACGTCGGTCGATCCGGTGGCATGGGCGACATTCTGCACGATCATGTCAACATTGATCCCCGCCTCGGCCAGCGGGGTGAAGATATGCCCCACCGCGCCCGGCCGGTCGGGCACGTTGGTGAGCGTCACCTTGGCCTCGTTCTTGTCGTGCGCGATGCCGGTGATCAGCTGGCGTTCCACGTCGTCAATCTCCTCTTCGCCGACGATCAGCGTGCCGCGATGGCCGTCATCGTCACGATTGTCTTCAAATGAGGACAGCACGCGCACGCGCACGCCTTCCTTCATCGCCAGGCCGACCGAACGGGTCTGGAGCACCTTGGCCCCGACGCTCGCCAGCTCCAGCATCTCCTCGTACGTCACCTTGCTCAGCTTGCGCGCGCGCGGCACGATGCGCGGGTCGGTGGTGTAGACGCCGTCGACATCGGTATAGATGTCGCAGCGGTCGGCATGCATCGCCGCCGCCACCGCCACCGCGCTGGTGTCAGACCCGCCGCGGCCCAGCGTGGTCACGCGATTCTCGTCGGTCAGTCCCTGAAAGCCGGGGATCACCGCGACCTGCCCGTCGGCCAGGCCGGCGTTGAGCGCGTCGGTATCGATCGTGCCGATGCGCGCGCTCGAATGCGCGCTGCTGGTGTGGATCGGCAGCTGCCAGCCGAGCCATGATCGCGCCGGCACGCCGATCGCCTGCAGCGCGATCGCCAGCAACCCGCTGGTCACCTGCTCGCCCGACGAGACCACCACGTCATATTCGCGCAGGTCATAGAGCGGCGAAGCTTCCTTGCAGAAACCGACCAGCCGGTCGGTTTCGCCCGACATGGCGGAAACCACGACGGCGACCTGGTTGCCCGCTTCCCATTCGGCCTTCACGCGATTGGCGACGTTGCGAATCCGCTCGATGCCCGCCATCGACGTGCCACCGAACTTCATCACGATGCGTGCCATTGCCCTGCTGCCCCTGCAAATCCCGGTTGGGAAGGTTCGCGCGCGCTGATAGGAGGGGCCGATGGCGATGACAAGCAAAGCAACGATTGATCCGCGCGAAGCTGAGCATTTCGGGCGGCTGGCGGCCGACTGGTGGAACCCCAGGGGCGCCTCGGCGATGCTGCACCGGCTCAATCCGCCGCGCCTGCGCTATATCCGCGCCGCGATCGACGCGCATTGGGACACCGACCCCGCCGGCTTCGCGCCGCTTGCGGGCAGGACCGCGCTCGATGTCGGCTGCGGCGCGGGGCTGTTGTGCGAACCGCTCGCCCGGCTGGGCGCGGCGGTGACCGGGATCGACGCCGCGCCCGAGAATATCGGCGCGGCGCGCGCGCACGCCGCCGCCGCGGGCCTCGCCATCGATTATATCGCGGGCGAAGCCGGCATCGCCGTCGCCGGGCGCAGCTTCGATCTGGTCACCTCGATGGAGGTGATCGAGCATGTCGCCGATCCCGCCGCCTTCGTCGCCACGCTCGCCGCCGCGCTGGCGCCCGGCGGACTGATGATCCTCTCCACCCCCAACCGCACGCCGCTGTCGCGGCTGGCGATGATTACCGTCGGCGAGGGGCTGGGCATGATCCCGCGCGGCACGCACGATCACGACAGGTTCCTGACGCCCGATGAACTCACCGGCCTGCTCGGCGATGCGGGGCTCGAGGTGCGCGACCTGCGCGGCCTCGGCTTCGCGCCGCTCGCCGGCTTCCACCTGTCGGACGATACCAGCCTGAACTATCTGCTGACCGCGCGCCGCCCGGCATAGCGATCGGGCAGGCGCGGCGTCGTGATCGTCATGCGCTAAAGGCTGGCGACTTGCCGAAGGACGGGGCTCGCGCCTGCCCCCGGCATCCGGTTTTCCTACACCTGTCGCGATGTGATAGCGGGTCGGTCCCATGCCTTGCCGGGACGCCTCGACCGCCAACGCGATCCGCCGCCGCACACCCCCATCGCGCGCATGCGATGGGGGTGTGACCTTTGTGACGTTCCGCGGCGCGACCTCGCCCCGGCGGCCTGCCGTCACGCGCGTGGGATGGTGTGACCTTTGGGACGTTTCAGAACAGCCGCCCGCCGTCCGGCACGCGCGCGCCCGGCGAAACCAGCACCACCTTGCCGTCCGCATCGGGAAAGCCCAGCGTCAGCACTTGCGACTTCATCGGCCCGATCTGGCGCGGCGGAAAATTGACGACCGCCGCCACCTGCCGCCCCGGCAATTCGTCGAGCGTATAATGGTCGGTGATCTGCGCCGAGGAACGCCTGATCCCGATCGCCGGTCCGAAATCGATGGTCAGCCGATAGGCCGGCTTGCGCGCCTGCGGAAACGGTTCGGCGGAAACGATCGTGCCGACGCGGATGTCGATCGCCAGGAACTGGTCGAACGAAATCTCCGGCGCGGCGCCGGCATCGGCGTCATGGGTGACGTGCATCGGTCACAGGCTCGCGCCGTCGAACTTGTGGATCTTCAGCGTGTCGGGGTCGACATCGTCGGCGCAACGCAGATTGATCGCCGCCATCTCCGTGCCGTCCGGCCCCACGCCGCCGCCATAGGGCGCGCAGCCACAGGTCCTGCAGAAGGTGTGGCGGATATTGTGGTGGTTGAACTGATAGATCGTCGCCGCATCCTCGTCGCCATGCGCGGTGAACTGCCCGGCCGGGGCGAAGTGGAGCAGATAGCCCTTGCGCCGGCAGATCGAGCAGTTGCACGCCATCGCCATGGTCGGGACGTCGCCCTCAAGCGTGTAGCTGAGCGCGCCGCAATGGCAGCTTCCGGTAACGGGCATCGCGATTCTCCTTGCCTCACCGGCATGGGTTCGCACAGTCGCCGACGGAAGGGAATGCGCATGACCGTCAAGCTGCACCAGAGCTGGCTCGAACCGCTGCAACGCGAGTTCGACAGCCCGTACATGGCCGATCTGCGCGCCTTCCTCGTCACCGAAAAGGCGGCGGGCAGGCGCATCTTCCCCAGGGGCGCCGACTGGTTCCGCGCGCTCGACCTGACCCCGCCCGAAACGGTGCGCGTCGTGATCCTGGGGCAGGACCCCTATCATGGCGAGGGTCAGGCGCACGGCCTATGCTTCTCGGTCCAGCCGGGCGTGCGCGTGCCGCCCAGCCTGGTCAACATCTACAAGGAGCTGAAAAGCGACCTCGGCATCGATCCGCCGCGGCACGGCTTCCTCGAACATTGGGCGAAACAGGGCGTGCTGCTGCTCAACAACTGCCTGACGGTCGAGATGGGCAAGGCCGCCTCGCACCAGGGCAAGGGGTGGGAGAAGTTCACCGATGCGGTCGTGGCGCACGTCAATGCCAGCGAGCGGCCGACCGTGTTCATGCTGTGGGGCAGCCACGCCCAGCGCAAGGCCGCGTCGGTCGCGCCGCGCCACCTGGTGCTGAAATCGGCCCACCCCTCGCCGCTGTCGGCGCATGGCGGTTTCTTCGGCTGCCGCCATTTCTCGAAGGCGAACGAATTTCTGGAGAAGCATGGACGGGGGACGATCGATTGGGCGCTGCCCCCGCTATGAGCTTGGGAGCAAGGACCCTCAGAAACTCACCCGCGCCGCCACGCGGATGTCGCGGCCGGTCAGCGGCACGAAATCCTTGGTGAACGAGGCGTGCCGCCGCGCCTCGACATCGAAGATGTTGTTGGCGGACAGGATCAGCGCGGTCTCGCGCCGCTCGCCGAACGGATGCCAGGTGAGCGAGACGTTGACCAGCGTGAAGGCCGGCGTCGCCGTCTCGAACGCGGCGACGCGCGACTGGCCGGTGACGTGCTCGACCTCGACCCGCCCGCCGAACGCGCCCTGGCTCATGTCGAGCCCGGCGAGCACGCGCAACGGCGGGATGCGCGGCACCGCGCCGCCGCCTTCCAGCGTGGCGTGGACATGATCGGCGACAAGATTGCCGCCGATCGTGAAGTCGCCGCGATGGTACAGCGTGGCGGACAGCTCGCCCTCGACGCCCAGATAACGGGCGTCGGCCTGGCGATATTGGAACACCGGCAGCCCGTCGATCTCGATTCCCGTCCGCGTCTCATAGATATAATCGTCGAACCAGTTGGCATAAGCCGCGACCTGGAACTTGAACGAGCCGACCGCGCCGCGCGCATAGACCTCGCCGCCCCAGCTCTTCTCGGTGCGAAAGGCGGGATCGCCGACCTCATAGGCAGAGGTGGCGACATGCGGCCCGTTGGAGAACAGTTCCTCTCCCGACGGCGCGCGGACGGCGCGCGAGGCATTGATGCCGATCTTCACGCGCGGCCCGACCTCGTGGGAAAGGCCGACCGCGCCGGAAAAGGCGTCGAACGCGCGGTCGATCCGGGCCACCGGCGCATCCTCGTCCAGGCCCAGCCTGACCGAATTGGAGGATATGTCGGTGCGTTCGTAACGCAGCGCGCCTTCCAGGCCGAAACCGCCGCCCAGCTTCCATTCCTGCAAGGTGAACAGGCCGTACTGATCGGTCACGTTGGGCGGCACGAACGCTTCGGCCCCCACCGCCGCGAACTTGCGGGTAAAGCCCTGAAACCCGGTCACGCCGCGCCAGCCGCCACGGTCGGCCTGCACCAGCTCCAGCCGCCCCTCCAGCCCCTGCGAATAGAAGGTCGTGCCGACCGCGTCGCCCTCGAACTCGCTATGCCGATAGTCGGAGAAACCGGCGCGCACGCGGATCCTGTCGAGGAATCCGCCGCCCACATTCACCTCGCCGCGCAGGTCGGCGCGCCATTGCCTGAGGCCGATCGTCACCGGACCCTCGCCCGCCTCGCCATCGGCATCGGCGGACGGGCGTTCGGGGACGCCGTAATCGGTATCGTAATAGCCGACCGAAAAGCCCAGGCTGCCGCCGTCGTTGATCAGCGCGACGCCGCCGCCGGCGGTATAGGTGCGCGTGCCGCTGTTGGGCAGGCGGCCGCGCAAGGTGGCGAGTTCGGTCGCCTGCGCGGCGATGTCGGCATTGCCTTGCGCCAATGCCTGCACCGCGCGTCCGGATTGCGCCGCGCGCAATGCGGGGCTCAGCACGAAGCCGCCGACGCGGACATCGTCGGTCTTGCGATAGCTGCCGTCGACATGCAGCACGACCTGCGGCGTCAGCGCGACGTCGGCTGCCGCGCCGCCGCTGCGCTCGTCCGCCGCCGAGCCATAGGTGCCGACCGCATCGATGTGAAAGCCGTTCTCCGGCACCGCGCGCGGGATGCGGCGGTCGAGCACGTTGACCGCGCCGCCGATCGCCTGGCTGCCGAACAGCAGCACGGCGGGGCCGCGCAGCACCTCGATCCGCTCGGCGGTCAGCGGATCGATCGACACGGCATGGTCGGACGAGGTGTTGGAAACGTCGAGCGTGCCGAGCCCGTCGCTCAGCACGCGCACGCGCTCGCCCTGGAAACCGCGCAGGATCGGCCGCGACGCGCCGGGCGTGAACGAACTGGCCGATACGCCCGGCACGCGGGTCAGCGTGTCGCCGATCTGCCCGCGCACGTCGCGCACCAGCTCGTCGCCGGTCACCACCGAACTGCCGGCCAGCAGGTCGAGATCGGCGACATAGGGCGCGGTCACCACGATCGCGTCGGACGAATCGGCATGCACCACGCTGGTGCTGTCGCGATCGCGGTCCTGATGATCGGCGGTCTGGCCCAGCGCCGGCAATGTGAACAGGGTAGAGGCAAGCAGGAAGGCGGCGCGCGTCATGAGTTACTCGATCCTTGGAACTGGGAACGCGGCGTCTCTAACTGCAATGTTACATCATCACAAGCCCGACATTCACGCGGTCGATCGTGTCCGCCGCGACGGGAGGGAGCGATCAGAGCGCGGCGTCGTCCAGCGCCACGCCGGCATTGCGATGCGCCGCGACCAGCGTGTTGCGCAGCAGGCAGGCGATCGTCATCGGCCCGACCCCGCCCGGCACCGGGGTGATCGCGCCGGCGACCGATGCGGCACTCTCGAACTCCACATCGCCGACCAGCGCGCCATCGACCCGGTTGATGCCCACATCGATCACGGTCGCGCCGGGCTTGAGCCACTCGCCCTTGACGAAGCCGGCACGGCCGACCGCCGCCACGACGATATCCGCGCGCGACACATGGCCGGGCAGGTCGCGGGTCCGCGAATGCGCCAGCGTCACGGTGCAGTTCGCTGCGGTCAACAGTGCCGCAACCGGCTTGCCGACCAGGATCGATCGTCCGATCACGATCGCGTCCCTGCCGGACAGGTCGCCCAGCTGATCCCGCAACAGCAACAGGCAGCCATAGGGCGTGCACGGCACCATGCCGTCGATCCCCGATGTCAGCCGCCCGGCGCTGACCGGGGTGAGGCCGTCGACATCCTTTGCCGGATCGATCCGGGCGACCACGGCCTGCTCGTCGAGATGGCGGGGCAAGGGCAGCTGGACCAGGATGCCGTCGACCTGCGCGTCGGCATTCAGCCGATCGACCAGCGCGATCAGATCGGCCTGGGCGGTATCGGCGGGCAGGCGATGCTCAACGCTCGCCATATTGGCGGCAACCGTCGCCTTGCCCTTGTTGCGGACATAGACGGCAGAGGCGGGATCATCGCCGACCAGCACCACCGCCAGCCCGGCCTTGCGCCCGGCTGCCGCTTCGAACGCCGCCGCCGCCTCACCCACGCGCGCGCGCAGCCGCGCGGCGAACGCCTTGCCGTCGATGATCTCAGCCGTCATGCGACGCGCCATAGCGGCGCGTGGCGCGCGGCGCCAGCGTCACATCGCCGAGGCGGCGATCGCCGGACCGATATAGCGCGAGATCAGCATGTCGAGGATCGCCAGCAGGATCAGCACCACGAACGGCGCGAAATCCATCGGCCCGGTATCGGGCAGGATGCGGCGGATCGGGCGATAGATCGGCTCGGTCAGCGTGTTGAGCCCCCGCCACAGCGAGCTGACGAAGTCGTTATAGGTGTTGATGACGTTGAACGCGATCAGCACCGACAACACCGCCTGCACGACGATGATCCACCACAGCACGTTCAGCAGGATCTGGACGATGTCGAACGTGATTGCGAGAAAAATGCCCAACAGGACCTCCGGCGTTTTGCCACCTTTACCGGAAAGCCCGGCGCAGCGGCAACTGTATTGCTAATATATAACGCCTCAGCGGTGAACCAAGGTGCCCGCGCCCTGGGTGGTGAAGATTTCGAGCAGCATCGAATGCGGCACGCGACCGTCCAGGATGACGGCGGCGTCCACCCCGGCATCGACCGCGGCGACGCAGGTCTCGACCTTCGGGATCATGCCCCCGCTGATCGTCCCGTCGGCCTTCAGCGCCAGGATGCGGCCGGGATCGAGATCGGTGAGCAATTCCTTGTCCTTGCTCAGCACGCCGGGCACGTCGGTCAAGAGGAAGAAGCGCGACGCGCCCATCGCCCCGGCGATCGCCCCGGCCATGGTGTCGGCGTTGATGTTGTAGGTGTGCCCGTCCGCGCCCAGCGCGATCGGCGCGATCACCGGGATGAAGCCCTGGTCGCACAGCGTCGTCAGCACCGATGCGTCGACCGCCACGGGCTCGCCGACGAAACCCAGGTCGACATGCCGTTCGATCCCCTGCAGCGCGTCGGCCTCGGTCCGTTCGACCTTGCGCGCGGTGACCAGCCCCGAATCCTTGCCGGAGATGCCGATCGCCTTGCCGCCGGCGGCGCCGATCCATGCCACGATCTCCTTGTTGATCGATCCGGCCAGCACCATCTCGGCGATGCGCGCGGTCTCCGCATCGGTGACGCGCAGCCCGCCGACGAATTGCGATTCGACGCCCAGCCTTTTCAGCATCGATCCGATCTGCGGCCCGCCACCATGCACCACCACCGGATTGATGCCGACCGCCTTGAGCAGCACGACGTCCTCGGCGAAATCGCGCGCCAGTTCGGGATCGCCCATCGCATGGCCGCCATATTTCACCACGAACGTCTTGCCCGCGTAACGCTGCATATAGGGCAGCGCGTCGGTCAGCGTCTCGGCCTTGGCGAGCATCAGGGGGTCGGGGGCGTGATCGGTCATGGCGGGCGCTTTAGCGGCACTTCCACGTTCGTGGAAGCGGCACCGGC
>CAYPRW010000027.1:0-18001 GCA_964413495.1 uncultured Stakelama sp. | reverse complement strand
GCACCGGCACCAGCACCGCCGACAGTGTCACCTTGGCCAGCATCTGGCCCATCAGCAGCTCGCCGATCGGGAACACGCCGTAAAAGGCGATGGTGATGAAGATCAGCGTGTCGACGATCTGGCTCAGCACGCCCGCCACCGCCGCGCGCAGCCACAACAGCTGGCCGCCGTCGCGCTTGAGCCAGCTGAAGATGGTGACGTTCAGCGTCTGCGATACGCCATAGGCGATGATGCCGCCGATCCAGATGCGCCAGGTAGCGAACAATATGCCCTGGATCGCGGCGAGATCGGCCGGGCGCCGCTCGACCATCTCCTGCGACGCGGGCAGCGACCAGACCAGCAGCGACAAGAGCAGCGAGACGATCAGGGGCACGAAGCCGATCCGCACCAGCCGGTTGGCGATATCGCGCCCGTGCAGCTCGGCGACCGCGCTGGACACGGCGACCAGCAGCAGGAAGGCGAAGATCCCGGCCTCGACCGCGAGCGGCCCCAGCGCCACCTGCTTGTTGCCCAGCACCCCGGCGATGCACACCATTCCGCCATAGAAGATCGACAGCAGGAACAGCGAGCGCGTCAGCGGAGCGGGTGTGGCCATGGCATCTGCTAGCCAAGTTTCACCGGTGACGGAAGCACCTAGCGGCGTGCGCTCGCCGCGCTATGCTGCGTCCCCGAACGCGGCGCGAGGGGGCCAGCCAGTTGAGCAATTTTCCGATCGGACTCTTCGGCATCGTGGCGATCCTCGCCATCGCATTTCTGCTTTCGTCCAACCGCAAGGCGATCCGCCTGCGCGTGGTCGCGGCGGCGTTCGCGCTGCAGGCGGGGATCGCCTTCATCGTGCTGTACGTGCCGGCCGGCCGCGCGGTGATCGCACGCATGGCGAACGGCGTCACCGCGCTGCTCGGCTATGCGCAGGAAGGCACGAACTTCATCTTCGGGCCGCTGGCCCGGCCCGATCTGGGCGGCGCGAGCTTCGCCATCGCCGCGCTGCCGGTCATCATCTTCTTCGCCAGCCTGGTCTCGATCCTCTATCATCTCGGCATCATGCAGTTCGTGATCCGCTGGGTCGGCGGCGGGATCGAGCGCGTGACCGGCGTGTCGAAGGTCGAATCGCTGTGCTCGGCGGCGAACATCTTCGTCGGCCAGAGCGAATCGCCGCTGGTCATCCGTCCCTATCTCGCCACGCTCACCCCGGCGCAGCTGTTCGCGGTGATGACCGTGGGCATGGCCGGCGTCGCGGGCACCATCCTCGCGCTCTATGCCAGCTTCCTGCGGCCCGAGGCGCTGCCCTATCTGCTCGCCGCTTCGTTCATGGCGGCGCCGGGCGGCCTGCTGATGGCCAAGATCATGATGCCCGACCTGCCGCCCGCCGAGGCCGAGCTGCCGCTGGAGGGCGCAACGGAAGACGTCGTCATCCGCGCCGTCGAGCACGGGATCGAGGAGGAGCGCGCCGCCAATATCATCATGGCGGCGGCGAGCGGGGCGCAGACCGGCGTGCGCATCGCGGTCGCGGTCGGCGCGATGGTGCTGGCGTTCGTCGCGCTGGTCGCGCTGGCCAACGGGCTGCTCAGCGGTATCGGCGGCTGGTTCGGCTATCCGCAGCTCAGTTTCCAGATGCTGCTCGGCCATCTCTTCCAGCCGATCATGTTCCTGATCGGCATCCCCTGGCACGAGGCCGGCGCGGCGGGCGGCCTGTTCGGCACCAAGATGGTGCTGAACGAGGTGGTCGGCTTCGTCGAGCTGGCCAAGCTGACCGATCTCAGCCCGCGCAGCGTGGCGATCATCACCTTTGCCTTGTGCGGCTTCGCCAATTTCAGCTCGATCGCGATCCAGATGGCCGCGACCGGCAGCCTCGCCCCCAACCAGCGCCCGATGATCGCCAGGCTGGGGATCAAGGCGCTGATCGCGGGCAGCCTGGCGAACCTCATGAGCGCGGCGCTGGCGGGGCTGATGCTGCCCTGACGGCGTGGAAAGTCACGAATGTCACGCCGCCATCGTGCGTGCGCGGGAAGCGGTGGTTCGATTGTCAAAGAGCCCGGCGATCATGGCAGATCGCACGGCTGTAGGAAAATCGCCGCTCAGCGCGTCGGCACCGGCACCGCGCCCGAATAATCGTAGAAACCGCGCCCGCTCTTGCGCCCGAACCAGCCGGCCTCGACATATTTGACCAGCAGCGGCGCGGGGCGGAACTTGGGATCGCCGGTGCCCTCGAACAGCACGCGGGTGATCTCGAGGCAGGTGTCGAGGCCGATGAAGTCGGCCAGGGTGAACGGTCCCATCGGGTGGTTGAGGCCGAGCTGGATCGCGGCGTCGATGTCGGGGATCGTCGCCACGCCCTCGCCCAGCGCGAAGCACGCCTCGTTGAGGAACGGCATCAGCACGCGGTTGACGATGAAGCCGGGCGCATCGTTGGCATGGACGATGCGCTTGTTCAGCGTCTTGCCATAGGCCTCGACCGCGGCGACGGTCGCGTCGCTGGTGGCGAGGCCGCGGATCAACTCGATCAGGCCCATCACCGGCACCGGGTTGAAGAAATGCACGCCCATGAAGCGCGCCGGATCGGGCGACGCCTGGGCGAGCCGCGTGATCGGGATCGACGAGGTGTTGCTGGCGAGGATCGCGGTGTCCGAGAGCACCTTGCCGACAGCCTCGAAAATCTGGCGCTTGATCGCCTCGCGCTCGGTCGCCGCCTCGATCACCAGGTCGCACGGACCGAACGCCTCGGTGCCGGCGACGCAATCGATATTGGCCAGCGCGGCGTCGCGCGCCTGGGCGGTGATCTTCTCCTTCTCCACCGCGCGGGCGAGCTGTTTGGCGATGCCGGCCTTGCCCTGCTCGGCGCGCGCCACGTCGACATCGGACAGCAGCACGCGGTAACCGGCCTGTGCCGAGACCTGGGCGATGCCCGCCCCCATCTGCCCCGCGCCGATCACGCCAATCGTCTTCATGCTTGCCTCCGCGTTCGATTGTGGCAGCTAGTATCGACTGATTCCGCAAAGGGCTAGGACCGGGGCATGCTGACATTCGCGCTTTTCGTTGCCGCTCAGGCCG
The DNA here is from genome assembly GCA_964413495.1 of uncultured Stakelama sp. Classification (GTDB taxonomy): domain Bacteria; phylum Pseudomonadota; class Alphaproteobacteria; order Sphingomonadales; family Sphingomonadaceae; genus Sphingomonas. The sequence goes on along the minus strand of CAYPRW010000027.1, from coordinate 14,953 downwards.
CCGTGACGGCGCCCCAGCCGGGGCCGATCAAGTCGTTCGGTGCCTGGGTGGTCGCCTGCGACAACACGCGCCATTGCGAGATGACCTCGATCTGGCCCGATGACGGCCAGCCCGATGACGGGTCGCCCTATGGCGAGATGTCGGTGTCGATCGACCGCCAGCCGGGGCCGGCGGGCGGGTGGACGGTCGAGATCCAGCTGCCGGCCAATGGCGGCAATGATTCGCTGCGCGTGACGACCGAGCGCGGGCTCGACGTTCGGGGCAAGCCGAACAAGGATCTGTTGCGCTTTTCCGGCGCCGACGCCGCGCGGATCGTCGCCGGGATGATCGACGGCGCCGACCTGCGCGTGGGCGATGAAACGAGCGTGCTGGGCATGGCCTCGCTCAAGGGCTCGTCGGCCGCCTTGCGTTTCATCGACGCCGAGCAGGGGCGGGCGGGCACGGTGACGGCGGCGGTGGCCAGGGGGCCGAAGCCGGCGGGCGCGGTGCCGGCCGGGCGGCCCGCGCCGCGCATCGCCTATGTCCGGCCCGGCGGCGTCGCGGCGGCGTTCACCCCGGCGATGCGCCGCGCGCTCGACAAGTCGAGCGAGTGCGGCAGTGTGTATGAGGGTGGCACCGGCGAGCTGCCCCGGGCCGAGGTGCACGCGCTGGGCGGCGACAAGACGCTGGTGCTGCTGCCGTGCGGCAGCGGGGCCTATAATTATTCGACCGAGCCCTATATCCTCGCGCCCGGCGCGAAGCCGGTGCTGGCGAAGTTCGACGCGCCGGTCGGGTTCAGCGGCGCGGACGACGGCAGGCCGTCGCTGGTCAATGCCGGTTTCGATGCGGCGACCGGGCGGCTGGACAGCTATTCCAAGGGGCGGGGCCTGGGCGATTGCGGATCGGCCGAGGTGTTCGTGTGGGACAGGGCGATGTTCCGGCTGGTCGAGGCGCGATCGATGCCCGAATGCCGCGGATCGGTGAACTGGCTGACGACGTGGCGCGCGGACGCGGTGGCGAAATAGGCGTGTTCGGGCGGATCAAGGCGGCGGCGATCGAGCTGTGGACCGATTATTCGGTCTATTTCATCGTCCCGGCGGGCATCCTGATCTGGTGCCTCGTCGTCTATCTGATGTTCCACGACATGCTTTGACCCTCAGCGGTTGGCGCCGGGTGTCCACAGCACGTCGCCGCCCGCCCTGAGGTTCGCGGCGCGCGCCAGCACGAACAGCAGGTCGGACAGGCGATTGAGATATCTGAGCGCCTCGGGATTGAGCGGGACCTCGCGCGCCGCGGCGACCGCGCTGCGTTCGGCCCGGCGCGCGATCGCGCGGGCGAGGTGGAGCGCGGCGGCGGCGGGGGTGCCGCCCGGCAGGATGAAGCTGCGCAGCGGTTCGAGCGATGCGTTGGCGGCGTCGATCGCGGCTTCGAGCCGGGCGACCTGCGCGGGGACGATACGCAGCGTCATCTCACCCGGCGTGAAATCGTCGCCGGGCGTGGCGAGGTCGGCGCCGAGATCGAACAGGTCGTTCTGCACCGTTTCGAGCAAGGGGGCGGGATCGGCGCCGCCCAGCGCCGCGATGGCCCCTTCGGCGCTCAGCGCCGCGATAGCTAGGCCGAGCGCGCTGTTCGCCTCGTCGACATCGCCGATCGCGGCGATGCGCGGGTCGGACTTGGGCAGGCGCGAGCCGTCGGTCAGGCCAGTGGTGCCGTCGTCGCCGGTGCGGGTGTAGATCCTGTTGAGTTTGACCATGCCTGCGCGGCTAGCCGTTCAGCTCGTGCTGGCCAGCGCGAGAAGCAGTCCAACAATTAAAATAGCGCCGAACTGAAACAGGATACGCTGCTGCATCATCTTGTTCGATTTGAGCGCGGCCTGGCTGGGGCCGGTGTCGCCCTTCAGGTCCGCCTCGGTCACCTTGAGGAAGGAAATGATACCGCGGACCAGGGCGACGACCGTCGCGATCATCGCGGCGATCAGGAGCAGGATGAGGAAGAGTTTCATGGCCCCGATCTAGGCGCTTGCGGCGGCGAATCCAACCGGCAGTTCACCACCGCGAAGCGCGTCGGCGAAGGCGCGGCCGTCGATGCCGCCTTCGCGCAGCGCGGCGAGCGTCGGCGCGCCGTGGCGCTTGGCGAGGCGCTCGCCATCGGGGCCGAGCAGCAGCGCGTGGTGGTGATAGCGCGGCGTGGGCAGGCCGAGCAGCGCCTGGAGCAGGCGATGAACATGCGTGGCGGCGAGCAGATCGTCGCCGCGCACGATATCGGTGACGCCTTGCGCCGCGTCGTCGAGCGTGACCGCGAGGTGATAGGAAGCGGGCGCGTCCTTGCGCGCGAGCACGACGTCGCCATGGCTCGCGGGATCGGCGCGGATGCGGCCGTGGCGCGAATCGTGGAAGGATAGATCCTCCCCGGCAGGGGGAGGGGGACCAGCCATAGGCTGGAGGAGGGGGGTTTCCACAGGCGTTGCGCTTCGTCGCGGGCCCCCTCCACCACCGCCTTCGGCGGCGGTCCCCCTCCCCGTGCCGGGGAGGATTTCCAAGGACCTCGCCATGTCGAGCCGCCAGCAATGCGGCTTTGACAGGTCCGGCGATCCGGATGCGCGGCAGGTGCCGGGGTAGACCACCCCTTCCGGGCCATGCGGCGCGGTGAGGCTGGCGGCGATATCGGCGCGGGTGCAGAAACAGGGGTAGATGAGGCCCATGCCGCGCAGGCGGTCGAGCGCTGCTTCATAGGTGGCGAGGCGCTGCGACTGGAACACGACCTCGCCGTCCCAGGTGAGGCCGAGCCATTCGAGGTCGCGCAGGATCGCCTCGACATGTTCGGGCCGGCTGCGCGTCCCGTCGATATCCTCGATCCGCAGCAGGAAGCGGCCGCCGCGTTCGCGGGCGAAATCATGCGCCCGGATCGCGGAGAAGGCGTGGCCCGGATGCAGCCGTCCGGTGGGGCTGGGCGCGAAACGGGTGACGATCATCAAACCAACCCTTGACCGTGACTCGCGGCATATGGTGTCATGACGACGTCACGCTTCGTGGCGAGAGGCGCAGGCATGATACGGGCGTTGCCTGAGTGGGAACAATTGGGGGGAGCATGTACCATCCCGACCTGATCCGCCATCCCGATGGGTGTCCGGCCCTGGTGCTCAATGCCGACTATACCCCGCTGTCCTATTATCCGCTGAGCCTGTGGCCGTGGCAGACCGCGATCAAGGCGGTGTTCCTCGATCGGGTCGACATCGTCAGCCATTATGAGCGCGAGGTGCGCAGCCCGACCGCGTCGCTCAAGCTGCCGAGCGTGATCGCATTGAAGCAATATGTGAAGCCGTCGCAATTTCCCGCCTTCACGCGCTTCAACCTGTTCCTGCGCGATCGTTTCGAATGCCAATATTGCGGGACGCCCAGGGACCTGACCTTCGATCATGTGGTGCCGCGCGCGCAGGGCGGGCGCACCACCTGGGAGAATGTCGCGACCGCCTGCGCGCCGTGCAACCTCAAAAAGGGCGGGCGCACGCCCCGGCAGGCGGCGATGCCGCTGCACGTCGCGCCGATCCGCCCGACCAGCTGGCAATTGCAGGAACATGGGCGGAGCTTTCCGCCCAATTACCTGCACGAGACGTGGCGCGACTGGCTGTACTGGGACATCGAGCTCGAAGCCTGACGCCCTCTCGACAATCCGCCGGACGGGTTTAAGCCCGTTGCCGAAGCGGAGGAACTTGATGAGCGGATGGGTGGACCGGCGCGGCGTGATGGCGCTGGGGCTCGGCGCGGCGAGCGCGCTGGCGCTCCCGGCCTGGGCGCTGGCCGCGCCGTTGCCGATCGATGCCGCGGTCGATGCCATCGTCGCCGATTTCATGCGCGCGTTCGAGACGCCGGGCGTGGCGGTGGCGATCGTGCGCAAGGGCGCCGCGCCATGGCTCAAGGGCTATGGCGTGCGCGCGATGGGCAAGGCCGCGCCGGTCGACGTCCACACCCGTTTCGGCATCGCGTCGAACAGCAAGGCGTTCACCGCCGCCGCGCTGGCGATACTGGTCGAGGAAGGGAAGCTTGGCTGGGACGATGCGCTGACCACGCACCTGCCCGAATTCCGCATGGCCGATCCGGCGGTGACGGGCATGTTCACCGTGCGCGACCTGCTGGTCCACCGTTCGGGCCTGCCGCTCGGCGCGGGCGACCTCATGTATTTCCCGCGATCGAGCGCCGATGCGGCGCAGGTCGTCCGCGCGCTGCAATATCTGAGGCCCGTGCGCGGTTTTCGCACCGGCTATGATTACGACAACATCCTCTACATCGTCGCCGGGGTGCTGATCGAGCGGGTGTCGGGGACAAGCTGGCGGCAATTCGTGCAGACGCGGCTGCTGACGCCGCTGGGCATGGCCGATGCGGTGCCTTCGCTTGAGCTGCTGAAGACCGGCAATGTCGCCGGCCGCCATGCGCGATTGGGGCCGCCGGTGCGCGGCGTCGGGCCGATGCAGGCGATCCGGCCCGACGAATCGCCGCTGGTCGATGCCGGCGCGGGGATCAACGCCAGCGTGACCGACATCGCCAAATGGCTTGAGGTACAGCTCGCGCTGGGCGCGCTGCCGGACGGCAAGCGGCTGTGGAGCAAGGACAGCGCGGCCGAGATGTGGCAGCCGCAGGTGATCGTCTCGTCCAGCGACGGCGCGACCGATCTAAATCCCGCGCGCGCGGTGATGGCGGGCTATGCGCTGGGCTGGCAGGTGCAGGATTATCGCGGACGGCGGCTGGTCAGCCATTCGGGCGGGCTGTCGGGCCAGGTGACGCAGACCGCGCTGATCCCCTCGGCCGGGGTCGGCGTGGCGGTGTTCAGCAATGTCGAGGACAGCGTGTCGGGCGGCATCCGCAACGCCATCCTCGATCATCTGCTGGGCGTGACGCCGGCCTATGACTGGGTGGCGAGCTATGTCGCGCGGAGCAGGCTGGCGCGCGAGAACGCGGTGGCGGCGATGGCCGAGGGCGGCGCGGCCAAGCCGCCCGAAGGCGGGCCGAGCCTGCCGCTCGCCGCCTATGCCGGGCGCTATCGCGACGCCTGGTATGGCGATATCGTGGTGCGCGTGAAGGCGAGCGGGCTGCACATCGCATTCGTGCCGACGCCGCAATTCTCCAGCGCGCTCGAGCCCTGGGGCGCCGACAGCTTCCGCACGCGCATGATGCCGGGCGCGGGCGAGGATGCGGTGGTGCGCTTTGCGGTGAAGGACGGCAAGGTCGTGGGGGTGAAGATGAAGGCGCTCTCGCCGCTCGCCGATTTCAGCTATGACTTCCACCACCTCGATTTCGTGCCGGTGCGCGGAGGCGGGATCGGTGCGGTTGAACCTGCTGTCATATTGAGATAATACAGTCCAAGCCGATGCGCTACGACACCCTCAACCCCCTCAACCCCCAGGTCGCCGATCCCCGCGCGCCGGTTTCCGCGACGCCGCCGCCCGGTTTCGACGGCGGCGAACCGCCCGCGCGCGTGCGCCGCCGCATCAACTGGCGCTGGGTCAGCCGGGGCCTGGGCATGCTGATCGTGCTGCTGATCGTGGCGATCGGCTGGCTGGCGTTCACCGCGCCGCTGTCCAAGTCGCTCGAACCGCCGGTGCCGCCGTCGATCACGCTCTTGTCGGCCGAGGGTACGCCGATCGCGCGCAGCGGGGCGATCGTCGGCAAGCCGGTCGATGCGACCAGGCTGCCGCAACATGTCGTCGATGCGTTCATCGCGGTCGAGGACCGGCGCTTCCGCTCGCACTGGGGGATCGATCCGCGCGGCATCCTGCGCGCGTTCGTCAACAACGTCTTCACCAGCAACAGTTCGCAGGGCGGCAGCACGATCACGCAACAGCTCGCCAAGAATGCGTTCCTCACCTCTCGGCGGACGATGGGGCGCAAGGTCCAGGAGGTGCTGATCGCCTTTTGGCTGGAGGTCTGGCTGACCAAGGACGAAATCCTCTCACGCTACCTCTCCAACGTCTATTTCGGCGACAATCAATATGGCCTCGACGCGGCGGCGCGGCATTATTTCAGCCGGCCGGCGGGCGATCTCACCACCGGCCAGGCGGCGATGCTGGCGGGACTGGTCAAGGCGCCGTCGCGGCTGGCGCCGTCGGGCAACCTCAAGGGCGCGCAGGCGCGGCAGGCGGTGGTGATCGGCACGATGGTCGACGCCGGCCTTTTGACCAAGGCGGAGGCCGCCGATATCGGCCCGGCGCGGCTGCGGCTGGCAAGGACCAAGGCGCTGCCGACCGGCACCTATTTCGCCGACTGGGTGCTGCCGCAGGCGCGCGACATGGCGGGCGAGCTGGCGACCGAGGCGACCGTCACCACCACGCTGGAAAGCCGCATCCAGCGCGCCGCCGAGCGCGCGGTGCGCAATGCCGGCCTGCGGCAATCGCAGATCGCGATCGTCGCGATGCGGCCCGACGGGCGGGTGGTGGCGATGGTGGGCGGCAAGAATTACGCCGCCTCGCCCTTCAACCGCGCGACCCAGGCGCGGCGCCAGCCGGGTTCGACCTTCAAGCTGTTCGTCTATCTGGCGGCGCTGCGCGCGGGGATGACGCCGGATTCGACCGTGCTGGACGAGCCGGTGACGATCGGCGGCTGGAGCCCCAAGAACAGCGACGGGCGCTATCGTGGAGAGATCACGCTGCGCCAGGCGTTCGCGCGATCGAGCAATGTCGCCGCGGCGCGGCTCATCAAGGATGTCGGGCCGGCGGCGGTGATCCGCGCCGCGCGCGACCTGGGCATTTCCACCCCGATCGCGAACGAGGCCTCGATCGCGCTCGGCACCTCCACCGTCTCGCTGCTGGAACTCACCGCCGCCTATGCCGCGATCGCCAATGGCGATGCCCCGGTCCGCCCGCGCGGCGTGGGCGAGGCGGACGCGCCGGGCTGGCTCGACCGGCTGACCGACCTCAGGCGTCCGCTGGGATCGCGCCAGATCGACGGGATGCGCGACCTCTTGTCGGCGGCAGTGGCCGAAGGCACCGGGCGCAGCGCCGCGCTGTCGGTCGAGACGTTCGGCAAGACCGGGACGACGCAGGACAATCGCGACGCGCTGTTCCTGGGCTATGCCGACGGGCTGGTCGCGGCGGTGTGGATGGGCAATGACGACAACACGCCCAATCCGGGCCTGGCCGGCGGCGGCGCGCCGGCGCGGGTGTGGCGCGATTTCATGGCCCAGGCGCTGGGCGTCGCCGCCAAGCCCAAGCCGGTGGTCGAGGATCCGGGCAATGAAAGCGATCTGCTGGGCGACGAGGACGGCAACTTCATCGACGCGCCGATCGAGATCGAGGGCAGTTTCGGCGGGCAGGGCATGGGCGTGCGCGTCAACCGCGACGGCAGCATCGAAATGACCCGGCCGGGCGAGGAAGAAGAGGCCGAGGCGCCGGTGCAGGAACGCGATCGCAGGCGGCGCGAACCGGTGCCCGAGGAGGAGGGATTTTGAGGGGGTCGATTTAGTCGCTTCGTTCCCCTGCGAAAGCGGGGGCCCAGGGACACGAGCGATGTGCACCGGGCTCTGGACCCCTGCTTTCGCAGGGGAACGGATCCCTAGAATGAACGGATGCCATCCGCCTTAACGCCGTCGCCGATTGTGCCACCCTGAAACGACGGATTTGCGTGGGTTGAGGCGACCGTTGTTTCGCGCGATCACCCGCGCATGTCATCGCGCGGAACATGGATTCGGACCGGCATCGCAGGCGCCGTCATGCTGGCCGCGCTGGGCGGCGGCGCGACCTGGTTGGCGGCGCGCCAGCCGGTCGCGGCGCCTGCGCCGGCGTTGAAGGTAAAAGCGCCCGCGCCGGTCAAGCCGCCCGCGAAACCGGCGCCCGCACCCGCACCGACGCCCGCGCCGCTGGTGGTCAAGCGCATCCTGGACATCGACGGACCGATCAGGTTCGGCGACTATTTTTGGGACGCGGAAGGGGTTCCGGCCGACGGCGCGCTGGTGATCACCGTCGACCTCGAAGCGCAGACGATGTCGGTGTTCCGCGACGGTTACGAGATCGGCGCGACCGCGATCATCTATGGCGCGGACGAAAAGCCGACCCCGCTCGGCCTGCACACGATCACCCAGAAGAAGGTGCATCACATCTCGAACCTCTATGGCGCGCCGATGCCGTACATGATGCGGCTGACCAATGACGGGGTGGCGATCCATGCGTCGGAGATCGACGCGCGCTATGCCACGCATGGCTGTATCGGCGTGCCGCTGGCGTTCGCCAAGCTGCTGTTCGCGCAGGCGAAGCTGGGCGACCGGGTGATCGTCACGCGCGGCAAGCGGCTGGGCATGGGCGGCGTGATCGCGGGTTAGCCCGCTCGACTTGAGCGAACCACGCGCTAAGGCGGGCAGATGACCGATCTGCCCACGCCCCCCGTCGCCGCCACCCGTCCCTACAGCTTCGAGCGCCATGGCGTGACGGTGGACGATCCGTGGCACTGGCTGCGCGATCCGGGCTATCCCGAGGTCACCGATCGGGACGTGCTCGGCTATCTCGAAGCGGAAAACGCCTATTACGAGGCGGTGATGGCGCCGCTCAAGCCGCTCGCCGACACGCTGTTCGCCGAGATGCGCGGGCGGATCAAGGAGGATGACGCGACCGTGCCGCAGAAGGACGGCGCGTATCTCTATTGGAGCGATCACGAAACGGGTGGCGAATATCGCCGCTGGTGGCGGCGGCCCGTGGCGGGCGGCGCGGACGAGCTGTTCCTCGACGAGCCCAAGCTGGCGCAGGGCAAGGCCTATTTCCGGCTGGGCGGGCTGTCGGTCAGCCCGGACGACCGCTGGCTCGCCTATGCGGTCGACGACAATGGCTCGGAGCGGTTCGTCGTGCGCGTCAAGGACCTGACCACCGGCGAGCTGTTGCCCGACACGATCCCGGACGTGTTGTCCGACCTGGTGTGGACGGCGGACTCGAAGGGCTTCCTCTACGGCGTCGCCAATGCGCAGTGGCGCACCGACAATGCCCGCTGGCACAAGCTCGGCGAGCCGGTGGAGCAGGATATCGAACTCTATCACGAGGACGACGAGGGTTATCGCGTCGGGGTGGGCGAGACCCAGTCGCGCGAATGGCTGGTGATCTCGACCGGCGACCATGTGACGAGCGAGGTGCGCTTGCTGCCCGCCGACAATCCGGCGGCCGAACCGATCCTGGTCGCGCCGCGCGAGACGGGCCGCGAATATGATGTCGAGGAGCATGGCGGCACGCTCTATATCCACACCAACGACACCCACACCAATTGGCGGCTGGTGACGGCGAGCCTCGACGATCCGCAAAAATGGGTCGAGCGCATCGCGCCGTCCGATCATTTCTACATGACCGGGGTGACGACGTTCGCCGACTATTTCGTGGTCGAGGGGCGCGAGGACGGGCTCGATCAGATCGAGATTCATTCGTACGCGGGCGGGGCGGGCAAGCGCATCGCCTTTCCCGAGGCGAGCTATGTCGCGGGGCTGGGCGACAATCCCGAATACAAGATGGACAAGCTGCGCATCGGCTATCAGTCGATGGTCACGCCGGGCACGGTCTATGACTATGACGTGGCGCGCGGCGCGCTGGAGACGTTGAAGGTCCAGATCATCCCGTCGGGCTATGATCCGGCAAAATATGCGACCGAGCGGCTGAAGATCGCGGCGCGGGACGGCACGCAGATCCCCTGTTCGATCGTCTATCCCCGGGACTTTCCGCGCGACGGCACGGGCAAGCTCTATCTCTATGCCTATGGCGCCTATGGCATCGCGATCCCGCCGGGCTTTTCGACCAGCCGCATGTCGTTCCTCGACCGCGGCGTCGCCTTTGCCATCGCGCATATCCGCGGCGGCGACGATCTGGGCCAGCAATGGTATCTCGACGGCAAGCTCGACAAGCGGCTCAACACGTTCAACGATTTCGTCGATGTGGCGAAGGGGCTGATCGATCGCGGCTTCACGCACCGGGGCGGTATCGCCATCGCCGGCGGATCGGCCGGCGGCGAGCTGATGGGGGCGGTGGTCAATTCCGATCCCGACCTGTGGGGCGCGGTGGTCGCCGACGTGCCGTTCGTCGACGTGCTCAACACGATGCTCGACGACACGCTGCCGCTGACGCCGGGCGAATGGCCCGAATGGGGCAATCCGATCGAGGACAAGGCGGCGTTCGAGCTGATCCGGTCCTATTCGCCCTATGACAATGTGCGTGCGCAGGATTATCCGCCGATGTTCATCTCAGGCGGCCTCAACGATCCGCGCGTGACCTATTGGGAGCCGGCCAAATGGGCGGCGAAGCTGCGTGCGACCAGGACCGACGGGAATGTGCTGCTGCTCAAGACCAATATGGGCGCGGGGCATGGCGGGAAATCGGGGCGCTGGGAAAGCCTCAAGGAAACCGCCGAGGAGAACGCCTTCGTGCTGTGGCAGCTGGGGGTGGCGGAAGGTTAGACCGGCGAGAAGTTGCGAGAATTTGGTTCACGCGAAGGCGCAAAGGCGCGAAGAGGTTCCTCTTCGGCGCGAAGCGCCTGCATGTCTCCACCGATGCGGCAAACGGAAGCTTGCGAAGAATGAGAGCGGCTGACGCGGCAGAACCACATCTTTGCGTCTTCGCGCCTTAGCGTGAACCAACTTTCTACCCGCCGCCGCAACGACATTCGCGTCTAACGCGCCTTGGGCAGCCAGCTCAGATCCAGCCCCTCATAACGATCGACATAATTGGCGGCCCGCGCCAGCGCGCGTTCGTCGATCAGCGTCACGCGGCCCGATCCGCGCGCGATCAGGCCTTCGTCCTCCAGCTGGCGCAGCATGCGGTTGACATGCACGGCGGTGAGGCCGGTGGCGTCGCCGACCTCCTCCTGCGTCAGGCCCAGCGGATAGCTCTTGTCGATCGACTTGTCGGTCTGGCGCAGCCGGTTGCGCAGATCGAGCAGCAACGCCGCGACCCGCGTCTTGGCCGAGGTGCGGCCGAGCGCGGCGAGCCGGTCGGTCAGCGCCACGCGCTCGATCTGGCTGTTGACCAGGATTAGCGCCGCCAGCCGCGGATGTTCGGTCAGCAGGTCGCTGAACGCCGCATGGTCGAACGGGCACACCACGCAATCCGACAGCGCGCACAGCGTCTCGGGCGATTCGCGATAGATCAGGCTGGAGATGCCGAGCATGTCGCCCGGAAACAGGAAGCGCAGGATCTGCCGGCTGCCGTCGTCGAGCAGCACATAGGACATCATCAGCCCCTTGCGCAGGATGAACAGCTCGCCGCCGGCCTCGTTCTCGCGCAGCAGGATCGCGCCGCGCCGGATATGGCGCTGGCGCTCCTCCAACCGCTCCAGCGCGGACTTTTCGCCCGGCGTGAGCGCAACTCGCTCGCCGAGAACGTCCGCGAAACAACTCCCTGACACGCCGGTCCCTTCCCCCACTTGAGACCTTGCAAAGCAGTCCAATGAAATCAGCGCATTAAAATCGATCAATGCGGGTGACGGTCTGGCGCGCTTGCGTGGGCGCGGCGAGGCGGTACAAGCCCGGAAATGGACCGTATTCTCATCCGCGGCGGCAAACGCCTGTCAGGCAAGATCGCGATTTCCGGCGCCAAGAACGCGGCGCTGACGCTGATGCCGTGCGCGTTGCTGACCGACGAGCCGCTGACATTGCGCAACCTGCCGCGCCTCGCCGATGCCGACGGGTTCGGCCATCTGCTCAACGAGCTGGGCGCCTCGACCGCGATCGAGGGGACGCGGCCGACCGAGTTCGGGCGCGTGTTGACGGTACGCGCCTCGCGCCTCACCTCGACCGTCGCGCCCTATGACATCGTGCGCAAGATGCGCGCGTCGATCCTGGTGCTGGGCCCGCTGCTGGGGCGGGCAGGCGAGGCGACGGTGTCGCTCCCCGGCGGCTGCGCGATCGGCAACCGGCCGATCGACCTGCATCTGAAGGCGCTGGAGGCGATGGGCGCCGAGATCGAGCTGGCGGCGGGCTATGTGAAGGCCACGGCGCCGGGCGGACGGCTGGCGGGCGGGCGTTACCGCTTCCCCGTGGTGTCGGTCGGCGCGACCGAGAACGCGCTGATGGCGGCGGCGACGGCACGCGGCACCACGGTATTGGAAAACGCCGCGCGCGAGCCCGAAATCGTCGACCTGTGCAACTTGCTGGTGGCGATGGGCGCGGCGATCGACGGTATCGGCGGCGAGACGCTGACGATCGAGGGCCGCGAGCGGCTGCACGGCGCGACCTATTCGGTGATGCCCGACCGGATCGAGGCGGGCAGCTATGCCTGCGCGGCGGCGATCACCGGTGGCGACGTCGAGCTGACCGGAGCCTGCGCGAGCGATATGCGCGCGACGCTGGACGCGCTGGTCGAGGCCGGGGTGACGGTGGAGGAAAAAGCCAGCGGTATCCGCATCGCCGCGAACGGCCCGCTCAAGCCGCTGACGCTGTCGACCGCGCCCTATCCCGGCTTTGCCACCGACATGCAGGCGCAGTTCATGGCGATGCTGTGCAAGGCGCCGGGCGCGAGCGTGCTGACCGAGACGATCTTCGAGAACCGCTACATGCACGTGCCCGAGCTGGCGCGGATGGGCGCGGACATCCAGGTGTCGGGCCGTTCGGCGATCGTGCGCGGGGTCGACCGGCTGGTCGGCGCGCCGGTGATGGCGACCGACCTGCGCGCGTCGATGAGCCTGATCCTCGCCGGGCTGGTGGCCGAGGGCGAGACGCAGGTGAGCCGCATCTATCACCTCGATCGCGGGTATGAGCGGCTGGAGGAGAAGCTGCAGGGCGTGGGCGCGGATATCGAGCGGGTCGGCGACGGGTAGAGAAGATTGGTTCGCGCGAAGGCGCAAAGGCGCGAAGAGGTTTAGAAGAGATTTTTCACGCAGAGGCGCAGAGCAGGCGTGGCGCGGAGCGCCCCTGTTTTCTCAACGCTGAACGCTGCGACGACGGCGGGAGATGAGAGCTGCTGACGCAGCGAGCGCAAGCATCTCTGCGCCTCTGCGTGAACAAAATCTTCGCGCCTTCGCGCCTTCGCGTGAACCAATTCTTGCTCCTTTCAGTCACATCCGATTGCTAAGCGAACCGCAATCAAGGTTGGGAGATTGTCGATGAAGCGGATTTCGCTCGCGGTGCTCGCCATGCTGACGCTGGCCGGCTGCGTGGCGCGACCGCAGGCGGCGGCGCCGGTGACGGTCAAGGTCATCGCCTTCAACGACTTTCACGGCAATCTGGAAACGCCCGGCCGTCCGATCGACGTGCAGGCGCCGGACGGCGGCACGGTGAAGGTGCCGGCGGGCGGCGCGGCCTATCTCGCGAGCTTGGTGAAGCAGCTCAAGGCGCGGGCCGCGTACAGCGTGGTGGTCGCGGCGGGCGACCTCACTTCCGCCAGTCCGCTCGCCTCGTCGCTGTTCCTCGACGAGCCGACCGTCATCGCGATGAACATGATCGGGCTTGAGATCAACGCCGCCGGCAATCACGAATTCGACCGCGGCACCGCCGAACTGCTGCGCCTGCAACGCGGCGGCTGCGCCAGGCTGACCAACCGCGAGCCGTGCCAGGTCGAACCGTTCAAGGGCGCGGCCTATACCTATCTGGCCGGGAACACGGTGCGCGCCGACGGCAGCAGTCTGTTGCCCGGCACGACGATCAAGACGTTCGGCAGCGGCCGGCATGCGATCAGGATCGGTTTCATCGGCCTGACCACGCGGATGACCGGCACTTATGTCGATCCGGCGGGGATCAGGGGTTACCGCTTCGCCGACGAGGCGGCGACCGCCAACAAGCTCGTCCCGCAATTGAAGGCGCAGGGCGCCGACGCGATCGTCGTGCTGATCCATGAGGGCGGCTATCCCGCGCGCACCGACCAGCCGGGGCGATGCGACGGGCTGTCCGGGCCGATCATCGATATCGTCAAGGCGCTCGACCCCGCTATCGATCTGGTGGTGTCGGGGCATACCCATCGCGCCTATGTCTGCGATTTCGCGGGACCCGATCCGGCGCGGCCGGTGCTGTTGACCAGCGCGGGCAATTACGGTGCGTTCGTCACCGACATCACCCTGACCTTCGATCCCGCGACGAAGCGGCTGACCGGCAGGCGCGCGCAGCAAATGGTGGTGCAGGGCGACGGCAACCTCAGCGCCGCCGGGCCGGTGCGGCCGTCCGCCGCCTTTCCGGTCTATCCCGCCGATGCCGCGGTCGCGGCGCATGTCGCGCGCTATGCCGCCGCCGCCGGGCCGCGCGCGCGGCGCGTGATCGGCCGCGCTTCCGGCCCGATCCTGCGCGACGAGGACAGCGAGGTGCGCGAATCGCCGCTCGGCCTGCTGATCGCCGACGCGCAGCTGGCCGCGACGCGCAAGGACGGCGCGCAGATCGCGCTGATGAACCCCGGCGGGGTGCGCACCTCGATCATGCCGGCGGCGGACGGCACGGTGACGTTCGGCGACATCTATGCCGCGCAGCCGTTCGGCAACAACCTGCAGGTCAAGGCATTTAGCGGCGCGCAGCTGCGCGCGATCCTGGAGGAACAGTTCACCAATGCCGACGGGGCCAAGCTGCTGTTCACGGCCGGGCTGACCTACAGCTTCGATCGGTCGAGGCCGGCGGGGAGGCGCATCATCGCGCCGCTGGTCGCGGGTAAGCCGCTGGACGATGCGGGGGTCTATCGCGTGACGCTGAACAGCTTTCTGGGCGGCGGCGGGGACGGGTTCGGCACGCTGGGCGCGGGCGAGGCGGTGGCCGGCGGGATGCTCGACCTCGACGCGCTGGAAGCGTGGTTCGCGCGGGGGCCGGTGATCGATCCGCCTGCGTTGGGGCGGGTGAGGGACGTGACGCCGGCGGGGTGGACGGGGAAGTAAGGAAGGGTTGGTTCACGCGGAGGCGCGGAGAAGAAGATTGGATTCACGCTAAGGCGCTAAGACGCGAAGAAGAAGGAATTGGTTCGCGCTGAGGCGCAGAGAAAGAAAGAGAGAATCTTGCCGCGCAGCGGATCTCATCCCTTGGCGGGTGCAGCGGGGGGCGCCGTGGCAGATTTGAG
>CAYPRW010000026.1:0-22317 GCA_964413495.1 uncultured Stakelama sp. | reverse complement strand
CATGAATCTCTCCTCTATGATGCACGGCTTGTTGCCGCGGTTGCCGCCAAGTCTAATCCAGAAGCGTTGTTGAGAAAAGCGGTATCTTTACCCGCCCCCGCGCATCATCCGGTTTCGGCCGATCGCGCTGATTGGGAAGCGACGTATCGGCCGCGCTGGGCCGCTGCGCGAGCCGGGCCGAAACCGGACGTGGCGGATCGGCCCAAATGCCGCCAATATACTGGAAGACCACCGCCGCGCCGGCGCGTTCGTCCCATCTTCCCGCCCACCCGTCCAAAACCGGGGGCATGCGAACGTCAGCATGGCGCGGCGGCGGCGACATCCCGGCGACCCTCGCCCGCATCCGCCAAATCAGAAGTCCGGAATGTTTTCGCTTGCCACCCCCGCCCGGCGCAATAAGGTTCCGCGACGATCGGGGCCAGCGACTCCGGCGCGGGAGGAACAGCCGATGGAAGCGCAGAACGTCCATGCACAGGTCCAGGCGCAGGGCGCCGCACAGGCAGGATCGCAACGCCGCCTGGTGCTGTGGCTGCTGGTCGCCGCCTATGCCCTGAATTTCGTCGATCGCACGATCATCTCGGCGATCGGACAGGCGATCAAGGACGATCTCAAGATCACCGACACCCAGCTCGGGCTGCTCGGCGGCCTCTATTTCGCGCTGCTCTACACCATCCTCGGCATTCCCGTCGCGCGGCTGGCGGAGCGGGTGTCGCGCGTCGGCATCATCTCGGCCGCGATCTTCGTCTGGTCGGGCTTCACCGCCCTGTGCGGCATGGCGTCGAGCTATGCCGCGCTGGCCGCGTGCCGCTTCGGCGTCGGCGTGGGCGAGGCGGGGCTGTCGCCGCCCGCCCATTCGCTCATCAGCGACTATTATCCGCCCAAGGAACGCGCCTCGGCGCTGTCGATCTATTCGCTCGGCGTGCCGATCGGGGTGATGATCGGCGCGGTCGCCGGCGGCTGGCTGGCGCAGAATTATTCGTGGCGCATCGCGTTCATCGTGCTCGGCCTGCCCGGCGTGCTGCTGGCGGTGGCGATCAAGCTGCTGGTGCGCGAACCGGTGCGCGGCGCGATGGAAGCGGTGCCGCCCGCGCCGCGCGCGCCCTATGCGCTGCGCGAGGACGTGCGCGAAACCGGCCGCGTGGCGCGCAAGATGTTCGGCAACTGGACGCTGTGCAACATGATGCTGGGCATCACGCTCATCAGCTTCGCCGGCTATGGCGGCGGCGCGTTCGTCCAGCCTTACTGGAGCCGCGCATTCGGCCTCGATTATGCGCAGATCGGCCTCATCACCGGCCTGATCGGCGGGCTCAGCCAGGGTGTCGGCGTATATCTGGGCGGCGTGGTCAGCGACAAGCTGGCGCGCAGCGGCGCGACCATCTGGTACGGGCTGGTGCCGGCGATCGGCATCGCGGCGGCCTATCCGCTGACGCTGGGCATCTATACCGCCGACAGCTGGCAGGCGGCGGCGGTGTGGATGCTGTTCCCCGGCGCGCTCTCCTACACCTATATGGGGCCGACCTATGGTGTGGTGCAGAACGCCTTCCCGCCCGCGCAGCGCGCCACCGCCACCGCCGTCCTGTTCTTCGTGCTCAACCTGATCGCGATGGGCTTCGGCCCGCCGCTGACCGGCTGGCTGATCGACCATCTCGGCGCCTTCCATCACGCCAATCCGGGGATCGACGGCCTGCTGCCGGCGCTCGCCAACCTGTTCGGCGCCGATACCGGCGCGTTCCAGCTCGCCTGTCCCGGCGGCGCCGGCAAGGTGGCGGGCGACGCCGCCGACATCGCCTGCCGCTCGGCGGTCGAGCTGGCGACGCGGCAAGGCGTGCTGCTGGCCTATGCCGTCGGGCTGTGGGCGGCGCTGCACTATCTGTTCGCCGCGCTGTCGCTGCGGCGCGGGATGCCGCGCGCTGACTGACGGGGCGGCGACCCTGCGCCCGGTCCCGCTCCCCGCGATACCGGATCGCTGATCGCGGCGCGCAAGCGAGCGATCAGCTGTCGGAAACGGCTTGCCGCCGGCCGGCAATTTGCCCACGATGCATCATACCCTTCTTCTCAATCGAAGGATCCGTCCGCACATGTCGCTTTCCGGGCTGAAGGTCGTCGAACTTGCCACATGGATCGCCGCGCCCGGCTGCGCCGCGATGATGGCCGATTGGGGCGCTGATGTCATCAAGGTGGAAAGCGCCGGCGGCGATCCGGTGCGCTATGTCACGCCCACGCCGGAAGACCGCGCGGGCGCGGTGTTCGCGATGGAAAATCGCGGCAAGCGCGGCATCGTGCTCGACATCGGCGGCGAACCGGGCCGCGCCGCGCTGCTCGCCCTGCTGCGCGAGGCGGATGTGTTCATCACCAACTTGCGGCCCGGCTCGCTCGCCCGCGCCGGGCTCGATCCCCGATCCGTCGCCGAACACGCGCCGCGGCTGATCTATGCCAGCGTGTCGGGCCAGGGGCTCAGCGGGCCGGACGCCGATCTGCCCTCGTTCGACATCACCGGCTTCTGGTCGCGCGGCGGCGTCGCCGGGGCGACGATCCCACCGGGGCAGCAGCCATTTCCGTGCCGGCCGGGGTTCGGCGATCATGTGACGGCGCTGGCGACATTGTCGGGCATTCTGGCCGCCTTGTACGAGCGGGAGCGCACCGGGCGCGGCCGGCTGGTCGAAGCCTCGCTGCTGCGCACCGCGACCTATGCGATGGGCTGGGACCTGGCGATCCAGCTGCGCGACGGCGAAGTGGTGACGGCCCAGCCGCGCGATCAATGGCCCAGCCCGATCGCCGGCTATTTCCGCACCGCCGACGCGCGCTGGATCTATGTCGCGCCGCGCGGCCCGGCATGCCTGGGCAACGCATTGCGCGCGATCGGGCATGGCGACCTGGCCGACGATCCGGGGCTGACCGCGATCCCACCCGATCTGGATCGCGTGCGTGAGGTGCGCGCGCTGGCCGACGCAGCCTATGCCGCGATGACGCTGGCGGAGGCGGAGGCGTTGCTGCGCACGACCGACCTGATCTGGGCGCCGATGGCGACGCTCGCCGATGTCGCGCAATCGCCGCAGGCGCGGGTCGCGGGCTGTTTCGTGCCGCTCGAGGGGGGCGGGCATTCGCCCGCCGCGCCGGTTTCGCTCGGGCCGGAACCCGTGCGGCCCGAGCCGCCGGGATTGGGCGAACATACCGGCGCGGTGCTCGCGGGCCTGACGAACGGCTGGCCGGTCAGGGGCTGAAGCGCGGCTGCCACAGCGGGTGGCAGTCGAACAGGCTGTGGCGCTCGCCCCCCCTCGCCGCGCGTTCGCGGTCGATATCCTCTTCCCGGAACGGGAACGGACCGTGGCAATGCATCAGCTGGGCAAAGCGCGGCGGATTGCGTGCCAGCGCCGCCTCGCTCACATCCGCGCGGAACGGCGACTGGGTCTGCAGATGCCCACGGCAGAAATCGAGCAGCAACGTCGCACGCAATCCCGGATCGGTGCGCGGCCGCGCGACGTGCCAGGTATTGGCCGGCCACACCACCGCCGATCCGGCCGGTGCGATCACCGGCACCATGGCGGGCGCCAGTTCGCGCATCTCGGCCAGCGTCGGCTGGCGGCGAAAGACATGGCTGCCGGGCAGGAAGGCGATCGGGCCGCTGCCTTCCGCATAGTCGCTGAGCAGCAGGTTGATGTTCGCCGATTGCGGCTGATCGGCATAGACCGGCGTGGTCAGGTCGCCATTGTCGTTGTGCAGCGCCAGCGGCCGCCCGCCCGGCCCCTTCAACATCGCGTCATAAAGACTCAGGATCGCGTCGAATCCGACCAGATAGGTGATGAGGCCGAGCAGCACCGGATGCGTCAACAGCGGTTCGAACACCGGGTCCTCCCACAGCACATAGCGCATGAACTGGCCCAGCGGGTGGACCTGCGCCTCGTGCGTGGTGCCGCCGTCCCAGTCGGGCGCGACGCCGGTGCGGCGCTGCGATACGCGCAGCACGGCATCGCGCAGCGCGGCGATATGCGCGGGCGGCGCGACCCGTTCGGGCGGGACGATGGTATAGCCCTGCATCGCCAGTTCGGCGATATGCCGCTCAAGCCCCAGCGCGCGCAGTTCCGGAAACAGCAAGGTCGTTCGCTGATGCACGTCGAGGAACGGCGCCGACATATAGCCGGGCCGCCTGGCGCGCGGCGCGGACGCGTTGTCGCTATCCATCGATCGTCATACCCATTATCTCAACCGCTCGATCAGACACGATATGGAGCCGCCACATGAACGATGCCACCGCGCTGCGGCTGGAAGACCCAGCGGACGGCGTCCGCCTGCTGACGCTCGACCGGCCCGATCGGCGCAACGCGCTGGCGACGCCCGTGCTGCAGTCGATCGCCGCCGCCCTGTCGGACGCGGCCGCCGACCGGCGCGTGCGCGCGGTGGTGGTCACCGGCGGCGCGACGATCTTCGCCGCCGGCGCGGATATCGCCGAGATCGAGCGGCTTTCCGACGACGATCCGGTCGAAAGCCCGCGCTTCCTGGCGTGGCAGGCGATCCGCGCCTTCCCCAGGCCGATGGTCGCGGCGGTCGAGGGCTGGTGCCTCGGCGCCGGGCTCGAACTCGCCATGGCGAGCGATATCGTCATCGCCGGCGAAGGCGCGCGTTTCGGCCAGCCGGAAACCAACCTCGGCATCATTCCCGGCGGCGGTGGCACGGTGCTGCTGCCGCGCCTGGTCGGCCGCGCGCTGGCGACACGGATGATCCTGACCGGCGAGCCGATCGATGCCCCCCACGCGCTGACGGCGGGGCTGATCGCCGAGATCGTCCCCGACGGCCAGGCGACCGACACCGCGCTGGCGCTCGCGGCACGGCTCGCCGCCCGCGCCCCGCTCGCGCTCGCCGCCGCCAAGGCCGCACTGCGCGGCGCGGACGCGGCGTTCGTGGACGCGGCGTTCGTGGACGAGCGCCGCCGCTTCGTCGCGCTGCTCGGCACGGCGGACAAGGCGGAGGGCGTCGCCGCGTTTCGCGAGAAACGCGCGCCCCGCTTCACGGGCCGCTGACGATCTCTGGCTCGTCCGGCTGCAGTGCGATCTTGCGCAGGTTCGCCTCATGCACCTCGCGCGTGATCGGAAAGGCGAGGATGGTGAACAGCCCGCACAGCTGCAGCGCCATGATCACCGCCGGCTCGGTCAACGCCAGCATGGTCAGCACGTCCTGCGACACCTCGCCCTGTTTCGCGCTTTCCGGAAAGCCGACGAACGCCAGGATCAGCCCGGCGCCGAACACGCCGATGCCCGACATCGCCTTGAGCAGGAAGGCGTTGGCCGAGAAGATCAGCCCGGCGGAGTCGCGCCCGGTGCGCACCGCCGCATATTCCACCACATCGGCGAACATCGACGAACCCATCGTCCCCGCGCTCACCGCGAGCGTCGTGTTGATATAGCCGAACACGAACAGCAGGATGTAGAGCAGCTGCGATCCGTTCTCCGGCGCGATGCCCAGCACGCGGCTGAAATACATGATCGGGCTGAACAGGATCGTCGCGATCGACAGCATGATCGCCGCGCGCTTCTTGCCCACCTTCTTGCCCAGCCACGGCGCAAAGAACAACGCGGTCACCAGCGCCGCGAAATAACCGATCATCAGGCCCGAAATCTGGTCGCCCGACAGCTCCCACAGATAGATGCGGAAATAGGTCAGCGTCGCGCCGATGATGCCCCCCGCCGAATAAGCGAAGAAGGTGCCTGCGGCGAGCAGCAGGAACGGCTTGTTGACGAGGCTCGCCCAGATCTCGCGCGCGCTTTCGGCCAGCACGAACGGCCGCTTGGCCGGCGGCGGCGCGAAGGACGGGATATGCTTGGCCGTGCCCAGCGACGAGACGACGATCGCGGTCAGCATGATGAACGATGCGGTCAGGCCATAGCTGGCATAGCCGTCGACATTGAGCTGCCCGGCCGGATCGTTGGGCCCCGGCCGCAGGAAATAGCTGAACGCCAGGATGTTCGACCCCAGCCCGCCGACATAGCCGAAGAACCAGCGCCAGCTCATGAACCCGGTGCGCTTGTCGTAATCATGCACCAGATCGACGACCAGCGCGCTCGACGGAATCTCATAGACCGAGATGAACACGCGAATGACGATCGCCAGGCACATCAGATAGAGGAACAGCCCGTCCTGCCCCAGCCCCTCGGGCGGGTTCCACAGGAAATAATAGCTGACCGCGATCGGCACCGCCGCGCCCAGCATGAACGGATGGCGCCGCCCCCAGCGCGAGTGCAGCCCGTCACTCATCCGGCCGATGAACGGATCGGCGACCGCATCGACGATCAGCGCGATCATGATGGCAAAGCCCACCGTCGCCGCCGGCAGCCCCAGCGCCTGGTTGTAGAAGATCATCAGCAGGACGGTGAAGCCGGTGTCCTTCACCCCGAACGCGATCGAACCGATGCCATAGAAGACGCGATCGGCCAGCGTCTTGGGCCGTGGCGGCGCACGATCGCCGGAAAGCTGGCCGTCCTGAACCCCGGCCCCGTCAGTCTGCGCAATAGCCACGATGCTCTCCTCGACCGCCGGGGACCTTCCGCCTCGGCTCTGATAATTGGGCCGGCGCGCGTTTCACGGGCCGGTGGCGACGTCCGGTTCCTGCGCCTCGTTCTCGGCGAGCTTGCGCAGATTGGCCTCATGCATCGCCTTGGTGATCGGATAGGCGCAGACCAGCGCGAACGCGCACAGCTGCAGCACCATCACCACCGCCGGCTCGGTCCAGGCAAAGTCGCGCAGCACCTGCTCGGGCACCTCGCCGACCTTGGCGTTCTCAGGGAAACCGACCCACGACAGGATGATCCCCGCGCCGAACGCGCCGATGCCCGAGGTCGCCTTGAGCAGGAAGGCATTGGTCGAGAAGATCAGCCCCGCGGCATGCCGCCCGGTGCGCGCCGCGGTATGCTCGACCACATCGGCGAGCAGCGAGGAACCGGTGACGCCGATGCACACCGCCAGCAGCGTGTTGACCGCGCTCGACGCGAACAGCAGCCAGTAGAGCAGCGCCGATCCATTGGCCGGCAACAGGTCGAGCAGGCGGCTCCAGTACATCAGCGGGCTGGCGACGATGAAGATCGCCCACAGCACCAGCATCGCGCGCTTCTTGCCCAATGCGGTGGCGATGCGCGGCGCGGCGAACAGCGCGATGAACACCGCGCCGAAATTGCCGATCAGCAGCAGCGAGATCTGGTCGCCGGTCATCTCCCAGAAATAGATGCGGAAATAGGTCAGCACCGCCGCCGCCACGCCGGTCGCGGCATAGCTGAACAGCGTCGCCCCGGCGATCGTCAGGAACGGGCGATTGATCAGCGTGTCATAGATTTCACGCGCCGACCGGGCGAACACGAACGGCCGCCTTTCGGGCGGCGGGCGGAATCCGGCGACGAGACGCTGGGTGCCCAGGCTCGACACGATGATCGCGGTGAACATCATCACCGCCGCGGTCAGGCCGTACAGCGAATAGCCGTCGAGATTGAGCGTGCCGGTCGAATATTCCGCATTCGGCTTCAGATACACGCTGAAGGCGAGGATGTTGATCGTCAGCCCGCCGACCCAGCCGAAGAAATAGCGGAAACTGAGGAAGCTGGTGCGATCGTTATAATCCTGCGCCAGATCGACGACCAATGCCGAACTGGGAATCTCGTAGAACGAGATGAACAGCCTGATGATGATCGACAGTGCCAGCAGATACCAGAACAGCTGGTCGACGCCCAGCGACGGCGGGTTCCACAGGAAGAAATAGCCGATCGCGATCGGCGCCGCCGCCGCGTACATGAACGGGTGGCGGCTGCCGAGCCGCGACCGGAAATTGTCGGACCAGTTGCCGATCAGCGGATCGCATACCGCATCCACGAGCAGCGCGATCATCATCGCCAGCCCGACCGCGACGGCGGGCACGCCCAGCGCCTGATTATAGAAGATCATCAAGAGATAGGTGAAGCCGTTGTCCTTCACCCCGAAGGCGATCGATCCCAGGCCATAGAACAGCTTGTCGCGCAACGTTCGCGGCGTTGCCGCCGTCCCGGCCATGGTTCCCGTCGCCGCCATTCAAACCCTCCCCGCGGCACTGCCGCCTGCGTTCTCCACGGCCGCCGCATCGTCGTGCGCAGCGTACCGCATTTCTGAATTACCCGCCGGACCGGCG
Source organism: uncultured Stakelama sp. (assembly GCA_964413495.1). Taxonomy (GTDB): domain Bacteria; phylum Pseudomonadota; class Alphaproteobacteria; order Sphingomonadales; family Sphingomonadaceae; genus Sphingomonas. The sequence continues at coordinate 14,177 of CAYPRW010000026.1, read as the reverse complement.
CCGGTCAACACTCGTCACCATGTATCGATCCAGCGCAGCCGCTTGCCCTCGGCCGGCATCGCCGGCACCGGCGCGGACCGCAGCCCGGCAAGGATCCAGCGCCGCGTATCGGCCGGGTCGATCACGTCGTCGATGCCATAATAACCGGCCGTGGTCAGCGCCTTGCCATGCTTGTAGAGCGTGGCGACCATCTCTTCGAATTTCGCCTGTCGCGCCGCCGGATCGGCGATCGCCTCCAGTTCCTTGCGATAGCCCAGGCGTACCGCGCCTTCGAGGCCCATGCCGCCGAACTCGCCGGTCGGCCAGGAAACCGAGAACAGCGACGCCTGATAGCTGCCCCCGGTCATCGCGATCGCACCCAAGCCATAGCTTTTGCGCAATACGATCGACAGCAACGGCACCGTCAGGTTGGCGCCGATGACGAACATCCGCGCGGCGTGACGGACCAAACCGGTCTTCTCAACTTCGGGGCCGACCATGATGCCGGGCGTGTCGCTGAGCGAGATCACGGGCAGGCCATGCGCCTCGCAGATTTGCAGGAAGCGCGCCGCCTTGTCCGCCGCGTCACTGTCGATCGCGCCGCCCAGATGCGCCGGATCGTTGGCGACGACGCCGACCGGCCGTCCCTCGATGCGCGCCAGTCCGATCACCATCGACAGGCCGAATCCGCGCCGCAGCTCCAGCCAGGTGCCGGTGTCGAACAGCGTCTCGATCAGCGCGCGCACGTCATAGACGCGCAGCCGGTTCTCGGGGATCGCGTGGCGCAGCGCGCGCTGGTCGGCGCAATCCCATTGCGGCAATGCGCCCTGGAAATAGCCGAGATAGCGTTTCGCCGCCGCCACCGCCGCCGCCTCGTCGTCGACCAGCAGGTCGATCACGCCATTGGCGACATGCACCGCTGCCGGGCCGACCTCCTCGGGCTTGAATATGCCCAGGCCGCCGCCCTCGATCATCGCCGGGCCGCCCATGCCGATCGTCACATCGCGCGTGGCGATGACGACGTCGCTGCACCCCAGGAACGATGCGTTGCCGGCGAAACAGCGCCCCGAAACGATGCCGACCATCGGCACCCGGCCGGAAAGCTTGGGCAGGATTTCGAACGCGCGGATGAAGCCGCCGCCATCGGTGTCGCCGGGCCGCCCGCCGCCGCCCTCGGCGAACTGCACGAAGGGGATGCGCCAGCGATCGGCCAGTTCGACCAGCCGGTCGGTCTTGATATGGTTGCGCGCGCCCTGCGTGCCGGCGAACACGGTATAGTCGTACGCCATCGTCGCGACGCGCGCGCGATCCTCGCCGAACAGCGCGGCGTTGACGGTGCCCAGCCCCATCACCAGCCCGTCGGCCGGGCTTTGCGTGATGAGTTCGTCGGTGGTGGCGCGGCGGCTGCGCCCGGCGATCGCCAGGCCGCCATATTCGGCGAAGCTGCCGGGATCGAGCAGGTCTTCGAGATTCTCGCGCGTCGTGCGGTGGCCGGTCTTGCGGCGCTTGGCCACCGCATCGGGCCGCGCGGCGTCGAGCGTACCGCGATGCCGCGCCTCGACCTCCGCCAGATCGGGGCGGATATAGTCGAGATCGATCGCCGCCGCCTCGCCCGCTGTGGCGTCCGCCGCTTCGCCCGCATCGGGCCGCACGAACAGGATCGGCTGGCCGATGGTCAGCGTGTCGCCCACCTCGGCGGCGAGCAGCGCGATCTCGCCGCCCTGCGCGGCGGTGATGCCGTGCTGCATCTTCATCGCCTCGACCACCGCGATCTCCTGCCCCGCCGCGACGCGCTCGCCCGGCGCGACGTTCAGCGCGACCAGCGTGCCCAGCATCGGCGCGGCGACCGCGACGGTGCCGGGCGGCGCGGCGACGGCGGCCGCCGCGACCACGGTTTCCGAAGCGGTGGCGGCGGCATCGGCAGGCAGCGCCGCTTCCGCCGCGAGCAGTTCGGTCAGCCGCTCGTCGACCAGCCGCACATGCGCGCGGCCCGCAACAACTTCCCCATCGCTTAGCAATGCGCGCAGAAAACGGATATTGGTCGGCACGCCCGCGATCTCGAACCGCGCCAGCGCCCGCCCCGCCTTCGCCGCCGCCGCGCCGAACCCGCCATCGGGCACCGCGACGATCAGCTTGGCCAGCAGCGAATCATAGCGCAGGCTGGTGCGATAGCCCGCCCGCCCGAAGCCATCGACGCGCACCCCGCGCCCGCCCGGCGGGCCGTAACGCTCGATCGTCCCCGCCGCCGGCTGCGCACCCTCGGCGGTCATCGTCTCCAGATTGACGCGCACCTGCAACGCCGTGCCGCGCGGCGCCGGCACGGCGTCCTGCGCCAGGCCCAGCGCGTCCAACGTCGCGCCATCGGCGATGGCGAGCTGAAGCCGTACCAGATCGAGCCCGGTCACCTCCTCGGTCACCGTATGCTCGACCTGAAGGCGCGGGTTGACCTCGATGAACGCCCAGTCGCCGCCATCGGGCGTGACCAGGAACTCGACCGTCGCCAGGCTGCGCAGCCGCGCCGCCGCCGCCATCCGCACCGCCGCCTCAAGCAGCGCGGCGCGCGTTGCCTCAGGCAGCGCATCGGCCGGCGCCCATTCGACGATCTTCTGCCGCGCGCGCTGGAGCGAACATTCGCGGTCCCACAAATGGCTCACCGCGCCGCTGCCGTCGCCGATCACCTGCACCTCGACATGGCGCGCGCGCGGGAACAGCCGCTCGACATACAGCGCGCCGTCGCCAAAGCTGCTCTGCGCCTCGGCCGTACAGCGCGCAAAGGCTGCCTCAAGCTCGTCGCGCCGCTCGACCGGACGCATGCCGCGCCCGCCGCCGCCCGCGATCGCCTTGAGCATCACCGCCCCGCCCGCGCCCAGCGAATCGAAGAACGCCTGCGCCGCTTCCAGCGTGGTCGGCCCTTCGGTGCCCTCAGGCGCGGGCACGCCACACGCGGCGGCATGCCCCCGCGCGCGCGCCTTGTCGCCGAACAGCTCAAGCGTCTCGGGCGCGGGGCCGACGAACGCGATGCCCGCATCGGCACAAGCGCGCGCGAAGGCGGCATTTTCCGACAGGAAGCCATAGCCGGGATGGATCGCATCGGCACCCGTGCGCCGCGCCGCATCGATCACCGCGTCGATCGCCAGATAGGCGGCGGTGCCCGCACCGGGCAGCTCGACCGCCTCGTCCGCCTCATCGACATGCAGCGATCCGGCATCGTCGGCGGGATGCACCGCGACGGTGGCGATCCCCGCCTCGGCAGCCGATCGCATGATGCGCACGGCGATCTCGCCGCGATTGGCGACCAGCAACTTCTTCATGGAACCTCGATCGTTTCCGGCATCGCGCCGATCACATCATCATGATGCTCGCCCAGCAACGGCGCGGGCCGCGCCGCGCAGGGCCGCTGCCCGTCCAGCAGGAACGGCGCCGCGCCGCTGAGATGCCGGCCGAGATGCGCGCGCTCCAGCTCGATCCAATAGCCGGCGTCGCGCAATTGCGGATCGTCGACCAGCCCCTGGATCGGCCGCACCGGCGCCGCGGGCACCCCCGCCGCCTGCAACGCCCGCACCGCATCGTCGCCATCGCGCCCCGCCGCCCATTGCGCCAGCGCCTGCTCAATCATCTCGCTATGCGAATTGCGTCCAGCGGGGGTGGCCAGCGCCGCATCACCCGCCCAATCCGCCCGCCCCAGCACGCGGCACAGGCCCTGCCACGCCGCCTCGTCGTGACAGGCGACCGCGATCCACTCGTCCTCGCCCGCCACCGCCACACAGGCGCATGGCGCCGCCGTCACGCGGCGGCTGCCGGTGCGCGGCAGCGGCGCATCGCCCAGCCCGCGCGCAAGGATCGCATCGGCGGAAAGCTGGAACAGCGTCTCGACCTGCGCCAGATCGATATCGCACCCGCCCCGCTCGCCCCGCCCCGCCAGCGCGGCCAGCACCGCGGCGGCGGCGTACAGCCCCGCCACCGGGTCACCATAGGCGATGTGCTGCAACGCCGGCGGCATCGCCTCGGTCCCGTTGATCGTCGGAATCCCCGACGCCTGCTCGACGGTCGACCCATAAGCGCGAAAGCCCGACCACGGCCCCATCGCGCCGAACGCGCCCATCGACACGCTGACCAATCCCGGCCGCAATTCGCGCAACCGCGCCGCGCCCAGCCCCAGCTTCGCCAGCACCCCCGGCGCGAAATTCTCGACCACCACATCGGCCTCGCGAATCAGCGCCTCGGCACACGCCAGCCCGTCGGCGGTCTTGAGGTCGATCAACACCCCACGCTTGCCGCGATTGACCACCGAGAAGACCGGCGCCGCCTCCACCGTCACGCCCGGCTCGGGCCGTTCCCAGCCGCGCCACCAGTCGGGCCGCACCTCGGATTCGATCTTGACCACGTCCGCGCCCAGATCGGCCAGCGTGCGCGTGCACAGCGGCCCGGCCCAGCCCATGGTGAAATCGACCACGCGCAGTCCCGCCAGCGGTGCCTCGCCCGGCCCTACCGGCGGCAACCCCCGCGCCGCGCCGTCCCACGCCAGCCGGAACGGCAGTCCCGGCGCCCCGTCCGCGTCGAACGATCCGCGCGCCTGCCAATGCGGCAGCCGCGCCAACTCGCCCGGATCGGGCACCGCCGCCATCGGAATGCGGCGCGCCTGCCCCGCCTCGGCGGTGGGAATCGCATCCAGCCCGGCAAGCGCCGGACGCAGGATTTCATCGACCGCATCGGCATTCGCCAGCCGGTCGAGCGTGGTGATGAAGCGCGGATCGCTCGCCAGCTCCGGCCGCCCGATCATGTCGGTCAGCGCCGCCCATTGCACCGGCGTCAGGCACGTCACGCCCAGCCAGCCATCGCGCGTGCGATAGATCGAACAGGGATAGGTCGGCACGTAACGGTTGATGCCCAGCCGGCTGGCGCCATGGCCGAAATGCGCATAGGAGACGGCGTTGGGCTCGCTGAAGCAGCACGCCGCCTCGAAGATCGAGACCTCGGCCCGGTCCGTGCCCCCGCCGCCACGCTCGCGCCCGATCAGCGCGCCCAGCGCGGCGATGAAGCCGACTGCGCCCGCCACGATCTGCGGCGCATGGCCCTGCGCCATCAGCGGCGGCCCCTCGGCCGGGCCGAACCCATGCGTCAGCCCGACCAGCGCCTGGATGACGGGATCGTTCGCCTGCCACCCGGCATAGGGCCCGGCCCGCACGAACCAGTCGATCTCCAGCCGCAGCGCGCCCGCCGGCGCCGCCGCGCCACGCTCGACGATCGCCAGCATCACGCCGTCCGGCGCCGGACCGGGGCGCTTGCCCGCATCCAGCCAGCGCCCGAACGCCTCGCCGGCCTGCCCGCACCGCCCGATCGCGCGGTCGTCGCTCGCCGCCGCACGATGGACCTGCGCGCCCAGCCGCGCGAACAGCCGACCGCAATAGCGACCCGCGATGCCGGCCGAGGCATCGAGCACCACGAAACGCGCCAGCGGCCCGCTCATCGCGCGCCCGGCGATTGGGCGTGCCGGATCAGCACCTCCTGCGCCACGCTCGCGACCAGCGCGCCGTCGCGCGTGAAGATCGTGCCGAAGGTCAGCCCGCGGCCGCCATGCGCCACCGGTGCGCGCTGGACGAAGAGCAGCCAGTCGTCGGCCCGCGCCGGACGGTGAAACCACACCGCATGATCCAGGCTCGCCGCATCAAGCTGCCCGCCCTGCCCCGAGGCGTTGTGCGCCGCCATGCCGAGATGGACGAGCCCCATGTCGGAGGCAAAGGCGATCACCGCCTGGTGTGCGCCGGCATCGTCGCCCAGCGGCACGCGGCTGCGGAACCACAGCTGACGGCGCGGCTCAATGCCGTCGCCGTCCGGATCGAACGGCAGCTCGACCGGCCGCGCGTCGATCAACCCCTCGGCCACGCTGCGGCGGGGCGCCTTGCCGCGCGCCTCCGCATTGCGGCGGCGGATCTCGCGCTGGTCCTCAAGGCTTTCGGGATCGGGCGCCGCCGGCATCGCCGCCTGGTGCTGCGGCCCTTCATCGCCGCGATGGAACGAAAGCGTCGCGCTCGCCAGCAACTTCCCGTCCTGTTCCACCCGCACGCCGCGCGCGGCGAACGCCCGGCCATCGCGCAGCCGGTCGACGCCGATCGTCACCGGCCGCGCGCCATCCCCCGCCCCCGCGAACAGCAGGTGGAGCGAATGGCATGCCACCCCATCGACGGTCGCCGCCGCCGCGGCGAGCGCCTGCGCCACGATCAACCCGCCATAGGTGCGGCGCTCGTCGCCGTCGCCGGGCGGCGACTCGAACCGGTCGCCGCCAAGCGGCGCCGGCATCAGTTGCGCGACAGACACTGAGCGCCGGCTCAGAAGATCTCGAACAGCCCGGCCCCGCCCATGCCGCCGCCCATGCACATGGTGACGACGCCATATTTCGCGCCGCGGCGCTTGCCCTCGTGCAGGACATGGCCGGTCATCCGCGCACCCGACATGCCATAGGGATGGCCGATCGAGATCGCACCGCCCGACACGTTATAGCGATCGTTGGGAATGCCGATCTTGTCGCGGCAATAGAGCACCTGGCTCGCGAACGCCTCGTTCAATTCCCACATGTCGATATCATCGACCGACAGGCCATGCGTCGCCAGCAGCTTGGGGATGGCGAACACCGGTCCGATGCCCATCTCCTCCGGCCCACAGCCGGCGACCGCCAGCCCGCGATAGGCGCCGAGCGGCTGGAGCCCGCGACGCTCGGCCTCCTTCGCCTCCATCAGCACCACGGCCGCGCCGCCGTCGGACAGCTGCGAAGCGTTGCCGGCGGTGATGAAGCGGCCTTCCTTGATCTGCTGCCCGCCCTTGAACACCGGCTGCAGCTTCTGCAGGTCCTCGATCACCGTCTGCGGGCGGTTGCCCTCGTCCTGGCTCAGCGTCACCTCGCGCTTGGACGTCTCCCCGGTCGCCTTGTCGGTGACCAGCATCGTCGCGGTCATCGGCGCGATCTCGGCGTCGAATCGCCCGGCGGCCTGCGCCTCGGCGACGCGGCGCTGCGACTGCAGCGCATATTCGTCCTGCGCCTCGCGGCTGATGCCATAGCGGTCGGCGACGATCTCGGCGGTTTCCAGCATGCTCATATAGAGCTGCGGAATCTCGGCCAGCAGCTTGGGGTCGGTGCCGCGATGGCCGTTCAGGTGATTGGTCTGCACCAGGCTGATCGATTCGACGCCGCCGGCGACGGCGATCGTCTGTTCGCCGGCCTGGATGCGGTTGGCGGCGGCGGCGATCGCCATCAGGCCCGATCCGCACTGGCGGTCGAGCGTCGTGCCCGGCACGCTCTGCGGCAGTCCGGCCCACAGCGCGCCCTGGCGCGCGACGTTGAACCCGGTCGATCCCTGCTGCAGCGCACAGCCGAACACCACGTCCTCGACCTCGGCGCCGTCGATTCCCGCCCGCGCGACCGCGTGCTTGATGGCGTGGCCGGCCAGCGCCTGGCCCTGCGTGTCGTTGAACGCGCCGCGATAGGCCTTGCCGATCGGGGTGCGGGCGGTGGCGACGATAACTGCTTCGCGCATTCGGCTATCCTGTCCTGAATTTCGTTTTGAGAATGTTGGTATGGTTGTAATGCCGACAACATGATGTCAATAGTCCGGCAATCAGATTGTCGGCATGGCCGTCTCGGGTTTGGGGTATGAGGATGACGAAACCGGCGCGCAGGGCGGTGGACCTGTATAGCGAAGGCACACGACTTTCGGCAGAAATCTTCACTCCGGAAGGGACGCCGCCCGAATCGGGCTGGCCGGCGATCCTGCTGTGCCATGGCTGGGGCGGGCTCAAGGACCATCTTGCCCGCTATGCGAAAAAATTCGCGCGCGCCGGGTTCCTGTGCATGACGTTCGACTATCGCGGCTGGGGCGAATCGGACGGCCGGGTGATCGCCGTGCCGGGCGCGGGGCCGCTGAACGAAGCCGGCGAACAGACGATGAAGGTGCGCGTGCTGCGCGAAATCGTCGATCCGGTCGACCAGACCACCGATATCCGCAACTGCCTCGCCTATCTGTGGTCCGAGCCCGAGGTCGATCGCGCGCGAATCGGCATCTGGGGCACCAGCTATGGCGGCGGCCATGCCGTGTTCACCGCCGGCCATGACGATCGCATCCGCGCGGTCGTCGCGCAGATCGGCGGCTTCGGCTTCCCGCCCGAACATCTCGACTGGGCGCGCGGCCGCGCGGCGGACAAGGCGCGCGGGCTGCTCGACACGCTCGTCCCGCAGAACGGGGTCGACGGGATCGAAAACCTCAAGGGCACGCCCGATGTCGCACGCATGGCGGTGCATTCCCAGCTCGGCGCGGCGGCGCGGATCCAGGTGCCGACGCTGATCCTCGACGCCGAGTTCGAAGAGCTGAACAACCGGCTGGAGCATGGCTGGGCGGCGTACATGATGGTGCGCCAGAACGCGCCCGCCGAATACGCCACCTACCCGTGCAAACACTATGCCGTCTACGACGAGCATTACGACGATTCCACCGACCGCGCGGTCGCGTGGTTCTCCAAATATCTTTGAGGAAGACCGAAACAGCATGACCGACCAGACCGACACCGCCGACTATGTTTCGCAGGCGCTCGCCGCCGCGCGCGTCATCGACGACGTGCCTGCCGATACGCCGCTGATCCCGATCGCGAAGGTGGGCGTCATCGGCGCGGGCACGATGGGCGGCGGCATCGCCATGAACTTCGCCAATATCGGCCTGCCGGTGCATATCATCGAGACGAAGCAGGAGGCGCTCGACCGGGGCCTCGGCGTCATCCGCGGCAATTACGAGCGCAGCGCCAGGCGCGGCCGCTTCCCGATGGAAGAGGTCGATGTGCGCATGAGCCATATCAGTTCCTCGCTCGACATGGCCGACCTCGCCGATTGCGACATCGTGATCGAGGCGGTGTTCGAGGATATGGAACTCAAGAAGGGCATCTTCACCCGCCTCGACGGCATCGTGAAGCAGGGCGCGATCCTCGCCAGCAATACCTCCGGCCTCGACGTCAACCAGATCGCGGCGGTGACCGGCCGCCCGGAATGGGTGATCGGCCTGCACTTCTTCTCCCCCGCCAACGTCATGAAGCTGCTCGAGATCGTGCGCGCCGACAAGACGTCGGACGCGGTGCTCGCCACCTCGCTCGACCTTGCCCAGCGCATCGGCAAGATCGCGGTGGTGGTCGGCGTGTGCCCCGGCTTCGTCGGCAACCGCATGCTCTATCCGCGCCAGATGCAGGCGGGCGCGCTGCTCAAGCGCGGCGCGATGCCATGGGATGTCGACCGCGTGGTCAAGGCGTTCGGCTTCAAGATGGGCCCGTTCGAGATGAGCGACCTGGCCGGGCTCGACATCGGCTGGGTGCCGGGCACCGGCGATCCGCTGCGCGACGCGCTGTGCAAGCGCGAGCGGCGCGGGCAGAAGACCGGGCGCGGCTATTACGACTATGACGAGAATCGCACCGCCACCCCTTCCGATGAAGTCGCTACGCTGATCCGCGACACGCTGGACATCGCCCCCGGCGGCACCCCGCCGTCGGATGAGGAGATCCTGGAAACCTGCCTGTTCCCGATGGTCAATGAAGGCGCCAAGATCCTTGAGGAAGGGATCGCCCAGCGCCCGTCGGACGTCGATGTGGTGTGGATGTTCGGCTATAACTGGCCGCAGGGCACCGGCGGCCCGATGCGCTGGGCGGATTCGGTCGGGCTCGACCGCGTCGAGGCAAAGGCGCGCGAACTGGGCCGGGACAATGACTGGTACGCCCCGGCCGCGCTGCTCCAGCGGCTGGTGCGCGAGGGCAAGCGTTTCGCCGATCTATAACAGTTGCGAACGGAATCCATGGAACAGCGGCCGGACGTAGAGTTCGGCCGCATTCTCCACCGTGGCGGATGGCGCCCAGCGTTGCAGTTCCTGCGCCGAGTTGATCATTGCGGTCACCGCTTCGCCGGCGATACGCATGTCGCACAATCGCACCGATCCGTCGATCAGCCCGTCGTTGAGCATATCGGCGAAGCGCCAGGTCGACGATGCCAGCCGCTGCTCCATCTCGTGCCGCAATTCCGGCCCGATCGAGGTCAGCGCCGAGGTGCGCAGCAGCGCGCCTTCGGGCAGGATCTGGCGTCTGACCAGCGACACCGCGGCGGCGGCGACGTGCGACATGCCGTCCATCTGTTCGGACATCGCCAGGTCCTGCGCCTCGCGGATGATCGCGAAGGTGCGCTCGAAACAGGCGACGACCAGCCCGTCGCGGGTTTCGTTATGATGATAGAAGGCACCCTTGGTCACGCCGAGCAGCGCCGAGATGCGCTCGACCGAGGCGCCGCGATAGCCCTGGTCGTTGATCAGCGCGGTCGCCGCGCGCAGGAAGGATTCGTGCGACAGCTTGTCGGAATCGCAGAACGGCGTCGGCATCGGCGCCACGCCTGACGAAAGGTCGAGCGGCTGGGTGGCGAGGCCGTGAAGCAGGATATCGCTCAGCCGGTCGGCGACGCGCGGAAAATCCTCGACCACATAGCCATAGATCCACACCACCGACCAGTGCAGCTGCGACAGCAGCATATGGGCGTTGGCGCTGCGCTGGTCCGGGGTCCAATTGCCTTCGCCTGGCCGGAACAGCTCGCGCATCAGCCGGAACATCTCGACATAGGTCGCGCCGATCGTCTGCAGGTGCGGATCGGTCAGCGCGCGCAGGTCGCCGAAATGGACATGTTCGGGCTGTTCGCCGCGCACGATGCGCGCGTGCATCTCGCAATAGGAATGGATGAAGGTGCGGATGCGCGTGTCGAAATCGTCGATGCCGATCGCCGCCTCGACCAGCGCGCGGTGACGCGCGATCGAATGCTGGAATGCGTTTGCGACCAGGTCGTCGCGCTTCTCGAAATAATAGCGCAGGCTCTTGAGGTTGAGGCCGATTTCCGACGCGACCACCGCCAGCGTCGCGTCCTTGAGGCCATGGCGATTGAACAGCGCCGCCGCCGCGTCCAGGATTTCGGCCTTTTTCCGATCGAAGCGTGACGGTTTGGATTTCGCCGTGTTCAATATCGGTTCGATAGTCGTCGTCTGTGCCAATGCCGCCTCGCTGATCGGCATCGACGCTAGCCGTGCGCCAGGCAAACGGCAACTGCCGCGCGGACAAACGGCAACCGGCCTCCCCCTTGCGGAGGAAGCCGGCTGTCGGTCGGATGCATGGGTCGATTACCCCATGCCGCCGGATCAGAAGCGATACCGCATCGTCGCCCACCAGAAACGCGGCGCGCGATAGCTGACAACCTGCGTCACCACACCGGTACCAAAGGTTTCCAGCGCCGAGCTGTCGGCATAGCGCCGATCGAACAGGTTGCTGACGCCACCCGAAAGATCGAGCCGGTCATCCGCGGTCCGATAGGTAAAGGTCAGGTTGGCGATCACGCGGCTCTGAACGCGGTTGGTGTTGAAGATGTTGGTATAGAAGGCATCCTGATAATAGATGCTGCCACCCGGATAGATCTTGCCGGCGCTGCCCATGTCGATGCCGTAATAGCCATATACGGACACCTTGTTACGTGGCGTGCGCGGCAGGATGTTACCGCCCAGATCCAACAGTCGCCCATAGTTCGGGTTTGTCGGCGTGAAGTAGTTTGGCGCTCCCGGATCAAGACACTGCGCAGGTGCCACGATCGGGCCGGCGTTACACGCCTGCTGAGCGTCGGCGATACCGGAAAACCGCTTAAACTTGGCGTTGAGGTAAGTATAGGAAAAGGTGATGTTCGACTGGACATTCGGCCGCCACGACACCTGCAACTCGCCGCCCCAGATGTCGGTCCGTTGCGCATTGGCGAACGTTCCGAACGTGGTCAGTCCGGTTCTCGTGATGCCGTCCGTCGGGCTGGTGATGCTCAACGGCCGGCGTGCCGTGACGGGCACCTGCTGATCCTCGAAGATCTGATAGAACAGCGCACCATCGAAACGCAGCTTCCCGACCGTCCAGTTGCTGCCAAGCTCGAACACGTTCAGGAACGACGGCTCCGAAATATTCGCCGGATCGGTGGGGTCCGGCCCGGCCGTGCCCTGACCCAGCGTGAACGCCGACGACTGATAGCCGCGCGAGTAGGACGCATAGATCTGGTTGCCCATCCCGTCCCGCCAGCCGATCGCCGCACGGCCCGACAGCCCCTTGTCGGTCTGTCGCGGCGTACCGCCATTGACCCGCGGCGTGAAATCACCCGCATACAGGGGCGGATAATAGAAGACGTACCGGAAGTTGTTGATCGCATCCTTGTCGTCGATGGTATAACGCAAGCCGCCGTCGAACCGCCAGGATTCGTTGATGTCCCAGGTGACGTTCCCGAACACCGCGTTCGAGCGGATATTGTAGATGTTGCGCTGTTCAAAGGTCGAGCGCCGCGGATTGGGCGGCGGCGTCGTCCCGGTCGGATACCGGTAAACCGTCGCCAGGCCACCACTGTTGACCGGATTCAGGATCGGGTCGGTCGCGTTGACGATGTTTTCCCAATATTGCTCGTCGAAATTCTGCTGGAAATGATAATAGCCAAGGACCCACTTGAGCGGCCCGCCCGGCTTGCTTTCCAGGCGCGCTTCGGTCGACCAGAAATGGTTGTCGTTGTAATAATTGGTCCGATAGTCGGTCGGAATCTGCGCGCCCGCCGCAAAATTGCCCGGGGCGACGGTGTCCGCGTTATAGCTGGTCCGCGACGTGTAATCCTGATCCGACTGGCCCATCGACTTGTAGGTCTGATAGCCGCCGACGAAATACAGCGTCGCGAAGTCGAGATCGACATCGGCGTTCAGGATGTTCTGGAAATTGTCGCGCAGCTTGTCGTAACCGGCGACGTTGACATTGGTCTCATACGGGCCACTCGGCGCCGGAGCGGTCAGGCCATAGGCCGGATTGGGCGCCAGCGCACCGAACACCGGCGTGGAATTGCCGTTGAGGTTGTTGGCATAGCGGCTGAGCGAGGCATAGCCCGGCTGGTTGTCATAGCTGAAGGTGGTCAGGCGGTTGCGGAAATGGAAGATGCCCGGCCGCCATTCCAGCTGGAATTCGATATAGCGGTTGTTCTCGGCAAAGCCGGCGCCCTTGACGCCATTGCCCACCGACGTGGCGATGCTCGGCTGCACGTACCGCTGCATGCCGACGCGGAAGCCCAGATTGTCGGTCACCGGCCCAGCCAGGTTCATACCGATATTATAGCCGCCGCCGCGCGCGACGCCCGCCACCAGCTGCGCCGTATATTCACGGGTCGGCGCGCGCGACAGCACGTTGACCGCGCCGCCCAGAGCGTTGCGGCCATAGGTGGTGCCCGCCGGGCCGCGCACGAAGGTGACGTGGCCGCCGAACAGCGTCGATTCGCCGATGTTGCTGGGCACCAGGTTGATGAAGCCGTCAACATAGGGGATGACGGTGTTTTCCTGGCCGAGCAGCGTCTGGCCGGTCTGGCGGCCCACGCCGCGCACGTTGATGCCGAAATCGTCGGTATAGTTGAAGCCCGGCTGCACCGCGAGCAGCTGCGTGAAGTCGCCGACGCCGGCGAGGTTGCGGTCTTCCGCGGTGATGATCGTGGTGTTCTGCGGCTCTTCCATCAGGCCGCGGAACCGGTTGCCGCTGACGACGATATCGCGTTCCTCGACGCGGACCCGGCCCTTCTGCCCACGCGGCGTCGCTTCCGCATCGCCCTCCTGCGCTTCGTCCTCGGCCGTTGCCGCAGCCTGCGAATCGGCCGGCTTATCGGCTTCCTGCGCAGCCGCCGCCTGGGCGACCGTCAAGGCGCAGACCGCGCACGACAAACCCAACAGATGCTTCATCGACATTGCCGTCCTCCCCTATTTCCGGCACGGCCGGACATGGCGGCTCTGGTTGCAAACCGCGTTTCTCAATTCGCATTCTTCTGTTGGTTTTCGCCGCTAGTCAAGCGCACTCTTTAAGCTTGCAGCATCGTCGCCTCAGAGCGTTGCAGCAACGCCACAGCAAACGTACCCTGGTTCTTAAATCAGTCCCCCGCCAGCATTGGCGGCCGATCCGCGCGATCGCCCGGCGAATCGCCGCCGATTTCGGCGCCGCAACGAATCAAGAAACCCGGTACGCCATCATTTCGTCGAATCGGCTGGCTCTAATCCACCTTTCTCATTTTTTGAGAAAATTGGTTTGCCTTCTATCGGGCGTGGGATAGATATGAGGATGGAGAGGTAGAAGATGCGGGATTTCCAGGGGAAGGTCGCGGT
>CAYPRW010000025.1:0-23434 GCA_964413495.1 uncultured Stakelama sp. | reverse complement strand
CCATCATGTCGAGGCCGACATTCTCGAGCTTGATGCCGAGGTCTTCGCTGATCACCTGGCCCTTGGTCAGGATCGCGATGTCTTCCAGCATCGCCTTGCGGCGATCGCCGAAGCCCGGCGCCTTGACGGCCGCGACCTTGAGACCGCCGCGCAGCTTGTTGACGACGAGCGTGGCCAGCGCCTCACCCTCGATATCCTCGGCGATGATCAGCAGCGGGCGACCGCTCTGAACGACCGCCTCGAGGATCGGCAGCATCGCCTGGAGCGACGACAGCTTCTTCTCGTGGATCAGGATGTACGGATCGTTGAGCTCGACCGCCATCTTCTCGGGGTTCGTGATGAAATAGGGGCTCAGATAGCCGCGGTCGAACTGCATGCCCTCGACCACGTCGAGCTCGAATTCGAGGCCCTTCGCCTCTTCGACGGTGATGACGCCTTCCTTGCCGACCTTTTCCATCGCTTCGGCGATCTTCTCGCCGACTTCCTTGTCGCCATTGGCCGAGATGATGCCGACCTGGGCGATTTCGGACGAGCCCGACACCGGCTTCGAACGCGACTGCAGGTCCGCGACCACCTTGGTCACCGCGAGATCGACGCCGCGCTTCAGGTCCATCGGGTTCATGCCCGCGGCGACCGACTTCATGCCCTCACGCACGATCGCCTGGGCGAGAACCGTGGCGGTGGTGGTGCCGTCACCGGCGACGTCGTTGGTCTTCGAGGCCACTTCGCGCACCATCTGCGCGCCCATATTCTCGAACTTGTCCTTGAGCTCGATCTCCTTGGCGACGCTGACGCCGTCCTTGGTGATGCGCGGCGCGCCGAAGCTCTTGTCGATCACGACGTTGCGGCCCTTCGGACCCAGCGTAACCTTCACCGCGTCGGCGAGGATGTCCACGCCCTTCAGAATGCGCTCGCGCGCGTCGCGCGAGAATTTGACGTCCTTGGCTGCCATTGGGCTACCCTTTCAAAATCCGAAAAGTCTCAAAAGTCACACGTCCACGCATGCGCGTGAGCGTGCCGCGATAAGTTCAGCCGACGATCCCCAGGATGTCGCTTTCCTTCATGATCAGCAGGTCTTCGCCGTTGACCTTGACCTCGGTGCCCGACCATTTGCCGAACAGGATGCGGTCGCCGGCCTTGACGTCGAGCGGGCTGACTTCGCCCTTCTCGTTCTTGGCGCCGGCGCCGGCGGCGACGACTTCGCCTTCCTGCGGCTTTTCCTGGGCGGTGTCGGGGATGATGATGCCGCCGGCGGTCTTGGCCTCGGCCTCGACGCGGCGAACCAGCACACGGTCGTGCAGCGGACGAAAGTTCATGGAGCTCTCCTGAACGGGTTGGAATCGCGTGTTGGCACTCGCCTCTGGTGAGTGCCAGCGCGGCGGATATGGAGATGCCGTGCCGCCCCGTCAACGGCTGTGCGGCGATATGTGCCAAAGAATCGCATGGACCGATCCGGCCCGTAAACATCCAATATGGATATAATTACTTCAAGAACAGTCCAAGTAAAAATGTTATTAACTACTAATGTTTTGAAGAAGGTACAACATGATTTCCGATAATTGTTCGGTTGTGTGTCGATCACATAAAGTATCGACCGGACAGGAGATGCGCCATGACAAAGAAAGCGGCAGTCGTGCCGGTGCTGATGTTCGCCTCTGCGGCGACGCTTGTGCTGGCCGCTTGTGAAAGCTCGGGGAATTATCGCGTGGGTTGGGTCGGCGATACGCCGCCGCCGGGCGACACCGGCAGTTCCGGATCGAGTTCCAGTTCCAGCGGTGGAAGCTCGTCCAGCTCGGGCGGCACCGCGAGCAGCAGCGGCGGATCCTCGTCGAGTTCGGGCGGCGGCAGCAGCAGCGGCGGTAGCAGCAGCGGCGGCACCGGCACGCGCGCGCGCGGCCTGGTCGGCAATCTGATCGTCACGGCGGGCAACACCGTGATCGGCGTGGCCGGCCAGCATGATCGGCTGGCGCAGGTCGTCAACGGCAAGCTGCCGGCGGCGGGTGTCGTCACCGGCACGGTGACCCAGGTGCTGAGCAGGACCGGACAGACGCTGGTCAAGCTGGGCGAAGGCACCGGCGGCAGCGGCGGCGGGCTGATCCTCGACGGGGTCGGCGGCAAGGTCGGCGCGCTGGTCGGCATCGATCTGGGCAAGGGCACGGTGATCGCCGCGCCCGAAGGTTCCAAGTCGTTGATCGGCCTCAACGTGCTGGCGGCCAATCCCACCACCGGGACGCTGGCCACGGTCGGCGCGGGCTCGGGCGGCAAGCTGGTGACCGTGGAAGTCAACCGCCCCGGCGCGGGGACCGGCAATGGCGGCGTGCTGGGCACCGGCCTGCTTGGCGGATCGGGCAGCGGCAGCGGCAATGGGCTGACCGGCGCGGTCGCCCCGGTCGTACAGGGCGTGACCGGCGCGGCGGCGCCGACCGTCCAGGGTGTGACCGGCGCTGTGGCGCCGACCGTACAAGGCGTGACCGGTGCTGTCGCGCCGGCCGTTCAGGGTGTGACCGGCGCTGTCGCGCCGGCTGGGCAAGGCGTGACCGGCGCGGTCAAGACGACCGTCGGCACCGTCACGGGCACCGTCGGCGGCGTGCTGGGCGGCCTCAAGAAGAAGTGACCTCCCCCTGAACCCGCGCGTCCGAATGGCGCGCGGGTTCTCCTTTCCCGAAGCGAGGATGACCCATGATGTTGTTCGTCATGGCGCTGGTCGCCGCGGCGGGCCCGCAGGACGGCACGCGGCTGATCGACCGCAACCGGATCGACCGGCCGCCCGCGCCCGCCCCCCGGCTCGATCCGGCGCCGGAGCCCGAACCCGCGCGGATCGCCGCGAACGGCACCGGCCGCCCGATCAAGGGCATCCGTTTCCAGGGCGCGCAGGCGCCGCGCCCGGTGGCGCGCGCCGCCGAAGCGTTTCTGGGCCGCCCGATGACCGCCGCGACGCTGGCGCAGATCGCCGGTGCGCTGTCCCGCGCCTATGGCAAGAGCGCGGTGGCGCTGTACACCATCGCCATTCCCGAACAGGATTTCGCGGGCGATATCGTCACCGTGCTGCTGACCGAGGGGCGGATCGCGAAGGTCGAGCTGGCGGCACCGCACGGCGCGCATCCGCAACTGGCGCACCGCGCGGCGCCGTTGACGCGCGAGGCGCCGTTGCGCCGCGTGACGTTCGAACGGCAGTTCACGCTGATGCGCGCCATCCCCGGATTGAGCGTCGATGCCGCGTTTGCCGATCCGGCGGCCGACGGCGCGCTGACATTGACGCTGAGCCCCAAGCAGCGGCGGCGCAAGATCACCGCCGGGTTCAGCAATCGCGGCGTCGACCTGACCGGTGACGGGCAGCTTGACCTTACCGCCGAATTCTATGGCGTGGCCGGCGATGGCGACCAGTTGACGCTGTCCGCCTCGGCGGCGAGCGACCTGGCGCGGTATCGCTATGCGGCGGGCGCATATCAGGCGCCGGTCGGGGCGAGCGGGCTGACGATCGCCGCCAACGCCGCCTATCTGGAGACGCGGCCGCGCGGGCTGGCGGTGCGCGGGCGGGCGAAGCTGGCGGGCGCGTCGCTGGTCTATCCGCTGGTGCGCGGCTTTCACCGCGCGGCGGACGTCAGCCTGGGGCTGGACGGGATCAACAGCGACAATGCCGTGCTGGGCAATCTGATCGCGACCGAACGGACGCGCGCGGTGCGGATCGCCGCCGGGATCAGCGACAGCCGCGCGAAGCGATCATGGTCGGTCAGCGCGGCGGTATCGCAGGGGCTGGACGTGCTGGGCGCGCGGACGATCGCGGGCGACGCGCAGAAACGCTTCCGCAAGCTGAGCGGCGCGGCCAGCGCCGCGCAGGCGCTGGGCAGGCGGGTGACGCTGCGCGCGAACCTGTCCGGCCAGTTGAGCAACAACCGGCTGCCGGCGGCGGAACGGTTCTCGGTCGGCGGCGAGGCGCTGGGCCGCGCGTTCGACACCGCCTTCCTGACCGCCGATCGCGGCGCGGGCATGCTGGGCGAGCTGGCGGTGCGACCCTTGAAGGGCGGGCCGCTGGCGGCGAGCGAGTTCTATGCCTTTGCCGACCGCGCCTGGATCGGGCTGGCCCCGCGCGGCGCCGATCCGCGCATCGACCTGGCGATGGCGTCGGCCGGGTTCGGCGGGCGGCTGAAATTGCGCGAAAAGGCCGAGCTGGGACTGGAGGCGGCGACGGCGATCGACGATCCCTATTCCGGGTTCGACGAGGATTGGCGGGTGTCGGTAATGTGGAAATTGTCGCTGTGAACGGCCCCGGCGGCCCGGTGCGCCGTCCTGTATTGCCTCGTTAACACAGCTCCGCTATTCGCTTGCTCCAAGGCGTTCCCTGTGCGTCAAGTGGCGCCGGGCATTCGCGGGAGCATCGATCGGTGAAACTGGTACGCGGCGCATGGAGGCTGCTGGTCGGGATCAAGGACGCCTTGGTCCTGCTGTTCATGCTGTGCTTTTTCGGCGCGCTGTTCGCGATCCTGTCGGCGCGGCCCAATCCGGGGGCGGTGAAGGACGGCGCGCTGGTGCTCAACCTCGACGGCATGATCGTCGAACAGGCGTCGCGGCGCGATCCATTTGCCGCGATCGGCGGGGGCGAGGGGGCGCGCGAATTCCAGACCCGCGACCTGGTGCGCGCGCTCGACCGGGCGCGCGGCGACAGGCGCGTCAAGGCGGTGGTGCTCGACCTCGACCGGTTCATGGGCGGCTATCCGGCGGCGGTGGCCGAGGTGGCCGACGCGGTGGCGCGGGTGCGCGCGGGCGGCAAGCCGGTGCTGGCCTATGCCACCGCCTATACCGATGCCGGCTATCGCATCGCGGCCGGCGCCAGCGAGATCTGGGTCAATCCGTTCGGCGGCACGCTGTTCATGGGGCCGGGCGGGTCGCGGCTCTATTACAAGGGGCTGATCGACAGGCTGGGCGTGACCGCGCATGTCTACAAGGTCGGCAAGTTCAAGTCCGCCGTCGAACCGTTCGTGCTGACCGGCCAGTCGCCGGAGGCGCGCGCCGCGAACGAGGCGCTCTATGGCGCGATCTGGGGCCAGTGGCAGGAGGCGGTGGCCAGGGCGCGGCCCAAGGCCAGGCTGCAGGACGTGATCCAGCGGCCGGACGCGGTGGTCGCGGCGGCGCGGGGCGACCTGGCGCTGGCCAATGAGCGGATGGGGATCGTCGATCATCGCGGCGATCGCGTGGCGTTCGGCAGGCGCGTGGCGCAGATCGCGGGATCGGACGCGAACAAGCCGGCGGGGAATTTCAGGTCGATCAGGCTCGCCAACTGGCTGGACGCCAATCCGGCGGGCAAGGCGGGCGACGCGATCGGCGTCATCACCGTCGCGGGCGAGATCGTCGACGGGAAAGCCGCGCCGGGCACGGCGGGCGGCGACACGGTGGCCGACCTGTTGCTGAAGGGGCTCGCCGAAAAGAAGCTGAAGGCGCTGGTGGTGCGGGTCGATTCGCCGGGCGGATCGGTGCTGGCGTCGGAGCGTATCCGCCAGGCGATCCTGCAGGCCAAGGCGCAGAAGCTGCCGGTGGTGGTGTCGATGGCCAGCCTGGCGGCGAGCGGCGGCTATTGGGTATCGACGCCGGGCGACGTGATCTTCGCCGAGCCCAATACGATCACCGGATCGATCGGCATCTTTGGCCTGATCCCGACGTTCGAGAATGCGCTGGCCAAGATCGGCGTGACCAGCGACGGGGTGAAGACGACGCCGCTGACCGGCCAGCCCGACATCTATGCCGGGACCAACGAGACGGTCGATCGCATCCTGCAATCGGGGATCGAGCAGGGCTATGCGCGCTTCACCGGGCTGGTCGCGCAATCGCGGCGGATGCCCGTGAGCCGCGTCGACGAGATCGGCCAGGGCCGGGTGTGGGACGGCGGCAC
This sequence comes from uncultured Stakelama sp., assembly GCA_964413495.1. Classification (GTDB taxonomy): domain Bacteria; phylum Pseudomonadota; class Alphaproteobacteria; order Sphingomonadales; family Sphingomonadaceae; genus Sphingomonas. The sequence continues at coordinate 17,550 of CAYPRW010000025.1, read as the reverse complement.
CGCGCGCCAGCTGGGGCTGGTCGACCGGTTCGGCGGCATCGACGACGCGGTGGCCGAGGCGGCGCGGCGGGCGAAGCTCGATCCGGCGAAGGTGCATGCGCTGTATCTGGAGGAGGAGCCGGGCTTCTTCGAGACGCTGCTGGCCGGCCTGATGTCGAACGGCGGCGAGGAGGACGAGGAGGCCGCGCCGGAGAGCGGCGGCGACCTGTATGCGCGGATCGCGGGCGAGCGGCGTGCGGTGTTCGCGCAGGCGCTGGGCGATGCGCGGCGGCTGGCGAGCGGATCGTCGATGCAGGCGCGGTGCCTGGAATGCGGCGCGTTCGGGCCGGTCGCGGCGACGATGCGGGCGGATGCGCGGCTGGTCGATATGCTGTTCGCCAGGCTGGGGCTGGGCCAGGGATTCGGGCTGTGATCCAGATCCAGCTTCGCCCCGCCGAGCCGGGTGACGCGGCCGCGATCGCCGCCATCTATGCCCCCTATGTGCTGACCGGCACCGTCAGCTTCGAATTCGATCCGCCCGACGCGCGGCAGATGCGCGCGCGGATGGAGGCGTCGGGCGGCCTCTATCCCTGGATCGTCGCGACCAATGGCGAGGGCAAGGGCGTGCTCGGCTATGCCTATGCCACGAAGTTCCGCGAGCGGGCGGCGTATCGCTATGTCGTCGAAACCTCGGTCTATGTCGCGGGGGCGTTGCAGGGTCAGGGCGTCGGGCGGCTGTTGTACGAGGCGCTGATCGACACGCTGCGCGCGCAGGGCTTTACCCAGGCGATCGGCGTGATCTCGCTGCCCAACGAGCATTCGATCCGTGCGCACGAACAGGTCGGCTTTCGCCGCGCCGGGCAATTGCGCGAAATCGGGTTCAAGGAAGGGCGCTGGGTCGATATCGGGTTGTGGCAGTGCGAACTCAACGACAGCGTCGTGCCGCCGGTCGAGCCCAGGCCGTTCAGCGAGGTGGGAATCGTGCGCGACTGACGCCGGCATTCACCATTTCGTCAGCATAGCTGGGCTAGACTGGCCGACATGGACGCGACGCAGCCGCGGCAGGAAATCGAGATCGACCGGGATCGCAAGCTGGTCGTGGTCAAGGTCGTCGGCTTCTTCAGCTCCGAAGCGGCGCACCGCGCGACGATGGAGACGCGCTATGCGATCCAGTCGCTGGGCGATGCGGTCGGCCAGCACCTGACGCTGTACGACCTTACCGAGACCGCGCCGGTGACGGTGGAGACGGTCGAACTGATCCGCATGGGGTTCGCCAATCCGGTCTATCGGCGGATCTGGGCGCGCAAGGTGGCGTTCTGTACGCCCTCGTCGCTGCTGCGGCGGCAGATCGAACGGGTGCGCGAGGTGCGTGCCGACATCGGCATCTTCGAGACGCGCGCGGAGGCGCTCGCCTGGCTGTTGGCGGATTGAAGCGGTTGTTCTTGTAGGCATTCGTTCCCCTGCGAAAGCAGCGGCCTAGGATCACGAACGATGCGCTCTGGACCCCTGCTTTCGCAGGGGAACATCATCATCGAAGCGGTGTCGCTAGCTTCGCCCGAAATAGCCCGGCCATCGCAGGTTCCACAGGATCGCGGCGGCGCGCAGCGCGAAGCCGGCGGTGGCGGCGATCAGCGCGGCGGCGAGAACCGGCAGGCCGAGCAGCGTCAGCGCGACGTGCAGCCCCGCGGCGAGCGCGGCGGGGGTGACGTAGAGTTCGGGACGCAGCAGGCTTGAGGGTTCGCCCGCCAGCACGTCGCGGATGATGCCGCCGGCGCAGGCGGTGAGCACGCCCATCACCGCGGCGGGCACGGGCGGGATGCCGAAGCTCAGCGCCTTGGCGGTGCCGAACACGGCATAGGCGGCAAGGCCCAGTGCGTCGAGCCAGTCGAGCGCCTTGCCATGCCACCAGCGTGTGGGGGTGAACCAGATCAGGATGGCGACGCCGATGCACAAAGCGGCGGCGAGGGGATGATGCACCCACCACACCGGCGCGCCGATCAGCAGGTCGCGCAGTGTGCCGCCGCCGACGCCGGTGACCAGCGCGAAGAAGGCGGCGGTGACGACATCGCCCCGGTCGCGTGCCGCCAGCGCGCCCGACGCCGCGAACACGGCGATGCCGAGCAGGTCGAGCCAGGGGAGGAAGCTGCCGAGCTGGGGAAGGGCGGCGGGAGTCATCCGCCCCGTGTCTCACCCGCGACGGCGCGGATCAATGGCGCTGGTCAGGGAATGATGCGGAAATCGTAGCTGTAGCTCGCCTGCGGCGCGCCGCGCACGCCGGCGATGGTCACGGTGTAGCTGGTGTTGGCGGCGAGGCCGGTGACACGCCACTGGATGTTGTTGGCGATGCCATAGCCGTCATTGTCGCGGCTGATGTCGGTGACGGTCAGGTTGGTACTGCCGGCGCGCACGGTGACCGTCGCGGCGCTGAAATCGACCGCGCGGTCGGCGCCGTTGTTGGTCGCGCTGGGGACGATCGAGAAGGAGAGATAATCGGTCAGCGCGAAATAGCGGGTCGGATAGTCGCCCTGAGGGAAACCGACGAACGGCGGAACGGCTGACGGCGCGGCCGCCCCGCTCGCAAAGCTGAACACGCGCATCGCGGCGGTGGTGGCGCGGCGGCCGCTCGGCAGGATCAGCGAGGCGCGGCCATAGCTGGTCTTGCCCAGGAACGGATGCAGGATCCAGCGGCGGTGGCCGAGCTGTGGGCTGCCGCCCTCGCGCAGCCAGCCGGCGAGCAGCCCGTCCTCGCTGTCGAAGCCGAGGCCCGTGCCCCAGCCGCCGATCAGGTTGCTGGTGCCCGCGCCGGTGGCGCCGCCGGCGGTGTAGCATTGCCAGCTGGCGGGCGGGGTGTGGCTGAGCGTCTGGGCGACCGCCATCATCAGCGACGATTCCTGTTCCTGCGCGTCCTCGGCGGTGGAATAGACGACGGGCGCGAGGCCGTGGCGGGCGCGGATCTCGTTCAGGCGGGCGAGGAACTCGGCCTTGACCGCATCCTTGAGCGTACCGGCGCGGCAACTCGCGACATCGGGCTGAACATCGTAATAGCCCGCGACACCGGCCCAACTGGTGGGCAGCGGCGAGACGCCGGGAGAGGGAGCGGGCGTTCCGGTGGGCGACGGGGTGGGCGACGCGGTGGGCGACGGCGAGGGCGCAAGGACGGTGCCGCCCTCGTTTCCCCCACCCGAGTTGCAGGCGGCGAGCAGCATGAGCGGCAAGGCGGTGAGGTATTGGCGGATACGCATCGCGGCACCTTTGACACGCAAAACTGCCATGACCGCAAAGAAGTTAAGTCAACGTTCGGTCAAGCGTGTTTGGCGTGCGATGGGGGCAATGGCCGGCCTTCAAACAGGCATGCGGGCATTGGGTCGAGGGCTTCTATTCTTTCTTCGTCACCCCGGGCTTGACCCGGGGTCCCGCTGCTGCACCGTCGCAAGGAGAAGCGGGATCCCGGCTCAAGGCCGGGATGACGAAATAATTCAAATATTCATATGAGCCCCAGCACAAGTCTCCGCCGACCTTCATTGCTTCTGTTCGGCCGGGCTTGTCGGTTGCGCGGTTGCGCCCGCATCGGGGATGGATGACTTCTTCGCCAACTTCAGCTCGCTGCCGTTCTGGCGCATCGTCGCGCCGGTGATCTGGCCCGCGGCATCGCGCGTGAATTCGATCTGGGCATTGACCGTGCGGAAGAAGAAGCGGTCCGGCGTCTCCGGAAACAGGTCGAGCGGGCTCTGGCCCGTGGGCTGGACGATCAGCCGATCGCCCGTGGCGCGGATGGCGAGGCTGAACCCCCGGCTCGTTTCATAGACGCCTTCATAGGATTTGAGCGCGGCGGCGGGCAGCGTGATCGTCCTGCGCTCGCTGGGCAGGGTGATGCTGCCGCCGCGCGCCAGCGTCATCATCGCCTCGCCGAGCGTGTTCGCGCTATCGCCCCCGACATTGGCGAGCGCCACCACGGTGATCCTGCGATCCGGGTCATAGCCTAGCCAGCTGTTGAAGCCATCGATCCCGCCGCTGTGCGAGAGGGTGGTGACGCCGTCTTCGATGAACACGCCTAGGCCGAATGCGTAACCATTCTTGTACGGCGTGCGCATGGCGGCGAGCGATTCGGGCTTGAGCAGCTTGCCGCCGTACAATGCGGCCTGCCATTTCAGCAGATCGTGCGTGGTCGAATAGAGCGCGCCCGCGCCCTGCGGGATCGACATGTCGATATGCTCGGCATTGCGCATCACGCCGTTTCGGGCGCTGTAGCCCGAGGCGCGGTGCGGAATCACCCGCGCGTTCTCGTCATAGCCGCTGCCTGTCATGCCGAGCGGCTTGAAGATCTGTTCGGCGACGAACGCGGCATAGGATTGGCCGCTCGCCTTCTCGACGATCGCGGTGAGCAGGATGTAGTTGGAATTGGAATATCGGAACCGTTCGCCGGGCGCGAAATGCAGCGGCTTGTCGCGGAAGCGATCGATCAGCGCGGGCAGCGTGACCGGCAAGGCCTTGGTCCGGTTGAAGTCCTCGAACCCGGTCAAATTGGGGATGCCCGCGCTGTGGGTGAGCAGGTGGAATATTGTCATCTTGTCCCACGCCGCCGGCGCATCGGGCAGATAGGTCTTGACCGGCGCGTCGAGGCGCAGCTTGCCGCGTTCCTGGAGCAGCAGGATCGCGGCGGCGGTGAACTGCTTGGTCAGCGAGCCGAGGCGGAACCGGGTCTCGCCATCGTTCGGGATCCGCCATTCGAGATTGGCCGAGCCATAGCCCTTGTCGAACAGGATCTTGCCGTCCCGCGCCACGAGGATCGCGCCCATGAAGCCGCCGGCCGCGGCCTCTGCCTTGGCCGCCCGGTCCATGCGCGCGGTGTCTTGCGCCACGGCGGGTTGGGCCAGGGCGGTGGCGGCCAGCAGGCCGAGGACGATGTGGCGCATGAAATTCCTCCCCGATGTGTGTTATTTGACTAATACACATCGGGAGGTCGAGCAAGTGTATTGTTACGTTAGCACAGTCGGGCGAGCGATTCCACAGACGGCACCGCGTCACGGCAAAGCCGTGACGTCGAACGGCGCTTGAAGCGCCGCCGGCCGGTCTGACCTAGTTCGCTTGCGATTAGCTGCGCTAATCGCTTCGCCGGTCAGACGTGTATCGGTTTCCCCGTCACCGCCATCGCCGCTTCCTTGATCGCCTCGCTGTGCGTCGGATGGGCGTGGCAGGTATAGGCGATATCCTCCGACGTGGCGCCGAACTCCATCGCCTGCGCCGCCTGCGCGATCATCGTGCCGGCGACGCTGGTGATGATCCACACGCCCAGCACGCGATCGGTCTTGGCATCGGCGATCACCTTCACGAAGCCGTCGGGCTCGTGGTTGGTCTTGGCGCGGCTGTTGCCGGCCATCGGGAACTTGCCGACCTTGACCTCGCCCAGTTCCTTCGCGGCCTCTTCGGTGAGGCCGACGCCGGCGATCTCGGGCGCGGTGTAGACGACCGAAGGGATCACGTCGTGGTTCACGATGCCGGTGAGGCCGGCGATGTTCTCGGCCACGGCGATGCCTTCGTCCTCCGCCTTGTGCGCCAGCATCGGGCCGGGGATGACGTCGCCGATCGCCCAGATGCCGGGGACGGCGGTGCGGAAATCGTGATCGGTCTCGATCTGGCCGCGCTGGTTGACCGAGAGGCCGGCGGCGTCGAGCGCGAGGCCGTCGGTGTTCGGCTTGCGGCCGATCGCGACGAGGACGTTGTCGGCCTCGATCGTTTCCGCCGCGCCGCCCTTTGCCGGCTCGACGGTGATCGTCGCCTTCTTGCCCTTGACCGTCACGCCGGTGACGCGGGTGCCGGTCCTGAACTCGATGCCCTGCTTCTTGAACAGCTTCTGCGCTTCCTTGCGCACATCACCGTCGAAGCCGGGCAGGATCTGGTCGAGATATTCGACCACGGTGACCTTGGCGCCGACGCGGCGCCATACGGAGCCGAGCTCCAGCCCGATCACGCCGCCGCCGATGACGACGAGGTGGCCCGGCACCTTGGCCAGTTCGAGCGCGCCGGTGCTGTCGACCACCACCTGCTGGTCGATCTCGACGCCGGGCAGCGGGGTGACGCTGGAGCCGGTGGCGATGACGATGTTCTTCGCGCGGACTTCGCGATCGCCGACTTGGACAGAGTCCTTGCCGGTGAAGGCGGCATGGCCCTTGAGCCATTCGACCTTGTTCTTCTTGAACAGGAATTCGATGCCGCCGGTCAGGCCCTTGACCGCGTCCTTGCGCTGGGCGTGCATCGCGTCGAGATCGAGCTCGACCTTGCCGAGCTTGACGCCGAGCTTGGCGAGATGGCCGCCGGCCGCTTCCTCGAACAGTTCCGATGCGTGCAGCAGCGCCTTGGACGGGATGCAGCCGACATTGAGGCAGGTGCCGCCCAGCGTCTCGCGCCCCTCGGCGCACGCCACCTTCAGGCCGAGCTGCGCGGCGCGGATCGCGGCGACATAGCCGCCCGGGCCGGCACCGATCACGAGGACGTCGAAGTCGTATTCAGCCATGTCTTGCTCCGTTCGTCCGCGAATATGGGGACGTGGTCGGGGGATTACAGATCGATCAGCAGGCGGGTCGGATCCTCGATCGCGTTCTTGAGCGCGACGAGGAACGTCACCGCTTCGCGGCCGTCGATCAGGCGGTGGTCATACGACAGCGCGAGATACATCATCGGGCGGACGACGACCTGGCCGTCGCGGACGACCGGGCGGTCTTCGATGCGGTGGAGGCCGAGGACGGCGCTCTGCGGCGGGTTGATGATCGGGGTCGACATGAGGCTGCCGAACACGCCGCCGTTGGAGATGGTGAAGGTGCCGCCCTTCATCTCCTCCATCTTGAGCGTGCCGTCCTTGGCGCGCTTGCCGAAGTCGCCGATCGTCTTTTCGACCTGCGCGACGCTCATCTGGTCGGCGTCGCGGATCACGGGCACGACCAGGCCCTGCGGGGCGGAGACGGCGACCGAGATGTCGGCATAGTCGTGATAGACGATCTCGTCGCCGTCGATCTGCGCGTTGACGGCGGGGATGTCCTTCAAGGCCATGCACGCGGCCTTCACGAAGAAACCCATGAAGCCGAGGCGCACGCCGTGCTTCTTCTCGAACAGGTCCTTGTACTTGGTCCGCGCCTCGATCACCGCGGTCATGTCGACATCGTTGAACGTCGTCAGCAGCGCGGCGGTGTTCTGCGCGTCCTTGAGGCGGCGGGCGACGGTCTGGCGCAGGCGCGTCATGCGCACGCGCTCCTCGGCGCGGCCGCCGCTCGTGGCCGGGGCGGCGGTGGGAGCGGGCGTCGCGGCCGGGGCGGGCGCTTCCTTGGCCGAGGCGGCGGCGACGACATCGTCCTTGGTGATGCGGCCGTCCTTGCCGGTGCCCTTGATCGTCGCCGGATCGACGCCGTGCTCCAGCACCGCGCGGCGCACCGAGGGCGACAGCGCGGCGGCTTCGGACGCGGGCTCGGGTGCGGATTGCGCCGGGGCGGCGGGGGCCTGTTGCGCGGCGGTGGCGGCGGGCGCTTCGGCCTTGGGTGCGGGAGCTGCGGCTGCCCCGTCACCCGCCTCGATCGTGCCGATCATCGCGCCGACATTGACGGTGTCGCCGACCGCGACCGCGTGCGCGCCCATCACGCCGGCGGCGGGGGCGGGCACTTCGACCGAGACCTTGTCGGTCTCCAGGCTGGCGACGGGCTCATCGGCCTCGACGCGGTCGCCGGGCTGCTTGAGCCATTCGCCTACCGTCGCCTCGGTGATCGATTCGCCCAGCACGGGGACGAGGATTTCGGTTGCCATCGTTCAGTCCTTCCTGGGGATCGGGTTCAAGATCCGGCCTTGCCGGCGGTCTTGCTGTCTTCGGTCTTGCGCGCGCGGCGGATCTCCTCGCGCACGCTGTGGCCGAGCGCGTCGGCGACGAGCGCGCCCTGTTCGGCCTGGTGGCGCTTCATCAGGCCGGTGGCGGGCGAGGCGGCGGCGGCGCGGCCGGCATAGCGCGGACGCTGCGGCGCGATACCGGCCTCGACCATGCAGCCTTCGATGAACGGTTCGACGAAGAACCAATAGCCGTTGTTCTTCGGTTCCTCCTGCGCCCAGACCACTTCCTCGAGGTTGGTCATGCGCTTCAAACGCGCGACCAGGGGCTCGCCGGGGAAAGGGTAGAGCTGTTCGATCCGCACGATCGCGGTGTTCCGGTCGCCCGCCGCGTCGCGCGCCTCGATCAGGTCATAGGCGACCTTGCCGGTGCACAGCACCAGGCGCTTGACGTCCTTGTCCGCCGGGGCCGAGGGATCGGACAGGATGCGCATGAAATGCGTGTCGCCGGTGAAGTCCGCCGTCTTGCTGACCGCCAGCTTGTGGCGCAGCAGCGACTTGGGCGTCATCACCACCAGCGGCTTGCGGAAGTTGCGGTGCATCTGTCGGCGCAGCAGGTGGAAGTAATTGGCCGGGGTGGTGCAGTTGGCGACCTGCATATTGTCGCCCGCGCACAATTGGAGGAAGCGTTCGGGACGCGCCGAGCTGTGTTCCGGCCCCTGGCCCTCATACCCGTGCGGCAGCAGCATCACCAGGCCGTTGGCGCGCAGCCACTTGGCCTCGCCCGCGGCGATGAACTGGTCGATCATGATCTGCGCGCCATTGGCGAAATCGCCGAACTGCGCCTCCCACAGCACCAGCGTCTTGGGATCGGCCAGCGCATAGCCATATTCGAAGCCCAGCACGCCATATTCGCTCAAGGGGCTGTCCAGCACCTCGAACCGGCCGTGCGGGATCTCGCTCAGCGGCACGTATTTGCGCTCGTCGGTCTGGTCGACCCAGACGGCGTGGCGCTGCGAGAAGGTGCCGCGCCCAGAATCCTGGCCCGACAGGCGCACGCCATAGCCTTCGGACAGCAGCGCGCCGAATGCCAGCGCCTCGCCGGTCGCCCAGTCGAAATTCTCGCCCGATTTGAACATCGCCGCCTTGGCGTCGAGCACGCGCAGCAGCGTCTTGTGCGGGGTCAGCCCGTCGGGCACGGCGGTCAGCGTGCGGCCGAGGCTGTCGAACAGCTTCCTGTCGATGCCGGTCTCGACGTTGCGGCGCGCCGCCTCGCCATCGGTCGGCGCCGACAGGCCGGTCCAGCGGCCGCCGAACCAGTCGGCCTTGTTCGCCTTGTAGCTCGCGCCCGCGCTGAACTCGTCCTCGAGATGCGCGGTGAACTCGGCGATGTGCCGGGCCGCGAAGCCGCTGTCGACCACGCCTTCGCCCTCCAGCCGCCGGGCATAGAGCTCGGCGACGCCGGGATGGCCCTTGATCTTGGCGTACATCAGCGGCTGGGTGAAGGACGGTTCGTCGCCCTCGTTATGGCCGAAGCGGCGATAGCACCACATGTCGATCACCACGTCGCGCTTGAAGGTCTGGCGATATTCGGTCGCCACCTTGCAGGCGAAGGTCACCGCTTCGGGATCGTCGCCGTTGACGTGGAAGATCGGCGCCATCACGCCCTTCGCCACGTCCGACGGATAGGGCGAGGAGCGCGCGAATTGCGGGCTGGTGGTGAAGCCGATCTGGTTGTTGATGATGAAGTGGATGCAGCCGCCGGTGTTATAGCCGCGGATGCCGGAAAAGCCGAGGCATTCCCACACGATGCCCTGGCCGGCGAACGCGGCGTCGCCATGCAGCAGCACCGGCAGCACCTGCTGATGCTCCGCCAGGTCGTTGCGGTTGGTCTGCTGCGCGCGGACCTTGCCCAGCACGACCGGATCGGCCGCCTCGAGGTGCGAGGGGTTGGCGACCAGCGACATGTGCACGCTGACCCCGTCGAACTCGCGGTCGGTGCTGGTGCCCAGATGGTATTTGACGTCGCCCGAGCCGCCGATGTCGTCCGGATTGGCCGAACCGCCGGCGAATTCGTGGAAGATGACCTTGTACGGCTTGGCCATCACGTTCGCGAGCATGTTGAGCCGGCCGCGATGCGCCATGCCATAGACGATCTCGCGCACGCCCATCGCGCCGCCATATTTGATGATCGCTTCCATCGCCGGGATCATCGATTCGCCGCCGTCGAGGCCGAACCGCTTGGTCCCGACATATTTCCTGCCGCAGAATTTTTCCCACTGCTCGGCCTCGATGACCTTGCTGAGGATCGCCTTCTTGCCGTTGGCGGTGAATTCGATCGCCTTGTCCTGGCCCTCGAGGCGCTCCTGCAGGAAGCGGCGCTCCTCGACATCGGCGATGTGCATATATTCGAGGCCGACATTGCCGCAGTAATTGCGGCGCAGGATCGCGACGATCTCGCGCACGCTCGCGCGTTCGAGGCCCAGCGTGCCGGCGAGATAGATCGGACGATCGAGATCGGCGGCGGTGAAGCCGTGAAATTCGGGCGTCAGGTCGGCGGGCAAATCCTGCTTGGACAGGCCGAGCGGGTCGAGATTGGCGGCGAGATGCCCGCGCACGCGATAGGTGCGGATCAGCAGCATCGCGCGGATCGAATCGTTCGCCGCGCTGGCGATGTCGGCGGCCGGGGCGGCGGGCCTGGCGGCGGGCGCGGCGCCCGCCTTGGCGGGCCGGGGCGCAGGCTCCATCTGGGTGGGGTCGAGCGCGGCGGTGAGCGCGTCGGTATCCGTGACCGGCCAGGCCGGGTTCGCCCAACTGGGCGCGGTGACCGCGCCTTCGAGCCCGTCGAACCAGTCGCGCCAGCCGGGTTCGACCGCGGACGGATCGGCCTTCCACTTGGCGTACAGCGTTTCGACGAACGCCGGGCTGACGCTGCCGGCGATCTCCGCGAAATCGAGCCCTTCGATGCCCATCGTCTTTTTCCTTCGTCCTCCCGGCCAATGCCGGGCGATGGCCGGGATCAGCCCTTCAACGCCTCCAGCAGCGTTTCGCCGAGCAGGCTGGGCGATTGCGACACGCGGATGCCCGCCGCTTCCATCGCCGCGATCTTGCTTTCCGCGTCGCCCTTGCCGCCCGACACGATCGCGCCGGCATGGCCCATGCGGCGGCCCGGCGGCGCGGTGCGGCCGGCGATGAAGCCCGCCATCGGCTTCTTGCGGCCGCGCTTCGCCTCGTCGATCAGGAACTGCGCGGCCTGTTCCTCGGCGTCGCCGCCGATCTCGCCGATCATGATGATCGATTGCGTCGCGTCGTCGGCCAGGAACAGTTCGAGCACGTCGATGAAGTTGGTGCCGTTGACCGGATCGCCGCCGATGCCGACCGCGGTGGTCTGACCCAGGCCCGCATTGGTGGTCTGGAACACCGCCTCATAAGTGAGCGTGCCCGAGCGCGAGACCACGCCGACGCTGCCCTTGGAGAAGATGTTCCCGGGCATGATGCCGATCTTGCACTCGCCCGGCGTCAGCAGGCCGGGGCAGTTCGGGCCGATCAGCCGCGATTTCGAACCGCTGAGCGCGCGCTTGACCTTGACCATGTCGAGCACCGGAATGCCTTCGGTGATGCAGACGATCAGCGGCACCTCGGCGTCGATCGCCTCGAGGATCGAATCGGCGGCGAAGGGCGGCGGAACGTAGATCACGCTGGCGTCGGCGCCGGTGCGCTCGACCGCCTCGGCAACGGTATCGAACACCGGCAGGTCGAGATGGGTGGTGCCGCCCTTGCCCGGCGTCACGCCGCCGACCATCTGCGTGCCATAGGCGAGCGCGGTCTGGGTGTGGAAGCTGCCGGTCTCACCGGTCATGCCCTGGGTGATGACCTTGGTATTCCTGTCGACGAGAATGGACACGTTCAGAAGCCTCCCATGGCTTGGCTGACCAGGATCAGGCCCTGGATTCCGAATTGCGCGCCGAGCGGATTGTCGCGCGGCACATAGGTGATTTCGAGGGTGACGCCGTCCTGCCACGGCTCCCAATGCAGCTTGGCCGCGTTGCCGCTGCCGGTGACGCCGCTCGGCCCCTTGCCGACCCAGCCGGACACCTGTTCGGTCGTCGGCGCGGCGGGCCTGTCGAAGTCATAGGCGCGGCAGCCATTGCCCCACCATGGCTTGCCGTCGATCTGGAACTCGACGCGGCTGGTGGCGAGCCACACGTCGCGGCCGTCGAACTTGTGCCGGAAGAGCTGGCCGGTCATCTTCGCGGTCGGCTCTTCCCTGGTCACGGCGTCGCGGCCCTTGGCGAGGATGCCGGCGATGCGCGGATCGGCGTCCTTCTCCGCGACCTCGGTCCAGCCCGCGGCCAGCGCCGCCTTGCCGACGCCGTCGAACTGGCGGACGTTGAAGCAGGCCGCCTTGAATGCATCGAACAGGGGGGAAGGCGCGGGTGCCGTTGTCCCCTGGGCGGGAGCCTGGGCCTGCGCGCCCCCCAGCAGCATCAAGGCGGCGAGCGCCGACATCAGCCGAGCGAGCTGTCGATGCCCTTGCAGGCGACCAGCAGTTCCTTGACCGCGTCGACCGAGACCTGGAGGTTGGCCTTGGCCTCGTCGTCCAGCGCGATCTCGATCACCTGCTCGACGCCGCCGGCACCGATGATCACCGGCACGCCGACATAAAGGTCGTCGACGCCGTACTGGCCGGTCAGGTGCGCGGCGCAGGGCAGCAGGCGCTTCTGGTCGTAGAGATACGCCTCGGCCATCGCGATGCCGCTGGTGGCGGGCGCGTAGAAGGCCGAACCGGTCTTGAGCAGGCCGACGATCTCGCCGCCGCCCGAACGGGTGCGCGCGACGATCGCGTCGATCCGCGCCTTGGTCGAGCGGCCCATCTTGATGAGATCGGGGATCGGGATGCCCGCGACGGTCGAATATTCGACCACCGGGACCATCGTGTCGCCATGGCCGCCGAGCACGAAGCTGTTCACTTCCTTGACCGAGACCTGGAACTCGTCGGCGAGGAAGTGGCTGAAGCGCGCGCTGTCGAGCACGCCGGCCATGCCGACCACCTTGTTGTGCGGGAGCCCCGAGAATTCGCGCAGCGCCCACACCATCGCGTCGAGCGGGTTGGTGATGCAGATGACGAAGGCGTCGGGGGCGTTGGCGGCGATGCCTTCGCCCACGGCCTTCATGACCTTCAAATTGATGCCGAGCAGGTCGTCGCGGCTCATCCCCGGCTTGCGCGCGACGCCGGCGGTGACGATGATGACGTCCGCGCCCGCGATATCGGCATAGTCGTTGCTGCCGGTGATCTTCGCGTCGAAGCCCTCGACCGGGCCGCACTGGCTGAGGTCCAGCGCCTTGCCCTGCGGCACGCCCTCGACCACGTCGAACAGCACGATGTCACCCAGGCCCTTGAGCGCGGCGAGATGGGCGAGCGTGCCGCCGATATTGCCGGCGCCGATGAGCGCGATCTTCTTGCGGGCCAATGGAACCTCCCTAATCGTCGTTGGGCGGCTCTGTTCAGCTGGGCCGCACGGGAACGGGGTGGGCCTTAAGCTCGTTTTGACCCCGCGGCAACCTTAGAACGGCAGAGGTTAAGGATTATCTTTGCACTTGCGAACTAGTTGCAATAAAGATCTTTGGTTTGGCCGCTTACCTCTTCACCCCGGCCTTGAGTCAGGGTCCGGCTTCTTGCAGGACGCGAGAAGGCTACTGTGGCGAAAGGCAGCTGGGCCCCGGCTCAAGGCCGGGGTGACGGTTGGGTAATGAAAGCGCGGTGGCGATCCGCTACGCCTCGCCATGCCCCAGCGCCAGATAGTCTTCGGACTGCATCTCCATCAGCCGGCTGACGGTGCGTTCGAACTCGAACTTGCCGTCGCCCGCGCGGTAGAGGTCGATCGGCTCGGCGTCGGCCATCGCCAGCAGCTTGACCTTGTGTTCGTAGAGCGCATCGATCAGCGTGACGAAGCGCGCCGCCTCGTTGCGGTTTTCCGGGCCTAGCGAGGGCACGCCGACCATGATGACGGTGTGATAGCGGCGCGCGATCGCGAGATAGTCGGCCGCGCCGCGCGCTTCGCCGCACAGCCGCTTGAACGAGAAGACGGCGACGCCCTTGAGGCTCTTGGGGACATGCAGGGTGCGGCCTTGCACGGCGATGTCCTCGGACGGCACGTTGGCGCGGTCCTCGGGCGGATAGTCGGTCAGGCGGAAGAAGGCGGCGGAGAGGGTCGCGGTGTTGGCGGCATTGTTGGGGACGAGCCAGGTGTCCATCCGGCCGAGCCGGTCGCGGCGATAGTCGGTCGGGCCGTTCAGCGGCAGGACGTCGAGCCTGTCCTTGAGCAGCGCGATGAACGGCAGGAAGCTGTCGCGTTGCAGCCCGTCCTTGTAGAGATCGTCCGGCGGGCGGTTGGAGGTCGCGACCACGCTCAGCCCCTGCGCCATCATCGCGGTGAACAGCCGGCTGAGGATCATCGCGTCGGCGGTGTTGTTGATCACCATCTCGTCAAAGGCGAGCAGGCGCAGGTCTTCGGCCAGCGCCCTGGCGACGGGCGGGATCGGGTCGCCCTGTTCCTTCTTGCGTTCGTCCGCGATGCGGGCGTGCACCTCGATCATGAATTCGTGGAAGTGGACGCGGCGCTTGCGGTCGATCTTCACCGCGCCGAACAGCAGGTCCATCAGCATCGATTTGCCGCGCCCGACGCCGCCCCACAGATAGACGCCGCGCGGCGCCTGGGGCGTCTTGCCGGCGAGGCGCCAGAGCAGGCTGCCCTTGCGCGGGCCCTGCTCCAGCTCGCGCGCGAGCATGTCGAGGCGGCGCGCGGCGGCGGCCTGGTCGGGATCGCGGCGCAGCTCGCCCGCGGCGACCAGTGCGTCGTAGCGGGCGAGGACGTCGGTCATCGGGCCGGGCGGGTCACTTGGCCGAGGGCTTGCGGATCGTGCCGGAGAAGCTGGCGAGGACATCGTCCTCCTGCCGCACCAGCCCGCGCATGAAGAGCATGCGGCCGGTCTCGCGCAGCAATTCCATCTCGGCGACGATCGGCTCGCCGATGCGGCTCGTGCCGATGAACTGCGCGGAGAGGTCGAGCGTCACCGCGCCGCCCGCCGTCAGCACGCCGAAGCCGCGCGCCGCGGCGAACAGCGCGACGTCCATGAAGCCGAGCAGCGCGCCGCCATGGGTGGAGTCGCGCAGGTTGGAATGCTGGCGCTGCGGCACCATCCGCACCAGCGCGCGGCGTTCGTCGAGCAGCTTGATCGAGATCGCGCCGAGAAAGGCGTTGAAGCGGGTCTGGTCGCGCAACTCCCAGCGTTTCCAGCCGGGCAGGTCGGGATCGTCGATGTAACTGAAAGGCGCTTCCTTCACCGCCCTAGACGATCCGCTCGGCTTCCATCTTCTTGATCTCGGCGATCGCCTTGGCCGGGCTGAGGCCCTTGGGGCAGACGTTCGCGCAGTTCATGATCGTATGGCAGCGATAGAGGCGGAAGGGATCCTCCAGCTCGTCGAGCCGCTCGCCGGTCATCTCGTCGCGGCTGTCGGCGAGCCAGCGATAGGCCTGGAGCAGGATCGCCGGGCCGAGGAAGCGGTCGGAGTTCCACCAATAGCTGGGGCATGAGGTCGAGCAGCAGGCGCACAGGATGCATTCGTACATGCCGTCGAGCTTGTTACGGTCCTCCGGCGACTGGAGCCGTTCCTTGCCCGAGGGGGCGGGGGAAACGGTCTTCAGCCAGGGCTGGATCGAGGCATATTGCGCGTAGAAGTGCGTGAAGTCGGGCACCAGGTCCTTGACCACGTCCATCGCGGGCAGCGGCGTGATGCGGATATCGCCCTTCATATCCTCGATCGCGGTGGTGCAGGCGAGGCCGTTCTTGCCCGCCATGTTCATCGAGCAGGAGCCGCAAATCCCTTCGCGGCACGAGCGGCGGAAGGTGAGGCTGGGATCGATCTCCGACTTGATCTTGATCAGCGCGTCGAGGACCATCGGCCCGCAATCGTCGAGATCGATCGTGAAATTGTCGTAGCGCGGATTCTCGCCCGAATCAGGATCGTAGCGATAGATGGTGAAGGTGCGCTTGTTGGTCGCGCCGGCGGGGGCCGGATGGGACTTGCCCTTCTTGATCCTGCTGTTCTTGGGAAGGACGAAATCAGCCATCTGGCACCCCGTGTTCGTTCAGGCGGAGGGGGCCGCGCGGCGGCCGCCCCACTCCAGATTGCGGGTCAGATACATAACGGCGGCCAAGGCTGCAAACAGAAGCAGCGAACCGATCAGCAGCGAATAGGCTTCGAGGCTGAGCAGCACGTAGAGCACGCCATAGAGCGCGACCAGCAAGGCGGCGATGAAACCGGCGCGCTTGCGGCTTTTGAGCACCGCGGCGGAATAGGCGGTGAGTAGCGCGATGATGCCGCCGCCCGCGACCAGATAGGCGGGGGTGAAGCCGATCACCTCGGCAAAGGCGAGCAGCAGGACGAAGAACAGCACCAGCCCCGCGCCGACCAGCAGATATTCGACTGCCGAGACGCGCACGCCCGCGACCACGTCGAACATCAGGAACGCCATGAAGGTGAAGCCGATGAACAGGAAGCCGTATTTCACGCTGCGGTTGACCTGGCTGTAGAGATCGACCGGCTGGATCAGGCCGACCTGTGCGTTCGCGGTTTGCGAGATGCCGCCGCGCGAATAGCCGGCCTCCGGCACCGCGTCCGGCGTGCGCAGTTCGACCGCCGAGTCGCTGGTGCTGACCAGGGTGGTGCCGAGCGCGAGGTTGGAAATCCTGTAGGTGGCGGTAAAGCCGTCCGCGCTCACGCTGCGCGTTTCGGGCAGGAAGCCGCCGGTGAAGCTGGGATGCTGCCATGGCGAGGTCACCGTCCAGCGCGTCGCGCCGGCGCGCGGGGCGAGCGCGATCACCGAATGGCCACGCAGCGCATAGCCGAACTCGACCGCGATCGGACGTGTGGCGAGCGGCGTCGCATCGAGGCCGGTGAAGAAGCCCGCGCCGCTGGTCGCGGCGAGGCCGTTGCCGGGCTGGGCGGCGGCGGGCCGGCCGTCGACGACGATGCGGTTGGCGGGTTTCAGCCCGCGCGGGTCGGCGACGCCGAAGCGCAACTCGGCCTTGTCGAACATCAGCGTGTTCACGTCGACGCCCAGCCGACCGGTATCTGCGGGCAGGCGAAACTGCGCCTTGCCCGAGACTTGGGCGTCATAGACCACCGCCTCGTAGATCGAGCGCGAACGGCGTTCGGGTTTGACTTTGGTATCGATCTCAAGCGCGGCGGGGGCCAGGAACAGCTCGCGGCGCTGGGTGGAGGTACGGGTGACGGCCTTGCCGTTTTCCTGCACCGTCTCGGTCACCTGCGCGTCATAGGGAATGGCGATCAGCGGGCCGGCCAGCGTCTGTGGACCGCCCCAGCCTTCCGAGATCGAGGTGCGCGCGGTTTCGGACTGGCTCTGCCGGTCATAGACCAGCAGATAGACGGCGAAGAGCGGGACCGACAGCAGCGCCGCGACGAGCAGCGCCAGCAGCAGTTTCATTCCGGGTGAACGTTCGCGCGGTTCGCTATCCATGATCGACTCCAATCGGCGGAGGCGATTTCGTAACGCAATGCGCCGTGAGCGTCATGAGGGACGTATGAGCATTTGGTGAGGTTGGTGATGCCTGCAAATCCTCCCCCGCCAGGGGGATGGCGCCGAAGGCGACGGAGGGGGAGGTCGCGAACCGCCCGCCGTCCTCCCCCTCCGTCATCGCTGCGCGATGCCACCTCCCCCTGGCGGGGGAGGATGAGGCGTACGA
>CAYPRW010000024.1:0-24089 GCA_964413495.1 uncultured Stakelama sp. | reverse complement strand
TAGACTTGGCGGCAACCGCGGCAACAAGCCGTGCATCATAGAGGAGAGATTCATGGCGACTCTGGCTGCCAGCAATCCGGCCGACTCCGCGACCGAGCCCAAGGGCTTCGACTTCACCGCGCTTCATGGCCGTCCCAATCATCACCAGACGCCGATCGGATCGAGCGGGCAATGGTCGCTGGAAAAGCTGCTGCTGCTGACCCAGGCCGAGGGCATCGAGCTGTGGCGCGGGCTGGACGCCGTGCCGATGGCCGAGATGAACGGCCATTATATGGGCATGGGCCCCGATGCGCTGAACGAGGAATATCAGCGCGGCTATGCCGATGTGATGTTCAACGAGAACAGCCGGCTGGGCTTCTGGCTGGGCAAGGCGTTCCGGCCGCTCACCGAGACCACCGGCGAGGGCTATAACCGCTGGCGCTTCGCGGGCGGCAAGATCGTGCGCAACCTGCGCATGGCGACGCGGATGGGCACTTCGCTGGTCGACGGCCGGCCCGCCTTCATCCTCGATTATTCGGCGTTCAATCCGAAGATGACGCTGATCGACGAGCTGCGGAAGCTGGACGACAGCATCTATTTCGGCGTCGCCACCCGCGCGGCCGAGGATGGCGGGCGCGACAAGCCGGATTTCTTCATCCTGACCGGGCCGACCGACGAATGGGTGGGGCCGGGCAAGGCTTGACCCATGCGGCGGGGGCGGCGCCCGGGCCGCTGGATGCTCGGGCTTGCGATGATCCTGGCAGGGGAGGGCGCCGTGGCGGCACGCGATAATCCCGCGCGCGCCAGGGCGCCGGCACGGGCCGTCGATGCGCTGCCCGCCGGCACCGCCGCCGAGGCCGGGCTATCCGCCGAACGGCTGCGGCGGATCGACGAGATTCTTCAGCGTCATGTCGATGCCGGCCATGTCACGGGCGGGGTTGCGGCATTCACCCGGCGCGGCAAGCTGGTCTATTGGAAGGCGTTCGGCCTTGCCGATCGCGAGGCCGGCACGGCGATGCCGCGCGACGCGATCTTCCAGGCCTATTCCTCGACCAAGGTAGTCACCGCCGTCGCGCTGCTGATGCTGATGGAGGAAGGGCGGCTGCGGCTCGAGGATCCGGTCAGCCGCTATCTGCCTGAATTCAAGGGCGCGCGCGTCGCGGTGCACAAGCCGGGCGAGCAGCAACGCTATGTCCCGCGCGCGCCCGGCACGCCCGCGCCGGCGTTCGACACCGTGCCGGCGGCGCGCGACCTCACCATCCGCGACCTGATGACGCATGTCGGCGGGCTGCTGTCCAGCGATCCGCGCCGCGTGGGCATGGATGCGCCGGTGCGCGGCAAGGGCGAGAGCCTGGCGAGCCATGTCGCCAGGCTGGCGCAGGTGCCGCTCGACTATCAGCCCGGCACGCGCTGGAGCTACAGCCCGCTTGCCGGCTGCGACGTGCTGGCGCGGGTGGTGGAGGTGGTGTCGGGCACCGCGTTCGAGACCTTCCTGCATGACCGGATCTTCGTGCCGCTCGGCATGACCGACACCTATTTCCACCTGCCGGTCGAGAAACGCTCGCGGCTGTTGCCGGTCTATTGGAAGCGCGACGGCGGCTGGGTCCGCCTGCCGCCCGAGGCGACGGCGGCGGGCACCGGGGGCGACGCCAATGTGTCGGGATCGATGGGGCTGGTGTCCACCGCGCGCGATTTCCTGCTGCTGCACCAGATGCTGCTCAACAAGGGCGAGCTGAATGGCCGGCGGCTGCTCGGCACGCGCACGGTCGAGCTGATGGCGACCAACCATGTCGGCGACCTGTATCGCGGCGAGGGCGCCTATGCGGTGCCGATGTACGGGCATGGCTTTGGCCTGCTGGTGCAGGTGGTGCTGGATCCGGTGGAGGGCAATACCGGCCGCTCGGCGGGTGCGTTCGGGTTCGGCGGCTATCTTGGCACGATGGACTGGACCGATCCCAAGGAGGAGATCGCCGGCGTGCTGATGCTCCAGCAGAACAACCGCGAAGTGCATATCGATTTCGAGCGGGCAATCCGCCAGGCGATCGTGGAGTAGGGCAATGGCGAAACGCGCGAAACTGGCCGCGGCGGCGGCGATCGGGGTGGCGGCGGCGACGCCCGCCGCGGCGCAGCAGGTGCGCTTTGCGTCGATCTGGGAACAGCCGGCCGAAAATGCCGTGCTCGACGCCTGGTATCGCTCGATCCATTCGCGCGAGGCGCTGAGCTATGTCGGGCCGTGGCTGACCAACTATATTTCCTATCGCGGTTATGACGTGCCGGCCGAGGCCGACCGGTTCGACGCGATCCGCTATCGCCTGACCGAGATGTGGTATCCGAGCGCGGCGGCGCGGGTGGAGGCGCAGCGCGCCTGGCAGCCGCTGACGCCGCCGCCCAGCGTCGATCGCGACCTGTTTCCCGGCAAGACGCGGATCAACCAGATCTGGGTCCCGGTGTTGCCCGACGAGCGGTGGCTGAACACGCCGCCGATCCCGGCCCCCGTCGCGCCGACGATGCTGCGCTGGGTGTTCTTCCAACGCTATCCCGCCGGCGTGCCGCTGGATCAGGGCGAGGCGTGGTTCACCAAGGTCCATGCGCCCGAACTGGCCAAGGCGCCAGGGGTGCGCCGCTTCGTCTGCTATCGCAGCGTCGATCCGGTGAAGACCGATCGCGACTGGGTCCGCATGTGCGAGGTCTGGTTCGACAGCTATGCCGCGTGGCGCGCCGTCGCGCTGACCGGATCGGCCCGCTTCACCGCGCCGGGCTGGAGCGGGAAATACCCGTTCGCCGAATATGCCAGCATCTTCACCGCGCCCCGGCCCGACATGGATTTCATCCATGACGGCTATCGCGCGCCATGATCGAAAAAAAGGAGAGGCCCATGAAATTCGTACTCGCACTCGCCGCCGTGGCGCTTGCCGCCCCCGCGCTCGCCCAGACCGAGGCGCCCGCCGCGCCGTTCGACACCGAAACGCTGAAGGGGCGGCCCAACCTCAACCAGACGCCGGTCGGCACGAGCGGCAAATGGTCGCTCGAAAAGCTGCTGTCGCTGACCCAGGCGGAGGGGATCGCGATCTGGCGGACGCTGCCGCCCGCCACCGTCGCGGAGATGAACGGCCATTATATGGGGCTGGGCCCCGACGCGCTGAACCTGGAATATCAGAAGGGTTACGCGAACTACATGTTCAACGAGAAGAGCCCGCGCGGCTATTGGCTGGGCAAGGCGTTCCGTCCGCTCACCGCGACGACGGGCGAGGGCTATAATCGCTGGCGCTTCCCCAATCAGAAGGTGGTGCGCAACCTGCGGCTCGACACCCGCGCCGGCACCTCGCTGATCGACGGCAAGCCGGCCTACATCCTCGACTATACCGCGATCAACAAGGGCATGACGCTGATCGACGAGGTCCGCAAGCTGGAGGACGGCGTCTATTTCGGCGCGGCGACCACTGATGCGGGCGGCGGCAAGCGGTCCAAGCCGGATTTCTTCATCCTGGTCGGGCCGACCGACGAATGGGTCGGCGCGGGACCGGCGGCCGCCCCGGCCAAGTGACGCGATGATCGCGGTCCGGCACCTTGCCCTGGCAACGGGGGCGATCGTCATGCTTGGCGGGATCGCCCTGCGCGGCGCCGATGCGCAATCCGCCGCCGTGCCGTCGGTGACGGCGGGGCAGGTGGCGGCGGGGCGGACCGCCTATGCACGCTATTGCGCGGCGTGCCACGGCGCGGACCTGAGCGGCGCCGGACCGGCCGTGGCGCTGAAAGGCGCGGCGTTCGAGGCGAAATGGCGCGGCAAGCCCGCGCTCGCGCTGCTGGAAGCGATCGCGCGCATGCCGCCGGGACAGGCGGAGAGCGTGACCGCGACGGAGCGGACGGACATGCTCGCCCTGCTGCTGCACACCAGCGGTGCGCCGATGGGCGATCGCGCGCTGCCCGCCGATCGCACCGCGCTGGGGCAATTGACGATCGGCGGGCCGATGACGGGCACGGCGGCCAAGCCGATCGTGATCCCGCCGCGCAAGGGCCCGAGCCGGCTCGATGCGGTGCGTCCGGTGACGGCGGCCGAGCTGCGCGATCCGCCGCCGGGCGACTGGCTGATGTGGCGGCGCACCTATGACGTGTCGGGCGACAGTCCGCTCGCCCAGATCACCGCGAAGAATGTGGGGAAGCTGCGGCTCGCCTGGTCGTGGTCGTTGCCCAGGGGCGACAATATGATGACGCCGATCGTGCGCGACGGCGTCGTCTATACCTACAGCGCCGGCGATATCGTCGAGGTGCTGGACGGCGCGACCGGCAATTTGTTGTGGCGTTTCCAGCGCACGCTCGATCCGGGCTTCACGCCGCAGGGCAAGAAGGGCGTCGCGCTGGCCGGCGATCTGGTGCTGGTGCCGACATCGGACCTGCATCTGATCGCGCTGAATGCGCGGACCGGGGCGGTGGTGTGGGACCGCAAGATCGCAGACACCGACCCCAAGCAGCAGATCAAGAGCGCGCCGCTGATCGCGGGCGAGCGCGTCGTCATCGGCCTCAATGGCTTTGCCGACGTGAAGGGCGGCAATTTCGTCGCGGCGTTCGACCTCAAGACCGGCGCCGAGCAATGGCGCTTCCACACCGTCGCGCGGCCGGGCGAGGCGGGCGGCGACAGCTGGAACGGCCTGCCGCTCGAACGGCGCAGTGGCGGATCGGTGTGGGTCTCGCCCAGCTATGATCCGGCGACCGACCGCGTCTATTTCGGCGTCGCGCCGACCTATGACGGCAATGCGCTGCGCAAGGCGGCGGATGTGCCGGGCGTCACCAACGATGCGCTTTACACCGATTCGACCGTCGCGCTGGACGCGGCCACGGGCAAGCTTGCCTGGTATTATCAGCACCAGGCGAACGATCAGATCGATCACGACTGGACGTTCGAACGCACGTTGCTGACGCTGCCGATCGACGGACGCCCGCGCCGCGTGGTGATGACCGCGGGCAAATCGGCGGTGTTCGACATGCTCGACGCGCAGACCGGCAAGTATCTGGCGTCGATGGACATGGGCCTGCAGAACGTCTTCACCGCGATCGATCCCAAGACCGGCAGGAAGACCGTCAACCCGATCGCCGTGCCCGCGCTCGACCAGCGGCTGGTTCGGCTGGGCGTGCCCGGCATCTGCCCCGACCTGCTCGGCGCGCGCAACCTGATGTCCACCGCCTACAGCGCGCGTAGCGGGCGGATGTATGTGCCGCTGAGCGATACCTGTGTGCATCCCTTCCCCGACGGGGAGCGGTGGCAGTTGAAGCCCGACCCCGCCTCGAAGGACAAATGGGGCATGGTGCGCGCGATCGATCCGGCCACCCGGCGGATCGTGTGGACCACGCGCACCACGGCCGCGCCGGTCAGCGGCGCGCTGTCGACCGCGGGCGATCTGGTCTTTCTGGGCTTTGCCGACCGTTCGTTCCGCGCCTTTGACGCGCGGGGTGGGCGCGAGCTGTGGGCCGCGGGCCTCGACAATGTGCCGACCTCCTATCCGGTCAGCTTTACCGTGGACGGCAGGCAATATGTCGCCGTCGCCACCAGCGAAGGCTTCGTCCATGCCCAGGCGATGCGGCAGGTCGCGCGCATCGTTCCGCCCCCGGCGGCGGGCGCGACGCTGTTCGTGTTCGCCTTGCCGTAGCGGCGCGGCGCCAGCCTGGAGTCCGGGTCGAGCGGCCATCCGCCGTCATGGCACGCCGGCAATTGGACGCTTGACACCCATCCCTGACAGGCCGATCTGATATATCAGAAAGCGGGAGGCACGTGGTTGGATGCGGCGTCCCCAGAACGGGAAGTCAGGCGGGTGGATCGGTATGATGAAGTTACCGGCATGGTTCGGCGCGTTCCTCGCGCTTGCTGCCGCGGCGTGCGCCATGCCGCGTGAGCGGGCGCAAGCCGCCGATCCGACCGTGGTGCGCGTCACCGGCGGCGACATTCGCGGCGTCGCGATGGACGATCTGCTCGTCTTCAAGGGCGTGCCCTTTGCCGCGCCGCCGGTCGGCGCCAATCGCTGGCGCGGGCCGCAGCCGGTCGCGCCCTGGCGCGGCATTCGCGACGCGAGTGCGGTCGCGCCGACCTGTATGCAGAATCCCGCGATGATCCCCGGCGCGCCGCTCAGCGAGGATTGCCTGTATCTCAATGTCTGGCGTCCGCGCGGGGCGGGCGCCAGGCGTCTGCCGGTGATGGTGTGGGTCCATGGCGGCGGTTTCCTCGTCGGATCGCCGCGCCGGTTCGATGGCGCGCCGCTCGCCCGGCGGGATGTGGTGGTGGTGACGCTGGCCTATCGGCTCAATGCGTTCGGTTTCCTGGCGCATCCGCAGCTCAGCGCCGAAAGCGGCGAAGGATCGGGGAATTACGGCCTGCGCGACCAGATCGCCGGGCTTGAATGGGTGCGCGACAATATCGCCGCGTTCGGCGGCGATCCCGGCAATGTCACCCTCTTCGGCGAATCGGCGGGCGGCACGTCGGTTGCGCTGCTGGCGGTGTCGCCGCCGGCGCGCGGCCTGTTTCATCGCGTCATTGCGCAGAGCGCCGCCGTCGCCTTCACGCCGACCGCGCTGCCCGTCGGCGCGTTCGGACATCGCCTCGATACGCTTGCCGAGGCGGAGGCCGCGGGCGCGGCCAGCCTCAAGGCGCTTGGCGCGGACGGCATCGCCGCAGCGCGGGCCTTGCCCGCATCGACGATCGCGCGCGCATGCACCTGGCCCGCACGATCGGCCGACCTGCTCGTCCAGAGCCGGATCAGCTGCCGCCCGGTGATCGACGGGCAGGTGATCCGCGGCGACGTTCACGACATCTATCGCGACGGCCGCTATGCCGATACGCCGGCGCTGATCGGCAGCAATGCCGATGAAGGCAGTATCTTCGTGCCGGCGAGCGATGGCGCGGCCTTTGGCGATATGCTGCAGCGAACGGGCGCGCATGCCGATGCGCTGGGCCGTGCCTATCCGCATCGCGACGATACGGAGCGGCTGAGCGCGGGCCGCGACATGCTGCGCGACAGCCTGTTCGGCTGGACCGCGTGGAAATGGGCGAAGTTGCAGTCGCAGCGCAAAAGCGGCGCGCCCGTCTATGCCTATCATTTCGATTACGACGCGCCGGGCGCCATGGGCCTGCCCGCCGGCCCCGTCCATGGCAGCGACATCTTCTATGTGTTCGGCATGCTGGAAAAGCCGACCGCCGAACAGCAGGCGATGTCCGATCTGATGATGTCCTATTGGGTGAATTTCGCGCGAACGGGCGATCCCAACGGCGCCGGCCTGCCGGCCTGGCGTACCTTCGAGCCGGGCGCGGAGCAGATGATGCGCCTCAACCCCTCACCCGGCATGGCGGCGACGCCGAACCTGCCGCAGATCGAGGCGATGGACCGCTATTTCGAGGCGATGCGGCGTCCGGCAGGTGCGGCGCGGCGCTGAGGCTCAAATCCTGTCGAGCGCCGCGCGATGCGCGTGCATCATGAGAAACCGTTCATAGTCGCGATCATGCGCGGCCCTGCTTTGCGGCCGTGGCGCGCGGGGTGAGCCCGACCGGTTCATCGCGATCGCCGCGGCATGCAGATCGCTAAACAGGCCCGCGGCGGTCGCCGCGATCATCGCCGTCCCCAGCAGCACGGCATCCTCCGCGCCGGATTCGGTGACGGTCAGGCCCGTGGCGTCGGCATAGAGTTCGAGCAGCAGCGGGTTCTTCAGATGCCCGCCGGTCACATGCAGGGTATCGATCGCATAGCCGCGTTGATTCAGCGTCTCGACGATATGGCGCACGCCAAACGCAAGGGCGACCGCCGTGCGCCAGTAAAGCCGGCACAGGCTGTCGAACGAGGTGTCGAGCGTGAGGCCGCTGATGACGCCCAGGCTGTGCGGATCGGCCAGCGGCGAACGATTGCCGTGAAAATCGGGAAGGACGTGGAGACGGTGTGCGAATCCTTCGCCCTCGATGCCGCGCAATTCCAGGATGCGCGCGATGATGGCCCGATGGCGCTCGGCGGTGGGCTCGCCGCCCGCGCCGTGCCCCCGCACGATGCAATCGAGCAGGGCGCCGGTCGCGGACTGGCCGCCTTCGCTGAGCCAGAGGTTCGGCAGGACGGCGCCGGAATAGGGCCCCCACAGGCCGGGCACCTTCAACGGCGCCTGTGACAGCGCCATGATGCAGGTGGACGTCCCGCCGATCAGTGCGGCGTGGCGGAGGGTCTCGCCCTCACCGAGGCCATATGGCCCGAGCAGCGCCAGGGCGCCGGCATGGGCGTCGATGATGCCCGCGCCGACGCGGCAGGACGGGGTGAGCCCGAGTTCGTCGGCCGCCTGCGGCGTCAGCGTGCCGAGATTGGTGCCGATCGGGCTTGCGCGTTGCGGCATGCGCTCGATCAGTTCGCCGAGCCCCACGGTTTCCAGGAAATCGCGACGCCAGGGTTCCGCCTCATGTGCCAGATAATTCCACTTGCAGGTGAGCGTACATTGCGAACGCGCCGGCGAGCCGGATGCCTTCCAGGTCAGGAAATCCGCCAGGTCGAACAGCTGCCTGCCCCGGCGCCAGGCCGAAGGGAGGTGGCGTTTCAACCACATGAGCTTGGGGATCTGCATTTCGGGCGACATCAGCCCGCCGGCAAATTCAAGGACATCGTGCCCGGTTGCCGTGCATTCGTCCGCCTCGGCGACCGCGCGATGGTCGAGCCAGGCGATGGTGTCCCAGCGTTGCTCGCCCGTGGTGGAGACGCTGACCGGTTCGCCATCGGCATCGCGCACGACCAGCGAGCAGGTCGCGTCGAAGCTGATGCCGGCGATTCTGCGCGGCGCGACGTCCGTTTGCGCGATCGCCCCGCGCACGGCGAGGCAGGCCGCGTGCCAGATGGCTTGCGACTCATATTCGGCGTGATCCGCGATCGGCCGGTGCAGGACGATCGGATGCTCGGCGCGTGCCAGCAGCGTTCCGGTCAAGTCGAAGACACCCGCCCGCGCGCTGCCCGTGCCGACATCGACACCGACCACCCATGCCGTCTCGGTCATTTCATGCGCCTTCTTCGAATCCCGTTGGCTTGACTGATATATCAGATCTCCTAGAGATCAAGCCGTCGGCGATCAGGTCTCGATCGTTCGCGCTGGAGACTAATTCATGAGCCGAGCCGAGCCTGCGCCCAGCATATCGCCGCCGTCCGGAGGCGAGGTGGAGACAGCGCGCGCCGCCACCCCGTCATCGGGCGGATCGGCCCTTTCCGAACAGGAACGAAGCCGCCGCCAGCAACTCGTCGATCACGCGCGCGAATTGCGCGCGCTCATTCAATCCGATCCGCATCGGCCGATCTATCACTTCACCTCGCCCGAGGGCCATTGCAACCCGTTCGATCCGAACGGCGCGATCTTCTGGAAGGGGAAATACCACCTCGGCTTCATTCAGCAGTATAGCCGAAAGGAACCCGTCGCGGTGCCGGGGCTGGAGGGCGGCCTGAAGGTCAGCCATGTCTGGGGGCACGCCGTAAGCACCGATCTGGTGCATTGGAGCCTCTATCCCAACATGCTTGACATCAGCGGCGAGGACATCGAACTGGGCGTGTTCAGCGGCAATGCCTTTTTGTCGAAAGAGGGCGTGCCGCATGTCGCCTATTGCGGTTTGGGGGCCAAGGCCAATCTGATCGCGCGCGCCGTGGATGACGAGCTCAAGGTATGGAAGAAGCTGGGGGAATGGGGTGCGCTCAAATCCCCCCACGGCGCGTCCGCATTCGATGCTTCGGTTCCCTATACCGTCTTCGATCCGTTCATCTGGTACGACGAGGGCGCGGATGCCTATTACCAGATCGTGGGTGGCATGAAGCCGGGACTCTTCAAGTCCGGCGACATGCGGGACTGGCAATATCTGGGTCCGCTGATCGATCCCGACAACCGCATGCGCTTTCCGTTCGAGGATCTTTCGGGTCCCGATTTCTTCGCGATCGGGGACAAGTTCGTCCTGCTGTTCATCAGCCACACGCTGGGCGCGCAATATTATGTCGGCACCTTCGCAAATGATAGGTTCGTGCCCGAGCGGCATGGCCGGATGAACTGGCCGGGCGGTGGCCTGTTCGCCGTCGAACAATTGCGCGATGCGTCGGGACGCAACATCATGTGGGGCTGGATCGTCCAGCCGCGCGATCCGATCACGGAGCCTGACTGGACGCCGGCATTCGGCTGGTCGGGTGTCTTGAGCCTGCCGCGCGTCCTGTCGTTGAATGCCGCGGGCGCGCTGCACATCGAGCCGGCCGAGGAATTGCGGTCCTTGCGCCTCGACGAAGTGCGGGAAGACGATTTCGTCCTTGCCGCCGACAGCAGCCGGACGTTGCGGACGCAGGGCCGGTCGCTGGAACTGCAGCTCGAACTGGCCGGGTCGCCGGGCGCGGCGTTCGGCGTGGAGGTCTTCGCCTCACCCGACGGCCGGGAAACGACGCGGATCGGATACGACCCGGAACGCCAGGAGCTCGTCATCGATTTCTCCAGGTCGTCGCTTGGCGGACCCGGCGCGATACCCGCCACCATCTATGTGCCGCCCGGCGTCGAAGCGCCCGAATTCGCCGGTGAGGTTTCCGAACAACGGGCGCCATTGGCGCTCGATCCGGGCGAGCCGCTGACGCTGGACATCTTCCTCGACCGCTCGATCATCGAGGTGTTCGCCAATGGCAAGCAGGCGATGGTCCAGGTCGTCTATCCCGAACTGGCGACAAGCACCGGCGTGAAGCTGTTCGCGGAGGGCGGGGCGGTCACCGTCACCAACCTCAGGTCCTGGCAGATGGCGCAGACAACCCCCTATTGATCGACGGCGTGCAGCCTGCCCATGGTGATCGAACCGCTTGCCGGCAGTGCGGGCAAGCTCGCGTCGAGGGCTGAAATCGAAGGCGCGACGAACAAGCGGTCGATCGTCGGACAGACATGCTGCTTACGAGGATGCGGCGATACCAGGCCGCTTTCGCCCTGTTATCTCTTGATATCTGAGATATTATGGCAAATTGCCAACAAGAATGCTTGCCGGAGAAACTTCTCGTGGTTCACCGATCAGATCTCAATTCGCCTCGCCTTGCCTATGGGGTCGCCATGCTCGACAGGAGTTGGCGCGAGCCGAGCCTGATCGAGAAGGCGGTATCGGCCATTGAATGTGCGTACGACGAGGGCATTACGCTTTTTGACGTCGCGGACAGCTATGCGGGCGGCCTGTCGGAAAGCGCCTTCAGAACCGTATTGGCCAACCGTCCAAACATGCGCGAGCGGATCGCGATTCAAACGAAATGCGGCCAGTTGCTGCCGGAGGGTTGGGTGCCGGGTGATCCGCACATACCCTCCCCGATCGACCTCAGCTCAAGGCATATCCTGGAGTCGGTTGATGCGAGCCTCAAGCGTCTTGGAACGGATTATATCGACTCCTTATTGCTCCATCTGCCCGATCAGTTGATGGAACCCGACCAGGTTGCGGAAGCATTCGACAAGCTTCTCGACACGGGCAAAGTCCGTGCTTTTGGTGTAAGCAATCATAGCGCCAGCCGTATCCGATTACTCCAACGCCATCTGACCGTACCGCTCAAGGTCAATCAAATCTGGTTCGGCCTTGGATCACCGTCTCCGATATGTGGAGAAACAGGTTGGATGAACGATTCTCTTGTCGATTATTGCTGGGAACACGACATAACAATCCAGGCATATTCGCCCCTTAAAACGCGATTCGATGGTTTGACCGGGGGATCGAGCCTGCTCTCGCCGCCAAAGGGCGCGCAGAAAGAGTTGTACGCTTTGTCGTCCGCCTTGGGCGTAGTGGCGGAATCCAAAGGGACGACACCCGCCGCTGTGGCACTCGCATGGATCTTGCGCCACCCGTCCGCGCCCGTTCCAATAATAGGCACGAGCGATCCGAAGTTGATTCGGGAAAATCTTGCCGCGCTCGAGGTCGAACTCAGTCGGGAGGAGTGGTACGAACTATATCACAAGGCCTTGGGTCTGCACAGGACCCGGTCATGAATCGACGCGGCGCAGGCAGCCGATCCGCGCCCACCGCCCGATAGACCAGCCTGGAGGAATGCGCGGGATCGTGGAAGGATCGTCTGAGCGGCGGCAATCGGGCCGACAGGCTGGTCCCCGGCAGTGGAATTGCGATCGAACCGGGCAAAGCCCGCCGAGGAGATGTCGATGCAGAGCCGATGCCCTTTCCCGAAGCGGTGCGCCATCCCGTCGCCATAGCCGATCGGATCGGTCCGCATGAACCGGCCCAGCGGGTGCGAGTACATCCGCGCCTTGAAGTACGACACCTCCTCAATCAATGGGGGCCATGGCGATGGCATGAACATGTATGCCTATGTCGGGAACGATCCGGTCAACAGCACGGATCCGACGGGCCTGGTGGAGACGGAGATTCTCGTGACCGGGCGCCCCAGCTTCGGGTTGGGCGGGACCGGAGGCTCCAGCTCCGGCGAGATTGTCGTGACCGCACGACCCAGCTTCGATTGGCAGCTGTGGAACTCACGGCCCCTGTTCAATCAGAGCACTGTCTACTTGTCCGGCCTTCCCTTGGGAATTGCCGCCGCCGCCGCCGCCGCCGCCGCCGCCGCCGCCGCCGCTGCTCCCGCGGCACCGCCAGCTAAGCCGAAAAAGCCGCAAAAGGAAAAGCCAAATCCCTGTGCAGTTCCTGCCGGTGGCTCCGGCAGAGGGCAGTTGAATAATAATGTTCGAGAGGCTCAAAGACAGCGCAGGATGAATGCTGGCGCGAGCTGGAGCATTTTTGCAGCCCCTGCTTTGGAAGGGGGTACTGGATCTTGGTTTGCATCTAAGGTGAAGTCCGGTGGGCATGGGATTATAAGAACCAAGGATATAGTAACGGCCAGAACTATGGAAACTTTAACTACGGAGCCACTGCGGCTGCGTTGGGGTATGATTGGGAAACGACTATGGGTGCGGCACATGCCTACTCGTTGATTGATAATGGAACGATGGAAGCGCAATCCGCTATGATACGCGCTGGATTTAACTATTATCGACAAGGGTGTCCTAGGCAATGAGGTGGGGGCTGGTCGCGTTACTTGGCGTTGGACTTTCAGCATGTGGCACAAAGAAGTCGGCGCAGGAGTATTCATCGCCGAATGGTCAGGCTTGTGCTATCGTAACTCAGACAGATAAGGGGGCGTGCTGTTCCAACTCATACGAGGTGGAGATAGTATTGAATGGTAAGAGCGAGAAGATATTTTCTGGAAACGGCGCTGGCCGTCTCGCAGTGTCTTGGCATGGTGACGACCTACTCTACCTCAAGGCGAACGATATGTATCGCTACGAGATAACAACGAGGTTGTTGCGTAGCGATCCTATTCGCTCAGACGGTTCCGAAAATGCGATACGGATTAAATACTTATACAAGTAATGTCCCTCGTCTGACCGGCAATAGTCGGCACTCTCATAGCCTGCCTCACACGTTCCTGGCATCTGCCTCCCGGCCCCGACGCGCCACGCTTCAGACGTGAAGATCATTGCGCATTTTCCAGAAGGTAATTGTTGAACCTTGGCCATCTGCCTCGCCACTCACGCTGTGTCGGCTTGTCATATTGAGCTGGCGCGGCGTTGAGCGAGACGGTCCGGGCGTGACGCTGGGCTATGATCCGCTGCTGCGGCTTTACGAGACGAGCGCGGGGCGGCGGTTCGCCTATGACGGCGAGCGCATGATCGCGGAGTACAGCACCGGCAACGTGCTGCAGGCCCGGCATGTGTTCGGCCCTGGCGTGGACGAGGTGCTGGTGACGTACGACGCGAGCGGCAACCGCAACTGGCTGATCGCGGACGAGCGCGGTTCGATCGTGGCAAGGACCGATGCGAGCGGCGCGGCAAGCGCGATCCGCGCCTATGACGAGTTCGGCATTCCCACGGTTATGGCCCTATCATGAGAAGAGAGGTGTACTGGCTCGTACAGACATCGTCGTCCAGCCCTAGCGAACAGGAACCGACGCGCCGGCATATGGATCATAAGTTCTGGCGGGCAGCGTCGATATCGGCGGAGGAGGAGGGCTAGCCGCCATGAGCGGTTTCGCATCATTTGGATTTAGCTCCCCAAATTTCATGAGGCCAGCGGCTATGGTCGGCGCGCCAAACACAATGAAACAGCCGAACACGACCGTTGCGCCGCGCCGTATATCGATCCGCCCTGTCAGCATTCCAAAGCCAACGCCGGCGATGGCGATTACCGCGATCGTCGTGGCGAGGGTCCCTAGCAACGTGTCCTGTAACCACTGCGCCGCATCGACGAGCGAAGTCGAGGCACCGGCGTTGGAGAACGAGTCGGTCACGCTCAATCTCCACCGTCTGGCGAGGAGCGCAGCTTGACCTGTGAGACATGACGGCGACCGCCTGAACGACCAAGTTGCACAAATACGTCAATCGTCGAACGGACATAATGATGAACATCCGCTCGGCTGAGTTGCGTGCCCGCCTGCAACACCAACAACGCAATCTGCTCGATCGCACCCTCTGGACTGTCCGCATGCACCGTGGTCATTGATCCAGGATGCCCGGTATTGACCGCACGCAGAAACGCGAGTGCCTCATCACCCCGCAGTTCACCCAGAATGATGCGATCCGGTCGCATGCGTAATGACGCGGCAACCAGATCATTGGCAGACACGCGCGCTTCGCCCAACGCGCTTCGAGCAGCCAAAAGCCCAACTGCGTTGGCGTGCGAGAGACGCAGCTCCGGTGTATCTTCAATCAAGATCAGGCGCTCATCCGCCGGCACTTCGCGCAACAGGGCGTTGAGAAACGTCGTTTTGCCGGTCGACGTGCCACCCGACACCAAGATGTTACGGCGCGACCGAACAGCAAATTCGAGCATCCCGGCCACATCGCCTTCCGCCAGCAGATGCTCGAGCCGGCACTGGACTTCCGTTCCGTCTCCTCCGCTCAACTCGAAAGCGCCGGCGGTGACATAATCGGATAGGGTCAAATCCGGAGATACATGCTTGCGGATCGCGAACGCAATTTCGCCGCGCGTTGCTGGGGGTACAGCGATTTGTACGCGTGAGCCGTCCGGCAAGCGCGCCGACAGCAATGGATGCTCGCGACTGATCCCCTGATGCGACAGTGCCGCGATCTGCCGCGCAAGCCGATCAAGGGTGTTGGTGTCGAGATTGTTCACCTCATGGCGCTCGACGCCGCCGCCGATCGTCTCCGCCCACAACTCGCCGGGCCGATTGACGTAGATGTCGGTCACATCGGATCGGGATAATGTTTCCGCGAAGGGCGCAAGATAGCTGTGCAGATATACGTGGCCACCTGCCAGCGCCCCGCCATTCACCGCCGTTGCTCCACACCGGTGAAATCAAGATCTCGCGCAACGAACACGCTGACGCTCGTGCCGCGTTTGACCGTCAGGGTCGGCGTGATCTGCTGAGGCTGGATCGTCTGCGTCGCGACACCGCCAAGTGCGCCGGGCAGCGCGATAATCGCCGGTGCGCCGATCTCGCGCGACGCCAGATTAACGCCGATGTCGAGCGCGGATTGCAGGATCGCGCCAGCAAAACGTTCAAAGAAATGCGTATTCACACGCGCCCGTATGCCTGTTCGGCCAAGCGTGTCGGCAACCGGCGAACCAATCGCAATGGTTGCGCCGTCTGGTCGGATGAGCCGCGTCCAATTGATCAGCGCGCGATTCTGCCCTGGCTGAACTTCCGCGCCATATTCGCCGATCAGCCGGCTTCCCCGCGGGATCAATACCCGCACGCCGTCGAACCCGCGCACATCTCGTGACACCACAGCGCGCGCGAAGCCTGGCCGTGTCGAGTCCAACGCTGATTCCAGCACGGCCGGGATTAGCGTCCCTTGCGTGATCGTGGTGCCGCGATTGGCGAACGCGCCCGCTCTCGCCCGACTTGTATCTTGTGGCCGAGACCCTTTCTCATCGTCGCCACGTTCCGTTGATCGAGAAACCTGAGCGGGTTCGGCGCGAACAGCACCGCCGTTATCGATCACCAGAACCGGCGAAGCATCCCGCCGAGCCGGTTGCGTGGACTGTTGCTGTGCGGGAGCCGGCTGCGACATATAAGGCGCAAAAGGTGCAGGCGAGGCGTCGGCGAGCGGTTGTGATGGCGAAATCGGCCTTGTGGGTGACGCCAGAACGCCAGGCATCGGTGATGGAGATCGCGGAGCAACCGTGACGGGTGAAGGGCCAGGCAGATATTCAGGCGGAATGAACAGCATCGGAGGCGCCGCGCCGCCGCTTAGATCGACCTGCCGTGCCTTGACGGCGGGCGCGCCAAGCGAGCGGCGTCGACTTTCCAGCGCCGTGAACAGCACCGCTCCGCCACCAAGCGCAGCGACGACAAAGACCCACAACGGCATACGGCGTTCGGCCATGCCCACGCTGGGGCGAATGTCGGTTTCGCCGTTAGCAATGTTCGGTTCGGCGTCCGTCATCGGCGTGGTTGCCGTACGGTCTTGCGAGTCGCTCTCGCCACTCGCTCATCTATTCGGAATGTCAGCCGCCGGGAGACCCCGTCAATCTCGTAGATACCCTCACGCATCATGCCATTGACCAATGTTTCGCGGCCCCGCTCATCGATCGCATAGGTCGCCGGGAGCGGCACATCTTCGGGCCAACGGATGTAAGTTTTAGTCCCATCGTCGCTAATGGCGGCTGGTCGCAGCTGGCGGTTACCGGTGACCCGATAAAGTGTCTCGATGACCGCTTTCGCGATTGGCGCGCCAGGCGACGGCACGAACGAATCCGAGCCGGGCATGCCACCTCGCGGATAGGTAAATCGAACGGTGTAGGCCATCATCTGCGACGGGCCTGGCAGCGGCGCGAGATCAAACAGATAAGTGCGGGTGTCGGTCACCACCGTCATGTTGGTCGACACACCTTCCGCCAGTGGCTTTACGAACAGGTGATTGCCGCGCTTGGTCGGCACCACCGTCCATGCGCCGGCGTCACCAATGGCGACGGTCTCGATCTGCTCATCGGGCGCGAACTCAAGGCTGAGCTGATAGCCGGTCGCCACCTCAAGCGTGACGATCTGCTCAGGCCGATATTCTACGCTTTGCAAGCGCGGATCGCCGCCGCTCGACTGAGGACGCACCTGCGCCGCTGTGGAGAATGCAACCATGCACAGCGCGAGCAAGACGGCCAATTTTCGTCTCATCGCGCGCTTCCCGGCACGGGGGGGGCAGTCGGCTGCGTTGCCGGTATGCCGGGCACTATGGCGGCAGCCGCCGGCTGCGGCTGCGACAATGCTTCGGGATCGCGTCGGTAGCGCAGCACTTGGAATCCAAGCGGGTTGAGATAGCGATCTTCGGTCCGCATCGGCTCGCCTGAATAACGGTAGCGGATTATCGAGACCCATGCGCCGATCACTCGCGATTGACCGCCCTGGTCCGTGCGGCGCGTTTCGAACCGAACCATCGCCGAGCCGGGACCAAGCGGCGACACGCTCTTGACCGCCGTTTCAATGAGGGTCGAGCGCGGGTAGCGGTTGAGCGGACTGTCGGGGAACGAAGCTTGCATGCTCGCGACATATTGGCTGCGCGCGGTGTCCGCCGACCACAACGCCACCTTGCCATAATTCGCCTGGAGCGCATCGATGTCGAAGCTCTCACGGGCGATGACATATTGCACCAGAAACGATTGTGTCAGCGCGCGATCGCCGGCGATCTGCGCTGATTCCAGGGGTTTGACCGCCTGTACGAACCCGGTCTGCTTATCGACCAGCAGCGTATAAGGCTCGACGGTCTTGAGCGGCGTCAGCAGCATCAGCGCGAAAGCTTCAAGCACCGCTATCGTGCCGGCCGCGCCCGCGACGATCCACGCAACCCGGCGAGAACGGCGTAATCCGTCTTGCCGATCCTGCGCCCAACTCGCCGCTTCACGATAATAGGCATCGCGGCTCTTGCGCGTATCTTCTTTCATGTCCGGCCATCCCTGCGGCCCGCGCTGGCCGATATGCGCGCCCGCGTACGCCGCCGACTGCTTTGACCTAGAGCCACCGCCGCCGGCACTTCGATCGATCGTCCGGCGGCGGCGACCGGCACCCGCGAGCCGGCATAACCTGCCGACGGGGTGCCGCCCGCTTCGCGCCGCTGCGACGCGGCGACCGCGTCGGCAATGGCGGTAGCACGGGTGTGCGAAGTGGCGGGCGTCATATCACCGATGACCCGAATTTGTTGTTCTCGGCTCTGCATACCGGCACGATCCCCGATCAGATTGCTGGCGATGGCCTGTATGGCTGAGAACCGGAAACTTATGGCGAGCTGAGCGGTCGCCCACAGCATCGCGACCAGCACCAGGCAGAAGATCGTCGTCACGACCAGCAACTCGACCGGCGCGTTGGGTACGGTGATATTCGCCGCACGCGCCGTCAGCAGGCTTGAAAGCCAAGGTTCAAGCAAGGCCAACTCGACGCCAAGGACGATCGATACGCCGAGCGCGCCGAGCGCCGCGCCGACGAGAACGCGCAGCCAGCCTTCGAAAAATCCGCGCGTGGCATCGAACAATAGCGACGCGAAGAAGAACGGCGCCAACGCCAACAGCAGCCCCGCAACCAGCCGCACCGCCGCGAATGCGCCGATGATACCGATCAGGTATAGGATGCGCGAACCACCCAGCGCGAACGCCTCGAATCCCGCCATTGGCGATGGCATATACTCAGCCGCCTGTTCCGCCGAGCGTGGTTGCCCAGCGCCAACAACTGCCAGCGAGACCATGGCCCGATCAGTCGCTTCCAGACGCGATACCATGCCGCCTTGCGCTCCGGGCAGCGCTGACGCACCGCCGATCGAGCCGCTGAGTTCTGCAGGACCATGGAACACGGTGTCGTAGACCAATGTGCGATAGGCCGGCCAACTCGTGGCGAGAACCAGTACGATACCGATCTTGATAAACGCCAACACACCTTCGCGGATCGAAGGTACATGCCCCAGCATCATGCGATAGCCATGCAGCGCGATGAACAGCGTCAACAGCGCCGCCAGGATCAGCGAAAAGCTCGATCCCGGTCCCGCCAGCACCTGATAGCCATTGGCGCCGATTGTCTGCGCCTGGCAGTCGAGAAACCGCAGCAGCGCGCCGAGAAACCCATCTGTGGGAAGCGCCGGACACATCATGCCAGCTCCAAAAGCCTGGGCATCCATGCCTCAGGCGCGTCACCGGTTGTTGCTCGAATATCGTCGAGCAAGCGAACGGTGCGCTCACGGCCAGAGAGAATGGTCAGGATTTCGTGCTCACCGGTCAGGTTGAGCCGTGCGACCACGCTGTGATTGCCGTGCTTGATCAGAAAGCAATGGGCGTTGTCCGGGAGCGTGCGAACAAGATCGAACTCATGCGCTGATAGGCCGAACCCTTCGATATAGTCGGCGGCGCGCGCCTTGGGATTGGCCATGAAGATCTGTGTGGCCGCCTGCTCGATGATCGCGCTGGCGATACGGCTCTCCAGCGCGTCCTGCGCCGACTGCGTCGCGAACCCGACGATGCCATTGCGCTTGCGGATGGTCTTTTCCCAATCCTTGATGCGCCGCACGAACACATCATCGTCGAGCGCCTTCCAGCCCTCATCGACCACGATGATCGAAGGACTGCCGTCGAGCCGCTCTTCGACGCGGTGGAACAGGTACATCATCGCCGGCGAGCGCAGCGTCGGATCGTCCAGGATCTGCGTCATGTCGAACCCGACCGCGTCGGCGGCGAGATCGGTGAGGTCGGCCTCATTGTCGAACAGCCAGGCGCGTTCGCCATTGCCCCACCATGGGCGTAAGCGCGACCAGAGATCGTCGGCATGTGGACGGTGTCCGCCGCGGAACAGCTCGACCAGATGTGCGAGCCGGCGATACGCCACAGGTTGCTGAAAGCTTGCGTCGATCGCGTCCTTGATCTGCGCGATCTCCTGAGTGTCTGCGCCACCAGCGAGCAGCGCCATCCAGTCGATCAGGAACTGCCGGTTGGCGGGCGTATCTTCAAGCTGAAGGGGATTGAGGCCCGAAGACACGCCTGGCCGCAGTTGGTCGTAGCGCCCGCCGATCGCGCGGATGAACAGTTCGGCACCGCGATCCTTGTCGAAGAAGATGATACGGGGGCTGAACTTGCGTGCCTGGGCGAGCAGAAAGTTGAGCACCACGGTCTTGCCCGAACCGGAAGGGCCGATCACCGTGAAGTTGCCGAGGTCGCCCTGATGGAAGTTGAAATAATAGGGTCCCGCCGCCGTGGTCTCCAACAGCGCGACCGCTGATCCCCAATGGTTTCCATCCGCCCTGCCTAATGGAAAATTGTGGCTGCTCGCCAGCCCGGCGAAGTTACGGGTCGAAATCAGGCCGCGTCGTGCGACATATTTGAAGTTACCGGGAAACTGCGCCCAGAAAGCAGGCTCCAGCGCGATGTCCTCGCGCACGGCGATTGCACCCAGATCCGCCAGCGCGGCTTGGGCCTCGGCGATACCGTCGTCAACCTCGGCGGGCGAGACGCCGCGGATGGCGATCGTCATATGATGTTCGCCAAATCCGGCGCGGCCCGCCGCCACGTCATCCTTGGCGTTGGACAGCTCGGCGCGAAGACTCAGCGCCTCGTCCTCAGCCGAGCGCATCCGACGGAGCGCCAGATTCATGCGCGAAAGCGCGATCTGCCGTTCCACGAACCCAAAGCTCTGCGAGATGGTGAGTTCAAAGGGCAGGCGCAGCAACTCATCGAACATGCCGGGCGCGGTCTGCGCCGGATAATCCTTGATCGAGAGGATACCCGTATAGCTCGCGGGCTGACCCGTCGTTGGTCCGAGCTCGACGGTCTCCTGCCCGAAACTCACTCGCCGCCAAGGCAAATACTGTCCGATGTCTTCATGTGGCAGCAGCACGGGCCGCAACCCGCCATTGAACAGGCTCGACAGGAACTCGAGCGGCTCGGAGCACGGCCCCTGGCGCATGTCGTAGACGCTGAGCAGGCGTGGCGCGTAGCTGCCCATCGCCGACATCAGCGCATCGCGCGCGGTGTCGAGCTGGCGCAGCTCGTAAGCGGCGGCGGCGGCACGATCGGTAACCGGACCACCCAGCCAGGATCGAACGCGATCGAGCGCGCCCAGCCGCCCTTGCATCGGTCGCCGGATCAGGGTCAGGAACAGCTCGTTGGTATAGAGTTGCTTGGATCCCAGCCGCTCGCCCCATGCCGCATCCAGCCGCCTCGAGAACGCATCCGGAAACTCGGCATCGAGCATCGCGTCGACACGACGCCGCACGACATGATGGTAGAGCGCGAAGCGCGACGATCCGATCGCCTGGAGCATCGCATCGCGCAGCCGCTTGCGATAGTTGAGTTCCTCGGTGTCGGCGGTCTCGAAGTGCAGGCCACGCAGGTGGATGACCTGCATCAGCAGGCCGTCGCGCGTCTCGATCGTGTGATCATCGAGATGCCGTGCATAGGGAAGGTGATGCCCCGCCGGCTTCTCGCGCGCGATGGCCTTAGGATCGCGGATCAGGGGCGATAGGAGTTGCATCGCCACACCACGCGGTTGCGAACACGCGGGCATTTGCCGACACGGGTAAGCCAGAGATCGAAGAAGCGCGGCTCGCGCAGGCACATGAGCACGCCGGCGGCATGAACCAGCAAGGCCAATGCCACCACCCAGGCCGAGCGGAAGACCAGGAACAGCTCGGTCGAGATCACCGCGTTCGCCACGAACCAGGTATAAGTGACGCCAGCGAACATTTGCGGGCGCGTCAGCGCCACGAACACCGTGTCACGCTCAAGTCCCTCCATCGCTCAACCGCCGAGCGTGGCGGTGGACTGGATGCCGGCAACGATGCTCGCCGCGCCGAACAGGATGAAGCAGCCCAGGATGACGGTCGCGCCGTAGCGCCAGTTGATGCGGCCGGTCAGCATCATGAAGCCGACCACCGCCACCGCGACAACTGCGACGACGGTGGCGACCGTGCCCAACAGGGTGCCTTGAAGCCACTGTACGGCCGAGACCAGCACCCCCGAGCCGGCAGGGTCACCCAGCGTATCCTGCGCGAGGGCCGGCGCAGGCATCGACGAGGCAACTATGAGCCAACCGAATATATGACCGGCAATCCGGAGCATCCATTCCCCCAATATGATTCCGATTTCGCGGATAATATAGATGGAGCCATATGATATACTTTCCAATCCAATTTACGATAACTCGAATTTAATTAGATTAAACATTTTTCATCCAAAATGGATGCATCTATCCAATTGTATTTTGATTGATTGGTTATTTATTTTATTTGGAATTGGCGATTCCGCATGGAAGTCAATTTTACACATGCGCGGCGAGAGGAAGGGCGGCATGACCAAGCGAAAACGAAATCTGGCCCTGCTGTTGATCGTTGCTTCGGCAACGACAGCCATGACTTCGATTGTCATGGCCAGCGAAACGGTCACCTACGCATACGACGCGCGCGGCCGGCTGATCAAAGTCGAGCATAGCGGCACCGTCAATAACGGAGTGGTCGCAAACTACACGTTCGACAAGGCCGACAGCCGAACGAACGTGAAGGTCACCGGCGCCCCCTAACAGCCCTGAGCGCGATACGCGCCACCATCGGCTCAAAATGTCAGAAACGCTTTCAAGGGGGCTATACCATGGCCGCGCGCTCACGAACTGCATTCATTCCCGTCCTGGCCGCAACTACCGCGTTGTCTTCGGTGCTTGTTGCCGCGCCCGCCGCGGCGCAGGCGATCGGCCAGGCGCCGCCGCCGCCCGAACGCAGCAGCGTCGATGAAAACGGGGTGGATGTGATGACTTTGCAGCCATCCTTTTCGGATGCCGATATTTCGGTCGGCCCGTCCGGCCCGGGCGGTCGATCGTTCGTGCGACTTAACGGGATCGGCGGCGCCAATTCCGAATTTGCGTCGATCAATCATTGGGGCGGCCGTATCACGGTCGTCTTCAGAGGCGAGACGGAAAATTTCTTCCTTCAGCCCGACGGTACATATGCAACCAACATCGGAACCGGAACGACACTGGTTCGCGCCTCACCGAGCAGCAACACCTATACCTATACCGGCCGGGACGGAACGGTCGCGATATTCGAGAATGTCGCCTTCAACCCGTTCGGGAGCAACAGCGGCATCCTGACGTCGATTACGTATCCTGACGGCGTGAAAACCGTTATGAACATAAAAACGGTATCTGCGGCATCGCGTGTGTCGAGCACGGTGACGAATCAGGGCTATATGCTCAAATTCCAGTATGCCGATGACACTGGGGTGAATGCCGACTGGAGCCGTATTGTCAGCGTGACCGCAATCAATCTCGCCACGGATTATTGCGACCCGGCTGCAAACGCCTGCACCCTATCTGGTTCGATGCGAAGGGCGACCTACACGCTGTCCTACGGTTCCGAGACGGTAGCGACGGTCACCGATCCGCTCGGCCGGACGACGACCTATAACATGAGCAACTCGGCGTGGCGTATTCGACGGCCCGGATCGGCGAGCGACAATGTCGTTTACAATATCAGCGGCGGGTTGGTGAGTTCGGTGGTGCGCGACGGCGTGACGCATTCGTACAGCTCCACCACTTCGGGGTCGACGCGCACGACGACGGTGATCGACCCGAACGGCCAGACTCGTGTCTATGTCGGTGATTACATGACAAATCTAGTGTCGTCGGTGCGCGACGAGCTCAATCGCGTCACCAGCTATGTCTATGACACCCAGGGCCGCACGACGCAGATCACCTATCCTGAGGGGAACAAGGCAACCTACACCTATGATGCGCGCGGCAATGTGCTTGAATCACGGCGCATCTCGAAGACACCCGGCACGCCGCCCGACATCGTCGTGTCGGCGGGCTATGACGCCAGCTGCGTCAATATCAAGACCTGCAACAAGCCGAACTGGACGATCGACGCCCGCGGCAAGCAGACCGACTACACCTATGATCCCAATCACGGCGGCGTGCTGAGCGTGACGGCCCCGGCAGCGACGAGCGGCGGGGTCCGGCCGCAAACCCGCTACAGCTATACGCAGATGCAGGCCTATTATAAGAACGCATCGGGCAGCATCGTGGCGTCCGGCCTTCCGATCTATGTCATGACCGGAAGCTCGACCTGCCGCACCACCGCGAGCTGTGTGGGGACGGCGGACGAGGTCAAGACGGTGATCGGCTATGGCGCGCAATCCGCCGGCA
>CAYPRW010000023.1:0-31186 GCA_964413495.1 uncultured Stakelama sp. | reverse complement strand
GGGGGAGGATCGAAATGTCGCCTCAACCACCCTTCAACGCCATCGCCCGCGCATACAGCGCCTTGCGGTCGAGCCCCAGCCGCTTCGCCACCTCGCCCGCCGCCTTCGATAGCGGCAGCCGCGTCAGCGCCTCGGCCAGCGCGGCGTCGGCATCCTCGGCGCTCGCCGGCGCCGCCTCGCCCGGCGGCGCGACCACCACCACGATCTCGCCCCTGGGCGGCGCCTGCGCATAGCGCGCCGCCAGCTCGCTCAGCGATCCGGTGACGCATTCCTCGAACTTCTTGGTGATCTCGCGCGCCACCGCCGCCTCGCGGTCGCCCAGTCCCTGCGCCAGCGCCCCCAGCGTCGCGGCCAACCGCGGCCCCGATT
This sequence comes from uncultured Stakelama sp., assembly GCA_964413495.1. Classification (GTDB taxonomy): domain Bacteria; phylum Pseudomonadota; class Alphaproteobacteria; order Sphingomonadales; family Sphingomonadaceae; genus Sphingomonas. The sequence continues at coordinate 30,817 of CAYPRW010000023.1, read as the reverse complement.
CGTAGAACACCAAGGTCGCGCGCACCCCCGCCACCTCGGCGATCGCCTCGCCCTTCGCCTGTTGCTTGGCGGGCAGGAAGCCCATGAACAGGAACCGGTCGGTCGGCAGCCCGGCCAGCGTCAGCGCCGCGATCCCCGCACACGGCCCTGGAATCGTCACCACCGCATGCCCCGCCGCGCGCGCGTCGCGCACCAGCTTGTAACCGGGGTCCGAGATCAGCGGCGTCCCCGCGTCCGACACCAGCGCCACCGCCTCGCGCGCCATCCGCGCCACCAACCCCGGCCGCACGGCCTCGGCATTATGGTCGTGATACGGCGTCATCGGCCGCTTGCCGCCCAGATGCCGGAACAGTCCCGCCGTCACACGGCTGTCTTCAACCGCAACCACATCGGCGTTCAGGAGTATTTCAGCCGCGCGCGGGGATAGATCGCGAAGATTGCCGATCGGCGTCGCGACGATGTAGAGGCCGGGGGCAAGCACAGAATCCATTGGGGAACGTCATGGCAGAGGCAGCACTAACACCGCAACGGGGCATCGCCACGCTGCTGCGCGGGATCGTCGTGGCGGGCGCGCTGGCGGTGGCCGCCTGCGTGCGCCCCTCGGCCCCGCCGCCCGCGCCGGTGCGCCCCGGCCCCGCGCCCGTCCGCCCCGCCCCCGGCCCGGTCGGCCCCGGCCTGCCCGACGATACGCAGCGCCACCGCGTCGCGCTGCTGGTGCCGATGACGGGCACCAATGGCGGCGTCGGCCGCAGCCTCGCCAACGCCACCCAACTCGCCATCCTCGACACCAGGGCGCAGGACGTGCGCATCACCACCTATGACACCGCGACCGGCGCCGCCGCCGCCGCGCAGCGCGCGCTGGCCGACGGCAACAAGCTGATCCTCGGCCCCCTGCTGGCCGAGGACGCGCGCGCCATCGCCCCGATCGCGCGCCGCGCCGGGGTGCCGGTGCTCGCCTTCTCGAACGACGCCAGCGTCGCGGGCAACGGCACCTACCTCATGGGCTATGCCCCGGCGCAGTCGATCGAGCGCGTCGTCGATTACGCCCGGCGCAGCGGGATCACCGATTTCGCCGGCCTCATGCCGACCGGCCTCTATGGCGAGCGCGCCAGCACCGCCTTCCTGCGCGCGGTCGAGGGTGCGGGGGGCAAGGTCACCGCGCTCGAAACCTATAATCGCGGCCCGGCGATGAACGCGGCGATCGCCCGACTCGCCCGCTCGCCCTTCCAGGCGGTGCTGATCGCCGACAGCGCCGGCGGCGCGGCGGCCGCCATCCCCGCCCTGCGCCGCGCCAGCCCGCAAGCGCGCGTGCTGGGGCCGGAATTGTGGAACAGCGATTCGGGCATCGGCGGCCTGACGGCGCTGGGCGGCGCGTGGTTCGCCAGCGTGTCCGACACGCTCTACCGCACCTATGCCAACAAATACCGCGCGCGCTACGGCGCCGCGCCCTATCGCCTCTCCACCCTCGGTTACGATGCGGTCCTTCTCACGGTCCGCATCGCCCGCGAATGGCGACCGGGCGACGTCTTCCCGACCGAGCGCCTGTCCGATCGCGGCGGCTTCGGCGGCCTCGACGGCGCGTTTCGCTTCGGCCGCGACGGCATCGCCGAACGCGCGCTGGAGGTGCAGGAGATCCGCGGCGGCACAGCCGTGACGGTATCCCCCGCCCCGTCGAGCTTCAGCCGCTAAAGATGATCCTCCCCCGCCAGGGGGAGGTGGCATCGCGCAGCGATGACGGAGGGGGAGGAGGGCGGGCGGCCCGTGGCCGCCCCCTCCGTCGCCTTCGGCGCCACCTCCCCCCGCCAGGGGGAGGATCAGGTCTGCACCACCTCGCGCAGGATCGCCTCCAGCACCGGCATGCCCGAAGCGGTGACGCGCAACCGATCCGGCATCCGCTCGATCAGCCCGTGCCCCGCCAACCGCGCCACCGCCACATCGTCCACATAGGCCGCGTCGACTCGCCCCAGGTCGACCCCCTCGGCCAGCCGCAGCCCCATCACCAGCGCCTCGGTCGCGCGCTGCGCCGGCGTCAGCGCCGTCTCCTCCTGCACACCGCTGCCGTTGCGCTGCACCGCGCCCAGCCAATTCTCCGGCTTCTTGTGGCGCACGCTCGCCATGCCGCCGCGCCGCCCATGCGCGCCCGGCCCGACCCCGGCATAATCGGTGTACCGCCAGTAAGCGAGGTTGTGCCGGCTCTCCGCCCCCGGCCGCGCGTGGTTCGACACCTCGTACAGCGGCAGCCCCGCCGCCGCCGTCAGCGCCTGCGTCGCGTCCCACAGATCCGCCGCCGCGTCGTCGTCGGGGATGGTCAGCTCGCCCCTCGCCGCCAGCGTGGCAAAGCGCGTCCCCGGCTCGATCGTCAGCTGATAGAGCGAAAGATGCTCGGTCCCGAACCCCAGCGCCCGCGCCAGCTCGGCCTCCCAGTCCGCCACCGCCTGCCCCGGCCGCGCATAGATGAGGTCGAAGCTCACCCGCGCGAAATGCCGCTGCGCCGTCGCCAGCGCCGCCAGCCCCTCGTCCACGCCATGCGCGCGCCCCAGAAAGCGCAACGAAGCGTCATCCAGCGCCTGCAACCCCAGCGATACCCGGTTAACCCCCACCCCCGCCAGATCGCCAAAACGCGCCGCCTCCACCGACGAAGGATTCGCCTCCAGCGTCACCTCAAGCCCCTCGACCGGCGCCCAGGCGTCGCACGCCGCTGCGATCACCGCCGCCACCGTTTCCGGCGGCATCAGCGACGGCGTCCCCCCGCCGAAGAAAATCGACCCCAGCCGCCGCCCCGGCAGCGCCGCCGCCTCATGCGCGAGGTCAGCAAGCAGCGCCTTGCGCCACGCCTCCTGGTCCACCACCTCGCGCACATGGCTGTTGAAATCGCAATAGGGGCATTTGGAGACACAGAACGGCCAATGGACGTACAGGGCAAGGGGTTCGGGCGTGTTCATCTTGCACGGCCTATGGGCGTATCAAAGGCGATCCGAAAGATGCTGCTGTTCCCCCTTCTCCTCCTCGCCGCCTGCTCACCGCAGCAGGATGCCCCGCCGCGCGTAACCGAGCCGCGCGCGTTCGACGGCAACGCCCCGCGCGGCGAGCCATTGATGAAACGCGCGATGCTGACGATGCACAACACCGCCCGCCTCTCCGCGCGCGTGCCCGAGCTGGCATGGGACGACGCGCTCGCCCGCGATGCACAGGCCTATGCGCAGCAACTCGCCCGCCGCGCCGTGTTCGAACATTCGAAGCAACCGCGCGGCAACCCGCCGCAGGGCGAGAATCTGTGGACCGGCACGCGCGCCGCCTATCGCTATGACGAGATGGCGCAGCACTGGATCGACGAGCGGCGCTTCTTCGTGAACGGCCCGGTCCCGCACGTCAGCACCAGCGGGCGGTTCGAGGATGTCGGCCACTATACCCAGATCGTCTGGCGCGCGACCACGCGCGTCGGCTGCGGCTTCGCCAGCAACCGCCGCGACGATTATCTCGTCTGCCGCTACACGCCGGCCGGCAACCTGCTCGGCCAGCGCGCGCTGCCCTGAATCAAAATACTGCGGCCACCAGCTGCGCGAATGCGTCCGCGCGATGGCTCATCGCATGCTTGGCGTCCGGGTCCATCTCGCCGAACGTTTCGTCATGGCCATTGGGCAGGAACATCGCGTCATAGCCGAAGCCATTGCCTCCGCGCGGCGGCCACACCAGCGTTCCGTCGACGCGCCCTTCGAACCACTCGACATGCCCGTCCGGCCAGGCCAGCGCCAGCGCGCACACGAAATGCGCATCACGCGGCGCGTCCGGGCCTTTCTCGGCGACATTCTTCTCGACCAGCTCCATCGCCAGCCCGAAATCCTTGTCCGGCCCGGCCCAGCGCGCGGAGAAGATCCCCGGCTCGCCGCCCAACGCGTCGACACACAGCCCGCTATCGTCCGCTAGCGCCGGCAGGCCCGAAAGATCCGCCGCCTGCATCGCCTTGAGCTCCGCATTAGCAACGAAGGTCGTGCCCGTCTCGTCCGGCTCCGGCAACCCCAGCGAGCCCGCGCTCACCGGCTCGATCCCGAACGGCGCCAGCAGCGCCCTGATCTCGCGCACCTTGCCCGCATTGTGGCTGGCGATCACCAGCTTGCCGGGCGCCAGCTTGCGGATCGCCTGCGGCTCCCGTCCCTCGCCGCTCACCGCCCGACCGCCTTCAATTGCGCCGCGAAGATTTCGTCGCACCCGATCCGCGCCAGCCGCAGCAGCCGCAGCAAACCTTCCTCGTCATAGCAGGCGCCCTCGGCCGTCGCCTGCGCCTCGGCGATCTTGCCATCCGACAGCAACACGAAATTGGCGTCGGCATCGGCCGCGCTGTCCTCGGGATAGTCGAGATCGAGCACCGGCGTGCCCCGGTAGATCCCGCAGCTCACCGCCGCGACCTGCTGGATGATCGGATCGGCGGTCAGTGCGCCCGACGCGAGCAGCTTGTCCACCGCCAGCCGCAGCGCGACCCAGGCGCCGCTGATCGACGCGGTGCGCGTGCCGCCATCGGCCTGGATCACGTCGCAATCCAGTGTGATCTGCCGCTCGCCCAGCGCGGTCAGATCGGTCACCGAGCGCAGCGATCGCCCGATCAACCGCTGGATCTCCTGCGTCCGGCCGGACTGCTTGCCCTTGGCGGCTTCACGCGACCCGCGCGTATGCGTCGCGCGCGGCAGCATGCCGTATTCCGCAGTCACCCAGCCTTGCCCCTTGCCGCGCAGGAACGGCGGCACGCGCTCCTCGACGCTGGCGGTCACCAGCACCTTGGTGTCGCCGAACGCGATCAGCACCGATCCCTCGGCATGAACAGTGAAATTGGGCGCGATGCTGATCGCACGCATCTGATCGGGGGCGCGGCCGCTGGGGCGCATTCGAGAATCTCCTGTGGCTGTCTGGCGAGCGCACCTAGACTGCACGAAGCCGCTACGCCAGCCTCCCAGCCTTGTTCCCCTGCGAAAGCAGGGGCCCAGGGCCACGAGCGATGTCGCCTGCGGCCCTGGGCCCCTGCTTTCGCAGGGGAACAACAGCCCTTGAGCCACGCCTTCGCCACGCTACATCACGTCTTGTGACCACCCCGCCGATCACCGAACTGACCGACCGCGCGCGCGACATCTTCCGCATCGTCGTCGAATCCTATCTCGAGGCGGGCCAGCCGGTCGGTTCGCGCACCATCTCGCGCGTCTCGACGCTCAACCTCTCGCCCGCCTCGATCCGCAACGTGATGCAGGACCTGGAGGAGCTCGGCCTGCTCGCGTCGCCGCACACCAGCGCGGGCCGCATGCCGACCGAGACCGGGCTGCGCCTGTTCGTCGACGGCATGATGCGCGCGTCGGAACCCTCGGCCGAAGAGCGCGCCGCGATCGAATCGCGCGCCGGCCAGCATGGCCCGGTCGAGGAGGCGCTCGCCAACACCACCGCCGCGCTCTCCGGCCTCTCCGCCTGCGCAGGCCTGGTGCTGGTGCCCAAGGCTGAGCGCGTGCTGCGCCAGTTCGGCTTCGTGCCCCTGGGTCACGATCGCGCGCTCGCCGTGCTGGTCGGCGACGACGGCGCGGTCGAGAACCGCGTGGTCGATCTGCCGCCCGGCATGCCCGCCGGCACGCTCGATCAGGCCGCCAACTATCTCACCGCCATGCTCGGCGGCCTCACCTTGAGCGAGGCCCGCGCCCGGCTCGACCGCGAGCTGCGCGCCGAACGCGCCGCGCTCGACGCCGCCGCCCGCGCGCTGGTCGAGCGCGGGCTCGCCATCTGGTCGCAGGACGGCGGCGATCGCCCGGTGCTGATCGTGCGCGGCCAGGGCAGGCTGCTCGACGCCGCCGCAGCCGACGATCTCGACCGCGTGAGCCAATTGCTCGACGAACTGGAGGGCAAGGAAGAGATCGCCCGCCTGCTCGACAGCGCGCGCGAGGGCGAGGCGACGCGCATCTTCATCGGCAGCGAGAACAAGTTGTTCGCCCTGTCCGGCTCGTCGGTGATCGCCAAGCCGGTGCGCGCGCTGGACGGCCGCGTGGTCGGCGTGGTCGGCGTGATCGGCCCGACACGGTTGAACTATGCCCGCGTCGTGCCCATGGTGGATTTCACGGCAGCCACCTTGGCCAGGTTGCTGGCCTAGAACTCGAAAATTTCCAGGCTGCTGGCCTAACGACAGAAAACAGGGACCATGATCGAAGAAGAAAAGACCGCGGCGAGCGAAGACCTGCGCCAGGAAACCGCCGACGAAGCCCCCGAAGTCGCCGCGCACGACCGCGTCGCCGAACTGGAGGCGCAGCTCGCCGAAGCGCAGGCCGCGACGCTCTATGCCCGCGCCGATGCGCAGAACGCCCTGCGCCGCGCGCAGAAGGAGGCGGAGGATGCCCGCGCCTATGCCGCCACCGGCTTCGCGCGCGACATCCTGTCGGTCGCCGACAACCTCACCCGCGCCCTCTCCGCGATTCCCGAGGAACTGCGCGCCGACGAAAAGCTCAAGGGCCTCGTCACCGGCCTCGAAGCCACGGGTCGCGAGCTCGATGCGGTATTCGCCCGCCACGGCATCTCCAAGATCGCCGCGCTGGGCGAAACGCTCGACCCCAACCGCCACCAGGCGATGATGGAAGTCCCCTCAGCCGACGCCGAACCGGGCACGATCGTCCAGGAAATCCAGTCGGGCTATATGATCAAGGATCGCCTGCTCCGCCCGGCGCTGGTCGGCGTCGCGAAGAAGGCGGATTGAGCTTCGCCAAATGGCCGTCATCCCGGCGAAAGCCGGGATGACGGCCATTATGGCAACTAGCGCCTTACCCTCACATCCCCTATCCCGCCTCCCATGACCGCGCGCTTCGACTCCGTCCCCAATCGCCGCGCGATCGTCGATCGCCGCGCGCTCGCCGACGAACTCGCCGCGCTCGACGCCCGCGACACGATGCGCCTGCGCCAGGCCGCGGCGCTGCATCTCAAGAAGGCGCTGGAAACGGGCCGTGCCGAGATCGCCCGCCGCCTGCTCGAACATCCCGCGCGTGGCGCCGAAAGCGCGGCGAGCGGCGCGTTCCTGATGGATCAGCTGCTGCGCGTGCTGTGGGATTTCACCCTCGCCCGGCTCTATCCCAACAGCAACCCCAGCGCTGCCGAGCGCATGGTGCTGGTCGCGGTCGGCGGCTACGGCCGGGGCGAGATGGCGCCGTTCAGCGACGTCGATATCGGCTTCATCACCCCGTGGAAGCAGACCAGCTGGAGCGAGCAGGTCATCGAATCGATGCTCTATTCGCTATGGGACATGGGGCTCAAGGTCGGCCACAGCTCGCGCTCGCTCGACGAGATGGTGCGCGAGGCCAAGGCCGACGTCACCGTGCGTACCGCGCTGCTCGAGGGCCGCTACGTCTGGGGCGACACCGCGCTCTATGACGAGGCGCAGCGCCGCTTCGCGACCGAGGTGCAGAAGGACAGCGCCCGCCAGTTCATCGCCCAGAAGCTGGAGGAGCGCAACGAACGCCACCGCAAGATGGGCGACAGCCGCTATGTCGTCGAGCCCAACGTCAAGGAGGGCAAGGGCGGGCTGCGCGACCTGCACACGCTGTTCTGGATCGGCAAATACGCCCATGCCGTGCGCGAACCGGCCGATCTGGTCGATGCCGGGCTGCTGACGAAACTCGAATACCGCCAGTTCCGCCGCGCCGAGAATTTCCTGTGGGCGGTGCGCTGCCACCTGCACAATATCGCCAACCGCGCCGAGGACCGCCTGACCTTCGACGTCCAGCGCGAGATTGCCGAGCGCATGCGCTATGCCGACCGCCCCGGCATGTCGAAGGTCGAGCGGTTCATGCGCTTCTACTTCCTGCAGGCGAAGATGGTCGGCGACCTGACCGGCGTGTTCCTGGCGCATCTCGACGAGAAGTTCGCCGCGCGCGGCAGCCGCTTCGGCCTGCCGCGCATCCGCCGCTCGCCGGCCAGGCTCAAGGGCTTCGTGCTCGACCGGGGCCGCCTCGCCCTTCCCCGCGACGATTTCTTCGCCGAGGATCCGGTGCGGCTGGTCGAGCTGTTCGCGCTCGCCGACCTGCACGGCCTCGAAGTGCATCCGCTGGCGATGCGCACCGCCGCGCGCGACGCCAAGCTGATCGACGACAGGCGTAACGATCCGCGCGCCAACGCACTGTTCATGGACGTGTTGACCAGCCGCCGCGATCCCGAAACGGTGCTGCGCTGGATGAACGAAGCCGGCGTGTTCGGCCGCTTCGTGCCCGATTTCGGCCGCGTCGTCGCGCAGATGCAGTTCGACATGTACCACCATTTCACGGTGGACGAGCACACCATCCGCGCCGTCGGCCTGCTGGCGAGCATCGAGAAGGGCGAAAAGCGCGAGGACCATCCGCTCGCCACCGGCGTCCTCGATCAGATCGCCTCGCGCCGCGTGCTCTACGTTGCGGTCCTGCTGCACGATATCGCCAAGGGCCGCGGCGGCGATCACAGCATATTGGGTGCGGAAGTCGCGGAAAAGCTGTGCCCGCGCCTCGGCCTCACCCCCGCCGAAACCGAAACCGTCGCCTGGCTGGTCCGCTACCACCTGCTCATGTCCGCCACCGCGTTCAAGCGTGACCTCAGCGATTTCAAGACGATCCTGGATTTCGCCGAGGCGGTGCAGTCGCCACAGCGGCTGATGATGCTGCTCGTGCTCACCGTCGTCGACATCCGCGCGGTCGGCCCCGGCGTGTGGAACGGCTGGAAGCGCCAGCTGCTGACCAACCTCTATGACAGCGCCGAGGAAGTGCTGCGCCTCGGCCACAAGCAGAAGGGGCGCGGCGAGCGCATCGCCGCCAAACAGGCCTTGCTCGCGGACACGCTCGGCCGCGACGTCGCGCCGTTCGTCAGGCGCCTGCCCGAAGCCTATTGGGTGGCCGAGCCCGACGACGTGATCGAACGCAACGCCCGCTTCATCGACCGCGCCGGCGATGCGCAGCTGAGCGTCGAGGCGACCGTCTATCCCGATCGCGGCGCCACGCTGGTCACGGTCTATGCCGCCGACCATGCCGGGCTGTTCTACCGCATCGCCGGCGCGATCCATGCGGCGGGCGGCAACATCATCGACGCGCGCATCCACACCACGCGCGACGGCATGGCGATCGACAATTTCCTGGTGCAGGACCCGCTCGGCCGCCCGTTCGACGATCCCGGCCAGCTCGCGCGGATCGAGACCGGCATCGCCGAGGCGCTGGCCAACCGCGCCAAGCTCACCGAACGCCTCGCCGCCAAGCCGCTGCCCCGGCTGCGCGCCGACGCCTTCGCGATCGAGCCGGCGGTGCTGGTCGACAACAAGGCGTCGAACCGCTTCACGGTGATCGAGGTGAACGCGCGCGACCGCCCGGCGCTGCTCCACCACCTCGCCTATGCGCTGTTCCAGTCGAAGGTGACGATCCACTCGGCCCACGTCGCCACCTATGGCGAGCGCGCGGTCGACACCTTCTACGTGACCGACCTGACCGGCGACAAGATCACCGCCGTGCTGCGCCTGAAATCGCTCGAACGCCGCATGCTCGACGCGGCATCGGGCCTGGGCGAGTTCGCCACGGCGGCGTGATTTTGCTAGAATTGGCGCGAACCGGCGAGGAGACGTGCGATGGGCGTTCTGGGCATGGGTGGGCTGTTCTTCCGGGCACGGGACCCCGAGGCGCTGAGCGCCTGGTATCGCGAGCATCTCGGCGTCGGCGGCGGCTGCGCGGCGGAGGATGCGGCCGATCCGCCCAACGAATGGGTGTGGCAGACGTTGGGCGGCCCGATGGTCTTCGCGCCGTTCAAGGCAAGCACCGACTATTTCGCCGCCGACAAGCAGTTCATGATCAACCTGCGCGTCCGTGACCTGGACGGCATGCTCGAACAACTCAACGCCGCGGGAATCGCGATCGTCACCAAGGACGAATGGGATTCACCCGAAACCGGCAAGTTCGCCCGCATCCACGATCCCGAAGGCAATGCGATCGAATTGTGGGAGCCGCCGGCAAGCTGAAAGCAAACGGGACCGGCCACCCCCAAGGCAACCGGCCCCGTCCCTACCTCACACCACCGTCAATTCTTCGGCGACAGCACCATCAGCATCTGGCGGCCTTCCATCCGGGGATAGCTCTCCACCTTCGCATCCTCGGCGGTGTCGGCCTGCACCCGCTGGAGCAGCGCCATGCCAAGCTGGCCGTGCGAAAGCTCACGCCCGCGGAAACGAAGCGTGATCTTCACCTTGTCGCCCTCGCCGATGAACTTGTGGACCGCCTTCATCTTCGTATCATAGTCATGATCGTCGATGTTGGGACGCATCTTGATCTCCTTGATCTCCTGCGTCTTCTGGGTCTTGCGGGCCTGGTTGGCCTTTTTCTGCGCCTCGTACTTGTACTTGCCGACGTCGAGGAACTTGGCCACCGGCGGGTCGGCGTTGGGCGACACTTCGACCAGGTCGAGGCCCAGCTCCTGCGCCTGTTCCATCGCTTCGCGGGTGTACATGACGCCCAGATTCTCGCCCTCATGGTCGATCACGCGGACCTTGGGCGACTGGATGAATTCGTTGAACCGCGGGCCGGTCGGCACCGGGGGCGCGAAACCGCGCCGGGACATGGGAGGACGTATAGGAACAGCTCCTGTTATGATTTCGACGACTGACGATAACGCAGGAACGCGGCCGGGGGTAGCCCCGCCGCGCCCCGCCTGACGAAAAAGCCACACGCTGTGGCGTTAAGGGCGCAGATCGGGCGGCATCACCGCATATCAGGCGCCCGTGCCTCGCCCGCAAGCCAGGCGATCGCTTCGTCCAGCGGCATCACCTTCTGCCCCTCGCCCCCCAGCGAACGCACCGCGACCGTCCCCTCCTCGGCCTCGCGCTTGCCCACCACCAGCAGGTGCGGCACCTTGGCCAGCGAATGCTCGCGCACCTTGTAGTTGATCTTCTCGTTGCGCAGGTCGCTCTCGGTGCGGATGCCCGCCGCGCGCAGCTTCGCCACCGCCTCGTTCGCATAGCCATCGGCATCCGACACGATCGTCGCCACCACCGCCTGCACCGGGGCGAGCCACATCGGCAGCTTGCCCGCGAAATGCTCGATCAGGATGCCGATGAACCGCTCGTAAGACCCGAAGATCGCGCGATGCAGCATCACCGGGCGGTGCCGCTCGCCATCCTCGCCGACATAGCTCGCGTCGAGCCGCTCGGGCAGCACGCGATCCGACTGGATCGTGCCGACCTGCCAGGTCCGCCCGATCGCGTCGGTCAGATGCCATTCCAGCTTCGGCGCATAGAACGCCCCCTCGCCCGGCAGCTCCTCCCAGCCATAAGCCGGCGTGTTCAGCCCCGCCGCCGCCACCGCGTCGCGCAGCTCGGTCTCGGCCTGGTCCCACATTTCCTCGGTGCCGAAGCGCTTCTCGGGACGCAATGCCAGCTTGATCGAGTAGCTGAACCCGAAATCCTGATAGATGCGGTCGGCCAGCGCGCAGAACGCCTGTACCTCAGCAACGATCTGATCCTCGCGGCAGAAGATGTGCGCATCGTCCTGCGTGAACTGCCGCACCCGCATCAGCCCGTGCAGCGCGCCATGCGGCTCGTTGCGATGGCAACAGCCATTCTCATACAGCCTCAGCGGCAAATCGCGGTACGACTTGATCCCCTGGCGAAAGATCAACACATGCGCCGGGCAGTTCATCGGCTTGAGCGCCATCCAGTCGGCGTCGTCCGACACGATCGGACGCCCCAAAGAATCATTGGCGTCCGCGACGTTCGGCACCTCGTCGGGGATCACGAACATGTTCTCGCGATACTTGCCCCAGTGACCGGACTGCTCCCACTGGCGCGCGTCCATCACCTGCGGCGTCTTGACTTCGCGATAGCCCGCGCCGTCGATCGCGCGGCGCATATAGGCCTCCAACTCGCGCCAGATCATATAGCCTTTGGGATGCCAGAAGACGCTGCCATGCGCTTCCTGCTGAAGGTGGAACAGGTCCATCTCCTGCCCCAGCTTGCGGTGGTCGCGCTTGGCCGCTTCCTCCAGCTTGAACAGATGCGCGTCGAGCTGCTTCTTGTTGAGCCAGCCGGTGCCGTACACGCGCGAAAGCATCGCGTTGTTCTGGTCGCCGCGCCAATAGGCCCCCGACACGCGCGTCAGCTTGAAGGCCGCCGGATCGAGCTTGCCCGTGCTCGCCAGATGCGGCCCCCGGCACATGTCATACCAGTCGCCCCCCGACGAATAGACCGTCAGTTCCTCGCCCTCGGGCAATTCCGCCGCCCATTCCGCCTTGAACGTCTCGCCCGCCGCCTGCCAGTCGGCGATCAGCTTGTCGCGCGCCACCACCGACCGCACGAGCGGCTTGTCGGCGGCGATGATCCGCCGCATCGCCTCTTCGATCGCCGGCAGGTCTTCCTCTGTGAAGGGCCGATCCTTCGGCGCGAAATCATAATAGAAACCATCGTCGGTCGACGGCCCGAAGGTGATCTGCGTCCCCGGAAACAGCTGCTGCACCGCCTCGGCCAGCACATGCGCGTAATCGTGCCGCGCCAGTTCCAGCGCATCCGCCTCGTCGCGGCTCGTCACCAGTGCCAGTTGCGCATCGCCCTCGAACGCCCGCCCGATATCGCGCAGCTCGCCATCCACCCGCGCGGCGATCGCCGCCTTGGCCAACCCCGGCCCGATCGCGGCGGCGATGTCCGCCGGGGTGGTCCCCGGAGCCACCTCGCGGACGGAACCGTCGGGCAGCGTGATACGGAACATTTCGGACACGGGTTGGCTTTCTGCTTGCGTAAAAGGAGCGCGGCTTATGCCCGCGGCGCCCCGATAAAGGAATAGTTCACGCGAAGGCGCGAAGGCGCGAAGAAGAAAGGGGTTTTGTTCGCGCAGAGACGCAGAGATGCTTGCGCTTGCCGCGTCAGCGGCTCTCATCTCCAGCCGTTCCCCCAGAACGCAGCGTTGAGATGACATGGGCGCTCCGCGCCAATCCACACCCTCTCTGCGCCTCTGCGCCTCTGCGCGAACAAAACCCCTTCTTCGCACCTTCGCGTGAACCCATTTCACGCCACCCCGAACGGCACCACGCGATTGAGCGCGATGTGCCCGATCCCCGACCGGCCGAGATAAGGCACCCCCATCTCGCGGCACCAGCGCACGATCATCTGTTCGATCGATTCGCCGAACGGCACGTCATTGTCGACCAGATCGGTCACCGCCCCCAGCCGCACCCCGGCGATGCCCTGCAACTGGGTCGCATGCGCCATCTGGAACAGCATCCGGTCGATCCGGTACAGCGGCTCGCTCACCTCCTCGATATGCAGCACATGATCGGTGAGGTCGGGCAGCCACGGCGTGCCGATCATCGACGTCAGGATCGAAAGGTTGAACGCCGCCGCCGGCCGGCCGTCCAGCGTCGGCTCCAGCCCGTCGCGCCGGCCGTCGATCAGCCAGCCCAGCATCCAGCCCGCGTCGACGCCCTTGTCGTTCTGCCCGATCGCGCTCGCCATCGCGCCATGCGCCTGCCGCCCGATCCGCCGGGCATACAGCGCGCCCAGCAGGAACCCCATGTCGGAAAAACCGATATAGGTCTTGTGCCGCGCCGCCGGCCCCAGTTGCGGCATCACCGCCTTAAGGATGCGGTTCGAACCATAGCCGCCGCGCGCGAACCAGATCGCGTCGAACGCGGCATCGTTGGCGAACGCCAGGAACGCTTCGGCGCGTACTTCGTCCGGCCCGGCGAAATGCCCCTCGCTCAGGAAGCATTGCGGATGGAACACGACCTCGTGCGCAGGCCAGGTCAGCGCCATGAACGCCTGCATCCGCGCGGCCGATTCCCCGCTGACTGTCCGTGCCGGTGCGACGACGCCGATCCGCATTACCTTGCCCCTTCGTCCATAACCGGCGATAGCCCGCCGCAATGCAACACGGCAAATCCTGTTTTCTCGTCGGTATCGGCGGCAGCGGCATGATGCCGCTCGCGATGATCCTCGCCGGCCAGGGTGCGACGGTCGCGGGTTCCGACCGCAGCCTCGATTCGGGCCGCCTGCCCGCCAAGTTCGATGCGCTGCGCGCGCTCGGCATCGGCCTGTTCCCGCAGGACGGCAGCGGGATCACATCGCCCGACCAGATCGTCATCGCTTCCGCGGCGGTCGAAGCCACCGTCCCCGACATGGTCCGCGCGGCCGAACTCGGCTGCCCGCGCATGACCCGCGCCGAGTTGAACGCCCAACTCTTCAATGCCGCCCGGCTCTCGATCGGCGTTGCGGGCACCAGCGGCAAGTCGACCGTTACCGGCATGATCGCCTGGATCCTGCACATGCTCGGCCGCGATCCCACGGTGATGAACGGCGCGGTGATGAAGAATTTCGCGACCCCCGACGCGCCGTTCGCCAGCGCATTGGTCGGCGGGAACGACATTTATGTCAGCGAGGTCGACGAGAGCGATGGATCGATCGCGCTCTATTCGCCGAGCATCGCCGTGCTCAACAATGTCAGCCTCGACCACAAGTCGCTGGAGGAATTGCGCCAGCTGTTCGGCGACTTTGCGGCCAAGGCGCGCACCACCATCGTCAATGCCGGCGACGCCGAAAGCGCGGCGCTGGCGATGGCGCTCGATCGCAGCCGTACCACAACCTTCGCGGTCGACGGCGATGCCGATCTCTCTGCCCGCAACCTTCGGCCCGAATCCTTCGCGATTCGCTTTGACCTTACGACGCCGGAAACCACCCTGCCCGTCCGCCTCGCCGTGCCCGGCCGTCACAACGTCGCCAACGCCCTCGCCGCGCTCGGCGCGGTCGCGGCCGCCGGCATTCCGCTCGCGCAAGCGGCCCGCGCGATCGAAAGCTTTACCGGTCTGCGCCGCCGCTTCGAGCTGGTCGGCGAGGCGAACGGCATCGCGGTGATCGACGATTTCGGGCACAATCCGGACAAGATCGGCGCGACGCTCGATACGCTGCACGCCTTTCCCGGCCGCGTGCTCGCGCTGTTCCAGCCGCACGGCTATGGGCCGCTCAAGGTGATGCGACGCGAGCTGGTGGCGATGTTCATCGACAAGCTCGGCGACGATGATCTGCTCGTCCTGCCCGATCCGGTCTATCACGGCGGCACCGTCAGCCGCGAGGTCACCAGCGCCGACATCGTCGCCGACATTGCTGCATCGGGTCGTGCCGCGCGTCACATTGCCGATCGCGATGCCGCCGCGACGCATCTCGTCGCACAGGCACGGCCCGGCGACCGCATCGTCGTCATGGGCGCACGCGACGATACGCTGAGCGGGCTTGCCGCACAGCTGTTGGCGGCATTAAAGAACTGAGATGAATGACGATTATCCGCGGCTGGAACTGACCGCCCGCGCGCTGTTCTGGGCGGCGCTGGTGTTCGCCTTCGTCATGGCGGTACTGCCGCAGCCGCCGCAACTGCCGGTCGAGACGACCGACAAGGTCCAGCACATCACCGCCTTTGCCGTGCTGACACTGCTGCTGACGCTCGGCTATCGCAGGCTGGAGGCGTTCCGCATCGTCATCGCCATGGGGCTGTTCGGCGCGTTCATCGAAATCGTCCAGCTCATCCCCGAACTGAACCGCACCGCCGACATCGCCGACTGGCTGGCGGACATGGCGGCGGTGGTCGTCATGCTGACGCTCAGCGCGAGGTGGCGCGGACGGACGGTCGGCTAGGGTCTAAACGGCGGCGGCATGGCGTCAGCCGATCTTCTGCCCGGTCTTTGCCCAGTCCGCCAGAAATCCCTCGATCCCCTTGTCGGTCAGCGGGTGCTTGACCAGCTGGCGGATCACCGCGGGCGGCGCGGTCATCACGTCGGCGCCCAGCTTGGCGCTTTCCAGGATGTGGATCGGATGGCGCACGCTCGCCACCAGGATCTGCGTCGCGAAATCGTAATTGTCGTAGATCAGCCGGATGTCGCTGATCAGCTGCATCCCGTCGAAGCCGTTGTCGTCATGCCGCCCGACAAAGGGCGAGATAAAGGTCGCGCCAGCCTTGGCAGCCAACAACGCCTGGTTGGCCGAGAAACACAGCGTGACATTGACCATGGTGCCATCGTCGGTCAGCGCCTTGCACGTCTTAAGTCCATCGATCGTCAACGGCACCTTCACCGCGACATTGTCGGCGATCCTGCGCACCACTTCGGCCTCGCGCATCATGCCTTCATGGTCGAGCGCGACGACCTCGGCCGAAACCGGCATGCCGGGCACGATCCGGCAGATCTCCGCCACCACCTCCAGGAAATCGCGGCCCGCCTTGTGGATCAGCGAGGGATTGGTGGTCACGCCGTCGAGCAGCCCCGCCTCCGCCAGCTCGCGGATGTCGGCGGTATCGGCGGTGTCGGCAAAGAACTTCATGGGCGATAGCCTTTCGGTTGTGACAAGCGGATGACGGCATGCTAGGCGCCCGCCCGGTCCTTAGAAGGCCCGCCTCTAGCAGCATGGAGGCGGGCCCGCATAGCCTGGAAGGTCCGATGAACCGTTACGTCCTCGCCGCGCTGTTCGCGCTGCCCGCCGCCACCCCTGCGCTCGCGCAGGAACAGGATCAGGAATTGTGGCTGTCCGGCGCCGCCAGCACAAAGCTGGGCGATCGGACCAAGTTCGAGTTCGACACGATCGCCCGATTCGGCAACGATGCGGGCGGCCTTTACGAGATCGAGATCAACACGCTGGTCGTGCAGGATCTGGGCAAGGGGTTCAACATCGCCGGCGGCTATACGCGCAACATCGGCTATTCGCGGGGCGCGGTCACCAACACCGAAAACCGGCTGCGCGGACAGCTGGGATGGTCGGGCGCGGCAGGGCCGGTCAAGCTGTCGGGCCGGGTGCGGCTGGAAGTGCGGTTCAGGGCGGACGGCGACGATATCGGCTATCGCCTGCGCCCGCAGCTCAAGGCGACGCTGCCCCTGGGCGGGCCGTTCGGCCTGGTGGCGAGCCATGAAAGCTTCGTGCCGCTCAACGACACCGACTGGCGCCAGCGCGCGGGGCATGAACGGATGCGCAATTTCGCGGGGGTCAACTGGAAGGCGGGCAAGCGGATCGCATTCGAGCTCGGCTATCTCAACCAGTATAATTTCCGCCCCGCACCGGCGCGAGACGTGATGGATCACGTGCTGTCGGTCAGCACGGCGCTCAGCCTCTAGTCCGGCGCGACCAGCATCAGCCTGGCCGCCGGCTTTTGCAGACCGGTGAGATAGACGCGATACCGGCCCGGCCGCAGGTCGAACCGCACGATCTTGCGGATCGTCGAACATTGCGGGCCATGGCCGTGCGCCACCGATTGGAGCGCCGCGCCGCCCGCCGCACCCGGCACGACATCGATCCAGCCCGGCTGATCGAGCGCCACGCCATAGCGGCCGTCGGCCACCACCGTGAATTCGGCCACCGCCGCCCCGCCCGGCCTGGCGCCGGCCGGCACGCCGGTAAGCGCGGCCGCATCGCCCGCCCGCACCGTCACCGCCCGGCCGACCGCCAATGCCTCACTCCGCCTGGTCCAGCCCGCCAGCGGGGCAGGCAGGGTGGCGTCCATCGCGGCGCATGGCGGGGCGGCCTGAAGCATCAGCAGCGCGGCAAGAAACATCGGGCGGACTCCTTTGCGAACGCGATACCGCTTTCCTAGCGACTCGTGAATGCCGATATGGGCGCGCATGTCCCGCGTCCGCGTCATCGTCCTCAACAGCGCGCTCGGCCCGCTCGACTATCGCGTGCCGCACGGCATGGCGGTCGCGCCGGGGTCGATCGTCGTCGCGCCGCTCGGGCCGCGCCAGCTGATCGGCGTGGCGTGGGAGGCCGATCGGCTGGCGAGCGAGGCGGTCAGCGACAACCGGCTGCGCAACCTGATCGCCGTCGCCGACGCGCCGCCGATCCCCGCGCCGCTGCGCCGGCTGATCGAATGGACCGCGGACTATTATCTCGCGCCGCTCGCTTCGGTGCTGCGCATGGCGCTGTCGTCGACCTCGGCGCTGGAGGGCGGCAGGACGATCGTCGAATATCGCGCGACCGGCGACGTGCCGCCGCGCATGACCGCGCAGCGCCAGCAGGCGCTGGAGCGGATCGGGGACCGCCAGGGCCTGATCCGCGAGCTGGCGACAATCGCCGATGTCAGCGACGGCGTGATCCGCGGCCTGGTGAAGGCCGGCGCGATCGCGGGGGTGAGCGTCGATCTCGATACGCCCTACCCGGTCCCCGATCCCGGTTTTGCCCCGCCCGAGCTGTCGCCGGTGCAGGCCGATGTCGCCGCCACGCTGCGCCACGCGATCGGCGCGGCGGCGTTCCAGCCCCTCCTGCTCGACGGCGTTACCGGGTCGGGCAAGACCGAGGTGTATTTCGAGGCGGTCGCCGCCGCGCTGACCGCAGGCAAGCAGAGCCTCGTCCTGCTGCCCGAAATCGCACTGACCGAACCCTTCCTCAAACGCTTCCGCGCGCGCTTCGGGGTCGAGCCGGTGGCGTGGCATTCGGGTCTGCGCCAGTCGCAGCGCCGCCGCGCGTGGCGCGCGATCGCCGGCGGCGAGGCGAAGGTGACGGTCGGCGCGCGCTCGTCGCTGTTCCTGCCCTATCCCGATCTTGGCCTGATCGTGGTGGACGAGGCGCACGAGACCAGTTTCAAGCAGGACGAGGGCGTCCATTACCACGCGCGCGACGTGGCGGTGATGCGCGGCCAGTTCGAAGGCTGTCCGGTGATCCTCGCCAGCGCCACCCCGGCGATCGAGACGCGCCAGCAGGTCGCGCTCGGCCGCTATCGCGAATTGAAGCTCCCCGGCCGCTATGGCGCCGCCCAGATGCCCGCGATCGCGGCGATCGACCTGCTGGCCGAGCCGCCGCCGCGCGGCCGCTGGCTGGCACCACGCCTGGTCAATACGATCGAGGAAACGCTAGCGCGCGGCGAGCAAGTGCTGCTGTTCCTCAACCGGCGCGGCTATGCCCCGCTGACGCTATGCCGCACCTGCGGGCATCGCTTCCAATGCCCCAATTGCACCGCCTGGATGGTCGAGCACCGGCTGATCGCCCGGCTCGCCTGCCATCATTGCGGCCACACGCTGCCAACCCCGCGCGCCTGCCCCGAATGCGACAGCGAGGACAGCCTGGTCGCCTGCGGCCCCGGCGTCGAGCGCATCGCCGACGAGGTGACGGCGCTGTTCCCCGAGGCGAAGACCGCCATCGTCACCAGCGACACGATCTGGTCGCCGGCGAAAGCCGCCGAATTCGTCAATCGCATGGAGGCGGGCGACATCGACATCGTCGTGGGCACGCAGCTCGTCACCAAGGGCTATCATTTCCCCAATCTGACGCTGGTCGGCGTGGTCGATGCCGATCTCGGCCTCGAGGGCGGCGACCTGCGCGCCGCCGAGCGCAGCTTCCAGCAGATCTGCCAGGTCGCGGGGCGGGCCGGGCGCGGCGAGAAGCCCGGCACCGTGCTGATCCAGACCCACAGCCCCAAGGCACCCGTGATGCGCGCGCTGGTGAGCGGCGATGCGGAGAGCTTCTACGCCGCCGAGACGCAGGCGCGGCGCGAGGCTGGCGCCCCGCCCTTTGGCCGCTATGCCGCGATCATCGTGTCGAGCGAGGACAAGGACGCCGCGCTCGACACCGCCCGCGCGATCGGCCGCGCCGCGCCGCGGGTGGAGGCGATGCAGGTATTCGGCCCCGCCCCCGCCCCGCTCGCCATGCTGCGCGGCCGCCACCGCTTCCGCCTGCTGGTCCATGCCCGCCGCGCGCTCGACGTGCAGGACGTGATCCGCGACTGGCTGGGCAACGTCGAATGGTCGGCCAAGGTCAGGGTCGTAGTCGATGTGGATCCATATAACTTCCTGTGACCTTGCCACTGCGCATCCGGCTGCGTTAGCCATATCCGTCTGAAATCTGGGGGAGGTTTGGATGATCCTGCGATGGGCGATGCTGGTATCGATGCTGCTCGCACCGGCGGCCGCGCGGGCCGAATGGCATGAGGCGAGCACAGCGCATTTCGTGGTCTATGCCGATGACAAGCCCGCCGCGATCGCCAAGTTCGCCGACGAGCTCGAGAAGTTCGACAGGATCATGCAGAACTTCTATCCGCAGGCGCGAAAGGCAGCCGCGGGGCCGACCGGCCGTGTCACCATATTCGTGCTGGCCAGCGAAGGGGCGATGAAAAGGCTGACCGGCACCTGGTCCATCGGCGGATTCTATATTCCGCGCGCCGGCAGGAGCGTGGCCTTCGTGCCGCCTATCACGACCCGTACCGAGGAGCTCGCAATGTCGGGCGCGGTGTTGCTGCGCCACGAATATGCGCACCATTTCATCTATTCCTCGTTTCCGGCGGTATTCCCGATCTGGTTCAGCGAAGGCATCGCCGAATTCTGGTCGACCGCGCGGTTCGAACCGGATGGGAAGGCGGTGGTCGGCGTGGTGCCGCAACATCGCGCATTTGGATTGCTGACCGGAAATCCGCTCCCGGTCGAGCAGCTTGTCACGCTGACCAGCACCGCAAAACTGAACGACAATCAGCGCGAGGCGATCTATGGCCGGGGCTGGCTGCTCACCCATTATCTGATGAGCAACCGTGAACGGCACAAGCAGCTGGCGAACTATTTCACCGCGCTCAACCGCGGGGAGACGCCCGCGCAGGCGGCGCAGGCGTTTGGCGACCTCAAGGTGCTGGGCAGGGAACTCGATCGGTATCTGACCCGGCGGCAGCTGCCCGCGGCGGTCATCGAGCCTGGTGCGTTCGTCACCCCGCCCGTCAAATTGCGCAAGCTGACCCCCGGCGAGGCAGCGACGATGGCGGTTCGTATCCAGTCCCAGCGCGGCGTGAACCAGGCGACCGCGCCAAAGGTATTGATGGAGGCGCGCAAGGCCGCCGCACCCTATCCCGACGATCCCGGCGCGCAGACCGTGCTCGCCGAGGCCGAGTATGACGCCAGGAATTACGCGCTGGCCGAAGCGGCCGCCAACCGCGCGCTGGCGGCCGCGCCGGCGATGAGCGACGCGCTGGTCTATCGCGCGATGGCGAAACTCGCGCTGGCCCAGCAGAGCAAGGGCGAATCCTGGCGCGCCGTCCGCGATGCGATCATCGACGCCAACCGGGCCGACCCGGAAGACCCGCGACCGCTGATCCTCTATTATCAGAGCTTTGCCGCAGCGGGTGAGGCGCCGACCAAATCGGCCAAGGCCGGCTATGCCAAGGCGTTCGATATCGCCCAGTTCGACATGGGATTGCGCATGGGCGCGGCGGAGATGTTTCTGAAGGACGGCAACCGCGGCGAAGCGCGCGAGGCGTTGCGCCTGATCGGCTTTCATCCACATGGCGGCGCGCGGGCGGAACTGGCGCGCAGCATGATCGCCGCGATCGATCGCGGCGATGCAGTGGACAAGGTGCTGGCGATCCAGGCCCAGGCGGATGCCGGGACCAAGGCGGATGCCGACGACGAATAGCGGACTTGCCCGCCGCGCTTGAACCGCCCGGCATGCTTGAACGGGACGCGCGGTTCCGCGATTGAGGGTCGGTTCGCGTGGAGGGTGCTGTGATACGACTGCTGTTGGCGCTGGTGATCGCGACCGCCTGGATCGCCCCGGCGCGCGCCGACGATATCTCCGCGTCCGGCCGCGGCGTGGTGCGCATCGTCACCATTGCGGTCGTCGAGGGCGAGGTGGTCGGGTTCGGCCATGGCAGCGGCTTTGCCGTCGCGCCCAATCGCGTCGTCACCAACGCGCATGTCGTCGAGGCGGCGGAACGCTATCCCGGCAACGTCGTGATCGGCATCGTGCCGTCAGAGGGCGACAAGAGCTATCAGGGCCGGCTGATCGCGGTGGATGCCGACCGCGATCTCGCATTGATCGAGTTCAGCGGCATCCGCCTGCCCGCGCTCACCTTCTACAACGGCCCGGCCAACGAGGGCGATTCGATGATCGCGCTGGGCTATCCGGGCAATGTCGATCTCGCCACCGCGCGTTCCGCGGCGGACTTCATCACGCCGCTGTCGCCGGTGCGCTCGCAGGGCGTGTTCTCCGGGCGCCGCAATCTGCAGGGGGTGAGCGTGCTGCTGCACACCGCCGGCATCGCGCGCGGCAATTCGGGCGGGCCGCTGCTCGATCCGTGCGGGCGCGTGCTTGGCGTCAATTCGGCGGTGACGCGCGCCGACGATGGCGACGCCAGCTTCGGCTTCGCGATCGGCAATGACGAGGTCGCCGCCTTCCTGCGCGAGGCGAAGCAGCCGATGCCCGTCAACGGCGTCGCCTGTACCAGCATCGCCGACCGGCTGGCGCAGGATCGCAGCGAGGCCGAGCAGGCCCGCGCCGCCGAGGAAGCGGGCCGGCGCGAGGCAGCGGCCAAATCGGCCGCGGATCGCGAGAATGCGCTCGACCAGGCGCTGGTCGACAATTTCGCGATGCGTGAAAACTATCTGGGGGCCGCCGCATTACTGCTGGTGCTGGGCGCGTTGGGACTGGGTGCGGGCGGGCTGTTCCACACGCGCGGGCAGAGGCGTGAAGCGAGGTGGGCGGCCGGCGGCGGCGGCGTGCTGATGATCGCGGCGTTCGTCACCTTCTTCACCCGCCCCGCCTTCGATCCGGCGGCGATCGAGGGCGCGGCGCGCGTCGCGGTACCACCGCCTACTGCCGAACCGGGCGGGCTGGGGAAAATGCTCTGCACGATCGATCCGGCGCGCTCGCGCGTCACGGTTTCGGACACGCAGGACGTGACGGTCGACGTCACGCCCGATGGGTGCGTCAACGGCCGCACGCAATATGCCGAGACCGGCCGGAACTGGCAGCGCATCCTGGTGCCGGACGAGGAACAGACCGTATCGGTGCTCGAATATGTGCCGGCGACGCGGACCTATTCGACCACGCGCTACCTGCTGTCCGCCGCGCAGATGGCCGATGCGCGCAAATTGCGGGCGGCGGTGAAGATCAAGGCGTGTTCGAGCGACGCTACAGCGCGCGCCGACCTTGCCTCGAAACAACAGGCGATCCGCACCGCGCTGCCGCAGGTCTTCAACGAGCGGCTGGTCTATCGCTGCAAGCCGGGCGGCTAGTCCGCCACGCCCTCACGCTTGCGCAGCATCAGCTTGCGGTCGATGCCATAGGCATAGCCGCCCATCGTCCCGTCGCTGCGCTGGGCGCGGTGGCAGGGGATGGCGATCGCGACCTGGTTGGCGCCGCACGCGGTGCCCGCCGCCCGCACCGCACGCGGATTGCCGGCGGCGATGGCGAGCTGGGCATAGGTCCGCGTCTCGCCCGGCGGGATCGCGCGCAGCGCCTGCCACACCGCCTCCTGAAACGCCGTGCCGCGCACGTCGAGCGGCAAGTCGGTGTGGCGGCCGGGCCGTTCGACTTCGGCGACGACCTGCGCCGCCAGTTCGGCGAGCGCCGCGCCGCCCGGCACGATCTGCGCGCGGGGGAACCGCCGGGCGAGGCTCGGGCCATCCTCGTCGAACGCGACGCGGCACAGGCCCCGGTCGGTCGCCGCGATCAGCAGCGCGCCAAGGCTGGTGTCGGCCACCGTCCAGCGGATCGTCACCCCCGCCCCGCCGCCGCGCCACGCGCTGGGCGTCATGCCCAGCCGGGCGTTGCTCGTCTCGTAGAACCGGCTGGGGGCGGAATAGCCCGCCTCATAGATCGCGTCGGTCACATTCTCCTCCTGCGTCAGGGCGGCGGCGGCGCGGGTGGCGCGCAGGCCGCGAGCATAGGCGGCGGGGGTCACGCCGGTGGCGCGCTTGAACAATCGCTGGAAATGATGCGGGGCATAGCCGACCCGCGCCGCCAGTTCGTCGAGCGTCAGCGGTTCCTCGGCCGCTTCGAGCAACGCCGCCGCCTGGGCCACCGCGATCCGCTCACGCCCGATCTCGTCGGGCTTGCAGCGCAGGCAGGCGCGCAGGCCGGTGGCGCGGGCGCTGTCGGCGTCGGGGAAGAAGACGACATTCTCGCGCTTCGGGTGCCGCGCCGCGCAGCTCGGCTTGCAATAGATGCCGGTGGTCAGCACCCCGGCGATCACGCGGCCGTCATAGGCGCGGTCGCGGCGTTCGAACGCGGCCCAGGCTTCGTCGTTGGAGATCGTCTCGCTCATGCCGATGATATAGCGGCGCCGGGACGACGATGCTTCCCGGCTTTTGCTGCCAAAGCTTGATGGACGCGCTCACCCTCTCTAGGGGACGGTTTTTCCGGGGGATCGGGACGGGAAATGGCGGACGCACCACTGGTCGGCATCATCATGGGCAGCACTTCCGACTGGGAGACGATGCGCCACGCCGCCGATGTGCTGGCCGAACTCGGCGTGGCGCACGAAACCAGGGTCGTGTCCGCCCACCGCACGCCGCAGCGGCTGTACGACTATGCCACCGGCGCGGCGGCGCGGGGCCTCAAGGTGATCGTCGCGGGCGCGGGCGGCGCGGCGCACCTGCCGGGCATGGCGGCGTCGCTGACGCACCTGCCGGTGCTGGGCGTGCCGGTGGAATCCAGGGCACTGAAGGGGCAGGACAGCCTGTTGTCGATCGTGCAGATGCCGGGCGGCGTGCCGGTCGGCACGCTGGCGATCGGCAAGGCCGGGGCGACCAATGCCGGGCTGCTCGCCGCCGCGATCCTGGCGACCGCCGATGCCGCGCTGGCGCAGCGACTGATCGCGTGGCGGACGCGGCAGACCGATGCGGTGGCCACCGACCCCGAATGACCGCGATCCCACCCGGCAACACCCTGGGCATCCTCGGCAGCGGCCAGCTTGGCCGGATGCTGGCGGTTTCGGCGGCGCAGCTTGGCTATCGCTGCCATGTCTATGCGCCCGAGCGTGGTCCGGCCTGCGACGTCGCGGCGGCGTTCACCCAGGGCGGCTATGACGATGCGGCGGCGCTGGCCGAATTCGCCAAGGGCTGCGCGGCGGTGACCTATGAATTCGAGAATATCGATCCCGCCGCGATCGACACGGTCGCCGCGCATGCGCCGGTCGCGCCGGGGCGCGCCTCGCTGGAGGCGGCCGGGCACCGCGCCAGGGAAAAGGCGTTGGCGCAGGCGTGCGGCGGGCGGCCCGCGCCGTGGCGGCATGTCACGACCCGCGCCGAACTGGATGCCGCGGTTGCCGAGATCGGCACGCCGGCGATCCTCAAGACCGCGACCGAGGGCTATGACGGCAAGGGCCAAGTCCGGCTGCGTTCGGCCGATGCGGCGGGGGCGGCGTGGGACGCGGTCGGCGGGCGCACGTGCGTGCTGGAGGGCATGGTCGCCTTTGCCCATGAATTCTCGATCCTGCTGGTGCGCGGGCAGGACGGCACGAGCGTCGCCTATCCGCCGCCGCACAACGAGCATCGCGACGGCATCCTCGCCCGGTCGAGCGTGCCCGCGCCCGAGATCGTGACGGCGCAGGCCGCGGCGGCCACGGCGCTGGCGATCCGGCTGGCCGACGAGTTGGGCCATGTCGGCGTGCTGACCTGCGAGTTCTTTGCCACCGACGAAGGCCCGGTGTTCAACGAGATGGCGCCGCGCGTCCATAACAGCGGGCATTGGACGATCGAGGGGGCGGTGACCTCGCAGTTCGAAAATCATGTCCGCGCGGTGCTGGGGCTGCCGCTCGGTTCGACGGCGTTGACCGGCGCCGGGGCGGAGATGGCCAACCTGATCGGGGACGAGGCCGATGACTGGGCGGCGCTGCTGGCGCAGGACGGCGCGCATCTGCACCTCTATGGCAAGCATGAGGCGCGGCCGGGACGCAAGATGGGGCATGTGACGCGCGTACGGCGTTGAGCCGGGGCCCGCGAAACCTTTCGAAACTCACACGCTCCCACATGCGGCGCGCGGCGAAAAGTCACGAATGTCACGCCCGCCTATCGCGAGCGCCGCACCGCAGATTCGATTGTCAAAGAGCCCCGCGAGCCAAGCAGGGCAAGTCCAACATTGCAACCGGCGCGGCGTGGCCGCGGTGAAGCGGGGAACTAACCTCGATCAACTCTGTTCAGGCAAGATCGTGATTTTGCCGGATCTTTGACCGGCCCGAGCCGAGGATATGCGATGCTGAAAGGCCGGACCATCCTGATCGTCGAGGACGAGCCGCTGGTCGCGTTCGACCTGGCCGACCTGGTCGAGGATCAGGGCGGCGTGGTGGCCGGACCCGTGCCGACCGTGGCGGAGGGGCTGTCGCTGGCCGACAGCAGCGCGGCGAGCGCCGCGATCCTCGACGCCAATCTGGAGGATTGCGACGTCACGCAACTGGCGCTGGCGCTGATCGAAAAGGGCACGCCGTTCGTGATCTATACCGGCACCGGCCTGCCCGACGCGCTGGCGCGGACCCATCCCGACCTGCCGGTCGTGATGAAGCCCGCCCAGACGCGGCGCGTGATCGAGGCGCTGGACCGCCGGATCGCGATGGGCGAGCCGGCGGCCTAGGGTCTGAACTCGATTAAAACGAGGATCGAGATCGCCCGTGGAAGGTCGCCGACAAGGAGCGCAGCGCAGTCGCGTAGCTGAAGCTACGCGCAAGCAAGCGACGCGGTTCGGCGGCCTTCCACGGGCGACCGCGCAGCGGCGGGCCGAATTTGGCGCCAGGCGGCGTCGCGCGCCAGAGTCCCTTGGGGTCACGATGGAACGCCATCGCTCCCTCCTTGCTCCTACCCTGGCGCCAAATCCGGCTCCGTCTCGACCTCGTTTTAATTGAGTTCAGACCCTAGCGATTCAGGCGCGCTTGCCCTCCAGCGGGAAGCTGCCGAACGCGCCGGCGGTGACGGTGCCCGTGATCGTGTCGCCCGCCACCGTCGCCTCGCACGTCAGCGTCATCGGCATCGGCACGGTGATGTCGAGCGACCACATCAGCCGATCGCCATCGACCCTGCCGTTCTGGATCTGGGTGGTGCCCAATGCCCCGGAATAGCTGCCGGTAAAGCTGTCGCCCGCGCTGGCCACGGTCAGCGTCGCCTGCTGATCGCCCATCGGGGTGTGCGCGACGGTATCCCAACTGCCATCGACATTCGCCATCTTGATCTCTCCTGACATAGCCACGCCACTCATTTCGCGGCGGTTTTCGGGACGGCGGCCGGGGCCGCGGCGATCACCTCGACAGGCAGGCCCAGACTGTCAAGCTGCGGCCGCACCCTGGCGGCGTCGCCCACCACCACCCAGATGAAGCGATCGGGGTCGATCGCCCCGCGTGCCGCAGCGTCAACCTGGGCCATCGTCAGCGCGCGATATTTTTTCGCGAGCCCGTCCTGCCAATCGTCGGGACGGCGCAGGAAATCGTTCGACTGCATCGCGCCGAGCACCGCGCCCGCCGTCTCGTACTGGCCCGACATCTTGCGAATCGCGCTGATCGTCGAACGATCGAACTCGGTCCGGGTAATCCCCTTCCCCCCCAGATAGTCGCGCACCTGGAGCCGGATCGCGGCGATCGCCGGGCCGGTCTTGTCGGCCTGGACCGGCGCGGTGATCGTGAACGGCACGGCATGTTCCAGCCGCGCGGTGCCGCCATTCACGCCATAGGACCAGTTCTTCGCCTCGCGCAGGTCCATGTTGAGCCGCGACAGGAAGTCGCCGCCCAGCACCTCGCTCGCCGTACCGAGCGCGATCGGATCGGCGAACGGGTCCACCGGCGTCATCTGCGCGGCATAGATGATCGATTGCGGCGAATCCGGGCGATCGATCAGCACGATCCGGGGCGCGGCCTGTTGCGCCCTGGCGGCAAAGCTCTTGGTGCCCGGCGCGCCCTGGCCCTGCCAGTCGCCGAAGCGGGTTTCGAACGCCGCCCTGATCTGTGCCAGCGGGCGATCCGACACGACGAAGATCTTCGCCTTTTCCGGGCGGATCCATGCGCGGTAATAGGCCGCCAGGTCGTCGCGCGTCAGTTTCTTGACCGCCGCCGCGTCGCCGCCGAGCGCGGCGGTCTTCGCATAGGGCGACTCCTTGCCGTAGAGCAGCGGCGGCATCACCGTCAGCGCCAGGCCGGCGGGATTGGACCTTGCCTGCGCGATCTGCGCCAGCACCTGCCCGCGCACCCGCTCGATCTCGGCCGGCGAGAAGGACGGATTGCGCGTGATGTCGGCCATCAGTTCGAGCGCGCCGTCCAGATTGGGGCTGGGCGTCTGAAGCGAGACGGCGGCGCGATCGGGCCCGCTGCCGATGCCGATGCCGGCGCCCAATCGCTCCTGCGCCTCGGCGATGGCGATCGAATCGCGGGTGGCCGTGCCCTCCTCCATCAGCGCGAGCGTCATGCCCTGGGTGCCGAGCGCGTCCGGCACGTCCGACGCGATGCCGGCGTCGAAGCCGATGACCGCCTGGGTCACCGGCACGGCGGCGCGCTGGGCATAGATCAGCTCGATCCCGTTCGACAGTTTCGTGCGCGTGACGGTGGGGAAATCGATGTCCCTGACCTCAGCCACCGCCGGCAGCGCGCCGCGCGTGCCCTTGACCGGCGCTTCGTCGGCGGCCGGTTTCGCGGGCGGGGCCGCCGCCTCGGCATAGGCGGCGCGCTGGCCCGGTTCGACCGTCAGCGAATAGACCGGGCGCGAGAGCCAGCGGGCGGTGACGGCGCGCGCCTGATCGGGCGTCACCGCGGCGAGCCGGGCGAGGTCCCTGCGATAGAAGCCCGGATCGTTCATGTAGAGCGCGCCCGAGGCGAGCGTGACCGCCTTGCCCCCGAACCCGCCGACCGATTCGAGGCCGCGGATGCGCGAGGCGGCGGTGCGCGTCTTGTATCGTTCCAGTTCGTCGCGCGTCGGGCCGTTGCGCAGATAGTCGGCGACGATCTCGTCCAGCCGCTTGCCCGCCACCGCCGGATCGACGCCGGGGCGCACGTCCATGCCGAGCACCACGGTGCCGGCCTGCGCCAGGCTCTGGTTGAACGCGGAGACGCTGACCGCCAGCTTTTCCCGGCGCACCAGCGCATTGTCGAGCCGCGAGCTGGCCAAGCCGCCGAGCACGCCCATCGACGCATCGAGCACCACCGAATCCGGATCGCCCGCCCCCGGCACCGCCCACATGCGGTAGATGCGGGTGAGCGCGACGCGATCCTTCATCACCTCGACCTTGGGCGCGGCGAGCGTCGGCACGGCGATCGCCGGCGCGGCGGTTTGCGGCCCTTTGGCAATCGCGCCGAAATATTTCTCGACCAGCGGGCGCGCCGCCGCGACGTCGATATCGCCCGCCAGCACCAGCACGGCGTTGTTGGGGCCGTAATAGCGGCGGAACCAGTCCTTGACATCGTCGAGCCCGGCGGCGTCGAGATCGGCCATCGAGCCGATCGGCGAATGGTGATAGGGATGGCCTTCGGGAAAGATCGCCTCGCTCATCCGATAGCGCACGATGCTGTAGGGCTGGTTATCGCCCTGACGCTTTTCGTTCTGGACGACGCCGCGCTGTTCGTCGAGCTTGCCCTGCGTCACCGCGCCGAGCAGATAGCCCATGCGATCGCTTTCCAGGAACAGCGCGCGTTCGAGCGCGGCGCGCGGCACCGTCTGGAAATAATTGGTGCGATCGGCATTGGTGGTGCCGTTGTAATCGGTCGCGCCGACTTCCTTCAAAGGTTCGAAGAATTCGCCGGGCGCATTTTCCGATCCGTTGAACATCAGATGTTCGAACAGGTGCGCAAAGCCGGTCTTGCCCTTGGGCTCGTGCTTCGACCCGACATCATACCACATGGCGACGCCGACGATCGGCGCCTTGCGATCGGTATGCACGATCACGCGCAGGCCGTTGGCCAGGCGGAACTGCCGATAGGGGATGTCGACGCGCTTGACGAGATCGGCGACCGCGACGGGCGCGGGGGCCCGCTGGGCGATGACGGGCGTGGCGATCGTCACCGCGACCGCGGACAGGCTGATGAAACGGACGTTCATGGCGGGCAGGGTTCCGGAACCTTGGAGGCGACGATGCGGAGCATAGCCGCGGGCGCAACGCGCGCAACGGGCTTGTCGCACCGGTCGCCGGCGCCGGCCGCGGCGATGCCGCCGGTGCGACGATCATCTGCCCGACCTCTTGTGTTGCCCATATGCAACACTATCTCGCTACCAACGCATGACAGGGATGGCCATGAACCTCGATAAATTCACCGACCGCGCCAAGGGCTTTCTGCAATCGGCGCAGACCGTCGCGATCCGGCTGAGCCACCAGCGGATCGCGCCCGAACATCTGCTGAAGGCGCTGCTGGAGGACGAGCAGGGCATGGCGAGCGGGCTGATCCAGGCGGCGGGCGGCGACGCCAAGCGCGCGCTGGCCGAGACCGATGCGGCGCTGGCGAAGATTCCGGCGGTGTCGGGCGGCGGCGCGCAACAGGCGCCGGGGCTGGACAATGACGCGGTGCGGCTGCTCGACCAGGCCGAGCAGATCGCGGCGAAGGCCGGCGACAGTTTCGTGACGGTCGAGCGGCTGTTGCTGGCGCTGACGCTGGCGGGGACCAGCAATGCCGGCCCCGCGCTGGCGGCGGCGGGGGTGAAGGCCGAGGCGCTCAACGCGGCGATCAATCAGCTGCGCGGCGGGCGGACGGCCGATACGGCGGGGGCGGAAGACCGCTATGACGCGCTCAGGAAATTCGCGCGCGACCTGACCGAGGCGGCGCGCGCGGGCAAGCTCGATCCGGTGATCGGCCGCGACGAGGAGATCCGGCGCACGATCCAGATCCTGGCGCGGCGCACCAAGAACAATCCCGTGCTGATCGGCGACCCCGGCGTCGGCAAGACCGCGATCGCCGAGGGCCTCGCGCTGCGCATCGCCAATGGCGACGTGCCCGATACGCTGAAGGACCGCACGCTGATGTCGCTCGACATGGGCTCGCTCATTGCGGGCGCCAAATATCGCGGCGAGTTCGAGGAGCGGCTGAAGGGCGTGCTCGACGAGGTGAAGGGCGCCGAGGGCCAGATCATCCTGTTCATCGACGAGATGCACACGCTGATCGGCGCGGGCAAATCGGAAGGCGCGATGGATGCCGGCAAC
>CAYPRW010000022.1:0-37275 GCA_964413495.1 uncultured Stakelama sp. | reverse complement strand
GAACCGCTACGCCTATGTCGGCAACGATCCGGTCAACAAGATCGATCCGACGGGCCTGGTGGAGACGGAGCTTCTCGTGACCGGGCGCCCCAGCTTCGGGTTGGGCGGGACCGGAGGCTCCAGCTCCGGCGAGATTGTCGTGACCGCACGACCCAGCTTCGATTGGCAGCTGTGGAACTCACGGCCCCTGTTCAATCAGAGCACTGCCTTTCCCTTGGGAATTGTCGCCGCCGCCGCCGCTGCGCCCGCAGCACCGCCAGCTAAGCCGAAAAAGGGAACCTTGAAACACGTTGTTATCGAAAAGCGACAGATAGGCTAAATGGACCGCCACGGCCTTTTGAATACGATCCAAGAACACAGCTGGCACAGTCGGCTGCGGCTTTTGCAAAGCATTATCCCGGTTCTGGAAAGAGCGCGTTTGGCGGTGACATCACGACACCAGTGGCGTTGTTCAATGCTTTGAATACGATCACACCGGGTAGCATAGCTGTGCCAGCTAGCGGCGGAGGTCGAGCTGGATACACCGTTCGAATAACGGCAGCGACTGGGATGGTAACTGGCACGGATGCAATCAGCGGTATGCAGACACAGTATCTAACCGCATTTTACCAGATCACGGGTCGAAAGACCGAAAGTGGTCTGAACGAGGCTGTCTTGGTTACTGCATATCCGGGCTGTCCGCGATGAGTAAGGTATTATTTCGTATACAACCACCTTTGCCAGAAGATGAAAATGGCGCGCTATCCGTTGGCGGAACCTTGAGTTACGAAGATTTTTTCGGGTTATCACAGAAATATATTTCTGAATACGTTGTATGCGGTCAGATCATAGATTATAGAAAAAATGATCTTTACTATATATATGTTGATATATGTGAAGAGATAGATCGCTTGAATGCTAGCGGCGATCATGACATCACAATGTCATTTTATCCTGTGCTTAGGGTATTCGATATGGGTGGTGACGATATACGAATAGACAACGTATCAGATAATGCTCCTGAACCTCGGATAGCATCGGCCCTAGGTTCGCGTAACGCCTTGCTTGACCAGCTATTGAAAGAGAAGCGCAAAATAGAAAGCTTTGTAGGGCGGCATCAACCTACGTTGGGACAACCCTAAGTTTCGCACACGTTCCTGGTCATCTGCCTCCCCGCTCCGGCGCGGTATAGGGGGCGATGTCGGCCGGTTCCAGTATACCGGCCAGGCGTGGTTGCCCGAACTTGGGATGTCGTACTTCAAGGCGCGGATGTACTCGCACTCGCTGGGCCGGTTCATGCAGCCCGATCCCATCGGCTATGGCGACGGCATGAACCGCTACGCCTATGTCGGCAACGATCCGGTCAAGAGCACGGATCCGACGGGCCTGTTCGCCGGCGGCAACGACATATTGATGGCTGGGGGTGGTTTCGGCAGAAGCCATTAATCCCCCTTCACCTCGTCGAACGAAAGCGCGCGAAACTGCATGCCCCGGCGCTGTGCCTCCAGACCAATGGCATGGATCGCGTCCTTGCCCGAGATACTCGCGTCCAGGCTCTGCGAAGTGTAGCCGAGCAACGCATCGGCACAGGGAAAGCTGCAGATCTTCGCCACGCCTCGCTGTTGCAGCGCTCCCAGGAGGGTCTTGGGCGGCCGGAAGGGGTCTGCGGGGTAAATGCATGCCCAGACATGTACGGGCCATGACGTCGAACGTGCGAGGGCGGTCAACAGCAATCCATTGGCATCATGGATCGGAAGCTGCGCGACGGTCCACGCATGTTCGCGCGGCAATCCATGGAGGGCGGGGCAGAAGACGTCCCATGTGTTTCGGGAGGGTGGCGGTGTGTCAGAACCATCAAGATCCGTGAGAACCCTCAACTTCCCCGGTTCAGCCATGCCGGCAATTTACCCATAATTACACAATGAAGCAATCAATCGCGCTCGAATATGATGCAGTCGCCGCCTAGCTTCAGAACCGGCTTCACGAATGGCGAGCCAAGGAAGCGGAATCGATGGGCGCAATCTATGTCATTGGCACCTGCGACACCAAGGGCGAAGAATTGGGCTTCGTGCGCGACCTGCTTGTCGCGGGCGGCCGCAAGGTCGTGCTGGTGGATGTTTCGACGAGCGGCGGCGGTGAAGGATGCGATGTTCCCGCCCTAGACGTCGCGTCTTTCCATCCTCAAGGAACCGATGCGTGCATCCAGAGCGACAGAGGGCGTGCCATCACAGCGATGTCTGAAGCCCTGCTGGGCTATCTGGCGTCCCGAAATGACCTCGATGCTGCTTTCGCGCTTGGCGGATCGGGCGGCACTGCTTTGGTGGCGCCGGCGTTGCGATCGCTGCCCATCGGCGTGCCAAAATTGCTGGTGTCGACCGTCGCTTCGGGGAATGTGGCGCCGTACATTGGCGCCAGCGACATATTCCTTCTCTATTCCATCACGGATATCGCCGGACTGAACCGCATCTCCCGGACGATCCTGACCAATGCTGCCGGCGCGCTGCTTGGAATGATGCAGCAGGCCAAAGCGCAAGCGGAGGCCGGCCGCGCCACTGTCGGCCTCACCATGTTCGGCGTGACGACGCCCTGCGTCCAACGGATCGCCGCCGCTTTGGCAGATGATTTCGACACGCTGGTCTTTCACGCGACCGGGACGGGTGGCCAATCGTTCGAGAAGCTTGTCGACAGCGGGCTGATCGGTGCCGGGATCGACATCACCACAACCGAGATCGCCGATATGCTCGTCGGCGGTGTGTTCGCTGCCGCCGAAGACCGCTTCGGCGCCTTCATCCGAACGGGCGCGCCTTGGGTCGGATCGTGCGGCGCACTCGATATGGTCAATTTCGGTGCGATGGATACCGTCCCGCCCCGGTTTCGGAACAGGCAGCTTCATTTCCACAATCCTCAGGTGACGCTGATGCGCACGACGCCGGAAGAATGTACCAGGATCGGCGAATGGATCGGGGAGCGGCTGAACCTGTGCGAGGGCGAGGTACGGTTCCTGATTCCGGAAGGCGGCATTTCCGCAATCGCTGGACCGGCCCAACCCTTCCACGATCCGGAAGCGGACGAAGCCTTGTTCGCCGCTTTGCAGCGCACGATCCGACCCACGGCAAAGCGGCGACTTCGGCGGCTACCCCACCATATCAACAGCCCCGAATTCGCGAACGCGGTGCTTGACGCTTTTCGAGACGCGATAACCTCCAATCCTCAACTGATGGTGAATCAAGCATGAGCAATACCGGCCGAGCCAGCATCCTTTCCAAACTTCGCGAAAAGATCGCGCGCGGCGAACCCATTATCGGCGGGGGCGCTGGTACGGGCTTGTCGGCCAAATGCGAAGAAGCTGGCGGCATCGATCTGATCGTCATCTACAATTCGGGTCGCTATCGCATGGCGGGGCGTGGATCGCTGGCGGGGCTCATGGCGTATGGCAACGCAAATCAGATCGTCCTGGAAATGGCGAACGAAGTATTGCCGGTGGTCAAGAACACGCCGGTGATTGCAGGCGTAAACGGTACGGATCCGTTTGTTGTGATGGACGACTTCCTGATGCGGCTCAAGCAGCTCGGGTTCGCGGGGGTCCAGAACTTCCCCACGGTCGGACTGATCGATGGAAGGTTTCGCAAAAATCTCGAAGAGACCGGAATGGGCTTTGGGCATGAGATCGACATGGTCGCGCGCGCGCACTGCTTGGATCTGCTCACCACGCCTTACATATTCGATGTCGATCAGGCGCGCGCCATGGCTGAAGCAGGGGCGGATATTCTCGTTTGCCATATGGGTCTGACGACGGGCGGCATCATCGGGGCCGAGACCGCCCTCAATCTGGACGATTGCATCGCGCAGATCGATGCGTGCGCCGAGGCGGCACGTCGGGTGCGGGACGACGTGATGATCCTTTGCCATGGGGGTCCGATTGCCGAACCGGGTGATGCGGCCTATGTGCTCGAACATACCCGATATTGCCATGGCTTCTATGGAGCAAGCAGCATGGAACGGCTGCCGACCGAAAAGGCGATCAAGGCCCAGGTGGAAGCCTTCAGGAGCAACGGCGCAGCGGATGCAGAAGGACTGTCCATCGCAGAGCCTGTTTAACGGTAGGCGACCGCGTCCCGGGTCGCTGCTGGTCGGTGCCGCCATCGGCACCGGTCTTGCCGCCAAGGCTGCCGTTCGCGGCGGATGCGACATGCTGCTGGCGCTCAACGCCGGCAAGTTCAGGAGCATGGGCGCGCCGTCCCATGCCTCACTGCTTCCACTTCGCGACAGCAATGCCCTGGTGATGGAATTCGGCCCGGTCGAAATCCTGCCGGCACGCGGTGACGTACCGGCATTCTTCGGAGCCTGCTGCTTCGATCCGCGCCAATCGCTGGAAGAGTTGGTCGACCGCATCGCGGAAGCAGGCTTTCAGGGCATTACCAATTTCCCGACCAGCATTTTCCTGGAGGGAGATTTCCGGCAGCGGGTTGAAGCCGCAGGTGTCGGCTTTGATCGCGAAGTGGAAATGCTGCGCCTCGCGCGTGGTCGAGGCCTGCTCACGCTCGGCTATGCGGCGACCAAGGCACAGGCCAATAAGATGGCCGAGGCGCAGGTCGATATCGTGAACCTCAACCTGGGCTGGAACAAGGGCGGCCATCAGGGCTCCAGCACGTCGCTCGACCTTGCCGAGGCGGGTGATTTTGCGCGGTCGGTGTTCCGAAGCGTGCGTCGCATTCGCCCGGCCACCCTATGCATGGTCGAGGGCGGACCGATCGTCAGCGCGCTCGACATGCATGCGGTGAGCGAAGCGGCACGCGCCGATGGATATATCGGCGGCTCGACAATCGACCGCGTGCCGCTTGAAGCCGCGATTGAGGACGCCGCGTCAGCATTCAAGATGATCGGCAGCTTGCAGGAGCGCATGCTCGAACTCGAACGGCAAACCCTGAGGCGAAAGCGAGACTATGGCCTCGTCGGATGGTCCGATGCCATGGTGCGCGTGCGTCGGGAGATCGCGCGCCTCGCCAAGACCAGGCAGACGATCCTGCTGGTCGGGGCGCCGGGAACGGGCAAGGAGATGGTGGCCCGTTCGCTTGCGAGCGAGGCGCGTTGCCGGGAGTTCATTACCGTAGCAAGTGACGAATGGGCCGAGGAAAGTCTGTTTGGTGCCGCAGCAGGCAATTCCAGGCGGCATGCTGCCGGACGGCTCGGTTTGCTGGAAGGTGGACCGGAAACGGCGATTTTTATCGAAAACGCCGCCACCTTGACGCGCTCCCTCCAGGCACCCTTGTTGGCCGCGGTCGAAAGCGGCCGTTTCTTGCGCCTTGGCGATGGGCGTACTCAGCCCGTTACGGCACGGATCATCCTTGCGGCCAACGATGTGGCGTCGATGGAGCCAAGGCTGCTCGACCTGTTGTCGACCGCAAGGATCGACCTTCCGCCGCTGGTGCAAAGACTGGAGGACCTGCCGCTTCTCATCGCGCATTTTCTGAAGATGGCCGGGCATGCGCCTGGCAAGGTCGATCCGAGCATCTACCGTCTGCTCATGGCGCATCATTGGCCGCGCAACGTCGGAGAGCTTCGGTCGGTCATCGAGCGGGCGGTCGTGACCGCAGCCGGGGCGATGATTTCAGCCGACCATTTGCCGCCCTTTGATGCACCGACGGGCGTGCCGCCAGGTGGCAGCGAACGCGACTGGATCCTCGATGCGCTCCGCCGTCATCGCTTCCGCAGGACGGAGACAGCCGCATTCCTCGGCATTTCGCGGAAGACGCTCTACAACAAGATGCAGGCATTCGAAATCGGCGACGGGCCAGGTTACCCATAATTACCCGATCGAGGGCAAATCGTAAGTTTAAACTCTGCTTACCCGATGTCAGCATTCACCCACGCCTGTGCATGCAATGGGTTCGGGGGATGATGGATGAGGGTATCGCGCCGCGCGTTGGTTCTTGCGCTGATCGTGCTGATTGCGGGGGCCGGTACCGCCATATGGTTCGCTCGCGAGATGCGGCCCCGGCCACCCGGTGACATCACGGCGGACCGTCTGCTTTCGGCCGACTCTGATTCGGGCCAGTGGATGACTGCCGGGCGAGATTGGCGCCAGAGCTATTACTCGCCGCTCGCTCAAATCGATCCGGAAAATGTGAAGCAGCTCGGTTTCGCCTGGGCATCCGAACCGATTGATCCCATGCGCGGCTTCCAGGGCACCCCGATCGTGGTCGACGGGCGCATGTACACCAGCGGCCCCAATGGCAGCGTATATGCGCTCGACGCGCGCACCGGCCGATCATTATGGTCATTCCAGCCCGACATAAGCCCGGATGTCATCAGCTGCTGCGGCGGCTCCAATCGCGGGGTGGCCGTGTGGGAGGGCAAGGTTTACGTCGCGGCGCTCGATGCGCAGCTCTATGCGCTTGATGCTGCGGACGGCCATATCGTCTGGAAGACCGATACCGTCATCGATCATGGCCGTTCCTATTCCAGCACCGGCGCGCCCTATGTTGCCGGACGACATATCGTCATCGGCCAAAGCGGCGCGGAATATGACACGCGCGGATATATCTCCGCCTATGACCTGGAAACCGGCAAACTCGGCTGGCGCTTCTTTGTCGTGCCGGGCGATCCGAAGAAAGGCTTTGAGCATCCCGAACTGGAAATGGCGGCCAAGACCTGGGACCCGGACAGCCGCTGGGACATCGGCGGCGGCGGCGCGCCCTGGGATGGCATGGCTTACGACCCGGAACTCAACCTGATCTATGTCGGAACCGGCAATGGCCTGCCGTGGAGCCGGGATTTGCGCAGTCCCAAAGGCGGCGACAATCTCTTCCTGTCGTCCATTCTGGCAATCAATGCGGATACCGGCAGGCTGAAATGGCATTATCAGACCACACCCGCCGATAACTGGGATTATAATGCGGCGCAGAAAATGATTCTTGCCGATCTCAAGATCAAGGGGCGCCAGCGCAAAGTGTTGATGCAGGCACCGAAGAACAGCTTTTTCTATGTTATTGACCGCATGACCGGCGAGTTGATTTCAGCGGAACCCTATATCTTCCGGAACTGGGCCAGCCATGTCGATAAAAGGACCGGAAGGCCGGTTGAAACCGCTCAGGCGGATTATTCAAAATCGCCCAAGATGATTTTCCCGACTGATACCGGCGGGCATAATTGGCAGCCGATGTCCTATAATCCCGGCACAGGACTGGTCTATATTCCGACCTTGCTCGCGGGCGAGATTTTCGGAAATCTTGAACAGCCGTTCGAACGAAAGGCAAAAGTATGGAACAACGGAATTATCTATGCGCCGGTCGAATGGTTTAAAGAGGGCCTTCATCAATTTCCCAAAAGCTGGCCTCCGCTTGCCGAAATTGTGAAGGGCTTACCCGAATCTGCGCCGCGCACGTTTCTGACGGCGTGGGACCCGGTTCGCCAGAAGGAAGTCTGGAAAGTCGAGACGACCAGCAAGGATGGACCGGAATCGCGCACGTCGCCGGGGATCATGAGTACCGGGACGGGCCTGGTGTTTCAGGGCAGCCTCGACGGCGTCCTCAATATCTTCCGTGCGACCGACGGCGCCCTGCTCCACAGCGTGCATGTCGGGGAGGGCATACAGGCCGCGCCCATGACCTATACGATCGATGGCGAGCAATATGTTGCGTTCATGGCGGGTACGACGTCGGACGAAGCCGGCCGGATCATTGCGCTCAAGCTTGGAGGCGGCAAGGTACCCGCCATGGCCACATCGAACATGACACTTCCCCGGACTGGCCCGCCGATATGGCCGGACCCCAGCGACAAGGTCCTGATCGAAAAGGGGGCCGCGCTGTTTGCCTCCACCTGTGCCGCCTGCCATCTGAGCGGCCGGGCACCTGATCTCACCCATATGACCGTCAGCGATCACATGGATTTTATGGACATCGTCCGCAAGGGTAAGCGCGCCGACAAGGGCATGCCGAACTTTGGACAGGTGATCAGCAAGGAAGATGCCAAGGCTCTCCAGACATATTTGGTGCACAAAGCATGGGTCGACTATCGTACCAGAGCCGGGAAAGCCGGGGCCGGAAAATGAGCATCAGGATAAAGTTCGGAATATCCGCATTTCGCCTGCTTTGCCTCTTGATCGGATTTCTGGGCTTGCCGCCCTTTCATGCCGCGTCGGCAAAGGACAACTGTCCGGCGCTGGATTCCAAAAAGGTCAGCGTCCTTATCGTCACAGGTGGCCATCCCTACGAACCGGATGAATTCTTCGCCGCCTTTAGGTCCATGAAAGGCGTCACCTTTCAGCATGTCATGCTCTATCGGGGCAAGCCGATTGCGGTGCCCGCGGGCGGGCTTGGCAAATATGACGTTGTTTTGTTTTACGACATGACGATCGACCCGACCGAGATCACGCCCGAATGGCGCAGCCTGCTTGATCGGGGGAAAGGGCTGATATTTCTTCACCACGCGCTTGGGTCCTTTCCCGGATCTTCGGAGATAAGGAACATCATTGGCGGCCAGGCGAATTTTGGCAGGGAGGTCTATGCGGATGTGCCGCAAGCGACGTTCCAGCATAACCTGAAACAGCATTTCACCATTACCGACACCAGGCATCCGATCACATGCGGCCTGTCCGATTTCGATATGATCGATGAGGCCTATGACAATTTCATCGTCAACCCCGATGCGCATGTGCTGATGACTTCGGACTTCCCAACCAAAAGCCCTGCCGCCGCATGGACACGGGAATATGGGAAGAAACGGGTTTTTTACCTCCAGCCGGGCCATGGGGCATTTGCCCTGCCGCTCGACCATGGCCCAACTGCCTATCAGAATGACAAGTTCTTGCGCATCTTGCACCGAGGAATTTTATGGGCGGGAAGGCGGTGATCCTGCCATGCCCAAGTGCTAATTGTCGCGGGACTGTCAGGCGAACGGGGCAGCGTTAACGACAGGTGATGCCGCGCAAATCCCGAGTCCTGCCGTCTAGCCCGTTCCGCCGCTTCAACTCGTCGCCTCACGTTATCCCACTTATGGTCCCGGTATATGTCCGGTTGCCGCTGTCGCTTCGGAATGTGGAGGATCTGCTGTTCGAGCGCGGCATCGATGTGTGTCACGAAAAGGTTAGGTTCTGATGGAACCGGTTCGGTCCGCGGTTCGCCGGCGACATCCTTGGGCAGCAGGTTACGCCTTGATATCGATCTGGCCGACCCTGCGAATTCGCAGCTCTTCGTGAGATCAGAGCGAAGTGAGCGAAGCCCAGTTCGCGGCTGACGTCGTGCAGGAAGCGCGCGAACCTTGTCGACGCTGTTTCCGGCGGCCAGCTCGTGTGGGAAAGTGTCCGCAAAGCCGGCAGCGCAATCGATGACAGATCGGGCGTTGCCAAGCCCCATACACAACACTCCGTGACGCGTCCGAAGAGAGCGCGCGGAAACACTTGCCGGGGCCTCACGAGCTCCGAGCCTGTTGACGCCCTCTACCCATTGCGCCGCCTGACGTGCCCATTGAGCCAACTATTCAATTGCGTCGGTCATCACGGCGTATTGTTCTCGCAGTTCCTTTTTGGAGATTTTGCCCGTGGCGGTCAGCGGGAAGGCGCTCACCACTTCAATGCGCTCAGGAATCCACCAGGTCGCCGGATGCTTGCGGAGATGCATCCTGATGGCCGTAACGTCGATTGCAACTTCCGTGTGCGCAATTACGAGAAGCATTGGACGCTCACCCCACCGCGCGTCAGGTAGCCGCCGAACGCCATCGTCTTGTTCTTGCCGTCATGGACGTAATTCCAGCGCCAGAGCTTCGCCCAAATCCAGCGTACAAATGGGCAACAGGGTAGGCATGACTTGAAAGGAGCGGGCTGGGCAGTCGCCATACCTATAGCTTCAGCGAGTCGACATGCTAGGGTCAGGACCCATTGATATAGAGCGGGACGATCTGATTCAGGCTCGTTGAGGAGGCTGAATGTGAGGGTGCACGGGACATTCGAACAACGGGTACCAAATTCGGCTAATGGATCCTGCTCGCGACGGCTTTGCGCCCTAATTGCTGCCGTTTAGCGGTTTCACTCAAGGTTCGGGAAGTTGCCGTTTGTTGGCCTGGCTGACTCTCTGCGACGGCCAATCGGCCGTTGATTGCCACACATCCCGAGTTGCCGGGTATCGGGACGTGTGGCTGATGATCATTCGGCGGCGACAGCGAGCGCCTCGTTTGCCTGAAGCAGGCCCGACATCTTCCACTGCTGTTCCAGCACGCCCGGTCCGTAGTCCTTCGATCCTCCAAGCGTTTCCGCGAGCGCCTGGAATCGCGCGCCCTCTTCGATCAGCACGATCGTGTTGGCGAGCGCGAGCAGGCCCTTGCGGCCCCAGGCCGTCGAACCGCCATTTGCTTCGAGGATCGCGGGCAGGTCGTGATCCTTCGCAATCGCCTCGAGGATGAAGTTCGCCTCGCCCTGTCGCCGATCGATATAGATCGGCAGCTCGCGCGCACGGGTCCAGCGTTGCACGGGAACATACCGGATCGGCAATGACCGGTGACTCTGCGACCAGGCGCCGAGATAGACGGTGTGGACGTGGCTCACCGTGGTGATGTCGGCATGTGCGCGGAAGATCGACAGATAGCGCCCGCCCCCGAGATTGGCATTGGGTGGGCCTTGCAGCACGTCGCCGT
Source organism: uncultured Stakelama sp. (assembly GCA_964413495.1). Taxonomy (GTDB): domain Bacteria; phylum Pseudomonadota; class Alphaproteobacteria; order Sphingomonadales; family Sphingomonadaceae; genus Sphingomonas. The sequence continues at coordinate 26,670 of CAYPRW010000022.1, read as the reverse complement.
CGAGCGCGTAGATGGTCGGCTTGAGCTCGGCATCCGGCGCGAACGGGCCGGGATAGCCGATCGACACCGCCGCTTCCTCGCCCGGCACACGCTCGACGAAGTTGACGGTGCCTGAAGGCGCGATCGTGCCGGTGGCGGCGAGGCCGCGAAAGGCGATGGCGGCGTCGCGAACGGCGCTGACGGCGAAATCGGTGACGGTCGAATTGAGTCGGGTCATGGTCGTTCTCCTTATTCGGCGGCTTCGAGCAGGGTCTGGGTGGTTGCGGCGGTGCGGCCGAGCAGCGGCAGGACTTCCTCGCCGATGCGGTAGGCTTCCTCGAGATGCGGGGTGCCGGCGAGGATGAAGGCGTCCGCGCCGCGCGCGATCAGTTCGTCGAGCTGCTGCGCGCATTGTTCATAGCTGCCGACGATGCCGAGCGCCGGCCCGCCGCGCAGCAGGTTGAACCCGCCCCACAGATTCTTGCCGACGATCAGCTCGTCCCAACGCTTCGCTTCGGTCGGTTTGAGCGCCGCCTGACGCGAGGCGCCGACCGAATCGGTCGGCTGGCCGCGCCACTGCGCGCGCGTCGCGTCGCTGACATTTTCGAAGCCGATGCGGATGTCGCGCCACGCCGCCTCCTCGGTCGGGCGGGCGACGAGGTCGACGCGGATCGCGCATTTCTGTTCGCCGCCGAGTTGCGCGGTGCGTTCCTTCACGCGCGCGAACTTATCGGTCAGCTGGTCATAGGGTTCGAGCCAGGAAAGATAGTAATCGGCATGTTTCGCCGCCGACTGCAGCGCGGCGTCGGATGAGCCGGAGAACCAGATCTCCGGCACTTCCTCGCGCGCCAGCAAGGGCGAGAGATGCTCGCCCGCAACGCTGTAGAAGCGGCCGTCATAATCGAATGGCTGGCCGCTCCAGGCGCCCCGGAAGATGTCGAGGAACTCGGTGGTGCGGCCATAGCGGTCGTCATGCGCGAAATCGTCGCCCCACCACAGCTGCGACGGCCCGCCACCGCCGGTGATGACGTTGAACACCGTCCGCCCGCCGGTCGCGCGCTGGAGGCTGGCGGAGATGCGCGCGGCGTGCACCGGATCGAGGAACCCGGGCTGGAACGCGATCATGAAGCGGAAGGTCTTGGTCTCGCGCGCCAGCAAGGGCGAGATCACCCACGGATCGTCGGTGTTGGGAAAGGACGGGATCAGTCCGCCGATAAAACCCGACAGCTCGGCCGCCTTCGCGATCTCGGCGAGGTGGTCGATATAGCGATAGCCGTCATCCTCGCCCGCAGCGGTCAGGCCGGGCGCGACATTGCCGGGCTGGAGCGGTGACCAGTCGCCGCGGTCGTAGGAGCCGCGGCGGATGCTGGCGTGACAGCCATGGGTGGGCAGGCGCCAATAGAAATCGATCGACATGGGACTACTCCTTCAGGCGGCGTCGCGCAGGCCGGTGATGCGCGCGCGGACGCGCGGCAGCACGAACTGGCCGATGCGATAGGCTTCCTCGAGCGACGGCGTCGCCGAGAGGACGATGTGGTCGACGCCGATCGCGTGCAGATCGACGAGGCGGTCGGCGACGGTATCATAGCTGCCCGCGATGCCATCGCCGTCCGCCGCTTCCTCGGCGCTTTCGCGCGCGGTGACGGTCGCGGTGACGCCCAGTCCGACCGTGCGGCCGGTCGCCAGCGCAAGCCGGTCGAGCGTCTCGGCACGCGCGCGCAGCTCGTCCAGCGAATTGTGAGTGAGCAGGTGGATGTCGGCCAGCTTCGCCGACCTTGCCAACGCCGCCTCGTCCTCGCCACCGAGATAGACCGGCGGGAACGGCGCATGGGCGAGCGGCGCCTGGAACCCGCCGCCCTTGACCGAGAAATACGCGCCCTCGTGATCGAACGGTCTCGTGCCGTGAACGCCGCGCGCGACATGGAGGAATTCGGCCGTGCGCGCCGCATCTTCGGCATCTTCATCGCCCACCAGCGCCCAGCCGAACCGATTGTGCGTCGCGCGCTGGAAGCTCACGGCTTCCTTGGCGGCATAGACCGCCGAGCCGACGGTGGTCGGGAATTGCGGCACCAGCAGCAGTCGCGGCGCCGTGCGCGCCACCGCCGCGGCGACGATCTGGCTGTCGTCGCTGTCGGGGCGGTATGCGATGAACAGGCCGTCGAACGCGGTGGTCGCGGCGGCGCGGGCGACCTGGGCATAGTAATCGTAACGATCGAGCCCGGCGGTGCGCACGTCGCGCGGGACGAGGCCGAGCGCGCGCGCGGAGGCTTCACCGCGCGCGGGTTCGGCGGCGGGGTCGAGCCGCCAGTAGATGCGAAGGGTCATGCGGCATTCCTTTGCTGCTGAGCGGTCTGGCCGCCGAAACGGCCTTCGAAGACGAAGTCGGTGAGCGGGCGGCGGGCGTTGGGCGTCTCCTGCGCGTGGAAATCGGCGTGGAGCGTATCGAGTCCGCCCTGGCGACCGATCGCGACGATCGCCTCGACCGCGAATTCGGGCGGGATCACCAGTGCCAGCCGCGCCGCCTCGCGGTCGAAGCCGCCGATGCCGTGCGTGTGCCAGCCGAGCAGCAGTGCCTGATGCGCGAAGTTGGCCCAGGCGGCGCCGGCGTCGAAGCTGTGGTTGTGATTGTGGACGATCTCGCCACGCCGCTCGATCTGCGTTGCCGACGCGATGACGACCAGTGCCGAGGCACGCTTCGCCCATTCGCGGTTGCGGGGAGCGAGCAAGTCGAGAAACGCCGGCCAGGCCGCCTCACCCTGGCGCGCGACGATGAAGCGCCACGGCTGGCCATTCGATGCCGACGGCGCCCAGCGCGACGCCTCGAACGCGGTCAGCAGGTCGGCGTCGGGGATCGCTTCGCCGGAGAAGCTGCGCGGCGACCAGCGGTCGATGAACAGCGGCGCGACGGGATGATCGGGAATGCGGCTCATGCCCGCATCTCGCGCACCGGCAGATGCACCAGATTCTCCGGCGCCTGAGCATCGACTTGGGGCCCGGTCAGTTCGGCGAGGATTTCGTCGCGCAGTCGGTGCAGCAGGGGGGAACTCCGGTCGCGAGGATGCGGCAGATCGATCTCGACGATGCGGCGGATGCGGCCGGGCTTGGCGTCCATCACGATCACGCGATCGCCGAGGAACACCGCTTCCTCGACATCGTGCGTGACCATCACCATCGTCGAGCATTGGGTCAGCCAGATGCGTTGCAGCTCGCGCTGGACATGCACGCGGGTCAGCGCATCGAGCGCGCCCAACGGCTCGTCGAGCAGCAGCAATTTGGGTTCGGTCACCAGCGCGCGGGCGATGGCGGCGCGTTGCGCCATGCCGCCCGACAGCTGGTGCGGATAGGCCTGTTCGAAGCCGGTCAGGTTGACCAGCGCGATATGCTCGGCGACGATCCGCGCGCGCCGGGCCTTGGGGATATCGGTGTTGAGCAGCGCGAGGCCGATATTCTCCGCCAGCGTCAGCCAGGGGAACAGCCGGTGGTCCTGAAAGATGAGGCCGCGGTCGAGGCTGGTCCCGGCGATGCGTTTGCCGTCGAGCCGGATCTCGCCGGCATAGTCGGTGTCGAGGCCCGCGATCAGCCGCAGCAGCGTCGATTTGCCGCAACCGGACGGGCCGACGATGCTGACGAACTCGCCCGCGCGGATGTCGAGGTCGATCCGGTCGAGCACGGGCAACGCCTCGCGTCCGATGCGGAAGTCCTTCGCCAGGTTCGCGATCGTCAGCGCGCCGTTCGCGGGCGTATCGATCGGGATCGGCGGGGTGTCGATGCGGGTGTGCAGGGTCATGGCGAACTCCTTCAGGCGAGCACGGGCTGCCAGCGCAGCAGATGACGGCGCAGGCGGGCGAAGAGGTGGTTGATCGAAAAGCCGAGCAGTGCGGCGGCGAGGATCGCGACGAGGATCACGTCCATCCGCTGCTGCGCCTGCGCGACGCCCATCGTCGCGCCGAGCCCGGCGGGTGCGCCGAGCAGGATCTCGGTGCCGATCGTGGCGATCCAGGCGAAGGCGAGTGCCTGGGTGAACCCGGTCAGGATCAACGGCAGCGCGGCGGGCAGCAGGACATGGGCGAAGCGTTGTGCCGGCGTGAAGCCGAACAGGTCGCCGACCTCGACATAGCGGCGCTCGACCGCGGCGACGCCTTCATAGCTGTTGAGCACCGTGGGGTAGAAGGCGGCGAGGCCGACGACGAGCAATTTGGTCGCGTCGCCATTGCCGACCCAGAGCCCGATCAAGGGCAGCCAGCCGAGCAACGGCACCTGCCGGATCGCGTGGTAGAGCGGCCCGACCACGCGATCGAGCGGCCGCGACATCGCCATCGCCACGCCGAGCGCGGTGCCGGCGAGACCGCCGAGCAGCAGACCCGTCAGCGCGCGTGACAGGGTGGCGAGCGCATCGCCCAGCAGGAAGCCGCTGGCGAGCTGGGCGCTCAGCGTCGTGCCGACCTCCTGCAACGGGACGAACGCCAGTGCGCGCGCACCGCCCTGTGCCGATTGCGCCTGCCACCAGAACAGGATCAGCATCGGGACGAGCAGACCGAGCAGGATGCGGACGGCGGGGATGTTCAGGCGGGTCATGTCAGACCTCCTTCCAGCGGGCGAAGCGGCGTTCGGCGAGCTTGACCGAACGGTCGAGCGTGAAGCCGATCAGGCCGCTGACGAAGACCCCGGCCAGCACCACATCGATGCGGAACATCTGGCGGCCCATTTCCATCATCTGGCCGATGCCGCTGTCCGCGGCGAGCAATTCGCACGCGATCAGGACGAGCCAGCCGCGCGTCAGGCCGAGCCGGAGCCCGGTCAGCACCGGCGGCACCGCGGCGGGCAGCAGGATGCGCGTGACGAACGGCAAAGGCGGCGTGCGGTAGAGCCGCGCGACCTCGAACCACGCCTTGGGGATACCCTTCACCCCGTCGAACGTCGCCAGCGCCACCGGAAAGAACACCGCCACCGCCACGACGACGATCTTGAACCGCTCCTCGATGCCGAGCAGCAGCACCAGCATCGGGATGAAGGCGAGCACCGGCACCTGCCGCACGGCCTGAAAGACCGGGGCGAACAGCATTTGGAACAGCTTCGACAGCGCCATGCCGGCACCGAACGCCAGCCCGATCGCCGCGCCGGTGAGGAAGCCAAGGACGAGGCGGAACAGGCTGGTGCCGAGGTGATCGGGCAACTCGCCGCCCTGCCACAATCGCGCCAGCGTCGCGGCGACCTCGCTCGGCGGCACCAGCACCTGGGGCGGAAACACGCCGCTGACCGAGGCGAGCTGCCATGCCAGCAGCAGGCCGAGCAGCGGCGCGATCCCCGCCGCGAAACGGTGGCCGAACGTCATGGCAGTGCCTCCTGCGGGGTGAGTGGCCGGGTGAGGTGGTGGCGGACGAAGGCGAAGGCGGCGCCGCCGAGCAGCAGCGGCAGCCACAGCAGGAAGACCGACTGCAGCGGCACCAGCTTGGTCAGCAGCCCGCCGCCGAGCGCGCCGGCGGAGGAGCCGGTCATCGAAGCGAGATTGTAGAGCCCGGCCGCCTTGCTCTTGCCGCCCGGAATGCCGGCGAGCATGCGCACGTTGATGAGGTGGACGACCGTTGTGCCCGCGCTGAGCAGCACCGCGCCCGCGGCGAGCGCGGCAAAGCCCTGCGCGAAGCCGAGCAGCAGCAGCGCCGCGCCGGCAAGACCGAGCGCCGCGCCATAGGTCGCACCACGCCCGAGCCTTGCCACCAGCGTGCCGCTCAGGAACAGGAAGGCGACGGTGCTGAAGCCCTGTACCAGCAGCACGGTGATGCCGTCCTCCTTGGTCAGCGGCGGCAGCGCGGCGGCAAGCAGCAGGATGAAGGTGGAGAACAGCGCGCCGGTCGCGGCGCTCAGAAATTCGACGAAGCAGCTTTCGGCAATCGCACGGTCGCCGAGCAGCGCGCCGATCTCGGCGAAGAAGCCGGCGGTATCGGCGGTATCGGCCCCGCGTCCGGGCAGGAACGACAGGCTGAACACCGCCATCAGCCCGAACAACGCCGCGACGATGAAGAAGGCGGGGGCAATGCCGGCGCCGGCGACAAGCAGGCCGGCCGACGCCGGACCCAGGATCGCCATGCCGGCCTGTTGCGATCCGCGATACCAGCCGCCGCGCGTCTCACCCGCGCCGCGCAGCCGTTCCAGGAACGAGCTGTTCATCGAGACGATGCGAAATGGAATGCACAGTCCGATCAGCCAGCGCCCGCCCGCCAGCACCGCCCAGCTTGCCGCGATCGGCATCAGCAGATTGATCAGCATCGGCCCCAGGCTCGACGCGAAATAGATGCCGCGCGCGCCATGGCGGGCGATGATGAACCCGGCGGGCACGGTGACCAGGATCATGCCGATCGATTCCGCCGCGCCGATCACGCCGACCTGGAACGGCGTCGCGCCCAGGTCGATCGCGAAGATCGTCGTCACCACCTTGCCAAGGCCGATGGTGATGCCGCTCACCACCGACAGCAGCAGGAAATGCGCCATGAAACGCCGGTCGCTGATCGCCCCGCTCATCGCGCCGCGGCCTGTGCCGTGGCCGGCCGCCAATGCGATTGCAGGTCGAGCCGCTTGAGCGCCTCGGCGGCAAAGCGGCGGTCGAGCAATTTGTCGACATCGACCTTCGCGCGGACCAGCTTCTGGTCAAATGTATAGGCGGCCACGTCGCGGTAGTGGCTGACCGTGAAATCGTCATAGAGCGGCGAGTAGCGGTCCGGCCACGCGACGCGCGGCTCGTTCAGCTCGGCCTCGATCACGCTGCGCGGCGCTTCGGCGCGCGAGGTGATGTCGATGACCTCGTCACGGCGCGCGGGGTCGGACGCCCAGTGCTGCGCGCGGACATAGGCGTCGGCGACGAGTTGGGTCAGCTCGGGATGGCGGTCGACGAAATCGCCGCGCCCGAACAGCTCCGCGCGCATCTTCCACGATTGCGGCGCCTGTTTGGTCGACCAGATGATGCGCCCGACCTTCTTCTCGACCAGCAGATGCGCGTCGGACAGCAGCACCACCGCATCGACATCGCCGGATGCCAGGGCGGCATGGCTCGCCGGCGGGTTGATGTTGAGGATGCGGAAGTCGCTGAGCTTGAGGCCATTCTGTTCGACCAGCTTGGCGAACGGCAGTTCCCACGGGCGACCGCGGTGCAGCGCGATGCGCTTGCCCCTGAGATCGGCGATGCCGCTCGCCGTAACGCCGTTGCGCACGACCAGATAGACGTTCTGCCCGCGCCCGACGGGCACGACGAGCCGCAGGTCGACCCCGCCCGCGACGGCGATGATCGCGGGAAAATCGCCATAGCTGGCGAAGTCGATCCGCTTGCCCGCAAAACCCTCGTTGATCACCGGGCCGCCGACCGCTGTCGAGACCGGAAACCATATGAGCTTGACGCCACGCTTGGCCAGTTCCGCCTCCAGCCAGCCTTGTTGCTGGATGATCGCGGTCTGGCCCTGATAGCGTTGCTTGCCCTCGTGCGGATAGGCGATGCTGGCGATGGTCAGTGTCGCGGGCAGCGCGCCCGCCGCCGGCTGGGCCGGTGAGCGGAACTGGTATGCCAGCAACGCGCCGAGCAGCAGGATCGCGCCGATCGCGATGAGGATCGTCTTGCGGCTCATGCGGCGTCCAGCGCCTGTGTGTAGTCCAGCGCCTCGAACGGTCGCCGGTCGATCCATGCCGCGACATCGACCCGCGCGGGCAGGAAGCCGCGATCGAACAGGAAGTCGCTGAAATCCTGAAGTGCCTCGGCCGAGGCGTCGTCCAGATCGGTCTTCAATCGCCGGTGCAGGGTGTCGCCGCCATAGGCCGCGCGCACGAACTGTTCGGGCGACCCCGTCTCACGCGCGAGATAGGCGAGCGTCTCGTCGGGATGCGCCTCGGCCCATTCCCCCGCTTCGACGACATGTGCGAGCAGGCGCCGCGCGACCGCCGGATGGCGATCGAGCGTCGCGGCATCGACCGTCAGCGGGCGCGGCGCGCCGTTGTTGACGCGGATCTTCGGATCGGGGTGGAAGCCGGTGTCGATCACGACATGGGCGCCGGCGAGCAACGCATATTCATGGCCGAGCGAGCCCTTGACGTGGATCGCATCGACCTCGCCGCGCACCAGCGCATGGAACTCGGCGGCATAGAGCGGCCGTCCGCCCCAGCCGCGCTGACCGACCGATCGATAGCCCTCGGGATCGGTGGCATCCACATCGATCCATTCGACTTCGTCCTCGCCCACGCCGCCGAGCGACAGCCCGGCGAGCAGCGCGCGCAGCGCGGTGGCGCGGAAGATGTCGATCTTCTGGCTTGCCCGAAGCGGCAGCGCGACGCGCTTGCCGCGCAGATCCTCGACCGTGCGGATGCCGGAGCCGGGCAGCGTCAGGATCAGCTGGCTCTCATCGATCCAGCTCAGCCCGATCACGCGCGTGTCGGCCCCGGACGCGCGCGCCCAGATCGCCGGCACGCTGCCGCCCTGGCGAAAGCTGTGCGTTAGATGATGGTCGTAATGGCTCGCGCGGATGTCCGGGTCGGTCGTGTCCTGGATCGAGCGCACGGTGATGCCGAGCGCACCCAGATCGCGGTCGAGCGCGCCCTGATTGATGGCGATGCCGAGCGGGGTCGGCACCGGGCAGCGGGTATACCAGATCTCGTCGGGAAATGCGGTCATGGCTGGTCTCCTTTCAGAAGCGCGCGACGAGCGAGGCGCCCCAGGTGCGCGGATCGCCCCACTGGATCGTGTCGCCGGTGATGCCATTGGCCGCGTTGAACTGCGGCAGCGCATGGTTGCGGTAGGTCGCGTCGAACAGGTTGTTGACGTAGGCGGTGAGCGTGAAGCGATCGTCCGGCGTGGTGTAGGCGATGCGCGCGCTGGCCAGGGTATAGCCCGGCTGGTTGAGCAGGGTGCGGTTCACGCGATCCTGCGGCGTGATGTAGTAGAATTGGTGGCTCTGATAACGCGCGTCGGCGCCGAGCTGGAGCTTGCCCGCATTGCCCAGATCGAAGTCGTAGGACGCGCCCAGATTGAGCGTGACATGCGGCGCGCGGACGAACTGCGCCCCGGCGAGATCGGCGCCGCCATTCACCACTTGCAGCCTGTCGTACCGCGTATCGAGCAGGCCGAGCGCGGCGTTGAGCTGGAGCCCCGCCGCCGGGCGCGCGGTCAGCTCGAACTCGGCGCCGTTGACATGCGCTTCGGCCGCGTTCTGGAGGTAGGAGGTGGTGGTGCCGCCGACCGCGCCGGGGTTCGGGCCGACCACGTTGATCTGCACATTGTCATATTGATAGTGGAACGCCGTCGCATTGAACGTGACCGCGCCGTCGAACCAGCTCGACTTGTAGCCGATCTCGAACGAGTCGAGCTCCTCCGGCTCGACCACCTGCAACGCGACGGGCAGCTGCGCGGCGGTGTTGAAGCCGCCCGATTTCACGCCATGCGCATATTTGAAATAGAGGAGATGGCCCGGCGCGACCTGCCAGGACGGCGTCACGTCATAGGTGAAATTGTCCCACGTCCGCCGCAGCTGGCCCGAAAAGGTGCCGATGCCGCCGATCGTGCCGGTATAGCTGTTCCACCACTGGCCATAGCCGGACCAGCTTGCGCCCGCCGCGGTCGCACTGGCGATGCGGCGGAAGTCGAGCGTCTTGGTTTCCCGGGTGAAGCGCGCGCCGACGGTGAGGTTGAGCGTATCGGTGAGGTCGTAGCCGAGATTGGCGAACGCGGCACCGCTCTCCGCGCTATGGTCGTATCGTGTGCGGCTATAGGCGTTGGGCGCGGTGTCGCCGGGCTGCGCGGGCACGTTGCCGTCGGGCAGGGTCGCCGAGGCGGCGTCGGAGCGAATATCCTCCTTGAAATAATAGGCGCCGAGAATCCATTTGAACGCGCCCGAGCCGTTGGAGGCGAGCCGCAGCTCCTGGCTCCACTGCTTGCTGGTGGCGTCGGTGTGATTGCGCGCGATCTCCAGCGGCGAGTAGTCGCTGTCGCCGAACGATTCCGTCCGGTAACGCTCGAACCCGGTGATCGAAGTGAGCGTCGCCGCGCCGAAATCCCGGTCGAGCTTGAGCGATCCGCCATATTGATCGGTGTCGCTGTCCTCGCGCGCGTTGGTGTTGACCGCATCGCGATCGGTGGGCGGGGCATAGCCGTTGCGGTAGAGCCCATCGGCGCGATAGCTGCCCACCGTCCAATAGCCGCCGAACGTCTTGTATTTGCGGTAATGCAGGCCGAGCAGCGCCTCGAAATTGCCGCTGCGCGCGAGTAGCTGGCCACGGATCAAGCTATCCTCGATCGCGTTGTCCTTGTCGCCGCTGAACAGGTTGGTGAAGCGGCCGTCGCGATTTTCGATATGACCGGAAATGCGTGCGGCGAGCGCGTCGGGCGCGATCACGAAACCGATGCCGGCCTGGACGATCTTGTCGTCATAGCTGCCGTAATCGAGCTTGACGTAATTGTCCTGGTCGCCGGGCGACAGGCTCGGCTTCTTGGTCACCACGGCGATCGCGCCGCCCGTGGTGTTCTTGCCCCACAACGTCCCCTGCGGACCGCGCAGCACTTCGACCCGCTCCAGGTCGAACAGCGGCAGGCCGGTAGCGCTGGCGTTGCTGATATAGACCTCGTCGAGATAGAAGCCGACCGGGTTGGCAAGATCGATCTGCTGCTGGCCCGCGCCGACGCCGCGGATCCACCAGCGCGGCCGGCCGTGCTGCTGCGTGCCGGCCGAGGCGTTGGGGACGAGCGCCAGCACCTCGCTGGCGGAGCGGCCGACGCCTTGCAGCGTGAACACATCCTCGCCCAGCGCGGTGACCGCGCTCGGCACATCCTGGATATCCTGCTCGCGCTTGCCGGCGGTGACGACGATCTCGGTGCCGTCGCCATCCGCAGCAGCGATGTCGGCGACCGGTGTGTCGCTGGCGTTTGCGGGCAGCGCCGCCGCCAGTGCTGCAAGGGAGATGGCGATCGTCAGTCGGCTCTTGTCGGTCTTGAAGAATGTCATGTCGTGAAATGTCCCCCGGCGCGGCACATGGCCGCGCGGTCTTGTGCGTGTGAAAAGGTCAGGCGGCCCGGCGCTGCCGCGCTTCGACAGCGGCCAGCGGTCGTGGATCGATCCAGTCCCGCGCGTCGAAATCGGCTTCGAGGAAGCCGTGCGTGAACAGGAAATCCTTGAACCGCGCCAGCGCGCCGATGACGTCGTCGCTGAGAAAGGTCGCCAGGGCGCCATGCGCATTCGAGCCATAGGCTTCGCGCACCCAGTCGGGCGTCGAGCCGGTCTCGCGCGCGATATAGGCGACGGTCTCGTCGGGATGCGCCGCCGCCCAGTCCCCCGCGGCGATCACGCGTGCGAGGAAACGCTCGACCAGATCGGGCCGCTGCTCGATCAGCGCCGCATCGACGGTCAGCGGACGCGGCGTGCCGTTGTTGGCGCGCACCCACGGATCGGGATGGTCGCCGAGCGAAGCGACGATATGCGCGCCGGTAAGCCGCGTTGTCTCCAGTCCCAGCGCACCCTTGACGTAGATCGCGTCGACCTCGCCGCGCACCAGCGCCAGCACTTCGGCGCGATAGCCGTGGCGCGTCCGAGCGCGGTTGCGCTCACCGCCGGCGATGCTGTCGGTGCCGCTGTGCGCCGGATCGGTGCTGATGGTATCGACCCGCTCGACATCGGTGAGCGACAGGCCTTCCAGATCGAGCGCCGACGCGAAGCCCTTGAGCGCGGTGGCGCGGTTGAAGTCGATCGAAACCGGATTGACCGGCAGCGCGATCCGCCGTCCCTTGAGGTCGCGCGGGGTGCGGATGCCGAAGCCGGGCAGCGACAGGATCGCCTGAAACTCGTCGGTCCAGGACAGGCCGATGACTTTCGTCTCGCGGCCCTTCGCCCGCGCCCAGATCGCTGGGATGCTGCCACCCTGACGGAAGGAGCTTGGCAGATTGTGGTCGAAATGGCTCTCGCGGGCATTGAGATCGGCGGTTTCCTGGATCGACTTGAGGCCGATGCCGTCGGCGCCGAATTCATCGGCGAACCAGCCCAGCTGCACCGCGATGCCAAGGCCGGTCGGCACCGGGCAGCGCGTGTACCAGAGGTTTGTGATATTGCTCATAGTGAGTCCTTGTCGTGAGGACGAGCAGCCGCCGCGGCCGAAGCGCTTGGCGCGCAACGGACCGGCCCGCCGGAACCGGCGCGCAGGGCATCAGGCCACGGACGTCAGGCCGCGGCGGTCGCTGTCAGTGAATAGATCGGTGGCGTTGCGTCAGCAGCGCGCCGGCAACAGCCGGGATGGCGCGCGAGGGGCATGGATACACTGGCTCATCGTCGTTCCTTCTCTACTCGGAAACACGAGGCCGCCGGGCTCCATCGGCAACGCCGTGCGCTTTAGCAATTGGTGACGCGGCGCAATCTGCATTCCGTCAAAAACCGCGGGTCGGGTTCGGCGATGACTCGCCGCACGGCGTGACCAGCGCCGTTGCTCAATACATACTCAATCGATGGGAATTTGGTCAATAGCTTTGGTTGGCGTTGCCCAACCCTGACTTGGCGACAGAAGCCGTTGTGGGATGCTGTCAGTCTAACGCGAACCGGTCTCCACAGAATGCATTTCGGGGAGGAGAGGCAGGGGTCTAGCTGGCGAGCGACTGCCACTCGGCAAGCGCGGCTGAGCGGCGTTCTTGTAGGTCTTTCGATCGACGAGATGGCGCTCTAAATTGAAATGGTTCTGGACGTTGGCATGCACGCTGGCGAACTTTTGTAAGTCTTCATTCGCCTGAAGCTGAGCATTGCTCGCTCTCGTCGTCGGACGGGCAGGTGACTGTTCTCGACACGGTTGTTCGTGTGTCTTCCGATATGCTGCTTCTCGCGATTGCCGAGCTCATCCATCGCCGCGCCGTACGAGCGTAGCGCGTCGGTCGTGATGCTTGCCGCCGACCTGTGGCGCTTCAGCGCCTTCTTCATGAATTTGAGGGCAGCCCTTTTATCGCGAGTTTTGGTGACAAAGCTTTCCAGCACTTCGCCCTCATGATCGACTGCGCGCCAGAGGTACGCCATCTCGCCGTTGACATCTCATCAAGGTGCCAACGCCAATGGCGGAAACCGCGCATTCGGCTAACACGCTGGCGGCGGATGTCGCCGGCGAACATCGGCCCGAATCTGTTCCACCAGGGCCGCACGGTCTCATGGCAGATGTCGATGCCACGCTCGAACAGCAGGTCTTCGACGTTCCGCAGCGATAGCGGAAAGCGGACGTACATGAGTACGACCAGCCGGATTACCTCAGATGAGGAGTTGAAGTAGCGAAACGTGGAGGGCGGCTTGGCTCTGGATTTGCGGTTCATTCAGTGCCGCTAGCAGTGCCGGACCGGCGCTGCCACTTACGTTGACGGCACCCGCCAATGCCGACACGTTGGTCTGACAACACCCACGCCCCGCATGCGTCACACAGCGCCGCCCTCCAGGCTGAGGACAAGATCACGCAGGCCGGTCGAGGACAAGATCTCGATCAGATAGCCGTCGGGATCCTTGATGAAGGCGAGGCCCTTCATCGATCCTTCGTCCGGGCGCTTTGAAAATGCCACGCCTTGCGCTTCGAAGCGTTCGCAGGCGGTGTGGACATCGGGAACCGTAAGCCCGATATGCCCGAAGCCGCGCGGTTCGCTATTGCCGTTGTGATAGGAAAAGTCCGCGTCGTCCTCGGTGCCCCAATTATGGGTGAGTTCGAGAAGCCCTCGCTGCTCGAAGACATATCTGATCCGCTCGGCACGATCCGTGGGGATGGCGCCTTCGGGATAGCCCAGGAAATAGAGCGAGAAGCGCATCGCGGGAAAATCGAACCGGTCGACAAGCGTCATGCCAAGTATGTCGCGGTAGAATGGAATCGATCTCTCCGGATCCTTGATCCGCAGCATGGTCTGGCTCAGCACGAAGTCACTCATTATCCATCCTGTCAGTCTTGTTCGCGAAGATGTGCGGCCTCAACTCGCGACCAGCCCGCCATCGACCGAATAGGTCGAACCGGTCAGGTAGGCGGCGTCTTCACTGCACAGGAAAACCACGAGCTCGGCGATCTCGGCAGGGTTCGCGCAGCGTTCGATCGGCGGCGGATTATGGCGTGCCGGCTTGCCTTGAGGTGCGGGAACCGGACGCGCCTCGATCGCCGCCAACAATTCGCGAAACATCCGTCCCTCGATCGCGCCGGGTGCGATGGCGTTGATCCTGACCCCGGCCTGCGCCCATTCCTTGGCCGCCACCACCGTCATCGCGCTGACGGCATGTTTGGAGGCGACATAGGCGATCTGCCCCCGCGATGATCTGAGGCCCCAGATCGACGCGGTGTTGACGACCGCGCCCCGACGTTCGGCGATCAGCGGTACGGCATGCTTGAGCCCGAGGAACACGCCGCGCGCGTTGACGGCGATCACCTCTTCGAATTCGGCGAGTTCGACCTCGGGCACCGGCGCCCAGAGGCCAGTGCCGCGGCCTTCGATACCGGCATTGTTGAAAAGAAAGTCGATTCCGCCGAAGCGATCGGCGGCATGCTTCACATAAGCCGCGACATCGCTTTCGAGCGATACGTCGGCGACATGGACCTCAAGGCGGTCACCCTCCACCGTCTGGAGCAGACGCGCGAGTGCGTCGGCATTCCGGTCGACCGCAAGCACCGAAGCCCCGGCGCCGAGAAACTGGCGACAGGCGGCCGCACCGACATCGCCGCCGGCGCCGGTGATGATCGCGACCTTCCCGGCCATCGATTGAATGTCGCTCATGCGGTAAATCCTCCGTCGATCGGATAGGCCGATCCGGTGACGAAACGAGCGCGATCGGATGCGAGAAAGGCCACCACCGCCGCGACCTCGCCGACGCGCCCCCAACGGCCCAGCGGGACGAGCGTGGTACGAAGCCCGGGCGGCTCGGCGCCGCGGCTGGCAACGATGCCCGACGCGATGGCTTCCATCATCCGCCCCTCGATCGGGCCGGGATTGACGCAATTCACCCGGACGCCTGCCTCGCCCCATTCCAGCGCCGCGGTCCGCGTCATGCCGATGACCGCCGCCTTGCTGGCGGCATAGGCGATCTGCCCCGCTGCGGGCCGGATACCAGCGACGCTCGACATATTGACGATGCTGCCCGAGCCCTGCTTCGCCATGAGCGGGATGACATGCTTCATACACAGGAAGACGCCGCTGACATTGACGGCGAAGACCAGGTCGAAATCCGCCTGGGACATCTCGTTCGACAATTTCCAGGCCGAAGTCGGCCCGCCTTCGATTCCGGCATTGTTGAAGAGGATGTCGATGCGGCCGAAGCGCGCCTGCGCGGCGGCGACCATCGCCTTGACATCCGCCTCGCGCGACACATCGGCGCAGCCCGTGGCAAGCCGCTCGTGCGGACCGGTTCGGGCGATGAGCCGCGCGATGCCGGCTTCGCTGAGAGCGGTCCCGAAAACCGTGGCGCCGCGCTCCAGAAAAAGCGCGACGGTCTCGGACCCGATATCGCCGCCCGCGCCGGTGACGAGTGCGACCTTGCCGTCAAGCCGGGTCGTCATGCGGCCTGTTCGCTCGCCTGGCGTTTCGCGCTCGCTTCCTCGGGCGTGCGCGCCGCGCCGGGACGCATCTTTTCCCATTCTTCCCAGCCGAGATAGCTGGTGAAGCTGCTGTCATCGAAAAACAGCAGCGGGCCATGACAGATGAACAGATATTCGGTGTCCTCGAGCGCCTCGGTCGCGCCATGGAGAACGCCGTTCGGCTCATAGACATAATCGCCGGTCTCGAGAATGCCGTCGCGCACCTTCAGCGTTCCCGACAGGATGTAGGTGTGCGAGGCCGACAGATGCTTGTGAGGCTCGGCGATGAAGCCTTTCTTCCAGCGGAACACCGCGGCCCAGGTGCCGGTTTCCGAGCCGGTCCACAGGATTCGCGACCATGCCATGCCCGGCGCGTTCTCGACCCAGTCGGCGTTCGAGGCCTTGAACAGCGCGTCCTGAAGATCCTGATGCAGCGGTTTGATTTCCTGCGGTAGACTCATGATTTCCTCCTCCAAATTTCAAGGTGGCTTCATTTCAGACGGGCAGATTTCAGACGGGTGAGGCACCCGCATTCTCGCCCCCGTCGACGGGCAACAGCACGCCGGCGAGATATTCGGCATCGCGCGAGAGCAGATAGAGGGCAGCCCCGGCAACGTCGCCGATCTCGCCCCATTTTCCCTTGGGGATGGTGGCGGCGATAACGGCGTCGAAGGCCGGATCTTCGACCGAGATGCGCGACATCGCCGACTTCATATAAGTCGGGCAAACCGCGTTCACGCGAATATCCTGTCGGGCATATTCGACGGCGAGCGCCCGCGTGAGATTGGCCTGCGCACCCTTGGCGGCATTGTAGGCGGCCTGATTCGCATGGCCGCGCAGGCCCGCCGTCGATACGATATTGACGATCGCCCCGCCGCCGCCCTGACGCAGGAACTGGCGGATCGCGGCCTGGCTGCCGAGCCAGGTGCCGCGGACGATCACGTCGAAACAGGCGTCCAGATCATCCTCGGTAAGTTCATGGAAAGCGCCGCCGCGATAGATGCCGGCATTGTTGACGAAGCCGTCGAGGCGCCCATAGCGTTCGACCGCCAATGCCACGGCGGCGCCGATATCGGCGGCCTTCGACACGTCGCAGCGGGAGAACACGGCTTCGCCGCCCTCGCTCTCGACGAGCGCCACCGTGGAAAGCTCCGGCCGTTCATCGTAATTGCCGGGCGTCGGCGCTTCGGTGAGATCGGCGTTGACGACGCGCGCGCCCTCACGCGCAAGCGCGACCGCGATCCCGCGCCCGAAACCCGTGCTGGCACCGGTCACCACGAAGACCTGCCCTTCAAAGCGGTTGGCGTTCGGCATCATCTCTCCCCTTCGGTCATCGTTATCCGGCACTTGCTTCGCCCGGTCGCGCCGCAGTGTCCGCCAGCCATTCGTCCCACCGGTCCTTGCGCCATGCCTCGGCAAGGCCGACATACCATGGCATGACCTCGGGATTCGCCATCGCCTCAAGGTTCATGATCTTAGCAAGCGGAGCCCCCTGGAACAAGCGTTTTACCGGCAGCTCCTGTTTCTTGCCCGACAAGGTGCGCGGAATGCCGGGCGCGACGACGAAATGATCGGGAATGAAGCGCGGCGACAGCGCCTTGCGGATCCCGGCCGACATGGCGTCGACCAGCGGTTTATCGAGTGCCTCGCCCGCTGCCGGCACCACGAACATGACGAGTCGGCTTCCGCCCTGGCCATCCTCGACATCGACGACCAGGCTGTCGGCGACGGCAGAGAGCTGTTCCACCGCCGAGTAGAGTTCGGACGTGCCCATGCGCAGACCATGGCGGTTGATCGTCGCATCGCTTCGGCCGCTGATCGTGCAACTGCCGTCGGCGTCGATCTGCAGCCAGTCGCCATGGCGCCATATGCCCGGCCACACATCGAAATAGGAAGCACGATAACGCTCGCCATCCGTATCGCCCCACAGATAGAGCGGCATGCTGGGGTAGGGCTTGGTGCACACGAGCTCGCCAACGGCACCGGTCAGCGATTCTCCGTCCTCGCTCCATGCCTCCACCGCGGCGCCGAGCTGGCGGCACTGGAGCTTGCCCGGCGTGGCGGGCAGCATCCGGTTGCCGGCGGCGAAATTGGCGCAGAGATCGGTTCCGCCCGAAATATTGCTCCACCAGATCTGGCCGCGCCCCACGGCCTCGAACTCGGCGCTGCCCCACAACTGGACCTCGGCGGGAAGCGGCGATCCGGTGCTGCCGAGCGCGCGAACGGCCCTGAGATCGCCGCAACGGTGGAGCGTAAGTCCTGCCTTGCGGCAGCTGGCGTAGAAGGCGGCACCGGCGCCGAACCAGGTCACGCGGTGGCGTGACGCGAACCGCCAGAGCAGGCTCCAGTCGGGATCCTGTTTGGCGCCGCTGGGCGATCCGTCGTAGATGCAGATCGTGGTTCCGCCAAGGAGGCCGCCCACCTGCGCATTCCACATCACCCAGCCGGTCGAGCTGTACCAGTGGAAGCGATCGCCCAGGCTGTTCGCGACATAGCTTGGCCCGATATCATTGTGCTTGGCGCCGACATGCGCGCTGAGGATGATCCCGCCATGTCCTTGCACGATCGCCTTGGGAAGCCCCGTGGTCCCGCTGGAATAGAGGATCCAGAGCGGGTGGTCGAACGGCAGCCATTCGGGTTCGAACGCCTCGACTTCGGCGTCGATCCGCCCCGCCGCCGAAGCGAAGTCGAGCGTGCCGGTGACCCTGTCCTCGCACAACCCCGAGCGAACGACGACGACCAGGCCGGCCGTCGGCAGCGCCGCGCGCAATTCGGCAAGCACCGCGCGGCGATCGGAGACGCGCCCGGCGTAGCGGACGGCGTCGACCGCGAGCAGCGCCTTGGGCTCGATCTGGCGGAAGCGGTCGAGAATGGCCGCGCTGCCCATGTCCGGCGAACAGAGGCTCCAGATCGCGCCGAGGCTGGCACAGGCGAGAAATGCGACGATCGTCTCGGGAATATTGGGAAGGCAGGCCGCGACCCGGTCGCCGCGGCCGATGCCACCGCGGCGCAGCTCGAGCGCGAGCGAGGCGACCTGTGCCCCGAGCGCGGACCAGCTCAGCGTGGTAACGTCGCCCGCCTCGTTTTCGGCGATGATGGCGGGTTGGCCCGCCGCATCGGCGAGCGCGGCATGGCGAAAGACCTCGCGGGCATAATTGACGCTGGCGCCATCGAACCAGCGGGCGCCGGGCATCGTCGCGACCCGAAGCACCGCGTCGTGGGGGGTCGGGGATTCGATGCCGTGATAGTCCCAGATGCTCTGCCAGAAAGATTCCTGGTCGGTGACCGACCACGACCAGAGCGCCTGATAATCGGCGAAGCGCAGACCCTGTTCGCGCGCGAGCCATTGCTCGAAAAGCGCCATCTGCGGCGTGCTGCGGTCGATCGTCGCCCGGTGAACGCAGGTCGCCGGATGACGCTCAGCGCGCATCTTGCGCCGCCGGATCGATCTTCAGAACCTCGCTCTTTACCGGGACGAGAGGTTCGGGGACGGGAATAGCTGTCATGGTCATGGTCATGGTCATGGTTCCTGGTCAGAAGCGTCTAGCGCGCGGCGGCGGCGAACGGCAGCCCCCGGGCATAATCGACGAAGAAATCGAGGCTGTGCGGGTTGCGCATCGCAGCGCGGTAGGCGGCATGATCGGGATCGATCCCCATCAGGATGCGCTTGACGGGGACTTCGAGCTTCTTTCCCGTGATGGTGTAGGGAATCTCAGGCACCGTCACGATCACGTCGGGGACGTGCCGCGGCGAGCATTCGTGCCGCAGACGTTCGTTGATCCGGTCGATCGCGGCGCTGTCGATATCACCCGCCGCCGACTCGACGAAGAGCGGCATGAAGGAGGCGCCGTCCTCAAGCTCGAGATTGACCACCATGCTGTCGCCGACCCCCGGCACCGCGTCGAGCACGCGGTATATCTCGGCGGTCCCGATGCGAACGCCATGGCGGTTGAGGGTCGCGTCCGAGCGGCCGGTGATGATCGCGCCGCCGCGCGCGTTGAGCAGGAAAAAATCGCCGTGCCGCCACTGCCCTGGAAACAGATCGAAATAGGTCGCGCGGAGCCGCTCGTCGCCCGGATCGCCGAGCATCGCGAGCGGCATGGTCGGGATCGGCTGGCGCACGATCAGTTCGGCGACCTCGTCCAGCACGACCCGGCCATCCTCGGTCATCGCCACCGCATCGACCCCGAGCCAGCGGCATTGGAACTCGCCCGCATAGCTTGGCAGCACCGGGCAATAGCCGACGAGGCAGGTGAAGATCTCGGTGCCGCCGGACGCCGTCTGAACCGACACCCCGCCGCCCACCGCATCCGCGATCCAGCGCATCGCCTCCGGCGAAGCCGGCGAGCCGCCGAAGCAGAGCGTTTCCATCGCGGAAAGATCGAAGACTTTGCCGGGCTTGCGCCCGCGTGCCATCGTCAGGGCCATGAAGGCCGAGCCTGCACTGAAGCTGGTCGCGCGCGCGGCCCCGGCAAGGCGCCAGAGCGCGTCGGGATCGGTGCCCAGCGGATTGCCGCTGAACAGGATGAGCGAGGCGCCCGACACCATCTGCGCGACGCTCATCGTCCAGACGATCCAGCCCGTGGTCGAAAAGGCGAAGAGGCGTTTCGTCTCGTCGAGATTGCCGTGAAGGACCGCCATCTTATAGGCCTCCAGCGTAACCCCGCCATGGCCGGTCAACGTCGCCTTTGGAAGACCCGTGGTCCCGGACGAGAAGCCGATGAACAGCGGATGATCGAATTCGACATCGGCGTAGGCGAAATCCGCCCGCGCGGCGCCGGCAAGAAAGTCGGCAAGCGTCACCGCGCCGGCGATCGCCGCTCCGTCGACCGTGCCGCGCCCCTCGGACGGCAGATGCACGATATGGACAAGGTCCGGTAGTGCCGCCGCGATCTCGGTGACCTCGGCCGAGCGGTCGTGCCATTTGCCGCCATAGCGATAGCCGCTGACGGCAAAGAGCAGCCGCGGCGCGGTCTGGACGAAACGGTCGCGCGCCGCCGCCACGCCGAATTCGGGCGATACGCTCGCAAAGACGGCGCCGATCGCGGCGGCGGCAAGGAAGACGGCGACCGCCTCGGGCGTGCTGGTCACATAGGCGGCGACTCGTTCGCCGGGCACGATGCCCAGGGCGCGCATGCGCGCGGCGAGCCGCGCGGTCATCTCCTCAAGCTCTGCCCAGCTCGTCTCGGCGATCGCCTCGCCCTCGGTCTGCGAGACGATCGCGGTCGCATTGCGATCGGCCGGTCCCGCGCGCAGGACATGGCGCGCGAAATTCACCCGGGCTCCGGGAAACCAGCATGCACCGGGCATCTCGCGCGCGCCGAGCACGGCGTCATATGGCGTCGGAGATTCGATCTCGAAATATTCGTACAGCGCCGCCCAGAACGCCTCGATATCGGCCACCGACCAAGCGTACAGCGCATGATAGTCGGCGAAGCACAGCCGCTTGGCGTCCGCCAGCCACTGCATGAAGCGAGTGAGATGCGCACGCTCGATCTGCGCCTCGGTGGGCGCCCATATCGGGCACGCCCTCAGGTCCGACTCCATCATCGCTCTCCCAGCCGAATCAATATAAACGAACGACCGTTTCAATTGCAAGCGCGGAGCCGTCGAACCGGATGCGGGAGGTTGTCGAAGAATTTCGAGGCGGTTCAGGCCGTGGCGGCGATGGCGCCGGACCTGATCTTGCGGGCGACCGCGAGAATGCCGGCAGTCGCCTCGCGCACGATCGCGTCGACCAGATGGTCGGCGACGTCGGATCCGAACCGGTAGGCGGGCTTGGCGAGATTATCCATCCGGAACGGCGCGAGGCACATGTGAAGAATGGCAAGACCCATGAGACGCGCGGCCATTTCGGGGGTGAATTCCGGGATCGCGCGGCGCATCGCTTCAAGGTGGCGGGCGCGGACCGCGAAGATCAGCCGTCTGTGAATGTCTTGCACCAGTTCGATCGGATCATAGTTGAGCCGCAGGATGATGCGCATGTAATCGGCGCGCGCGCTGCCCGTCCACAACTGCAAGTGCGGCGCCACCCATGAATAGATGATGGCCGCGACCGCGCTCGCTTCGTCGAGCTTGTCGAGCTTGAGCGCGTCGATGTTGCGTTCGCGTTCGGCGCAAAGCGGCGCGAGCCCACGCTCGACCACCGAAAGATAGACGCCTTCCTTGCCGCCGAAGAAATGATAGGCCGAGGACGCATTGGCCTGCGACTGGCGCAGGATGTCGCGCATCGAGGCGCCGCGATAGCCCGAACGCGCAAAGGCGCGCTGCCCGGCGTCGAGGATCGCGTCCTTGGTCGAAGCTTCGGCGTCGTGCGGCGCGGCGGGCATTTCGATATCGGGCGCCTCGGCCGAAGCCAGCAGCTTGTCGGACGTACTTGCCGCGAGCACGCCTTCGGCCCAGCCGATAAGGGTGTCGGCAATCCGCGTGGCGTCGGCGAGTTCGACGGGCCGCCCCGTCGCCGACGTATAGGTGGGATCGAAAAGCGCATATTTGACCTGGGTGGCGAGGCGCTGGAATATCGGCTCGACAAGCGCGCGCGGCCCGCAATCGGCATCCGACAGGGCGGCAACGAATTCGTCGATGACCGGCATCTCGAGCTTGCGGAATTCGTCGCGCGGCACCCGGTCGGATTCAAGGAACGAGCGGCCGGTGGTCAGGAGAAAGGCGAGCATTCCGGGCTCATTGGCCTGGCAGATGATCGGCCGCACATAGGCATCGAGGATGAGGACGCGGCGTGCGGCACCCGTGTCGGCCGCCAGCGCGTTGGCAAGCGCGGCCCGCTGCCGGCTCGCGACCTGCTCCACCCAGTGCCGGTAGACCGCGCGATAGACGCCGGCCTTCGATTCGAAATGATAATGGATCGCCGACAAGCCGACGCCGGCGCTTTCGGCGATGTCGCGGACCGATGCGCCGCTATATCCGGCGACGGCAAAATGTTGGGCGGCGGCATGAAGGATGTCGGATCGCGTGTCGCTGCTCACATGCTACTCACTATTCGATGCGTAAGGGGCAAGAAAGACATATCGATCCGCCCGGCAGGCGCAGGTCCGGCCCGCCGCGGCGGGCGGGGGGGCACTTCGAATATACCGAGGGGCTAACGAATGGGAGCGGCGGTCGCAATATCAAACATCCTCCAATCCCGGCAGTCAGGGCGCGGCGGATGCGCCGCGCCGCGCCGCGAGTTCGGCCTGGATCTGGCCGTGACGGCTGCGGTCGAGACGGTAGCTCCAGAACATCGCGAGCGGCAGGATGGCGATCACCGGCATCGCAAAGCCCATCAGGATGCCGAGGTCGTGCAGGACCGATGGCGGAACGTCCGCGGCGTCGGCCCTGGTCGGGAAAGAGATGAGGTCGAGACCGATCCCGGCGACCAGCCCGCCGAGGCCGCTCGTCAGTTTCTGTCCGAAGGAACTGGCAGCGAAGACCACGCCTTCCTGGCGGCGTCCGCCTTCCAGCTCGAGATCGTCGGTCACGTCGGCCTTCATCGAGAAGACCGTCACATTGAGGCTCACGAGGAAGACGAGCGAAAGCGTCAGCAGGCCGATCATGATCGCGATCAGCGGCGTCGTTGTGCGCGGTGGCAGCAGGTTCGCGAAGTCGAGGCTGTAGAGCAGGATGTGAAGCCCGACAAAGCCACCGACACCGACGAGCGCAGCGGTGCGTTTCTGATATCTGCGGCAGAGAAAGCTGGCGAGCAGCGTACCCGGAACGGTCGCGAGGGTGTAGGCAGCGACGCTGAGGAACTGCTGCGAACTCGTCAGCCCCCAATAATAGCCGTTTACCGTGGCGAGAAGCGCCGCATGCGCGCCATAGAGCGCCATGAAGCCGATCCAGCCGCCGACCGCGCTGCGGAAGGAAGGAAGGCGCGCCGCCTTCGCGATATCGGTATAGGCCGAATACCAGTGCGCCGAGGTCTCTGCCTGGGAAGGCTGGGGAAGCGAAGGAATGAGGCGGAAGGTGCTGATGACCGCGACGAGACCGCCGACCAGCGCGATCGCCGCGGCGAGCAGGCCGAACTTGCCGTAGGCTGCAGGATCGGTCCAGCCGGTCGGATGCGCCGGCGACGGCTGGATGAACACCAGCCAGAGAAAGAAGCTCATCGTGGTGCCAAGGGCGAAGCCGAAGAAATTGCGGTAGTTGGCGATCGAGGTCCGCTCGTCATAATCGGAAGACAGCTCCGCTCCCAGGGACAGATAGGGAATATAGTTCACCGTCATCGCGAGCCGCGCGAGGGTCGAGAAGAAGACCAGCCAGCCAAAGATGCCGAGTGTGCCGAGCGCCTCCGGCGGATTGAACAGCAGCGCGAGAAATGCGGCCATGAGGGGGCCGCCGATCAGCATGAAGAAATGGCGCCTGCCCCAGAAACGCGACCGGTAGCGGTCCGAATAATAGCCCATCAGCGGGTCGGCGGCGGCATCGATCGCCGTGCCGATGAAGGCGGCGAGCCCGACGAGCGATCCGGGAACCCCGAGTGCCACGGTGAAGAACGGCACGAAATAATAGAGATGCGTCGTATCGAGCGCGGCGACAATGCCCTGACCGGCGCCATAGCCGAGTTTGGTACGGGGCGACAGATGTTGCATCGGAACCTCGGCAAAAGGGAAACGGAGCCGCGGGTGCCGCGCCCCGTCACGGGCGCGGCACCTTTAAGCAGCCGGTCAGAACTGCTTGGTGAGCTTGACCGAATACATGCGCGGCGCGCTGTAATCGACCCAGTTCGTGTTGGTCCCCGCCGATGCCTGGAAAGCCGGCTTGATCGACACGATATCGGTGTCGTTGAGCAGGTTCGTGACCGCCCCTTCGATGCGCAGGCCGAGTTTCTCGCTCTTCCAGCCGAGCGCGAGGTTTACCGAGTCATAGGACGGCACATAGTTGGAAATGATGCCCTCGGGGCGCGAGGCCGTATTCTGCGGCGTCCGGTTGAAATATTCCGAGAACTGGTTGTCGGTGAACGAATAGTCGCCACGCGCGGTGACCGTGCCGCCGGCAAGTGCGAACTCGTACTGAAGGCCGATATTGTACTTGATCTTGGGCGTCCACGGCAGGCGGTTGCCCTTGAAATTGGTGTCGAGGCCAAGATCGGGACGGAACTGGTCGGTCCCGATGAAGTTCGAGGTGATCTTGGCGTCGATATAGCCGAGTGAGAAATCGAGCCGCAGCCCCTGCGTCACATTGAGCGAACTTTCGATTTCCAGCCCGTAAATGCGCGATTTGGGGACATTGGTGAAGTCCGAGCGGAAGTCGAGACCGATCTGCTGGCCGTCGGGACCGATCGCCGGAACGCCGATCGTGCGCGATTCCTGCCGGTCCTTGTAGTCGGTGCGATAGGCCGACATGTTGAGCGTGAGGCGGCGGTCGAAGAAGCTGCTCTTGAGGCCGATTTCATAGGCGGTCGTCGTCTCCTTGCCGTAGAGGGAGCTGGAGGTGGAGTCGGCGTTGAAGCCGCCCGGTCGATACCCGGTCGAGACCGAGCCATAGACCATCAGCCCTTCGCGGAAGAAATAGTTGGCGCCGGCACGAAAGTTCACGCTCTGGAAGGTCGCGCTTTCGCGGAACAGCGGGAAGCCGTGCGGATCGCGCGGGATCGCCAGCACATTGTCCGGATCGGGAATGAGCGCGGGATCGAAGACCTGGATGTTGGCGACCGCGATCGACTTGCTGTCGCGATTGTAACGCACCCCCGCAAACAGGTGCAGCTTGTCGGTCACCTTGTATTCGGCATTACCGAACGCACCATAGGCGCGTGCATGGTAGAAAGCGAACGGAGCGGTATAGAAATAGACGCCAAACATGCTCGGCGGCGACATGAAGGGATTGGTCAGCAGCGAATTCTCATTATAGTAATTGGCGCCCAGAACCCAGTTGAAGCGATTGGAATTTCCTGAGAGGATCTGTATTTCGGCGGTATCGGTCTTGTATTCGACGAAATTGTTGAAACTGTTGAGGGCATCGGGGTTCGATGTGTTGTCGAGGTCGAGCGGCACTTCGCTGGACGAGAAATTGTGCGCGGCCATTGCCTTGAAGACGACCGCGCCCAGATCCCAGTCGGCGCTGAAATTATAGCCATAGGCCTTGTCGCGGCCATCGAGCCGCTGGTCATAATCGACCGTCCGCGGATCAAGATCGCTCTGGAAGCGTGAGCCTGCGGGAAGCGCCTGGTAATAGGGGCTGCCGGTCGTGTTGATCGGGCCGAAGGTCGTCAGCTGAAAGGCGGCGAGCTGGCCATGGTTGAGATAATAATAGCCGCCGAAGCGCGTCGTGAGCGTATCGCTCAGGTCGATATCGATCTGGCCGCGGCCCGATACATAATCGATGTCGAGGATATGGCGCTGCGAACTGGCCGGATTGACGTTGCGGATATAGCCCTGGCGATATTTGTGGGCGCCGGCAAAGCGCATGCGGATTCGTTCGGAGACCGGGATGTTGACGACGCCCTGGACGCCCATCAGGTCGTAATTGCCGACCTCGAGCGAGACGAGCGCCTCGAACTCGCCGGTCGGCTGCTTGGTGATGATGTTGACCGAGCCGCCATTGGCGTTGCGACCATAGAGCGTGCCCTGCGGACCGCGCAGCACCTCGATCCGCTCGATGTCGAGCAGATCGCGGACGAGGAAGTTGGTCGCCTGCAGATAATGGCCGTTCATGTGGACGGGCACGCCGGGATCGCCGCCGGGAAGCGAATTGGGCGACGATACGCCGCGGATCGAGACGTCCATCGTGATGCCGGGATTGTTCTGCTGAGTGCCGAATGACAGGCTCGGCACGCTGCGCTGCAGGTCGGCCGGTGAGGATATGCCGCGGGTCTGCAGGTCGTCCCCCGAAAAGGCCGACAGTGCGATCGGCACGCGCTGCGCCGACTCGCGTCGCTTGGTCGCAGTGACGATGATATCGCCATCGGCGTCCGAAACCTCGCTGCCATCGTCAGCTACCCGGTCCGCGCTCTGTGCATGAACAGCGGGCGCCGCCCCCAACGCCAGCGTCACCGCGGCCGTGTACAGCAATATTGTACGATGTGTGCTCATCGACCCGATCCTCTCCCAATGCTGGTCTATTGTTAAGAACGAACGACCGTTTCACACATGAGTATCGCGCCATTGTAGAATGTCAAGGGTGCTGTCGGTCTAACGCGAACCGGTCTCCACGGGATGCAATTCGGTCTTTGAA
>CAYPRW010000021.1:0-40632 GCA_964413495.1 uncultured Stakelama sp. | reverse complement strand
ACCTGACCGGCAAGGAATATGCGATGCTCGAGCTGCTCTCGCTGCGCAAGGGCACGACGCTGACCAAGGAAATGTTCCTGAACCATCTCTATGGCGGGATGGACGAGCCCGAACTCAAGATCATCGACGTGTTCATCTGCAAGCTGCGCAAGAAACTGAGCAGCGCCTGCGACGGCGAGAATTACATCGAGACCGTCTGGGGCCGCGGCTATGTGCTGCGCGAGCCCGACGAGGTCGCGGCGCCGGTTTCCGAAGTCGCCTGAACAGTTACACGCGGGGGCGTGAAGGCCGCGGGTCCGCAAGGGTCCGCGGCCTTTTCTTTTGGCGCGCGACCGTGAAGGGCGGAAATTAGGTGGTAAGCAGACCTCGGCGGTCAGCACGGTCCATGCCAATAGAGGTCGTGACCGAGATCGGACCAGCACTCGGGCAGCATGCCAAGATCCTGCTTGTCGGGGGCGAAGGAGTATCCCCATCCACCATCGAAATAGTGCCTTATCTGTATATCGACCTTCTTGGCGGATACAGTCACGGATTGTGGCTTCAGACTGGCGATAGCGGGAGGCCAGTCGTCGCTCGCAAGCTCTACGCGAGCGCCAGCGGGATGCTTCCTCTTCAAGGCAACAGCTTCGGACGCGACCGCCTGAAGCATGTCCTCATCACGCGTCGGGTGTGGAAACAGGCTATAGACGCCAAGCGCGATCAAGATGATGATCGGTATCACGATGCGTATGATTATGCGCCTTCGAGAGCGTAGCATTGGCTGTCCCAACGTGGCTGGATTGCAGCAATCCCTAACTTCAGCCTGCAACGACCGCTATGGGGTCGTCAGCCGTCATTCCGTTTCGACCGTCATCCCGGCCTTGTGCCGGGATCCACCTCGCCACGGACGATGCCGTATCCGCGCGTCCGAAACGTTGCACCCGTTCGACATTCCCCTCCGCCAACGCCACACCCCACCGGCGATCCATCACACGAAGTTCGTCGAGATCGTCGCATTGCAGATTCCACATCCGGCTGATGCCAACACAACTCCGGCCCTGGCCGAACAGCTTGCGTCGCAACCACCGCCCCCACAAACCCGCGGAAAACCGCCAGAAACGGCGAGCCGCTTTCCTACACGAACTTATCTGGATATAAGACAGACACAGAAATGATCCCAAACGTCACTGCAACACTCGGCCGCTTCCCGCTCTTTGAACCTCGCATATCCAACCAGCCTGACCGCCAATGCCCGGCCTATCGAGCGCCCTCCCCGCGCCGATACACGCGCTCGCCGCCCACCCAGGTCTCGACCACCACCGTCGCGCGCAACTCGCTCGGCGAGGCCAATAGCGGATCGCGATCCACCACCACGAAATCGGCGCGCAAGCCCGGCGCCAGATACCCGAACCTTTTCTCGCCGAACCCGGCATAGGCCGCGTCCACGGTGAACGCCCGCCACGCCTGCTCGCGGCTCACCGCTTCCTCGGGCCGCCAGCCGCCGAAGGGCTGGCCCTGCGCATCCTGCCGCGTGAACGCCGCCGCCCAGCCCGCAAACGGATTGGGGCGCTCGACCGGATAGTCCGATCCGAACGCCAGCCGCGCCCCGTTGTTCAGCATCGATTTCCACGCATAGGCGCCGGCCAGCCGCTGCGGCCCCAGCCGCGCCTGCGCCATCATGCGGTCCCCGGTCTGATGCACCGGCTGCATCGAGGCGATGATGCCGTGCCGGCCGAAGCGCGGCAGATCGGCGGGATCGACCATTTGCGCATGCTCGATCCGCCAGCGCCGGTCGCCCTTATAGGTGTCCGACACCTCCTCGATCGCGTCCAGCGCCTGTTGGTTGGCGCGATCGCCGATCGCGTGGATCGCCAGCTGGAAATCGTCCATCGCGCCCCGCGCGATCGAGTTGAGCAACTGCGCGTCGGTCAGGAATGGGAGCCCGCTATTGCCCGGCGCATCGGCATAGGGCGCCTTGAGCCACGCCCCGCGCGAGCCGAGCGCGCCGTCGAGATACAGCTTGATCCCGCCCATGCGCAGCTTGTCGGCATAGAGCCACGGCGTCGGCCCGCTGCCGCCGACCTGCAACGCCACCTCGACCCCGGCCGAATAGCTCATGATGCGCATGCGCAGGATGCCCAGATCGCCCATCCGGCGGTAGGTCATCCAGTCGTCCAGCGTCGTGCCCATGTCGGCGCTGGCGGTGACGCCCTGGCTCAGCAAGATGTCCTGCGCCTTGATGAAGGCGGCGTTGCGGTCGCGCGGCGTCGATCTGGGCAGCGCCTTCTCGATCAGCGCCATCGCCGCGTCGACGAACACCCCGCCGGGCCGGCCCGCGACCAGCTCGATCCGCCCGCCGGCCGGCGACCTGGTGGCGGCGGTGATCCCCGCCGCCTTCATCGCCGCGCTGTTGGCCCAGCCGGCATGGCCGTCCGCGCGCGTGAACCAGGCGGGCTTGTCGCCGGTCGCCGCATCCAGCTCGGCCGCGGTCGGAAAGCGGCCCAGCGCCCAGCTCTCCTGGTTCCATCCCCCGCCGACCAGCCACGGCCGCTGCGTGTTCTGCGCGGCATAGCCACGGATCGCCTCCTGCGCCTGCGCCAGCGAGGTCGTGGCGGACAGGTCGAGCGCCATCGCCCGGAACCCCAGATCCATGACATGGCCGTGCGCGTCGATCATGCCGGGAATGACCGTGCGACCCTTCAAATCCTCGCGCCAGTCGAGCCGCTCGGGCCGCTTGTCGCCGCGCTTGAGCAGCTTCACCACCTTGCCGTCCGGCGCGATCAGGATCCCGGTGAAGCGCACCACCTCGCCCCGCTCGTCCAGCGTCATGCCGTCGACATTGTCGACCAGCGCATCGGCCGGCGCGGGGCCGGCGAACAGCAACGAGGGGATGAGCGCGAGGATCAAAGCAGAACGCACGGGTTTCTCCGCGAAGGCGCGACGAAAAAGCCACGCTTCAGATCGGTTCGAATAGGCGGTGTTCCCCCGCCGCGCCAGATGGTCTAGGGCGCTGCGATGGCAACGCTAGCAGCACAGGCTCCGAACGACCTCCCGGTCTCGCTCTCCGACGTTGAAGCGGCGGCGCAGCGGATTATGGGCGCGGTCGTGCGCACGCCGACGCTGCACAGCAAGACGCTGTCGAACCTCACCGGCGCCAATGTCTGGCTGAAGTTCGAAAATCTCCAGTTCACCGCCGCCTACAAGGAACGCGGCGCGCTCAACACGCTGCTTCAGCTCGATCCCGCGGCGCGCGCGAAGGGCGTGATCGCCGCCTCGGCCGGCAATCACGCGCAGGGCCTGGCCTATCATGGCGGGCAGCTCGGCATTCCGGTCACGATCGTGATGCCCAAGCCGACCCCGACGGTGAAGGTGACGCAGACCGAGGGGCACAAGGCTTCGGTCATCCTCGAAGGCGAAACCTACGACGAGGCCTATGCCCATGCCCGCCAGCTCGAGGCGTCGAACGGCTATACCTTCGTCCATCCGTTCGACGATCCGCGCATCATCGCCGGCCAGGGCACGGTGGCGCTTGAGATGCTGGCCGATGCGCCGCAGATCGATACGCTGGTGCTGCCGATCGGCGGCGGCGGATTGATCTCCGGCATGGCGACGGTGGCCAGGGCCGCGGCGCGACCGATCGACGTGATCGGCGTACAGGCCGAACTGTTCCCGTCGATGTACAATCGCATCAAGGGCCGTGACGAGCCGATCGGCGGCGACACGCTGGCAGAGGGGATCGCGGTGCGCGACCCCGGCAGCATCACCGCGCGCATCGTCGAGGCGCTGGTCGACGATGTGATGCTGGTCACCGAACGCAGCCTGGAAGAGGCGGTGAGCCTCATCCTGCAGATCGAGAAGACGGTGGTGGAAGGGGCCGGCGCGTCGGGCCTCGCCGCGCTGATGTCCGCGCCGGAACGGTTCCGCGGCCGCAATGTCGGCATCGTGCTGACCGGCGGCAATATCGACACGCGGCTGCTCGCCAACGTGCTGCTGCGCGACCTCGCCCGTTCGGGCCGGCTCGCGCGGCTGCGCATCCGCCTGCAGGACCGGCCGGGCGCGCTCTATCAGGTGGCGCGCATCTTCCAGGAACAGGCGGTCAACATCCTGGAACTGTCGCACCAGCGCATCTTCACCAACCTGCCCGCCAAGGGCCTCAGCCTCGACGTCGAGTGCGAGACGCGCGACCGCGCGCATCTCGAACGGCTGAACACGGCGCTGCAGGCCGAAGGCTATGACGTGCGGCTGATCGAACTGGCGTAATTTGTCCGGATTCACCGGACGACGGCACCACCCTGCGCAGCTTCCATCGATCTTCGATCGCTGGAGCCTAGCTGCTCCGCCCGCGTTCAGCTGCGCCGAACGCCCAAACGCCATCCACATTTTCCACAGCTTGTGGACGAACCGAATCGCACGTGCGGCGAACCGATGCCGGCCGCCCTTCCCGGCCGATTCATCATGCCGCTATAGCTGCGGCGGCGCGTTCGATCCGGGGGACGAACGGCGCGGGAAACGGGCGGACGGCGTTAACCCTCTATGATGGTAAATCGCCTTTTCATCACCATTTTCCCGCTTCATAAAGGCTTTCGGACAACGCGATTTCGCGGGCGGATCAGGGGCATTGACGGGTGACGGCACTTACGCGGTTTCCACGGTTTTTCGTGACCAGCCCGTCGCCCTGCCCGTATCTGCCGGGCCGGCAGGAACGAAAGATCTTCACCGAATTGTCCGGGCCCCACGCGGGCGAGCTCAATGATGCGCTGGGGCGGATCGGCTTTCGCCGCAGCCAGTCGGTCGCCTATCGGCCAAGCTGTGTGGGGTGCAACGCCTGCCTCTCGGTCCGCGTCGTCACCGACGAATTTCGCGCCAACGCCACCCAGCGCAAGCTGATCCGGCGGCACGGCGACCTTGAAGTCACCGCATGCCGCCCCTGGGCGACCGAGGAACAGTTCGATCTGCTGCGCCGCTATCTCGCCAGCCGTCACCCCGGCGGCGGAATGACGCAGATGGACGAGACCGACTATGCCGACATGGTCGAACAGTCGCCGGTCGGCACCTATGTCGTCGAATATCGCGAGCCGGCGGCGCTGGGCGGCGCGCTGGTCGGCGCGTGCATCACCGACCAGCAGGCGGACGGGCTGTCGATGATCTACAGCTTCTTCGACGCCGACCATGCCGAACGCCAGGGGCTGGGCAACCTGATCATCATGGATCACATCATCCGCGCGCGAAATGCGGGCCTGCCCTATGTCTATCTCGGCTATTGGGTGAAGGGCAGCGACCGGATGCAGTACAAGACGCGCTATCGCCCGATGGAAGTGCTCGGCCCCAATGGCTGGTCGCGCCTCGCCGATAACGAGGAGCCGGTGATCCGCGCACCGGTCGGGGTACGCGAACTGGCTTGAAACCCGGCCCTTGGATTAAGACGATCTGATCCCCTGCGAAAGCAGGGGCCAGGGTCACGGACGGTGCGTTTGCGGCCCTGGGTCCCTGCTTTCGCGGGGGAAGCGTCAAGTTAGCTTGACTGGACAAAGCGTCAGGCGTCCGAACCGAGCCGGTCGACATACAGGTCGACTGCCATCTCCTCATCGCCCTGCCCCAGCCGCGAGCCGGCGATCGTCGCCGCGCCCGGCGCGTCGAGCCCCACCGCGACGCGGACATAGCCTTCATCGGGGCTGATCCCGGCCGAGGGATCGAAGCCGACCCAGCCGAGCCCTTCGACCCACGCCTCGGCCCAGCCATGTGGCGCGCTCTCGCCGCCGTCATGCTGGCGATAGCCCGAGACGTAGCGCGCCGGCACCTCCAGCGCGCGGGCGCCGGCGATGTAGATATGCGCCAGGTCGCGTGAACTCGGCCCCGGCGCGGCAAAAGCCTCGGCCGCCGCCAGCCCGGTGTCGGGCAGGTCGGGAACACCGGGAAAGCGCCCCGACAGCGCGGCGTTCCAGCGATGGAGCCGGTCGAGCGTGTTCGCGCCGGTCCCGAACGAGTCACGGGCGAAGGCGCTCAGCGCCTCGTCGGTCGCAGTGCGCGGCGTGCTGCGCAGGAACAGGCCTTCGGGCAGCGGCTCGTGGCTGCCGCGCACCACGCCGTTGGATTCGGTGGTCAGCACCTGCCCGGCGACGATGATCGCGATATCCGCGATCGGCCCTTCGGCATAGAGCATCGTCACCTTGTTGCCAAAGCCGTCGACCGTATCGCGCAGCCGCACGTCGCAATCGACGTCGATCCGCCAGCTCAGCACCGTCTGGTCGATCGTGTCGCTGGGCGTCAGCCGCAGCATCTGGACGAGGCGCGACTGCGGCTCGCTGAAACGATATTGGGTGAGATGTTCGACCGCGATGCGCACCCGCGCGCCTTAGATAAACCGGAACTGGCGGGCAATCGCCGCATCGAGCATCGCGTTTTCGCCGATGAACGCTTCGAGATATTCGTGCAGCCCGCTCACGATCACCTCATGGCTGCGCGTCTTCTGCATCCGCGCGATCCGCGCGCGCGCCATGCGATCGGCCTCGCCCTGCAACCCCGTGCGCTTGGCCAGCGCGTTCAGCTGTTCGACCACCTCCTCGACGCAGGCGGCCAGACTGCGCGGCAACTGGGCGTGGCAGATCAGCAGGTCGATGACGTTGATGGGCTTCAATCCCTCGCTGTAGAGCCAGCGATAGGCGGTCACCGCCGACACGGTCTGCAGGATCGTGGTCCACTGATCGCGATCGACCACGCCGCCGACCTGCTCGCCTTTCGGCAGCAGCAGATGATATTTGACGTCGAGCAGCCGCGCGGTGTTGTCGGCACGCTCGATCGCCGCGCCGAGCTGGATCAGCAGCGTCGCCTCGTTGCGCATCATGCGGTGCACCGCGCCCTCGAAGCCGCGCGCCTCGGCCATCACGCCCTCGACCAGGTTGAGCGTCGACATCGCGCCGCCGGGGCTAGAGCGATTGGCGAACAGCAGCCACAGCCGGTTGACCGCGGTCCACGCCTCGCGCGTCAACGCGGTGCGCACCGCGCGGGCGTTGTTGCGCGCCTGCTCCAGGCAGCGGACGATCGAACCCGGATGGGTCATGTCGAGCGTCAGGAAGCGCGCCACCGGCTGCTGGCTGATCGACTGGCCGGTCGCCGCGAACGCATCCTCGTTATAGGTCACGCTGAGCGCGCTCGCCCACGCCGCCTCGCCCGCCGGGTGCGCGGACAGCGCGTCGAGCCGCACCGTCGCCTCGACCAGCCGCGCGGTGAAATCGGCACGCTCGACATAGCGGCCGAGCCAGTAGAGCGCGGCCGCGGTGCGCGAGAGCATCCTCACGACTGCACCTGCGACTGGGTCCGCCTGCCTTCGGGCAACAGCACGAAGCTGTCCTTGGTGCCGCCCCCCTGGCTGGAGTTGACCACCAGCGAGCCTTGCTTGAGCGCCACGCGGGTGAGGCCGCCGGGTACCACCTTCACCCCGTCCGCGCCGGTCAGTACGAACGGGCGGAAATCGACGTGGCGCGGCGCGAGACCCGCCTCGACCACCGTGGGCACGGTCGACAGCGCCAGCGTGGGCTGCGCGATATAGCGGTGCGGCTCGGCGATCAGCGCGCGGCGGAAATCCTCGATCTCCGCCTTGCTCGCGGTCGGGCCGACCAGCATGCCATAGCCGCCCGATCCATCGACCAGCTTGACCACCAGCTCGTCGAGATGATCGAGGACGTATTTGAGCGCCTGCGGCTCACGGCAGCGCCACGTCTCGACATTGGGCAGCCTGGCCTCGCTGCCCGAATAGAATTTCACGATATCGGGCATGTAGCTGTAGATCGCCTTGTCGTCGGCGATGCCGTTGCCCGGCGCGTTGATCAGCGCGACATTGCCGGCGCGATAGGCCGCGATGATCCCCGGCACGCCGAGCAGCGAATCCGGCCGGAACACCAGCGGATCGAGGAACTCGTCATCGATCCGGCGATAGATCACGTCGACCTTCACCCGCCCGGCGATGGTCTGCATGTAGACGATATCGTCGTCGACGATCAGGTCGGCCGGCTCGACCAGCTCGACGCCCATCGTGTCGGCCAGGAAGCTGTGCTCGTAATAGGCCGAGTTGAAATGGCCCGGCGTCAGCACGACGCACACCGGCTGCCCGCCCCCGGCATCGGGCGCGACCGAGCGCATCGTCTCGCGCAGCATGTCGCTGTAGCTGTCGACCGCGGCGACGCGAAAGCTGCGGAACAGCTCGGGGCACAGCCGGATCATCGCCTCGCGGTTTTCGAGCATGTAGGACACGCCCGAGGGCGTGCGCGCATTGTCCTCCAGCACCCAGAATTCGTCGGGGCCGGTACGGACGAGGTCGATGCCGCAAATGTGCGCCCAGATGCCGTGGGGCGGACGGATGCCGGCAACCTCGGGCCGGAACTGCGGATTGTTGAGGATCAGCTCGGGCGGGACGATGCCTTCCTTGAGGATGCGGCGCTCGCCATAGATATCCTCGAGGAACGCATTGATCGCCTCGACCCGCTGGACCAGCCCCGCCGACAGCCGCGTCCATTCCTCGTGCAGGAAGATGCGGGGCACGATGTCGAACGGAATGATCCGCTCGCTCGCATCGCTGTCGCCATAGACGGCGAAGGTGATGCCGAGCTGGCGGAAGGTCGCCTCGGCCGATTGCTGGCGGCGGTGGAGTTCGGATTGCGGGGTCTGCGCCACCCATTGCGACAGCGCGGCGAATTCCGGGCGTGGGTCTTCCGGCCCGCCATGCCCCCAGATCTCATCGAACGCGCGGCCTGTCCCCATTCAGCCTCCATGCTTGCCCGGTGAACCCCACAGGTATTTGGCGGGTTCCATGCTGCATCGCTTTGCTGCGTTGCACAAGAGCTATTGCTGCCGGACCGGCAACGCGAAAATGGCCGGGGTCGCCCCCGGCCCGCGTCCTTCTCCACCGCCCGATCGGGCGCGCGTTCAGTCCGCGTATTTCACCGAACAGCCATAGGGCTGGGTCCGGGCGACCGACACCGCCTTCCCCGCCTTGATCTCGCCCAGCGCGGCGAGGACGTGGTTGCGCGCCGCCGGCATCTCCTCGACCCGCGCGGCGGGCTTGTCGTCGATCGCGCCCTGATAGCGCAGCACGCCCGCGCCATCGATGACATAGATGTGCGGCGTGGTCTTGGCGGCATAGCCCTTGCCCACCACGCCCTTGGGATCGAGCAGATAATGCGCGGGCACCGCCTTCTTGTCCGCCACGAACTTGCGCGCGGCGGCGGCGTCCATATGGCCCTGCTTGCCCGGCGCGCCCGAATTGATCGTCAGCCACACCGCGCCGCCCGCGCTGGCCAGGCCTTGCGTCTTCTGCATGTTGCCGCTGTCGTAATGGCGCTGGACGAAGGGACAGCCGGGATTGTTCCATTCGAGCACCACGGTCTTGCCGCGATAGTCGCTGAGCCGAACGGTCCTGCCCGATGCGTCGGTCAGCTTGAAATCGGTGGCGGCGGCGCCATTCGCCTGTTCGGCCGCGCCGGGCGCAGCGAGCGCGAAGGCAAGCACGGGGGCAAGAAGGGCGAGCTTGGTCATCGGGCCATCTCCTGTCGCATCACGCCCCCCCCGGGCAGCGCGGCCAGCATGCCCGGCGTCAGCAATTGGGGCAAGACCCGCGGCGCGCGCGCGCCCTTGGGATACCACAGGTACAGCGGCACGCCGGCGCGGTCGTGCCGTTCGATGAACCGGCCCAGCGCCGGATCGCCGTCGGTCCAGTCGCCCACCAGCACCGCAACCCCGGCAGCGGCAAAGGCGTCGGCCACCGCCTGGGTCTCGATCGCGGCCTTTTCGTTGACCTTGCAGGTGACGCACCAGTCGGCGGTGAAATAGGCGAATACCGGTCTGCCCTCGGCCCGCAGCGCCGCCAGCCGCGCCTCGCTGAACGGTTCGGCGGCGCCCTTCGCGGCCGGGGCCGCGGCCGGCCGCCCGATCGCCGCGACGGCTGATATGCCCACCGCCGCCACCAGCGCCGCCGCGATCCAGGCCAGGCCATTGCCCGCGCCGCGCGCCTGCCGCCGCCCCAGCGCCCACAGCACCATGGCAAGCGCCAGCGCGGCGATCAGCCCGATCGCCATGCCGTTTACCCCCTTGAGCCCCCCCAGCACCCAGGCCAGCGCGATCGCGGTGAGGAACATCGGCAGCGAGAGGATCTTGCGCAACATATCCATCCACGCGCCCGGCTTTGGCAGGGCGCGCCGCAGCGCGGGCACGAAACCCAGCAGCAGGAAGGGCAGCGCCAGCCCCAGCCCCAGCCCCAGGAAGATCAGCAGCGCGACATGCCAGGGCAGCACCAGCGCCGCGCCCAGCGCCGCGCCCATGAACGGCCCGGTGCATGGGGTGGCGATGAACGCCGCCAGCGCGCCGGTCATGAACGCGCCGCCGGATCCGCCGTCGCCCAGCTTGCCGGCGAATTTCGGCGTCATCAGCTCGAACAGGCCGGCAAGGTTGAGTGCGATGCCCAGCACCAGCAGCAGCAGGAACAGGATCACGCGCGCGTCGGTCAGCTGGAATGCCCAGCCGACGCTCGCCCCCGCCGCGCGCAGGCCCAGCATCGCGCCGCCCAGCGCCAGCACCACCAGCACCACCCCGGCGGTATAGGCCAACGCTTCGGATCGCGCATGCGCCTCGCTGGCGCCGCCCTTGGCCAGGCTCAGCGCCTTGAGGCTCAGGATCGGGAACACGCAGGGCATGATGTTGAGGATCAGCCCGCCCAGCAGCGCCCCGCCAAGTGCGATCAAGGCGGCGCGCCAGTCGATGCCCGCCGCGCCCGAAGACGGCGCCGCGACCTCGCCCGGCACCGCCGTCAGCACGAACCCCTGGCCGTTGCTCGGCGCCAGCACGCCTTCGAGCCGCTGCACCTCACCCGCCGCCTTGGTTTCGATCACGATGCGGTCACCGTCGCGTGTGACCTCTTGCGGCGCGTTGTAGGTCAGGGCGAGCTGGGTGAGCGGGTAGAAATAGGCGTCGTCGCTCAGCGGCGCGCTCGCGGGATAGGGAATGGCGATACGCGCCACCCCGTCGCGGATCGCGAACCTGGCCTCGCTGCCCAACGGCTTCGGCAACGCCCGCCGCCATTGGTCGAAGCGCGCGCGTCGTTCGGTGGAAATCGTGCCGTCGCCGACGGTGAGCGTGATCGAGAGAGTCTCCGTCTCCGGCACGCACACTTCGTCGGTGCAGACCAGATAGTCGGCGCGCACGGCGATCGGCAGCGCAGTGCCCGGCGCCAGCCCGGCCGGGATCTTCAGCGTGGCGAGCTGCGTGAAACCGCCCTTGTAGACATAGTTCATGATGCCGGCGATCATCAGCCGCGTCGGCACCGGATAGCGCAGCTCGCCCGCGGTCACGCCCTGGGGCAACTTCCAGTCGAGCCGCGTTTCCAGCCCCGCATCGCCGGGATTCTTCCAATAGCCGTGCCAGCCCGGATCGGGCGTCGCGGCGAAGGCGAGCGTGACGTCACTGCCCGGCGCGGGATTGTCGGTCTCGGCGACCAGTTCGACCGTCAGATTGTCTTGCCCCGCCGGTTGCGCGGCCACAGGCACGGTCAGCGCGATCAGGCAGGCCAGCCATGTCACGAACGCGAAACCGAAACTGCGCATTGGGCGTCCTTGCCGGGCCGGGGAAGATCGAACATAGCGGGCGCGGCCGCTTTTGCCATCGGAGGAATGATGTTCCGTCCCCTCGCCGCCGCTCTGCTGCTCGCAACCCCCGCGCTGGCGCAGGAGGCCGCGCCCCCTGCCCCCGCCCCGACAACCCCGCCCAAACTGATCGTGGCGATCGCGGTTGATCAATTCTCGGCGGACGTGTTCGCCGAATATCGCCAGCATTTCACCGGGGGCCTTGCACGGCTGGCAAACGGCGTCGTCTTCCCCTCGGGCTATCAGAGCCATGCCGCGACCGAGACCTGCCCCGGCCATTCGACGATCCTGACCGGCAGCCGCCCGGCGCGCACCGGGATCATCGCCAATGGCTGGGTCGATCTGAAGACGGCGCGGGCGGACAAGGACGTCTATTGCTCGGAAGACGAGACCGTGCCCGGCAGCGATTCCGCCAACTACACCGTCTCGCCGCG
Source organism: uncultured Stakelama sp. (assembly GCA_964413495.1). GTDB lineage: Bacteria > Pseudomonadota > Alphaproteobacteria > Sphingomonadales > Sphingomonadaceae > Sphingomonas. The sequence goes on along the minus strand of CAYPRW010000021.1, from coordinate 28,592 downwards.
CCATCTGAAGGTACCGACGCTGGGCGAGCGGATGAAGGCGGTGATACCCGCCACGCGCGTCGTCGCCGTGGCGGGCAAGGACCGCGCGGCGGTGATGATGACCGGCCGCAATGCCGATCAGGTGTGGTGGTGGAGCGGCAATCGCTTCGGGAGCTATGCCGGCCGGGCCGAACCGGCGCCCGTCACCCGCGCCAATGCGGCGGCGACGGCCCGGATCGCGCAGGCGCAACCGGCGCGCGACCTGCCCGCCTTCTGCCGATCGCGCGACGTGGCGGTGCCGGTCGGCGCGACCAAGATCGTCGGCACCGGCCGCTTTGCGCGGGCGGCGGGCGAAACCGGCAAGTTCCGCGCCTCGCCCGAATTCGATGCGGCGATCGTCGGGCTCGCCACCGAATTGCGTGCCGAGCTGCGGCTGGGCGAAGGCGCGGCGACCGACCTGCTGATCGTCGGCGCTTCGGCCAGCGACTATGTTGGGCACACCTATGGCACCGAGGGGACCGAGATGTGCCTGCAGATGTTCGCGCTCGACCGGACGTTGGGGACGCTGTTCGACGCGCTGGACAAGGCCGGCATCGACTATGAAGTGGTGCTGACCGCCGATCATGGCGGGCACGACCTGCCCGAGCGGCACCGCATGCACGGCATCACCGAGGCGGCGCGGGTCGATCCGGGACTGAGCGCGAAGAAGATCGGCGAGCCGATCGCGCGCAAGCTCGGCATCCCGGGCCAGTTGCTGTGGGGGGACAATTTCGGCGACATGTGGGTCGATCCCAAGCTGACCGGCGGCAAGCGCAGGCGGGCGATGGCGGAGATCCGGCGCACGCTTGCCGCCCATCCGCAAGTCCATGCCGTGCTGACCCGCGAGCAGATCCTGGCCACCCCCAGCCCCAAGGGACCGCCGGAGACGTGGAGCCTGCTGCAACGCGCCCGTGCCTCCTATCTCGACGGACGCTCGGGCGATTTCGTGGTGGCGCTCAAGCCGCGCATCACGCCGATCTCGGACGGATCGAAGGGCAGCACGGCGACGCATGGCAGCTTCTGGGACTATGACCGCCGCGTGCCGATCCTGTTCTGGCGCAAGGGGCTGACCGGGTTCGAACAACCGATGTCGGTGGAGACGGTCGACATCCTGCCGACGCTGGCCGCGACGATCGGCTTGAAGGTGCCGGCCGATGAGATCGACGGCCGCTGCCTCGATCTCGACGCCGGGGCGGGCACCACGTGCCCGGCGCCGTGACCCTCATTCGTCCAGCATCCTGATGATGCCGGAAAAGTCGGTGCCGACATGCCCGGCATCGGCGAAGCGCGTGTAGAGTTCGGCCGCGCGCGCGCCCATCGGCGTGTCGGCGCCGACGCCGGCGGCGGCTTCCATCGCGAGGCGCAGGTCCTTGAGCATCAGGCCCGCCGCGAAGCCGCCTTGATAGTCGTTGTCCGCAGGCGTCCGCGGGCCGACGCCGGGCAGCGGGGCGTAGGTGTTGAGCGACCAGCACGAGCCCGACGAGACCGAGGCGATGTCGTAGAAGGTCTGTGGGTCGAGCCCAAGCTTCCTCGCCAGCAACAGCGTCTCGCACGTCGCGACCATGGTGGCGCCGAGCAGCATGTTGTTGCAGATCTTCGCCGCCTGCCCCGCGCCGTTGGCGCCGGCATGGATCACCGCCTTGCCCATCGCCGACAGGAGCGGCTCGGCGCGTGCGACCGCCCCGCCGTCGCCGCCGACCATGAAGGTCAGCGTGCCGGCGCTCGCGGCCGCGATCCCGCCCGAGACCGGCGCGTCGACCGCCGCCAGCCCCCTGGCGATCGCGGCATCGGCCACGCGCCGCGCGGTCTCGACGTCGATCGTCGAACAATCGATCAGGATCGCGCCGGTGTCGGCCGCGCCCAACACGCTGTCCTGATAGACCTGCTCGACCTGCTTGCCGGCAGGCAGCATCGTGATCACCGCCTCGGCGCCCTGCGCGGCGGCGACCGCGCTTTCGACCGGCAGACAGCCCGCCACCCCGGCTCGTTCCAGCGCCTCGGCCGAAAGGTCGAAGGCGCGCACGTCATGCCCGGCCTTGGCCAGGTTCGCGGCCATGCCGCCGCCCATATTGCCCAGGCCGATAAAGCCGACGCGCGCCATGCTATTTCCCCGTCCAGTTGCCGGGCCGCTTCTCGACGAACGCGGCCATGCCTTCCTTCTGGTCGGCCGTACCGAACAGGCCGTGGAACAGCCGGCGTTCGAACTGGATGCCGTGCGCCAGGCCGGTCTCGAACGCGGCGTTGACCATTTCCTTGTTCGCCAGCACCGCGAGCGGCGCCATCGCGGCGATCGCGGCGGCGGTCTTGAGCGCATCGTCGAGCAGCTCGTCGGCGGGGACGATGCGGCTGACCAGGCCGGCGCGCTCGGCCTCGGCCGCATCCATCATGCGGCCGGTCAGGCACATCTCCATCGCCTTGGCCTTGCCCACCGCGCGCGTCAGCCGCTGCGATCCGCCCATGCCGGGCGCCACCGCCAGCTTGATCTCGGGCTGGCCGAACTTCGCCGTATCGGCGGCGAGGATGAAGTCGCACATCATCGCCACCTCGCACCCCCCGCCCAGCGCGAAGCCCGCCACCGCCGCGACGATCGGCTTGCGCGTGCGCGTGAACCGGTCCCAGCCGGCAAAGAAATTGTGGGCGTACATGTCGGCGAAACCCTGGGCCTGCATCTCCTTGATGTCGGCGCCGGCGGCGAACGCCTTTTCGCTGCCGGTCAGCACCGCGCAGCCCTGCGACGCATCGGCATCGAATTTGGCGAAGGCGTCGAGCAGTTCGGCCAGCACCTCGCTGTTGAGCGCGTTGAGCGCCTGCGGGCGGTTGAGCGTGACCAACGTGACGGCCCCGCGCTGCTCGGCCAGAATGGTGTTGTAGACGCTCACAAAGTCCTCCCAAAAGTCCCGAAAGTCACACCCATCCACGCGCGAGGCTGGCAACGGTTCGAACTTGCCGTTCCTGCCGTCCGTGCTGCCACGGCTGGCCGCTTGTAGGAAAGTTCAATCAACCCGGCGTCCACGCCTCGTCCTCGGGCAGCGGCGCGAAGATCTGGTCGATCAGGTGATCGCTGACTTCCTCGGGCGTCGCCGGATTCCAGCGCGGCGCATTGTCCTTGTCGACGATCAGCGCGCGGACGCCCTCGATGAAGTCGTGGCGCTGCACGACATGGCTGGCGACCGCGAACTCCTGGCGCATCTCGTCCTCGAACGTCGGCATCGTCGCGCCGTCGAGCAGCAGCTTGAGGCTGACCTTCATCGCCTGTGGCGATTTGGTGCGGATCGTGGCGAGCTGCCGCGCGGCCCAGTCGCCGCCATCGCCTTCGAGCGCGGCGATGATCTCCTCCAGCCGGTCCGGCGCGAACAGCCGGTCGATGTCGTCGCGATGCGCCAACAGCGCGGCGTCGGGGAGCGGCGCCGACAGCTCGTCCAGCACGGCCGCGATCGATTGCGGGTCCGCCACGATCCGCGCCTTGGCATCGTCGAGCGTGTCCGAAAGCAGATAATGGCTCGCCAGCCCCAGCGCGACGCATTCCGCGCCGTCGATGCGATGGCCGGTCACCGCCAGATACGGGCCGATCCGGCCGGGCAGGCGCGAGAGATACCAGCCGCCGCCGACATCGGGGAATAGGCCGATCCCTGTCTCCGGCATCGCGAACTTGGTGTTCTGCGTCGCCACGCGATATTTCGCCGGCTGGCTGATGCCGACGCCGCCGCCCATCGTGATGCCGTCCATGAACGCGACGATCGGCTTGGCATAGGTGAACAGCGCGTGGTTCATGCGATATTCGGCGCGGAAGAAGTCGCGCGCCGCGCCGCCATCGCCCGCGCCGCTTTCCGCCAGCATGCGGATGTCGCCGCCCGCGCAGAACCCCCTGCTCTCCATATGGTCGATCATCACCGCCTCGACCGCGAGATCGTCGCGCCACGCCGCCAGCGCGTCGATCACCGCCCGGCACATGCCGGTATTGAGCGCATGGATCGCCCTGGGCCGGTTGAGGCGGATGCGACCGACTTTGTTTTCGGCTGAAATGAGAAGGTCCTGGGTCATCGCACCATGGCCAAGGAACGTTGAGCTCGCACAAAGACACGAAGCCACGAAGCTTGATAGGCGCGAAGCGCCGTTTGCTGTTTAGCGGGCAATATGATCTCCCGGTCCGTCCTTTGTGGCTTTGTGGCTTTGTGCGAAATCAATCTCATTGCCGCGTCAGCTCCCGGCCCACGATCATCCGCATCACCTGATTGGTCCCCTCAAGGATCGAATGCACGCGCAGGTCGCGCCAGAAGCGTTCGATCGGATAGTCCATCAGATAGCCATAGCCGCCATGCAGCTGGAGCGCACGATCGACCACCGACGATCCGGTGTCGGTCGCGAACCGCTTGGCCATCGCCGCGAACTTGGTCTTGTCGGGCGCGTTGGCGGTCACCTTGGCGGCGGCGAGATACAGCAGCGCGCGCGCCGCCTCCAGCTCGGTCGCCATATCGGCCAGGGTGAATTGCGTGTTCTGGAAATCGGCGATGGCGCTGCCGAACTGTTTGCGGTCGCGGGTATAGGCCACCGCCTCGTCGAGGCAGCGTTGCGCGCCGCCGAGCGAGCAGGCGCCGATGTTGAGCCGCCCGCCGTCGAGCCCCATCATCGCGATGCGGAACCCCTCGCCCTCCCCGCCGATCAGGTTTTCGGCCGGCACGCGGACATTGTCGAACATCACCTGCCGCGTCGGCTGGGCGTGCCAGCCGAGCTTGCGCTCGTTGGCGCCGAAGCCGACGCCGGCCATGTCCTTTTCGATCGCCAGGCACGAGATGCCCTTCGGCCCCTCCGCCCCGGTGCGGACCATCGTCACGTACAGCTCGTTCTCGCCGGCGCCGGAGATGAACTGTTTCGAGCCGTTGACGATATAATGATCGCCCTCGCGCCGGGCCGTGGTCTTGAGCGCGGCGGCGTCCGATCCGGAGGACGGCTCGGTCAGGCAATAGCTCGCCAGCCAGTCGGCGGTGACGAGGCGCGGCAGATATCTGTCCTTCACCGCCGGGCTGCCGAACCGATCGATCATCCAGCTCGCCATGTTGTGGATCGAGATGAACGCGCTGGTGGCCGGACAGCCATAGGCCATCGCCTCCATGATCAGCGCGGCGTCGAGCCGGCCGAGGCCGATGCCGCCCGATTCCTCGGACACGTAGATCGCGCCGAAGCCGAGTTCGGCCGCCGCCTTCACCGTCTCGCGCGGGAAGATATGCCGCTCGTCCCACTGCGCGGCGTGCGGGGTGATCGCGTCGGCGGTGAACCGCTGCGCCATCTCCTGAATGGCGCGCTGGTCGCCAGTCAGTTCAAATTGAGGGGTCAGGTCGAACTGGTCCATGATGCTCTTGTCAGTCCTCGTACGATGAACGCCGCCCGGCGATGTGCGATCCGGCCGTTATCGAAAGGGTCCATATGATGAAGCTTCGTCCTTTCCTGACGACGCCGCTGCTGATGCTGGCGGCGGCATGCACCACCACCGATGTCGAGCGCAACATCGCGACCAATGTCGGTGGCTTCGCGATGGGTGTCTGCGAGCGGTCGAGTTCGTGCACCGTGCGCGATACCGACCCGCGCTATGGTCCGCAGCAGCAACGCGTGGTCGAGGACACGATGCGCGGGCGGCAAGAACCGATGTAGCGTCACGGCCGCGCGTCATCCCATCGTGGGAATGACGAACGCGTTGCCCCCGTCCGGCGAGCCATCGGGCCAGCGTTGCGTGATCGTCTTGACCTTGGTGAAGAACTTGACCCCTTCCATGCCGTGCTGGTTGGTGTTGCCGAACGCGCTGCGCTTCCATCCGCCGAAGCTGTGATAGGCGACCGGCACCGGGATCGGCACGTTGATGCCGACCATGCCGACATCGACGCGCGCGGCGAACTCACGCGCGGCATGGCCGTTGCGGGTGAAGATCGCGACGCCGTTGCCGTACTGATGCGCGCTCGGCAGGCGCAGCGCGTCCTCGAAGCTGTCGGCGCGGACCATCTGCAGGACCGGGCCGAAGATTTCCTCCTGATAGCTGCGCATCTGGGGCGTCACGCGGTCGAACAGCGTGGGGCCGACGAAGAAGCCGTCCTCATGCCCCTGGAGCGCGAAGCCGCGCCCGTCGACCACCAGCTCGGCGCCTTCGTCGACACCCATCTGGATGTAGCTTTCGATTCTTCCCTTGTGCGCAGCGGTCACGACCGGACCGTAATGCGCATCGGCATCGGTCGAGACGCCGACGCGCAGGCCCTGGATCGCGGGCAGCAGCTTCTCGCGGAGCGCCGTGGCGGTCTTCTCGCCCACCGGCACCACCACCGGCAGCGCCATGCAGCGTTCGCCGGCCGAGCCGAACGCGGCGCCGGCCAGGTCGTTCACCACCTGATCGAGGTCGGCGTCGGGCATGACGATGCCGTGGTTCTTGGCGCCGCCCATCGCCTGGACGCGCTTGCCCGCCGCGACGCCGCGCCGATAGACATAGTGCGCGATGTCGGACGAGCCGACGAAGCTTACCGCCTTGATCTGCGGATGGTCGAGGATCGCGTCGACCATCTCCTTGTCGCCCTGTACGACCTGGAGGATGCCCTGTGGCACGCCTGCTTCCAGCATCAGCTCGGCGAGGCGGACGGGGACACTGGGATCGCGCTCGCTGGGTTTCAGGATGAAGGCGTTGCCGCAGGCGATGGCGACGCCGAACATCCACATCGGGATCATCGCCGGGAAATTGAACGGCGTGATGCCGGCGACGACGCCCAATGGCTGGCGCATCGAATAGACGTCGATGCCCGGCCCCGCGCCTTGGGTATATTCGCCCTTCAACGCATGCGGGATGCCGCACGCGAACTCGATCACTTCCAGCCCACGCTGGATGTCGCCCTTGGCGTCGGCGATCACCTTGCCATGCTCGGAGCTCAGCAGATGCGCCAGCTCGTCCATGTTGTTTTCGATCAGCGCCTTGAACGCGAACATGACGCGGGCGCGGCGTTGCGGGTTGGTCGCGGCCCAGGCGGGCTGGGCGTTCAGGGCATTGGCCATCGCCGCGTCGAGATCGGCCGGCGCGCCGAGCGTCACCTGCGCCTGCACCTTGCCGGTATTGGGATCGAACACGTCCGAGCGCCGCGTGCCGGTGCCGGCCGTCGCGGCATTGCCGATGAAGTGCGAAATCTCGCGAACCGCGCTCGCCATGTCAGCTCTCCTTTGCGCGGCGTGATGCACCTGCCGCGCCGCAAGGGGCAACCCATCGACATGCAGCCCTAACCTGCATATTCGCAGGTAATGGACTGGAGCGACCTGCCGATCTTCCTTGCGATCGCGCGTACCGGCCAGCTTGCGCGGGCGGCGCAGGCGCTGGGGATCGACGCGACCACCGTCGGACGCCGGCTGCGCCGGCTGGAGCGGGCGGTGGGCGAACGGCTGTTCGAGCAGGGCCCGGACGGCCAGTCGCTGACCCCCGCGGGCGAGCGGCTACTGACGCAGGCGCGCGCGATGGAGCGCGCCGCCGCCGCGATCGGGCGGCCCGATGCCGGCGGGCCGGTGCGCGGCACGGTTCGGGTCAGCGTGTCGGAAGGTTTCGGCACCTGGTTCGTCAGCCGGCATCTGGGCGAGCTGGCCGATACGCATCCCGACCTTGCCGTCGATCTGGTCGCGTCGAGCGGCTTCCTCAGCCCCTCGCGCCGCGAAACCGACGTCGCGGTGTTGCTGGCGCGGCCACGGCGCGGGCCGCTGCTGACGCGCAAGCTGGCCGATTACGGTCTGCGGCTCTATGCCGCGCGCGACTATCTCGCCGCTGCCGCGCCGCTCGCCACGCCCGCCGATCTCACCCGGCATCGGCTGATCGGCTATGTCCCCGACATCCTCTACGCGCCCGAGCTACGCTATCTCGACGAAATCCCCGGCGCGCCCGAGCCGCGGCTGCGCTCGTCGAGCATCAACGCGCAGTTCCGCATGGCGACGTCCGGCGCGGGCGTTGCGGTGCTGCCCTGCTTCATCGGCGATGCGAGCAACGCACTGACACGGGTGCTGCCTGAGGTCGCATTGCGCCGTTCGTTCTGGCTGGTGACGCATGAGGAGACGCGCCATTTCGCGCCGGTGGCGACGTTCGTCGATTGGCTCACCCGGCTGACGGCGCGGCACCGGGCCACATTAGAGGGTTGAGGCCGCCTCGCCGATCACGGCGTAGACGCGCGCCAGGTCGTCGTCACAGATGCAATAGGGCGGCATGACATAGACGGTGTTGCCGAGCGGGCGCAGCAGCACGTCGCGGTCGCGGAAGAACGCCAGCAGCTTCGGACCCAGATCGGAGAGATAGGCGCCAGTGCGATCCTGAAATTCCATCGCGACGATCGTGCCCAACTGACGGAGATTGTTGACCTTATTGTCAAGTGTGGCGGCATGTTTCGCCTGCCGTCGCGCGAGTTCTGCGACCCGCTCCAGTACCGGCTCGTCGCGCCAGATCGCGAGGTTCGCCGCCGCCGCTGCGCAGGCGATCGGGTTCGCCGTGTAGCTTGAGGAGTGGAAGAACATCTTCGAGCGATCGTCCGAGCGGTGGCTTTCGAAAATCTCCGGCGTCGCCAGCGTCACCGCGAGCGGCAGCGATCCGCCGGTCAGGCCCTTGGACAGGCACAAGAGGTCGGGCACCACCCCGGCCTGCTCGCACGCCAGCAGCGTGCCGGTGCGGCCCCAGCCGGTCATCACCTCGTCCGCGATGAACAGCACGCCGCGCGCCGCGCACAGCTCGCGCAACGCCCTCAGCACCCACGCCGGATAGATGCGCATGCCCCCCGCGCCGAGCAGCAGGGGTTCGACGATCAGCGCCGCCGGGCGGTTCGCGCACAGCCGTTCGAATGCGTCGACCGTGGCCTGCTCCGCCCCCGTTTCGGGAAAGGGGATGACGTCGACATCGAACAGCAGCGGCGCATAGCTGCGGTTGAACACGCCGCGCGCGCCGACCGACATGCCGCCGATCGTGTCGCCGTGATAGCTCCCTTCCATCACCACGATGCGGTGGCGATCCTCGCCGCGATTGGCGAAATGGCCGAGCGCCATCTTGAGCGCGACCTCGACGCTGGTCGATCCGCTGTCGGAAAAGAAGACATGGTCGAGCGGGCGCGGCAGCATCGTCACCAGCGCGCGCGCGACCGTCTCGGCGGGCTCATGCGTCCAGCCGGCGAAGATCAGTTGGTCGAGCCGCGCCGCCTGGTCGCGGATCGCCGCCATGATGCGCGGATGGCAATGGCCGTGCGTCGTCACCCACCAGGACGAGATCGCGTCGATCACCCGCCGCCCGTCGGCGGTGTAGAGCGCGGCGCCCTCGGCATGCGTCACCAGCGGCACCGGCTCGTTCAACCCATGCTGGGTGAAGGGATGCCAGACCGGCGAGGTCACAGACCGTCCAGATCGAGCGTTGCGGCGGCTGCCTGCAGCGTTTCGGGCGTCAGCGGGTCGAGCCGCGGCAGGCGGCCGAGCGAGCGGACCTGGCCGATCGCGCAGATCGTCGCCTGGCTGTCCGCCACTTCGTCGCCGACGAAGAGCATGCCGGCGATCGGCACGCCGCGCGACCGCAGCGCCTCGACCGTCAGCAGGCTGTGGTTGATCGTGCCCAGCGCGGTTCGCGCGACGATCACCACCGGCAGCCGCCAGCGCGCGAACAGGTCGGCGAACAGGACGTCGCGGGTCAGCGGCACCAACGCCCCGCCCGCCCCCTCGATCACCAGCCGGCCCGGCGGCGGGGTGAGCGAGGCCGGGTCGATCGTCACCCCGTCGATCTGCGCCGCGCGATGCGGCGAACAGGGCGTGGTCAGGCGATAGGCCTCGGGCAGCACCTCGACCCCGGCAAGCCGTGCGACGGTCTCGCTATCGGTCGCTTCGTCGAGCCCCGCCTGCACCGGCTTCCAATAGGCCGCGCCCAGCCGTCTGGCGATCGCCGCCGCCGCCACCGTCTTGCCGATGCCGGTATCGGTGCCGGTGACGACGATCACGGGCGGGTCTCGCTCAGCGCCTCGGCCAGCGCGTCCACTTCGGCCTCGCCGGCGTTCAGCGTCAGCGAGATGCGCAGCCGCGCCGTGCCCGGCGCCACGGTCGGCGGGCGGATGCCGCGCACGTCGAAGCCCCGCGCCTGAAGCGCGGCGGCGCGCGCCATGGTTGCGGCGTCGTCGCCGATCACCAGCGGCAGGATCTGCGAACCCGTCGCCGTGACGCCTAGCGGCGCCAGCATGCGCTCGGCATGCGCGATCAGCGCCGTCAGCCGTTTGCGCCGGGCCGGCTCGTCCACCACGATGCGCAGCGCCGCGCGCACCGCCGCCGCCATCAACGGCGACGGCGCGGTGGAAAAGATGAACGGCCGCGCGCGATTGACCAGGAAATCGACGAACAGGCGCGGCGCGGTGACCAACGCGCCCTCACACCCCAACGCCTTGCCGCAGGTGTGCAGGGTGATGACGTTGGGCCGCCCTTCCAGCGCCGCGGCGGTGCCGCGTCCGCCCGCGCCCCAGATGCCGGTCGAATGCGCCTCGTCGATCAGCAGCATCGCGTCGTGCCGCTCGGCGACCTGCGCCAGTTCGGCGACCGGCGCGAAATCGCCGTCCATCGAATAGAGGCTTTCCACCGCGATCCACGGCGTGCCCGTGCCGCCTTCGCGCCGCCAGCGCGCGATTCCATCATCCACCGCCTGCGCGTCGTTATGCCCGGCGGGGATCGACGGCGCGCGCGCCAGCCTGAACCCGTCATGCATGCTGGCATGGACCAGCGCGTCATGGACGATCACGTCGCCACGCTGCGGCAGCGTCGCCAGCAGCGCGGCATTGGCGGCGAACCCGGTCGAGAAATACAGCGCCGCCTCGCTGCCGAACAGCGCAGCCGCCTCGGCCTCCAGCGTCTCGATCTCGGGATCGTTGCCGCGCAGCAGCCGCGATCCGCCCGATCCCACGGCGACGCCGCGATCCAGCGCGTCGGCGACGGCGGCACGCAGGCGCGGATCATTGGCCAGGCCCAGATAGTCGTTCGAGGCGAAATCCACTCCCGCGCGCGGCGCCAGCGCGCGATAGCGGTCCGTATCGCGCAGCCGTTGCAGGTCGGCGCGGTGGAACGCGCCGGTCACGCCTGCCCGGCGCGCCTGAGCAGCGCCTCGGCCTGTTTGAGGTGCGGCGCGTCGATCATCCGGCCGTCGAGCTGCAGCGCGCCCGCGCCGGGATTTTCCGCGAACGCCGCGACCACGCGCCGGGCATGCTCGACCGCCGCGCCCGACGGGGTGAAGGCGCGGTTGATGACCTCCACCTGCGCCGGATGGATCGCCATCATGCCGGTGAAGCCGTCGCGCAGCGCCCGCGCGCAATAACCTTCCAGTGCCTCCAGGTTGCGGAAATCGGGGAACACCGTCTCGATCGGCGCCACCCCGGCGGCATGCGCGCCGAACAGGGTGAGCGCGCGGATCATCTCATAGGGCGGCGTATAGCTGCCGTCCGCCTCACGCGAGGAAACCGCGCCGATCGCGGCGGGCAGATCCTCCGCGCCCCAGGTCAGCCCCGCCAGCCGCAGCGAACAGCCGGCATAGCTGCCCAGGCCAAAGATCGCCGCCGGGGTTTCGGTGGCGATCGCCAGGATGCGCGCGTCGGTTCCGGCGAGCATCGCGTCGAGCCGCGCGACATCCTGGCCCGATTGCGACTTGGGCAGCACGATCCCGTCCGCGCCGTGCGCGGCGGCGAGATCGTCGGCGGTCAGCCCCGAATCGAGCGGATTGACGCGCACCCAACGCGCGACGCCCGGATGCGGGCGGGCAAGGAACGCGGCGACGTCCGCGCGCGCCTGGGGCTTTTTCGCCGCCGCGACCGAATCCTCAAGATCCAGGATCAGCGCATCGGCGCCGGTGCCCAGCGCCTTGTCCATCCGATCGGGCCGGTCGCCCGGCACGAACAGCATCGATCGCAACCGCATGCGCCGCCCCCCGTCAGGCGGCGTGGCCGAGCGACAGCCACGGCCGCCGTTCCGCCTGCTTCGCCTCATAGCCGGCGATGCTGCCCTCCATCGCCAGCGTCAGCCCGATCTCGTCGCGCCCGGCGAGCAGCATGTCGCGGCGGAACGGATCGATCTCGAACGCGAACCGGTCCTGAAAGGGCGTGGTGACCGTCTGCGTTTCCAGGTCGACGGTGATCGGATGATCCTGCGCCACGTCCATCAGCCGGTCGATCGCCGCCTGCGGCAGCACCACCGCCAAGATGCCGTTCTTGAACGCATTGCCGGAAAAAATGTCGGAAAAACTGGGCGCGATCACCGCGCGAAGCCCCATGTCGCCCATCGCCCAGGCGGCATGCTCGCGGCTCGATCCGCAGCCGAAATTGTCGCCCGCGATCAGGATCGGCGCACCCGCGAAGCGCGGATCGTCGAACACATTGCCCGGTTCCTGGCGCAGCGTTTCGAACGCACCGCGCGCAAGACCCGAGCGGGTGATCGATTTGAGATACTGCGCCGGAATGATGACGTCGGTGTCGCAATTCTTGAGGCCCAGCGGGATCGCCCGCCCCTCGACCGTGTGGAACGGTTCCATCACTGCGCTCCCATCAGGTCGCGCACGTCGGTCAGCCGCCCGGTGACCGCCGCCGCCGCCGCCATCGACGGCGAGAGCAGGTGCGTGCGCCCGCCCGGCCCCTGCCGCCCGACGAAGTTGCGGTTGGAGGTCGAGGCGCAGCGTTCGCCCGCCGGCACCTTGTCCGGGTTCATCGCCAGGCACATCGAACAGCCCGGTTCGCGCCATTCGAACCCGGCCTCGATGAAGATGCGATCGAGCCCCTCGGCCTCGGCCTGGCGCTTGACCAGCCCCGATCCCGGCACGACCAGCGCCTGCCGCACGTTCGACGCGACATGGCGGCCGCGCGCGACGGCGGCGGCGGCGCGCAGATCCTCGATCCGGCTGTTGGTGCAGCTGCCGATGAAGATATTCTCGACCGCCACGTCCTGCATCCGCGTGCCGGGGGCAAGGCCCATATAGTCGAGCGACTTGGCAGCGGCCGCCTGTTTGGAGGGATCGGCGAAGCTCGCCGGATCGGGCACGACGCCGGTGATCGGGATCACGTCCTCGGGACTCGTGCCCCAGGTGATGCTGGGCGCGATCGCCGACCCGTCGAGCACCACGCGCTTGTCATAGGCCGCGCCCGGATCGCTCGGCAGCGTCCGCCACCACGCCAGCGCCTGTTCCCATGCCGCGCCCTGCGGCGCCATCGGGCGGCCGTGGAGATAGGCGAAGGTCTTCTCGTCCGGCGCCATCAGCCCGGACCGCGCGCCGCCCTCGATCGCCATGTTGGCGACGGTCAGCCGCCCCTCGATCGACATGTCGCGGATCACCTGGCCGGTATATTCGATGACATGGCCGGTGCCGCCCGCCGCGCCGGTCGCGCCGATGATCGCCAGCGTCACGTCCTTGGGACTGACGCCGAAGCCGAGCGTGCCGTCGATGCGGACCTCCATCGTCCGCGACGGCGCGAGCAGCAGCGTCTGCGTCGCCAGCACATGCTCGACCTCCGACGTGCCGATGCCGAAGGCGAGCGCGCCCAGCGCGCCGTGCGTCGCGGTGTGGCTGTCGCCGCACACGATGGTGGTGCCGGGCAGCGAAAAGCCCTGTTCGGGGCCGACGACATGGACGATGCCCTGTTCCGGATCGGCGTCGCCGATATAGCGGATGCCGAATTGCGGCGCGTTCGCCTCCAGCGCGGCGAGCTGTTGCGCGGATTGCGGATCGGCGATCGGGATGCGGCTGCCGTCGGCGGCGCGGCGCGGCGTCGTCGGCAGGTTGTGGTCGGGCACGGCGAGCGTGAGATCGGGCCGGCGCACGCCGCGCCCGGCCGCGCGCAGCCCCTCGAACGCCTGCGGGCTGGTCACCTCATGGATCAGGTGGCGATCGATGAAGATCAGGCATGTGCCGTCGTCGCGGCGTTCGACGACATGTTCGTCCCAGATCTTCTCGTACAGCGTGCGGGGTTTGCCGTTCATGGTCAGACTCGATTCGCCAGATTCGTTCCACCGCGCGATCAGCGGTTTCCTGCGCCCATTTAGGCCGCTGGGCCGGGATGGCCAGCCCCCGGATGCGATCGCGGCGTTAGTTGCGGGCGGCTTCGGCCAGGATCGTCCGGTCGATCCGGTCGATCGCGGTCGCGCCGGTCAGCGTCATCGCGACGCGCATTTCCTTGTCGATCAGCTCGAGCAGCTGGGTGACGCCAGCCTGTCCGCGCGCCGCCAGCGCATAGACCCAGGCACGGCCGAGCAGCACACCCTGCGCGCCCAGCGCCAGCATCCGCACCACGTCGAGCCCCGAGCGCACGCCCGAATCGGCGAGCACGGTCAGGTCGCCGCGCACCGCATCGGCGATGGCCGGCAGCGCGCGCGCGGTGGAGAGCACACCGTCGAGCTGGCGCCCGCCATGGTTCGACACGACGATCCCGTCCGCGCCAAGCCGTGCCGCCGAGCGCGCGTCGTCGGGATCGAGAATGCCCTTGATGATGAGCGGGCCGTCCCAATGTTCGCGGATCCAGTCAAGGTCGCTCCAGCCGACAGACGGATCGAAATTGCTGCCCAGCCAGCCCATATAGTCGTTGAGCCCGCTGTCCTTGCCCAGCACCGGCTCGAGATTGCCGAGCAGGTGTGGCCGCCCGCGCAGCCCGACGTCCCACGCCCAGCCCGGCCGGCCGATCGCCTGGAGGATGCGGCGCGCCGGCGCATGGCGCCCCGACATGCCCGAATGCGCGTCGCGATAGCGCGCGCCGGGCACCGGCATGTCGACCGTGAAGATCAGCGCGCTCGCCCCCTGCGCCCTGGCCGTGGCGAGCAGGTCGCGCATGAAGCCGCGGTCGCGGATCACATAGAGCTGGAACCACAGCGGCCCCGGCGTGGCGCGCCGCACCTCGGCCAGCGAGCAGAGCGACACGGTGGACAGCGAGAACGGCAATCCGGCGGCGTGCGCGGCGCGCGCCGCCTGGGTCTCGCCACGGCGGCGATACATGCCCGCGATGCCGACCGGGCCGAGCGCGACCGGCATCGCCAGCTGCTGCCCGAACAGGCGGGTGGAAAGATCGATCGTCGGCGCGGGGTGCAGCACGCGCTGGCGCAGCGCGACGTCGGCGAGATCCTCGACATTGCGGCGCAGCGTCGCTTCGGCATAGGCGCCGCCATCGGCATAGTCGAACAGGAAGCGCGGCAGGCGGCGGCGCGCGGCTTCGCGGAAATCGGTCGAGGAAGCGATGATGGTCATAGGTCGCGGTCTTGGGCCTTCATGGCGGTGCCGCCGAATAGGGCGTCGCGCCGGTATGGGCAATGCCGTGCGGTGGAATCCCGCCTTGCTGGGGCAAAGGTGACCGGCGCGGGACGGCTTGTGCCAAATGCTGGACCGGGACGGCAATTTCGCAAATGCCATTCTGGCGCGCGCCATCTACGCCTTCACGCGCGAAAAGGGGGAACCGGCACGGTCATCGCCCGGCCGCCACGGAGGGAGCCAGATGTCAGACGATTTACCCATGCGCGCCTCGCGACCCATGGGCGGCGCCACCCCGCCCCGCGGCCGGCGGGACTGACCATGCCGGATCGCAAGGCGCAATGGGCCGTGCCCGCCGGAATCCTGTTCGCCGGCATCCTGCTTGGCGGCGCCGGCGGCGCATTGCTGCGCGCCACGCCGCCCGCCGCCGCCTTGCCGGCGGAGGCCATGACGCGCTCGCCATGGGTCGAGGAAGTGGCCGGCGATATCGCCTTTCCGGCGGGGATCGCCTGGCTGCCCGGCGGCGACGCCCTGATCGCCGAACGCGCGCAGGGCCTGCGCATCCTCAGAAACGGCAAGCTCGGCGCGCCGATCGCGGGATTGCCGGCCTTGTATACCAAGGGGCTCAACGGGCTGCGCGACATCGCCGTCGATCCCGAATTCGCGACCAACCGCCAGGTCTATCTGCTGGTCACCGAAGGCAGTGAGCAGGCCTTTCATGCCGCGGTCTACCGCGCGCGGCTGGAAACCGCCGGCCTGACCGCGGTACAGCGCATCTTCCGGTCGCGCGATGCGATGCACGGCGTGCATTCGATCGCATCGCGGCTGGCCTTGCTGGCCGACGGAACGCTGTTGATCGGGATCAGCGCATCGGTCGACGAGAACCGGCAGCTGGCGCAGGACCTGCGTTCGCATATCGGCAAGATCCTGCGCATCGCGCGCGACGGATCGATCCCGGCCGACAATCCGTTTCGGGGCCGCGCGGATGCGTTGCCCGAAATCTGGTCCTATGGCCATCGCGTGCCGCTGGGCCTGTTCCAGGACCCGCGGAGCCGTGAGGTGTGGGAGGCCGAAAGCGGCCCGCGCGGCGGGGACGAACTCAATCGGCTGGAAGCAGGCGGCAATTATGGCTGGGCGCATGCCAGCTGGGGCCGGGGCTATGACGGCGGGCTGATCGCGCCGGTGCCGACCGCGCCCGGCATGATCGATCCTGTGCTGCAATGGACGCCATCGGTGACGCCGTCCGGCCTGACGCGGATCGACGGCAAGCATTATCCGCAATGGCGGGGCGATTTCATCGTCGGGCATCTGACCACGCGCCAGATCGAGCGCGTCCGGTTCGACCAGGGCCGGGCGGTCCTGCAGGAACGGCTGCTGATCGCGCTCGACGAGCGGATCCGCGAGGTGAAGACGGGCCCCGACGGCTATGTCTATCTGTTGACCGATCATGCGCGCGGGCGGCTGTTGCGGCTGCGCGTCGATGCCCCGCCGCCGGGCGTCACCCCCGCCACCCGGCTGGCGGCGCCGGCCGCGGCGCCCCTGCCCGCCCCGCCCGCCTTCGATCCGCGCGCGGCCGCCGCCGCGTTCGCCGATCGCTGCGCCGCCTGCCACCGGATCGGATCGGCGCAGCCGGGCGGCAATATCGGTCCCGATCTGGCCGGGATATTCGGTCGGCGGATGGCGACCCGGCCCGGATTCGCCTATTCCGCGGCGATGACGCGGATGACACAGCGTTGGGATGCCGCCACGCTCGCCCGTTTCCTGGCCGATCCGCAGGGCCTTGTCCCCGGAACGGCGATGTCGATCCCGCCGGTCGATGCGGCGGCGAGCGCGCAGATCGTCGAACTGTTGAAGCGCGAGGCCGGCGCGGTCGCCGCGAACCCGCGCCACGGGGAGCCGGGCCGATGATGCGTGCCGATCGCAGGACGCTTCTTGCCGGGCTGCTGGGATCGGGCCTAGCGATACCGGGACACGCCGCGCTGGCGGGGGTGCGGCGGCGGATCTGGGATCGCGCCAACCGGTTCGCCTGGACCGTGGCGCCGTTCGACGCGATCGACCGATCGCCCGAGGAACGCGCCGCGATGCTCGCGCGCCTGGGCTTCAAGGCCTATGCCTTCAGCTGGCGTCCGCAACATATCGCGATGTTCGACCGCGAGCTGGCCGCGCTCAAGGCCCACGGCATCGACCTGATCGGGTGGAGCCTGTTCACCAACGATATCGACGAGGCCCCGGCGATCGCGGTGCTTGAGGCGATCGCGCGCAGCAGCTTCCGGCCGACCTTGTGGCTCACCGCATCCTGGGCGCGCAAACGCGCGCGGCCGGGGGTGGCGACGCTGTTGCCGAGCGGCTTTCCCATGCCGGGCGACTTGAAGGCGCTGGCGGCGCTGGCCCCTGCGGACCGGGCGGTATTCGATCGCGCCTTTCGGCGCTGGCGCGACGCCGAGTTCGCGCCCGCCCCCGCCGACCACCGCCGCCGCGTGGCGGAAGAGGCCGAGCATATCGCAAGGACGGCGGCGATCGCCCGGCGCCATGGCCTGAAGGTCGCGCTGTACAACCACAATGGCTGGTTCGGACATATCCCGAACCAGCTCGAGATCATCGCCAGGCTTGAACGGATGGGCGTTCGCGATGTCGGCATCGTCTATAATTTCAGCCATGCCCGCGACGAATGGCATGACGATACGAGGGATTTCCCGGCCTTGTGGCACCGCATCCAGCGCCATGTCGTCGCAGTGAACGTGACGGGCGTGCGCTGGGAGGGCGACATGGTCTATCCCTCGCAAGGCGACAGCGAACTGGCGATGATGCGCACCATCGAACGCAGCGGCTGGCGCGGCCCGGTGGGCATGCTGGCCGAGAATGGCGGGGACGCCGAAGTGACGCTGGGCCATTATCTGCGCGGGGTCGACTGGCTGGCGGACGAGATCGCAAGGCCGGGTGCGGCCGGCCCGCCGCCATTCCCGGCATTGCCGCCCCGCACGTCCGCCGCGCGCTGAGCGAGCCCGTCTGCGGGGTTCGGCGGCGGACCTTACACGTCGGCCGCTCGACGCAAATCGGACTTTGCATCTCCGCGAATGGCGATCCAACCGACCAGGAAAGCGGCGGGATGTAAAAAGCCGATGAGTATGAAGACCGAACTGAACGAGCTCGTCTCGACAATCTGGCCGACAAGCTGAGTCGAGAAGATGCCGCCAAGGCCACTACCTGCTGCGATGATTCCGAAAACCGTCGCCACGATGCCGGGGCGGTAAGTATCGACGACCAACGTTCCGATATTTACCTGTAAGAATTGATGGGCGAAAACGACGCTGGCGGCCAGTGCCAAGGTCGTAGCGAGCCCTGGGCCCGATGCGATCAGAATACCAAGGGGAGCGATTGCGGCGGCGCAAGCCATAGCGATCAGGCGACTCGCTTTGGACGTCAGACCTCGTTTCACAAGGTAATCAGAAAATACACCACCGCCGATCGCGCCGAAATCCGCCGCCAGATATACAATCCAGACGAGCGAAGCCACCTCGATGAGGTCCAACCCCTGTTCGTCGATCAAATATTTGGGAAACCAGAACAGATAGAAATACCATACCGGATCGGCCAGCAAACGAGCGGTCGCGAAACCCCAGACAGGCCTTTCGCGGAAAATAGCGCGCCAGGGGGTGGGCTGTTTCGACACGGTCCGCGCCGCCTGGGGCTTCGGATAGATGAAAAGCCAGCCTATGAGCCACACAAAGCCCATCGCCCCAGTTATCATGAAAGCCATACGCCAGCCATGGGCCTGTGCGAGCCCGCCGATGAGCGGGGGCGCGATCGTGGCACCGACCATCGCGCCTGCGGTGACGATGCCAAGCGCGAGCGCGCGTTCACGCGACGGAAAATATTCCGAAATGGCTTTGGGTGCGACTGTGTAATTGCCCGCTTCTCCCAACCCTAGTGCTGCGCGGGCAATGCCAAGCTCGCTGACGCTGCGGACAAAGCCCGTGGTGATGCTGGCGAGCGACCACCAACTTATACAGAGGGCCAGCATCGCCCTGGGACCAAGCTTGTCGGTAAGCCATCCCGACCAGAAATAGGCGAAGGTATAAGCGATCAAAAAGAGTTGGACGACCTGAGCATATTGAATGTCGCTCATGCCAAGGTCGCGCTGTAATTCGCCCACAAGGATCGAGAGCGTCTGACGGTCCACATAGTTGAGGACCGTCGAGGCGAACAGCATCGCCAGGATCGCCCAGCGTATCTTGCTCAGCGGCGTCGCGGCCTTATGAATAGACGCGCGAATCAGCCATCTCCTTCTATCGAAATTTGACAAGGATAGCGATTAAGAGACACGGTCTTTTACTTCCTTGCCTAATTTCTGAATATCAATCCCAAACAAATGATGCCTTTTCGAGTTATACATTAACGAAGATCGATGTATTATCATTTTATCCGATTATGGCGACAATGGTGATACTGATCTGATGTCTCTTCGAGGCAATAGAACTCTATTGCCTTTTGATCGATCTCTCATGGACATCTCCTCTCTCAGCGCCGCCGATTAGCCGCCGATCGACGCCGCGGCTTTGCGAAGAGCTTCGACAACTTGCTCGGTATCGGCATTGGCTATCCGGCCCGACAGCGCCAGCCCCGCATGCGCCGGGTCGCCCGTCGACACCGCCACCACGCAATGCTCGCGCGCGTCGGGAACGGCGACGCGGGCATATCCAAGCTTCCGCACTTCGGCGATCTTGGCGAGCAGTTGATCGATGCCATCCGCAAATCGTTCGATCTCTTTGCCCGCGTAGATTTCGCGTATTTCCTCGTCATAAAGCTCTGAAAGCAGGACGATGCCGATACCGCTGGTCGTCGCGGGCAGCAGTCCGATCCGGCCAAGCCCTTGCGAGGTTTCCATGCCCGGCGGCGCGTGGAAGAGATAACTTACATTGTCATTCCATCGCACGCCGAGTGCAACCGTATGACCAAATTTCCGCAAGCCCTCGAGCGCCGGCAAGGCCCGCCCAAGCATGCCAGACGCGAACAGGCTTTGCGCGGCAAGAACATGCATGCCAGGGCCGCCAGTATATTTCCTGTCGGCATCTTGCCTGGCGATGCCGAGGTAGGCGAGCGTTCGCAAAAGCCGGTTCACCTTGGTGGGATCGAGTCCGAGACGGCGCGCGAGTTCGCGGCCGCCGACCGGCTCCGGCGACGTCGCGAGCGCCTGAAGCGTGGCGATGCCGTCGATCAAGCTCTGATTGGGCTGGGCGTTGGGCTTAAGTTGCATGTGACACCACTATTACCTGCCTGGAAACGGATTTTTCTGTTTGCTTGCGAACATTTTCCGGATCGCCGGCGATATCTTCCGGGCGATTTGCAGATAGCCCGACTCTTCGGGGTGCACGCCATCTGCCAGCAGGCTGCGATCTGAAACCACGCCGTACAAGGATACGAAGTCGCATCGATATTCGTGTGCCAGCACTTTGAACGCTGTATTCATATCGAGAAGATTCTGCTGGCGCCGTGGGCCGATTGATCGGGTAGGTCCCAATGCATCAATGTTGATATTGGGCGGCCCGACAATCAGGATCGGAAGATCGTCTCCAGAAGCTTTCCTGGCCGCCAAGATCATGGACCGCAAATTTGCGACGGCCTTTGAAACGGCATCCCCCGAAATGTCTCGGGAATCATTCGTGCCGAGGGCAATTACCAGCAGGTCGGTCGGACGCTGTCGATCAAGCATCAATACGAATTCATCGAGGGAATCCGTGGGACGCCCGCCCGCTCCCTCGTTGATTGCCAGAAGCGCCCCGTTTGCTTCCTTTTCAATCAAACTGATCCAACGCGACGAAAGCTGCTGTGGCGGCAGATGGTGACCGGCCGTAATGGAGTCGCCGAAGATGACCACTCTCAATGGTCGCGCCGATTGCGCTTGGGAGCGTGCTTGAGAACCAGATTCGATCGAGACGCACGACACGAGACCCGACGCTGCAATAAATAGCAGAGCAAGATTTCTCCGTGTGACCCGATCGGGTCTACATTTGCTTTGTAACGGATGACGGGTGCCAAAAGCTCGGATCATTTGATCAACGCCGCATGAGCCCAGAAATGGTTGCCTGGCGTTACGCCGAGGCCGGATCCCGTCGGCAGGCGATAGGCGTTGTCCGCATAGCCCATGTCGGTATCGAGCAGTGCCAGGTTGCGCCCAAAGATCGAATGCTGCCATTCGTGCTTCCATAGATGCGGCAGGGTCGCTGAGACGTGCAGGCTTGCCGCCAGGAAAATGCCGATGCCGATTGTGGCATGCGGCGCGACCTTGATATCTCGGTCAGACGCGAGTGCTGCTATCCGTCGAAACTGCGTTATGCCCGTATGCGCCATTTCCGGTTGGATAAAGGCGAGCGGCGCGACATTGAGCCGATTGGCAACTTCGTAACTTGTCGCCCATTCCTCGCCAGCGGCGACCGGCAAGGCGCTCGTCGACGCGACCCGGGCCAGACCTGCCATATCCTCGGGCTTGACCGGCGCTTCGATGAAGAGGAGATCATATTGCGCAAGCTTTTCCGAAAGCGCCTGCGCCTCCTCCGCATCGAACTTCCAGTGCAGGTCGACCATCAATATCGCATCAGGACCAAGCGCCTGCCGTAGTGCCGCGGCCTCGGCCACAACGCCCTCATGGCTGATAACCGCAGCGAACTTGAATGCGCGATGCCCGTCCCGCCATAACCGGCGCGCGAGATCGACACGCTCCGCCAAGGTGCCGGCGGGCAGGCCGGAGGAATAGCCGGCTATCTGATTGTGAACCGCGCCGCCCAGCAATTGAGAGACGGGCGCGCCCCTAATCTTGCCGCACAGGTCCCACAGCGCGATGTCAAGCGCCGCCACTGCATCCAGATAGAAACCGCCCGCACATCCGCGCACGCGCATCAGGCCATAGAGCCTGTCCCAGATTTTCTCGACATCCTCCGGGTGGGAGCCGAGCAATACGGGTGCGAGCAGATCGTTGATGATCTCGCATGTCGCGCGCGGCGCGCATATGCCGTAGGTTTCCCCCCAGCCGACGCTGCGGTCTTCCAGCGTCACGCGCACGACGACAGACCGGTCGACGGTCGGATAGATGACGCCATTGCCCGACCGCACGAAATAGCCGCGTTCATTGACTACCTCATCCGGCGCCAGCGGCCCGAGATACGGCACGTCCCGCGGCACGGTGACAATGAAGGTCTCGACCGAGGCGACGCGATGGCTCAAGCTGTGGCTTCCAGGGCAGCAGACATCGCAGCATCGAACGGCAACAGATCGGCAATACGTGCCAAGAGCGCATCGAGCTCGGCCCGGTCATAACGGTCGAGCTCCGGCCCCGGCGCGCGTACGAACGCGCTGTCGATCAGCCCCCGTTTTTGCAGCACGGCCTTGGTCAGCCGCCAGCGGAAAACGGCCTGCATGCTGAGGAGGGGCAATGTCCGCTCGAACAAGGTGCGCGCGGCCGTCTCGTCGTTCGCCAGATAACGGTCGACCATGGCGACGTGCAGCTCGGTGATCTCGCAAGCGGGCATGGTGCCTTCGGCTCCACGCGCCAGCTCATCGATCACATAGCGCGCACCCGCGCCGCCATAGACGCCATCGATCCGATCGCCCGCAAGCGCCATCAGGCGCGTTATCCGCTGACCGGACGGCATGGCCTCCTCTTTCACATAGCGGATCGCCTCGACCTTGCGCGCCAGTTCCGCCACTTGTTCAAGCGGCAGGCCAACGCCCATCGGCGCGGGCGCATTCTGCAGCATGATCGCGATGCCCGAGCCTTCATGCGCGTCGCGATAGAACCGTGCCATGGCCTCCATGTCGTCGGCATAGGCATGCGGCGTGAGGATCATCGCCACGACCGCGCCCGCCTTCGTGCCTGCTTTGGCATAGGCGATCGCCTGGTCCGCATCGCGCGCGCTCGCGCCGACAATGAATGGCACGCGCTCACCAATCCATGCACCCACCAGCCCGGTCAGGTGCAGACGCTCATCAACGGCAAGCATGTCGTATTCGCTGGCCAGACCGGGAAAGACCACCCCGCTTGCGCCTGCCCCGATCACATAGTCGAGAACGCGGCGCATTCCACCTTCGTCCGGCGCACCGGAAGAGGTGAATATGGTGGGCAAGACGGGGATGGCCCCTGTCAATTTCAACATCGAGTTCCCCGTGGCCATCAAAAATGACTTGTACGTGTTGCTATAATAGCGATAATAATTGGAAACACAATATACGCGCTGATGGCTCGATCGCCGCCGTCAGGGTGCGACGCAAAGAGCAGACCTGGTGAGAGAACTGGAAAATCGAACCGTTCTGATAACGGGGGCGGCCAGCGGGATCGGGGCGGCAATTGCCCGGCGATTCCGTTCCGAAGGCGCGCGCGTTGCCGGGCTGGACATCGATGAACCGCCCAGCTGCGATCTTGCGCTCGTTGCCGATCTCAGATCGGACGCGGCGCTGGGCAATGCCGTGGCGCGCTGCAAGGCGGTGCTCGGTGCGCCCGATATCCTCATCCATGCCGCGGCGATCACCGATCATGGCGGCGCGCTGGAGACCCCTGCCGCGGATTTTGCCGATATTTACGATGTAAACGTCATCGGTGCGGTGCGTCTGTTGCAGCTGTGCGTGAGCGATATGCGCGAGGCCAGACATGGCGCCATCGTGCTGATATCCTCGATCAACGCGGATTTCGCGACGCCTGGCTGCGCAGCCTATGCGGCATCGAAGGCGGCGCTCAACGCGCTGACAAAGACAGCCGCACTGGAGCTCGCGCCGCAAAACGTCCGCGTCAACGCCATCGCCCCGGCGTCTATCGATACGCCGTTACTGCAGCGATCCCTCGATCGCCAGGCCGATCCGGATCAGGCGCGAATAGCCAATATGCGGCGACATCCCCTCGCGCGGCTGGGCAGCGCAGGAGAAGTTGCGGAACTCGCCTTATTCCTCGCGTCGGACCGTTCATCCTGGATCACCGGCGGCATTCATTTGATCGACGGAGGTGCGCATGTCACGCGGCGCTGAAGCCGGGGCGGGATCGTAAATTGGGGATTCCAACACCCCGGTTCGGGGCGCGGACACTTGCCATCCGCGGAAGGCTGGCTCGCACCGATGCCGCCGCTTGCATCCGCGGTCTCCCGATAGGCCCGGAAATCGCCGACGCCCGCACGCTAACGATACCGGGCTTCGCGAGCGGAATTGTGCCTTCGCGGGACGCCGGCATTCATGGCTTTCGCGCAAAGCATAAGCGCCTCGTGGCATGATCGACGCGGCAAAGAGGCTGGGACCGGAGGTGCGGCTGGTCTGCGATTCGAAGGCGCAGATCGGCGAATCTCCGGTGCCGATTTCGCAGGGCCGGATTGTTTGGGTGGATCCGCTTGCCCCCCGCATCCTTTGCCATGTCGACGATAGAATGGAGGAAACGCGCCTCGAACAGGCAATATGGTCGCTCGCGACGACAGCCTGCGGGGATCTTGTCGGAACAACCGAAGCCGGTTTTTGCCTGATCGATGCCGCCACCGGCAACATCGAGCGTGCCCCTGACGCGCATCTGAAACCGGGCTGCCGCTTCAACGACATGGCGATCGATCCGAGAGGCGGCCTGTGGGCCGGTTCCATGCACCGCGGCGTGCTGGCCGGCCAAGGCCTGGTCCATTATTCGGCGTCCTTGAATCTTGCACCGGTTCCTGTCGCGAATGGCCTTGGCGTTCCCAATGGCATGGTGTTCTCGGCAGACGGAAAGACACTTTATGTCATCGATACATTGGCGCGCACGCTGCTGGCTTATCCTGCGGATTGCGTCGCCGGAAAACTTGGCGAACCGGCGATAGTCACTGATTTCATGGGCGTGCCGGGCAAGCCCGATGGCATGACAATCGGTTCCGATGGTTCGCTCTGGGTCGCCATGTGGGGTGGCGGGTGCGTCGTGGAGATCGCGTCGGACGGCGCTCTACTGCGCCGGGTCGACGTGCCGGCACCCCATGTCAGCAGCCTTTGTTTTTGCAACCTCGGGACACTTTACGTCACCACCTCGCGGATGCGCCTCTCCTCGATCGAACTTGAGCGGCACCCGGCAAGCGGCGGCCTGATCGAGGTGCGGCTATCATGAACTTCGAACGCGATGAAATTCGGGAGTCATTGAAAATGACGAGAGAACACGCACAGCTTCGGCGTACTCGCACAACATTGATGATTGGCACCTTGGGGATGGCCTTTGGCTTCATTCCCGGAGGCTCGCCCCTTCACGCACAGCCGGCAGTCACCCCTACGGTAACGATGCACGGTCCGGACGTCCGGCTTGATATGGAGCTTTCAGCGGGGCGCTATGGCTTTTCCGGTAAAGACGGCACGATCGTGTCACCGGACAAGACGGCAGGCATATTGCTGGACGGGCAACCGGTCAGCTTTCGGGTCGACGGCCCCTGCACCGACATCGTCTGCGTGCTGGCAGGCCGGAATGCGTCGGGTGACCGGATGGGGCTTACGATAAGGCTCTCGAAAAATCAGGCGGAGCTGATCGCGACGCCCCTTGGTGGTCCCCACGAAGTGCGGTTCATGACGGGGGGCGCCGCGCCTGGCTTTGGTCTCGCCGACCTGACCGTGACCGGCCGCGGTAGCAATGAAGGGTTCGATACCGACATCAGCGGCTTCAAGCGGAAAAGATCGAATGACCGTCCTATAGGGAGGCAATCGAGCAACTTTACCATTTACCCAAAACAGCGTTTTGCTCAGATTTTGGTCGACCCCAAATTCTCGGTCGTCGAATCCTCTGCCGTGCAAATCGTCCAAGGCGCCTCGAAGACGGCGGCACCAGTCAGCCAATTCTACTTCTTTGGTGATCCGCACCAGATTTATGCGCGCTATCTGGCGGTACGCAATACGACCGGTCATCGTGTCTTGACCCCCAAATACAGGGCGTTCGGTGTCGGTTGGGAAGCTTTTGGAGCACTTGGCTATAACACCAAGCAGACGGCCGTGAGCGAAAATATCGCGGAATATCTCAAGCGGGGCTATCCGCTGCGCTGGGCAGTGATCGGTTCGGGCTTCTGGCCAAATGCGCCAGAATTAAGCGCAACCACGAGTTTCGGAATGTGGAACGGCGAAAAATATCCCGATCCTCTAGGGCTCATTGACGACTTGAGGAAGAAGGACCTGGATGTCCTGCTCGGTTTGCGTATCAACTTCCTGGTTGACGGACCTTTCTCGAAAGAAGGCGTGGCCAAAGGATATTTCATAAATGAGGATGGCAATCCCAAGGTATTCAGTAGCTCGTCTTTTCCAAAAACTCCGTTTCATCTGCTCGATACGAAGAATCCGGACGCCGTCAATTGGTACGTGAATTTGACGAGACGCTGGCAGGCCTTCGGAATTAGAGGCTTCAAGGAAGACTTGATGCTATGGAGTGGCACCGGGGATAGCTGGGTGTTTCCCAGTGATGGAGGCCAGGACCGTGTCGATCCAGTCAACGAAAAGTTGATGAACGAAGGCATCATGATAATTCAAATGAATAGCTACCTCGCTTCAAATGGAGATCTGCATCGTATAAATGATTTCAACTATAATCAGAACCAGGATCGGGGTCCGGTAAACACACTGGCATTCGCCTATTCCGGCCTCCCCCTTACCTATCCTGACGTGGTCGGCGGCACCTTTGCCAACGATGACTATATGGAAGATAAATTCGCGCAGACTCGAACATCGAGAATGAACATCTACATGATCAGAAACGCGTGGTGGGCTGCCCTTCATGCGGGTATGTCGGTCGGAGTGCCGCCATGGAGTTTCTCTGAGGAAACTGCGGAAATCGTCCTGCGGGCCGCTCGTTTTCACGACCAGATCAGTCCATATATCTACAGCAACGCGGTCCGCTTTTCGCATGACGGCTATCCCTGGACGATGACACCTCTGCCGATCGCCTTTCCCGACGATCCCAATGTCTATGGCCGCGAAAATTCAAAGCAACGCGGCTATCAATGGATGATCGGCGATGCGCTGATGGCCACCCCGCTATACGGCAACGATTACGACGCCGCTACGACCCGTGACGTCTATCTCCCGGCCGGGAAGTGGATGGATTTCGATACGGGTAAAATCTATGCTGGCAATCAGTTCCTCAGGGACTTCCGGCTACCGCCCGGCAAGACGCCGCTCTTCGTGGGAGGCTCAGGCGTCACACTCGAAAATCGCGATGGCAAGTTGGTCGTCTGCGTTTACCCTGTCGCAAGATCCGGGACGTTGGAACTTACCTTGCCGAACGGCAAAAGCTTTCGACTCCATCTTGACGAACGCTCAACGGGATCAAGCTGGACTCAGCTTCACGTCAGGACGGGTGCCGGCCGTCAGGTAGCAGCAATCAAGTCAGGCCACGCTTTCGTATTCGAGCCATCCGAAGGGACCGATTACTGGTTGAAAATGTCGGGATCCTAGACCGTAATCTTAAGGCGGAAAATTCCCAATGAATGATATTGACGCACTTTCGCGGAGATCGGCAGTTTTAATTCTGTCATCTGCAGCATTGAGTGGATGTGCCCATTCTTTTTCAGGGAGCATCAACGCCAACAAGTCCCGAATTCATAGGCATCAGATTACATCCAAACATCAAAGAGGAACGACCGAGATAAGGATCTTGTTGCCGGATCCTTTTCGGTCCTCCGTCCGTTATCCCGTTGTTTATATTCTTCCAGTGGAGCCGGCGGGCGAACACATATATGGCAATGGCCTCAATGAAATAAACAGGCTGGGATTACAGCGCAAATATCAGGCTGTTTTTGTAGAGCCCACATTCTCCGATACGCCATGGTATGCCGATCATCCGACCGACACGCGGATGCACCAGGAAACCTATTTTCTGAACGATGTCCTACCGTGGGTTGAACGCAATCTACCCGTGGTTCGTAATCCAGATGGACGTCTCTTGCTTGGTTTTAGCAAGTCCGGCTGGGGCGCCTGGAGTTTGCTGTTGCGTCATCCCGATAAATTCGGACGTGCCGTTGCCTGGGATGCGCCGCTAATGATGCAATGGCCAACGCCCTACCCGGGATCGCAACAGGTATTTGGCACCCAGGAGAATTTCGAGACGTACCGGCTGGAACGCCTGGTCCGGCAAGCGAAGCCTGGTATCGCTGGTGATGACCGGCTCATACTGGCGGGCTGCGGAAACTTCTGTGGCCAACATGCCGAAATGCGACAATTGCTCGATGCGCTCCGGGTTCCATACTCGCAAATCGATGCGCCGTTCCGTGCCCACGAGTGGTCAAGCGGTTGGATTTCTTCGGCTGTGGGGGCGGCTCTCAGCGCGCCATGAGAACAATATGCCTGACGTGTTCCCCTTTTCTCCTCCACTCATAAGTAGAGTCCGGGGTTGCCAGGG
>CAYPRW010000020.1:0-43361 GCA_964413495.1 uncultured Stakelama sp. | reverse complement strand
CCTCCTTCATGAAGGACTCTAGCTCAGACTGGCGGAGTTTCAGGGGAGCACGTCACGAAGGACGCTGACGCATGAAACCGCAAGGGTCAGCGTGTAGAATGCAATGAACTCTCCACCTCGCATCGATGATGGTATATCCGATAGCATCCGTTATGCGCACTACATAGAACAGAAGCTAATGCAGATAGATAGCAGACGCTCAGGGCTCCCGTAGGGGTCACCAGCGATTTCAAGCGCTTGACGTAGATTTGATCCGCGAGTGCCGCCTGCCGCCGGCGTGCCGTTAAAACGGGGGCAGATCGCGTCCACCGGATCATCAGACCCGGTGGTACGTCGTGTAGACTTCGTTCTTTATGATCCACCACGGCAGGAAGCGCGTATCACCACTCCTCCATTCGGCCGAAGCCGGCGCGGTTTGCCTTGCCGCAAGGAGCCTTTCTCGCGTCATGTCGGGAAGGTCATGACCGATCGCGAATAGCACCATTGGACCATTTACCAGTGCGACCAGATCAGGATGCGTATCATCGGCCGCCTTGATCTCCAGCCGCTTTGGCAGGCTGAGCTCAATCTTGTCACCATCGGCCCAAGTTCGGGTGAGAGTCGCAAAAGTGCCTGGCGTCATGACCTGGCGAACCGGCTCACCGTTGATCTTGAGCGTCGGACCGACCGCCCATGCCGGAACCCGTAGATGCAGCGAGAAGCGGCTCGGCTTCGAAATGCGCATCGTGAACATGACGTCGTCCGTCAGCGGATAGTCGCCCGACTGCGTCAAGCGAATTTCCGCACCATCCTGCTTCCACCGGAGGGTCGAAGGAATGAAGAGATTGACGAAAACACCGGACGCATCACGAAAATACGCACTGATGCGATAATCAGATGCCAGTTGCGGAAGCGTCCCGGAACAACACGGCCACTCATCCTCCATGGCATTGCCATAGCCATCGAAGTAGGTCTTGGTTGCGTATCTGCCATAGTTTGATTGATAGAACGCCTTGCCGAATTTGTTCATCGGCAACACACCAAGCGCACAATTATACATCACGCGCTCCATGCTGTCGCCATAACGAGGATCTTTCGTGATCCGAAGTAAATAGCGCGTCAGCTTGAAATGAGCGAAAGAGCCGCATCCCGTTTCGAAATGGTATTTATCGTGCTCTATGCTATCGCCAGGGCAGGATTTTTTGGGAACCCGGACGATATCCTTGGATCCGGGTATCGTATATTCACCGGCGGGCTTGGGCAGAAAGCCTTCAAAAGGACCATAGCCGCCGGTGACGAATGCCTGCGCCTCGGCAAACCGCAGACCGTTTTGTGCGGCCTTGAGATACCGGTCCTCTCCCAGAACCAGATAGGCCTTTGCCGCGCCGCAAAGCGCGTTTATCGTGGTATAGGCATGACGGGTGGCCAGATTGTTGACGCCCGCCGCCAATCGATCGACCAGCCCGTCATCCAGATCGCGCTTGGCCAAGTCGAAGAATCTGGTATCGCCGCTGCGCTCCCAAGCCACAAAATAGGTCTCTGCGAAATTGTAACTTTCGCCACGGACCGGTTTTTCAACGATCCATTTCGCTTTCGCTTCCAACACGGCGCTGGAACAGTCGAACACCTTTCGAAGCGCGGCGGAGGGATCCATGTTCAAGTAACTGAGATCCGCGATGCCTTGCGTGAACTTGTCATGCGCGTAAATGGGATTGCCATCGCGGTTTGCGCCGGCGACTTCGTTCTTCCGGGTAATGGTGTCCAGATATCCGGTCGAAAGCCGCAAGACCTTTTCCCGCGTTTTCGGGTCGCCCGTCGCTGCGAAATAACGTGCCAAAGCGGAGAGCCACTGTCCAAACGTCTCTCCGACAAAGCGAGGGGCTGTCTTGTACCAGCCATCAAGATCATTGCCCGGCGCGGCCAACCCGGCCGCCATGCGGAAGGGCCGCAGCAGGCTATCTTCGTCGATCCCCATCAGGACTTCGTGCGTTCGCTCGATCTGGGACAAATGCGGGCCAGGCGCGAATTGAACGTCGCCATAGTCGAATAGAAGAAGCGGCTTGCCATGCTCAAGCCGGCCGGAACCGCGCACCTCTTTTGCAAGCAGCTCACCGTTAGCCGCAAGTGCGATCGTGACCCCCGCCACGGCTATCAGTTCGCGGCGCGAAAAGCCATTTGCCATTGGACGGCCATGATCGTCCGGCCCGGCTACCTCCGAATTTGAAATATTGGACATCATCCACTCCGATCTTTACTTGACGATACTCGTCATTACCCTGCTTGTTGATGTTTCTCTTCGACCCACAACATGTCGAGGTCGCGGAATTTTTCGCGTATATCCCAAGGCTTTTCTGGCGCGCATATCGACCTGGACGACCGGCATGCGCTCGGGCGATGCACAGGGTTGCGGCGGCGCGGTCGCGACAGCCAGCAGCGCGAATATTGCAAGAACACGCCGACCCCGCACCCTTCCCTACGTCTCGTCCTCGTCGGCGATGCGCTTGTCGTGCGCGTACCGGCTGACCGAGCCCTCCTGCCCTACCCATCCCGCCCCGTGCCCGGAATGAGAAATATACATCAAATGTTGAGTTTTTTGACCGCCGGCCTAGAGATCTTCGAATGCGAGAGCAGCTTCAGGAACGAGCATCCGGCCGCACGATCGCACGCAATTTCGACGTCGCCCTCATCGTCGAATCATCGACGATGCATGGTCGCAACCTGCTGCGCGGCATCATGGACTATGCGCGCGAGCAGGGGCGATGGACGCTGCGCTATTGCGAGCAGTCGCGCTACATCGACCCCCCGGCCTGGCTTGCGGGATGGCGCGGCAACGGGATCATTGCGCGCATCGAAAATGCCGGGATCGCTGCGGCGGTGTCGGCAAGCGGTCTGCCGGCGGTCGATTTGAGCGCGGCGAGACTGATCCCGTCGATCCCGATGGTCGAAACCGACGACAAGGCGATCGCCGGATTGGTCGCCGACCATCTGATCGAGCGGGGTCTTCGGCACTTCGCCTATTTCGGCGTGCGGTCGTTCAACTGGTCCAAATTCCGCCACCGTTACTTCAGGGAAGCGGTCGCAAGGCACGGGTTTGTCTGCCAGGATTTCGTCGATCACGCGCCGGGCGATCCGCGCGCCGAGCAGCGCGGCCTGGTGCGCTGGCTGCGGAACTTGCCCAAGCCGATCGGCATCATGACGTCGCACGATATCCGGGCGCAGCAACTGCTGGAGGCATGCCGCAGCGACGACATCTGCGTTCCCGACGAAGTCGCGGTCGCCAGCGTCGACAATGACGACCTGCTGTGCAGCCTGGCCTCGCCGCCGCTGACCAGCGTGGTCCTCAACAGCCGGCAGATGGGCTATCTTGCCGCGCGCCTGCTCGACCGCGCCATGGCGCGGCAGCCGGTATCGCCAGAGGTCTATCTGGTTCCGCCTTCCGGGCTTGTGGCGCGCCAGTCGACCGATATCAGCCTGATCGAAGACGCGGACGTCGTTCGCGCGCTGCAGTTCATGAACCGTCACGCCTTGAACGGCATGGGTGTCGAGGATGTGATGCACGAAGTGGGCGTCAACCGCCGGGTGTTCGAGCGCCGGTTCAGGGCGGCCGTGGGACGGACGCCGCACAAGCATCTGGTCAAGCTTCGCATGGAAAAGGTCAGGTGCCTTCTGCTCGACAGCGACCTTCCGCTGCACCGTATCGCCGAGCAGACCGGCTTTGAACATCCCGAATATCTGAGCGTGGCGTTCAAGCGTCAGTTCGGCATTTGGCCCAGCGACTATCGCGCCAGGTTTCGTGATCCGGCCTTGCTCGCTGACGATCAGCCCTCGCAAGTCGCGGTTCGAGCATAACCCCGGCAAATTCTCAAAAACCGTCTTCACCGGCAATTGCCGGAGCCCTCTGCAATCACGAGCGCGGCCCTCATCCGGCCCGCATCGCCAGGCTATTTCCGCGACCGACGACGCGCCATACCGGCACGCGGCGGCTCGCTGACAAGCGTGTCGGACAGTTCCAGCGCGCGGGCCGTCTGGCGGCTGTCGATCGTCAGATGGCGATGCCGGCCCCCCGCGCCGGGCACGAACCGCGCGCCGCCATTGGACAGGATCTCGATCGTTCCGGGCTCGGACAGCCCGAAATAGCCGCGATCGGGCCGCACCGCCTGGAGGATGGCGGTCTGATCGAAGATCGGATGATCGCGCAGCTCTTCGCTGGTGGTCAGCAGCTGCCGCCAGAAGGCGTCGGTATGGGTATAGGTATCGACCAGCGGATGGTGCGCCACATAGTTGAAATCGGTGCGGACATTGCGGCCGTGATACCGCAGCGCCCAGCCGATCTCGAAACCGCTGACCACGATCGGCGTCGGCCATTCGCGGAACAGTTTCTGCGCCGAGGGCACATCCAGCATCACGTTGAATTCGGGCGTGCCCGCCGGGAAGGTGTGGCCGTGGATCTCCACCGGCGCGAACCATCCCGCCATGGCCGAAAGCAGACGCACCTTGCGCGTCACGAGCTGAAGCCCGTCGAGCGGGCTGAACCGGTCGGGCCGGCTGTCGAGCAGGCGGGCGAGGTTGGTGCTGTACCCGATCTGCACGATCACCACGCTGCCATCGGGTTGTGCGGCCAGGGTCCGGCGGAGCAGCGCGATCGCGCTTTCGGTCCCGGCCTTGCCCGGCGCCAGATGCGGATAGCGCGCCCGTCCGTCGCGCCCGGTCAGCCCCAGGACATGGCGGATATAGTCGCGGCTGCCCCCCGCCTGCCGTGCCCGTTCCTCCATCTTCACATAGGGCGGCGCCCCGAAGAAGCGCCGGGCATCGGCACCGCCCCTCACGCGGCCGATCGGGATATCCGGGCGGCCATAGAAGCGGTTGAGCAGGTCGGTGTACGATGCCGACCCGTCATCATCCGTGCTGAGCGTGACGGCGAGCAGCCGGGCTTCACCGCGCGATTGGAATGCGTGCATCAGCGCCAGGGCGAACGCATCGTCGACATCGCCCCACATATCGGCGTCCAGGATGATGCGGGTAGGCTCGGCGGGCGCAGGTGCGGCCGTCACCGGGCCTGCGAACAGCAAGCCCACCACGCCCAGCATCATGCCCAACCAGGCCGGAAGCGCGCGTATCATCTCATCCCACCTCATGATAGGTCGTGTAGACTTCGTGCCGGATCACCCACCACGGCAGGAACCGGATGTCGCCGCTACGCCATTCGGGCGATCCCGGCCCACTCTGGCGGGCGGCCAGCAGCGTAGCGCGGGTCATGGCCGGCAGGTCGTGGCCGATCGCGAACAGCACCATCGGGCCACAGGTCAGCGCGACCAGATCGGGATGTCCGGCATCGGCCGCCTCGACCGCCAATCGCC
Organism: uncultured Stakelama sp.; assembly: GCA_964413495.1. GTDB lineage: Bacteria > Pseudomonadota > Alphaproteobacteria > Sphingomonadales > Sphingomonadaceae > Sphingomonas. The sequence continues at coordinate 38,025 of CAYPRW010000020.1, read as the reverse complement.
TGGGCAGGACGATCTCGACGCGGTCGCCATCCGTCCAGCGGCGGCTGATCTCGGCAAAGCTGCCGGGTTTCACGGCACGGCCGGTCGCGCGGCCATTGACCGTGATCGTCGGATCCACCGCCCATGCCGGAATGCGCAGGCGCAGCGCGAAACGCACCGGCCGCGCCGCATTCACGGTGAGGCGCATCGAGTCGGTCAGCGGATAATCCCCGGCCTGGGTCAGCGCGACGTCCACATCGCCCGCCCGCCATTTGAGCGTGGACGGCAGATACAGGTTTACGAAGACGCCCTGGTCGTCGCGGAAATAGGCGCTGACATGATAATCGACGGCAAGCTGGGCCAGGCTGCCCGAACAGCACGGCCAGGCATCTTCCATCACATGGCCATAGCCGTCGAAATATTGCTTGGTGGCGTATCGCGCATAGCTCGATTGATAGAAGGCCTTGCCGAACCGGTTCAGCGGCAGCGCCCCCAGCGCGCAATTGTACAGGACGCGCTCCATGCTGTCGCCATATCGCGGGTCCCTGGTGATCCGCAGCAGCGCGCGCGTCAGCTTGACATGCGCATAGGAACCGCAGCCGGTTTCGAAATGATGCCGGTCCATCAGGACGCTGTCGCCAACCCCGCCGCGCGCCGGGACCGCGATCTTCTCGCCCGTGTCGGGATGGACGAATTCGCTAGCCGGCTTGGGCAGGAAGCCCTCGCCCGGCGCATAGCCGCCCGTCGCGAACCGCTGCGCCTCGGCAAAGCGCAGGCCGTTGACGGCGGCACGCAGATATTTCGCGTCACCCAGCGCCAGATAGGCCTTCGCCGATCCGCACAGCGAATTGACATGGGCATAGCCATGTTTGCGCGCGAGGACGTTCCGGCCCTCGGCCAGCGCGTCGATAAAGGCATCGTCCATGTCCTGGCGCGCAAGCGTCAGATAACGGTCGTCGCCCGATCGCTGCCAGGCGAGCAGATAGGTTTCGGCGAAATTATAGCCGCTGAGCGAGGTGGCGCCGTCGATATTGTCCGGCGCCGCCCACCCCGCCCGGCTGTGCTTGCGGGCAAAGATGTCCTGCGAGAAATCGGCGAAACGCACCAGGCCGTCCGCCGCCTTCGCCGCGCCGACGGTCGACACGCTGTCGGCCAGGCCCAGCACCAGCTTGTCATGGAAATAGAGCGGATTGCCGTTGACCGCGAACAATCTGCTCTGCGGCGTCAGCGTCGCCATGAACTTGTCGAACAGGCCCGCCGCCTTCGCCTTCGCGGCGGCATCGCCGGTGGCCAGGTGATAGCGGCCCAGTGCCGACAGCCACTGGCCGAAGGTTTCGGCGAGGAAACGGTCGCTGCTGTACCATCCGCCCAGGTCCAGCCCCGGCGCGGGCAGGCCGGCGGCCAGGCGAAACGGCCGCATCAGGCCGTCGTCGTTCAGCCCCATCAGGATCTGGTGCGTCTGCTCGCGCTGGCGGCGGTGCGGCCCCTCGCCCAACGCGACATCGCCATAGCCGAATTCGCGCAACGGGTCGCCGAATTCGCGGGCGGGCGGATGCGCCACGGCGGCCCCGGCTCGCATCGGCTGCATCGCCAGCAGCGTGACGCTCGCCGCCGAAGTTTCCAGGAAGCGGCGCCGGTTCAGCGCCACCTGCTTTCCCCTATTTCCCGTCATGGATCGACCGGCTCCGGAATGGCCTTCCCTTCCCACACCCATGCGCCGTCGCGATATTCCAGGAAGCGATACGCGCTCCCCGGCGCAGGCGCGGCATTCCGGGCCGGGAGCCATTTGCGCAGGTCGCGGATCGTGCCGGCATGGTCCGGCTTCGCGGCCAGATTGACCCATTCATAGGGGTCGCGCTCGTGATCGTAGAGCTCCTCGGTCCCGTCGACATAGCGGATATAGCGCCACCGCTCGGTCCGGATCGCGTGGTTGCCCATATTGTAGGTCGAAATCGCCGGCCGGGCGCGCGGCGCCATATCGTCCTTGAGCAGGGGCGTCAGCGTCAGCCCCTCCAGTTCCGCCCGGCGGGGCAGGCCGGCCATCTCCACCAGCGTCGGATAGATGTCGAGCAGTTCGACCGCCCGTTTCACGCGCCCGCCCGCGGCGATCCCCGGCCCGGCGAAGATCAGCGGCACATGCGTCGACCGTTCCCACAGCGTGGTCTTGCCGGTGAGTTCCTTTTCGCCCAGATGCCACCCATGGTCCGACCACAGGACCACGATCGTATCGTCTTCCAGACCGCTGGATTTCAGTTCGTCCAGCACCCTGCCGACCTGCGCGTCGGTAAAGCTGATCGCGGCAAGATAGGCACGAACCAGCGACCGCCATTGCCCGTTTTCCTGAAGCCACGCCAGCGTCGGTTCAGGTATCTTCCAGTGAAGATATCGCGCCAGCTTCGGCACGTCGTCCAGGTCGCCAGGGGGCGCCGGCGGGAGCTGGATGGCGTCCTCGTCCGGATAGAGATCGAACCATTTTTCGGGAACGTAAAGCGGGACGTGCGGCAGATGAAAGCCGATCGCGAGGAAGAAGGGCCGATCGTCCGCCGATCCCGACAATGACTTGAGCTTCGACACGCCCCATTCGGCGATGGCCTGGTCGCTAGCGATGCTGCCGGCATGTTCGTCGGGGCCCCAGTCGATCCAGCTCATCTTCTCCAGCCCTTCGGCGGACTGGATCTTCGTGTCGCGGGGAACGACGTGCGTTTCCGGGCCGATCTCCTGGAATTCGTTCTTCAACTGCTCGGCCGGGAAATAGTGGAAGATCTTGCCGGCCCCCAGCGTTCGATACCCCTGAGCGGAAAGATATTGCGGCAGGCTGATCGCCCCGGCCGTCCCCGGATTTTTGCGCATGTCCGGCGCCAGCGCATAGATGCCGGTCGTCGACGGCCGCAATCCCAACAACAGGCTGGACCTGGATGGATTGCAGATCGGCGCCTGGGCATGGGCATTGGCGAACAGCGTTCCGCGCCCGGCCAATCGGTCGATATTCGGCGTGACGACCTGGGCGTTGGTTTGCAGACAGCCGATCCAGTCGTTCATGTCATCCATGGCGATGAACAGGATGTTCGGCCTTCGCGTTCCCCCGCATTTGCTTGATGCCGCGGCCGCAGCGCGCGCGTTGAGAGCCGCGGCCAATCCGGATGCCAACAAGGTACGGCGGTCCAGCATCCCTTACCTCCCACGATCATATAATCGTATTTGTTATCGATATTCCAGCCTATTGATATGATGATGATCGCCCGATAACAATGGCAAGTCTCGCTGCAAGGACTGTTCGTCGATGAGGTTCGGTCGTTCCGGTTTCCCTGCCCCCGCGCTCAACCGCCGGAACTTCCTCGCCATCGCCGGCGCCGCCGCGGGAAACTGGTCTTTCCCGGCCTTTGCCGAAAATGGCCAAAACCCGCTCGCCCAGGCCCTTGCGGTCTGGACGATGGCCGGTGCGGACGGCGCCGGACGCCATCCGGTCGCATTGACGCGCAGCGCGGAACCGCCCCTGGTGCTGGGTGAGCGGCTGGACGGCGGCGATCGCGCCGCCTCGCTGCGGCGCGGGGGCGATGGCCGGGTCGCGGTCCACGACATCGCGCCGGTCGCCGATTTCTGGAGCAACTTCGATTCCGACAACAAGGCGAACCTGTCGGCCGCCGCAGAGCTGGTGCGGCCGCTCCGGCCCCAGAATTCCGCCGTCAGCTTCTACGCGCGTGTGCAGTTCGAGGGCGAAACGGGCTGGGGAACGCTATTCTACTCGGATTTCCTCGGCCTCGCCTTGCATCACGGCGGATTGGCGATCGCCTTTGTCGGCCAGCGCACCCGCGATGGCGTCACCTATCGCGAACTACCGCTTTGCGTCATCGAACGCGGGCCATGGCTCGATCTGGTCCTGCGCATCGATGGCCGGCGCCTCCAATTCTTCTGCAACGGCACCCTGCGGGCGACAGTGCCGATCGCCCGCGGCCTTGGCGTTCCCTTCGAGGACGAACTGCTGATCGGCGCCTTTCCGGGCATATTGCCGTTGCAGCGCATGCGTTCCTTCCGCCTCGGACATGCCAGGATCGACACGATCGCGCTGTGGGACTTCGCGCTGTCCGACGCGCAGGTCCAATTCCTGAGCGGCGGCGAGCGGTTGCGATTGCGGGGCAGGCGATCGCCGGCCGATCGCGCGATCGCGGCGTATAACCGCTTCCACGACGCCTCGCAGGCCAGGGATCTTGCCGCATGCCACCGGCTCCATCGCGAAATGCGCGCGTTGCTGCGCCGCGATCCGACGCGCCCGATCTATCATCTGACGGCGCCGATGGGATGGATCTACGATCCGTCGGGCGCCTTCCATCATCAGGGCAGATATCACGTCTCAAGCTATCGCAACATCTATGCGATCCTCCGCTTCAACAGCCTCGACCATTATGTCAGCAACGATCTGGTCCATTGGACCAGCTGGCCGATCGGCCCGTTCGCGGATCGGGATTTCGATGCCGGCGGCATCTGGCTGTCCAATCATTTCATCGACGACGAAGGCTTGCCGAACATCGTCTATTGCGCCTGGAGCAATCGTGGCGAAACGGGCATCCGCGCGCGCAGTCATGACGGGATGGTCTCGTTCACCGACAAGAAGGTGATCCTGCCGCGCTATCATGACGGCTATATCTGGAAAGAGGGCGACACTTGGCTCGCGCTGACCATGCGCCGCCCCAGCCGCAAGACCGGCCCGGAAATCGTCATCTTCTCGTCGCCCGATCTTGAGGACTGGACCGAACGCGGCGTGCTGTTCCGACCCGCCGACCATCTCGATCAGATCGGCGCCGGCATGGAATTCCCCTATCTGGTCAATTTCGGGGACAAGGACGTGCTGATGTCGGGCTTCATGCCGATCGGCGTGCTCTACTGGGTGGGCCGGTTCGACCGGACGTCGTTCAAATTCATTCCCGATCACGCCGAAGGCCGGCGGATCGACTATGGCAACCCCTTTCACTGCTTCAACCCGACGGCGGTCGACGACAAGGGGCCGAACGGCGCGCAACGCCGCATCGTCATGGCGCTATACCCCGGCCTCAAGGGCGCGGTCGACGGCGTGCCCTGGGCGGGGGTGCATGCGATGCCGCGCGCGCTGTCGTTCGACGGCGAATATCTGCGGCAGGATCCCCTGCCCGAGTTCGAAGCTTTGCGCGCTGATCACCAGTCGTTCGAGGGCATCGAGATCCCGCCCGGCACGACCGGCCATTGCGATATCCGCGGCGACGCGCTCGAGATCATCGCCGAGTTCGATCGCGGCACCGCCACCCGTTTCGGACTGAAGCTCCGCCTGTCCGCCGACGGCAAGACCTTCGCCCGTGCCTTCTACGATACGGCCAGCAACCAGTTCGGCCTGGACGGCAACATCTCGCGCGGGCCGATCCTGTTTCCGACCGCCGGCCCCGACCCTAAGCTGGGCAGCGGGCCATCCTTCCTGGCGGATGGCGAAATCGTCCGGATGCGGCTGTTCCTGGACAAGGCGCTGATCGAACTGTTCGTGAACGGTCAGACCTGCACGACCAGCCTCGACGACACCGATCCGCTGCACGATGGGCTGGACCTGTTCAGCGAAGGCGGACCGGCGCGGTGCCGGCGCCTCGATATCTGGCGCATGAAAGGCGCTTTCTAGGGTGTATCGACATTCAGTTCAGGCCGAGTCGAAAATGGTGGTTTTGCGTGACCCGGAGCGCAGCGTACTTCCAGTACGTGAGCACCGGAAGCACGCGAAAACGCCATTTGCAGGCCGGCATGGGCTGAATGGCGATACACCTTAGATCGAGTGTCCGCGCCGTCGAGGTGGCGGGCCTGGGAGTGGATCATGGACACGACACGGCGTGAATTCATGGCTGGCACTGTTTCGCTGGCGCTGCCCATCGGCGCGCGTGGCGCATCGGCGGCCCCTTCACGGGCCATGCTCGGAAACGTCAACACCACCGATATCGCATCGGCGATCATGCTCGGCTGCGGCACGATGGGCCGGGTGTTCGATCCCGCCGACAACGACATTCCCTTCTTCGAATCGCGCGTCCGCCCCACCGCGTCGCTCGGCTTCAACCCCAGCCATTCCGAGGCGCACGTGCCCGGCCGCCACCTCAACGCCCTGCTGCACGCCGAACACGCGATCGGGGTCGAGGTGCCGGACGAGGTGATCGAAAAGCACGCGCGTGCCGCGTTCTTTTCCTACAGCGGCGCGCTGCCGCTCCCGCTCAACCGCGATCGGATCGGCGGCACGCTCAACCGCTTCCTGCCGCATAACCTGCGCGAGGGGTTTCACGCGCTCTATGCCCTTGCCCGCTATCGCGATTCCGCGAAGGCCCGCGCGCTGGCCGAACGATCGATCGCCGCGATCTTCGATCTCTGGCGTCCGGATACGGGCTGGAACCGGCAACGCCTCGAAGACGCCGGCGTCCAGCTGATCGAATGGCCCAGGGCCCCGTTCATCACCGGCATCGCCCGCGCGATCGGCCCACTGGTCAAATATCACGCCGCGACCAGGCACGAACCGGCGCTTCGGCTGGCACTCGCGCTCAAGGACAAGGCCGTCGCCGAATGCTTTCTCGAAGACGGCAGCTACGCTTCCGAGCGGCTGAGCTGGCACACCCACTCGACCACCTGCGTGATGTCGTCGCTGGCGCAGTTGGCCGACCTGACGCGCGACGCGGCGCTCATGACCCGCGTCAAAAGCTTCTTCGATCGCGGCCTCACCCAATTGAGCGACGAGATCGGCTGGTGCACCGAAACCACCCTCCCCAAGGCAAATCCCGACAAGGGCGAAGCGAACAACAGCGGGGACATATTGGAGACCGCGCTCATCCTGGCGCGCTGGGGGCACCCGGAATATCATGCGCGGGCCGAGCTGATCCTGCGCGGCCATCTCCTGCCCTGCCAGTTGCGCGACACGTCCTTCATTCCGAAATCGCCGATGGACGACAGCACGAACGGAAGCATCGCCGAGCGTCATCTCGGCGCCTTCGGCTTCCCCGCGCCCTATGGTCACCAGCCCGTCGATCTCCCGGCGATCAGCTTTAACATGGATATCGTCGGCGGCGCGGTGGATTCGCTGTGCGCGGCCCATCAACAGATCGCGACGATCGGCGACGATGGCTGTCACGTGAACCTGCTGTTCGATCATGAGACCGAATTGCTGAAGATCGCCTCCCCCTATGCCGCCGGGCATCCCGGCCGCCTGCGCATCACCCCCAAACGGGCGATGCCGCTCTTCGTGCGCATGCCGCCCTGGGTCCGGTCGCCATGGGCCAGGGTGGATGGCCGGCCCGTGCCCGCCACCCTGGCGAAGGGCTATCTCGCATTCGGGAAAATCCAACCCGGCCAGGTCGTGACGATCGGCATGCCGCTGGTTCGCCGCGATCTGGTCCTGCGCCATCGCACGCGCGATATCCGGGTACGGCTTCAGGGGGATCGTATCACCGCGATGGACAATTTCGGCACGGATCTCACCTTTTTCCCACCGATCGCATGACGCGCGACATCACCACGCCGGCGCCGCCAGCGCCGCGCGCATATGCTCGACGAAGCGGGCCGCCGCGGCGGTCAGCGCGGGCGCCGGCGCATGCATCGCATAGATCGCCACATCGTCCGATCCGTCGACCTCGGGCAGCACGCGCACCAGCCGCCCGTCGTCGAGCAGCCCCGCCACATCCCATAAAGATCGCAGCGCGATGCCCACGCCGCGGATCGCCAGCTCGCGCACGATCTCGCTGGAATTGGTCCGCACATGGCTGATCCCCTGGATCGCCGATCGCCGCCCGCCCGACGTGACCAGCCACGGCAATTGCCCGTCCGCCGCCAGCAGGCGATGCCGCCCCAGATCGGCCGCCGTCCGCGGCGCCCCGAACGCCGCGATATAGCCCGGCGCGGCGCACAGGATGCGGCGGCTGGTCGCCAGCCGCCGCGCCACCAGCCGCGGGTCCGGCGCGGCGGTGATGCGGATCGCGACATCCACGCGCTCGGCGAGGATGTCGGTGAACCCGTCGGACAGCTCGATCTCCAGTTCGATCTCGGGATAGGCGCGCAGAAATGCGTCCAGATGCGGCGCGACATGCAGCCGCCCGAACGAGGTCGGCGCGGTTACCTTGAGCCGCCCCGCCGGCACATCGCGCGCGCCGATCAGCCGATCCTCCGCCGCGCGCAGCCGCGCGATGATCTCGACGATCTCGGCATGGAATGCCGCGCCGCTGTCGGTCAGCGTCAACGCGCGCGTGGTGCGGTGCGCCAGCCTGACGCCCAGCCCGGCCTCCAGCCGCGCCAGCCGCTTCGACACCATCGCCGGCGACATGCCCAGCGCGCGCGCCGCGGCCGAGAGGCTCCCCGCCTCGACGATGGCCGCGAACAATGCATAGTCCGGATTCAAGATATTTTCCTAAAAAGCAAAAGAGATTTTCGTTTTTATCGCCTACCGCACAGATCGCCAACCGCGCTATGATCGATCATCGCAATTTTTTCAGGTGACGCATGATCGACAAGGCAGGACTTCAGGTCGCGGAAAATCTCGCCGACTTCATCGAGACGCAGGCGCTGCCCGGCACCGGCATCGATCCCGCCGCCTTCTGGGCCGGCGCGGCCGACATCTTCGCCCGCTTCGCCCCGCGCAACGCCGCGCTGCTCGCCAGGCGCGACGCGCTCCAGGCAAAGATCGACGCCTGGCACCAGGCCCGCCCCGGCCAGCCCGACCCCGCCGACTATCAGGCGTTCCTGCGTGAGATCGGCTATCTCGTCCCCGAACCCGCCCCGTTCGAAGTCACCTCGGCGAACGTCGACCCCGAAATTGCCTCGACTGCCGGCCCCCAGCTCGTCGTCCCCGTCCTCAACGCGCGCTTCGTGCTCAACGCCGCAAATGCGCGCTGGGGCAGCCTCTACGACGCGCTCTACGGCACCGACGCGATCCCCGGCGCGGCGGCGGGCAAGGGCTACGACCCCGCACGCGGCGCACAGGTCATCGCCTGGGCCAAGGCCTTCCTCGACCGCGCCGTCCCGCTCGCCAGCGGCAGCTGGACGGACCTCACCGGCGAACCCGCCCTCGCCGACCCGGCACAGCTCGTCGGCCGCAACGGCGACAATCTCCTGCTCCGCCACAACGGCCTGCATATCGAGCTGGTGTTCGACCGTGCGCACCCGATCGGCCGCGATGATCCGATCGGCCTCGCCGACATCCTCCTCGAAGCCGCGCTCTCGACCATCGTCGATCTGGAGGATTCGGTCGCCGCGGTCGATGCGGAGGACAAGACCGCTGCCTATGCCAACTGGCTCGGGCTGATGAAGGGCGATCTCACCGCCAGCTTCGCCAAGGGCGGCCAGACCCTCACCCGCGCACTCGACGACGACCGCGTCTACGCCGCGCCCGACGGCGCCACGCTCACCCTGCCCGGCCGCAGCGTGCTGATGGTCCGCAATGTCGGCCATCTGATGACCACCCCCGCCGTGCGCCTGCCCGACGGCGGAGAGGCGCCCGAAGGCATCCTGGACGGTATCGTCACCAGCCTGATCGCGCTGCACGACCTCAAGGGCAATGGCCGCTTCCGCAACAGCCGCACCGGCTCGGTCTATATCGTCAAGCCCAAGATGCACGGGCCGGAGGAATGCGCCTTCACCAACGACCTGTTCGACGCGGTCGAGGATCTGCTCGGCCTTTCCCGCCACACGCTCAAGGTCGGGGTGATGGACGAGGAGCGCCGCACCTCGGCCAACCTCGCCGCCTGCATCCACGCCGTGCGCAACCGCGTGATGTTCATCAACACCGGCTTCCTCGATCGCACCGGCGACGAGATGCACACGTCGATGCGCGCCGGCGCGGTGCTGCGCAAGGGCGACATGAAGAACGCCGACTGGATCAAGTCGTACGAGGCGCGCAACGTCGCGATCGGCCTCGCCTGCGGCCTTTCCGGCAAGGCGCAGATCGGCAAGGGTATGTGGGCCGCGCCCGATCGCATGGCCGACATGCTGGAACAGAAGGTCGGCCATCCGCAGACCGGCGCCAACACCGCCTGGGTCCCCTCGCCCACCGCCGCGGTGCTGCACGCGACGCACTATCACCAGGTCGACGCCTTCGCCCGCCGCGACGGCATCGCGCCCGCCGACGCCGCCTCGCTCGACGCGCTGCTGACGATCCCGCTCGCCCAGGGCCACAACTGGAGCCCGCAGGAAATCCGCGACGAACTCGACAACAACGCCCAGGGCATTCTCGGCTATGTCGTGCGCTGGATCGACCAGGGCGTCGGCTGCTCCAAGGTGCCGGACATCCACGATATCGGCCTGATGGAAGACCGCGCGACGCTGCGCATCAGCTCGCAGCACATGGCCAACTGGCTGCTCCACGGTGTGACGAGCGCCGACGAGATCGATGCCGCGTTCGTGCGCATGGCGGCCAAGGTCGATGCGCAGAATGCCGACGATCCGCTCTACCAGCCGATGGCCGGCAATCCCGACAGCCTCGCCTGGCAGGCGGCGCGCGCGCTGGTGTTCGAGGGGCTGGAACAGCCCAACGGCTACACCGAACCGCTGCTGCACGCCTGGCGGCTCAAGGCGAAAGCGCGGGAGCTGGTGGACGCGTAAAGGAAGATTGGTTCACGCGAAGGCGCAAAGGCGCAAAGAAGAAGATTAGTTCGCGCAGAGGCGCAGAGGCGCAGAGAGGGCTTCTGCCGCGTCAGCGGCTCTCATCTCCCAAACGGTGCAGCTAGCGGCGCCGTTGCAAATTCGAGGGCGCTTCGCGCCAGGCGCAACCTCTCTGCGCCTCCGCGCCTCTGCGCGAACCAAACTTCTTAATTCTCTTCGCGCCTTCGCGCCTTCGCGTGAACCAAATCTTCTTCACGTCACCCGAACCGATCAAACCAACCGCGAATGCTTCACCGCCGCCGCGACAAAGCTCGCGAACAGCGGATGCGGATCGAACGGCTTCGACTTCAGCTCCGGGTGAAACTGCACCCCGATGAACCACGGGTGATCCGGCCGCTCGACGATCTCGGGCAGCATCCCGTCGGGCGACATGCCGGAAAACACCAGCCCGCCCGCCTCCAGCCGCTCGCGATAACCGGTATTCACCTCATAGCGGTGGCGGTGCCGCTCGCTGATCTCGGCCGCGCCATAGATCGACGCGACCACCGAATTGCCGTCCAGCTTCGCCGGATAGGCGCCCAGCCGCATCGTGCCGCCCAGATCGCCGCCTTCCTCGCGCTTCTCCAGGCCGTCCTTGCTCATCCATTCGGTGATGATGCCGACCACCGGCTCGCGCGTCGGGCCGAATTCCGTCGACGAGGCTTCGGCGATCCCCGCCTGCGCGCGCGCGCCTTCGATGCACGCCATCTGCATGCCAAAACAGATGCCGAAATAGGGCACGTTGCGCTCCCGCGCGAAGCGAACGCTGGCGATCTTGCCCTCCGCCCCGCGCTCGCCGAACGCGCCGGGAACGAGGATCGCGTCGCACGGCTCCAGCTTCGCCGCCACTTCGGCGTCATTGCCTTCGAACAGCTCGGCATCGATCCAGCGGATATTGACCTTCACGCGATTGGCGATGCCGCCATGCACCAGCGCCTCGTTCAACGATTTATAGGCATCGAGCAGCCCGACATATTTGCCGACCACCCCGATCGTCACCTCACCCTCGGGGTTGAACAGCCGGTTGGTGATCTCGCTCCAGCGGCTAAGATCGGGATCCGCCCCCACCTCCAGCCCGAACGCGCGCAGCACTTCGCCGTCCAGCCCCTCGGCATGATATTGCATCGGCACCGCATAGATGCTCGCCGCGTCCAGCGCGGGGATCACCGCGCTCGCCGGCACGTTACAGAATTGCGCGATCTTCGCCCGCTCCCCCGCCGGCAGCGGCTTTTCGCAGCGGCACACCAGCACGTCCGGCGACACGCCCAGCGAGGCAAGCTCGCGCACGCTATGCTGGGTCGGCTTGGTCTTCAGCTCGCCCGCCGCCGCGATATAGGGCACCAGCGTCACATGCACGCTGATCGATCGGCCGCGCCCCAGCTCGTTCTTGAGCTGCCGGATCGCCTCGATGAACGGCAGCGATTCGATGTCGCCCACCGTCCCGCCGATCTCGCACAGCACGAAATCGAGGTCGTCGGTATCGGCCTGTGCGAACGCCTTGATCGCGTCGGTGACGTGCGGGATCACCTGCACCGTCGCGCCCAGATAATCGCCGCGCCGTTCGCGCTCGATGATCGTCTTGTAGATCCGGCCTGACGTCACATTGTCCGACTGGCGCGAGGCGACCCCGGTAAACCGCTCATAATGGCCCAGGTCCAGGTCGGTCTCCGCCCCATCGTCGGTGACGTATACCTCGCCATGCTGATACGGGCTCATCGTGCCCGGATCGACGTTGAGATAGGGGTCGAATTTCCGGATGCGGACCTTGTAGCCGCGCGCCTGCAACAGCGCCGCCAGGCTCGCCGCCATCAAACCTTTTCCAAGCGAGGAGACCACGCCGCCGGTGATGAAGATATACCGCGTCATGGGAGTATTCGCCTAGCCGCTAAGCGAGAGCGGGGGCAAGCGCCCGACTCTGAAAGCAGCAAAAATATTGTGAAAAACCGTCACCCCGGCGCAGGCCGGGGTCTCGTGCCACAAGCCGCTCGGATGCGGCCGGCGACCCCGGCGTGACGCTTACTTGGCGAGCGGAACCGCGCTGTTGTCGGCCGGGGCCGCGGGCAGCGCGGTCGGCGCCGCCGCCGGGACCGCGCCGGTCGCGGGCGCGCTTTGCGCCGGGGCGGTGGCCGCACGGCTGGTATCGATCTCGTTCCCGCCGCGCGTCGCCGCCAACACCGCCAGCGCGATGCTCATCGCCACGAACAGCCCGGCCAGGATCGCCGTCGCGCGCGTCAGGAAATTCGCCGCACCCCGCGCCGACATCAGCCCCGACGGGCTCCCCCCGCTGGTCAGCCCGCCGCCCTCCGACTTCTGCATCAGGATCACCGTCACCAGCAGCGCGGCGATGATGGCATGGACGACGAGGAGGAAGGTGAACAGCATATCGGTCTTTCGCGGAAAGCGGCGACATAGTGGAGCGCGCCTGCCCGATCAACCTTCGATGCGTGACGCCGGCTGGCTTTGGAAGAAGTATGGTTCACGCGAAGGCGCAAAGGCGCGAAGAAGAATTGTTCGCGCAGAGGCGCAGAGGCGCAGAGAGGGATTTCCGCCGCGTCAGCGGCTCTCATCTCCCAAACGGTGCAGCTAGCGGCGCCGTTGCAAATTCGAGGGCGCTTCGCGCCAAGCGCCACCTCTCTGCGCCTCTGCGCCTCTGCGCGAACCAAACTTCCTACTTAATCTTCGCGCCTTCGCGCCTTCGCGTGAACCAAATCCCGGCAATGCAGCCATCCGCCCCGTCGATCGTCACTCCCGCGCAACATTTCGCCCTCCCCGCGAAACCCGTTGCCTATCGGGGCGTTAATGCCACTGAAAGCCCCGCTCCTTGCGGGAATGTAACCAAAACGCGAGTGCCCTGCGATGAACGCGATGAGCGACCATTCGCTGTACAATTGGAAGTCGACGCTGATCGACTATGTCCGGTCGGGCGAGCCGGATCTCACCAACCGCCAGATGGCGCTGATGCTGCTGGTCTATCTCGACTCCGGCCCCCACACGGTGCGCGGGTTGGCCAAGGCGCTGAATGTCTCGAAACCGGTCGTGACGCGCGCCTTGAACAGGTTGGGCAGCCTAAGCTATCTGCGCCGCCAGCGCGACGACACCGACAAGCGGAACATCTTCGTCGCGCGCACACCGGAAGGGGCGGAGTTTCTTGCAGAATTCGGACAATTCGTCACCGGCGACACCGCCGCCCACCAGCCCGTCCGGCGCACCGCGTAGCCGATTCGCGCTGACCGGGCGATCGGTGCGGATCGATCCGCGCACCGACGCCGCCCGTCGCGACCTTGCCGATGTCCGCCTCGCCGACCGCGTGTTCGCGCCGCATTATGCCGCGCCGGTGACCTATATCGTCACCGGGCCCGCTGAATTGCGTGAGAGCCGCGAACCCGACGCCGCCGCGCTTGCCCAGCTAGATACAGGCGCGTCCTTCGAGGTGCTCGAACTGTCCGCCGGCAGTGCCTGGGGCCGCGCCCCCGCGCTCGACCTGGTCGGCTATGTCGCCGCCGATCAGCTGCGGGTCGCGGCATGAGCGTCAATGTCTTCATCGACGGCGCCGCCGGCACCACCGGGCTCGAGATCGCCGACCGGCTCGCCGGCCGCGACGAGATCGATCTGATCACGCTCGCCGACGTCGACCGCAAGGACGCCGCCAAACGCGCCCAGGCGCTCAACGCCGCCGATTTCGTCATCCTCTGCCTGCCCGACGACGCGGCGCGTGAGGCGGTCGAGCTGATCGCGAACGAACGCACCCGCGTCATCGACGCATCCTCGGCACATCGCGTCGCGGACGGCTGGACCTATGGCTTCGCCGAACTGGAACCGGCCCAGGCCACCGCGATCCACGAAGCGCGGCTGGTCAGCAACCCCGGCTGCTGGCCCACCGGCTTTCTCGCGCTCGTCCGCCCGCTGGTCCGCGCCGGCCTGATCCCGCCCGACTGGCCGCTCTCGGCCGGCGGCGCGTCGGGCTATTCGGGCGGCGGCAAGTCGATGATCGCCGAGTTCGAGAGCGGCAGCCAGGGCGGCGGCACCGACACCGCCTTCCGCGCCTATGGCCTCACCCTCGAACACAAGCATCTGCCCGAGATGCAGAAACACGCCCGGATCGAGCATCCCCCGATCTTCCAGCCCGCTGTGGCACGCGCCTATCGCGGCATGTTGATCGAAGTGCCGCTGGCGCTCCACGCCCTCCCGCGCAAGCCTTCGGTCCAGGCGATCGAGGCCGCGCTGGCCGATGCCTATCGCGATTCGCCGGTGGTCCACGTCCTGCCCGGCGAGGACGTCGCGCTGGTCACGGTCGAGGATGTCGCGGGCACCGACCGCATGCATCTGCGCGTGTTCGGCAACGCCGATCGCGGCCAGGTCCGCCTGATCGCGACGCTCGACAATCTCGGCAAGGGCGCCGGCGGCGCGGCGGTGCAGAACCTCAACATCATGGCCGAGCTCGATCAGGTGGCGGGGCTGGTGCTTTGACCCCAACCGTCATGTCGTGCCGCGACCGCGCCTCGGCCTAAATCCGTCATCCCGGCGAAAGCCGGGACCTCAGGCGGCCTTTGCCGTCGCGCTTGCCGCACGAGATCCCGGCTTCCGCCGGGATGACGAGCGGGAACGGGACTGCTAGGGACCGCGCAGTCAACCTTGGAGGACAAATGCGCGACCCCTTCGGCAAGCTGCTGCTGTTCGGCGCCACCGGCGATCTGGCGCAGCGCATGCTGCTGCCCTCGCTCTACGGCCTCCACGCCGACGGCCTGCTGCACGAAGGGCTGACGATCACCGGCACCGCGCGGTCAACGCTGTCGGACGCCGAATATCGCGATTTCGCCGCCAAGGCGCTGGCGACGCATTTGCCCGAAGACCGCAAGGACGAAGCACACCTCGCCAGCTTCCTCGACCGCCTGCAATATCAGCCGCTCGACGCCTCGAAGACCGATGGCTTCGGCGATCTCGCGGCCAAGCTCGGCGATATCTCGAACGGCCTTGCCATCTTCCTCTCCACCGCCCCCAGCCTGTTCGAACCGACCATCCAGGGCCTCGCCGCGGCCGGCCTCGCCGGCGGCAACGTCCGCATCGGCCTCGAAAAGCCGCTCGGCTTCGATCTCGCCTCCAGCCGCGAGATCAACGACGCCGTCGCCGCCGTCTTCCCCGAGGATCGCACCTTCCGCATCGATCACTATCTCGGCAAGGAAACCGTCCAGAACATCCTCGCGCTGCGCTTCGGCAACGCGCTGTTCGAACCGGTATGGAACGCGACCGGCATCGACCATGTCGAGATCACCGTCAGCGAGACGGTCGGCCTCGAAGGGCGCGCCGGCTATTATGACGATGTCGGCGCGCTGCGCGACATGGTCCAGAACCACATCCTCCAGCTCCTCGCCCTGATCGCGATGGAGCCCCCCGCCCGCTTCGACGGCACCGCGATCCGCGACGAAAAGGTCAAAGTCCTCCGCTCGCTCCGCCGCATCGCCGGGCAGGACGCCGCGAACCTCACCGTCACCGGCCAGTATACCGGCGGCGCCTCGAACGGAAAGATCGTCCAGGGCTATGCCGAGGAGCTGGAAAGGCCCTCCCGCACCGAAACCTTCGTCGCGGTCAAGGCGCATGTCGATAATTGGCGCTGGCAGGGCGTGCCCTTTTACCTGCGCACCGGCAAGCGCATGACCGAGCGGCGCAGCGAGATCGTCGTCCAGTTCAAGCCCGTGCCGCACTCGATCTTCGCCACACGCGGCGGCGTGCTGCAATCCAACACGCTCATCATCCGCATCCAGCCCGAGGAATATGTCCGCCTGCTGGTGATGGCCAAGGAACCCGGCCTCGACCGCGAGGGCGTGCGCCTGCGCGAAGTGCCGCTCAACCTCAGCCTCGAGCATGAGTTCGCCGGCACCCGCCGCCGCATCGCCTATGAACGCCTGCTGCTCGACCTGTTGGAAGGCGACCCCACGCTGTTCGTCCGCCGCGACGAGGTGGAGGCGCAATGGGACTGGATCGATTCGATCCGCGCCGGCTGGGACGCCGCCGACGTCAAGCCGAAACCCTATGCCGCCGGCACCTGGGGCCCAACCGCCGCCATCGCCCTCACCGAACGCGACGGCGTGACGTGGAACGAGTAGGCGCCTTGATAATTCCTCCCCGGTACGGGGAGGTGGCATCGCGTAGCGATGACGGAGGGGGGCTTCCACGAGCGTCGTGCTGCGTGGCCAGCCCCCTCCACCACCAGCTTCGCTGGCGGTCCCCCTCCCCGTGCCGGGGAG
Organism: uncultured Stakelama sp.; assembly: GCA_964413495.1. Taxonomy (GTDB): domain Bacteria; phylum Pseudomonadota; class Alphaproteobacteria; order Sphingomonadales; family Sphingomonadaceae; genus Sphingomonas. The sequence goes on along the minus strand of CAYPRW010000020.1, from coordinate 21,190 downwards.
GATCTTATCCCACTGGAGACTGAAGACATGGCCGAAGAGATCGAATGGTGGGACTATGAGGACGCCGAGGAATGGGCCGAGGCGCTCGCCGGCGATATCGGCTTCATCATCGAAAGCGCGATCGACGCGCGCGGCGCGGCGGTGATCGCGCTGCCCGGCGGCACGACCCCCGCGCCGATCTACGACAAGCTCGCCGCCGCGAAGCTCGACTGGAAGCGCGTGACGATCGTGCCGACCGACGACCGGCTCGTGCCGCTCGGCGACCCGCTGTCCAACGTCACGCTGCTCGGCAAGACCTTCCTGCCCAAGGGCGCGCGCGTGATCCCGCTGATCAGCGACAAGGCGCAGGATTACAAGGCCGCCGGCCGCGCCGCCGACGCGCGGCTGCAGGATCTGCACTGGCCGCTCGACCTGGTCCTGCTCGGCATGGGCGCCGACGGCCACACCGCCTCGATCTTCCCCGGCCCCGATTATGACGAGGCGCTGTCCGGCCCCAGGGAACGCCGCGCCCTGGGCGTGATGCCCGATCCGCTGCCCAGCGAAGCCCCGGTCGCGCGCGTCACCCTCTCCGCCGCCGCGATCGCCAACGCCAAGTCGCTGATGATCGCGATCACCGGCGCGGCAAAGCGCAAGCTGCTCGAAAAGGCGGCCGGACAAGGCCCGTCGTCACCCTATCCGATCGGCCGCGTGCTGGCCGAAACCGAGTTGCCAGTCGATATCCACTGGGTCGAATAAGGTATTGTAACATGGCGCTTCATCCCGAAATCGCCGCCGTCACCGACCGCATCATCACCCGGTCGCGCGAACGTCGCGCCGCCTATCTCGCGCTGATGACGCAACAGCGTGAGAACGGCATCGGCCGCCCCAGCCTCGGCTGCGCCAACCTCGCCCACGCCTTCGCCGGCACCGACGAGCAGCGCGAGCGGATGAAGGACGGGCGCGCGATGAATATCGCCATCGTCACCGCCTATAACGACATGCTCTCCGCCCACGCGCCCTATTACCGCTACCCGGAGCAGATGAAGGTCTGGGCGCTCGAAGCCGGCGCCACCGCCCAGGTCGCCGGCGGCGTGCCCGCGATGTGCGACGGCGTGACGCAGGGCTATGCCGGCATGGAGCTGTCGCTGTTCAGCCGCGACACCATCGCCATGTCGACCGCCATCGCGCTCAGCCACAATGTCTTCGAGGGCGCGGCGCTGCTCGGCATCTGCGACAAGATCGTGCCCGGCCTGCTGATGGGCGCGCTGCGCTTCGGCCACCTGCCGATGGTCCTCATCCCCGGCGGCCCGATGCGCAGCGGCATCGCCAACAGGGAAAAGGCCCGCGTCCGCGAACTCTATGCCGAGGGCAAGGCCAGCCGCGAGGAACTGCTCGACAGCGAGATCGCCGCCTATCACGGCAAGGGCACCTGCACCTTCTACGGCACGGCGAATTCGAACCAGATGATGGTCGAGGCGATGGGCCTGCACCTGCCCGGCGCCGCCTTCGCCACGCCGGGCACGAAGCTGCGCCAGGAACTGACCCGCGCGGCGGTTCAGCGCCTCCCCGAAATCGGCTGGAATAGCAACGACTACCGCCCGATCGGTGAGATCGTGGATGAACGCGCGATCGTCAACGCGGCCGCCGTTCTGCTCGCCACCGGCGGCTCGACCAACCACCTGATCCACCTCCCCGCCATCGCCCGCTGCGCCGGCATCCTGATCGACTGGGAGGATTTCGACCGCCTCTCGCGCGCCGTGCCCCTGCTCGCGCGCGTCTATCCCAACGGCTCGGCCGATGTGAACGGGTTCGAGGATGCCGGCGGCCCCACCTTCGTGATCCGCGAGCTGATCCGCGGCGGCATCCTCCACGCCGACACCGCCACCGTCGCCGGCGACAGCCTCGCCGACTATACCCGTAGGCCCGCGATCGCGGACGACCAACTCGTCTGGCACGATCATCCCGAAACCAGCGGCGACGACACCATCCTGCGCACGATCGACGCGCCCTTCTCGCCCGAAGGCGGCTTCCGCATCCTCTCCGGCAATCTCGGCCGCGCCTGCATCAAGGTCAGCGCCGTCGATCGCGATCGCTGGACGATCGAGGCCCCCTGCCGCGTCTTTTCCGACCAGCACCAGGTGCAGGAGGCGTTCAAGGCCGGCGAGCTCGATCGCGACGTGGTGGTGGTCGTCCGCTTCCAGGGCCCGCGCGCCAACGGCATGCCCGAACTGCACAAGCTCACCCCGCCCTTGGGCGTCCTCCAGAACAAGGGCCACCGCGTCGCGCTCGTCACCGACGGCCGCATGTCGGGCGCGTCGGGCAAGGTCCCGGCCGCGATCCACCTCTCGCCCGAGGCGCTGGGCGGCGGCCCGATCGGCAAGCTGCGCGACGGCGACGTGGTCCGCCTGTGCGCCGACCAGGGCATCCTGACCGCGCTGGTCGACCCCACCGAATGGGCCGCGCGCGAACACGCCGCCCCACCACCGCCCGAAGCCGGCACCGGCCGCGAGCTGTTCGCGCTGATGCGCGCCACCGCGAGCGAGGCGGAAGCCGGCGGCTCGGCGATGCTCGCCGCGGCGGGATTGTGACCGGTTCGCCCCCCACCCCCGTCATCCCCGCGAAGGCGGGGATCCATTCGCGCCGACGTCGCGACAGAACCACACACTCAGCGGCAATGGGTTCCCGCCTCCGCGGGAATGACGGACGGAGTAGATAGTGGACCTCGTCGCGATCGACATCGGCGGCACCCATGCCCGCTTCGCCATCGCGCGGATCGCCGACGGCCGCGTCGTCGCGCTCGAAGAACCGGTCACGCTCAACACCGCCGATCACGCCAGCCTCCCGCTCGCCTGGCGGGCCTTCGCCCGAACGCTCGGCCGACCGCGCCCGCGCGCCGCCGCCATCGCCGTCGCCGCGTCGATCAATGACGAAGCGATCCAGCTCACCAACAATCCCTGGGCCCTCCGCCCGCCGGAGCTGAAAGCCCAGCTCGACATCGACGCCTTCACCCTCGTCAACGATTTCGCCGCGATCGGCCATGCCGTCGCCCAGCTTCCCGACGCCGATTTCGTCCATCTCTGCGGCCCGCCGACAACGCTGCCGGCAACGGGCGCGATCACCATCTGCGGCCCCGGCACCGGCCTCGGCGTCGCGCAACTTTTCCGCACCGGCACCGGCGCCTATCACGTCATCCCGACCGAGGGCGGCCATATCGGCTTCGCCCCGCTCGACGAGGTCGAAGACCGCATCGTCGCCCATCTGCGCGCGCGCCACGGCCGCGTCTCGGCGGAACGCATCGTCGCCGGCCCCGGCATCGTCGCGATCCACGAAACGCTCGCCGCGATCGCGGGCACCCCCGCCCCCCGGCTCGACGACAAGGCGATCTGGACGCGCGCCCTGGACGGCAGCGACCCGCTCGCCGCCGCCGCGCTCGACCGCTTCTGCCTCGCATTGGGCGCGGTCGCCGGTGACCTCGCGCTCGCCCACGGCCCCAGCGGCGTCGTCATCGCCGGCGGCCTCGGCTACCGACTCAAGGACCGCCTCGCCGCCTCCGGCTTCGCCCAGCGTTTCGTCGCCAAGGGCCGCTTCCAGCCGCTGATGTCGTCGATCCCCGTCAAGCTGATCACGCACCCCCAACCGGGCCTCTACGGCGCCGCGGCGGCCTTCGCGCAGGAGCATCGCCCATGAACATCGCAACGATCATGCGCACCGGCGCGGTCATCCCCGTGCTGGTGATCGACGACGCCGCCACCGCCCGCCCGCTCGCCCAGGCGCTGGTCAAAGGCGGGCTCAAGGTGCTCGAAGTCACGCTGCGCACCGCGTGCGCGCTCGACGCGATCCGCGAGATGCGCGCGGTGGAGGGCGCCATCGTCGGCGCCGGCACCGTGGTGAACACCGATCAGTTCGCGCAGGTGATGGACGCCGGCGCGCAGTTCATCGTCTCCCCCGGCCTCACCGAACGCCTCGGCAGCGTGATCGTGGAAAGCGGCGTGCCCTTCCTTCCCGGCGTCGCCACCGCGGGCGACATCATGCGCGGCTACGACCTTGGCCTGCGCCACTTCAAATTCTTCCCGGCGGAAACCAGCGGTGGCCTCCCCGCGCTGAAGGCGCTCGCCGCCCCCTTCCACGAAGCGCAATTCTGCCCCACCGGCGGCATCACCGCCACGACCGCGCCCGACTGGCTCGCGCTTGATCCGGTCCTCTGCGTCGGCGGCAGCTGGATCACCCCCCAGGGCGCGGACATGGCGCAGGTCGAGCAACTGGCGCGGGGCGCGGCGGGGCTGACGCGCTAAGCCGCCCGCTCACATCTCCCCCCGCGCCCTTCGCAGCGCATACCATTTCTGCACATTGGCGTTGTGCTGTTCCAGCGTGTCGGCGAACACATGCCCGCCGCTGCCGTCCGCCACGAAATACAGCGCGTTGGTGTCCGCCGGGTCCAGCACCGCGTCGATGCTCGCCCGCCCCGGATTGGCGATCGGCCCCACCGGCAGTCCGGCGCTGGCATAGGTGTTGTACCCGTTCCTGTCCTGCAATTCGGAACGCAGGATGCGCCGCCCCAGCCGCTTGCCCCGGGTCACCGGATAGATCACCGTCGGATCGGCCTGCAGCGGCATGCCGCGCTTGAGGCGATTGGAATAGACCCCCGCCACCATCCGCCGCTCCTCGGGCTTGCCGGTCTCCTTCTCGACGATCGAGGCCAGGATGATGGCTTCCTCCGGCGTGTTCACCGCGATCCCCGGCTTGCGCTTCGCCCAGGCGTCGGCAAGGTATTTCGTCATCGCCGCCTGCATCCGGTCGAGCACCGCCTGCCGCGTGTCGCCGCGATTATAGGCATAGCTGTCGGGCAGCACCGATCCCTCCGCCGGCACCGCCACCGCCCCGCCCAGCTGCGGCGCGGCCATCAGCCGCTCGTGCACCATCACCGACGGCATCCCCTCGGGGACCATCACGAAACGTTGCAGCGTCTTCCCGCCCTGCAGCATCTTGAGGATGTCGGACTGGCTGATCCGCGCCGGCACGCGATACTCGCCCGCCTGGATCGCCATATCGTCGCCGAAGATGCGCGCCATCCACAGAAAGGTCGTGGCGCTGCGGATCGCGCCCGCCTTCTCCATCGCCTGCGCCGCCGCCGTCATCGTCGCCCCGGCCGGCACCTCGACCGTCACATTCGCCTTGGCCGGCCCCGGCCCGCCCCATTGGTTCGCCGCCCAGAACGCCGCGCCGACCAGCACAAGCGCGGCGATCAGACCGAAGCAGCCGAGTTTACGCACCACCGCTTCGTCTCCGCTTCTGCTCCCCTCCCGCTTGCGGGAGGGGCTGGGGGAGGGCCTGTCCTCCCCACTCCGCCAACGACATGCCCGTCCCCAACCGCTCCCACAAGCGGAAGGGGGAACCGGATGACGTCAGTCGACCGCCTTCATCACCAGCGACGCATTGGTCCCGCCGAACCCGAACGAATTGTTCAGCACCGCCTTGATCGTCCGTTCCCTGGCCTTGTGCGGCACCAGGTCCACCCCCGCGCAATTCTCGCTCGGATCGTCCAGGTTCAGTGTCGGCGGCGCGATCTGGTCGCGCAGCGCCAGGATGCAGAAGATGCTCTCCACCGCCCCCGCGCCGCCCAGCAGATGGCCGATCGCCGATTTGGTCGAGCTCATCGACAGCCCGCCGATCGCATCGCCGAACAGCTTGCGCACCGCGCCCAGCTCCAGCTCGTCGCCCAGCGGGGTCGAGGTGCCATGCGCGTTGATGTAATCGATGTCAGCGAGCGCCAGCCCCGATTTCTTCATCGCCATCTGCATCGACCGGAACGCGCCCGACCCTTCGGGATGCGGCGCCGTCACATGATAGGCATCGCCCGACAGGCCATAGCCGACCACCTCGGCATAGATCTTCGCCCCACGCGCCTTGGCGTGCTCATATTCCTCGAGCACCACGATCCCCGCGCCCTCGCCCATGACGAATCCGTCGCGGCCCTGGTCCCACGGCCGGCTCGCCCGCCACGGCGCGTCGCGAAACTCGGTCGACAGCGCGCGCGCCTGGCCGAAACCGGCGATGCCGATCGGACAGATCGTCGCCTCGGCCCCGCCCGCCAGCATGATATCGGCATCGTCCATCGCGATCATCCGCGCCGCGTCGCCGATCGAATGCGCCCCGGTCGAACACGCCGTCACCACCGCGTGGTTCGGCCCCATCAGCCCGTATTTGATGGAAACCTGGCCCGAGATCAGGTTGATCAGCCGCCCGTGCACGAAATGCGGCGAGACGCGCTTGGGCCCCTTCTCGGCCAGCACCAGCGATTCGCTCTCGATCCCCGGCAGCCCGCCGATGCCCGATCCGATCGAACAGCCCGCGCGCAGCCGCTGCGCCTCGCTCATGTCGGTGAGGCCCGCATCCTCGATCGCCTGCCCCGCGGCATCGATGCCATAGACGATGAACGGATCGACCTGGCGCTGGATCTTGTGATCGACGCGCTTGCCCGGATCGAAGCCATATTCGTGATCCGCCGGCTTCACCTCGCACGCATAGTTGGTGTGGAAATCGGTCGCGTCGAACCGCGTGATCGTGCCCGCGCCCGATTTCGACGCGATGATGTTCCTCCACGCGGTTTCGACATCGGCACCCAGCGGGGTCACCAGGCCCAGGCCAGTCACGACGACGCGGCGCATACTCAACTCTCCAGCAAAACTAGCTTCGAATACGAAACGGCTCCCCGCCCCTTTCCGGGACGGGAAGCCGTTCGTCAAATCCGGCCCGTGCGGGCGGCCATCGGGAAAGCCCGATTAGCCCTGATTCTCGTCGATATAGGTGATCGCGTCCTTGACGGTCGTGATCTTCTCGGCGGCGTCGTCGGGGATCTCGACCCCGAACTCTTCCTCGAACGCCATCACCAGCTCGACGATGTCGAGGCTGTCCGCGCCCAGGTCGTCGATGAAGCTGGCATCCTCGGTCACCTTCTCGGCCTCGACGCCAAGGTGCTCGACGACGATCTTCTTCACCCGATCGGCAGTCTCGCTCATACCCTGTTCCTTCTAAAATGGGTCGTTGGATTGGTGTTTCCCGAACGCACGTAGAACGCCACTTGGCCCCGCGCAAGAGGGCGCAATCACGATCCTCCCCGGCACGGGGAGGGGGACCATGCGCAGCATGGTGGAGGGGGCCCGCCACGCAGCGCGGCGCCTGCGGCACCCTTCCACCACGCCCCTTTACGTTCCGGTCCCCCTCCCCGCGCCACGCGGAGGATGGCTCAAATCATCGCCATGCCGCCGTTGACGTGCAGCGTCTGCCCGGTGACATAGCCCGCCTCCTTCGACGCCAGATACACCACCGCCGCGCCGATGTCCGCGCCGTCGCCCAGGTCGCCCGCCGGGATCCGCCCGAGCAGCGCGGCCTTCTGCGCCTCGGGCAGGACGTCGGTCATCGCCGATCGGATAAAGCCCGGCGCCACGCAATTCACCGTGATCCCGCGGCTCGCCAGCTCCTGCGCCAGCGCCTTGGACATGCCGACCAGCCCCGCCTTCGAAGCGGCATAATTGGCCTGCCCCGGATTGCCGGTCGCGCCGACGACGGAAGTGATCGAGACGATCCGCCCGAACCGCGCCTTCATCATCGGCTTGGCGGCGGCGCGCATCAGCCGGAACGCGGCTTCCAGGTTCACCCGGATCACCTGGTCCCACTCCTCGTCCTTCATCCGCATGGCAAGGTTGTCGCGCGTCACCCCGGCATTGTTGACCAGGATATCGATCTTCCCCAGCGCCTCGACCGCCGCCGGCACCAGCGCATCCACCGCCGCCCCATCGCCCAGATCGCAAGCCAAGGCGACATGATCTCCGCCCAGCTCCCCCCGAAACGCCTCCAGCTTCGCGGCATTCGACCCCGAAACCGCCAGCCGAGCCCCCTGCCCCGCCAGCGCCCGGGCGATCGCCGACCCGATCCCCCCCGAAGCCCCAGTCACCAACGCGGTCATGCCAGTAAGGTCGAACATCATCTGATTCCTTGATTTTGGTTCACGCGAAGGCGCGAAGGCGCAAAGGGCTGATAGTCGTTGACGACACGCTTCAGCCCTTCCTTGAGCGTCTCGCCACCGAAATTGATAAGCAGCCCAAGGGGCTGCTTGGTCAGCCGAAGATAGGTCAGCAATTGTTTCGAGTGAGCGCCGGTCAGGCGCTCTATTGATTTGATCTCGATCAGAAGACACCCATTAATCATCAGATCGATCCGAAACGCATTCTCGAACCGCAAGCCATCGAATTCGATATCGACCGGCTGCTGCCGAAGCGCGACATACCCCATTTGCGTCAATCGACCTGCCAGCAGCGCCTCGTAAACGCTCTCTAACAATCCTGGGCCTAGCTCACGGTGCAACTTCAGCGCAACGTCGATGACGTCGGACGCGATCGCCTCCAGATCAGACATCTTCGCGCCTCCGCGCCTTCGCGTGAACCAACTCTTCTACTCCATCAAAGCACCTTCTCCAGCGCCTCGATATCCTCCATCGTCACCACGCTCGTCACCCCCGCGTCCGGCGCGATGCGCTTGACCATCGCCCCCAGCACCTTGCCCCCCAGCTCGACGAACTCGCCCACGCCAGCGTCGAACATCGCCGCCACCGACTCGCGCCAGCGCACCATCCCGGTCACCTGCTCGACCAGCAGCGTGCGGATCGTGTCGGGATCGCTCACCGCCGCCGCCGTCACATTGGCATAGACCGGCACCAGCGGCGCACGCAGCGCCACCTCCGCCAGCGCCGCCGCCATCGCATCGGCCGCCGGCTGCATCAGCGGGCAATGGAACGGCGCCGAAACCGGCAGCAACACCGCGCGCTTCGCGCCATGCTCCTTGGCCAGCCCCACCGCGCGATCGATCGCCCCCTTCGCGCCCGAAATAACCACCTGCGAAGGATCATTGTCGTTCGCCACCGAGCACACCTCGCCCTGCGCCGCCGCATCGGCGATGGCCTGCGCCTTGGCCAGGTCCGCGCCCAGCAACGCCGCCATCGCGCCCTCGCCCACCGGCACCGCCGCCTGCATCGCCCGCCCGCGCAGCTTCAGCAGCCGCGCCGTCACGCCCAGGTCCAGCGCCCCCGCCGCGCACAGCGCCGTATATTCGCCCAACGAATGCCCCGCGACGAAATCGGCCTTGTCCGCCAGCCGCACCCCGCCTTCCTTCTCCAGCACGCGCAGCACCGCGACGGCATGCGCCATGATCGCCGGCTGCGCGTTCTCGGTCAGCAGCAGGTCGCCTTCCGGCCCCTGCGTCATCAGCTTGAACAGCTTCTGGCCCAGCGCCTCGTCGACTTCCTGGAACACCTCGCGCGCGGCGGCACTGGCCTGCGACAAAGCCAGCCCCATGCCGACCGACTGGCTCCCCTGCCCGGGAAAGATGAAGGCACGCATGATTGGGCTCCTTTGAAATCAGGCGGCTGCCCTATGCCCGTCGATCCGATCCCGCAAGATGAACGAAGCTGAACGGCTTGCGACACTCAGCGACCATTTTGCCGCTTGCCCGCGATAGTTGCGCGACACCCTGCGCCCAAATTGCATTTGTCACCCAAACCGGGGCTTCACAGAGGAGTACAGGAAATGAAGAAGTTCATTATCGCCGCGCTCGCCACCTCGCTGGTCGCCAGCCCGATCCTCGCCGCGGCCCCAGCCGCCGCCGCGCCACAGCGCCACGTCACCACGGTCGTCAAGCACAAGCCGAACGGCAAGGTCGTCGTGAAGCGGAAGACGGTCAAGCAGGCTCCGGCCCGCTACCAGTATCGCAACTGGAAGCGCGGCGAACGGTTCGACAACCGCTACGCCCGCAACTACCGGCAGATCGACTATCGCCAGTATCGCGGGCTCAAGGCCCCGCCACGCGGCTACCGCTACGTCCAGTCGGGCAACGACGCGGTGCTGGTCGGCATCACCAGCGGCATCGTCGCCGCGGTGCTCGCCAACATGATCCGCTAAGCCTTCCTCCGGAGCGGCGGCGCAGCGATGCGCCGCCGCTTTTCCGTCAGCCCATGCCCAGCGAAGAAAGATCGCGCGCACCGTGAACGATGCGGACGATCCGCACCGCTTCCGGCAGATCGCGAAACAGGATCAGATAGCGCCCATGCGTCGCGCCGCGCAGACCGGCGCTGATCTCGCGCTTTTCCGGAAAGCTCGCCGGCCGTTCTCCGATCCGCGCCGCCAACGCCTCCAGCTCGGCAACGAAACTTTCGGCCCGTACCGGATTGTCCTCGGCGATATAGAGCCCGATCGCCAGCAGATCGGCGCGCGCGGCCGGCGCGAAGACGACCGGCTTCATTCGCGCGCGCGGCGTTCCGCCAGCAACTGCCGCAACTCGGCGAACACCTCGCCCGCCGGAATCCCCGGCCCGCTCGCGTCCCCTTCCTCGACCAGCCGCTTCAACAGATCGCGCTCGCCCTGCTCGCGCTCGCGCTGCCGCGTCCATTCGCGCAGCGCCTCGCGGACGATCTCGCTGGTCGTGGCATATTCGCCGTCATCGACACTGTCGCGCAGCACGGCGGCCATGTCCGCCGGGACCGTCACGGTAATGCGTTCGAATTTGGCCATGGCAACAGCTCGCTGATTTGATCCTACTTTTGCATATTGCAAGGCGGACGTTCTGTCGAGCCGCACCGCTATTGCCTTTCCCTGCCGCCCCGCGTAATGGCCCCACCGTTGAGCGGCAGCCTCGGCTCGCCGCTTTTCGCATTTGGAACGACAGCCGGAGGGGCGTCCGCTATGGTAGCGGCGTCAGCGATCGGCCAACAGTGAGAAGAGACGCATGGCTCTGTACGAGCATGTGTTCCTTGCGCGCCAGGATCTGGCACAGGCGCAAGTGGACGCGCTGGCGGAAACCGCCACCAAGATCGTCGAGGACAATAAGGGCAAGGTCGTCAAGACCGAGACCTGGGGTCTTCGCAGCCTCGCCTACAAGATCGCGAAGAACCGCAAGGCGCATTACGTGATGCTCGAGATCGATGCCCCCGCCGGCGTCGTCGCCGAGCTGGAACGCCAGACGCAGATCAACGAAGACGTGATCCGCTACATGACCGTCCGCGTGGACAGCCATGAGCAGGGCCCGACCGTGATGATGCGCAAGGGTGCCGAGCGTGAGCGCGGCCGCGGCCGCCGCGATCGTGAAGACGGCGGCAACACCGGCTTCGGCGCGCAGGGCGAGTAAGGAGAAAGATCATGGCACGACCCTTTTTCCGCCGCCGCAAGAGCTGCCCCTTCTCCGCGAAGGACGCGCCCCGGATCGATTACAAGGACGTTCGTCTGCTGCAGGGCTTCGTGTCCGAACGCGGCAAGATCGTCCCGTCGCGCATCACCTCGGTGAGCGCCAAGAAGCAGCGCGAGCTGGCCATCGCCATCAAGCGCGCCCGTCATCTGGGCCTGCTGCCCTTCATCGTGAAGTAAGGAGCGCGAGCCATGGAAGTCATCCTGCTTGAGCGCGTCGAGAAGCTCGGCCACATCGGCGACGTGGTGAAGGTGAAGGACGGGTTCGCCCGCAATTTCCTTCTCCCGAACAAGAAGGCGCTGCGCGCCAACGACGCCAACCGCAAGGTGTTCGAGGCGAACCGTGAGCGTATCGTCGCCGACAACGCCGCGAAGCGTTCGGAAGCCGAAAAGGAATCGAAGGGCCTCGAGGGCATTTCGGTCACCCTGATCCGCCAGGCGTCGAACACCGGCCAGCTCTACGGCTCGGTCGCGGTGCGCGACATCGTCGAGGCGCTGAACGCCGACAACCACAAGGTGTCGAAGGCCCAGGTTGTGCTGGACAAGCCGATCAAGTCGATCGGCCTGTACGAGGTCAAGGTCGCGCTCCACGCCGAGGTCGCGGTGACCGTCAAGGTCAACGTCGCGCGCTCGCCCGAAGAGGCCGAGATGCAGTCGCAGGGCGTCGACGTGATGGCCGCGATGTTCGAAAAGGACGAAGCGGGCTTCATCGAGGCCTACGACCCCAACGCCGAACCCGGCGCGACCGCCGAGGCACGCGAAGAGGCCCCGGCGCAGGAACAGGCCGAGGGCTGATCCCCGCGCCGTTCCGCAACGCGAAACAGGCCGCCCCGGGCAACCGAGGCGGCCTTTTTCATGCCGCCCGCGGCCCCACAAGCCCAACTCGTCACCCCGGACTTGTGCTGGGGCCCACCGGGTCGCACGCAATGCCTTCGAACCTGAACGACAACGCCAGCCGCACGGTGGACCCCGGCACGAGGCCGGGGTGACGATCTTAGCCCCTCCCGCCTGCGGGAGGGGTTGGGGAGGGTCTTCTTCTCATCTTCTTTCCACCCCAAACCCAAAAGACCGCCCGGATCGCTCCGGACGGCCTTCGGTTCGCTTGGGGCGAAAGGGGGGCTCAGCCGGCGATCATCGCCGTCAGCATCACGAACAGCGGAACGGCCGCCAGCACAACCGGCATCACCTTGGTCATCACGTCCTCACTCGAACACTTGCTCATGGCTAACAATGCGTTGCGCGCCGCAAGGTTGCATCGGACGCGAATTGCCGGTTCGATGCGCGAGCGCGTGGACATTTTCGACAATCCCCCTCCGCAATCGCAACGGCGCTCGCGTGGCCCATCACACGAAGTGTGTCGACATGGTCGCCTTGTGTTGGATTCGCGCCCCTTCCAACCCGGCGCCAGATCCGAACCCAACCCCACGCACCGCGTCACGCAAGCCATTGCAAACAAACATATTTCTAGCCCAACTTTCCTACACGAACCAATCTGGTTATAACGTGCCGATGAACAGTCCGACACGACCACCCGAAAAACACATTCGCCTTTCCCGCCGATCGACGATCGCGATCCTGCTGAGCTTCGCGCCCGCCACGGCGACGGCCAACCCGGCGCTCGAACGCGACATCGTTGCCGAGATCAACCGCGCCCGCACCGATCCACGCGGCTACGCGGCAAACCTCGCCGCCTACCGCACCTATTTCACCGGCAAGGTCGTCCGCTATCCCGGCAACCCCAACGGCCTGCGCACGGCCGAGGGCGTCGCGGCCGTCGACGAAGCGATCGCCGTCCTGCGCCGCCAGCCCCCGCTCGTCACCGTCCGGCCCGCGCCCCTCCTCGCCCGCGCCGCGCGCGACCATGTCGAGGAGCAAGGCCCGCGCGGCGTCACCGGCCACGAGTCCGCCGATGGCGCCCGTGCCCGCCAGCGCCTCGTCCGTCGCGGCGGCGGCGATTATGTCGCGGAGGTCATCACCTACGGCCCGCCCAGCGCCGCCGAGGTCGTCCGCCAGCTCATCGTCGACGACGCCGTCCCCGCGCGCGGCCACCGCCGCACGCTCTACGCCGCCGAATGGACCCACGCCGGCGCCGCCTGCGGCCCGCACAAACGCTACAAGGTGATGTGCGTCATCACCTTCGCCCGGACAGCGACGGGAGTGCCGTGACTCTAAGCCCTCTCCCGCTTGCGGGAGAGGGTTGGGTGAGGGCCTTCTTCTTTCCGTCGAAGCCTTATCCGCAAGAAGACCCTCCCCAACCCCTCCCGCAAGCGGGAGGGGCTAAAAATGTCACTTCCGCCCGAACAGCTTCTCGATATCGCCATGCGCCAGCTTCACCCAGGTCGGCCGCCCATGGTTGCACTGGCCCGAATGCGGCGTCACTTCCATCTCGCGCAGCAGCGCGTTCATCTCCGCGACCGACAGCACCCGCCCCGCGCGCACCGACCCATGGCACGCCATCGTCGCCGCGACATGATCCAGCCGCTCCTTCAACGACAGCGCCTCATCGAACGCCGCCAGTTCATCGGCAATATCCGTGACCAGCCCGATCACATCGCCCCCGCCCAGCATCGCGGGGGTCGCCCGCACCAGCATCGCCCGCGGCCCGAATCGCTCCAGCGCCAGCCCGAACTCACCCAGTTCACCCGCCCGCGCCTCCAACCGGTCGCACGCCGGCTCGTCCAGCTCGACCACCTCGGGCAACAGCAACGCCTGCGAAGCCACCCCGCCATCGCTCATCGCGCGCCGCATCCGCTCCAGCACCAGCCGCTCATGCGCCGCATGCTGGTCGACCAGCACCAGCCCATCCTCGGCCTCGGCGACGATATAGGTCTTCGCCACCTGCCCCCGCGCCACGCCCAGCGGAAAGCTCGTCACCCCCGGCACCGCCGCCGCCGCCGGCTCGGCCCGCGCCTGGGGCGGCGCGATGAAGCTCGCGCGGCGGTCGAACACGGCACTCGGCCGGGTCAGCGTCGCCGTCTCGCCCCACAGATTGTCCTGCGCGACGGGCGCCGGCTCGACGGGTTCGGACCGCCATAATCCCATCACCGCCGCATCCGCCCGCTGCACGCTGCGGTGCCCCGCCTCATCCAGCGCCCGCCGCAACCCGCTGACGATCAGCCCGCGCGCCAGCTGCGGATCGCGAAAGCGCACCTCGGTCTTCGCCGGATGCACGTTCACATCGACCTGGTCCGCCGGCACATCCAGAAACAGCGCCACCACCGGATGCCGGTCCCGCGCCAGCATCTCGGCATAGGCCCCGCGCACCGCCCCGTTCAAAAGCCGATCCTTCACCGGCCGCCCGTTGACGAACAGATATTGGTGATCCGCCACCCCGCGGTTGAAGGTCGGCAGCCCGGCGACCCCGCCCAGCACATGCCCCTCGCGCTCGAAATCCACGCCCACGCTGTTGCCCGCCAGCTCGCGATCGGTCAGCGCCGCGACCCGCTCGGGCCGGCTCATCCCCTCCTGCACGCTCAGCACGCGCCGCCCGTCATGCTCGACCGAAAAGCCGATATCCGGCCGCGCCATCGCCAGCCGTTTCACCACGTCGAGGCACGCAGCATATTCCGCCCGCGTCGATCGCAGGAACTTGCGCCGCGCCGGCACCTTCTCGAACAGCCCTTCGACGCGCACCCGCGTCCCCGGCGGCAGCGCGGCCGGCCCCTCCCCCGCCAGCGCGCCATTATCCACCGACCTTGCCCAGCCTTCCGCCCCGCGCACCCGGCTCTCGATCGTCAGCCGCGCCACGCTCGCGATCGACGGCAGCGCCTCGCCGCGAAAGCCCAATGTCGTCACCGCCTCGATCGCGTCATCGGGCAATTTCGACGTCGCATGCCGCTCCAGCGCCAGCGCCATTTCGGCGCGGTCCATGCCGCAGCCGTCGTCGGTCACCTCGATCAGCTCGATCCCGCCGCCGCCCAGCCGCACGCCGACTCGCGACGCGCCCGAATCGATCGCGTTTTCGACCAGTTCCTTGAGCGCGCTGGCGGGGCGTTCCACCACTTCCCCGGCGGCGATCCGGTTGACAAGATGCTCCGGCAAGCGTCGTATTGACATGCACGCCGGTGTAGCCCAATCGGCGCCATTCCGCGACCCGTATCCGCCAATATTCTCAGGCCGGAGTCGATCCGCCCGGGACGGGGTCGGGATATAAGTTCAGTGCGAAACCCGCAGCGGGGGCCCGCTGCGACAATATGGTGCGATCAGATGGGTTTTTTCCGCTTCTTCAAGTTGATGTCGCACGATCTGGCGATCGACCTCGGCACCGCGAACACGGTCGTCTATCTGCGCGGCCGCGGCGTCGTCCTGAACGAACCCTCGGTGGTGGCGGTCGAGACGATCAACGGCATCAAGAAGGTCAAGGCGGTCGGTGACGACGCCAAGCTGATGATGGGCAAGACCCCCGGCAGCATCGAGGCGATTCGCCCGCTGCGCGACGGCGTGATCGCCGACATCGACGTCGCGGAAGAGATGATCAAGCATTTCATCCGCAAGGTCACCGGACAGCGCAAGTTCATGCGCTGGCCCCAGATCGTGATCTGCGTGCCGTCCGGTTCGACCAGCGTCGAACGCCGCGCGATCCGCGACGCCGCGTCGAACGCGGGCGCGTCGCAGGTCATGCTGATCGAGGAACCGATGGCCGCCGCGATCGGCGCCGACATGCCGGTGACCGAACCGATCGGCAGCATGGTCGTCGATATCGGCGGCGGCACCACCGAGGTCGCCGTGCTCTCGCTGCGCGGCCTCGCCTATTCCACCAGCGTGCGCGTCGGCGGCGACAAGATGGACGAAGCCATCGTCTCCTACGTCCGCCGCAACCACAACCTGCTGATCGGCGAAGCCACCGCCGAGCGCATCAAGCAGGAGGTCGGCGTCGCCAAGCCGCCGGCCGACGGCATCGGCCGCACGATCCACATCAAGGGCCGCGATCTCGTCAACGGCGTGCCCAAGGAAATCCAGATCAACCAGGGCCAGATCGCCGAGGCGCTGTCCGAACCGGTCGGCACGATCGTCGAGGGCGTGCGCATCGCGCTTGAGAATACCGCGCCCGAATTGGCGGCGGACATCGTCGACCAGGGCATCGTCCTCACCGGCGGCGGCGCGCTGCTCGAGGGGATCGACGAAGTGCTGCGCGACGAGACCGGCCTGCCCGTCACCGTCGCGGAGGATCCGCTGACCTGCGTCGCGCTCGGCACCGGCCGCGCGCTCGAGGACCCGATCTTCCGCGGCGTCCTGCTCGCGGTCTGAGGGGGACCTCGGGCATGGCGCCGCCAAATGTTCGGCGCCCCGGATTTTCGCGACGGGCGCAGTACGGCCTCTTCATCAGCTATGTGATCGCCGCCGGCGGCGCGCTGGTCGGCGCGGCGCTGCTGTTGCTGTCGGTCTTCAACCCGCCGGCCTATGCCGCGCTGCGCGGCGCCTTTGCGGAACTGGTCACGCCGATCGCCTCGGGCCTCGACTGGACGCGCCGTACCGTCAGCGGCGTGCCGGACGGAATCGGCAGCTATTTCGGCGTGCGCGGCGAAAACCAGCAATTGCGCGGCGAGGTCGAGGCCAACCGCAAGCTGGTCGAGCAGGCGCGCGCCATCACGCTGGAAAATCGCCGCCTGCGCCAGCTGCTCAAGCTGCGCGACCGCGTCACCGATCCGGTCGTCGCCGCGCGCCTCGTCTATTCGAGCGCGTCGAGCACGCGCCGCTTCGCCACGCTCAACGCCGGATCGTGGCAGGGCGCCCGCCCCGGCCAGCCGGTGCGCGGCCCCAACGGCCTGATCGGCCGCATCGTCGAAGTCAGCCCCAACACCGCGCGCGTGCTGCTGATCCAGGACCCGGAAAGCATCGTCCCCGTCCGCCGCCTGCGCGACGGCCTGCCCGCGATCGCCGCCGGGCGCGGCGACGGGTTGATCGAGATCCGCTCGGCCGGCGCGGCGCAGATCCTGTTCGAGCCAGGCGACGCCTTCGTGACCTCCGGCACGGGCGGCGTGTTCCCGCCCAACATCGCCGTCGCCCGCGTCCGCCGCCGCGCGCGCGACGTCGCCGAGGCCGCGCCGCTCGCCAGCCCGGATTCGCTCGATTTCGCGCTGGTTCAGCAGGCCTTCTTTCCGGAAGCGGGCCAGCCCCGCGCGCCGGAAGCGGCACCACGGTGAGCGGCTCGCCCTTTGCGGGCCTGGGCAAGGCCGACACCTCGACCCGCGCGCGCTGGCTCGCCCCGTTCAGCATCGTGCTCGGCTCGCTGGTCACGCTGGCGCCGTTCAAGGCCTCGTTCCCGATCCTGCCGCCGTTCGGGCTGATGATGCTGCTCGCCTGGCGGCTGCACCGCCCCGATCTGCTCAAGCCCTGGGCGCCGGTGCTGCTCGGCTTTGCCGACGATCTCGTCAGCGGCCAGCCGCTGGGCAATTCGATGCTGTTCTGGACGGTGTCGTGCATCCTGATCGATGTGCTAGATACGCGCATCGTGTGGCGTGATTTCTTTCAGGACTGGCTGCTGGCCGCGGGCGCGATCGGCTTTTGCCTGATCGGCGGGCGGCTGGTCGCCGTCCCGCTCGGCACGCATGTCGATACCATGCTGCTGATCCAGCTGCTGATCTCGGTCGCGCTGTTCCCGGTGCTCTCCCGCCTCGTCTCGCGCCTTGACGGCAAGCGGCGCGCGCCGTGAACGGTCCGATCCGCCTGCTCAGCGAGGCGCAGCAAAGCTACAGCTTCTCGCGCCGCGCGATGCTGCTGGGCGGCATGCAGGCGGCCGCCGGGCTGATCCTGGCCGGGCGGATGACCTGGCTCGCGGTGTACGAGAATGACAAGTACAAGCTGCTGGCCGAAAGCAACCGCGTCAACCTGACGCTGATCCCGCCGCGCCGCGGCTGGCTGGTCGATCGCCGTGGCGCGCCGATCGCCAACAACCGCACCGATTTCCGCGTCGACATCATTCCCGACCGGCTGGAGAAAGAGAGCAAGGGCCAGGTTCTCGCCCAGCTGCGCGATCTGCTCAAGCTGACCGCCGAGGATTTCGCGCGGATCGAGGACGATCTCAAGGATGCGGCGGGCTTCCGTCCGGTTCAGATCGCCGAAAATCTCGATTGGGAGCGGTTCGCCGCGGTCAGCGTGCGCCTGCCCGAGCTGCCCGGCGTCGCGCCGACGCGCGGCTACGCGCGCAATTACCCCGCCGGCGCCGCCGTCGCCCATCTCGTCGGCTATGTCGGCGCCGCCAACGCCGAACAGTTCAACGAGCGCAAGGACCCGCTGCTCGTGACGCCGGGCTTCAAGCTCGGCAAGGACGGCCTGGAAAAGATGCTCGAAGACCGGCTGCGCGGCAAGCCCGGCGCCAAGCGGGTCGAGGTGACGGCGCGCAGCAAGCTGGTGCGCGAACTCGCCACCCGCCCCGACGAGCCGGGGCAGACGATCCGCCTGACGATCGACGCCGGCCTGCAGGAATATGCCGCGCGCCGCCTGGGCAATGAATCCGGATCATGCACGGTGTTCGACGTCACCAATGGCGATATCCTGGCGATGGTGTCGATGCCGGCCTACGACCCCAATGCCTTTTCCGACGGCATCAGCCGCAGCGAATGGAAGATGCTGTCGCAGGACGATCACCTGCCGCTGATGAACAAGACGCTGCAGGGCCTCTACCCCCCCGGCTCGACCTTCAAGCCGGCGACCGCGCTCGCCATCCTGGGCGCCGGGATCGATGAGAAGCGCGTGGTCTATTGCAATGGCGGTTATCAGCTCGGCAACCGCCGCTTCGGCTGTCTCGGCCGCCATGGGCCGATGACGATGCACACCGCCATCGCGCGCAGCTGCAACACCTATTTCTACACGCTGGGGCGTGAGATCGGGATCGAGCCGATCGCCGCCGCCGCGAGGCAGCTGGGCTTCGGCGCCGAATTCGAACTGCCGCTTCCCTCGCAACGCTATGGCACCATCCCCGACACCGCGTGGAAGCTGCGCCGCTTCAAGCAGGACTGGACCCAGGCCGATACGCTCAACGCCGCGATCGGCCAGGGCTATGTGCTGGTCAGCCCGTTCCAGCTCGCGCTGTCGGCCGCGCGGCTCGCCTCGGGGCGAGAACTGCTGCCGGCGCTGCTCGCCGGCAAGCGCGCCGCCGCCAGGCCGCTCGCCTTTCCGCCGGAGCATCTGGCCATCGTGCGTTCAGGGATGGACGAGGTGGTCAACGGCCACGGCACCGCCGGCGCGTCACGGCTCCAGCTCGACGGCATCCGCATGGGCGGCAAGACCGGCACCGCGCAGGTCCGCCGCATCATGGACCGCAACCGCGGCCAGGGCGGCGACTGGAAATATCGCGACCACGGCCTGTTCGTGTGTTTCGCGCCCGTGGACAACCCACGCTATGCCGCCTCGGTGGTGATCGAACACGGCATGGGCGGCGCCCGCGCCGCGGCGCCGGTGGCGAAGGACGTGCTGACCTACCTGTTCGACAAGCGGAAGGCACTCGACTCGCTGGCGGCGCTGGAAAAGGGCTGGGGCGGCGATATCCGCACGCGCATGGCCGCCAAAGACGCCGCCTTCCGCGCCGCGCAGGGCCTCCCCGCCGCCAAGCCGACCCCAGGCGCCTCCCCGCTGCCGCAACCGACCCCGGCCGCGACCGCAACGCCCGCGTCGGTCGCGCCCACGACGCCGACGCCCTCCCCCACCCCGCAAGGCCCCATCGAATGAACCGCCTCAACACCGGCCCCGGCTTCATTCCCGCGCCGCTCGCCCAGCTGCCTTGGCTGGTGATCCTGTTGATATGCGCGATCGGCGGGTTCGGCGTGCTGGTGCTGCTCTCTGCGGCGGGCGGCGACCTCAAATGGGCGCAGCCCCAGGGCATTCGCTTCGTCATCTTCCTCGGCATGGGACTTGCCCTGTCGCGCGTACCCGAACGGTGGTGGTCGATCTCCGCCTTCCCGCTCTATGGCCTGTTCCTCGTGATGCTGATCGGCGTCGAACTGCTCGGCGCGGTCGCGGGGGGCAGTCAGCGCTGGCTCGACCTCGGCTTCATCCGCCTCCAGCCGTCGGAGATGATGAAGGTCGCGATCATCCTCGCCTGCGCCAAATTCTACGACCTGCTGCCCGCTGGCGAGATCCGCAAATTCGGCGCGATCTGGCCCGCCGCCGCGCTGATCGCCGTCCCGGCCGCACTCGTCATGCTCCAGCCCGATCTCGGCACCGCGCTGATGATCACCGCGGGCGGCATCACCATCATGTTCCTGGGCGGCATTCCGTTGCGCCTGTTCATCGGCAGCGCGCTGGCGCTGGCGGTGTCGGTGCCGATCCTCGTCAATTACGTGCTGCACGATTATCAGCGCAACCGCGTGCTGACCTTCCTCGATCCCGAAAGCGATCCGCTGGGCACCGGCTATCACATCAGCCAGTCGAAGATCGCGATCGGCTCGGGCGGCATCTTCGGCAAGGGCTTCCTCAACGGCACGCAGAGCCACCTCGATTACCTCCCCGAAGGCCATACCGACTTCGCGCTGGCGACGATGATGGAGGAATGGGGGCTGATGGGCGGCCTGTTCGTGATTGTCGCCTATGGCCTGCTGATCCGCTGGGGGATCGTGGTCGGCATGCGATCGAACAGCAAGTTTACCAAGCTGGTCGCCGCCGGCATCGCGACCACGATCTTCTTCTACGTCTTCATCAACATGGCGATGGTGATGGGCCTGGCGCCGGTCGTCGGCATACCCTTGCCGCTGATCAGCTTTGGCGGATCGGCACAGATGACGACTCTGATCTGCGTCGGCATCCTGATGTCGCTCGACCGCGAGAACCGCCTCAACCGCAAGGCGGCGCGCTGGTAGCGATTCCAGCCCGGTTTTTCAGGGCAAAGGGTGTTGCAATCGCAAAACCCGGATGCTAGGCGCGCCGCTCCCGACGACAGGAAGCGCCCCCGGCGCCCTCCACCGTCCGGAACGGACGCATAGCTCAGTTGGTAGAGCAGCTGACTCTTAATCAGCGGGTCCTAGGTTCGAGCCCTAGTGCGTCCACCA
>CAYPRW010000019.1:0-56785 GCA_964413495.1 uncultured Stakelama sp. | reverse complement strand
CCCTGGCAACCCCGGACTCTACTTATGAGTGGAGGAGAAAAGGGGAACACGTCAAGCCGCTATGACCTTAAATGTTGGCAAGCTGGAAGCGTCGCTGCCGCACGAACCATTTGATGCGGCAACTGCCCGCGTCAACGAGCTTCGCGGACGGTGCATCGATGCGTTTACACGCATTGAAATCTCCGTGACGGAGTGTTTGGCGTTGATG
This sequence comes from uncultured Stakelama sp., assembly GCA_964413495.1. Taxonomy (GTDB): domain Bacteria; phylum Pseudomonadota; class Alphaproteobacteria; order Sphingomonadales; family Sphingomonadaceae; genus Sphingomonas. The sequence goes on along the minus strand of CAYPRW010000019.1, from coordinate 56,577 downwards.
TCGCAGTTGGAAGGGCGTGGGGCTCAAGTCCGTTTACCGCATCTGGTCGGCCAACGGCTTGAAGCACTGAAAGCCGCCATAGCAGCCGACGGCCCGTTTAATCGTGAGGGTGCCGTCGCTGTCGATGCGCTTGAGCGGTGTACTAGCTATAGCAACCTTCGCAACATGTTCTGTCATGGGGTATGCAAGGTCACGCTGGACCCGCAAGGCAGATGGACGATCATACTGCGACTGGCAACGTTGCGATCAAAGCGCCTGGTTCGAGAAGCTCTGGCCCTAAGCGAGGCCGAAGCTGGCGAATTGCGAGATAAGCTCGTTCGCGATGCGAAGGAATTATGCGCTCAACTAAGCCAAGTCCGAGGTAAGCTCGGTTCCGCCTGACTCATTGTTATCGGCTTAGCATTTGCATATCCTAAAGGCCGCCATCCCCTCGGACAGCGGCCTTTCCCTTACCCCTCGCCTTACCTCAACGCCGCGCGCGGCGCTTGAACTGGTCGAGGCTCACCACGTTGCTCGGGCGCTCGATCGCGATGCCTGAATACAGCGTCGCCATCGGCTCGTCGGTCACCTCGTGCACCGCATCGACGCCGAAGCCGTTGAACGCGGTGCGCATCGCGCAGCCATAGGCGCCCAGCATGCCGACCTCGATATAGTCGCCCGCAGCCACATCCGCCGGCAGCTCGAACGGACCCGCCATATGATCCATATCGTCGCAGGTCGGGCCATAGAAGCTGAACGCCTCGGTCTCGCCCGACGCTGCACCCTGGTCGCGCAACAGCGTCACCGGAAAGCGCCAGCCGACATGCGCCGCGTCGAACAGCGCGCCATAGGCGCCGTCGTTGATGTACAGCTCGTCGCCACGGCGTTTCTCGACCCGCACGATCAGGCTGCTATACTCGGCGCACAGCGCGCGGCCGGGCTCGCACCACAATTCCGCGCTGTACGAGATCGGCAGGTTCTCGAACGCATTGTGGATCACCCCGAAATAGGCTTCGAGTGGTGGCGGCTCCATCCCCGGATAGGTCGACGGAAACCCGCCGCCGACATCGACGATGTCGACCGTGACCGACGAGGCGACGATCGCCGCGCGCACGCGCTCCATCGCCTCGGCATAGGCCGCCGGGGTCATCGCCTGCGAGCCCACATGGAAACAGATGCCCAAGCCGTCCGACGCCTGGCGGGTGGCGACCAGCAGCTCGGCGACATCCTCGGGCTCCGCGCCGAACTTGGCGGCGAGGCTCAGCTTGGCATGGTCCGACGACACGCGGATGCGCACGCACAGGTTCAGGTCCTGCGCGCCGCGCGTCGCGCGCACGATCTTCTCCAGCTCGTCCATCGTGTCGAGGCTGAAGGTGCGCACGCCGTGGACGAAATAGGCTTCCTCGATCGCTTCCTCGGCCTTGACCGGGTGCATGAAGCACAAGATCGCCTTGGGCAGCGCGCGGCGCGCCATGCGCACCTCGCCGATCGACGCGACGTCGTAATGCGTCACGCCCGCGTCCCACAGGATCTGCAGAAGCTCGGGCGAGGGGTTGGCCTTGACGGCATACATCGTCGTCCCCGGAAACTTCTCCACGAAGAATCGGGCGGCTCGCTTGGCTGCGTGCGGACGAACGAGCGTTACCGGCTCGACGGGACGAAGGGCTTTCGCTAGCCCGAGCGCGCTATGATGCTTGTGCAACTCAAGGGACCTCCAATTGCCTTGCGGCATACGGTGAAAACACTGCCTTGCGGTGGAAGTCCCATGGGGCAGCGGAGGGGTCATTTAGGGTCGGGGGACCCCCTTGTAAAGTGATTCGGGGGTCCGGCCAGTGAAGCGGGGTGATGCGTGACGATATTGCGACAACCGACCCGCGCCGGGGTGCGCGACGCGGCGGCGAAAATCGCGGCGATCCTGCCGCCGACGCCCTTGTTCGTGGCCGAAATCCGCGGCGTGCCGGTGATGCTCAAGGCCGAGTGCCTCCAGCCGGTCGGCGCGTTCAAGATCCGCGGCGCCTGGCATCGGCTGACCGCGATCGCGGCTGAGTTGCGCGATCGCGGCGTGGTCGCCTTCTCGTCGGGCAACCATGCGCAGGGCGTCGCCTGGGCAGCGAGGCGGATCGGCATGCCCGCGGTGATCGTGATGCCCGCCGACGCGCCGGCGGCGAAGCGCGAGGCGACGCTGGCGCTGGGCGCGGAGGTCGTCGCCTATGACCGGATGACCGAGGATCGCGTCAAGATCGCGGGCCATCTCGCCCATGCGCGCGGCGCGACGCTGGTGCCGCCGTTCGACGATCCGTGGATCATCGAGGGGCAGGGGAGCATCGGCATCGAGGCGCTGACGCAATGCGCCGAGCTGCGGCTGCCCGATCCCGGCCGGATCGTGACGCCGTGCGGCGGCGGCGGGCTGGCGGCGGGCGTCACGCTGGCGCTGCCCGACGCGCAGACCATGATCGTCGAGCCGGAGGGGTGGGATGACATGTGCCGCAGCCTTGCCGCCGGCTGGATCGAATCGATCGGCGATGCGCCGCCGCCGACCGCATGCGACGCATTGCAGACCTTCCAGCCCGGGCAATTGACGTTCGACGTGCTCTCCCGCCGCGGCGCGACCGGGGTGACGGTGAGCGAGGCGGAGGTGCGCGCGGCGCAACGCTGGGCGGCGAACCGGCTGCGGCTGGTGGTGGAACCGGGCGGCGCGGTCGCGCTCGCCGCGCTGCTGGCGGGGAAGGTCGATCCGACGCCCGACACGCTGGTGGTGCTGTCGGGCGGCAACGCCGATCCGGATGCCTATGCCAAGGTGCTGGGCGGCACGGACTGAACGAGCGGCGATGCGCCGGGAGGGGATGAAGCAGGTGATCGGTCTCCGCCACATCATTTGGGCGATCCTGCTTGCGGTGGCTGCCGTCGCGGTACCCGTGGCCCATGCCGACACGGACCGGATCGCCAGCGACGCCGCGTTCGACAGGCTCGCGCGGACCGAAAATGCCGGCCGCTTCCTCGAATTGCCGCGCGTCATGTTCGCGATCGACCGCAACGGCGCCCGCCCGCGCGTGCACTGGATCGATACGCGCCGGCATCTCTATCATTTCGACTATCTGCAGAGCCGCTATCTCACGCTGGCCGATGCCGATGCGTTCACCGCCGCCAATTACTCGCGGCCCGACCGGCGCTTCGTCCTCGGCGCGGTCGTGCGCTATCCACGCCTGCGCCGCTACGGCGTCGAATTGTGGGAGGGCGACATCGTCGAGCCCGAGCTGTTGTCGGCGATGATGACGCAGTTGCAGGCCAATTTCCACGCGCCGCTGACCTTCAAGCCCAATTCGGAGCAGCAGCGCGCCGCCGCCGAGCGCGCCGGCCTGCCCACCATCGGCATCGACGAGGCCTATGGCAGCCGCGAGCAGCTGGTGCTGAACGTCGGCCGCGCCGTCGGGCGGCTGGTGCTGGTGAAGGAGGGCGCGGAAGCGGATCTGCTGCCCGGCGACATCGCGCTCCTGTCGGCGATGCCGATCCGCTTGCCGCCGGTCGCCGGCATCGTCTCCTCGGCCTTCACCACGCCGATCAATCACGTCAGCCTGCTGGCCAAGACGTGGAAGATCCCGAACGCCTATCGCGCCGATGCCGATCGACTGTGGGGCGGGCTGAACGGGCGGCAGGTCGTGCTCGACACCACCAACGCCACCGTCACATTGCGGCTGGCGACCGCGGCAGAGGTCGCCGCAGCGAATCGCAGCCGTGCCGTCCGCGCGATCCGCGTGCCGCGCGCCGATCCGGCCTATTCCGGCCTTCCCGCGCTGGACGAGGCGGAAATGCGCGCGGCATCGCGCACCGGCGCGAAGGCGGCCAATCTCGGCGCGGTGGCGGCGCTTGCCCAGCGCAGACCCGATCTCGGGTTCGACGTGCCGCCGGGTTTCGGCATCCCGTTCGCCTTTTACGACCGCTTCGTCGCGGCGAACCGGCTCGGCGGCGAGATCACAGCCGTGCTGAACGACGCCAGGCGCACCGATCCGGCATGGCGCCGCGCGGCGCTGGCCGCGTTGCGCGACCGTTTCGCCGCCGGGCACATCGCACCCGCCGATCTTGCGGCGATCAGCGCCCGGCGGCGCGCGTTGCTGGGCGACAAGGGCGTGTTCGTGCGCTCCTCGACCAATGCCGAGGATCTGCCCGGCTTCAACGGCGCCGGCCTCTATGAAACCGTGCCCAACGTCACCACGCCCGCCGCGCTCGAAGCCGCGCTCAAGACCGTATGGGGATCGCTGTGGAACGAACGCGCCTTCGCCGCGCGCGAGCGGGCGGGAATCGATCACCGCGCGGTGCGCGCGGCGGTGCTGGTGCAGGCCGGGGTCGACGCCGACGCGGCGGGCGTGATGACCACGATCGATCCGTTCGACGAAGCGGGCGAAGAACAGCGCCTGTTCATCGCGGCCAAGCGTGGGATCGGCATCCGCGTGGTCGAGGGCCGGAAGATCGCCGAGCAGATCATCTACCGGCCACAACTCGACACGATCCAAATCCTCACCCGATCGCAGGACGATGTGATGCTGAACTTCGCGCCGGGCGGTGGGGTGCGGGAAATAAGGATCGACCCCAACCGCGCCGTGCTGTCGGACGATCTGGTGCGGCGGCTGGGGCAAATCGGCCTCGCCGTTCAGCAAGCGTTCGGCGGAAGGCCGCAGGATATCGAATGGCTGGTGGTCGACGGCCGGATCATGATCGTCCAGTCGCGTGATTATGTGAAAGGTTGAAAGCCATGCGAGCTTCAAATCGTTTCGTTTCCGTATGCGCCGCGCTCCAGCTGGCGTTCGCCCCGGCATCGGCAAGGGTCGCGGTGTTTCCGCCCGAGCTGGTCGGGCCGCCCCGCGCGAACTTCACGTCCGGCTGCCCGGTCCAGGTAAGGACGCCCGGCGGGACGACGCCGGGCGCGCGGATTCCCGTTCCGGCACTCGCGCTGGGATCGCCGGTCCAGCGCAACCCCAATTCCTTCACCACGGGCGGTAGCGGTACGGCGGCCGTCGCCGAGTGGGCACGCCGGCGCAAGGCGGGGCTGCAATATGATCCCCGCACCTTCGATCCGGCGGGGTCCGAACGGCCGTCTGTCCATGCGGTCGCCGGGGGCGAACTGCGCGCACCCTGGGCTTACCAGCGGCTGCCCTTGAAGGCGGCCGGCCAGGCCTATTCGCCCAACGCGCTCGTCTTCGCGCAGGCGGTCACGCCGACGGCCGGCCGCATCGCGTCATTGGCGCTGGTGCTGCCCGCCAAACCCGCCGCGCGTCCCCGGCTGACCATCACCGGCGGCTATCGCCTGCGCGAGGGTTGCCGGACGGAGCAGGCGATCCACGTCTATGCCCCGGCGATGTCGGCGGCGCATATACGCCGGCTGTTCGACCCATCGGGCTGCAACTGGGCGAACTTGGCGGCGTGCAAGACCCGCGCGGAATTGCCGCGCGGCCGCGTGCTGTTCGTGCAGGCATCGCGCAGCGGCGTCGGCTACGAATATCGCTGGGTGGATTACGACATGCTCACGGCTGGCATTCGCGACCTTTAAACGGTGTCCGTTCAAGTCGATGTTCCCCTGCGAAAGCAGGGGCCCAGAGCCGGGAACGCGGCGCTTGTGACCTGGGCCCCTGCTTTCGCAGGGGAACGGGTACTGCTTCAATCTTGGCAGGACAGGCCAAACCGCCTCATCCCACGAACGCGCGCTCGATCACATATTGGCCGGGCTTGGCGTTCGATCCTTCCTCGAAGCCCAGGCCCTCCAGCATCGCGGAGAGATCCTTGATCATCTCCATGCTGCCGCACATCATCACCCGGTCGGTTTCGGGATCGAGCCGCTTCTCGCCCGGCAGCTGCGGACCGAACAGCCTGCCGTTCTCGATCAGCGCGCCGATCCGCTCGCGCATCGGGAAATCCTCGCGCGTGACGGTCGGCAGATAGTTGAACTGCAGCAGCGCCTGGTCCTGCACCAGCGGGTCGCCGGCCAGCTGCGATTCCAGTTCCTCGCGAAAGGCGAGGTCGCTGACGCGGCGCACCGAATGCACCAGCAGGATCTGGTCGAACAGGTCGTAGACATCCGGATCGCGCGCCAGGCTGAGGAACGGCGCCAGGCCCGTGCCGGTCGACAGGAAGAACAGCCGCTTGCCCGGCAACAGCGCGTCGGTGACCAGCGTGCCGGTCGGCTTGCGGCCCAGGAACAGCTGGTCGCCCGGCTGGATCAGTTGCAGCTTCGACGTCAGCGGTCCGTCGGGCACCTTGATCGACAGGAATTCCAGCTCCTCCGCCCAGGCGGGGCTGGCGATCGAATAGGCGCGCAGCAGCGGGCGTCCCTCACCGGGCAGGCCCAGCATCACGAACTCGCCCGATCGGAAGCGGAAGCTCTGCGGGCGCGTGATGGTGAAGCTGAACAGATGCTCGTTCCAGTGGCGCACGCTGGTGACGGTCTCCACCGTCAGCGCGGACGAGGGGGCGAGAAGGGTGGCATTACGGTCGCTCACGCGCGATGAATCCTGAAATCTGCAAGGTTGGATACGCGGGCTCATAGCACCGGTTGTTGCGAAACAATCGCAATCAACCCTTGGCTCGACGCAATCCTGGCTTTGCGTTAGGCGGCAGGCGAGATGCGACCTGAATGGACCCCCGCCGCCTCGACGCTGCTCGCGCTGCTGATGCTGGCGGCGTTCGCGCTGGCCTGGGGCGGGTTCGCGATCCTGCGCCGCGGCGATCGGCTGAAAGGGATATTGATGCTGGTCTGCGCGCTGGTGCTGATCGGCAACGTGCTGATCTGGACGGTGTAAGCTACCCTGTTCAGATTGAGCCGAGCTTCTTCCCCTGCGAAAGCAGGGGCCCAGGATCACAAGCGATTACGCTCTCGAACCCTGGACCCCTGCTTTCGCAGGGGAACAGCCTGCTTCGATTCGACGAACGAAGCTAATCGCAATCCGGATGCTGGCGGCTGCTCGCGGCGATCGCGGCCGCCCATGCCTCGTCCTGCGCCTGCGTCGCGCCGATGTCCTTCAGCGAAGCAAGCTCGCCGAACCATGGCATGCGCGCTTCGCTGCCCATCTGAGTCCTGGGCGGAAACGCCGCCGGATCGTCGAGCGAACCGATCGTCAGGTTGGTGCGGCCGCCCTTGAGGTCGCGATAATAGAGCGGCGTCCCGCACGCCGCGCAGAAGCCGCGATCGACATGCGCCGAGCTGCGGAACGCGGCGGGTGCGCCGCGCGTCCATGTGAGCGCGTCGTTCGGGGCGGCGACCAGCGCCGCGAAGATATTGCCCACCGCCTTCTGGCACATCCGGCAATGGCATAGATGCGCATTGTCGAGCATCGCGCTCGCCCGATAACGCACCGCGCCGCACTGGCAGCCGCCGGTGACGGTGATGTCGATGCGCTCCACGCCGCTCAATCCTGCCGCGTGATGCGCAGCGCCCAGCGATCATAGCCCAGCGCCTCGACCCGCCCGAGCAGCGCCTGAAGCCTGTCCGGCGCCGGATGCGGCTCGCGGCTCAGCACCCACAGATAGCGACCGCCGGGCTCGCCGACGATCGACCAGTCATAATCCTCGCCATGATCCAGCACCCAATAGTCGCCGGTATAGAGCGGCCCGAAGAACGACACCTTGAGCTTGGCGTTGGTCGCCTCATCGGCGACGATGGCATGCCCCTCCGCCACGCTGCGCCCGTCCTCGCCCGCGCGGACGCCGCTGTTGACGATGCGGACCTTGCCGTCCCTTGCCAGCGCATAGTCGGCGGTGACCGCGTCCATGCCCTTCTGGAAACGGTTCTCGTGCCGCGCCACTTCGAACCATTTGCCGGCATAGCGCGCGAGGTCGACCGGCTTGGCCGGCTGCGGCACTTTGGGGTTGATCACCGGCGGCCGCGTCGCGCGCGAATAGACGAACAGCCCGCCGATGGCGGCGGCGGCGACGCCGGTGGCGATCTTGATCGCGGTCGATTGCTTCATGCGGGGATTATGCAGCGGCGCCAAGCGGGAGGGAAGGGGGCTGTACCCCCTTCTCCACTGCCGTCATCCTGAACTCGTTTCAGGATCCACCGTGCAACAAGCGGCTCAGTCGCCTGGGGAGAAATGGATCCTGAAACAAGTTCAGGATGACGGTAGGAAAATCTCAGCGGATCGGTGAATTCGGATCGAGCCGCATGTCGAGATATTTGTCCACGCTGCCCATCAGTTCGGGCATCTCATGCTCGAAGAAATGGTTCGCATGCGGAATCGTGTCGTGATGAATGGTGATGTGCTTCTGCGTGCGCAGCTTGTCGACCAGCTTCTGCACCGCGCCGGGCGTCACCACCTCGTCATTCTCGCCCTGGATGATGATGCCCGAGGAGGGGCAGGGGGCGAGGAAGGTGAAATCGAACATGTTGGCCGGCGGCGCGATCGAGATGAAGCCGCGAATCTCCGGCCGCCGCATCAGCAGCTGCATGCCGATCCACGCGCCGAAGCCGAACCCGCCGACCCAGGTGGTCGACGCTTCGGGGTGGAAACTCTGCACCCAGTCGAGCGCCGAGGCGGCGTCGGACAGTTCGCCGATGCCGTTGTCGAACACCCCCTGGCTCTTGCCCACGCCGCGAAAGTTGAAGCGCAGCGTCGCGAAGCCGCGCCGCTGGAAGGTCTTGTACAGCTCCTGCACGATGCGGTTGTTCATCGTGCCGCCGGCATTGGGATGCGGATGCAGGATCATCGCGACCGGCGCGCGCGGGCGGGGAGCGGGGGCGAAACGCCCTTCGAGACGGCCTTCGGGACCGGGGATGATGACTTCGGGCAAATTCCCACCTGCTTGTGAATGAGCGCGTTCGGTAGCGCGAAAGACGATGACGGCTATATAGTCGGCACGCCCGCACAAGCAATTCGGAAGCGATTCTCCTGTCTCAGCGCCTCTATCTCGATCACGCCGCGACCACGCCGATGCTGCCCCAGGCGCGCGACGCCGTGCTCGATGGCATGGCGCGCTGGGCCAATCCCTCCTCGCCGCATGCCGAGGGGCGCGCCGCCCGTGCCGCGTTGGAGGACGCACGCGCGCGCATCGCCGCCGTCTATGGCTGGGGTCACGAAACGATCCTGACCAGCGGCGCCAGCGAATCGCTCTATATCGCGCTGCGCCGCGCGATGGCGCAGCGCCGGCTGATCACCGCGGTCGAGCATGACGCCGTGCTGCGCCATGGCGAGGGCGCGGCGGTACTGCCGGTGACGCGCGGCGGGATCGTCGATCTCGACGCGCTGCGTGCCGCGCTCGAACCCGGCACGCTGGTCTGCGTGCAATGGGCGAACAGCGAGACCGGCGTGATCCAGCCCGTCGCGCAGATCGCGGCAATCGTCCACCAAGCCGGCGGCGTGCTGCTGGTCGATGCCGCGCAGATGCCCGCGCGCGCCGATCCCGATGTCGTCCGTCATGCCGATCTCGTCGCGCTGTCGGCGCACAAGCGCGGCGGCCCGCCGGGGATCGGCGCGCTGCTGGTGCGCGATTTCGCCACGCTGCTGCCGATGGGCGGCCAGGAAAAGGGCTATCGCGCCGGCACCGAGAATCTGCCCGGCGCGCTCGGCTATGCCGCGGCGCTGGAGGTGCCGGAGCCGCTCGCGCCGCCCGCCGCGCTGCGCGATCGCCTCGAAGCCACGATCGTCGCTTCGGGCGGCGAGGTGGTCGGCGCGGACCAGCGCCGCAGCCCGCTGATCGGCGCCTATCGCATGCCGGGCGTATCGGCGGCCGCGCAGCTGATCCGCTACGACCTTGCCGGCGTCTCGGTCTCGGCCGGCAGCGCCTGCGCTTCGGGCAGCCTGCGGCCCAGCCATGTGCTGAGCGCGATGGGCTGGAGCGAGCCGGCGCTGCGCGAGATCGTCCGCGTCAGCTTCGGCCGCGCTACCACGCAAGCCGATATCGACCGCTTCGCCGACCTGTGGCGCGCCACCGCCGCCGAGGCGCGGGTGCGCGCGGCATGACCTATCTGGACTATCAGGCGACCACCCCGCTCGCGCCGCAGGCGCTGGACGCGATGCTGCCGTGGTTGAAGGACGATTTCGCCAACCCGCACTCGGCTCATCCCGCCGGACGCAAGGCCAAGGCGGCGGTCGAGGCCGCGCGCGAGGCGGTCGCCGAACTGATGCCGGCCGGCGGTACGCTCGCCTTTACCAGCGGCGCGACCGAGGCGCTCAACTGGGCGATCAAGGGCACCACCGGCGCAATCGTCACGCTTGCCACCGAACATGCCGCCGTGCTCGACACCGTCGCCGCCGAGTCGCGGCGCGGACGCGAGGTCGCGATCCTGCCGGTCGGCACGGACGGCCTTGCCGACCTCGCCGCCGCACGCGCGGCGATCCGGCCCGGCACCGGCCTCGTCGCGATCATGCTGGTCAATAACGAGATCGGCACCATCCAGCCGGTCGAACAGCTCGCGGCGCTGGCGAAACAGGCCGGTGCGCTGTTCCTGACCGACGCCGTGCAGGGCTTCGGACGCGAGCTGATCCCCGACGCCGCCGATCTCGTCGCGGTCTCGGCCCACAAGATCCACGGTCCCAAGGGCGTCGGCGCGCTGTGGGTGCGCGACGGCGTGACCCTCGAACCCCTGCTCCACGGCGGCGGACAGGAGCCGCTTGGCCGCTCGGGCACGCTTTCGCCCGCGCTGTGCGCCGGCTTCGGCGCGGCCGCCGCGCTCGCCCGGCAACGTTTCGGCGCCGACCGCGCGCACGCCGCGCAACTCTTCCGCGCCGCCTTCCAGGCGCTGGTGGGCGCGGGCTGGACGCTCAACGGCTCGAAGGACGAACGCTATCCCGGCAATCTCAACCTGCGCTATCCCGGCCTCGACGTGGCGCGGCTGATGTCGGACCTGCGCGGCATCGCCTTTTCCGCCGGCTCGGCCTGCGCCAGCGGCTCGGGCCGGCCCAGCCACGTGCTCAAGGCGATCGGGCTCAGCGATGCCGAGGCGCGCTCCAGCATCCGACTCGGCTTCGGTCGCTACACGACCGAGGAGGAATTAATGGCCGCCTGCCTCAAGATCGACGAAGCGGCGCGCGCGCAGCGGGTTGCGGCATGATCAAGGTCCGCTTCCTCACCCCCGATGGCGACCTCGCCGTCGAGATCCAGGCCAATCCCGGCGACCGCCTGCTCGAGGTCGGGCAGGCGCACGGCATGCCGCTCGAAGGCACGTGCGAGGGCCAGATGGCCTGCTCGACCTGCCATGTCATCGTCGACCCGGCCGACTTCGCCCGTCTGGCGGCCCCCAGCGAGGAGGAAGAGGACATGCTCGACCTCGCCGTCGGCGCGACCCGCACCAGCCGCCTGTCATGCCAGATCGTGCTCGACGCCACGCTCGACGGCCTGACGGTCAGGCTGCCTTCAGAACACCGCGATATGCAGGGACGATGATGAACCTGAACATGATTGGCCGCCGCCGGATCCTCGCGGGCGCCGCCGCGCTCGCCGCCTTTCCCGCCGCCGCGCTGGCGCAGAAAAAGGGCCTGCTCGCCCGCATCCGCGAGGAAACCGGCGGCCGCCTTGGCGTCGCGGTCTACGATACCGGCACCGGGCGGCGCTATTTCGACGGCGCCGAGGCGCGGTTCGCGATGTGCTCGACCTTCAAGGTCCCGCTGGCGGCCGCCGTGCTGGAACTGGCCGATCGCGGCAGGATCGACCTCAAGCGCGAGATCCGCTTCGGCGAGGCCGACCTGCTCGAATACGCGCCCGTCGTGAAGGCGAACCTCGCCAAGGGCGCGCTGCCGATCGAAACGCTGCTCGAAGCGGCGGTGGTGATGAGCGACAACAGCGCCGCCAACCTCGTCTTCGGCCAGATCGCCGGCCCGCGCGGCTTGACCAGGTTCATCCGCGAAGCGGGCGACGCGGTCACGCGTTCCGACCGCGACGAGCCCGAGCTCAACCGCGTGCGCGGCGAGGATCTGCGCGACACCACCACGTCCCAGGCGATGCTGTGGCTGCTCAACCGCCTGCTGCTGGGCGACGTGCTATCGGCGTCATCGCGCGCGAGGCTGATCGGCTGGATGGAGGCCTCGCCCACCGGCAAGGATCGCCTGCGCGCCGGCCTGCCCAAAACCTGGCGCGTCGGCGACAAGACCGGCACCAGCGGCGAGGGCTATGTCAACGACATCGCGATCGCGACGCCGCCGGGCCGCAAGCCGATCCTGATGACCTGCTATCTCGACGCGCCGGGGCTCGATCCGGCGAAGGCCAATGCCGTGCACGCACAGGTCGGCACGCTGGTGGGGGCGCTGTTCGCCTGATTGACAAGGGCAGGGGCAGGACCGACATTACCGATATGGCAACGCTGAATATCTCTCTGCCCGATGATCTGCGCGAAGTGATAGAGGCGCGGGTAAGCGCCGGCATCTATCGCGATGTCGACAGCTATATCCGAGATCTGGTCCGCGCCGATCTGGCTTTTGATGATCGGGAGGCTTCGGCCGAACTTATCGCGGCGCTGGAAGAAGGCGAGGCCAGCGGTTGGAGTGAAAAGACGCCTCGTCAGATCATCGCCGAGGAGCGTGCTCAATTCCGTTCGAGCTGAAGATCAGGAAACGCGCCGAGGCGGACCTGCGGAAGATTTGGCGGTATTCGCTTGGCGAATGGGGACGTGATCGTGCCGATCGCTACGTTGACGATATTCTCGACGGTCTGGATTTGCTTTGTATCCATCCCCAGCTCGGCTCCGAACGCATGATCGGCCGTAGGCAATATCGACTGTGGAATGTCGGATCGCATATCGTCTATTATCGCCAGAGACAGAAGCTGGAGGTCGTTCGCATCCTTCATGCCGCGATGGACGCGGCCCGTCACCTCAGCTGATATTGTAATCGCCGCCGCCAGCGCCTATCTGCGCCGCGGGAGTCGGGCGGACGATGCCGTCGCCAACCCGGTCAGGTCCGGAAGGAAGCAGCCGTAACGATTTTCGTGTCGGGTCGTCCCGGCTCCCACCTTCCCCGGCTGATTTCATTTTCCTACGTGCGCCGCTTGCGCCACATTGTGCGCATGTCCCAAATCCCTCCCGTCCTGCTTGCCGCATGCGCTCCATCCTCGCGCGTGGAGGGTGTGACTTTTGGGACTTTTCGTGCGCTCGACACGCGCCGCACGCGGGCTAAGAGGAGCGGGCAATGAGCGATTCCCTTCTCGGCCTGGACGAACCGTCCCGGAATGCGTCGAACTCGCGCGACGGCGCCTATCGCGTGCTGGCGCGCAAATACCGGCCGCAGACCTTCGCCCAGTTGATCGGGCAGGACGCGATGGTGCAGACGCTGGGCAACGCGATCCGGCGCGACCGGCTGGCGCACGCCTTCCTGCTCACCGGGGTGCGCGGCGTCGGCAAGACCTCGACCGCGCGGCTGATCGCCAAGGCATTGAACTGCATCGGCCCGGACGGGCAGGGCGGCCCGACGATCGATCCGTGCGGGGTGTGCGAGCCGTGCCGCGCGATCGCCGAGGGGCGGCATATCGACGTGATCGAGATGGACGCCGCCAGCCACACCGGCGTCGATGATGTGCGTGAGATCATCGACGCCTCGCGCTACGCCGCGGTCAGCGCGCGCTACAAGATCTATATCGTCGACGAAGTCCACATGCTGTCCAAGAATGCGTTCAACGCGCTGCTGAAGACGCTGGAGGAACCCCCGGCGCATGTGAAGTTCCTGTTCGCGACGACCGAGGTGCAGAAGGTGCCGGTGACGGTGCTGTCGCGTTGCCAGCGGTTCGACCTGCGCCGCATCCCGGCCGAGAAGCTCGCCGAGCATTTCGCGCAGGTGGTCGCGGCGGAAGGCGCCGAGGCGGAGCCCGAGGCGCTGGCGATGATCGCCCGCGCGGCCGAGGGTTCGGCGCGCGATGGCCTGTCGATCCTCGACCAGGCGATCGCGCATGCCGGCATGGAGGGCGGCGCGGTGACCGCCGAAGCGGTGCGCGCGATGCTCGGCCTGTCCGATCGCAACGCGATCCGCGCGCTGTTCGGGCTGGTGATCGCGGGCGATGCGCCCGGCGCGCTCCAGGCATTGCGCGACCAGTATGACCTGGGCGTCGATCCGCAGGCGGTGCTGAAATCGCTGCTGGAAACGGTGCATCGCGTCACGCTGGCAAAACTCGGCAACGAAGCGATCCCCGGCCAGGCGGCGGAAGAAACCGCCGCGCTCGCCGAATGGGCGGCCAAGATCGGCTTTCCGGCACTGCATCGCCTGTGGCAGCTCATGCTCAAGGGCCATGACGAGGTCGCGAAAGCCGCGCTGCCGATCGAGGCGTGTGAGATGGCGCTGCTGCGCGTGATCCACGCCTCGACGCTGCCCGATCCGGGCGAGCTGGCGCGCAGGATCGCCGAGGGGCTGCCGGTCGGCGGTCCCGCCGCATCCACGCCCTCGACCCCCGCCGAACCGGCCGCGCCGCGCGACCTGGCCGAATTGCTCGACCGGCTCGAAGCGGCGCACGATCACCACATCGCGGCGCGCGCGCGCAACCTCGTCCGCCTGATCGCGTTCGGCGAACCGGTGATCGAGGTCAGCAGCCATGGCCTGCCCGGCGATCTGGTGCGCGATTTCGAACAGGCGGTGCGGCGAACGCTGGGCAAACGCTGGTCGGTCAAGGTGACCGACGCGCCGGGCGGACAGACGCTGGCCGAGGTCAAGGCCGCCGCGGCACAGGCCGAGCGCGAGGCGGTGTTGGCCTCGCCGGTCGTCGCCGCCGCGCTCGAGGCATTTCCCGACGCCGAGCTGATCGGCTGGAGCAACGACACAAGGAGGACGGCGTGAAGAGTATCGAAGACATCATGGCGATGGCGCAGAACGTCCAGAACGAACTGACCAAGGCGCAGGGCAATCTCGACAATATCGAGGTCGACGGCGCGTCGGGCGGCGGGCTGGTCAAGGTCAAGGCCAGCGCCAAGGGCCGCATCATCGCCGTCGACATCGACGAATCGCTGCTGGCGCCGTCCGAAAAGCAGATGCTGGAAGACCTCATCGCCGCCGCGCTCAACGATGCGCGGGCCAACGCCGACGCGGCGGCGCAGGCAGAAATGTCAAAGCTTTCCAGCGGGATCCCGCTGCCGCCGGGGTTCAAGCTGCCGTTCTGAACATTGCGCAACGGGAACAATCACGCCGTCGTGGCCGTTCTGACCCGCATCAATTCCCAAAGGGAGATGCGACATGACTGACGACCGGACCGATACGACGCGCGTCGATACGCCCACCCATACCACCACCATCGTCGAGCGCCGCGGCGGTGGCGGGGGCCTGATCCTGGGCATCATCGCCCTTGTCATCGTCGTGGTCGGCGCCTTCTATTTCCTCAGCGAAGGCACCAGTGAAAACCGCAAGGACGACGCCATCGCGGAAGCCGCGAAGAGCGTCGGCGACACCGCGGAAAAGGCCGGCGACGCGATCGACAAGGCGGTGCCGGCCGAGAAGAAGTAACTGGTTGAGCTGCACTGAGGCCATTTGTTCCCCTGCGAAAGCAGGGGCCCAGGATCACGGGCGGCACCGTTCGGGGCTCTGGGCCCCTGCTTTCGCAAGGGGGAACAGGTTCCGCTGGGGAGCAAGATGGCCTATGGTGAGGCGGTCAGCGCAAGCACCCGTCCAGTCCGTCGCGCTGCACCACCCCGATCCGCGCCGCGATCGAATTGCCGTAACTGCGGGTGAAACCCTTCGGCGCGGCGCCCGCGCGCTTCTTGGGCAAAGGCAGCACCGCCGCGATCCGCGCCGCCTCGGCCCGCGTCAGATTGTCCGCGCCATGCCGGAAATAGCGCCGCGATCCCGCCTCGACGCCATAGGTGCCGATGCCGGTCTCGGCGACGTTGAGATACACTTCCATGATCCGCTTCTTGGGCCAGACCAGTTCGATCAGCACGGTGAAATAGGCTTCGAGCGCCTTGCGGAAATAGCCGCCGCCCTGCCACAGGAACACGTTCTTCGCGGTCTGCTGGCTGATCGTCGATCCGCCGCGCAGCACTTTGCCGCCCTTGGCGTTGCGGTACATCGCTGCCGCGATCGAATCATAGTCGAAGCCGCCATGCGAGCAGAAGCTCGAATCCTCGGCCGCGATCGCAGCGCGCGGCATGTCGGCGTCGATCCGCTCCAGCGATCGCCAGCTCTTGGTCACGCCGTGCCCGGCCAGCACATCACCGGCCATCGTCCAGGTAAGGGGCGGGGGCACGAAGCGGTAGACGACCACCATGATCAGCGACAGCGCGACGAACGCCAGGATCGCCTTGCCCGTCCACACGACGAGCCGGCGGCCCCAGCGCCGTGGCCGTGCTGCCTTCGCCAATGCCGCCCCCGCGTCCGGTTCAGGCGGGGAGCAGGCGGCGGTCGCCGGCGATCCGCATCATCGCGCGCTGCAGCTTCTCGAACGCGCGAACCTCGATCTGGCGCACCCGCTCGCGGCTCACGCCATAGACCTGGCTCAACTCCTCCAGCGTCTTGGGATCGTCGGTCAGGCGGCGCTCGGTCAGAATGTGCTTCTCCCGCTCGTTGAGCTCGTCCATCGCCTCGGTCAGCATGGTGTGGCGGACGTCCGCCTCCTGCGCGTCGGCAACGATCGTGTCCTGCAGCGGCGCATCGTCCTGCAACCAGTCCTGCCACTGGCCCTCGCCATCCTCACGCATCGGCACGTTGAGCGAGGTGTCGCCGCCCATCGCCATGCGACGGTTCATGCTCGTGACCTCGTCCTCGGTCACGCCGAGATCCTTGGCGATCTTGGCGAGATGCTCGGGGGACAGGTCGCCATCCTCGAACGCGTCGAGCTTGGCCTTCATCCGGCGCAGGTTGAAGAACAGCTTCTTCTGCGCCGCGGTGGTGCCCATCTTCACGAGCGACCAGCTGCGCAGGATGAATTCCTGGATGGAGGCGCGGATCCACCACATCGCATAGGTGGCAAGGCGGAAGCCGCGGTCGGGCTCGAATTTCTTCACGCCCTGCATCAGCCCGATATTGCCCTCGGAAATCAGCTCGCTGACCGGCAGGCCATAGCCGCGATAACCCATCGCGATCTTCGCCACCAGGCGCAGGTGCGAGGTCACCAGCTGGGCCGCGGCCTCCGGATCGCCATGTTCCTGGAAACGCTTGGCGAGCATATATTCCTGCTCGGGCGCCAGGATCGGAAACTTCTTGATCTCGGCCAGATAGCGATTGAGGCTCTGCTCGCCGCCAAGTGCGGGGATCGTCGCCGGGACGTTGCTGCCGCTTGCCATGATCACTTACTCCCTTTCATTGGGCCTGGCGTCCCTGATCAGGCGACGCGGCCGGGCGACCCTCGTTATACGACGAGTCGGTTGAACAGTTCCTGCATGTCGGCAGGGATCGGGCTTTCAAAGGCCAAAGCGTGGCCATTTAGGGGATGAATAAACCCCAGATGCGCCGCGTGTAAGGCCTGTCGTTGGAAAGCCAGGGTTTCCAGGACCTCTCGATGTTCCTTCTTCGTTCTGCCATAGACCGGGTCCCCGATCAAGGCATGACCGATCGACGCCATGTGCACGCGCACCTGATGCGTGCGCCCGGTCTCCAGCCGGCATTCGACCAGCGCCGCCTCGTGCAGCGGCTGGATCCGCGTCCAGTGCGTC
Organism: uncultured Stakelama sp.; assembly: GCA_964413495.1. Lineage (GTDB taxonomy): Bacteria > Pseudomonadota > Alphaproteobacteria > Sphingomonadales > Sphingomonadaceae > Sphingomonas. Next base: position 39,059 of record CAYPRW010000019.1, on the reverse strand, counting down.
ACCGCGCGCTTGCCGCCGGCCACGATCGCCATCTTCTTGCGGTTCTGCGGCGATCGCGCAAGCGGCGCATCGACCGTTCCGCCTGACGTTTTCGGTCGGCCCGACACGATCGCCCGGTAACGCCGGTCGATCGAATGCGCCTTGAACTGGCGGGCAAGGCCGACATGCGCGCGATCGGTCTTGGCCGCGACCATGAGGCCAGAGGTATCCTTGTCGATGCGATGCACGATCCCCGGCCGCGCCACCCCGCCGATCCCCGACAGGCTGCCCCGGCAATGATGCAGCAGCGCGTTGACCAGCGTGCCGTCGAGATTGCCCGCGGCCGGATGCACCACCAGCCCCGCCTGCTTGTCGATCACGATCAGATGCTCGTCCTCGAACGCAATGTTCAGCGCGATGTCCTGTGCTTCGTTGTGCGCGGCCTGCGGCTCGGGCACATCGATACGGAACAGCGCGCCGCCGCACGCCTTCTTCTTGGGATCTCGCACCTGCCCGTCGGGGCCGGTGACGTTGCCGGTCGAGATCAGCGCCTTGATCCGCTCGCGCGAGAGGGTGGGGAGCGCGTCGGCCAGCGCGCGATCCAGCCGCCATCCATCCGCGCCATCCGCGATCCGTGCTTCGAAAGTGGCAACCCCCCGGTCCATTCTGCTAGCGAAATGGGGATGGCCATCGCGATTTCAAGCTGTGTTATCGAACTAATCCACCACGCCGCCGCCCAGGCCGCGCCGGATGAGGCGTGCGGCCTGCTGTTCGGCAGCGCCGAGCGGATCGACCGCGCGAGCGTCGCCGCCAATGTCGCGCTGGATCCGCGCCGCCATTTCGAGATCGATCCGGCGGCGCTGTTCGCCGCGCTCCGGGCGGAGCGGGCAGGGGGCGAACACATTGTCGGCCATTGGCATTCGCATCCCGGCGGTGACGCGCGGCCCTCGGTGACCGACGCGGCGATGGCGGTGGGCGACGGCCGGCTGTGGCTGATCGCGGCGGGCGGGGCGCTGAGGCTGTGGCATGCCGTGGCGGACGGCGAACTGCACGGGCGGTTCGATCCGGTCGAGATCCGATCCGGCTGACGGAACGTTTCCCCTCGACAACCCGTTACGCCGGCGTGATCGAGGAGTTTCGACATGTTGTGGACCATCGCCGTCATCCTGCTGATCCTGTGGCTGCTGGGCTTCTCGCTCAAGATCGCGGGCGGGGTGATCCATTTGCTGCTGGTGATCGCGCTGGTCGTGATCGTCGTGCAATTCCTGCGCGGCCGTCGCGGGGTGTGACCGGCTGAACGGCGCGTTCCGGCATTGCCAGCCCAGCGGCGCTGCGCCAAAAGGCCGCGCATCAACGGGAGCGCATCGCTTGAACATCTCGCCCACCGATTTCGCCAGCCTGCTGTGCTCGCGCCTGTGCCATGACCTGCTGAGCCCGGTGGGCGCGCTCAATAACGGGCTCGAGCTGCTCGCCGACGAACATGATCCCGAGATGCGCCAGCGTTGCCTGGAACTGTTGTCGGAAAGCGCGAAGGCGAGCGCGAACAAGCTCAAATTCTTCCGCCTGGCGTTCGGCGCGGCCGGCGGGTTCGGCGACACGGTGGACACGCGCGAGGCGCAGGCTGCGATCGAGGGGCTGTTCGGCGACAATCACCGCGTGTCGATCGGCTGGATGGTCGAGGACCCGGTGCTGCCCAAGCAGGCGATCAAGGTGCTGCTCAACCTGGCGCTGATCGGCGGCGACGCGCTGGTGCGCGGCGGCCAGCTCGACATCGGGGCGGAAGCGCATGACGGCAATGTCGAGATCGTCGTGCGCGCCGGCGGCCCGCGCATCGTGCTCGACCAGGAACTGCGCGGCGCGCTGACGGGGGAGGCGGGCGACCTTCCGGTGACGCCGCGCGCCGCCGCCGCCTATCTGGTGCGGCAGCTCGTCGCGCAGGGCGAGGGCGCGTTGCAGGTGTCGCCGCACGATGCCGAAGTGCTGCTGTTCGGCGCGGCGTTCCGCGCCTGACCGGCGGTCAGCCGGCGCCGGACGTCGCGCCGGCATCGGCCCTTTGCCGCGCCACGGCGTGCGCCTCCGCCTTCGACAGCAGCACATCGAGATCCTCGCGGCTGATGTCGAAGCTGTCGGGCAGTTCGGCCAGCGCGGCGTCGATGTCCTGAAGGTGCAATCCGGGCGGCGGCGCGGCAAGCGCCGGTTCGTGCGGATAGCTGTGGCCCGAGATGCGGTGAAAGAACATGCCGAGTGAGACCAGCGCGATCGCATTGATCGCGACCGGCGCGAAGGCGAAGCTGAAGCCCGCCGCATGGATCGCGTCGCTGCCGATCACCGCGGTCAGCGCGGCGGCGCCGCCCGGCGGATGCAGGCAACGGCACAGCGACATCAGCGCGATCGCGCCGCCCACCGCCACGCCGGCGGCGATCGTCGAATCGGGGATCGCCTTGAACACCGCGATGCCGGCCAGCGCGGAAAGCGTGTTGCCGCCGACCACCGGCCAGGGCTGGGCGAGCGGGCTGGCGGGGACGGCGAAGATCAGCACGGCGGACGCGCCCATCGGCGCGATGATCAGCGGCAGGTCCGCGCTGGGCAGCGGGATTTCGGCGCAGACGACGATGGTGAGCATCAGGCAGACCGCCGCGCCAAGGCATGCGACGAGCCGGTCGAACGGGCGCGCGCCGGCAAGGATCGGGCGAAAGATGCGAAATGGCATGGCGGGGGCTTTAGCGGCTCCGGATAGGGTGCGGGGAGCAGGGTTATTCTTTTGCGCGGTGAAGCTGGCGGATCCCCATCCCCTTGAAAGCACGCGGGCGACCCCCGACAATCGGCGGCGTCGGCAACGGGGACGCGCGGGATGTTGAACGGATCGGGGCCGGCGGACCTTGCGCAATATCGCGTCCAGCGGCATTTCGCCGATCACCGCGCGCTGGCGCCCGCCGACGCGATCGAATATGCCCCGCCCGGCCCGGCGGAGCGCAAGGCGTTCGAACGGCTGCGCGGCGCGGGCGTGATCCGCCAGACCCAGCCGGCGCACTATTGGTTAGATCTCGATCGCATGGGCCGTGACAGCCGCAGCCGGCACAACCCGAAGACTTATGTCGCGGTGACGCTCGGCATCGTGGTCGCCGCGCTCGCCTATCTGCTGGTGACCAGCTAGATTGTGCGCAAGCCCCGTTCCCCTGCGAAAGCAGGGGCCCAGGGCCACGCACGATCCGTTTGAGGCTCTGGGGCCCTGCTTTCGCAGGGGAACAGCTAGGCCGTCTCGCTGAACTGCAGGCTGGCAAGACGGGCATAGAGGCCGCCCTTCGTCACCAGATCGGCGTGCGTGCCGGTCTCGACGATGCGGCCTTCGTCCATCACGATGATGCGCCGCGCCGCGCGCACGGTGGCCAGGCGGTGGGCGATGACCAATGTGGTGCGGCCCTGCATCAGCCGGTCGAGCGCGTCCTGCACCAGCCGCTCGCTCTCCGCGTCCAGCGCGCTGGTCGCCTCGTCGAGCAGCAGGATCGGCGCATCGCGCAGCAGCGCGCGGGCGATGGCGAGCCGCTGGCGCTGCCCGCCCGACAGCCGCGCGCCGTCTTCGCCCAGGAACGTGTCGAGCCCTTGCGGCAGCTCGCGCAGGAACTCGGCCGCGTTGGCGGCCTGCGCGGCCTGCCAGATCGCATCCTCGCTCGCGTCCCAGCGGCCATAGCGGAGGTTGTCGCGCGCGCTGGCGGCGAAGATCACCGTCTCCTGCGGCACCATCGCCATGCGCGCGCGGATCGCCGCCGGATCGGCGCGGCAAAGCGGCACGCCGTCGACGCGGATCTCGCCGCGTTCGGGATCGTAGAAACGCTGGATCAGCTGGAACAATGTCGATTTGCCCGCACCCGACGGACCGACCACCGCGACCGTCTCCCCCGGCGCGACCGACAGCGTGAAATCGTTGAGCGCCGAAACCTCGGGCCGGGTGGGATAGTGAAAGGTGACGGCGTCGAATTCGATCCGCCCCTGCGGCGGAACGGGCAGCGCCACCGGATCGGCCGGGGCGGCAATGTCGGGCTCCTGGCCCAACAGCTCGGCGAGCCGGCCGGCGGCGCCCGATGCGCGCAGCAGGTCGCCATAGACCTCGACCAGCGCGCCGAACGCGCCGGTCACCAGGCCCGCCGTCAGCACGAAGGCGGTGATCGACCCGCCCGAAATGCGCCCCGCCGCCACGCCGTACACCGCGTCCCACATGATGAGCGTGATCGCGGTGAACAGCACCAGGATGACCAGCGCGGTCATCAGCGCGCGCGTCCCAAAGCGTTTGCGCGCCGAGGCAAAACCGCGATCGACCGCCGCCTGGAACCGTTCGCTCTCGCGCGCTTCCTGGCCGAACGCCTGGACGATGCGCATCGCTCCCAGCGTCTCGGCGGCGATCGCGCCGATGTCCGCAATGCGATCCTGGCTGGTGCGCGAAAAGCGGCGCACCCGCCCGCCCAGCCACATGATCGGCAGCACGATCACCGGGATGCCCAGCACCAGATAGGCGGCGATCTTTGGCGCCAGCACGAACAGATAGACGGTGCCGCCGATCGCCAGCAACAGGTTGCGCAGCGCCACCGACACGGTGCTGCCGACGATCTGTTCGACCACCGCGGTGTCGGCGGTCAGCCGGCTGGCGATTTCCGACGGGCGGTTCTCCTCGAACCATTTGGGCGGCAGGCGCAACAGGTTGCGGTGCACCGCCGCGCGCATGTCGGCAACGGTGCGCTCGCCCAGCCAGGATACGAAATAGAAGCGCATCGCCGTGGCCAGCGCCAGGATCACGACCACGCCCAGCAACCCCTGGAAATAGGGCGCGATGCGCGAGGGATCGGCACCGGCGGCGAACCCCTTGTCGACCACTTCCTTGAAGGTGCGCGGAATCCACAGCGTCGCGCCGGCGGCAAAGATCAGCGACACCACCGCCAGGCCCAGCTGAAGCGGATAGCGGCTGGCATAGCGCCAGACGATGCCCAGGCTGGACAGCTTTCGCGCGGGCGGAGGGGCGGGGGGGCGGGGAGGCTCGGCCATGTCCGCCGCCTAGCGCGTGGCGTGTCGCAAGGGAACCGCCTTCCTGTCTCGAACATTCGGTATGCATGCCCGTTGCACCGCAGCATCACCCCGTGATAACCCCTGCCACCGCTGTCACCGGCGGGCTGAAGGTGGGGGCCTTGGTCGATCATGTTGTATAATGCGTATGAAATTCAGAAATCGATGCTGGCAGGTGCCAGCGCGCTCGCCAATTTCAGCGCGGGATTGCTGAACAATCCCGCGAATCCATTCGCTTATTTCGGCGGCGGGCCGATCCTGGCCTCGGCGCTGGAGGTGTTTGCGCACGCCGCCGCGCCGCGCGGCAAGCCCAAGTTCGGGCTCGACTTCACCACCATCGATGGCGAGCGAGTCGCGGTTCATGAAGAGATCGTGCTGCGCAAGCCCTTCGGCCAGCTCAAGCGTTTCGTCCGGGTCAGCGAAAATGGTGAGGCTGTGGTGGGCGGCCCACGGCTGCTGATCGTCGCGCCGATGAGCGGCCATTATGCCACGCTGTTGCGCGGCACGGTGGCGCGGATGCTGCCGGTGGCCGATGTCTACATCACCGACTGGCGCGATGCGAAGCTGGTGCCGCTCAGCGACGGGCGGTTCGATCTCGACGATTATATCGATTATGTGATCGAATTCCTGGGGACGATCGGCAAGGACGGCGATCCGCGCCCGCATGTGCTGGCGGTGTGCCAGCCGTCGGTACCGGTCTATGCGGCGGTCGCGCTGATGAACGCCGACAAACACCCCAACCGCCCCAGGACGCTGACCATGATGGGCGGCCCGATCGACACGCGCGAGGCGCCGACGGCGGTGAACACGCTGGCGACGCAGCGGCCGCACAGCTGGTTCGAACAGAATGTCATCGCCACCATTCCGGCGACCTATCCGGGCGCGGGACGGCGGGTCTATCCCGGTTTCCTCCAGCTGGCCGGGTTCATGACGATGAACCTGGGCAACCACATGATTTCGCATTGGGAGATGTTCAAGCATCTGGTGAAGGGTGACGGCGAAAGCGCCGATGCGACGATGCGTTTCTATGATGAATATCGTTCGGTGTGCGACATGACGGCGGAATTCTATCTCCAGACGATCGATGTCGTGTTCCAGGATCATTCGCTGCCCCGGGGCAAGATGCTGCACCGCGGACGCCCGGTCGATCCGGCGGCGATCACCGACACCGCGCTTCTGGCGATCGAGGGCGAGAAGGACGATATCTCGGGCCTGGGCCAGACCAAGGCGGCGCTCGACATCGCGACCGGGCTGCCGGCCAGGCTGAAGAAATACCACATGGCCCCCAATGTCGGCCATTACGGCATCTTCAACGGCAGCAAGTGGCGCAACCAGATCGCGCCGGTGCTGGAGCAATGGATCGCGAAATTCGACTGAGGTCCTGCCTGGGGGCGCGCGCCGGCGGCTCAGTCGTAGCCCAGCACCAGGAATTCATAGGCGGCAAGGGCGATCAGCGCCCACAGGCCGATGACGATCGCGATGCCCCATCGGCTGACCGGGCGGATCGACGCCGCCTCCGCCGTCGCGCGATGTTCGGCGAGCAGTTGTGTGGGGACGAGCCGTTCGAACAGCCAGACGCCGGCCGGGATCAGGATGGCGTCATCGACCAGGCCGAGCACCGGGATGAAATCCGGAATCAGGTCGATCGGCGACAGCGCATAGGCGGCGACCAGCAGGCCGACGAACCGTGCGAGCGCCGGCGTGCGGGGATCGCGCACGGCAAGCCACACGGCATGCGCCTCGATCCGGATGCGGTGTGCGAAGGATTTTCCCATGCGCCCCGGATGCGGCGCACGGGAAATGCGGTCAAGCGCCTTACAGCACCTCGAACAGCCCCGCCGCGCCCTGGCCGCCGCCGACGCACATCGTGACCACGACATATTTCGCGCCGCGCCGCTTGCCCTCGATCAGCGCATGGCCGGTGCAGCGCGCGCCGGTCATGCCGAACGGGTGGCCGATCGAGATCGATCCGCCATTGACGTTGAGCAGATCGTCGGGAATGCCCAGCTTGTCGCGGCAATACAGCACCTGCACCGCGAATGCCTCATTGAGCTCCCACAGGCCGATATCGCTCATCTTGAGGTCGAAGCGTTCGAGCAGCTTGGGGATCGCGAACACCGGGCCGATGCCCATCTCGTCCGGTTCGGTCCCGCCCACCGCCATGCCGATATAGCGGCCGAGCGGCTGGAGCCCGCGTTTCTCGGCCAGTCTCTCTTCCATCAGCACCACCGCGGACGAGCCGTCGGAGAGCTGCGAGGCATTGCCGGCGGTGACCGTATAACCTTCGCCCATCACCGGCTTGAGGCTGGCCAGCCCCTCCAGCGTGGTGTCGGGCCGGTTGCAGTCGTCGCGCGTGGCGGTGACTTCGCGATACGAGACTTCCCTGGTCTCCTTGTCCACCACCGCCATCGTCACCGTGCAGGGGATGATCTCGTCGTCGAACTTGCCGGCGGCCTGCGCGGCGGCGGTGCGCTGCTGCGAGCGCAGCGAATAGGCGTCCTGCGCCTCGCGCCCGATGCCATAGCGTTTCGCCACGACCTCGGCCGTGCCGATCATCGGCATATGGATATCCTTGTGCATCGCCAGCAGCTCGCGGTCCGGCTCGACGAACAGCTTGCCGCTGCCCGACACCTTCGAGATGCTCTCGACCCCGCCCGCGGCGCAGATGTCCATGCGATCGACGATGATCTGCTTGGCGGCGGTGGCGATGCTCATCAGGCCCGACGAACATTGCCGGTCCATCGACATGCCCGCGACGCTGACCGGCAGGCCGGCGCGCAACGCGACCAGGCGGGCGATGTTCGACCCCTGCGACCCCTGTTGCACCGAGGCGCCGAACAGCACGTCGTCGATCTCGCCGCCCTCGATCCCGGCGCGCTCGACCGCCGCGCGCAGCGAAAAGGCGCCCAGCGTCGCCGAAGTGGTGTTGTTGAACGCGCCGCGCGCCGCCTTGGTCAGCGGGGTGCGGGCGGTCGAGACGATGACGGCTGAACGCATGGAAACGGTCCTCTTGCGGGCGTTAGACGAAAATATGGCTGATCCATTCGGCGATCATCGCGGGCTTGGCCTCGCCCTCGATCTCGACGGTAAGTTCCCGCGTCTGCTGCCACTGTCCGGGACGTTTCTCGATCAGTTCGAGCGTTTTGAAATGGCCGCGCACCCGTTTGCCCGAACGGACCGGGGAGATGAAGCGGACCTTGTTGAGCCCGTAATTCACGCCCATCTTCACCCCCGCGATCTGCGGTCCGTCGACCTTGGCGAGCAGCAGCGTCGCCAGCGACAAGGTGAGGAAACCGTGCGCGATGGTGCCGCCGAACGGGGTCATCGCGGCGGCGGCGGGGTTGATGTGGATGAACTGGTGATCGCCGGTCGCGTCGGCGAACTGGTCGATCATCGCCTGGGTGACCTCGACCCAGTCGGACACCTGTTCGCCGGGCTCCTGCGCGGCCAGCTCGTGGATCGTGATCGTGTCTGCCATGGTCGTTCCTCGCGCGAGTGGGCGCTTCTAGGCGAACTCGCCGCAGGACGGCAAGCTTCCGCCTACTAGAAACGCGAATTTTCCGGTTCGTACCAAGCTTGCGACGGCGTGAGCCCAAACCCCATTTTCGAAAAGGCCGCCGATCCGGCGAGGCTCAACGCCGGGAATCGGACGTCGGCGCCGCGTCAGGCGGATAGGGATGGATCAGCGTGCCGTCGGGCGCGGCGGTAAAGGCGGTCTGCGCGGGATAGGGGATGACGATCCCTTCCGCTGCGAACCGGCGCAGGATGCCGATGATGATGCGGTCGCGCGCGGCGTTGCCGGCCGGCACGTCGTCGCCGGGCACGTCGAACTCGATCACCAGGTCGACCGAACTTGCCCCGAACGCCTCATAGCTTGCGCGCGCGGGATGGGCGCCGGCGGCCTCGACCACCTCTTCGATCATCGCCGGAATGCGTTCGAGCAGGTCGGGCGGCGTCTCGTAGGCCACGCCCACGGTCAGCCGGTTGCGCACATGATGCCGTGCCGAGACGTTCTGGATTTCCTTGTCGAGCAGTTGCTTGTTCGAGATCACGCGCTCCTCGCCGGTAAAGGCGCGGATGCGGGTGGATTTGAGGCCGATCGCCTCGACCGTGCCCTTGGTCTGGTCATAGAAGATCTTGTCCCCGCGCCGGAACGGCCGGTCGAAGATGATCGCGAGCGCGGCGAACAGATCGGCGAAGATGCCCTGCGCGGCCAGGCCGATCGCGATGCCGCCGACGCCCAGGCCCGCGACCAGGCCGGTGACGTTGACGCCCAGATTGTCGAGCACCACCACCAATGCGATCGCGAACAATGCGAAGGTGACGAGCAGGCGGATGAGACCGAGCGCGGAGAGCAGCGCCTCGCCATGGTAATTCTCGCTCTCCGTGCGTTTCTCGATCGCGCCCAGGATCAGCTCGCGCGCCCAGATCGCGGCCTGGAACACCGCGGCAAGGGTGAACAGGAAGGTGATCGTCCGCGCAACCATCTCAGGCGGGTTGGCGTATCCGGCCACCAGCTTGGCGGCGAGCATGATGATGAAGAAATGGCCGGTACGCGCGATCGTGCGTCCGATGATCGTGCCCCAGCCGGCGGGGCCGACCGACCTGTCGCACAATTTCATCCCCCAGCGGCGCAGCACGTGCAGGATCAGCACGATCGCCGTGCCGATGCCGACCGCGATCAGGATCTGCAGCCAGTGGCTGCCCAGCCACGCCACGCTGTCGTTCCACAGCGTCTGCAATTGCATCTGGAAGCTTTCCGTCGTGACCTTCGCGGTCTTCCGCGCGGCGGCGGCGCTGTTGCTGGCGGCAGTCATGGGTTCCTTCAGGCGGCCTTGGCCGAAAGCGCGGCGCCGTCGAGAAAGGCGATCAGGCCGCGTTCGGCGCGGGTGAGGTAGCGGGTCGCGCGCGGCAGGCAAAGCGCCTTGCGGAACGCCGCCTGCGCATCGCGGTCCCTGGCCAGTTCGATCAGCGCGGGGTGGACATAGGATTTGCGCGCGATCGCCGGGGTATTGCCCAGCGCCCTGGTGACCGGTTCCAGCAGCGATTTGAGGCCGATATGGCCGTCCTCGCCCGCCAGCGCATCGAATGCGATCGCGCTCGCGCCCCAGGTGCGGAAATGCTTGGCGGTGAAATCATCGCCCATCGCCGCGCGGATATAGTCGTTGACGTCGGTCGAGGTGACGGCATGCGCCTCGCCCGCCGCGTCAAGCCAGCGGAACAGATGCTGGCCGGGCAGGTCCTGGCATTTGCGGACGAATGCGGACAGGCTGCCGTCGGTGATCGTCAGCACGCGCAACCTGCCGGACTTGGCGCGATATTGCAGCTTGAGCGTGTTGCCCGTCACGCGCGCATGGCGCTTGCGCAGCGTCGTCGCGCCGAAACTCTTGTTGGCGGCGGCATATTGTTCGTTGCCGACGCGCACATGCCCCAGGTCGAGCAGTCGCACCACCGCCGCCACCGCGCGTTCCTTTGACAGCGACCGTTTGCGCAGATCCGCCTCGATCCGCGCGCGCAGCCGCGGCAGGTGGTGGCCGAACGCGGCACAGCGGTCGTATTTCGCCGCTTCCTGCGCCGCGCGGAATTCGGGGTGATAGCGATATTGCTTGCGCCCGCGATCGTCGATCCCGGTCGCTTGCAGGTGGCCATTGGGGTATGGACAATACCAGGCGTCGCGATAGGCCGGCGGCAGGGCGACCGCGTTCAGCCGATCGATCTCGTCGCGGTCGGTGATGCGTTTGCCTTCGGCGTCCCAATAGCCCCAGCCATGTCGCACCTTGCGCCGTGTGATCCCAGCCTTGCCGTCGTCGCAGTAACGCAGTCTCGTCGCCATAGCGCATTGAATGCGCGTCCCGCCGCATCGTTCCGGAACTCACGGCAAGAGGGGCGGTTGAGGCGCTGACTTCCCGCGCAGGAGACGTGCCATGCCCGACCTTTCCGAAACCCATATCCTGATGATCGCGACCGACGGCTTTGAGGAATCCGAACTGATGAAGCCGCGCCAGGCGCTGCTCGACGCCGGCGCGCGCGTGACCCTGGCGTCGCTCGCCACCACTGCGATCCAGGGCGAGACGGGCGGCGAGCCCGGCGCGACCATCACCCCCGACATCACCGTCGCCGATGTCGACGGCGACGATTATGACGCGCTGGTCCTGCCTGGCGGTGTCGCCAATCCCGACAAGCTGCGCATCGACGCGCGCACGATCGAACTGGTCCAGGAATTCTTCGACGACGGCAAGCCGCTGGCCGCGATCTGCCACGCCCCTTGGCTGCTGGTCGAGGCGGACGTGCTCGACGGCAAGCGCGCCACCGGCTGGCCCTCGATCCGCACCGACATGGAGAATGCCGGTGCCGAGGTGGTTGACGAGGAAGTCGTGGTCGACGGCAATCTCATTACCAGCCGCAAGCCTGACGATATCCCCGCATTTGTCGACGCGATCAAGGCCGCGTTGACTCAAGAGCTGGAGACCGCCGGATAGTAACGCCATGGTGACGCTTGCCAGCGCATGAGGGCGGCGAACCCCTGGAGTGCCTTCCCATGCGCCTGCCGCTCGCCATTGCCGCCCTGCTGCTCACCACCGCGCCCGCGCTGCCGCAGGGCCAGGGGCCGTTCACCGTCCTGGAAAGCGGCCGGATTTATGCCTCGCTCCAGGATGCGGTGTCGGCGATCGGCGAGGGACGCGGCACGATCCGCATCGCGCCCGGCCGATATGGCGAGTGCGCGGTGCAGGAGGCGGGCGACATCGCCTACATCTCGCAAGTTCCCGGCAAGGCCGTGTTCGACCGCGCGATCTGCGAGGGCAAGGCCACGCTCGTCCTGCGCGGCCGCGACGCGCGCGTCGACGGCATCGTCTTCATGCACACCCTGGTCGAGGACGGCAACGGCGCCGGCATCCGGCTCGAGACCGGCGACCTTTCCGTCAGCAACGCGATGTTCGTCGACGGGCAGTGCGGCATCCTTACCGCCAGCTTCCCGCGCGGCCGCATCACGATCGACCGCTCGACCTTCGCCGGCCTGGGCAAGGACCCGACCGGCAATGGCGCGCACGCCATCTATGTCGGCGATTACGGCTCGATCAAGGTCACCCGCTCGCGCTTCGAGCGCGGCACTGGCGGCCATTACCTCAAGGTCCGCGCGCCCGTCGTCGAGATCCTCGACAACAGTTTCGACGACAGCCGGGGGATGAACACCAACTATGCCATCGATCTGTCGAACGGCGCCGCCGGCCGCATCGCCGGCAATGCGTTCGAGATCGGCCCGAACAAGGACAATTACGGCACGATCATCGCCGTCGCCCCCGAAGGCGCCAAGCACAGCTCCGCCGGCCTGGTGGTCGAGGGCAACAAGGCGTGGCTGTCACCGGACTTTCGGAACCGCACCACGCTGGTCGGCAACTGGTCGAGGGACGCGGTGACGGTGCGCGGCAACGATCTGGCCGACAATATTGCCGAGATGGCACGGCGCTGACCCTCATATGCGCCGCGCCCGAAACGGCGCCGACCGGGCTAGCCAGTCGCCGGATCGTTCAGTGTGGGAGGCGCTGGCAAGAGAATTTCCTCGCCCCGTCCTTCTAAAGCCCCGGCTCCATCAGCCGGTGCAGGTGCACCACCACATATTTCATCTCCGCATCGTCGACCGTGCGCTGCGCCGCGCCGCGCCATGCCGTTTCGGCACTGGCGAAATCGGGGAAGATACCGACCACGTCGAGATTGGCCGGATCGACGAAATCCAGCGTCATGGGGTCCGTCACGCGGCCGCCGAAGACGAGATGCAGCTTGCTCATGGACGCTCCTGGGCTGAGGTGCCGCCCGGCCCTTAGCGCGCGCGCCGCATCGCGCTCAAGCCCGGATCATGCCTCACTTTTCGGCCGTGCCGCATCCTTGGCCGCAGTAAAGGCGTTGCCGATGATCTTGCCGATCTGTTCCTTGGCCGCGTCGCGCTGGGGCAACAGGGCGTCGATCTCCGCCTTGCCCGCCTCGCGCGCGGCGGCGGCGGCGGCGCTCGCGCCCTCGGCGATGCGCTTGCCGACCGGGGCGAGCAATTCCCTTTCCCTGGCCAGGCGCGGGACCAGCGCGCCGAGCACCACGCCCAGCGCGACGCCGCCCGCGACCAGCGCCAGCGGATTGTTCTCGATCTGCTCGCCGGCCTTTTGCCGGCGGCTGGGCTGGTTTGGTTTGGCCTGGGTCATTTGCTCGATCCTTTCGTTGCGCGCCTGGCGCGTCGGGCTTTCAAACTCGCCGGAACGGCGGCGGTTGCATGTCTTGTGCCGCGCCACAGCAGCCGGGCGATCGGCTTGCGCGCCATGAACAGCAGCGCCGCGCCCGCCGCCATCGCCATCGCGCGCGGGCGTGAGCGCACCGTCTCGACCGTGTCGCGCACGACATTGATCGCGACGCTTTCGACCGCGCCCTGCGCCAGCGTCATCGGGTTCAGCCTGTCCTGTATCTGGCCCAGCGTGCCCAGCAACCGATCGCGAGCGTTGCGGCTGCGCGCCTCGGCTTCGGCAAGAGCGGGGGGCAGGGGGTCGCTCATGCTTCGTCCCGCGGCCGCGTGACGCGGCGGAGGCGCTTGACGGCGGCCCAGCCCAGCAGCGCCGCCATGCCGGCCGAGATCAGCACGACGATCACGGTCGCCGGGCCGGGGCCGATGCGCGGCGCCAGAACCAGGAGAAGGCCGACAATCAGCGCGATGGCCGCCGCCTGGATCAGCAGAAACCCGGCGATGCCGAGGATCGCCACAACCTTGGCATCGCCCAATCGGTCGAGCGCCAGCGCCCGCCAATAGGCGATCTCGGCATCGGCATAGGCGCGGCCGTCCGCGATCGCGCGGGCTGCCAGGGCGCCGATGCCGTCATCGTCTTCGTTGCGTTCGTCCACCTCCGCCCCCCGGATGCGCGGTTATGCCTTGGGTGATTTGGGATCGCCCCGGTCGGCAAGGTCGCCCGCTGCGTCCAGCCCCGATTTGAGCAGCCGTGCCAGCACGAAACCGACCCCGGCGGCGATGCCCACCGCGACCGCCGGGCTCTTCTTCACGAAATCGCGCGCATCGTCGATCAGATCGTCGACCTGCTTGCCGCGCAGCGATTCGGCAAGGCCCGAAATCTGGTCGGCGGCGGTGCGGGCATAGGCGCCATATTGCTCGCCCAGCTTTTCATCGACCGATCCGGCCGCGTCGCGCATCAATGTCGAGAATTCGTCGAGCGCGCCGGTAGCCTTGTCCTTGCCGGTGTCGGCGAAGGCGCGGGCCTTGTCCCCCGCCTGGCCGATGAACTTGCCTGCTTCCTCGCGCGCGAACTGCCCGGCGCCGCGCTTGCCGTTGCCCGTGTCCTTGACTGGCGGCGCGGCGACCAGCGCGTCGCTCGCGGGATCGAGGCTCGTGTCCTTGGGGAAGATTTCGTCAGCCATCGCGCACACCTTTCTGCCGTTTCCGGTTCAACCATGCCGCGCGGGGAGGGTTCCCTTTGCGTCACGATTTGCCCGGCGGCGGCGAACGGGATAGAGGCCCGCGCGACGCCGGAAGCGCCGGATTCTGGCACCAAGTTAGGGAGACCGTTTCGTGACCGCAATCATCGACATCCATGCCCGCCAGATTCTCGACAGCCGCGGCAACCCCACGGTGGAGGTCGATGTGCTGCTGGACGATGGCAGCTTCGGCCGCGCGGCGGTGCCGTCGGGCGCGTCGACCGGCGCGCACGAGGCGGTCGAGAAGCGCGACGGCGACAAGTCGGTCTATCTCGGCAAGGGCGTGCTGGAGGCGGTCGAGGGCGTGAACGGCGAGATCGCCGAGGAGATCGTCGGGCTCGATGCCGAGGATCAGGCCGATGTCGACCGCGCGATGATCGAGCTGGACGGCACCGAGAACAAGGGCCGGCTGGGCGCGAACGCGATCCTGGGCGTTTCGCTGGCGGTGGCCAAGGCGGCGGCGGATGCGCGCGGGCTGCCGCTCTATCGCTATGTCGGGGGCGTGTCGGCGCATGTGCTGCCGGTGCCGATGATGAACATCATCAACGGCGGCGAGCATGCCGACAATCCGATCGATTTCCAGGAATTCATGGTGATGCCGGTCGGCGCGCAGAGCCTGGCCGAGGCGGTGCGGTGCGGCGCGGAGATCTTCCACACGCTGAAAAAGGGCCTGCACGACAAGGGGCTGGCGACCGCGGTGGGCGACGAGGGCGGTTTCGCGCCCAACATCGCGAGCACGCGCGAGGCGCTCGACTTCATCATGACCAGCATCGAGAAGGCGGGCTACAAGCCCGGCGACGACGTGATGCTGGCGCTCGATTGCGCGGCGACCGAGTTCTTCAGGAACGGCAAATACGAGATTTCGGGCGAAGGGCTGTCGCTGTCGCCGGTCGAGATGGCCGATTACCTTGCCGAGCTGTGCGCCGCATATCCGATCCTGTCGATCGAGGACGGGATGAGCGAGGACGATTTCGAAGGCTGGAAGGCGCTGACCGACAAGGTTGGAGGCAAGGTGCAGTTGGTCGGCGACGACCTGTTCGTGACCAACCCCAGGCGCCTGGCGATGGGGATCGAGCAGGGGCTGGCCAACTCGCTGCTGGTCAAGGTCAACCAGATCGGCACGCTGACCGAGACGCTGGAGGCGGTGAGCCTGGCGCAGCGGTCGGCCTATACGGCCGTCATGTCGCACCGCTCGGGCGAGACCGAGGATGCGACGATCGCCGACCTCGCCGTCGCCACCAATTGCGGGCAGATCAAGACCGGCAGCCTCGCGCGGTCGGACCGGCTCGCCAAGTACAATCAGCTGATCCGCATCGAGGAGGAGCTGGGCGATGCGGCGGTCTATGCCGGGCGCTCGATCCTGCGGTGACGGCGCAGCTGTAATGACCTGATCGGATGGTGACGGGGCCGAATCGAATTCGCTTGATTTTGTTGCGGATCGGCCAAGGTCGGGCTTGATCCGCGAGTCGCGTTGCGTCACAAGGGAGTCATGGCGCGAACCATCCCCTTGAAGACGATCCTGACGCGCGCGGGCCTGCCCGCGGTCGCGATCATCTTCATGGGCTTTTTCGCCTATTCGGCGCTGCTCGGGCCCAATGGCATGCTGGTCTATGGCGATTACAAGCGCCAGCAGGCGGTGAAGCAGGGCGAACTGGCCCGGCTGGAGAAACAGCGCGCCGAGCTGCGCAACCGGGTCGCGCTGCTCGACCAGAAGGGCGCCGACCCGGACATGGTCGACGAACTGACGCGCAAGAAGCTCAACGTCGTCCATCCCGACGAGGTCATCGTTCCGCTCAATTGAGCCGCGGCATCGTTCGTCCGCATTTCCGTGGTCCTCGCCATTGCGTGCGGCCGCTCAACCGGCCTATAGCGCGCCTTCCATCTTTCCCCAGGATGAGGACATCGTGGCAAAAGCGCCTGCAAAAAGCCGTAAGATCGAACCGGTGGTGACTAACCGCGAGCGTCCAGATGAACCGGATCGGTACAAGGCGTCGAAAGCGGAACTGCTCGAATTCTATCGGCAGATGCTGCTCATCCGCCGCTTCGAGGAGAAGGCGGGCCAGCTTTACGGCCTGGGCTTCATCGGCGGCTTCTGCCATCTTTATATCGGCCAGGAAGCGGTCGCGGTGGGGCTGCAATCGGCGCTCGACGGCGACAGGGACAGCGTGATCACCGGCTATCGCGACCATGGCCATATGCTGGCCTATGGCATCGATCCCAAGGAGATTATGGCCGAACTGACCGGCCGCGCGGCGGGCATCAGCCGCGGCAAGGGCGGGTCGATGCACATGTTCTCGACCGACAAGAAGTTCTATGGCGGCCATGGCATCGTCGGCGCGCAGGTCTCGCTCGGCACCGGCCTCGCCTTCGCGCACAAATATAATGAGGATGGCGGCGTCGCCATGGCCTATTTCGGCGACGGCGCGGCGAACCAGGGCCAGGTCTATGAAAGCTTCAACATGGCCGAGCTGTGGAAGCTGCCGATCATCTATGTGATCGAGAACAACCAATACGCCATGGGCACCAGCGTCAACCGTTCGTCGGCGGAGGATCAGCTGTTCCGGCGCGGCGAGAGCTTTCGCATTCCCGGCATCCAGGTCGACGGCATGGACGTGCTGGCCTGCCGCGGCGCGGCCGAGGAGGCGCTCAAATGGGTGCGCGGCGGCAAGGGGCCGATCATCCTGGAGATGAAGACCTATCGCTATCGCGGCCATTCGATGTCCGATCCGGCGAAATACCGATCGCGCGAGGAAGTGCAGTCGATGCGCGAGAATTCCGATCCGATCGAAGGCGTGAAGAAGGAGCTGGAAGCCGCCGGCGTCAAGGAGGATCAGCTCAAGGCGATCGAAGCGGACATCCGCAAGGCGGTGAACGAAAGCGCCGACTTCGCCGAGCAGACGCCCGAGCCCGAACCGGGCGAGCTGTATACCGACGTGCTGGTGGGGGCGTATTGAGATGGCGATCGAACTGAAGATGCCGGCGCTGTCGCCCACGATGGAAGAGGGCACGCTGGCCAAGTGGCTGGTCAAGGAGGGCGATGGGATCAAATCGGGCGATATCCTGGCCGAGATCGAGACCGACAAGGCGACGATGGAGTTCGAGGCGGTCGACGAGGGCACGCTGTCGAAGATCCTGGTCGCCGAAGGGACTGACGGGGTGAAGGTCGGCACGGTGATCGCGACGATCGCGGCGGACGGGGAGGATGCCGGCGAAGCGGCGCCGGCCGCGGCGGAGGCGCCCAAGGCCGAAGCGCCCGCCACCGAGCAGAAGTCGGACGAATCGGAAGCGCCCGCGCCGAAAAAGGCCGATAGCGGCACCAGGCAACTGGCCAGCGACAAGGCGGCGAGCGTCGCCGATCCGCAAGTGCCGGGCGGTACGGAGATGGTCAAGGTCACCGTCCGCGAGGCACTGCGCGACGCGATGGCGGAGGAGATGCGCGCCGATCCGCGCGTGTTCGTGATGGGCGAGGAAGTCGCGGAATATCAGGGCGCGTACAAGGTCACCCAGGGGTTGCTGGAGGAATTCGGCGCCAGGCGGGTGATCGATACGCCGATCACCGAATATGGCTTTGCCGGCGTCGGTACCGGCGCGGCGATGGGCGGATTGAAGCCCGTGATCGAGTTCATGACGTTCAACTTCGCGATGCAGGCGATCGATCACATCGTCAATTCGGCGGCCAAGACCAATTACATGTCGGGCGGCCAGATGCGCTGCCCGATCGTGTTCCGCGGGCCGAACGGCGCGGCGAGCCGGGTGGGCGCGCAGCATTCGCAGAATTATGCGCCCTGGTATGCGAGCGTGCCGGGGCTGATCGTGATCGCGCCCTATGACGCGGCCGATGCCAAGGGGCTGCTGCGCGCCGCGATCCGGTCGGACGATCCGGTCGTATTCCTGGAAAACGAGCTGTTGTACGGGCGCAGCTTCGAGGTGCCCAAGATCGACGACTGGGTGCTGCCGATCGGCAAGGCGCGCATCGTGCGGGCGGGCAAGGACGTCACCATCGTGTCCTATTCGATCGGCGTCGGCGTCGCGCTGGAAGCCGCCGAGACCTTGGCGGGCGAGGGGATCGAGGCGGAAGTGATCGACCTGCGCACGCTGCGCCCGCTCGACCGGGCAACGGTGCTCGCGAGCCTCAAGAAGACCAATCGCATGGTGGTGGTCGAGGAAGGCTGGCCGGTGTGCGGCATCGCATCGGAAATCGTGACGATCGCGATGGAGGACGGCTTCGACGATCTCGATGCGCCGGTCGCGCGCGTGACGAACGAGGATGTGCCGCTGCCCTATGCCGCCAACCTCGAAAAGCTGGCGCTGATCACCGCGGACAAGGTGGTCGCGGCGGTGAAGCAGGTCACCTATCGCTAACCGGGATGAGGGCTAGCAGCTCGACGGGG
Organism: uncultured Stakelama sp.; assembly: GCA_964413495.1. Classification (GTDB taxonomy): domain Bacteria; phylum Pseudomonadota; class Alphaproteobacteria; order Sphingomonadales; family Sphingomonadaceae; genus Sphingomonas. The sequence goes on along the minus strand of CAYPRW010000019.1, from coordinate 20,175 downwards.
TGACGCCGGTGACCTGATAGACGCCGTTGGTGCCGCCGGTGGTGTCGCGGCGGTCGCGCACCATCATCGAGGCGATCTCGGTCATGTCGGCGGAGGGGGCGAGCGAACTCTTCACCAGCGGCTGATATTCGTAATAGACCTCGACGAACATCGTCACCCCGTTCGCCGGGGCATTGACCTGGCGGCCGGCGGGGCCGACCCCGGTAACGTTGGTGACGGTAGCGGCGGTGCCGTAGCTGGAGGTGTGAGCGGTCTTGTCGCCATAGCAACGCTGCCAGCGGATGCGCGAATTGGCGGTGTTCACCGTCGATCGTTCGATGCTGGACATGATCACGCGGCCGCGCGCCTTGAGGCCCAGTTCGCCCGATTGCAGGTTCGCGCCGACGAACAGGTCGTTGATGTCCGCTTCGGTGATCTGCTTGGCCTGCAGCTGGCTGCCCGTGCCGATCCGCGCGGCGTTGTCGGCCAGGTGCAACGCGATCTGGCTGATGCGCATGCGCGTGATGATATAGTTGGTCAGTTCCGCGCCGGTCAGGCTGAGCAGCAGCAGGATCGGCAGCGTGAACGCGAATTCCAGCAGCGCCACGCCGCTCTGGTCGCGGCGCAGCCGGCGCAGGAAAAGGGCGGCATGGCGGCTCATGGGCAATTGAGCACCTGCATCGGGCCATAGCTGGCCTGATCGCTATAGGGCTGGTTGCGCAGCACGGTCGACGCGGCGACCTTGGTCGTGTTCGATCCGCCGACCAGATTGTAGATCGGGAAGAAGCGCGGATAGCTCATCGTCACGGTATAGAGCGTCGCGTCCTTCGCGCCGCCCTGGCCGGCATTGCCGCCGTCCTTGTCCCACACATTGTTGCGGTTGGCGTCCTCATAGGGTTCGCCCGCGTCGCAGGTGCCGTTGGAATTGGTGTCGGTGTACACTTCCTCACGCGCCGCCGCCGCTTCGGTGAAGGTGCGGTAATAGCGCCGGTTGATCTCGATCGTCGCATTGTTGGCGAGCGCGCGGACCTGGTTGCGGATCTTGTCGTCGAGCACGTTCTGCTGGGCGACGGTGGCGCCGCTCTCCAGCGTGGAATCGCGCGCGGTCTTCTGCAGGATGCCTTGCAGCGCGGCGCGCGTATACAGCGTGTGCGACACGTCGAACGCGCCGAGCAGCACCAGGCACAGCACCGGCGCCACCAGCGCGAATTCCACGATGGTGACGCCGGACTCGTCGCGCATGAGCGCGCCGTTGGCGACGCGGCGGAGGGAGAATCGCCGCGTCACCGGGTGAGCCTGAGTGCCGAGATCTGGTCGGCGATGGACTTGAAAGTGTTTTGCAGATCGGTCGAATTGCGCGCGGTGAAGAAGCGGCCCGACGTGGCGCAAGCCTCAAGCATGTCCTCGATCGTCGTGTTCGACGCGCCGAACCAGATCACCCACAGGGTGATGTTCTTGTTCTTGACCGCATTGCACAGCGCCGCGGTGCGCGCGTTGACCTGCTCCGTCAGCGTGCCGGTGGTGAGGCAGCCGTCGGTCGGCGCGGTGGCGGGGTCGGTCTGGCGGCGATCCCACCACGGCACGCCATAGGCGGTATAGTTGGTGGCGCCGGTGCACGCCTCACCATCGGTCATGAAGATGAGGTGGCGTTCGATCTCGGCGCCCTGCGGCGTGAACTCGTTCTCCGCGCGGAAGATGCCGGTCGGCGAGATGAAGCGCGCGCCCCACAACAGGCCGATATCGTGATAGGTGTTCCCATCGGGCGTCAGGCCGTTGACATAGGTTTCGAAGGTCGATGCCGTGGGCCAGCTTTGCAGCTTGCGCGCCTCTTGCGGGCAGAAATAGCCGTCGTAGAACGGCCCTTCGGTGGGCCTTGCGTAATCGGTGCCGTTGACCGTGATATAATTGGCGGTGGTGTTGGTGATCGACGGCAAGGTCTGCGTACCGGGGGCATAGGGCACCCAGCGCCAGCCGTTCCAATAATAGCCATAGGTCAGGCTGCGCAGGAATACCGCGCCCGGCAACGCCGGTCCCCATAGCGAATCGGGATCGCTGCTGGTGGGCACCAGATCGATGTTCAGATCCTTGGCATCGGCGGGAATCGGGCTGTAGCTGCTCCGCGGGACGGTCTTGCGTTCCTCGATGCAGCCGTCCCAGTTCAGCGTGACGTCGGCGCCCTGGTTGCCGACGTTCATCGTCAGCGAGCTGTTCCAGCCGGTGCCGTTCTTGAGCGCCGACACGTTCTTGCTGATCGGGCCGTAATTCCAGTTGTTGAAGGTATAGGTCGTCGTCGACGTGCCGGTTTGCGGCATGCTGTAATAACGTACGATATTGCCGGTCACGTCGTCCCGCGACCGCCGGCAGCGGCCGTCGGTGTCGCGCCAATCGCGAAAGTTATAGCTGTACCAGTTCGCGGACTGCGTGGTGTACCAGGTCACGGTGCGCGGATTGGTGCCGGTCGTCTGCTGATTGATCCTGCCGGACTCATTTCCGCTCGTCGAACGCAGCTCGACCGCGGGCGCCGAATCGCGGCACGCCTGTTCGGTGGCGGTGGTGGTGTTCGAGATATTCTGAAAGGCTGGCGAGTCGGTCCGTTGATATTGGGTGTCCGTCACGTTCGCCGCGCCGTCCGCCCAGACGGTGGTGGTGGTCGGGGTCCAGTTCGGCTGGCGCGTCTGATAGGTCCAGTTGTCCGCCATCCATTCCGGCTTCAGCGATTTGCCGACATTGACGTTGGTGGCATAGGGTACGAAGCCGAAGCGGACCTGCACCGCGCTGCCCGTGCCACCCGAAGGCGCACCGGCGGCGCAATTTTCGGTCGTGTCGAGCCGCGCGACGATTTCATAGAAGCATTTGACCGCCGAGCGCAGTGCCTCGATCTTGGTCTGCGTATCGGTGCTGACCGCCTTGCTCGCCATCGATCCGGTGGTGTCGAGCACGAACATCACATCGGTGTTGGGCAGCCGCATTTCGGCGTCGCAGGTCACCGACAGCAGCTCGGTATCCTTGCCGAAGATGCGCATGATCGTCATCGGCACCGGCGCGCGCGCGGTGCCGGTGACCTTGCCGGCGGTTTCGGAGAAGCTGCGGCGCAGATCCTCCTGTTCGATCGTCGTGCCGTAGGCGCCGGGCGCGAAATTGGCGTCGAAGAACTTCTTCGCCTCGGTCCGCGCCTCGTAGCTGTTATAGGCCCAGGTGCCGCCGCCCATCTGCTTGCGGCCGGCCAGCGCCCCGGCGTCGCAGGCATGTTGCAGGCGCGTCTTGACGATGTACATGCGGCTGATGTCCACGCCGCCGCCGACCATGCCCGCCAGCGGGATCAGCGATGCCGCCACGATCATCATCGTGTTGCCGCGCACGTCGCGGGCAAGGCGCGTCAGCCATCCGCCCACGCCTTTCGCCGTCTGTTCGCGCTCGCTCATTGCCGCCTGGCCCCCGGTTCGATCCCGCCCCATGCACTGGGCTCGGCTAACGAGTGTTGAAGGCGGATGGTTAATATCGCGTGCACCATCGGCCTTGCGCGGCATGGCGGCGTGAGCGGCAACCCGGAACGGGCGCTGGTGCTGACCTATGCGCCCACGGCATGCGCGGCGCGGGCGCTGGCGGCGCTGCTGGCGCTGGACGACCGGCTGGCGGAGACGGTGCGCACGACCAGCGAGCCGATGCTGGGGCAGATCCGCCTGAAATGGTGGCATGACGCGCTGGTGGCGCTGGACGGTGCGCCGCCGCCGGCCGAACCGGTGCTGGAGGCGGTGGCGCGCGAGGTCGTGGCGGTGGGGGTGAGCGGCGATGACCTTGCGGCGATCGCCGAGGCATGGAGCGAACTGCTGGGGCCCGAGCTGGATGCCGCTGCGGTGGAGCGGTTCGGCGAACGGGGACGGGTGCTGTTCGAAGCGGCGGGGCGAATTGCCGGTGTCGCGGCTGGCGACCCGTTGGCAGCCGCGGGACGGGGATGGGCGCTTGCCGACCTTGCCAAAGGCTTGAGCGATCCGCAGGCGGCGGGGCTGGTCCGCAAGGCGGCGTCGGCGGCGCTGGATGCGGCGTTGCGGCAGCGATGGAGCCGGAACGGACGCGCGCTGGGGGCAATGGCGCATCTCGCCCGGCTGGATCTGGCGGGCAGCCGGGTCGGCTCGCCGCGGCGGGTGGGGCGGCTGCTATGGCATCGGTTCACCGGGCGATGACGTCTTGCCGCCACGCCTTGGCACGCTAGCGTGGCCGCATCGAAGCGGGGAGATTCGGCATGTGGCGCTATCTGGCGGGCGGGGTGGCGGCGTTGCTGATGACCGGAGCGGGCGTGTTCCTGTTCCAGGGCCGCGCGACGCCCGAACCGCTGCCGCCCGCGCCGCCGCCGGTGGAGGTGGGCAACAGCGCCACGGAAGCGGCGTTGCCGCCGCTCGCCAGCATCCCGCGCGCCAGCGACCGGACGCGCGAGCAGAAACGCTTCGACCGTTACGACAAGGATCGCAGCGAAGGCATCACGCTGGCAGAACTGATGGAGCCGCGGCGCAAGGCGTTCGCCAAGCTCGACCGGAATCGCGACGGCAAGCTGTCGTTCGAGGAATGGGCGGTGCGCAGCTCGACCCGCTTCGCCGGCGCGGATGCCGACAAGTCGGGCACGCTGACCCGCACGGAGTTCGCGACCACCGCGCCCAAGCGGAAGGCGGCGACCGCCGGACCGCGCTGCGATTGCCGCGCGGAAGTGGCGAAGGCGCTGGCCGAGGCGGAAGACTAGGTCGTATCGACATTCAGTTCAGGTGGAGCCGAAAAGTGTGATTTGCGAGCACCGGAGCGCAGCGTACTTCCAGTACGTGAGCACCGGAGCGCAGGAAATCGCGCTTTGCAGGCCCGCATGAGCTGAATGTCGATACGGCCTAGCTCAGATCGTCTCCAGCCAGGGCGTGAGCGCGGCGCGGGCGCGGGCGGTGTACATAAGCTTGCGGTCGGCCTTTTTGGTGCGGCCCTCGATCGGGGGCATCAGGCCGAAATTGACGTTCATCGGCTGATAGGTCGCAGCCTCGGCCGCCCCGGTGATGTGGCCGAGCAGCGCGCCGAGCGCGGTCTCGACCGGCGGCGGGGTCATGGTGCGGCCGAGGTATTCGGCGGCGGCGAAGCGACCGGCCAGCAGCCCGATCGCGGCGCTTTCGACATAGCCTTCGCAGCCGGTGACCTGGCCGGCGAAACGGAGATGCGGGCGCGATTTCAGCCGTAGTGTCGCGTCGAGCAGCTCGGGCGAGCGGATGAAGGTATTGCGATGGAGGCCGCCCAGTCGCGCGAACTCCGCCTTTTCCAGGCCAGGAATCGTCCTGAACAGAGCGACCTGCGCGGCGTGCTTCAGCTTGGTCTGGAAGCCGACGATGTTCCACAACGTGCCGCTGGCATTGTCCTGCCGCAACTGCACGCAGGCATAGGGCCAGCGGCCGGTGCGCGGATCGTCGAGGCCGACGCCCTTCATCGGGCCATAGCGCAGCGTGTCGACGCCGCGCTGCGCCATCACCTCGATCGGCATGCAGCCTTCGAAATAGGGGACGTTCTCCCACTCCTTGAACTCGGCCTTTTCGCCGTCGAGCAGGCCCTGGTGGAAGGCGAGATACTGGTCCTTGCTGAGCGCGCAGTTGATATAGTCGCGGCCTTCGCCCTTGTTCCAGCGCGACTGGAACCAGGCCGTATCCATGTCGATGCTGTCGCGGTGGACGATCGGGGCGATGGCGTCGAAAAAGGCGAGCGCGTCCTTGCCGGTCGCCGCGCCGATGCTGTCGGCCAGGCCCGGCGCGGTGAGCGGGCCGGTGGCGACGATGGCGAGGCCCTCGGCCGGCAGCTGGTCCACCCGCTCGCGGACGATCTGGATATTGGGATGCGCGGCGAGTGCCGCCGTGACGCCCTCCGAAAAGCCGTCGCGGTCGACCGCGAGCGCGGAGCCGGCGGGCACCTTGTGCGCGTCGCCCTGCGCCATGATGATCGAACCGAGCGCGCGCATCTCCTGATGCAGCAGGCCGACCGCGTTGCTGTCGGCATCGTCGGAACGGAAGCTGTTCGAACAGACGAGTTCGGCGAGGCCGTCGGTATGATGCGCAGGCGTCATGTCGCCTGATCCGCGCATCTCCGACAGCTTCACACGGATACCGGCGCTGGCGAGCTGCCAGGCGGCTTCGGAACCGGCGAGGCCGCCGCCGATGATATGGACTTGGTAATCACGCATCGGCATCGGTTAGGCGAAGCGGCAAGGAAGGGGAAGGCGATGCGGTGGCTCTATGGGATCGCGGTGCTGGCTGGGGCGAGCTATTCGCTGACATCATGGGGCGTGGTGGATGCGGGTGCTTTGGCCGCGGCGTGGAAAACATCCGGCGTCGCGCTGCTGGCGGTGTGGGCGGCGAGCCAGGCGCGGAACCGCGACGGTGCGCTGATCGCGGGCGTGCTGGCGCTCGGCGCGCTGGGGGACCTGTTGCTGGAAACGCATGGCTTCATCGCGGGCGGGGCGGCGTTCGCGGCGGGGCATGTGGCGGCGATCTGGCTGTATCTGCGCCATCGGCGGACCGCGCCGAGCCTGAGCCAATGGCTGCTTGGCTGGGCGCTGGTGCCGCTGGTGACGTTGATTGCGCTGCTGCTTTCGCGCGGCGACGAAGGGGTGGGGATATATGCGGCCCTGCTCGGAGCGATGGCGGCGACGGCGTGGATCAGCCGCTTTCCGCGCTATCGCGTCGGGATCGGCGCGATGCTGTTCGTGGCGTCGGACCTGCTGATCTTCGCGCGGATGGGGCCGCTGGCGGGATCGGCGGTGCCGGGACTGCTGATCTGGCCGATGTATTTCGCGGGGCAGGCGCTGATCGCGTGGGGCGTGGTTCAGACGCTGTCGTCGGACCAGAAACAGGTGCCGTAGCGGACGATCATGGCACAAAGTGCGCCGGTTGCCACGAAGGCGGCCGCGATCGGCGTGGACCAAGCGCCGAATATTGGAAGCATCAGCAAGGCCTCCGCCGCGCCGGCCGCCGCCCATGCGAGTGGATGGCGGCAGTGCACTTCGATCGTCGCCATGCGCCCCATCACGAGTCCCCCGAACAGGATCGGCAGCAGCGCGATCAGTGCGCCGAACACGCTGGCGAGCAGCATTATGGGCAGTGCCTGGACCAGCATGCTGCCTTGCCATTCGCGCTCCACGAGCATTTCTCCCAAAGTAAGAACCAGGATGAAGATCGGGCCGGCGAGCAGGATCGCGGCAATCGCGCCGATCGCGATATTGTAGTGCATCCGGTGCATCGGAAATCTCCTTCGTTCGATCAAAGGCCAGGAAGCGGCACCACCATCCGCATCCCCGCCGCCAGTTTCGGTGCCATCGCATCGATCCGGGCGGCGAGGGTCGGCAAGCGGCTGACCGGCACCGCGGGGAACAGGTGGTGCTCAAGGTGGAAGAACATGTTGTAGCTGACCCGGTTGAGCAGCCAGCCGCGCTGGGTGCGGGCGACGGGGCCGTGCTCGCAACCATGATGCGTGATCCACACCGCGAAGAAGGCGGTGAGGCATTGCGCGGCCAGCATCGCGGCGATGTGATAGAGCAGCAGCGGCCAGAGCGTGACGAGCGCGGCGGCGATGACGAACGCGTTGAGCGCGAGGTCTATCGCCATCCGCCGGCGCAGTTGCGGGCCACCATGGCGCCAGCCGTAAAGGTGCGTCTCGACCGGGAAACGCGGGCCGTACAGCAGCACCTCCCACAGCCTCATATGGCCGCACTTGCCCTCGATATCGTCGGCGGTGCCGATCCTGGCATGGTGGTGCAGGTGGTTGAACGCGACCGAGCTGTTGGAACCGAGCATCAGCGCGCTCAGGCCATGCAGCACGCGGCGGGTGCCGCGCGGCCCGAAGCCGAGATTGTGATGGATCGCCTCGTGATTGAGCCGCAGCGCGGTGAGGAAGAACAGGAAGGAGGCGAGCGCGGCGAGCGGCCACAGGCGGAATTGCGCCGCGACCAGCGACAGGGTGAGCCAAGGCACAGGGTGGAGACATTCGACGACGCCATCGCGCGGACGCATCGCGACCAGATCGCGCCAGGCGACATCGCGCAGTTCGGCATCGGTGCCGGGATGATGTCTCGCCATGTCACGTCTCCCTTGCTGTTATTTCTGTAATTTCAGAAAGTGATTGATGCGCGAAGTCGTGTCGTCGGTCGGGTTAAGTCAGTCCTTGGTCGAGCGGGCGCCGGGGATGAAGCGGGCGACCTTGCCGCCCAGCTTCATCAGCGTGACGAGCGTGGGCTTGGGCAGCACGCGGACCTGGTCGTACCAGCCGCCCAGCGTGCCGATGAATTCGTGCATCCGCGTCACCCGCTCACGCACCTGGGGTGGGGCGGATCGGTCGGTGGCGAGGCGCTGGGCGAGCTCGCCGAGCAGCTGGACGGTCGGGTCGATCTCGCGCCGCTTGCGCTCGGCGACGATGCGCATCAGCATGTCCCACAGATCGGTCTCGGCGACGAAATGGTCGCGGCGATCACCTTCGACATGCACACGGCGGACGATGCCATAGCCCTGCAGCTCCTTGAGCCCGGTCGACACGTTGGAGCGGGCGAGGCCGAGCGTCTCGACGATCTCTTCGGCATACAGCGGACGATCGGCGAGGTAGAGCAGCGCATGGACCTGCGCCACGGAGCGGTTGACGCCCCAATGCGTTCCCATCTCGCCCCAGTGGAGGATGAACGCCTTGGCGTCGGGATGATCGGCGAACTTGGTCATTTGTTATTTCTGTAATTTCAGAAATTAAAGGAGTCAATGATGATCGATCATCTCGGCGTACCGGTGCGCGATATCGCGGTGTCGCGGCGCTTTTACGCGGCGGCGCTGGCCCCGCTCGGTTACAGGGTACTGGAAGAAGCTGAAAATGGGCTGGGCAACCGCGTCGTGATGTTCGGCGTGGATGAGGTCGATTTCGTGATCGCCGATGGCGAGCCGGTGAGCGAGGGCACGCACTTCGCATTCAAGGCGCAGACGCGGGCGCAGGTCGATGGCTTTCATGCCGCGGCGCTGGCGGCGGGTGGGCGCGACAATGGCGCGCCGGGGATTCGCGCGCGTTACCATCCGCATTATTATGCGGCGTTCGCGATCGATCCGGACGGGATGAACGTGGAGGCGGTGTGCCATGCGCCGGAATGAGCTAGACGGTGCGGCATGAGCATCCAGCCGCCGCGCATCCTGTCCGTCCGTTCGCGCGCCGAGGAGGTCTATAACGACTTCCAGCGCGAGATCTTGTCGGAGAAGGCGGCCTCGCTGGGACGGGCGGGCAAGGCGCTGGAGGCGGCGTTGGCCAGGCTGAAGGCGGCGGGCGGGGATGCGGATCGCGAGGCGCTGGTGCAGGCGGCGGCGGATGCGGCGCATGCCTATCTGATCCAGCGCGAGGCGGCGGGGATCCACGGGCTGGGCGCGCCGCTGGAGGATTTCGGCGTGCCGGGCGAGGTGCGCGTGCGGATCGGCGCGCGGCCGCGGGCGGTAACGCAAGAACGCTAGCGTTCAGGGGCGGTGCGCGCTGGCCTTCCGGGCGGACATGTGGTTTGGGATTTCGCATGCTGATCCGTCCGTTCAGGCCTGATGACGCGGAAGCGTTGGTCGCGCTGTTCCATGCCTCGGTGCATGGCATCGGCGTGCGCGACTATTCGCCGGAGCAGGTGCGGGCATGGAGTCCGTCACCGCCGGATCCGGAGCGGTTTCGCCGTCATGCGCAAGGGCGACAGATCTTCGTCGCGCAAGACGCGGCGGGCGATCCGCTGGGCTATGGCACCCTGGAAGCGGATGGGCATATCGACCATCTCTATTGCCGGCCCGATGCGGCGGGCACCGGGGTCGGATCGGCACTATGCGATGCGATCGAGGCGGCCGCGCGGGGCGATGGCATTTCGCGGTTGTACACCGAGGCGAGCGAGGCCGCGCGCCGGTTGCTCGAGCGGCGCGGGTTCAGCGTCGACAGCCGGAACGACTTCTCGGTAAACGGCGTGGCGATCCACAATTATCGGATGTCGAAGGCGATCGACTGATCGGGTGCCGATCCCGCGATCGGGAGGCGAACTCGGCCATCATCCTCGCGTTCGAGCGGCGAATAGGCGAGCACGGTTTCGAGCGTCAGTCTGCCGTAGAGATGCGGGAATTGCGCGCCGCCGCGTGCGATCTCCCATCTGATCGCATCGCCATGCGCTTCGAGATCGACGGCAGCGACCCACAGGTTGGACTGGCCGGCGAAATGCTTGTCGGCGGTTTCGGTGAGCAGATCGCGGGTGGAGAGGTGGATATAGCCGTCCGCCAGATCGATCGGTGCGCCGTCGAAACTGCCGGATTCCAGCGCGGCCATCTGTTCGGCGGTGAGGATCTTGTAGGCGGTGGTGGGACGCATCGCATTCATCTCCGTTCGCCCTGAGCTTGTCGAAGGGCGTTTCGGTTGGAAAGGTGCTTCGACAGGCTCAGCACGAACGGAGGGGGAACGCGCCGGTTCCCTATTCCCCGTCCTCCGGCCCCGCCGCGAGGTCGTCGCCTGGGGTGGCGTCGGGCACCGGGGCGGTCTCGGCTTCGTTGTCGGCCAGGTTCGCTTCGGCGTCCTCTTCGGTTTCCTCGATGCGGGCGGCGGAGACGACATGCTCGTTATCGGCGACGTTGAACAGGCGGACGCCGGCCGAGCCGCGGCTGATGATGCGCAGGCTGTCGAGCGGCAGGCGGATCATCTTGGCCTGGTCGGTGACCAGCATCAACTGGTGCGAGCGCGTCGCCGGGAAGCTGGCGACGACCGGGCCGTTGCGGGCGATATTGTCGATATTGGTGATGCCCTGGCCGCCGCGGCCGGTGCGGCGATATTCATAGGCCGAACTGAGCTTGCCATAGCCGTTGGCGCAGATGGTGAGGATGAACTGTTCGCTGGTGCGCAATTCCTCGAACCGGTCGGGCGTCAGGTCGGGTTCGCCCTCCTTTTCCGCCTTCCACGGGGCGAAGCGCAGATACGCCTCGCGCTCGTCCGAGCTGGTGCCGACGCGGTGAAGGATCGAGAGCGAGATGACCTCGTCACTCTCGCCAAGCCGCATGCCGCGCACGCCGGTCGAGTTGCGGCTCTGGAATTCGCGCACATCGTCGCCGGCGAAGCGGATCGCCTTGCCCTGGCGCGTGGCGAGCAGCACGTCGTCGCCCTCGTCGAGCAGCGCGACGCCGATCAGCCGATCGTCCTCATCCTCGCCTTCAAACTTCATCGCGATCTTGCCGTTGCTCGGCACGTTGGTGAACGCATCCATGCTGTTGCGGCGGACGCTGCCCTTGGCGGTGGCGAACATGACGTGGAGCTTGCCCCATTCCGCCTCGTCCTCGGGCAGCGGCAGCACGGTCGAGATCGTCTCGCCAGCGGCGAGCGGTAGCAGGTTCACCATCGGCCGGCCGCGCGTGGCGGGTCCGCCCTCGGGCAGGCGCCACACCTTCATGCGATAGACCTTGCCTAGCGTCGAGAAGAACAGGACCGGCGTGTGGGTCGAGGTGACGAACAGCTCGCCGACCGCATCCTCGTCCTTGGTCGCCATGCCGGCGCGGCCCTTGCCGCCGCGCGCCTGGGCGCGGAAGGCGTCGAGCGGGGTGCGCTTGATATAGCCCTGCATCGTCACGGTGACGACCATATCCTCGCGCTCGATCAGGTCCTCGTCCTCGATGCCGTCGGCGGCGGCGGCGATCTCGGTGCGGCGCGGGGTGGCGTATTGATCGCGGACGGCGACGAACTCGCCGCGCATCACTTCATAGAGCTTGGCGCGGTTGGCCAGGATTTCGAGCAGCTCGGTGATCGATTCGGCGAGCTCGCGCAGCTCGTCGCCGATCTCGTCGCGGCCCAATGCGGTCAGGCGATGCAGACGCAGATCGAGGATCGCGCGCACCTGCACGTCCGACAGGCGATAGACGTCGCCCGACACCTCGGTCTCGACCGCCTCGACCAGACGGATATAGGGCGCGATCTCGGCGATCGGCCATTCGCGCACCAGCAGCGCCTCACGCGCGGCGGTGGGGCTGGACGAGCCGCGGATGATGCGCACGACCTCGTCGAGATTGGTGACGGCGATGACCAGGCCGAGCAGGATGTGGGCGCGGTCGCGCGCCTTGGCCAGTTCGAACTTCGATCGGCGGGTGATGACCTGTTCGCGGAAGCGGACGAACGCCTCGATGATGTCGCGCAGGTTGAGCAATTCGGGGCGGCCGCCGCGGATCGCCAGCATGTTGGCCGGGAAACTCTGTTGCGCGGGCGTGTTGCGCCACAGCTGGTTGAGCACGACCTCGGCGGTGGCGTCGCGCTTCAGGTCGATGACGATGCGCACGCCCTCACGCGAGCTTTCGTCGCGGATGTCGCTGACGCCGTCGATCCGCTTTTCCTTGGCGGCTTCCGCGATCAGCTCGACCAGCCGGTTCTTGCCCTGCTGATAGGGAATTTCGGTGAGGACGATCGAACGGCGCTCGCCGCGCTGTTCGGTCGTATGGCGCGAGCGGACGATGATCGAGCCGCGGCCCGACTGATAGGCGCTGCGGCAACCGGTACGGCCGAGGATGATGCCGCCGGTCGGGAAATCCGGGCCCGGCACGATTTCCATCAGTTCCTCGACGCTGATGCCGCCATTGTCCATATAGGCAAGGCAGGCATCGACCACTTCGCCCAGATTGTGCGGCGGGATGTTGGTCGCCATGCCGACCGCGATTCCGCCGGCGCCGTTGACCAGCAAATTGGGATAGCGCGCGGGCAGCACGGTCGGCTCGCTTTCGGAGCCGTCGTAATTGTCCTGGAAGTCGACCGTGTCCTTGTCGATATCGTCGAGCAGCGACATCGCGACGCGCGCCAGCCGCGCCTCGGTATAGCGCATCGCCGCGGGCGGATCGGGGTCCATCGATCCGAAATTGCCCTGGCCGTCGATCAGCGGCACGCGCATAGCCCAGTCCTGCGCCATGCGCGCCATCGCGTCATAGATCGAGCTGTCGCCGTGCGGGTGGTATTTACCCATCACGTCGCCGACCAGGCGGGCGGACTTGCGATAGGCGCGGCCGGGCAGATAGCCGCCCTCTTGCGCGGCATAGAGGATGCGGCGGTGGACCGGCTTGAGACCATCACGAACGTCAGGGAGCGCGCGCGCCACGATCACGCTCATCGCATAGTCGAGATAGCTCGTCTTCATCTCGTCGACGATCGAGATGGGGGTGATATCCGAGGGGTCGGCGAGGCGCGTCTCGTCGGTCAAGTTTCGATGCTTTCCGGGGCTTGTTGCAATGTCGTGACCGCTCTAGCGGGGCGGGGACCACCTGCCAAGCCCGCGCGCGGGTACGCGCGTGCGCGCACGCGAGGCGATCATGGATCGAACCATGTTCAAAATGCGTTCAGCGTGGCGGTGCCAGAGGCAGCAGGTGCGCGCTTCGCCTTGACCGGGGCGAGCGGGATATTAGAGCAGCTGGCGCCCCCTATTTGCCGCGCTGTCGCGTAAGGAGAGTCCTGGATGAAGTCTGTTTCGAAAGCCGTGCTGGCCGCGGCGTGCCTGATGAGCGCGCCCGCGTTCGTCGCCGGTTCCGCGGCGGTTGCGCAGGACAAGGGTGCGGCCCCGGCGCTGAAGATCAGCAACGAATTCCGCAAGCCCGCCGCCGAAGTCCAGAAACTGGCCGAGGCCAAGGACTGGGCCGGGGTCAAGGCGCGCATCGATGCGCTGGACGCGCTGGCCAAGAATGACGACGAGAAATATTTCGCCGCGACCTTCCGGCTGCAGGCGGCGGTCGGCACCACCGACAATCCCGGCATCGCGCGCGCGCTCGACACGCTGATCGCCAATCCCAGGACGCCGCCGGCGGAACTGGGCCGATATCATTTCTTCCGCGGCGAATTCGCCTATCAGGAAAAGAAATATGCCGACGCCACGGCGCATTTCGTCAAGGCGCGCGACCTGGGCTTCGCGCCGCAGGGCACCAACCTCAACCTCAAGATCGCGCAGGCGCAGCTTGACGGCGGGCAGGTGGCGGCGGGCGCCGCGGCGATCGATGCCGCGATCAAGGCCGAGGAAGCCGCCGGGCGCAAGGCGCCGGAGACGTGGTACAAGGTCGTCGTCTCCAAATTCTATACCGGCGGCGACAAGGCGAACGCCGCCGCCTGGCTGGCGCGCCAGGTCGCGGCCTATCCCAGCCCGGAAGGATGGCGCTCGACGCTGATGATCTACATGGAACAGGCGAGCGCCAAGGGCACGTCGCTGGACGCGGACCTCAGGCTCGACGTCCTGCGCCTGATCCGCGCGGCCAAGGGGCTGGCCGGCGAAAGCGACTATTACGAGTATGCCGATGCGGCGCAGCGCCGTGGCCTGCCGTGGGAGGTCGTGGCGGTGGTCGATGAGGGCCGCGCCGCCGGCAAGTTCGCCAAGCCCAATCCGCGGATCGATCCGATCTATGCGCAGGCCGTCGCCCGGCAAAAGGCGGAGGTCTCGCTGGCATCCGAAGAAAAGCGCGCGGCCGGCGCCGCCAATGGCGGGGTCGCGATGTCGACCGGCGACGCCTATCTGGCCAGCCGCAACCTGCCCAAGGCGGTGCAATTCTATCGATTGGCGCTGCAGAAGGGCGGCGTCGACAGCGCGCTGGTCAATACCCGGCTGGGCATCGCGCTGGCGCAATCGGGCCAGAAGGCGGAGGCCAAGGCCGCGTTCGGCGCGGTGACCGGATCGCCCCGCGCCGATATCGCGCGCTTCTGGACCGCGTGGCTCGACCAGCAGGCCTGACTGCCGGCTCTTGAGGGGCGGCCGCGCGCCGCCCCTCGCTATGCGGCGACGGGGACGCCGGGCAGCGACTTGGACGAGCGGATCGTCAGCGACGTGCGGACATGCTCGACATTGGGCGCGGTGGTCAGCCGGGTGGTGAGGAATTGCTGGAAGCTGCTGAGGTCGCGGGCGACGATCTTGAGGATGAAGTCGATATCGCCGTTCAGCATATAGCATTCGCGGATTTCGGGAATATCGGCGACATGCGCCTCGAACGCCTCCAGATCGGTTTCGGCCTGGCTCTTGAGGCTGACCATCGCGAACACCGTGATCGAATAGCCCAGCGATACCGGGTCGAGATCGGCGTGATAGCCGCGGATCGCGCCCTTTTCCTCCAGCGTGCGGACGCGGCGCAGGCAGGGTGGGGCGGTCAGTCCGACCCGTTCGGCCAGCTCTACGTTGGTCATGCGGCCGTCGCCCTGAAGATAGGTCAGGATTTGCCGGTCGATGTCATCAAATGCCATGTAATGGCTCCGGAATTCATATGATTCGAACTTGATATCGTGTTCCGTTATAAGAAAATTACAGACGAGCGCAATTGTCCCACAATGCGACGGCCCAAAAACTTCGGGTTACGCGCGCCCCGTTCCGCGGTTAAGGAATCGTTACCGCGGGCGGTTCCGGCGGCTGGGAATGATGGAACGGTGCGGTTCGACGATACCCTCGAAACGGTGCTGGCGGCGGACATCTCGACGCCGTTCGGCAAGGCGTCGGCCTGGCGGCAGCTGGTCGACCTGATCGGGCGCGGTCGGGCCCCCGCAGATCCGCGCGCGATCGCGCGGCTGCATGCGCTGCGCGATGCGGTGCCCGTCGGGGTCCGCGCGGCGAGCGCGCGTGCGCTGGAGACCGCGCGACCGCCCGCCGCGCTGGTGGCGCTGTGCGCGGCCGACGCCATTGCCGTGGCGGCGCCGGTGCTGCGCGGCGCGCGGCTGAATTCGGGCGAGTGGATCGAATTGCTGCCGCGGCTGTCGGCGGCGGGCAGGGCGGTGGTTCGCGCGCGGCGCGACCTGCCGGCGGGCGTCGAGCAGGCGCTGGCGATGTTTGCCGCCGATTTCGCGATCGGCGACGGCGCGCAACAGGCCAGATCGCCCGGTACGATCGCCGAACTGCTGGGACGGATCCGGGAGCGGCCGCAGTCGGGATCGGCGCCTGTCGATCCCGGCGAGCCGGCGGCGGCGGCGGTGCGCGAAGCTGCCACGCAGGTATCGCCCGTCCCCGTTTCCCCCTTCGTCTCGGTGGGCGCCGCGGCCAAGACCATTCCGGTGGTCGCGGCGGCGCTGCGTCAGGCATCCGATGGCGATGGCGGCGACGCGGTGGCCGCGCCTGCCGAGCCGCCTGAAGCGGTCGCGGCCGACAATCCCGAAGGGCGGTTCGAGATCGCCGATGTCGTGGCGCGGATCGATGCCTTCTACACGCGCAACAATGGCAGGCCGCCCGTGTCCGCCCGGCCCGCGCGGTCCGACAGGTTCCGGTTCGAGACCGATGCGCAGGGCGTGATCCGCTGGGTCGAGGGCGTCGCGCGCGCGCCGCTGATCGGCCTGTCGCTCGATATGGCGGCGGCGCGGCACGGCGCGGGGGTTGACGGGATCGCGGCCGGCGCGTTCCGCCGGCGCGGGGCATTCAGCGACGCGCGGCTGGTGGTGGCGGGGCTGTCCGACGCCGCCGGGGCGTGGCGCATCTCCGCGACGGCGGCGTTCGATCCGGCGACGGGCCGTTTCGCCGGCTATCGCGGCACGGCGCGGCGACCGCGCGCCGACGAGGATCCGGCGATGGCGCCCGCGGGCGGTGTGGCGGCGGATTCGCTGCGGCAATTGATGCACGAACTGCGCACGCCGACCAATGCCATCGCCGGTTTCGCCGAGATGATCGAGCGCGAGATGCTGGGCGAGGCACCCGCCGTCTATCGTGAGCGCGCGGCGACGATCCGCGATCATGCGCGTTCGCTGCTGGCGGCGATCGACGATCTCGACATCGCCGCGCGGATCGAGGGATCGGCGTTGCGACTTCAATCCGGCCAGGTCGCGCTGAGCCCGCTGCTGGCGCGGATCGCCGACGATCTGGGCACGTTGGCGGCGGCGCGCGGCGCGTCGTTCGCGCTGCCGCAGGGCGATCCGGCAGGGGATGCGCCGGACGCGATCGTTGCGGGCGACGCGCGCGCCGTCGAACGGCTCTTGTCGCGTCTGCTGGCGACGGTGATGTCCGCCGCCGGGACGGGCGAGGCGATCGCCGTCGCAGTGACCGCGGGCGACGATTTCGTCGCGATCGGCGTGACCCGTCCGCGCGCGCTGGCCGCCCATCCGGGCGAGGCGCTGTTCGCCATCGACGACGAGGGTGAGGACATGGCGCTGCTCGGCACCGGCTTTGCCCTGCGGCTGGTGCGCAACCTGGCGCGTGAGCTTTCCGGCGCGCTGGCGATCGAGGCGGACCGGCTGACCGTGCGCCTGCCCGTGACGGTAACCAAGTCTTTGGAGGTGGTGCGCTAATCCACGCCCGTGGAAGCGGCACCTGATCTGCCCGGCCCGGCGCGGGGCCATCGGCCCGCCGCGCCCGCGCGCGGCGATCGGGTGGCGTGGCCGGCCGATTTCGGCACGCGCTTTACCGTGTTCGTCGATACAGAGGAGGAATTCGACTGGGGCAAGCCGCTGGCGCGCGAGAACCGCGACACCGAGGCGATGCGCGCGCTGCCCGATCTGCACCGGCTGTTCGCGGACCATGGCGTGCCGGCGACCTATCTGATCGATCATCCGATCGCGACGTGCGCGCGATCGGTCGATATCCTCAAGGGCCTGCTGGCGGACGGACGGTCGGCGATCGGTGCGCAGTTGCATCCATGGGTCAATCCGCCGTTCGACGAACCGGTAACGCCGCGAAACAGCTTTGCCGGCAATCTGCCGCGCGAGCTGGAGGCGGCGAAGCTCGCCATGCTGACCGATGCGATCGCCGCGGCATTCGGCAAGCGGCCGGTGACGATGCGGATGGGACGATACGGGATCGGGCCGAACACGCTGGCGCTGCTGGCGGCGCAGGGCTATCGCATCGATAGCTCGATGCGTTCGGGCTATAGCTATCTGCGCGAGGGCGGGCCGGATTTCACCGCGATCGGCAATCATGGCTTTCGCACCGGCCGCGGCGGCCTGGTCGAATTGCCGCTGACGACGCTGTATACCGGCGCCCTGGGCCGTGTGGGGGCGCGGCTGTATCGCGCGCTGGGCCATGTGCCGTGCGCGCGCGGGGCTGCGGCGCGGCTGCGGCTGATGTCGAGGATCGCGCTGACGCCGGAGGACATGCCGATCGCCCATGCGCTGGAGGCGATCCGCATCGCGGCGGGAACGGGGGTGCGATTGTTGATGTTCACCTATCATTCGCCGTCCGCCGCGCCGGGCCATACGCCCTATGTGCGCGATGCGGGCGAGCTGCGCGCGTTCCGGCAATGGTGGGAGGCGGCGTTCGGCCTGCTCGCGCGGCTGGGCGTGGCGCCGGCGTCGCATGACGAGATTCTGGCCGCGCTCGATCGCGCGGGCTGACGCGGCGCTTGCCGGAGGGCGTGATCACCCCTAATCGCTTCGTTCCGCTGGGGGCCTGTAGCTCAATTGGTTAGAGCTGGCCGCTCATAACGGCTAGGTTGCGGGTTCAAGTCCTGCCGGGCCCACCAGCGGAACGCGACCGGTGAACCGGGCTGCGGGCGTGGCGGAATGGTAGACGCAACGGACTTAAAATCCGTAGGGCCTCAGGCCCATGGGGGTTCGAGTCCCCCCGCCCGTACCGGCAGGCGGATGTCGTCGCGTACTCGTTCCATTGAACGATTTTTCATGAACTTGTTCCAGGGATCGAGCTATCCTATATCCGGGTGGAAAGGAGCAGCCATGGCGCAAGGTGCAACGGCCCCACAACGCAGCGCGGAAGCGTCGCGCGTTCTGACCGAATCCGTCTCGCGGATCGCCGATCTGTGGCATTTGTCGAACGCGCGGTTGGGGACGATCATCGGCTTGTCGGCGCCGACGGCGTCGCGTTTGCGCGCCGGGCGCTATCGCCTCGAAGCGGGCAGCAAGCCGTTCGAGCTGTCCCAGCATCTGCTTCGCCTGTTCCGCTCGCTCGACAGCTGGCTGGGGCAGGACGATGCGGCCGCGCGGTCCTGGCTGGCGACGGTGAACCTCGATCTGGGCGAACGGCCGATCGACCTGCTGCCGACCGTCAGAGGGCTGCTGCGCACGAGCGATTATGTGGACGCCCTGCGAGCTCGCATCTGAGGCGGCCGCTTATCGGCGACGCGTGATCCGCATCGTCGAGGCGCAGCATCGCATCTCGACCAATCGGCTGGCCGACAGAACGGCCGATCAGGCGCTGCTGGAAGCGCTGGCGGACGAGGTGAAGCCGCAACTGCCGGAAGCGGCGCGGCGCTTGCCATGGTTGCTGGCGTCGCCGTTCCGATATGGACTTGGCCGGCCTTCGCGTTTCAGGGCGACCGATGTCGTGCCGGGCATTTTCTATGCGTCCGAAGATATCGAAACGGCGGTGACCGAAGCGGCCCATTGGCGGCTGGTGGCGTTCAGCCGCTCGCCAGGGTTCCAGCGTCCGCGCACGCCGACGCCGATGTCCGCCTTTTCTGTAAGCGTGGATGCGCCCGTGGCGCTCGATCTGATGTCGGGCCGCTTCGCCGTGCACGAGGCCAAATGGACCGATCCAATCGATTATGCCGCGACGCAGGGGCTGGCGGCACAAGCGCGGCAGGGCGGCATCCAGGCGATCCGTGCGCCGTCGGCGCGCCGCCGTGGCGGGATCAACCTCGCCATATTCGATCCGGCGACATTGCGCCCGCCGCCCAAGCCGCATTCGAGCTGGGCGTTCCTGGCCACCGAGGAAGGGCTGCTTGCGACGCGGGAGATGAGCGACCAGGCGCTGCGGTTCACGCTGGGAGGGGTGTGATGCGGTATTATGTAGCAGATGCGCCGGTATCCAAACCGTTGATCTGACGTTTTTTTTCTGCACAAAACGCATAAAAGGAACAACGCTATGGCCATCAGCAACGGAACCGCACACATCACGCGCCGGCTGAGCATCTACATCGCCGAACTCGCTGATAAGCGCCGGCTGGCGAAAGATGCCAAGGCGGCGTCAGTATCGCTCCCCGACCTGACAACGGAGATCACTCGGCTCGTGGCATCTTGGAGTCCTCCTCTGCGATGGCTTAAGGAGGAACTAAGGATTGGTGATCAGAGGCGATTGATGCCTTCGCACCACAACGGGAAATCCCATGTCGAATAAGGCCATCTTCATCCGGCAGATTCGCAGTAGGTCTCTTGAACACAAGCGAGTCATGGACTTCCTCGCAAACGCCAACCTAGCAGGGCCAATGATTTCGGTCTTGCGTCAGGAATTGGATTTGACGTGCTCCCCTGAAACTCCGCCAGTCTGAGCTAGAGTCCTTCATGAAGGAG
>CAYPRW010000018.1:0-61881 GCA_964413495.1 uncultured Stakelama sp. | reverse complement strand
AAAGAGCTTTACAACCCTAAGGCCTTCATCACTCACGCGGCATTGCTGGATCAGGCTTTCGCCCATTGTCCAATATTCCCCACTGCTGCCTCCCGTAGGAGTCTGGGCCGTGTCTCAGTCCCAGTGTGGCTGATCATCCTCTCAGACCAGCTAAGGATCGTCGCCTTGGTGAGCTTTTACCTCACCAACTAGCTAATCCTACGCGGGCTCATCCTTGGGCGATAAATCTTTGGTCTTGCGACATCATCCGGTATTAGCAGTCATTTCTAACTGTTATTCCGAACCCAAGGGCAGATTCCCACGCGTTACGCACCCGTGCGCCACTAAGCCCGAAGGCTTCGTTCGACTTGCATGTGTTAGGCATGCCGCCAGCGTTCATTCTGAGCCAGGATCAAACTCTCAAGTTTGATGTACCATGACTGCGAGCCGGAATGTGCCCACAGCCACAGCTCATTTCTAGGAGCCGTTCCTGCACAAATCTTTCACGTAATGGAAACGTGTAGGACATGTTTGACCTTCATCCACGAGCAAGCCCGGGGAACGAAGATCATGGAACGGCTTGGCTTTTACCGAGCACCTTGCACCTAGAAGCTGCAAGACCCGGGGCCGCCGCCCACATGTCCCTTCATCAAAATCACAATGTCAAAGAGCGCAAAAGACCGACGCCTTACCTAACCCCTTTTTAGTGGGGCGGTCTGGCGCCTGGTTTCTGGTGACCGTCAAGGCGAACCGGGTGGCCCGCCGCGTCGGTGGAGTGGCTTCTATGCGCGGCGTTGGATTGGGTCAACCGCCTTTTGCATTTTTATTTCAAATTGCAGGAAACCGGCGGAAAACCGCCATTTACGGCGTATAAACGGGTCTCTGGCATAAGCTGGCCATGCGCGAATCAGCCGCCGAATCGACCCATCCGCCCCAGGAATCGCTGCGCCAGCAGGTGCGCAGCGCGGTGATCTGGCGTTCGGGCACGCAGATTCTGGGGCAGATCATCGCCTGGGCCTCGACCTTCCTGGTGATTCGATGGCTCGACCCTTCGGACTATGGCCTGTTCGCGATGACGCAGGTGGTGCTGGTGCTGCTCAACATGCTCAACGGCTATGGCCTGGCGAGCGGACTGATCCAGCAGCCGCAGGTCGATGATCGCGCGATCCGCCAGCTGTTCGGCATGCTGCTGCTGCTCAACCTCGGCCTTGGCGCGGCCCAGTTCGCGATGGCGCCGCTCGCCGCGGCCTATTACCGCCAGCCCGAAGTGGCCGATCTGCTGCGCGTGCAGTCGCTCCTTTATATCGCGACGCCGTTCATCGCCTTTCCCTATGCGCTGCTCGCGCGGGCGATGGACTTCCGCAAACAGGCGCAGGTCAATCTGGTCTCGGCGACCGCCGGCGCGCTCGCCGCGCTCGCTGGCGCCTGGTCGGGCATGGGGGTGTGGACGCTGGTGCTGGCGCCATTGGTGCTGTTCACGACACGCGCGATCGGCATGACCTGGGCGGCGCGATCGCTGATGTGGCCGAGCTTCGATTTTCGCGGCGCGGGCGCGATGGCGCGATTCGGCGGGCTGATGGCGACGGGGCAGCTGTTCTGGTTCGTACAGAGCCAGGCGGATGTGTTCATCGCCGGGCGATTGTTCGATCCGCATACGCTCGGCATCTATACCACCAGCCTGTTCCTGACCCAGATCCTGGTGCAGAAATTCATCCCCGCGCTCAACGAAGTCGCCTTTTCCGCCTATGCGCGGATGCAGGACGATGCCGCCGGCGCGGCGACCGCCTTCGCCAAATCGGTGCGGCTGATCATGGTCGCGGCGATGCCCTTCTATCTGGGGCTGGCCGCGACGTCCGAACCGCTGGTGCTGGTCGCGCTGGGCGAGAAATGGGTTGAAGCCGCGCCGGTCGTTCATCTGCTCGCGCTCGCCATGCCGTTCATGACGCTGCAGATCCTGTTCGCGCCGGCCACCGACGCGCGCGGACGCCCCGGTATCGGCGCGCAGAATTCGGCGATCGGCGCGGTGCTGATGCCCGCCGCGTTCCTGGTCGGGGTGCATTGGGGGCTGACCGGCATGGCGATCGCGTGGATCGCGATCTGGCCGGTCTATCTCGCTATCACCGCATGGCGCAGCCTGCCGGTGATCGGGCTGTCGTGGCGCGAGTGGCTCGCGGCGATCGCGCCGCCGGTCACCGCGGCGGTGGCGATGGCGCTGATCGTCACGTTGCTCGACCGCACGCTGCCGTTCATGGGCGCGCTCGAGCATCTGCTGGTGATTATTGCAGCGGGCGCGGCGATCTATGGCGCCTGGCTGTTCCTCTTCGCGCGCGCGACGGTGAACGAGGCGATCGCGATGATCCGGCGTTAGCTGACCGCGAAGCGGCTTTAATCTCGCACAAAGACACAAAGCCACGAAGGAGTTACGGCACTTTGTGGCTTTGTGTCTTTGTGCGAGTCAATCTTGCAGGCGCTTCGCGCCGTTTCAGGCCGACTGGATATAGGCGCGCAGGTCGTTGGCTTCGGCTTCGATGCGTTCGATGCGATGCTTCACCAGATCGCCGATCGAGACGAAGCCGAGCAGTGCGCCGTCCTCGACCACCGGCAGGTGACGGATGCGCCGCCGCGTCATCAGCGACAGCGCCGCCAGCACCGGTTCGGCCCGGGTCACGCTGATCGCCGGCGCGGTCATCACATTGCGCACCGGCTGGTCGAGCGCGCCCGCACCGTCGCGCTGCAGGCTGTGGATCACGTCGCGTTCGGAAAAGATGCCGGCGACCCCGCCGCCCTCGATCACCGGTACCGCGCCGATTCGCTTTTCAGCCAACAGCGCGACCGCGTCGCGCACGCTGTGCTCGCCCGCTATCGTGATGACATCCTGCCCCTTGCCGCCCAGGATCGCCGCGATCGTCATCGCCAGTCTCCTACTTCCTGTTGAGGCGATTGAGATTCACATGTTTCGCGCCCAAATGAAAGGGCATGGAACGCGAATCTGACAGTGCCGGTCTCGTCCGGCTTCGCTATCGCCGGATGTTCAAGCTGGTCGGGTTGGTCGCGCTCGTTTCCGCGGTGATCGCGGTGGCGGCGCTTTATCTGTCGCTGGGCGAGTTCCAGCTGCACGCGTCGATCGCGATGGCGATCGGCATCGGGCTGTCGGTGATGCTCGGCGGCGTGCTGATGGGGCTGGTGTTCCTCAGCAACGCCAGCGGCCATGACGCTCGAGCGCGGGGTGAGGGGCGGGTTAAGCCCTAGCGGCGGCGTTTAGATAAGAAGATTTGGTTCACGCGAAGGCGCAAAGACGCGAAGAGGTTTCGCTTCGGCGCGAAGCGCCCGTGATTCTCAAACGTTGCCGCAAGCGAATATACTGGAAGATCGAAAGCCGCTGACGCGGCAGACAACCTCTTCGCGTCTTCGCGCCTTAGCGTGAATCAATCTTCTACCCCCGCGTCAGGCTCAGGAACACGTCCTCCAGATCCGCCTCGCGCGT
This sequence comes from uncultured Stakelama sp., assembly GCA_964413495.1. GTDB lineage: Bacteria > Pseudomonadota > Alphaproteobacteria > Sphingomonadales > Sphingomonadaceae > Sphingomonas. The sequence continues at coordinate 58,418 of CAYPRW010000018.1, read as the reverse complement.
CGAAACGTCGACGATGCCGAACCCGGCCGACTGGACCGCGCCCAGCACCTCGCCGGCATTCGCCCGGTCCTTGGCATAGGTGATGACGAAGGTGCGTTCACCCTTCTGCTCGATCCGCAGGAAGCAGCGATTGTCGGGCAGCGCCGCGATGTCGCGATCCACCGTCACCTCGACCGCCTTTTCCTGGGTCTTGCCGACCAGCTCGCGCGTCGGCTCGTTGGCGATCAGCCGGCCGTGGTTGATGATCGCGATGCGATCGCACAGCTGCTCGGCCTCCTCGAGATAATGGGTGGTGAGCACCACCGTCACCCCGTTGGCGTTGAGGCCGCGCACATAGTCCCACAATTGCTGGCGCAGCTGGATGTCGACGCCCGCGGTCGGCTCGTCCAGCACCAGCACCGGCGGCGAATGCACCATCGCCTTGGCGACCATCAGCCGCCGCTTCATGCCGCCCGACAGCGTGCGCGAATAGGCGTGCGCCTTGTCCTCCAGATGCACCGCGCGCAGCAGCTCCATCGAGCGCCGCTGCCCCTTGGGCACGCCATAGAGGCCGGCCTGGATCTCCAGCGTCTCGACCGGCGTGAAGAAGGGGTCGAACAGGATCTCCTGATTGACGATGCCGATCGCGCGCTTGGCGTTGCGCGGATGCGCATCGATGTCGAAGCCCCACACGCTGGCGCGCCCGGCGCTCTTGTTGACCAGGCCGGCGAGAATGTTGATCAGCGTCGACTTGCCCGCGCCGTTGGGGCCGAGCAGGCCGAAGATCTGGCCGCGCGGCACGGCGAAGCTGACCTCGCTCAGCGCCTGCTTGCCGCCGGCATAGGTCTTGGAAAGCCCTTCGATCTCGATCGCCGCATCGCTCATGCGCGACGAATTGGGGCGGCGCGCGGCGCTTGGCAAGCGAAACCGGTTGCGGCAGCGCCCGCCGCTTTGCTAACCGCGGCCCCATGATCGCACCGCCCGAAGTCACCCGCGTCTCCCACGCCCGCGTCGCCTGCGACGGCGCGCATGCCGGCATCGCCGCGGCGCTGGGGCATCCGCGCATATTCCTGCAGATCGACGAACATGGCTATGTCGATTGCGGCTATTGCGACCGCCGCTTCGTGCTGATCGGCGGCCCGGCGGACGGGGCCGATCAGGGCGATCTGCCCGACATCGCGTCTGGCGCGAGCGTCTGACAGAAGCGTCAAAGCCCATCCGTTGTCATCCCGGCCTCGTGCCGGGATCCACATTGCCGCATTCGTCACGGTAGAACCTGAAGTGCATCGCCCGCCGCACGGTGGATCCCGGCACGAGGCCGGGATGACGGGTGTGGTTTGGTTTCACGGCTGGCGCGCGCGTCCGACACGCCTATATCGGATCGCATGTACAGCGATCCCCGTGGCTTCCTCTATCGCGACGGCTTCGATGCCGACGCCGCCCAGCGCCTGACCGCATCGATCCTCGACAAGGCCGAGGATGGCGAGCTGTATCTGCAATATCGCAAGTCCGAGGCGTTCGGCTTCGATGACGGGCGGTTGAAGACCGCGTCGTACAATACCGATTCGGGCTTCGGGCTGCGCGCGGTGAGCGGCGAGACCACCGCCTTCGCCCATGCCAACGAGATCAGCGCGGCGGCGATCCGTCGTGCCGGCGAGACGATGGCGCTGATCGATCCGGCCAAGGGCCCGCTGGCGGCCGCGCCGCCGCGTACCAACCGGCATCTTTACACCGATGCCGATCCGCTCGACCTCGTGCCCTTCGCCGACAAGGTCAATCTGTGCCAGACGATCGACGCCGCCGCCCGCGCGCGCGATCCGCGCGTGGTGCAGGTGTCGGTCGGCCTCACCGGATCGTGGAGCGTGGTCGAGATCGTCCGTCCCGACGGCTTTATCGCGACCGACATCCGCCCGCTGGTGCGGCTCAACGTGTCGATCGTGGTCGAAGCCGATGGCCGGCGCGAGACCGGCAGCTATGGCACCGGCGGCCGCGCGCTGTACGATCGGCTGTTCCAGCCCGAAACCTGGAACCGCGCGATCGACGAGGCGCTGGCGCGGGCGCTGGTCAACCTCGACGCGGTCGATGCGCCGGCCGGGGAAATGACCGTGCTGCTGGGCCCGGGCTGGCCGGGCGTGCTGCTGCACGAGGCGGTCGGCCATGGGCTGGAGGGCGATTTCAACCGCAAGGGCACCAGCGCCTTTTCCGGGCGGATCGGCGAACGGGTGGCGGCGCCCGGCGTCACGGTGGTCGACGACGGATCGATCCTCGACCGGCGCGGATCGCTGTCGATCGACGACGAGGGTACACCGACGCGCGAGACCGTGCTGATCGAGGACGGTATCCTCAAAGGCTATATGCAGGATCGCATGAACGCCCGGCTGATGGGCGTCGCGCCGACCGGCAACGGCCGCCGCGAAAGTTTCCAGCACGCGCCGATGCCGCGCATGACCAACACCTTCATGCGCGGCGGCGGCGACGATCCGGCCGAGCTGCTGAGCCGCGTGAAGAAGGGCATCTTTGCCAAGAGCTTCGGCGGCGGGCAGGTCGACATCGTGTCGGGCAAGTTCGTGTTTTCGTGCACCGAGGCGTACCGGATCGAGGACGGCAGGCTGGGCGCGCCGATCAAGGGCGCGACGCTGATCGGCGACGGGCCGACCTGCCTGACCAAGGTGACCGGCATCGGCAACGACTTCGCGCTGGACGAGGGCATCGGCATGTGCGGCAAGGGCGGGCAGAGCGTGCCGGCGGGTGTCGGCCAGCCGACGCTGTTGATCGAGGGGCTGACGGTGGGCGGAACGGCGGCGGACTAAGTCAGAATCCCGAGGTCAGGAAGTCCAGGGCGCTACCGATCGTGAAGTCATGTTCCCGCAAGGAGGCAATCGGTTCGCGCAGCAAGCGCGCGTCCACCGCTGCCGCAAAGTGCGTTTTCATGACCACCTCACGGTTTTCGATCACGAAGGTCGGGTTCAACCGTGCCGATACCGCCGGCGCTTCCTCCAAGGGGCGCAGCGGAACGACGAAGCGGCTGTTGAGCTGTGAGAGAAAATCGGCTTGGCAATCGAGCAGATAACCACCGTCTGTGGATCGATAGACGTCGAATTTGGCCATCAGAACAGCCGGTATTTCTCTAGCGGCAAGCCATTCGCCTCTACCCAGGCATTGTTAGCCGTGATCCATTCCCGATTTTCCTCCTGCCATCTGCGCTCTTGTTCCTGTTTCGCAGCCACGCGAAGTGCAGCTTCGCATGCTTGGGAAAGATTGATGCCAGCATCGCGAGCAGCGGCCACGACACCGGTATCGAGCGAGAGATTGACGGCCTTGCGCTGACCGGAGCTGATCTTATCATATTTCATGCGTGAAAGTTATGCGCATAAGCGATGCGCGTCAATTGGAGCATCCTCATGTCCCTTGTCGAATTCGGCCGCTATCCGCCACCCGAGGCGCATATCATCATCGGTCGGCTGGAGGCGGACGGGATCATGGCGTTCGCCTTCGATGCCGGATCGAGCATCGTCGAGGGCAGCATCGCCGCACTGATCCCGGTCCGAGTGATGGTCGATGACGAGGACCTGCCCGCCGCACGGGCAGCGATTGCGTCTGCCTAAAAATTAGGCGGACGTTCGCGCCTGCACAATTTTTTACCTTTCGGTAACGACTGCCACGCCGGACTCTGACGGAATCCTCACGATTCCGACTCTGGCACGCCCCTTGCGATGATGCTCCCGGTCAATTGCGAAAGGGGGCGGAATGAAACTCGTCATCGCCATCATCAAGCCGTTCAAGCTCGATGACGTCCGCGAGGCGCTCACGGAGTTGGGCGTCGCGGGCATGACCGTGACCGAGGTGAAGGGGTTCGGGCGGCAGAAAGGCCAGACCGAAATCTACCGCGGCGCGGAATACAGCACCAACATGGTGCCCAAGATCAAGATCGAGGTGGTCTGCGCGAGCGACCTTGCCGGCCGGGTCGTCGAATCGATCCAGGCGGCCGCCAACACCGGCGCCATCGGCGACGGCAAGATCTTCGTCCTCGACGTCGGCCAGGCCGTGCGCATCCGCACCGGCGAGACCGACCAGACCGCACTGTAATCAAGGGGGTATCCATGAAGACAGCTTTGAAGCTCATCGCAGGGACGGGCGCCGCGATGTTCGCGGCATTGCCCGCCTGGGCGCAAGATGCGGCGGGCAATGCCGCCGACGTGATCGGCAACGCCACCGAGGCCGCCGCCCCCGCCGCCGCGGCGGCGACCACCGCCTTCGTGCCGACGGCCGAGATGGTCAGCAAGGGCGACGTCGCCTGGATGCTGGTCGCATCGGCCTTTGTCCTGATGATGTCGGTGCCCGCGCTGGCGCTGTTCTATGGCGGCCTGGTGCGCACCAAGAACATGCTGTCGGTGCTGATGCAGGTGCTGACGATCGTCTGCGTCGCGGCGCTCGTCTGGTTCGCCTGGGGCTATTCGATGGCGTTCACCAATGGCGGCGACCTCAACAAATATGTCGGCGGCTTCTCGAAGATGTTCCTCGCCGGCGTCGATCCGACGACCTTCGCGGCGACCTTCTCGAACGGGGTCTATCTGCCCGAATATGTCTTCGTGATCTTCCAGATGACCTTCGCCTGCATCACGCCGGCGCTGATCGTCGGGGCCTTTGCGGAGCGGGTTAAGTTCACCCCGCTGATCATCTTCGTGGTCGCGTGGCTGACGCTGGCCTATTTCCCGATCGCGCACATGGTGTGGTACTGGGCGGGTCCGGACTTCCTGCACGCCGCACCGGACGACAGCGGCATGATCTGGAGCTGGGGTACGCTCGACTATGCTGGCGGCACTGTCGTGCACATCAATGCGGGCATCGCCGGCCTGATCGGCTGCCTGGTCATCGGTCCGCGCTTGAACTTCAAGAACGAGCCGATGCCCCCGCACAGCCTGGTGATGACCATGATCGGCGCTTCGCTGCTGTGGATCGGCTGGTTCGGCTTCAATGCCGGCTCGGGCCTGGAAGCCAATGCGTTCGGCGCGCTGGCGTTCATCAACACGCTTGTCGCCACGGCCGCGGCCGGCGCAACCTGGGCGATCATCGAGCAGGTCGTGCACAAGAAGCCGTCGCTGCTCGGCGCCGCCTCGGGCGTCGTCGCCGGCCTGGTCGCGATCACCCCGGCGGCGGGCTATGCCCATCCCGGCACGGCGATCATCCTGGGCGCGGTGGCTTCGCTGGTGTGCTTCTTCTTCGTCACCACGGTGAAGAATGCGCTCAAATATGACGACACGCTCGATGTGTTCGGCATCCATGCCGTGGGCGGCATCATCGGCGCGATCGGCACCGGCATCGTCGCCGATCCGGCGCTCGGCGGCCAGGGCTGGATCGACTATACCGCGCCCGTCGCCAAGGCCGGCGCGTATGACATGGCCAGCCAGGTCATGACCCAGATCTGGGCGGTTGGTACCACCATCGTGTGGACCAGCCTGGTCAGCGCGGTGCTGTTCCTGGGCCTCAAATACACGGTCGGCCTGCGCCCCTCGAAGGAAGTCGAGACCGAAGGCCTCGACATCAACGAGCATGGCGAACGCGCCTACAATTATTGACGAAATCGGGGCCGCGTTCCGGCGCGGCCCCTCACCTTGTTCCTCCTGCGGACGACTGGGCCGGTGGCGCGATCCACCGGCCCTTTTTTTGGTTCACGCGAAGGCGCGAAGACGCGAAGATTTTGTTCGCGCAGAGGCGCAGAGAGCGCAGAGGTGTCGGTCATCTGCGCGAAGCGCCGTCATGATCGAGGGTAGGACGGATAGGAAATCCCCTTGTGCGGCAGAGCGCATTTCAACGCCTCCGCATGAATTGACCTCCTTCGCGCCTTTGCGCCTTTGCGTGAACCAAACTATCCTAGGTCTGCCGCCACGAAATCGGCGCAGCGTTCGCCGATCATGATGCTCGGCGCGTTGGTGTTGCCGCCGATCAGGCGCGGCATGATCGCGGCGTCGGCGACGTAAAGCCCTTCGACGCCGCGCACGCGCAATCGCGGATCGCACACCGCCTCGGCATCCGAGCCCATCCGTGCGGTGCCGACCGGGTGGTAGATGGTATCGGCGCGCGCGCGGATCAGGCGTTCGAGCGCGGCATCGTCGTGCAGGTCGATCGGGTAGCGGTCGCGTCCGCCGAAGCGGGCGAGCGGTTCCTGTTCGAGGATGCGGTACATCAGCCGCGTGCCGCGCATCAGCGCCGCCAGATCGCGCGGATCGCTGAGGAACTGCGGGTCGATCAGCGGCGCGGCATGGGGATCGGGCGCCCGCAACCGCACCGTGCCGCGGCTTTCCGGCCGCAGCACGCAGGCGTGGCAGCTATAGCCGTGCGCCTTTACCTTCGCCCGGCCATGATCCTCGACGATCGCGATCAGGAAATGGAGCTGGATGTCGGGCGCGGGCAGCGCCGGATCGGTGCGCAGGAACGCGCCTGCCTCGGCATAGGGCGAGGTCATCGGCCCGGTGCGGTCGTGCATCCAGCGCACCATGCTGCCCAAGCCTTTCAGCGAGCCGAGCAGCGAATGACCGAGGAACTGGCCGCCCTTCGCCTCGAACGCCGCGACATAGTCGAGATGGTCCTGAAGGTTGCCGCCGACCTCGCCGCGATCGACGCGGACGCCAACGCCCATGTCCTGGAGGTGCCGGCCGGGCCCGATGCCCGACAGCATCAGCAGCTGCGGCGTTCCGAACACCCCGCCCGCCAGCACCACGGCGCGCCGCGCGCGGATCATTCGCGACTGGCCACCGCGCGAATAGGCGACGCCCCACACACGGCCATCCTCGAACAGCACGCGCTCGACCGCCGCGTCGCAGATCAGATCGAGATTGTCGCGCGGCGTCAGATAGGCGTGCGCGGCGGTCCACCGCTGCCCGTCCTTCTGCGTCACCTGATACAGGCCGGCGCCGTCCTGCCGTGCGCCGTTGAAATCATCGTTGCGTGGAATCCCCAATGCTTGCGCGGCTTCGACAAAGGCGAGCGATCCGGGATGGGCACAGATCTGGTCGCCGACATGCAGTGGGCCGTCGGCGCCATGCCATTCGTCCGCGCCGCGCGCATTCGCCTCGCTGCGCTTGAACACCGGCAGCACATCGTCCCAGCCCCAACCGGTGCAGCCGAGCGCGGCCCAATCGTCGTAATCCCGGTGATGGCCGCGAATGTAGAGCATCGCGTTGATCGCGCTCGATCCGCCCAGGCCCCGGCCGCGCGGCTGATAGCCGCGCCGGCCGTTCAGCCCCGGCTGCGGCACCGTCTCGAAGCCGCGGACGGTGCGCGGCGTCTGCATCGCGATGGCGCCGGGCATCCGCGTGCGCCAGCCGGTGTTGCGCCCGCCGGCTTCGAGCACCGCGACGCGATATCGGCCGCCCTCGCTCAGGCGGCCCGCGGCGGCGCTGCCTCCGGATCCGGCGCCGATGACGACGATATCGGCCTCTTCCACTGGTGCCCCCGCTACAGCCTTTGGCTAGACGGTGCCGGCCCGCTGTCCGCGATAGCGGACCTGGAACGCGCCGCCCAACGCGCCTTGATCGTTTCCGATGTATCGCGGCTGCCGTCGTGGCTCCAGCCCGGCGGCCCCCACATATAGCGAAGGCGCGCGTGCCAGTCCGGGGCGCGCCACACATCCCTGGCGATGCCCCACCATTCGTGGAACGCGGCGCGCAGCAGGTTGAAATCGGGGAGGTTGTGGACGATGCCGTAGCGCGGCCGATCGTCGTCGCGCTCCGCCTCGAACGTGCCGAACAGTCTGTCCCAGACGATGAACACGCCGGCATAGTTGCGGTCGAGATAGCGCGCATTGGTGGCGTGGTGGACGCGGTGGTGCGACGGCGTGTTCATCACCGCCTCGAACCAGCGCGGCATCCGCCCGATCACCTCGGTGTGGATCCAGAACTGATAGACCAGGTTCAGCCCCGCCACGAAGAACACCATGGCCGGCGGAAAGCCGATCAGGAACAGCGGCAGGCGGAACAGGAAGGCAAGGCTGAAGAATCCGGTCCAGGTCTGCCGCAGCGCGGTCGACAGGTTATAATGCTGGCTGGAATGGTGGATGACGTGGCTCGCCCAGAACCAGCGTACGCGGTGTGCGCTGCGGTGGAAGGCGTAATAGGCCAGATCGTCGAGCACGAAGGCGATAGCGAACCCATACCAGGCATAGCCGATGTCGATGAGGCGGAACTGGTGCACCCACACCGCCAGCGCGAAGACCATGCCGCCGGCCAGCACGCTGGCGATCGTGCTGCCGAAGCCGAGCATCAGCGAGGTCAGCGTGTCGCGCGGGCAGTAGCGGCTGCGGTCCCTGAACCGCGCGACGATCATCTCGGCCAGCACGAGGCTGACAAAGGCCGGGACGGCGAGGTCGACGGGGTTGGGCAGATCAGGCACGGACGCTGTTTACATCATTGTCAGTAGCCGCGTCCAGCCTGGCGGCCAAGGCCTGGGCGGCGGGCTTGCCGCCCTCGATCCACAGCCGCACCGGAGCGCGGTCACCGGTATCGATATCGAGCCCGGCATGGCCCGGATCGTCCCACAGCCGCCAGCGCGGCCGTCGCACCTCACGCACCAGGAAACGCGCGCCGCTCGGACGGATCAGCGCGACGCTGCCTTCCGCACCGAACACGACCGCGCCCAGGCCGTCCGCACCGACGACCGCATCGGTCGCGTCGAAACCGGCAATCGCGTCTTCCGCCAGACGCGCCGCCTGGTCGGCCCCGTCGATACGGCCGGGGCCGCCAAGCTTCAGCCCCCACGCGATCCCCGCCAGCATCAGCACCGCCGCGAGCGATCCCGCGGCGAGCGCCCAGTTCATCTCACGCCTTGCCCGACAGCTGGTCGAGCAGCGGGCGGATGCCGGTGAGATTATAACCGGCGCCCGCAGCCTGATCGATCAGGCCTTGCGCATCCTCGCCCCGGCTGGCCTCGGCCAGCGCCCACAGGTTGGTCGAGCGCGTGCCCGAACGGCAATAGGCCAGCACCGGGCCGTCCGCCGCGTCGAGCGCGGCGCGCATGCCGTCGACCTGCTGCGCCGAAAAGCCAGCATGCGTCACGGGAATCGCATGATAGGCGAGGCCCAGCGTCTCGGCGACCGCGCGCACCGCCTCGCCCGCCGGCTGGCCGGCATCCTCGTCGTCCGGGCGGTTGTTGATCACCGCGACGAAGCCCTGCCGCGCCAATTCGGCGACATCGGCGGGATCGATCTGCGGGGCGACCGAAATCTGGTCGTTGATGCGGCGGATGTCGGCCATTTGTGTCTCCTCAACCCTCGCGTATCACCGCGAGGAAATCATCACCATAGGCGTCCAGCTTGCGCTCGCCGACGCCGCTGATCGTCGCCAGCGTGGCGCGGTCCTGCGGGCGGCGTACCGCCATCTCGCGCAGCACCGAATCGTGGAAGATCACATAGGGCGGCACGCTCGCCGCCTCGGCCAGTTCGCGGCGCTTGGCACGCAATGCTTCGAACAACGGCGCGTCGCCCTGCGCGAGCGAGGCGGCGGCTTCGCTGCGCTTCTTGCGACCGCCGCGTTCGGCTTCGGCGGCGATCACCACTTCCACCTTCGCTTCGCCGCGCAGGATCTCGCGGGCATTGCCGCCGAGCGCGAGGCCACCATGCTCGTTGGGGACCAGCACGCCGCGCGCCTGCAATGCGCGCGCCACCGGCTTGACCAACGGCATCTCCTCGGCGTCGGCGATGCCGAACACCGAGAGGCGGTCATGGCCCCATTTGCCGATCCGCTCGTCGCTCGCGCCGGCCAGCACCTTTTCGATATGGCCGACGCCGAACCGCTGGCCGGTGCGGTAGACCGCCGACAGCAGCTTCCGCGCGATCTGCGTCGCGTCCTGCACACCCGGCGCGTTCAGGCAATTGTCGCAATTGCCGCAGCGTTCGGGCGGGGTCTCGCCGAAATAGCGCAGCAGCACCGCGCGACGGCATTCAGCGGTCTCGACCAGCCCCGCCAGCGCGTCGAGCCGGGCGCGTTCGGCGGCGCGGCGATTCTCGGGCAGCTCGGAAAGGCGCTCGCGGCCGCGGGTGAAGTCGCCGGGCGACCAGAAGAGATGCGCCACCGCTGGATCGCCGTCGCGTCCGGCGCGGCCGCTCTCCTGATAATAACCCTCGATCGACTTGGGCAGGCCGGCATGCGCGACGAAGCGCACATCGGGCTTGTCGATGCCCATGCCGAAGGCGATCGTCGCGACCATCACCATGTCCTCCGAACGCACGAAATCGGCCTGCGCCCGGCGGCGCTGATCGGGCGGCATGCCGGCGTGGTAGAAGCGCGTCGGGCGGCCGGTGCCGGCGAGTGCGGCGGCGAGCTTTTCGGTGCGGTCGCGCGAGGTGGCGTAGACGATGCCGGCGCCCGGCGTGCGCTTGACCAGCGACGCGATCGCCGAGCCTTTCGAGGCGGTGTTGGTGATCGCATAGCGGATATTGGGGCGGTCGAACCCGGCGACGATCAGGCCTTCCGCCGGGATGCCGAGCTGGTCGAGGATGTCGGCGCGGGTATGCGCGTCGGCGGTGGCGGTGAGCGCGAGGCGCGGCAGATCGGGAAAGGCATCGAGCAGCGGGCGCAGCAGGCGATAGTCGGGGCGGAAATCATGGCCCCATTCCGAAACGCAATGCGCCTCGTCGATCGCGAACATCGACAGCGGCGCCTGGCGCAGCAGGTTGCGGAAGCCCTCGCCCGAGGCGCGTTCGGGCGCGACATAGAGCAGATCGAGCTGGCCGGCACGGAACCGGTCGATCGTCTCGTCGCGATTGTCGTCGGCGCTGGTCAGCGTGGCGGCGCGGATGCCCACCGCCTCGGCGGCGCGCAGCTGATCGTGCATCAGCGCGATCAGCGGCGAGACGACCAGGCAGGTGCCGTCGAGCATCACGGCCGGCAGCTGATAGGTCAGCGACTTGCCCGCGCCGGTGGGCATGATCGCCAGCGTGCGCCGTCCGCCGAGCACGCGTTTCACGACGTCACGCTGGACGCCGCGGAAGTCGGGAAAGCCGAATGTGGTGCGAAGAACTTCGCGAGGATCACTCATGCGGCCGGCGTATAGCCAAGTTCCACCAGATATGCGCGCAGGGCGGTGGGATAATCGGGATATTCGATCAGCTGGCCCTCGGGGCAGTTATATTCCGCGTCACGCTCGACCTTGCAGCGGTCGGGCCAGGTCTTCACGTCGCGCTGATATTCCCTGAGGATCACCGGCCAGGCGGCATCGAGCTGGCCGATGCGCGCAGCGTTGGCGGCATAGGCGGCGCAGGCGCCGTTGGGGAATTCCTCCTTGATACAGGCCTTGCGCGTCGCGGCCGCCGCCGCTTCGAAGACCTTGCGGAAGCGGGGATCGGCGGAGACGTCGAGTTTCCTGCCGTCGATCACGTTGAGCACCTGCGGCGGCGCGACGCTGCCGGCATAGCTTTCGAAGGCGTAGAGGAAACGGTCGTCGCTAACGACGAAATCGAGGATGCCGTCGCCGTCCAGATCCTTCGGCCAGGCGATCTCCGCGCCGTCATAGGCGCCCAGCTCGACCACCTTGAGCCCGTCGGCGCCGGGCACGATCACCCGCATCTGGCGGCAGCAATGCATCCCGCCGGTATAGCTCTGGAAGAAGGCGACGACCGGGCCGCCCTTGGCGATCGGCCCGAGCATCAGCTGGTTCGACATCGACGAGCCGTCGAGCGTGATCGACTTGCCGTCAGCCGTGCGGATGGTGAGCTTGGGCTCGAGATCGCCTTCCTCGCATTCCTCGCCGAGCGGCGCGCATTGCACACGGTCGAAAATCGCGGTCATGTCGCCCAGGCGATAGGGTTTGCGCCCGTCGCCCATCGACCAGTCGACCTGCTGGCCGGGGCGGACGAGCCGGCCCGGCTGCGCGGCGCCGATCGTGAAGAAGCAAATCAGGCACAGGGCGAGCAAGCGAATGTTCAAGGATTGGTCCTCCGTTCGCCGATCGCTATCATCGGCGCGTGGCAGCGACAATCGGAGGTGGACTGATGGAGTCTGACGGCGTGATCGACAATGGCGAGCGCAGCCGATTCGAGCTGAAGGTCGAGGGCCATACCGCCTTCGCGGCTTATGCGATCGACGGCGGCGTGATCACCTTCACGCATACGGTCGTGCCGCCCGTGCTGGAAGGGCGCGGCATCGCCAGCCGGCTGATCCTGCATGCGCTGACGGATGTGAAGGCGCGCGGGTTGCGCGTGGTGGCGCAATGCCCGTTCGTCGCCGCCTATATCGCCAAGCATCCCGAATGGGCGCCGCTGCTGGCCTGAACGTTCAGCGCGCCACGGGCGTGCCGTCGCGCAGCTCGTGCGTGCAGAGCTGCGCCGCCGCGCTGTCGTCGGCGTCGAGCGCGGCGACCGCGACCCAGCCCTCGGCACGCAGCTTCGCCGCGACGGCGCCATCGGTGCCGAGCGGCAGGAACAGCCGCCGACGCTCGCCCTTGGCCAGATCGGCGTCGAGCAGCGGATCGGCGAACAGCGAGAAGCCGACCGCCGGCTCGTCGCCCTGCGCGCCGATCACCGAATAGCTGCCGCCGCGCCCGATCTCACCGCGCACGCCGCGCGCGAACAGCGAAAAGCCGATCCAGCTCTGATATTCGAAGCCGTGCCGCTCGGTGGGGTCGAGCGTCAGCGAAACCTTGCCCGCGACCGCCTGCGCCACCGCCTCCAGCCCGTCGAGGCGCGTGGCGAGTGCGCCACCGGTATCGTGCGCGCGCAGCCGCGCCAGCGCCGCATCGAACGGCCCCGCCGCCTCGATCAGCGGCAGGAACGCCGCATCGATCGCCGCGACGCCCGCCGCGTCCTTGGCGTCGAGCCGGGCGCGCAGTGCCGCGAGCCGCTCGGACGTCATATCCGGCGCGAGCTGCTCGACCAGATCGGGCAAGGTGAAGTCGAGCGCGAGGCCGGTCACGCCGGCCGCCGCCAGCGCCTCGACCGCGACGGTCACGATCTCACGCACCGCCGCCACGCTGTCGCGCCCGATCAGCTCGCAGCCGATCTGCCGCATCGCGCGCTCGGGACGCAATTCGGAGGCGCGCAGCTTGAGCACGGAGCCGGCATAGGACAGCCGCACCGGGCGCGGGTGGTGCGCCATCCGCGTCGCGGCGATGCGGCCGACCTGCGCGGTGATGTCGGGCCGGATCGCCAGCGTACGGCGCGAGACCGGATCGGTGAAGCGCACCGCCTCCTTGGCACTGCCCGCCTTCAGCCGCTGGCCGAGCGATTCCTCGAACTCGGCGAGCGGCGGGTCGACCTGCTCATAGCCATAGCGCCGCGCGACATCGAGCACATGGCCCTGCAGCGCCGCCGCGGCGTCGGCATGCGGCGGCAGGCGGTCGTGGAAGCCCTCGGGGAGAAGTCCGTTCATGACGCCCCCATAGGACGAATCGTCATCCCGACGAAAGTCGGGATGACGTGTCCGTCTCAGAACTTCAGCGCCATCGCGGTCTTCACGCCGGGCAGCGCGCGGACCTGGGCGATCAGTTCGGGGGTTACCGCTTCGTCGACCGACAGCAGCAGCACCGCCTCGCCGCCGGTGTCGCGGCGGCCGAGGTGGAAGGTGCCGATGTTGACCCCCGCCTCGCCCAGCGTGGTGCCGAGGCGGCCGATGAAGCCGGGCGCGTCCTCGTTCACCACATAGAGCATGTGGCCGGCGAGATCGGCCTCGACCTTGATGCCGAACAGCTCGACCAGGCGCGGCTTGCTGTTGTTGAACAGCGTGCCGGCGACCGAACGCTCACCCGCGTCGGTCTTGACCGAGACGCGGATCAGCGTGTGGTAATCGCCTTCCTTCTCGGTGCGCACCTCGCGCACCTCGATCCCGCGCTCCTTGGCCAGGAACGGCGCGTTGACCATGTTGACGGTGTCGGTCTGGGTGCGCAGGAAGCCGGCCAGCACCGCGCTGACGATCGGCTTCTGGTTGACCTCGGTCGCCGCGCCCTCGCTGTGGATCGACACGCGCGGGATGGTGCCGGTGGTGAGCTGGCCGACCAGGCTGCCGAGCTTTTCGGCCAGCTCCATATAGGGCTTGACGCGCGGCGCTTCCTCCGCGGTCAGGCTCGGCACGTTCAATGCGTTGGTCACCCCGCCATTGACGAGATAGTCGGCCATCTGCTCGGCGACCTGGATCGCGACATTGACCTGCGCCTCGTTGGTCGAGGCGCCGAGGTGCGGCGTGGCGACGAAGTTCGGCGTGTTGAACAGCGCATGTTCCTTGGCCGGCTCGGTCACGAACACGTCGAGCGCGGCGCCCGCGACATGGCCCGAATCGAGCAGTTCCTTGAGCGCCGCCTCGTCGATCAGGCCGCCGCGCGCGCAGTTGACGATGCGCACGCCCTTCTTGGTCTTGGCGAGATTTTCCTTCGAAAGGATGTTGCGCGTCTGATCGGTCAGCGGCGTGTGCAGCGTGATGAAATCGGCGCGGGCGAGCAGCTGGTCGAGCTCGACCTTCTCGACGCCCAGCTCGACCGCGCGCTCCGGGCTGAGGAACGGGTCGAACGCGACGACCTTCATCTTGAGGCCCAGCGCGCGGTCGGCGACGATCGAGCCGATATTGCCCGCGCCGATCAGGCCGAGCGTCTTGCCCGTCACCTCGACGCCCATGAAGCCGTTCTTGGGCCACAAGCCCGCCTGGGTCTGTGCGTTCGCCTCAGGCAGCTGGCGGGCGAGCGCGAACATCAGGGCGATGGCGTGTTCGGCGGTGGTGATCGAGTTGCCGAACGGGGTGTTCATCACCACCACGCCCTTGGAGGAGGCATAGGGGATATCGACATTGTCGACGCCGATGCCGGCGCGGCCGATCACCTTGAGGTTGGTCGCGGCGTCGAGGATTTCCTTCGTCGCCTTGGTCGAGCTGCGGATGGCGAGGCCGTCATACTGGCCGATGATCGCCTTCAATTCCTCGGGCGTCTTGCCGGTGATCTCGTCGACCTCGACGCCGCGCTCGCGGAAGATCTGCGCGGCCTTGGGGTCCATCTTGTCGCTGATGAGTACTTTGGGCATTTTCTTGCTCCTGCTCCCGCTCCCGCTTGCGGGAGAGGGTCGGGGTGAGGGTCTGTGCGGGAGACGGGCGGCTCGCTCGCGGCTCGGTCGGGCCCTCACCCGACCTCGCTGCGCTCGGCCACCCTCTCCCGCTTGCGGGAGAGGGGATTAAGCCGCCTTCGCCGTGGCGTAGGCCCAGTCGAGCCAGGGGCCGAGCGCCTCGATATCCGCCGTGTCGACCGTCGCGCCGCACCAGATGCGCAGCCCCGCCGGGGCGTCGCGATAACCGGCGACGTCATAGGCGGCGTCCGCCTTTTCGAGCAGGCCGGCAAAGGTCTTGATGAAGGCTTCATCGGCGCCCGCGACGGTGAGGCACACGCTGGTGGTCGAGCGCGAGGCGGGATCGGCGGCGAGATGGCCGAGCCAGTCGCGTTCCTGCACCAGCTTGTCGAGCGCGGCGGCATTGGCGTTGGAGCGCGCGATCAGCGCGGCGGCGCCACCCAGCGACTTGCCCCATTCCAGCGCGAAGATCGCATCCTCGACCGCGAGCATGCTGGGCGTATTGATCGTCTCGCCCTTGAACACGCCCTCGGCGAGCTTGCCCTTGGCGACGAGACGGAACACCTTGGGCAGCGGCCAGGCGGGCGTGTGGGTTTCCAGCCGCTCGACCGCGCGGGGGCCGAGGATCAGCACGCCATGGCCGCCCTCGCCGCCCAGCACCTTCTGCCAGCTAAACGTGGCGACGTCGATCTTGTCCCATGGCAGGTCATAGGCGAACACCGCGCTGGTCGCGTCGGCGAAGGTCAGTCCTGCGCGGTCGGCCGGGATCCAGTCGCCGTTCGGCACGCGCACGCCGCTGGTGGTGCCGTTCCAGGTGAACAGCACATCGTCGGCGAAATTCACCTGGGCAAGATCGGGCAGCCGGCCGTAATCGGCGCGGATCACCGTGGGATCGAGCTTCAATTGCTTGGCGGCGTCGGTGACCCAGCCTTCGCCGAAGCTTTCCCAGGCGAGCGTGGTGACGCCGCGCGCGCCGAGCATCGTCCACATCGCCATCTCGAACGCGCCGGTGTCCGAACCCGGCACGATGCCGATGCGATGCGTGTCGGGCAGGTTGAGCAGCTCGCGCATCAGGTCGATGCAATAAGCGAGGCGGGTCTTGCCGAGCTTCGAACGGTGCGAGCGGCCGAGCACCTGCGTGGCGAGCTTGGCGGCGTCCCAGCCCGGAGGCTTGGCACAGGGGCCGGAGGAGAAATGGGGGCGAGCCGGCTTCGTAGCGGGCTTGGCGATCGACGCAGTTCCGGCGTCGGCGGCAGTCACTTCAGTCATTTTCAGACTCTCCTTACAGAGAGCACGCGCGGCGTTGGGACCGCGTGGCCCGCCGGCGGCCCTAGAGATGCGCGCGGGGAAGTCAAGCGAAAGGCGATGGGTGACCGGCCGCGCCCGGTCCGCTAATGTCACGCGCGATGCGTTTTCCCGCCCTGCTGCTCGCGCCGCTGCTGCTGACCGGCTGCCTGTTCGGCGGCGAGCGCGAACCGCCGCGCCAGCCGGTGCGGCCCGATCCGCGCGGGCCGGTGACGCTGAACCTGCCGACCAGCCGCGAGACGCAGCAATGCTTCGCCGACCTGTCGCGGGCGCAGGTGCGGTTCAGCCCGCTGCCCGATCGCGACCATGGCGGCGGCTGTCAGGTGATCGGCGCGGTGCAGCTGATCGACATCGGGCTGCCGGTCACCAATCTGAAGGGCATGCGCTGTCCGCTGGCGCGCGCGTTCATCGGCTGGGTGCGCAACGCGGCGGTGCCGGCGGCGCGCGAGATCCTGAACGGCGAGCTGGTGCGGGTCGAAACGTTCGGCAGCTATTCGTGCCGCGGGATCATCGGCGGCGGCGCGGCGGCGGCGGCGCGCGTGTCCGAACATGGGCTGGGCAATGCGGTGGACGTCGCCGCCTTCGTGCTGCGCGACGGGCGGCGCATCACGGTCGAGCGCGACTGGCGGTCGTCGGACGAAGATGCGCGCGAGTTCCTGGCGGTGCTGCGGCGATCGGCGTGCCGGCGTTTTTCGACCGTGCTGAGCCCGGATTACAATGCCGCGCACTACAACCACCTGCATTTCGACATGGGGCGCGGCCCTTTCTGCCGGTGAGGCATCGGGGCGATTTCGTTCAAGTCGAAACAGGGCTGCTCCCCTGCGAAAGCAGGGGTCCAGAATCGCGGGCGCTGCGCTCCGGGCCCTGGGCCCCTGCTTTCGCAGGGGAACATTCCCCCAAAGAAAAAAGGAGTCTAGAAGCCGCCGATGACAGACACCAAAGTGCCTTCGCGCGTGTTTGCGCGCGCCCGCGAGGATGCCGAAGCTGCGCAGGGCGCGGTTAGCACGCCGCAGACCCAGCATCCCGCCTATCGCCTCGCCTTTCAGGACATGGATTTCCTGCTGCGCGAGGATTTGCGCCCGGTGCGTTTCCAGCTGGAGCTGCTCAAGCCCAGCCTGCTGATGGACGAGGCGAAGATCGCCTCGCTGTTCGTGATCTATGGCTCGGCGCGGATCCCCGAACCGTCAAAGGCGCAGGCGCTGCTCGATCTCGCCACCGACGAGGCTTCGCGGCGGATCGCGCAGCGGCTGATCGCGAAGTCGAAATATTACGAGGTGGCGCGCGAGCTGGCTGGCCTTGCGAGCTGCTATCCGCTCGACGAGACCGGCGAGCGCCATTTCGTGGTCACGTCGGGCGGCGGGCCGTCGATCATGGAAGCCGCCAATCGCGGCGCGCAGGAAAAGGGCTGCGACACGGTCGGGCTCAACATCGTGCTGCCGCACGAACAGGCGCCGAACCAATATGTGACGCCCTCGCTCAGCTTCCAGTTCCACTATTTCGCGCTGCGCAAGATGCACTTCCTGCTGCGCGCGCGGGCGGTCGCGGTGTTTCCGGGCGGGTTCGGCACGTTCGACGAATCGTTCGAGCTGCTGACGCTGATCCAGACCGGCAAGATCGCGCCGATCCCGGTGCTGTTCTATGGCAAGGACTTCTGGCAGCGCGTCGTGAATTTCGAGGCACTGTGCGACGAAGGCGTCATCAGCCCCCGCGACCTCGACCTGTTCCACTTCTGCGAGACCGCGGAAGAGGGATGGAGAATCGTCCAGGACTTCTATCGGGACAAGGGCCAAGGCTGACCCCGCGCACCCCCAGAAAGGGAGGGGGTGCTTACTGCTTCTTCTCGGCCTCGACCGCGGCGGCGGGATCGACCGACGGGGCGCCGGTCGCCGGGGTGGCGGCGTTCGCCGGTTCGGCGGCATTGCCGCCCGCGGCGACATTGCCCTCGGCCTCGCTCGCGGCGGGCGCGGCGTCGGCAGCGGGGAGCGGCAGGTTCGAACCCTGCGCGTTCAGATAGGCGATGACATTGGCGCGTTCCTGCGCGTCGGACAGGCCGGCGAAGGTCATCTTGGTGCCCGGCGCGTATTTGCGCGGGGAAGCGAGCCAGGCGTCGAGCGCCTCGAACGTCCAGTTGCCCGGCACGCCCTTCAGCGCGTCGGTATAGGCGAAGCCCGCCATATGGCCGTGCGCCTTGCCGACCGTCGCCCACAGGTTCGGGCCGACGCCGTTGGCGCCGCCGCTGGTGATGGTGTGGCACGCCGCGCACTTGGCGAACGAGGCCGCGCCCTTGGCCGGATCGGCCTTGGCCAGCCGTGCCGCGATCGGCTCGGCCGCTTCGCCGCCGCCCTCGCCTTCGGCGCCGTCGGCGCTCTCGACCGGATAGCCTGCCTTCTCGGGGTGGCCGCTCTTGTAGATCATGCCGCTGGCGATCGAGAGGCCAAGCGCCGAAGCGCAGCCGAACAGGACCCAGCCCGCGATCGTGTTCATGCGATTGTCCATTGCCAGCCCGTTCTGCCCCAGAGTTGATACGACGTGTCGTGGTCTTGTTTGGCGGTTCCTTTAGTCAGGGCTTTCCCGCACCGCAACCCGGACTTGCCCACAGACTTGCAGGGCTCCGCTCACCTCGTTAATCGCGCCCGCCAATGGACAATTTCGCCGCGCCCGCGCGCCCGATCGTGGCGCGGATGACCGAGGCCGCTCTGGCCGAGCCCAACCGCGCCGTCGCCTTTCAGGGCGCGCCGGGGGCGAATTCGCATATCGCCGTGCTCGAAGCCTTTCCCACCGGGCTGCCTTTGCCCTGCTTCAGTTTCGAGGATGCGATCGACGCGGTGCGCGAAGGCCGCGCCGATTGCGCGATGATCCCGATCGAGAATTCGCTGCACGGCCGCGTCGCCGACATCCATTTCCTGCTGCCGGAATCGGGGCTGGTGATCATCGGCGAGCATTTCCTGCCGATCCGCTATGCACTGATGGGCCTGGGCAAGCGCGCAGACGTGAAACAGGCGATGAGCCATCCCCAGGCGCTCGGCCAATGCTATCATTGGCTGAAGGCGCAGGGGATTTCGCCGCTGTCCTACCCCGATACCGCCGGCGCGGCGGCGGTGGTGGCGCAGGAAGGCGATCCGGCGGTCGCCGCGCTCGCCCCGCCGGGCGCGGCGCCGCTCTACGGCCTCACCGTGTTCGAGAACGACGTCGCCGATGCCGATCACAACATGACACGCTTCGTGGTGCTGGCACGATCCGCGCCGCCGCTGCGCGAGCATGGCATGTTCATGACGACCTTCGTGTTCGAGGTGAAAAACGTGCCGGCCGCGCTGTACAAGGCGCTGGGTGGGTTCGCGACCAACGGCGTCAACATGACCAAGCTGGAAAGCTATCAGCGCGGCGGATCGTTCGCGGCGACGGAATTCTATTGCGACATCGTCGGGCGGCCGGGCGATCCGGCGGTGGATCGGGCGCTGGACGAGCTGCGGTTTCACACCAAGTCGATGCGGGTGCTGGGGGCGTATCCGCAGGCGCGGGCGCGGCCTGAATAGGTAGATTTTGGTTCACGCTAAGGCGCGGAGGCGCGAAGAAGTTGTCCTGCCGCGAAAGCGGCTCTCACCTCCGCTACCGTTGCCGCTTGTCCTAGCCTGGATGAAATGCGGGCGCTTCGCGCCAAGAGCAACATCTTCGCGCCTCCGCGCCTCCGCGTGAACCAAACTTCTTCTGGAACGACGAAAGCGGCTCAATAAGCCCGCGCCACCGCGAACTCGACCGCCTCGATCATCGCGTCCTTCGCCGCGCTCGCCGGGAACATGCCGAGCGCGTCGATCGCGCGCTGGCCGTAATGCTTGGCACGGGCGAGCGTGTCGTCGACCGCGCGGCTCGACCGCACCAGATCGACCGCCTGCGCGAAATCGGCATCCGACACGCGGCGACCGAGCACCGCTTCCTTCCAGAACGCGCGGTCCGCGTCGTTGCCGCGGGCATAGGCGAGGATCACGGGCAGCGTCATCTTGCCCTCGCGGAAATCGTCGCCGGCGTCCTTGCCCATCGTGCCGGCGTCGGAGACATAGTCGATCGCATCGTCGACCAGCTGGAACGCGATGCCCAGGTTGCGGCCATAGGCGTCGAGCGCCGCCTCCTCGCCCTCGGGCCGTTCCGCCACCACCGCGGCGATGCGGCAGGCGGCGGCGAACAGCGCGGCGGTCTTGGCGTTGATGATCTCGAGATAGCGTTCCTCGCCCAGATCGATGCGGCGCGCGGCGGTGAGCTGGTTGACCTCGCCCTCGGCGATCACCGCGCTGGCGTTGGACAGGATCTTGAGCACCTTCAAGCTGCCGTCCTCGACCATCAGCTCGAAGCTGCGGCTGAACAGGAAATCGCCGACCAGCACGCTCGCCGGATTGCCCCAGATGAGGTTGGCGGTGCGCTTGCCGCGGCGCAGGTCCGATCCGTCGACGACATCGTCGTGCAGCAGCGTCGCGGTGTGGATGAACTCGACCGTCGCGGCGAGCTTGTGGTGGCGCGCGCCCGAATAATCGAGCAGCCTGGCGCTGGCCAGCGTCAGCATCGGCCGCATGCGCTTGCCGCCGCCGGCGATCAGGTGACCGGCGAGCTCCGGGATCAGCGGGATCTGCGATTGCATGCGGTCGAGGATCACCGCGTTGACCAGGTTCATGTCGGCCGCGACCAGCGCGATCATCGGCTCGAGCGAGGGGTCGGCGTCCCGGCCGATACGGTGAATCGTCGCGCTCATGCTGGGCGCGATGTGGCGACAAGACGGGGCAAAGGCAAGTGCGCGGGGGGTTGCACCCGAGCCGAAGCGACGCGAGAAGCGCGTGCGAAAGGATTTCCATGACCGACGAGACGCTGACCCGCTATCGCCAGAGCATCGACCGGATCGACGCGGCGCTCGTCTTCCTGCTCGCCGAGCGGTTCCAGATCACCCAGGCGGTGGGGCGGCACAAGGCCGAGACCGGGCTGCCGCCCGCCGATCCGGGGCGCGAGGACCGGCAGATCGCGCGGCTGCGCGAGCTGGCCGGACAGGCCGATCTCGATCCCGAATTCTCCGAGAAGTTCCTGCGCTTCATCATCGACGAGGTGATCCGTCACCACGCCCGGATGCAGGGCGATTCGCGCGGCTGAACATACCGCGTCCGCGAAAACTTTTTCGCACCGGCACAATTTTGCGACAATCCTTGCCTAGGAAGCATGCCGGCCGGATGCGGACCGGCATGAGGTGGAGTGTAAGATGCGTGGCGTTGCCTGGTTGATGAGCGGATTGATGATGACGGCCGCACCGGCGGCCCTCGCCGCAAGCCAGACCAGCGCCGCCGGACAGGCAAGCCCCGCGCCGCAACAGGAGAGCGAGAATCCGGTTTCGGGCGGCGGGGGCGAGCCGGTCGAGGGCGACGAGATCGTCGTCACCGGCGAGCTGCGCGGCGCCGTGCAGGGCGACGTGAAGCCCGAAGCCGTGCTGGGTCCGGCCGATATCCGTGCCTATGGCGCGGGTTCGATCGCCGAGTTGCTGACCGAACTGGAACCGCAGACCCGCAGCGGGCGGGGGCGCGGCGGCGAGGGCGGGCCGGTGCTGCTGCTGTCGGGCCGGCGCATTTCCAGCTTTGCCGAGATCGGCAACATCCCGCCCGAGGCGATCGAGCGGATCGACATCCTGCCGGAAGAGGCCGCGCTGAAACTGGGCTATCGCGCCGACCAGCGCGTCGTCAATTTCGTGCTGCGCCGCCGCTTTCGCGCGATCACCGCCGAGGTCGACGGCAGCATCGCCACGGCGGGCGGGCGCGACGGGCAGGATATCGAACTCAGCATGCTGCGCATCAGCCCGGACCAGCGCATCAACGCCACCGTCGAATATGAACGCGATTCGAGCCTGCTGGAAAGCGAGCGCGACATCGTCACCGCCAACACCGATTCGCAATATCGTACGCTGTTGCCCGATACGGAGAGCTTTACCTTCAACGGCGTCTACAGCCGCAATATCGGCAAGGTCGCGGCGACCGCGAACGTGCGGCTGGCGCAGAACTGGACCGAATCGCTGCTGGGCCTGCCCATCGCGGGCGGCGGCAACCCGCTGCGGCGCAGCAGCGGCAACGGCACGCTGCACGGCGGCTTTTCGCTGAACGGCGATCTGTCGCCGCGGTGGCGCTGGTCGGTCACCGGCAATTGGGACCGCAACGAGACGCGCACGCTGACCGACACCAATGCCGGCTTTACCGACCGCGCGGTATCGGTGTCCAACAGCGGATCGATCGACGCGCTGGTGAACGGGCCGCTGGCCGCGCTGCCGGCGGGCGATATCTCGGCCAGCCTGCGGGCATCGGCGCGGACCAGCGACCTCGACAGCGATTCGCTGCGCGCCGGCCTCGCCTCCGCGACGTCGATCGGACGCGACGCCGGTTCGGTGCGGGCCAATATCGACCTGCCGATCGCCAGCCGCAGTCGCGCGGTGCTTTCCGCGATCGGCAACCTGTCGCTCAACGCCAATGCCGAGGTCGAACAGCTGTCGGATTTCGGCGCGCTGCTCACTTATGGCTATGGCGCCAACTGGTCGCCGATCGAGCAGCTTCGCCTGATCGCCTCGTTCACCCAGGAGGAGGGCGCGCCGTCCGCCCAGCAGCTGGGCAACCCCACCATCACCACCCCCAATGTGCGCGTGTTCGATTTCGTGCGCGGGCAGACGGTGGACATCACGCGGATCGACGGCGGCAATCCCGGCCTGATCGCCGACAATCGCAACGTGATGAAGCTGGGCCTGTATGTGCGCCCGATCACCGGCACCGAATTGTGGCTGGTCGCCGATTACAACAAGAGCGTGATCCACGATCCGATCGCGTCCTTTCCCACCGCCACGGCCGAGATCGAGGCGGCGTTCCCCACCCGGTTCGTGCGCGACGGCACCGGCACGCTGATCCGCATCGACAACCGCCCGATCAATTTCCAGCGCAGCGAGCGCGAGCAGATCCGCTGGGGCATCAACTTTTCAAAGCCGATCACCTCGCCGCTGGCGCGCCGCGCGGCCGAACAATTCCAGGCCCAGCGCGCAGCGCGCGAAGCGGCGCAGGCACGCGGCGAGACGCCGCCGCCAGGCGCGCAGAATCGCGGACCGGGCGCGGGCCAGGGACAGCGCGGACCGGGCGGCTTTGGCGGCGGACCGCGCGGGCCCGGCGGCTTTGGCGGCGGGCGTGGCGGTGGCTTTGGCGGTGGTCCGGGCGGCGGCGGCATGTTGCAGATCGGCCTGTTCCACACGCTGGCGCTGACCGACACGGTGCTGATCCGCGACGGCCTGCCCGAACTCGACCTGCTGAACGGATCGGCCACCGGCAGCCGCGGCGGATCGCCGCGCCATCAGGTGGAGTTGCGCGCCGGCGTGATCCGCGACGGCATCGGCATCCGCGTCAACGCCGACTGGAACAGCGCGACCACCGTGCGCGGCGGCGCGACGAGCAGCGAATTGCTGCGTTTCGACGATTTCGCGACGGTCAATTTGCGGCTGTTCGCGACGCTGGGGCCGCAATTCAAGTTCGTGCGCGACAATCGCTGGCTGGCCGGCACGCGCATCACGCTGTCGGTCGACAATGTGTTCGACAGCCGGCTGAAGGTGACCGATGCGAGCGGCGCGACGCCGCTGGGCTATCAGGGCGCGCTGCTCGATCCGCTGGGGCGGTCGGTGCGGCTGAGCATCCGGAAGATGTTCTTCTGATCTCCTCCCCGGTACGGGGAGGTGGCGGCGCCCTTCGACATGGCCGGCGGCGGACGCTCAGGATGAACTGCGCCGCAGGCGCAGCGATGACGGAAGGGGGCTTCCACGAAGCGTGGCTTTCGCGGCCCGCCCCCTCCACCACCAGCTTCGCTGGCGGTCCCCCTCCCCGTGCCGGGGAGGAGATTACCGATCCAGCTTGCTCTTGCGATAGAGCAGGGTGATCGCCACGCGCCGGTTGCGCGGGTCGGCAGGGTCCTTGACGATCAGCGGTTCGCGGTCGGCGACGCCCTCGATCCGTTCGAAACGGGATTCGGGAACACCGGCGGCGACCAGGCGGCGGCGCGTCTCTTCCGAACGCGCGCTCGACAGCATCCAGTTGTTCATGTTGGTCGGATCGCCATAGCGCAGGCTGTCGGTATGGCCGCGGATCATCAGCGGATTCTCCGAATCCTTGATCGATTGCGCGACCAGCGCGACCAGCCTGGCGGCGTCGGGCACGAAGTTGGTCGTGCCCACCGCGAACATCGAATAATCGGCATCGTCCATCAGGTCGATGCGCATGCCTTCGCGCGTCGGCACGAACCGCACCTGCTTGCCCAGCTTCGTAAGGCCGGGGTTCGCCTTGATCTTCCGTTCGATCTCGGCCTTCATCTGGGCAAAGCCCTTGCGGTCGGCCGCCTCGGTCTCCTTGTTCTTGAGGCTGCCGATCTGGCCGGTGCCGACATTGTCGCCGCCCGCCGCGCCCGCCGGAATCGTCATCGATCGCGTGCCGGTCTGCTTGGCCATGGTCGGGTAATTGTCCTTGCCCTGCAATGCGTCGCCGCCGAGCAGGCCGTTGGAACCGGCGCTGTTCTGTTTGAGCTCGACCAGCGTGGGCGCGAAATAGTCGGCCAGCGCCTTGCGCTGTTTCTCGTTGGTCGCGCCGAGCAGCCACATCAGCAGGAAGAACGCCATCATCGCGGTCACGAAATCCGCATACGCGACCTTCCACGCGCCGCCATGATGACCGCCGCCGCCCTGGACGAAGATCTTCTTGACGATGATCTTGGGCGGCTGTTTGGCCGCATGAGGCGCGCGCGCGGTCATGCCGCGTCACGTCCGCTGATTTCAAGATTCGGGGGTCGTTCCCCTGCGAAAGCAGGGGCCCTGGGCCATAAGCGGTTCGCTCCGGACGCTGGGCCCCTGCTTTCGCAGGGGACCGAGCGCGGTTGGCGCGGGCGAAACGACTCCGCTTCAAGCGGACGCGGATGCAGCGGAAAGCCGGGCAAGCCGATCATGTTCAGCGCCCGCGCAGCCCATCGAACACTTCGGCGAAACCGGGCTGGTTGTGGTGCGCGATGCCGCTGCGTGCCGCCTCGATCACCAGCGGCTGGGGATGGCCGTGAAGCGAGGCGATGATGATCTGCTTGACGGTGTGATAGATGGCGGCGTCGGCATCGATGATCTGCTTCAGCCGTCCGGCCAGCGGACCGACCAGGCCATAAGCGAGCAGCACGCCCAGGAACGTGCCGACCAGCGCCGATCCGATCATCGCGCCCAGCACGGCCGGCGGCTTGTCGATCGAGCCCATCGTCTTGACCACGCCCAGCACCGCCGCGACGATGCCGAGCGCGGGCAGCGCGTCGCCCAGCCCCTGCAGCGAATGCTGCGGCTCCTCGACCTCGTGGTGATGTGTCTTGATCGCATTGTCCATCACATCCTCGACCGCATGCACGTCGAGCGTGCCGGACGAGACCACGACCAGGCGCAGCGTGTCCGAGATCAGGTTGACCAGCGTGTGATCGGCCAGCAGCCGCGGATATTCGGCGAAGATCGCCGAGGATTTCGGATCCTCGACATGCGGTTCGAGCGCGATCGGGCCGTCGACGCGCAGCATCTTCATCAGCTTGCTGACCAGGAAGATGACGTCGAGATAATCCTGCTTCTTGTATTTGGGGCCCTTGATCACCTTCATGAAGCCGCCGCCGAGCGCCTTGAGCTCACGCCCGCTGTTGCCGATGATGAGCGCGCCCAGCGCCGCGCCGCCGATGATGAGCATCTCGTGCGGCAGCGCATGCATCACCGGGCCGAGCGCGCCGCCGGTGATGGCGAAGCCGCCGAACACCATCGCGATCAGGACGACGAAACCGATTGCGACAAACATGCGAGCACGAACCCCCGTTGGCGGCGCCCGCGCGAAGGCGAGAACCGTTTGGGTCAGTCTTGCCGCGAAAGCCTGACGATAAGGTAAACGCGGCGTTGATTATGTTGGATATCCTCCCCGGCACGGGGAGGTGGCAGCGCGATGCGCTGACGAAGGGGGACCGCCACGAAGCACAGCGTCTGTGGTGCGCCCCCTCCACCACCGCCTTCGGCGGCGGAGGATCCGAAGCGAGATCCGCTTACATCACCTCAGATAATCGAACAGCGACATGCTCGTCAGCTTGCTGAAGCTCGCCTGGGTCGCCTGCAGGATCGTCAGCGTCTTCTGCAGCTGGGCGATCGCCTCGGTCGTGTCGACGTCCTCGATTCCCGATCGCGTCGCTTCACGCGCGATATCGGCATCGGCCAGCCGCTCGGTCTCGAGATCGAGGCGGAAGGCGCGCGCGCCGACCGACGCGCGGGTCGTGTCGACCTGGCCGAGCGCGGCGTCGAGATCGGCCATCGCCGTCTCGATCCCGCCCTCGGGCGCGCCGGGCTGGAGCGCGGCGGCGAACGCGGTGAGGATCGCGAACATGTCGGTCTCGCCGTTCGCGCCGGCGATGCCGCCGAACGCGCGCGCGCCGGTCTCGGTCGCGACCATATCGACGCCCTCGCCAACCGGGATCGGCGCCGCCTCGCCGCTGCCGACATAGGCGATCGACCCATCGGCCTGGCGCGCATAGGCGGTATCGCCCGATGCGCCGCCGAACAGGGGATAACCGCGCGAATCAGTGGTGTTTGTCACGCCCAGCAGATCGGCGATGATCGCCTCGACATCGGTCAGGATCGCGGCACGTCCTTCGGGCGTCAGCGTGCCGTTGCCGGCCTGCACCGCCAACGCCTTGGCGCGCTGGAGCTGGGTGGCGACCGCGTCGAGCGCGCTCTCGGTCTCCGCGAGCAGCGACTGGGCGGTCTTGATGTTGGCGCCGTACGCGCCGTCGTCGGCCCCGGCGCGCTTCAATCCGGCGAGCTGCTGCCAGCCGCTGGCGCTGTCCGACGGCGCGAGGATCCTCGATCCGGTCGCGATCTGCGTCTGCAGCGTGTCGGCCTGCTTGTTGAGGCTCGCCATCATGAGCGACGGGCGCTCGAAGCTCTGGGCGGTCGTCACGCGCATCGTCATCACCGGATGTTGAAGATGGTTTCGAGCGTCTCGCGCGCCACCTGGATGACGCGGCTCGACGCCTGATAGGCCTGCTGGAAGCGGATCAGGTCGACCGCTTCCTCGTCGATATTGACTCCGCCGATCGCATCGCGCGCGGCGGCGGCGTTGGTGCGGATCGTCGACTGGACCTGCGCGATCTCACGCCGCGCGGCAAGCGCGCTGGCGTTGCCGGTGGTCAGCTTGACAAGATCCCGCTCGAACGCGCCGTCCTTGCGCAGCGCGGCGAGCGCCGAGAGATTGCCGTTGTCGCGCGCGCCGGCACCCGCGCTCGCGGCGGCGATGCCGCGCGGATCGTCGAGCACCAGGCGGACGCTCGCGGCGCTGTCGCCGGCGAACATCGCCGTGCCGGCATTGCCGTCGAGATCCTCGCCGCCCGCCTGGACGGCGTTGACGCCCGCGACAAAGGCGGCGGCGATATCGTCAAGCTCGGCGCGCGCATCGGCGAGGCGCGCCGCGCCTTCGGCCATGCCGGCCAGCGCGCCGCCCGAGGGGGTCAGCGCCTGCACGCCGTCGAGGCCATAGACCGCGAACGACACCGATCCATCGGGGCCACGGGCATAGGTCGCGACCGCCGCCTGATCGGCATGGACGAGCAGCGGCCCGCCCGCCCCGGCCTTGACGCTGGCGCGCCCGGCGGCGTCGAACTGGACCGCGACATCGGTGAGCGCGCTCATCGATTCGAGCAGCCGGTCGCGCTCGTCGAGCAGCGCCGCCTGGCTGCTGGTGCCGGGCGCGGCACGGCCGAGGCTGGCATTGACCTTGGCGAGGCCGGCGGTGAGCGTGTTGAGCTGACCCACCGCGCCATCGGCCGAGGCGTCGAGATCGGCGAGCGCGCCGTCGAGCGCGGCGCCGGTCGCGGCAAAGGCATTGGCGACGCTCGCCGCCGCTTGCAGCATCGTCGCGCGCGGCGCGCTGGCCGAAGGATCGGCGGCGAGCGCGGTCGCGGCGTTGAAGAAAGCGGTGAGGCGCTCGTCGAGCTTGTTGCCGGTCAACGCGCCCTCGATCCGGTCGAGCCACACGATGCCGGCCTCGCTGCGCGCGAGATCGGCGCCGGCGCTGCGCACTTCGGCGCTGCGCAGGTCGTTGCCGCTGCGGGTGATGCCGCCGATCATGACGCCCAGGCCGTTGGGCACCGAATTGGACCCGTCGGTCGGCGCGGCGACCTCACGCAACGTGGCGACGCGGCGGGTATAGCCCGCGGTGCCGGCGTTCGCGATATTTTCCGACGTGGTGGTCAGCGCGGTCTGATAGGCGCGGACGCCGCTGGCGCCGATCGAGAGGATATCGGTCATTTGACTTCACCTTCGGTCGATGCGGCGGCCGGCGCGACATCGGTGACGGTGCCGGCGCGCGACAGGAAGTCGGTCATCGCCTTGCCGATGCCGATCGGGGCGTGGCTGGCCATGTTCTGCGCCAGCTTGTCGTCGGCCATGTCGCGGAACTGGTCGAGCGCCTGGCTTTCGAACAGGCTGTCGGCAAGCTTCGCCTTGCGCATCGAGGACAGCATCATCTTGGTGAAGATCGCCTCGAACCGTTCGCCGGCGGCCTGCAGATTCTCGCGCGTCGCCAGCCGGGCGGTGTCTGTCGAGACACTCCCTGTGAGGTTTGGCTGCGCAAAACCAGGGGCGGCACCAGCCCGCTCCCCCACCCGGCCACCCACATGATCCTGCCGCTGGGTGGCCGGGTGGGGGAGCGGGCTGGTGCCGCGGTTCAGCGCAGCTGAACTCAAACCAATGGGCGCGCGAAGATCGGTCACAGCACGATCAACTCGGCCTTGAGCGCGCCCGCCTGCTTCAAGGCTTCGAGGATGGCGACAAGGTCGGCCGGCGACGCGCCGATCGCGTTCACCGCCTTGACCACATCGGCCAGCTTCGGGCCTGCTTCCAGCAGGAACATCGGACGCTTCTCCTCCTCGACGCCGACCCCGCTCTTCTGTTCGACCGTGGTCTGACCCTGGCTGAACGGCGCGGGTTGGCTGACGCGCTGGGATTCATCAATACGAACAGTCAGTTTACCATGTGTTACCGCCGCGGGGCTGACGCGCACCGCAGAGTTGATAACGACCGTTCCGGTGCGGGCATTAACAATTACCTTGGCCGGCGCCTCGGCGGCGTCGACCGACAGGTTCTCGATCTCGCTCATGATCTGCGCGCGCACATCGGCGCCTTCGCGCGCCTTCACCGCGACCGACACCGCGTCGACGGCACGCGCGGTGCCGAAGCCGAAACGGCCGTTGATCGCGTCGGCCACGCGCTGCGCCGTCGTGAAATCGGCGCGAGCGAGGTTGTAGACGAGGCTGGGCGCGGTCGCGAAGCCGGTCTCGACCGCGCGTTCGACCGTCGCGCCCTCGGGAATGCGGCCCGACGAGGGGATGTTGACGACGATCTTCGACCCGTCGGCGCCCTCCGCGCCCAGGCCGCCGACCGCCAGGTTGCCCTGTGCCATCGCATAGATCTGCCCATCCGCGCCGAGCAGTGGCGACATCACCAGCGTGCCGCCGCGCAGCGACTTGGCCTTGCCCATCGACGAGACGGTGATGTCGAGCTTTTGCCCCGGCTTGGCGAAGGGCGGCAGTTCGGCGGTGATCATCACCACCGCCGCATTCTTGAGCGCCGGGTTGACGCCGGGCGGCAGCGCCAGGCCGAAGCGGGCGGTGACGCCCTTCATCGACTGGACGGTATATTCCAGATTGTCGTCGCCCGTGCCCGGAAGCCCGACGACGATGCCGTAGCCGGTCAGCTGGTTGGTGCGGATGCCCTGGAACGCGCCGAGATCCTTGATGCGTTCAGCCATAGCGGGCTGAACGGCAAGCGCAGCGGCAAGGCAGGCCAGGAGGAAGCGGATCATGTCTCTTGTCCTCAGAACGGGCTGATCGTCTGGAAGAAGCGGCTGAGCCACCCCTGGCGGCCGGCGCGGGCGACATCGCCCTTGCCGGTATAGGCGATGCGCGCGTCGGCGACGCGGGTCGAGGCGATGCGGTTGCTCGCGTCGATGTCGCTGGGGCGCACCAGCCCCTTGATCTGGATGAACTCGTCACCGCGGTTGAGCGTCACGCGCTTCTGCCCCTGCACCAGCATCGTGCCGTTGGGATAGACCGCCGCGACGGTCACGCTGATCTCGCCCGACAGCGCGTTCGACTGGTCGGCGGTGCCCGAGCCCTTGAAGTTGCGGCTGCCGCTCATCGCGATGTCGCTGGGCTTGAACAGCGACAGGTTGCCGGTCGAGGGCGGGGTGATCGAGAAGCCGCCGCCGCTGTCGAGCTGCGAACCCGACGACTTCGACGCACTGGTGCGTTCGGTCAGCACGATCGTCAGCGGATCGCCGACGCGGCGCGCGCGCGTGCCTTCGTACAGCGCGGCATAGCCCTCGCCCGCCTGGAAGATCGAGCCGTTGGCCGGCGCGGCCACGGGGACGGCGACCGGCAGCGCGACCGAATAATCTTCCTTGGGCTTTTTCTTGCCGAACAGCTGCGCCCGCGCCGGCTGCGCCGCGAAGGCGAGCAGCGTGGCGGCGAGCGCGCCGGTGAGCAGGCTGGTGGCGAGTTTCATCGCATTGCCCTCAGATGTTCTGGTTGACATATTTGAGCATCTCGTCGGTCGCCGAGATCATCTTGGAATTGACCTCATAGGCGCGCTGGGTCTCGATCATGTCGACCAGTTCCTCGACCACGTTGACGTTCGACTGTTCGAGCATGCCTTGGCGGATATTGCCCCGGCCGTCCTGCCCGGCGATGCCGAGATTGACCGCGCCGCTGGCCGCGGTCTCGACCAGATAGTTGTCGCCGATCGCCTGGAGCCCCGCCGCGTTGGGAAAGGCCGCGACCTGGATCTGGCCCACTTGCGTCGCCTCGGTCTGGCCGGGCACGGTCGCGCTGACGGTGCCGTCGCTGCCGACGGTGATCGCGGTCGCGCCTTCGGGCACGGTGATGCCGGGCATCACCTGATAGCCCTCGGTGGTCACCAGCTGGCCCTCCGGCGAGCGCGTGAAGTTGCCCGCGCGGGTATAGCCGAGCTGGCCGCCGGGCAGCTGCACCTGGAAATAGCCGTTGCCGTCGAGCGCCATGTCGAGCGCGTTGCCGGTCGTCTGGAACGAGCCCTGCGTGTCGATCCGCGCCGTGCCCTGGATGCGCACGCCGGTGCCCAGGTTGAGCCCGGTCGCATAGTTCGTCTCGGACGTGCTCGCCGATCCGGGCGCGGTAACGACCTGATAGGCCAGCGTCTCGAACGACGCACGGTCGCGCTTGAAGCCCGTCGTGTTGACGTTGGCGAGGTTGTTCGAGATCACCCGCATGCGCGTATCCTGAGCGTCGAGCCCGGTACGCGCGATGTGCATTGCCGCTGAACCCATGGTCCTGGTCCTTCCTTTAAATTCTTAGCCGACGCGCATCAAACTCGCGGCGCTTTCGTCCATCTGCTTGGCGTCGCGCAGCAGGTTCGCCTGCACTTCGTAGCTGCGCTGGTTCTCGATCATGTCGACCAGCGCCTGCGTCAGGTTGACGTTCGACTGTTCGAGCGCGCCGGTCTGCACCTGGCCGTCGAGATCGTCGGGCAGCACCCCGCCGCCGCGCACATGCAGCAGATTGTCCAGCCCCTTGACGGTCCTGCTGCCCTGGTCGCTGACCAGCTTGAGCCGATCGATCTGCGTCGGCGGCTGGCTCGGGTCCGCGCCGGGCGGGACGATCGAGACGGTGCCGTCGTCGGCGATCATGATCCTGTCATGTGGCGGCACGGTGATGGGGCCCCCCGACCCCATCACCGGGAAACCGTCGCCGGTTTCCAAGACGCCACTCGGCGCGATGCGGAGATCACCGCGCCGTGTGTAAGCTTCGCTGCCGTCGGCCGCCTGCACCGCCATCCAGTTGTCGCCGGTAATGGCGACGTCGAGGTTGCGGCCGGTCTGCACGATCGTGCCGGCGCGGCGGTCCATGTCGACCACCGTCTCGGCGCTGGGCTGGCGCGAGTCGAACCCGTCGCCCTTGACCAGCAGATGCTCGAAGTTGACGCGGTCGGCGCGGTAGCCGATCGTCGAGGCGTTCGCGATGTTGTTCGCGATCGTCGCCTGCGCGTTCATCTGGCCCTTGAGGCCCGACAGCGCGGTATAGACGAGCTTGTCCATCGTTTAGCCCCCCGATCCCTTCGTTACGAACGGATGTTGAAGATGGTCTGCGAGATCTGGCTCGCGGTATCGAGCGCCTTGGCGTTCGCCTGGAAGTTGCGCTGCGCGGCGATCAGCCCGACCAGTTCCTCGGTGATGTCGACGTTCGACCGCTCGACCGCGCCGGACATGAGGCCGCCAAAGCCGTTGACGCCCGGCTCGCCGACGCGCGGCTCGCCCGACAGGCCGGTCGCGGCCCAGGTCGAGTTGCCGAGCTGGCGAAGCCCTGAGGGATTGGAGAAGTTGGCAAGCGCGATCTTGCCCAGCGCCAGATTGTCGCCGTTCGAGAAGCTGGCGCGGACGATGCCGTCCTCGCCCACCGTCACGCCGTCGAGCTGGCCGACGGCGCGGCCGTCCTGGCTGCGGCTGTTGACGCTGAACGGCGCGCCGAGCTGGGTTGTGAGATTGCCGAAATCGAGCGCGATGGTCTGTTCGGTGGTGCTGCTGCCGACCGTGAACGGGGCGAACTGAGTCGCTTCGTCAGGCGAGGACAGCGCGCCATTGGCGTCGAAGGTCAGCGTGATCGGCTCCGGATCGGCGGCGTCGGTGCCCAGCTGCTTGTCGCCGACGAAGCTGTAGACCGACCAGGTGCTGGGCGCATCGGTCGTCTCGCGCACGAAATAGTTGGTCATCGTCAGCGGATTGCCGCTGGCGTCATAGATCGTCGTCTGGGTCGAATTGTTGTACGTGCCCGGATCGAAGCGGTCGAACGCATAAGGCGTTTCCGGCGTGAAGCGCGACGCTTCCGACGGCACCGAGGACGAGGCCGACAGGTTGAGCGAGAGCGAGACGTTCTCGGTCGCCTCGGGCACGCCGCTGGTCTGCGGCAGGCGCAGATTGACGGTCGAGCCGAGGCCGGTCGCGATCACCGCGCCCGAACCGTCGACCGGATAGACCTGCAGATAGCCGCCCTGCGAATCGGTGACGTAGCGCGCGCTGTCGACCAGGAAGCTGCCGTTGCGCGTGAAGTTGACGCCGGCCGCCTCGAGGCTGGGCTTGACCGCGAAGAAGCCGTCGCCGGAGATCGCGATGTCGAGCGACGAGGAAGACTGCTGCGTGCCGCCCTGGCCGAACTGCTGGCGGATCGCCTTCACCGTGGTGCCCGATCCGACCATCTGGTTGGGATTGAGCGAGACCGACGAGGCGATCACGTCGGCGAACTCGGTCCGGCTCTTCTTGAAGCCGTTGGTCGAGACGTTCGACAGGTTGTGGCTGATGGTCGACATGTCGGTCTGCGCCGCCTGAAGGCCGGAAAGCGAGGTGTAGAAGGACATCGGAAATACTCCTGTGAAACTCAGCCGATCTTGCGGATCGCGGTGGTGGAAACCTGACCGATGCCGGGCAGGGTGAGCAGGGGGTTGCCGTCGGTGCCCATTGCGACCGAGGTCACGGGCGCCCAGACGAGCGGCTTGGCGGTGACGGCGGCGCCATTGGCGTCCTGCGCGGCGACGCGGATCTTGAACGGGCCGTTGCCGGCGGGCTCGCCGGTATCGGTCGAACCGTCCCATTCGAATTCGGTCTGGCCGGCCTTCGCCGCGCCGAGCGAGACGTTCTTGAGGATCTCGCCGTTCGGCCCCTCGATCACGACATTCACTTCGGCGGCATCGCTGCCCAGTTCGATCACGCCGCCCAGCGACCCGTCGGTGCGCGGATAGGCGGTGCTGCCCTCGGTCAGCACGGTGCGGCCGACCCACGACACCATGTCGGTGGTCGAGGTCGCGCCGAGCTTCGCGGCGATCGCCTGCAGCGTGGTATTCATCTCGCTGATCCCGGCCAGCGACGAGAATTGCGCCATCTGGGCGACCATCTGCGTGTTGTCGACCGGATCGAACGGATCCTGGTTCTTCATCTGCGCGGTCATCAGCGTCAGGAAATCGGACTGGTCCATGTTGGACGAGCCGAGCGCCTTGGTGGCGTTCGCGTCGCTGGTGCCGCTGGTGCGCTTGATGCCCAGATTGGCCATCGTCGCGTCGAAACTCGTCGCCATCAGCTGCGTCCCAGGTTGAGCGTCTGGGTGATCAGCGTCTTCGCCGTCTGCATCACCTCGACATTGTTCTGATAGGTGCGCGCGGTCTCCATCATGTCGACCAGCTCGCGCGTCTCGTCGACCGCGCTTTCCCAGATGTTGCCGTCCTTGTCGGCCATCGGGTTGCCCGGATCGTAACGCTTGGTCGGGCCTTCGCCCGCCGAGACGACGCGCTCGACATCGACCGTGGCCATGCCGCTCGCCGCGTCGAACGCGGTGCGGAACACCGGCTTCTGCGTGCGATAGGCCTGCGCCTCGGTCGTCGCGACCTGGCCGACATTGGCGAGGTTGGACGCCGTGGTGTTCATCCGCACGAGCTGCGCCGACATGGCGCGGCCCGCGACCTGGAAGATGCTGAGCGGTTGGTCAGCCATGGTTATTCGCCTTTCAGCGCGCGGGTGAGGGTGGAGATGCGCCCGTTGAGGAACGCGAGCGTCGTCTGATAGGCGACGGCGTTTTCCGCGAAGGCGGTCTGTTCGGTGCTGAGCTCGACGGTGTTGCCGTCGATGCTGGGCTGGAGCGGGATGCGGTACTTGACCGCGCCGTCGATCGAATTGTCGCCATTGACGCCGCCGGTTTCGATCGCATCGAGCGCCTCGCGGAAGTCGATGTCCTTGGCCTTGTAGCCGGGCGTCGAGGCGTTCGCGATGTTCGACGCCAGCACGCCCATGCGCTGCGAACGCACCGCGAGCGCCGCGCCGTGCACCCCGAAAAGACTGTTGCTGCCCATGCGTCAAGTTCTCCGCACAAAAGTTCACAACCATCCTAGCAATGGGCGTGCCAGTTTTGCAGAAGCGGCGCGAAATCGTGCGGATTGCCGGGAAAGGCGGTGAGAGCGGCAAGATGTTGCCGGTCGGCGGCAAGGGTTTTGCCGGTCTTTGCCGGTGGGAGAAGGGGCGCGCTTCACGATCCTCCCCGGCACGGGAGGGGGACCGCCGCCGAAGGCGGTGGTGGAGGGGGCTCGCCACGAAGCGCAGCGCCTGCGGTAAGCCCCCTCCGTCATCGCTGCGCAATGCCACCTCCCCGTGCCGGGGAGGATGCGGATTCAAATCTGGCCCAACCCTTGCAAAGACTCGCGCATGAATATCGCCGTAATGTCCCAACCTGCCGCCGCCGCGACGTTCGTGCCGGGCATCTTCCTCGATCCGCTGGCGATCGGGATCGTGCTGGGCGGCACTGCCGCGAGCATGGTGCTGCGCAGTCGGCTGCGCGACGTGATCCGATCGGTCGCGGCGCTCGGTACGCTGTGGCGCAGGCCATTCGACGCCACGCCGCTGCTCGTCCAGACCGCCGCGCTCGAACGCATCGCCAGGCGCCACGGCGTGCTGTCGCTCGATCGTTCGGTGATCGACGATGCCGATATGGCGGCGGCGGTACAGGCCATTGTCGACGGGGCGAGCGCGGATCGGGTGACGGCGCTCGTCACCGCGCGGATCGACGCGCGCGCCGACCGCCACCGCGCCGCGATCGAAGTATGGACCGGCGCCGCCGAAGCCGCGCCCGCCATGGGCCTGATCGGCACGATTCTGGGCCTGGTCCAGATGTTCGCGGCGATGACCGACCCCGACACGATCGGCGCGGCGATGGCGGTGGCGCTGCTCGCCACGCTCTATGGCGCGCTGGTCGCCAATCTGATCGCGATGCCGATCGCCTCACGGCTCAAGCGCCTC
The DNA here is from genome assembly GCA_964413495.1 of uncultured Stakelama sp. GTDB lineage: Bacteria > Pseudomonadota > Alphaproteobacteria > Sphingomonadales > Sphingomonadaceae > Sphingomonas. The sequence goes on along the minus strand of CAYPRW010000018.1, from coordinate 22,211 downwards.
GCGCGGACCGAAGCGGCCGAGCGCCAGCGGCTGATCGCGCCGCTCGCCGCGCTGGCGAAGCTGGAACGCGCGCGCAAACGGGAGCTGGCGGCATGACTGGCGATTTCTGGGACGAGATCGCGCCGGCGAAGTCGGCCTGGCTCATCACGCTCGCCGACCTCGCGCTGCTGCTGGTTGGCTTCTTCGTGCTGCTTCAGGCCAATCGCGAGCTCGACCGTGAGAAGCTGCTCGCCGGCCTGCGCGCCGGGTTCGGGATCGAGGACGCGGCCGTGCCGCCGATGGCGGTGGCGAGCGCGCGGGTCGACGGCTTCGCGCCGGGCGGCGCTTATGCCGATATCGGCGATGTCGTCGCTTGGGCGCGCGGCGCCGCGCGCGACCGCCGCACCCGCATCACGATCACCGGATCGACCGAGCCGGGGCGCGATGTCGATCCGCTCACGCACAGCGCGGCGATCTTGGCCGCCGACCGCGCGCGCCACGTCGCCGCCGCGCTGGTTCAGGCCGGCGCGGTCGATCCGGCGCGCATCACGATTCTGATCGAGCCGGGCAAGCGCCGGGCCGTCACCCTTTCCGTCGGCTTTGCCGGCAGCACCAACTAACCGGAGGCAGCCATGATCGCCATTCTCCTTCCCGCCCTGTTGTCCAGCGCCGCACCGGCGGGCTTTCAATCGACCGAGGCGCTCGACCGGCTGGTCGAGCAGTTCGCCGGTGCGCCGATCGGGATCGAGGGTGGCGCGCGCGCCGCCGTCGACAAGCGGCTGAAACTCGCGCCATGCGCCGATCCGCAGCTCTCGTGGCGCTCGGCGGCCGAGGACGCGGTGGTGATCCGGTGCCAGGGGCCGCAGCAATGGCGGCTGTTCGTGCCGGTGATCGCGCTGCCCAGGCCAGTCGTCGCCGCGCCGACGCGGATGGTGGCGCCCGCGGTGGTCAAGCCCGACATGGTGATCAAGCGCGGCGATCCGATCCTGGTCGAGGCCGGCGCCACCGGCTTTTCGATCACGCGCGAGGGGATCGCGATGAGCGACGCGCCCGCCGGCGCGCGCGTCAGCGTGAAGGTGGACGACAAACGTCCGCCGATCGCGGCGATCGCGGTTTCGCCGGGCCGCGCGCGGCTGCCCGGCGCGGGCGAATGAGCCTGCGCCGCACAAACGGATTCGGGCGAATAATTTTTTGCTAAAGGTTCCGCGGCACGGGTCGTTTGTGCGTATGTCCGCAGAAAAAGGGTCGCAGACATGGTGGATCCAGTCGGCTTCAAGCCTGCATCACTTAGCCCCCGGCCCACGCCGGTGGCCCCGGCCGCGCCTGTCAGGGTGGCGGAGGCCGCGACGCAGACTGCCCAGGCCAGCACCGCTTCGGCGCTGACCCAGACGGCGGCCGCCAGCGCGCCGGTCGATGCCGAGCGCGTCGCGCGGATCAAGAAGGCGATCGCCGAGGGCAAGTTCCCGCTGGTCCCGTCGACCGTCGCGGACCGGCTGCTCGCGCTCAAGCTGCAATGGCACCCGAATAATGACCCGGCGTGACGCGCTGGTCCGCGTGATCGAGGCGCTGCATGCCGAGATCGACGCATTGAAGGCGAACGACGTCGCCGCGCTGGAACGCGCGACGCAGGCGAAGCTGGCGGGCATCGACGCGGCGGGGGCCGCGAACGACGACACGCCCGAGCTGTCGCCCGAGCTGAAGGCGCTGGCCGAGGAGGCGCACCGCCTGAACGAGACGTGCCGCATCTATGTGAACCTGATGTCGGCCAATGTCCGCCGGCGGTTGCAGGCGCTGACCGGCAACAATTTGCCGGCCTACCGGCCCGGTGTTGCCGGAGCTTATGCCTGAAACTTGAGTTGGTTCACGCGAAGGCGCGAAGGCGCAAAGAGGTTTCGCTAGCCGCGATAGCGGCTTTCCTTGATGGCTTGGAGGTATTTGATGCCGCTAACGCGGCAAAAGACCTTATGGCAGCCACTCAATCTTAGCGCCTTCGCGCCTTCGCGTGAACCAATTACCCTAAACTGGCACGCCTCTTGCTGATATCTCCGCACCCAGGGGAACAAGAGCAAGCGCCCGATGACCATAATTTCGATCGGAGCCAAGGCGAACGTCACCACGGCGATTCACGCGGCAAGCCAGAAGACCGGCATCGACTTCAACTATCTGCTCGGCCAGGCGCAGGTCGAAAGCGGCATGCGCGCCAATGCGCGCGCCGCGACCTCGTCCGCCACCGGCCTCTATCAGTTCATCGAACAGAGCTGGCTCGGCGTGGTCAAGGAACATGGCGACAAGCACGGCCTGGGCTGGGCGTCGGACGCGATCCGCCAGACCGGCTCGGGCCGCTTCGTCGTGTCCGACCCCGCCGCGCGCCAGGCGATCCTGTCGCTGCGCAGCGATCCGCAGGCCGCCTCGCTGATGGCGGCCGAACATGCCAGCGACAACAAGGACGCGCTCGAAGCCTCGCTCGGCCGCGACGCGACCGGCACCGACCTTTACATGGCGCATTTCCTGGGCCTGGGCGGCGCGCGGAAATTCCTGAAGGCGATGGACGGCAATCCGGAGCGTTCGGGCGCCGCGCTGTTCCCCGCCGCCGCGCGCGCCAACCGCAACATCTTCTATACCGCCAACGGGACGCCGCGCTCGCTCGGCCAGATCTATGAGCGGTTCGCCGGCAAGCTCGACAAGGGCGCGGCGGCCGTGGGCGCCACCGGTCTCGCCTCGGGCGGCCTCAACGGCACCGACGCCAAGTTCCAGCAGCTCGTCCAGTCGCTCGGCCCCGATGTCGAGGTCGTGCTGGGCAACGACGCCGTCGGCCGCGACCAGAAATGGCTGACCACGCTCGACCAGTTCCAGGGCCGCAGCCCGCTCAAGACCGTCACCGCCAGCCAGGACGCCCGCGTCAACCCGCTGCGCCCGACGCCTGAGACGGCGCGCCTCGCCTATATGATGCTCGCGAGCATGGGAGCCTGACCCCAGTGAATGCTGCCGCAATGAAGGGGAACATCGTCCCCACGATAAAGGGTTTCGCGCTGCCGGTCGCCATCCTGGTGCTGGTCGGCATGATGGTCGTGCCGGTGCCGACCTTCCTGCTCGATGCGTTCTTCATCATGAACATCGTCATCAGCCTCGCCGTGCTGATGGTGGCATTGAACGCGCAGAAGCCATTGGACTTCTCCGCCTTTCCCACCGTGCTCTTGTTCGCCACGCTGTTCCGCCTCGGCCTCAACGTCGCCTCGACGCGCGTCGTGCTGGGGCACGGGCATGAGGGCGAGGCGGCCGCCGGCCATGTGATCGAGGCGTTCGGCACCTTCATGATCGGCGGCGACTATGTCGTCGGCCTGTTCGTGTTCGCGATCCTGATCATCATCAACCTGATCGTGGTGACCAAGGGCGCGGGCCGCGTCTCCGAAGTGTCGGCCCGCTTCACCCTCGACGCCCTGCCCGGCAAGCAGATGGCGATCGACGCCGATCTCAACGCCGGCCTGATCACGCCCGACGAAGCCAAGGCGCGCCGCGTCGAGGTGAGCACCGAAGCCGATTTCTACGGATCGATGGACGGTTCGTCCAAGTTCGTGAAGGGCGACGCGGTCGCCGGCCTGCTGATCCTGTTCATCAACGTCATCGGCGGCCTGATCCTGGGGCCGCTCAGCCATGGCCTGACGCTGGGCGAGGCGGCGCAGACCTATGTGCTGCTGGCGATCGGCGACGCGCTGGTCGCGCAGATCCCGGCGCTGCTGCTGTCGATCGCCGCCGCCGCGATCGTCACCCGCGTCTCGGCCGACAAGGATCAGGGCCTGACCGACCAGATCGGCAGCCAGTTCGGCAGCCACAAGACCTGGACCCCGGTCGCGGTCATCATCGGGCTGCTGGGCCTCCTTCCCGGCATGCCGTTCTTCGTCATTGCGCCCGCCGCCGCCGGTTCCGGCTGGATGGCGTGGAAGATGTATCAGGCGAGCAAACGCCCGCCCGCCCCCGCCCCGGTCGAAGCCGCCGAGCCGGCCGATCCCTCGCGCATCGGCTGGGACGAGGTCACCGACAATATGCAGGTGATGATCGACATCGGTTACGGCCTGGTGCCGCTGATCGACGAGCGCCGCGGCGGCGCGCTGATGGGGCGCATCACCGGCGTCCGTCGCCAGCTGTCCAAGGATCTCGGCTTCGTCGTGCCGCAGGTGCGCGTGCGCGACGACATCAACCTCGATCCCTTCACCTATCGCATCGTCGTGGGCGGCGTGGTGATCGGTGAGGACAGCGTCTCGCCCGACGAGATGCTGGCGCTCGATACCGGCCAGGCGGTCGGCAAGCTCAACGGCAAGTCGGCCAAGGACCCGACCTTCGGGCTCGACGCGGTGTGGATCGCGCCCGCCGATGCCGATGCGGCGACCGGCCAGGGCTGGCTGGTGGTCGATCCCGGCACCGTCATGGCGACGCATCTGAACCAGGCGCTGATCGCCAACGCCGCCGACCTGCTCGGCCCGGACGAGGTGCAGGCGCTGCTCGACGGCCTGCGCGAGCGCGCGGCGCAGCTGGTGTCGGCGCTGTCGCCCAACCCGCTGCCGATCACGACGCTGACGCAGGTGCTGCGCGGGCTGCTGGCGGAGAACATCCCATTGAAGGAATTCCGCCGTATCGCCGCGGCGATCGCGATGGCCGCGCAGAAGACGCTCGACGCCGACGAGATCATCGAGACGATCCGTCCCGAGCTCGGCCCGCTGATCATCCAGCGGCTGTGCGGGGTGCGCGAACCGCTGCGCGTGATGACGCTGGAAGGCCAGCTCGAGGCGCTGCTGGGCCAGGCGGTGCGCGCCGATCCGGCCAAGCGCCACACGATCGAACCCGATCTCGGTCGCCGCATCGTCGACGCGCTCCAGCGCGCCGCGCAGCCGCTCGTCGCCGAGGCCAAGCCCTTCGCCCTGGTGGTCCAGCCCTCGATCCGCATCGCGATCAGGAAACTGGTCCGCACCTGCCTGCCGGATACCCCCGTGATGAGCTTCTTCGAAGTGCCCGAGGACAAGTCGGTCGAAGTCGTCGCCGTGATCGGCGCGCCGGAGGCGCTTGCCGCATGACGCTCCACCCCAAACCCAATGAGTTCGCGCTCACCTATGGCCGCACCGGGGAGACCCGGCGCGACATGGACGGGCTGGTGCGCAAGCACATGCCGCTGGTCCGGCGCCTCGCCTGGCACGTCCACGGATCGATGAGCAGCCTGATCGACGTCGAGGACCTGGTCCAGATCGGCCTGGTCGCGCTGGTCGAGGCGGCGGCGAGCTTCGAGGATCGCGGGCTGGTCAGCTTCGACCAGTATCTCCAGACCCGCGTGCGCGGCGCGATGATCGACGAGCTGCGCCGCCAGGCGACGCTGACGCGCGGCGCGATGAAGCGGCGGCGCGCCTATAACGACGCCGTCGGCGCGCTGACCGACGAGAGCGGCAAGCGGCCCGACGAGGCGGCGGTCGCCTCAAGGCTGGGCGTCACGGTCGACAAATTGCGCAGCGATTACGCGACGGCCGAGGCGGTGCGCTTCGATTCGATCGACGAGGTCTATTCGGACGAGGGCCCATGGTTCATGTCCGACGAGCCGTCCGCGTTCGACCAGCTCGCCGACGCCGACCAGCGCGACGCGCTGATCGCGGCAATCAGCGAGCTGCCCGAGAAGGAGCAGCTGGTGATCCAGCTCTATTATGTCGAGGAACTGAACCTGGAAGAGATCGGCCAGGTCCTCGGCGTCGGCGGCGCGCGCGTCTGCCAGATCAAGAAGAGCGCGCACGACCGGCTGAAGAAGGGACTGCAGCGGCGGTTGGGGTAAGAAGTCGCCCTATCCTCCCCCGCCAGGGGGAGGTGGCAGCCCCGGACTTGTTCCGGGGCTGACGGAGGGGGAGGACGGCGGGCGGCTCGTGTCCGCCCCCTCCGTCGCCTTCGGCGCCACCTCCCCCTGGCGGGGGAGGATTTGATGCCCATCGCGCGCTTTCTGCGAGACATTCGCAGGTGCCATGCTACGCATCATGCGTGCGCCGCCATCTCTATCTTGCCGCCGGATTCCTGTGCCTCGGCCTCGCGGTGATCGGCGCGCTGCTGCCGGTGATGCCGACCACGGTGTTCGTGATCCTCGCCGCCTATTGCTTCACGCGCAGCTCGCCGGCGATGGAGCGGCGCTTGCTGGAGCATCCCAAATTCGGCCCGCATATCGTCCGCTGGCGAAAACACGGCGCGATCAGCCGCGCGGGCAAGAAAGCGGCGACGCTGGCCTTCGCAATCAGCATCGCACTGACCTTTGCCCTGACCCATATGCCTTGGCCGCTGGTCACCGTGGCGGCGGCGGCAATCGTCGGCGGCTGGATCTGGACGCGGCCTGAGAATTAACGTGCTGCACTGCCTGCCTGGCTACTGACTATTACGAACTTTGATCCTCCCCGGCACGGGGAGGTGGCAGCGCACAGTGCTGACGGGGGGATCTCAACGAAGCGCAACGTCTGCCGCAGGCCCCCTCCACCACGCCGCTTCGCGTCGCGGTCCCCCTCCCCGTGCCGGGGAGGATCATATGATGCCACGCGCCCAAGCGCGCCACACAAGGAAAAACCCCGGCGGTCTTGCGACCACCGGGGCTTCCTCGCATGCCCTCCACATACACGGAGGGTGACCGGCCGTGGTGCCTGTCAGGGGGGTGACACCCCGACCGGCACACGCTTAGCGAAGCAGCGTCAGAACATTCTGCTGCGACTGGTTGGCCTGGGCCAGCATCGCGGTCGATGCCTGGCTCAGGATCTGCGCCTTGGCGAGCGCCGTCGTTTCGGCCGAGAAATCGGCGTCCTCGATGCGGCTGCGCGCTTCGGACAGGTTGCTGGTCGTGGTCGTCAGGTTGGCGACGGTCGATTCGAGGCGGTTCTGCACCGCGCCGAGGTCACCGCGGCCGGCCGAGATCTCGGTCAGCGCGGCATCGATCACCGCCATCGCATCCGAAGCGTCGTCCTGCGTGGCGATCGACAGGTCGGTGCCGGCGGCCGAAGTCGCCGTGAAGCCCAGGCCGGTCAGCGCGGCGGTCTCGCCGCCGACGATGATCGTCTTGCCTTCTTCCGCCGTCAGGAACACGCGGTCGGCCTTGAACTCAACGCCCACCACGCCGTCGCCATTGCCGGTGTCGGCGTCGGCATCCAGATCGGCTTCGTCGAAGCCAGCGGTCACCGCGGTGCCGCCGGTGGCGACCGCGCTGACGACCGTGTCTTCGCTCGCCTTCAGGACCAGGTCGCCCTCGGCCTTGACCAGCTTGATCGTGCCGTTGGCGTTCAGCGTCGCGGTGACGCCCAGATCCTCGTCGTCGTTGATCGCATCGACCAGCGCCGCCTTGTCCAGCGTCGCGGGATCGTCGTCGTTGAGGTAATCCTCGACGTCGAACTCGGTCTCGTCGATCGTGATCGTGCCGGTCTCGAGATCGTCCTCGAGCGTCACGGTCACTTCGGTGCCGCCGGTCGCGGTCACGCCATGATCGGCGGTCTTGGCGTTGATCGCCGTGACCTTGTCGGCCAGATCGCCGCTGGCGACTTCCTCGCCGTCGACGGTCTTGGTGCTCGCCGCGATCCACTCGCCGTTGATCTGCAGCGTGTTCTTGGCCAGCGCGGCGGTGGTGACCGCGGCGCCCTGCACCGGACCCTCGACGCCGACCTTGAGGCCCAGCTTCTCGGACGAGGTGTTGAGCATCGACATCGAGATCGTCTCGCCGGCATTGATGCCGGTCTGCAGCTTGAGGTCGCCGGTCTTGCCGTCGAGCAGGCTGACGCCGTTGAAGTTCGCGGTGGTCGCGACGCGGCCCACTTCCGCGATCAGCTGCGTCATTTCGGCCTGCAGGGTCGAGCGGTCGCTGGTGCTCAGCGTGCCGTTCGCCGCCTGGGTGGCCAGTTCCTTCATGCGCTGAAGCATGTTGGTGACTTCGCCCAGCGCGCCTTCGGCGGTCTGCGCAAGGCCGATGCCGTCATTCGCGTTGCGGATCGCGACGTTCATGCTGCGGACCTGGCTGGTCATGCGGCTGGCGATGGCGAGGCCGGCAGCGTCGTCCTTGGCGCTGTTGATGCGCTTGCCGGTCGACAGACGCTCCATCGCGGTCTGCAGGCTCGACGACGCCATCTTGGACGCGTTCGCGGCGCGCAGGCTCGCGATGTTCGTTCCGATAACAGTCATGTTGGTTCTCCGTTCAGTCCGGCGTCCTCACCTACCCCCCTGAATGCGAAGGAGCTCGAGCCGCCAATGGGGTTGAACGGCAGGGCGCGAACCGCATTAAGCAAAAAAATTCGAGGCCCCCTCGCGCGTGCGTATGAGGGCGCGCGCGGCAATCTGGAGCCGGAAAGGCACGATTTTGCCGGATGGTTTACCACTCGTTTACCATCAATGCGGCATTTGGAGGCTCCACAGGGGGTTTTCGAATGCAGACGATCTTTCCGTCAGCGGCTGTTCTTCGCCAGAATTATGCGCTGGTCTCGGCGCTGCGGGCGCAGGGCTTCACGATCGGCGCCGCCGACAAGGTGAAGCCGATGCCGGGCGATCTGTTCATGATCGTCGAGGGCGAGGCGCCGCCGGTGTCGGCACGCACCTTGGTGCTGGCCGAAGGCGCGGTCGAAGCGATCCCCTTTCATGACGGCAACCCCGCGCGGCTGAGCTATGGCCCGGACGACGCGGCGGTGGCATCCGGGTTCGCCAGCGCGATGCTGCGCGGCGCGCACGCGCCCGTCGCGGCCGACCCCGAAAGCCTGGCGCTGTACGCGCTGGCCGAGCGGGTCGCGGCGGCGGACATCACCGTGCTGATCAACGGCCCGACCGGCACCGGCAAGGAAGTGCTGGCCAAGGCGATCCATATGGGCAGCTCGCGCCGCGACGGCGCGTTCATCGCGGTCAATTGCGCCGCTTTGCCCGAAACGATGCTGGAGGCGCTGCTGTTCGGCCACCAGAAGGGCGCCTTCACCGGCGCCAATGCGGCGGGCGAAGGCTTTTTCCGCGCGGCGAACGGCGGCACGCTGCTGCTCGACGAAGTCGCCGAGATGCCGCTCGCGCTCCAGGCCAAGCTGCTGCGCGCGCTGCAGGAGCGCGAGGTGGTGCCGATCGGCGCGACGTCCCCTGAAAAGATCGACGTGCGCGTCATCGCCTGCGCCAACCGCGACCTTCAGGCCGAAGTCGCCGAGGGCCGCTTCCGCGCCGACCTCTACTATCGCCTGTCGGTGTTCCCGCTCTCCACCAAATCGCTGGCCGAGCGCCCCGGCGACGTCGCCGCGCTCGCCTCGGCGATGGTGCTGCGCCATGCCGCCGGCCGCGCGAAGCTGCCCTGGGTGACCCAGGCGGCGCTGGCCGTGCTCCAATCGCACGACTGGCCGGGCAATGTCCGCGAGCTCGAGAATGTCATCCAGCGCGCGCTGCTGCTGTGTCCGGGCGACGCGATCACGGCCGATCACCTGATCTTCGACCGTGCCCCCGCCCTGCCGTTCCAGCAAGCCGAGGGCACGCTGAGCAACATCGTCCAGCTCAGCGAATTCGCGGCGATCCGCGAAACGCTGGCGCAATGCGGCGGCAGCCGGATCGAGACCGCCAGGCGGCTCGGCATTTCGGAACGCACGCTGCGCTACCGCCTCGCCAAGGCGCGCGAGCAGGGCGAGGACATCGCCAGCCGCCAGACTTTCGGAAGGATTAGCGCATGAGCGTCGGTTCGGTAGGCGGGGCTGGCGGCATCGACCGCGTCATGCAGCTGCGCGCCCAGATCCTCGAGCGCAACGAAGCGTTGCGCGGCGCCGCGACCAGCGGTGCGGCCGTGCCGGTGCAGCAACCGGCCGGCCCGGCGAGCTTCGCCGACACGCTGGAAACCGCGCTCAAGCAAGTGAACGGCGCACAGAACAACGCCAGCGAACTCTCCGCCGCGTACGAGCGCGGCGAGACGGTCGACATCGCCAAGGTGATGCTCGCCCGCCAGGAAGCTTCGGTCGGCTTCGAAGCCACGCTTCAAGTCCGCAACAAGCTGCTTACCGCCTATCGTGACATCATGAGCATGCCGGTCTGACCATGAGCAACGCACTCACCGCCTCCGAAACCGCCGCGCCCGCCATGAACGGCGGCGCCAACCCGCTGACGCAGCTGCGCTCGATCCTGGGCCAGCCCGCGATCAAGCGCAGCCTGCCGCTGATCTTCATGCTCGGCCTGATCGGCGCCGCCGCGCTCGCCTGGGCGATGCTGTCGACGCCGCCGCAGCGCGTGCTGTTCGCCAATCTGCCGGAAAGCGACAAGGCGGCCGTCGCGCAGGCGCTCGACGCCGCGAACATTCCCAACGCGATCGACAATGGCGGTTCGATCACCGTCGGCGAGGACGATTTCCACAAGGCGCGGATGCTGCTGGCGGGGCAAGATCTGCCCAAGGCGGCGCCGGGCGGCTATGCGCTGCTCGATAACCTCCCGATGGGCGCCAGCCGCGCGGTCGAGGGCGAACGCCTGCGCCAAGCGCGCGAGACCGAGCTCGCCCGTTCGATCAGCGAGATCGACACCGTCGCGGTCGCCCGCGTCCACCTCGCCACCCCCGAATCCACTGTGTTCGTGCGCGACAAGGCCGACCCTTCCGCCTCGGTCATCGTCACGCTTGAGCCGGGCCGCACCCTCTCCGACGCGCAGGTGCGCTCGATCGTCAACCTCGTCGCCTCGTCGGTGCCGGGGATGAAGCCCGAAGCGGTGACGATCGTCGACCAGGCCGGCGCGCTGCTCAGCAAGTCGGGCGGCGACACCGCCGGCGACGCGCGGATCGACTTCCAGCGCCGTGTCGAGGACAAATACCGCCAGCAGCTGGTGCAGCTGCTCACCCCGCTGCTCGGCGCCGGCAACTTCACCGCCGAGGTGCAGGCCGATGTCGACCTGGACGAGAACCAGGCGACGCGCGAGACGTTCGACAAGGCCAATGCCGTGATGCGCGCCGAACAGGGCAGCTGGACCGGCGCGCCGCGCGACCAGGCGAGCGCCCCCGGCGGCATCCCCGGCGCGCTGTCCAACGAAGCGCCCGCGCCTGCGACCGTCGCGACGCCGACGCCGGCCGCCCCTTCAGCAGCAGGTGGGCCCGCGCCGGGCCAGCCCGCGACGCCCGCCGCCGCCGCGGCCGGGGTCAAGCAGACCGACAGCTTCGCGCGCAGCTATGACAATGCCAAGGAAATCTCGGTCACCCGCGCCGCGCCGGGCAACATCAAGCGACTGTCGGTCGCGGTGCTGATGAAGGAGGAGCCGGGCAAGCCGCGCGGCCAGGTCGAGATCCGTCAGATCGACGAGCTGGTGAAGGCCACGGTCGGCTTCAACGCGGCGCGCCAGGACCAGGTCACCGTGGTCAGCCGCAAGTTCAGCGCGGCGTCGGACGCCAAGGACGAGGGCCTGCCCTTCTACGAGAGCGGCTGGTTCGCGATGATCCTGCGCAACGTCACCGCGCTGGTGATCGCGCTGCTGGTGCTGTTCATGGGTGTCCGCCCGCTCGCCAAGGCGCTGCTCAAGAAGCGCGAGGATGCGGGACGGGGCGGCGCGCTGCCGATGGGCGGCGCGGACGGTATGGCACTGCCGACGCCGGTCAGCCCGGCGATGCTGGGCGCGGGCGGCGTATCGCTCGGCGACCGTGTGGGCCTGGTGCGCGACTTCACCCGCGACAATCCGGCACGCGCCGCGCTCGCCGTGCGCGACATGATCAAGACCGGGAACTGACATGAACGCCCCCCGCAATTTTTCAGGCGTCGAACGCGCCGCGGTGCTGATGATGATCGTCGGCGACGAGGAAGCCGCCGAGATCCTGCGCAAGCTCGATCCCGACGAGGTGCGCGAGCTGGGCGCGGCGATGATGAACGTCGCCGATGTCAGCGAATGGGAGATGGCGCAGGTCCTGGACGACTTCACCGGCCGCGCGCAACAGCGCAGCGCGATCCAGTTCGATCCGCGGCCCAAGGTGCAGTCGGTGGTCAAGCTGGCGCTGGGCGAGGAACGCGCCAGCACGATGCTGTCGCGCATCCTGCCGCCCGAGCCCAATGAATCGATTTCGCAGCTCGCCTGGATGGACGCGACCGAGATCGCCGCCATGCTCGAGGAGGAGCATCCGCAGATCGCCGCCGTGCTGCTCGCGCATCTCGCGCCCGAGGTCGCCGGCAAGGTGCTGGAGATGCTGCCGGAGGCGATCCAGCCGCAGGTGCTGCGCCGCGTCGCCAGGCTGGGCCCGGTGACGCCCGAGGCGATCACCACGCTGACCGCGCTGCTCGAACGCCATTCGCACCAGCCGCGCAAGGCGGAGGGCGTGCAGATGGGCGGCACGCGCGAGGCGGCGAAGATCATGTCCGCGGTGCGCAAGATCACCGAGCAGAAGGTGATGCCGAAACTGGCCAAGCTGGATCGCGAGGTCGCCAAGGCGATCGAGGAAGCGATGTTCGTGTTCGACAACCTGCTCGAGCTCGACGACAAGAATATGGGCACGCTGCTCCGCAATATCGAAAGCGACGTGCTGGTCCGCAGCCTGAAGGGCGTGGACGAAGAAGGCCGCAACCGTTTCCTGTCCTGCATGTCGAGCCGCGCCGCCGACACGATCCGCGACGAGATGGAAGCGCGCGGGCCGATGAAGATGGCCGAGGTGCTCGACGCGCAAAAGGCGATGATCGCGATCGCGCGCCAGCTGGTGAAGGACGGCACGATCACCATGCCGGGCGGCGGCGGGGACGACGACTATGTCTGACTTCGTGCCGGGCCTGGCCGCGCGGCAGGGCAGCGCCGGCATCGCCGCCGCGCTGCAACGCGCCTTCGCGCCGCCCGAGGGCTTCGCGCCGCGCGCGGTCGGCCCGCGCGACGCCGCGCCGATGGTCGAGCCCAAACATTACAGCCCCGCCGAGCCCGGCCACAAGCCGACCGAGGGCTGGGATCCGTTCGACGCGACGCAAGAGGTTCCGCCGACGCAGTTCGTCGATCCGGTCGCCGCCGCGCATGCCGCCGGCTATGCCGAAGGGCTTGCCGCCGCGCGCGCCGAGGCCGAGGCCGCGACGGCGCAGCAGGCGGCCTTGCTCCAGCAGGTCAGCGACGCGCTGTCCGCCGGCGCGCATTTCGATCGCGAGCGCATGGCCGGGCATCTGCGCCAGACCGTGCTGCATCTCGTCACGCGCATGATCGGCGATGCGGGCGTCGCGCCCGACATTCTGGCGGCACGCATCGAGGCGGCGACCGACATGCTCGCCGACAGCGCCGAATCCGCGATCCTGCGGCTCAATCCCGACGATGTCGTGCTGGTCGAGGGCAAGCTGCCCAAGACGATCTTCCCGATCGCCGACACCGCCGTCCAGCGCGGCGGCTTCGTCATCGAAAGCGCATCGACCATCGTCGAGGACGGGCCCGACCTGTGGCTCGAACAGCTCGCCCAGGCGATCGACCGCGTGCCGATCCCGCCGGCATGATCGGCGGCATCTCGTCCCGCTATGTTCCCCTGCGAAAGCAGGAGCCCAGAGCCAAGCGGGGCAACGCTCGTGACCCAAGGCTCCTGCTTTCGCAGGAGAACAAGTTTCTCTTTCGGCAAGACCGCTAGACCATGCTGAACACCTTCACCTCCGATTATCTCGACGGCCTCGCCTGTGGCGGCTTCACGCCGCGGCCCAAGGTGTCGGGACGGCTGTCTTCCTATGACGGCCTGTTAATGGAAGCGGTCGGGCTGTCGTTGCCGGTCGGTACGGTGTGCGCGATCGGCACCGGCGAGAGCCGCGTCGACGCCGAAGTGATCGGGTTCCGCAACGGCAAGACGCTGCTGATGAACCTGGGCGGTCCCGCCGCGCTGTTGCCCAATGCGCCGGTGCGCCCCGTGGGTCCGCCGGGCGAGGCCGAGGTCGGTCCCGCGATGCTCGGCCGCGTGGTCGATGGCGCGGGCAAGCCGATCGACGGACTCGGCCCGATCCGGGGGCCAGGCAAATGGCCGCTCGCCGGCCGGATCCAGTCGCCGCTCGACCGGGGGCGCGTGCTCCAGCCGCTCGATGTCGGCGTGCGCGCGATCAACGGGCTCCTCACCATCGGCCAGGGCCAGCGCGTCGGCATCATGGCGGGATCGGGCGTCGGCAAGTCGGTGCTGCTCGGCATGATGGTGCGCGCGGCCAAGGCGGACGTCATCGTCATCGGCCTGATCGGTGAGCGTTCGCGCGAAGTCTCCGACTTTCTCGAGACCAAGGTCGCGGGCGAGGCGCGCGCGCGCTCGGTCGTGGTCGCGGTGCCGGCCAACCATTCGCCGGTGCTGCGCATCCGCGGCGCGCTGCGCGCCACCGCCATCGCCGAAGCCTTTCGCGCCGAGGGCAAGAAGGTGCTGCTGATCATGGATTCGCTGACCCGCGTCGCGCATGCCGGGCGCGAGATCGGCCTCGCGCTGGGTGAGCCTGCCAGCGCGCGCGGCTATCCGCCCTCCGCCATCGCCATGCTGCCCAGCCTGATCGAACGCGCCGGCACCGATGTGCATACCGGCGGATCGATCACCGCGATCTACACCGTGCTGGCGGACGGCGACGACGGCAACGACCCCGTCGTCGACTCCGCCCGCTCGATCCTCGACGGGCATATCGTGCTGAGCCGCGCGCTGGCCGAACGCGGCGTCTATCCCGCGATCGACCTCGGCCCTTCGGTCAGCCGCGTGATGACCGACATCGCCGACAAGCCGCATGTCGCCGCCGCGCGCGTGCTGCGCCGTCACCTCGCCACCTATGAGGAGAATCGCGACCTGGTGCTGATGGGCGCCTATCGCGCGGGCGCGGACCCGGCGATCGATGCCGCCATCGCCTGCCACGATGCGGTGCTCGACTATATCCGCCAGCCTTATGACGAGACGGTCAGCCTCGAAGAGGCCGTGACCGAGCTGGTCGGCGTGTTCGGCGATGCGTGAGGATCTGAATATCCTCCCCGGTACGGGGAGGGGGACCGCCGCCGAAGGCGGTGGTGGAGGGGGACCGCCACGAAGCGTACCGCCTGTGGAAGCCCCCCTCCACCAGCCTGCGGCTGGTCCCCCTCCCCGTGCCGGGGAGGATCGGTTCGTCCATGCCTGACCCGCACCAGAAGAAACTCGGCCGGCTGCTGCGCGTCCGCACGCTCCAGCTCGACATGGTCCGTGCCGGCGAAGTCGCCGCGCATGAGAAGGTCGCCAATGAAGAGGCGCTCCGCGCGCGCATCGCCCAGCTGGCGCAGGGCGTCGCGCCCGCGCCCGCCCAGGCGCCGGGCAGCGCGACCACGCTGATCGCCGCCGCGCATTATCGCGAGCGCCTGCACCAATCGGCCTTCGCCGCCGAGCGCCGCGTCGCCGAGGCGCAGCGCGGGCTCGATACCGCGCGCGCCGCCACGCGGGAGGCCAAGCGCGACCAGACCGCGATCGAAAAGCTGATCGAGCGCGCCGAAGCCAATGCCGCGCGCCAGGCGATGCGCGCGCTGGAAGACATGCCCTCGGCGATGAAGAAGCGTTTTTCGTAAAACGGCACGATCCTTGCTGATTGCCGGGCAAAGGAGAATTCATCCCCGTGTCCGACTTGCTTGCCAGCCTTCAGATCAATGCACCGTCCGTGGGCCTTGCGCCTGCCGCGCCGCTGCGTGCGGCGCCCGTGGCCCTGCCCGGCAGCGCGGAGATCGCCCCGGATTTCAGCGCCGCGCTGATCGGCCTGCTGATCCCCGGCGCGACCGCCAAGGCCAAAGGCGAGCGGCAGGCCATTGCCGAAGACGGCAAGGATTTGCCGGAAACGCCCAATCCGGACCCGGTGATCGCCTGGCTACCCGAAGGACTCGTGCCAGTCGCGTTGCCTGCCGAGGCGACATTGCCGGCCGGCGGCGCGGCGCCGACACCGATGGCCGCCGCCGCACCCGCAGGCCTGCTCTCGACGTCGGTTCCGCAAGCGGATGTGCCGGGGCTCGGCGCCGCGCTTGCGTCCGCCGGGTCCGGCCCGGTCGCGAGAGCTTCGGCGATTCCGGCCTCAGAGATGATCCCAGCAGGGTTCGAAGCGCGGGCCAGCGCACCGGAAGCGGCGGGCCCGAATGCCGTCATCATCGAGACGGCCGCACCTTCGCCCAAGATCGATTTGTCCGCCGCGGCGATCGAGGTGGACGACATGGCGATCTCGCCCGGCCGCTTCGATCCTGGTTCGGCGCGCGCCGAGGCACGACCGGCAGCGCCGGCGTTCGTCACGCTGCAGCCGGCGCCCGCCGCACAGATGGCGGTGACTCGCGGCGTGGCGGCGCAGGTCTTTGCCACCGCGCTGACCCCCGCCGATCCCGCACCGCTCGATCGCGTCAATGAAACGGCGATCATGCTGAGCGGCCAGGCCCGGACCGAGCAGCTCGGCACCGTCCAGGCGATGGCCGCCACTTCGCAAACGCCGCTCGACCTGACGCGCGACGACTGGACCGGGCAGATGATCGATCGCATCGCCGCGCTGCGCGATTCGGCCGAGGCGGCCGACACGCGGATCAAGCTGGCGCCCGAGAATCTCGGCGCGCTCGAAGTCGCGATCCGCCGCGACGGCGACCGCATCCATGTCCATTTCACCGCCGACAATCCCGCCGCGCGCCAGTTGATCGCCGAGGCCGCGCCGCGCCTTGCCGAACTGGCCGACGCACGCGGCGTGAAGCTCGGTCAGACCAGCGTCGAATCCGGCAATGGCGGCCAGCAGGCCCCGCAGCGCGACGCCCGGCAACAGCCTTTGGCGACGGCCAGCAACCTTTCCGTCGCAAGCCATGCCGAACCGATCGCCGACGGTCGCATCGCTTGAACCAAGTTATTCGAATTCTGGGGGAATGACCGATGAGTGACGACGAAACGCCCGAAGTGCCCGAAACCAAGAAGAAGAAGGGCGGCAAGAAATGGCTGTTCATCGGCCTGGGCCTGCTGGTCCTGGTCGGCGGCGGCGTGGGCGGCGGGCTCTATGCTTCGAACGCCGGGCTGATCGGCGGTGCCAAGCACGAGGAGGCCGAGGCCGAGAGCGGCAAGCCGCGCCTGGTGCCCAAGAGCGAGCAGGTTCGCGCGAGCGCCGGCGAAGGCGAGGGCGGCGAGGGGGGCTCGCGTCCCCCGGCGGGTTCGGGCGGCGAGAAATACGCCTCGACCTATTATGCGATGGAGAAGGAATTCACCTCGAACCTGCGCGAGAGCGTGCACTTCATCCAGGTCGGCATCGCGATCTCGACGCCCTATGACAACACGGTCATCGAGAACATCAAGACCCATGAGATGGCGGTGCGCAGCCAGGTGCTGCTGACGCTGGGCGAGACCAGCGAGGACGAGGTCTTCACCGCCGCCGGCAAGGAAAAGCTCGCCAAGCGCCTGACCGCCGCGATCAACGGCGTGCTCAAGCAAAAGGAAGGTTTTGGGGGGATTGGTAACGTTTACTTTACCAATTTCATTGTTCAGTGAGACATGGTTAACGGCGCTTCAGATCTGGACGAAAGCGGCGCGGCGCCCGAACGGCGCGAGCGTTCGCGTGCCGGCGCGGAACACGCGCCGGCGCTGGGCGCGGCGGCGAACATCAATCCGTTCGGCGATCTGCACGCGCTGCAGCACCTGACCGCGCGGCTCGCCAAATCGCTGAAGGGAACGTTCGAACCGCTGGCCGGCGAAGGCGCGCGCTGCTGGGCAGAGCCGCTGGCGGTGCAGCGTTTCGGCGATTACAAGAGCGAGCGGCCGGCCGGCCTCACCGCCTGGCTGCAACTGGCGATGACGCCGGGCCGCGGCCGCGCGCTGATCGCGATCGACGGCCATTTCGCCTATGAGATGCTCGACCGCTTCTTTGGCGGCGACGGCGAAGCGCCGCACCCGCTGCCGGCCGAGTTCACCGGATCGGCCGAGACGCTGCTCAAGCGGCTCTCCGCCGGCATCGCCGACCAGCTCGATCCCGCGTGGGAGATGCTCGCGCGGTTCGACTTCACCTGCGTCGAAGCGGTCGCGCCGCTGTCGGTCGCGCCCGAGATCGACGCCAGCGAGCCGATGGTGTTCACGCGCCTCGGCGTCGCCGCCGGGGACGCCAAGCCGCAGTGGATCGACATCCTCTATCCCGTCGCCGCGCTCAAACCGCACACGCCCAGCCTCACCGCCAAGGTGATCGGCGGCGAGCCCGAGCCCGAGCCCGAATGGCGGAGCGCCCTGACGCGCGGCGCGATGGCGGTGCGCCTGCCGGTGCGATCCGTGCTGGCCGAACCGGTGGTGCCGGTGTCGATGCTGATGGCCTTGAAGCCCGGCGACGTCATTCCGATCAGCTTCGGCACCGACGTGCCGGTGATGGTCGCCCGTCAGAAGATCGGCTTCGGCACCGTCGGCACCGCCAACGGCCATGCCGCGATCAAGATGACCCGTTTCGAATCCCCTGTTTCCGAGGACGCACGATGAACGACATGACCGGAAGCTTTGCCGGCGAAGCCGCGGTGGCCGCGAACTTCCACCTCCTGCAGGATGTGGATGTGAAGCTCACCGTCGAGATCGGCTCGACCACGTTGACGCTGCGCGAGCTGCTCGCGCTCGGCGAATCGAGCGTGATCGAATTGGACCGCCAGGCCGACGAACTGCTCGACGTGTTCGTCAACGGCACGCTGATCGGCCGCGGCGAAGTCGTCACTGTCGGCGACAAGTTCGGCGTGCGCATGACCGAACTGGTCGCGCCCGAGAAGCGGGGCTGAGCCGCCGCCATGATGTGGTCCTATATCCTCAAGCTCGTCGTGCTGCTGCCGCTGGTGTGCGGCCTGCTGATCGGCTGTCTCTATCTCTGGCGCAAGCTCGAGGCGCGGCTGCCCGGCAACCAGGGCGACCGCATGCTCAAGGTCAAGGAGACGATGATGGTCTCCGCCGGCACGCGCATCGCGGTGCTGGAGGTGGAGGGCAAGCGCATCCTCGTCTCGGTGAGCCGTAACGGCGTCGCGCTGATCGACCGGATCGACGCATGAACGCCTGGCTCAAGCATTTCGCGCTGATCCTCGGCGCCTTCGCGCTGGCGCTGTTCCTCGTCGCGCCCGCCTTTGCGCAGGCCGCGGCCCCGGCCGCCCCGATCGCCGCGCCCGCCCCGGCGCCCACGCCCGGCATGGGCGACGCGATCGACCGCGCGCTGGGCGACCTCGGCGGTGGCGACGCGCCGCTCTCGCTGTCGCTGCAGGTCCTCATCATCATGGGCCTGCTCTCGGTGCTGCCGGGCATCCTGCTGATGATGACCAGCTTCACGCGCATCGTAATCGTGCTCGCCATCCTGCGCCAGGCCCTGGGGCTGCAACAGACGCCGCCCAACCAGGTGCTGATCGGCCTGTCGCTGTTCCTCAGCTTCTTCATCATGGCGCCGACGATCAGCGAGATGAACACCAACGCGATCAAGCCCTATGCCGAAGGCCGCATCGGCGCGACGCAGATGATCGAGCAGGCCGGCGAGCCGCTCCACGCCTTCATGCTCAAGCAGACGCGGGTCAAGGACATCACGATGTTCGCCGGCATCGCCAAGGCGCCGCCGATCGCCAGGCCGCAGGACACGCCCTTCTCGATCCTGCTGCCGGCGTTCGTCACCAGCGAACTCAAGACCGCGTTCCAGATCGGCTTCCTGATCTTCCTGCCGTTCATCGTCATCGACCTGATCGTCGCCACGGTCCTCATGAGCCTGGGCATGATGATGATGTCGCCGACGATCATCGCCATGCCGTTCAAGCTGCTGCTGTTCGTGCTGGTCGATGGCTGGGCGCTGACGATGGGCAGCCTCGCCTCAAGCTTCGCGAGTTAGAGCTAATGAACCGCACCAGCCCGCTCCCCCACCCGGCCACCCAGCCAGGCTACCCTATGGGTGGCCGGGTGGGGGAGCGGGCTGGTGCGGCAAAGGATTGAAAGATGGACGCGGATTACTTCATGGGCGTTGCGCGGGAGGCGATGTGGATTCTCGCGCTCGCTTCCGCCCCGATCCTGATCCCGGCCCTGCTGTCGGGCCTGATCCTGGGCATGATCCAGGCCGCGACCTCGATCCAGGAACAGACGCTGTCGTTCGTCCCCAAGCTGATCGTCGTGGCGATCAGCCTGGTGATCTTCGGCGGCATGATCCTGGGGCTGCTGGGCGACTTCACCACCGGCATCTTCGAACGCATTCCCGAGCTGGTGAAATGACCTTCCGGCTGTTCCCCTGCGAAAGCAGGGGCCCAGGGTCGCAAGCGATGCGCTCTGGACCCCGGGCCCCTGCTTTCGCAGGGGAACCATCCCAATTTACATCAGTCGAGCCTGCCCCCTCCCGCAAGCGAGCGGACCAAAACTAATGCTGGGCTTCGGCCTCTCGATCGAGCCGCAGCTGTGGGCGCTGATCTTCACCATGGTGCGGGTCGGCGCGGCGTTCATCGCCGCGCCGGTGTTCGGCGCCGTCTCGGTGCCGCTCAACGTCCGCGTCGCGCTGACCGGCGCGATCGGCGTGTTGTCCTTGAACGCCGTGCCGATCCAGGCGCCGGGCGAGGTGTTCGCGCTCATGACCTTCCTCGCCGTCGCGGCGGAAGCCCTGGTCGGCCTCGCGCTCGGCTTCATCCTGCAGATCGCCTTCGCCGCGCCGCTGGTGGCGAGCGAGGTCATCGGCACGTCGATGGGCCTTTCCTTCGCCTCGGCGATCAACCCGCAGACCGGCCAGTCGACCCCGGCGCTCGGCCAGTTCCTGACGATCCTGCTCACCCTGCTGTTCCTCGCCGTCGACGGCCATCTCGTGCTGGTCGAGCTGATCGTGCGCTCCTATGAGCTGCTGCCGCCCGGCCAGGCCTGGCTCGCGCCCGGCAAGCTCCAGAATATCGCGCTGTTCGGCGGCTACGCTTTCCTCGCCGGCCTGCTGCTCGCGCTGCCGGTCGGCTTCCTGCTGCTCTGCCTCAACATCATCGTCGGCATGATCTCGCGCTCGGCCCCCGCGCTCAACCTGTTCGCGATCGGCCTGCCCGCCAGCCTCGCCATGGGCGTGCTCGCCCTGCTCGTCGGCATGCCGGCGATGGGCGATTACATGCTCGTCATCATCCGCGAGGCGCTCGACGCCGCGCAGACTTTGGTGCTCGGCTGATGTCGGAGGCGGCAGGCGAAAAGACACAGGCCCCAACAGCCAAGCGCAAGCAAAAGGCGCTGGATGATGGCGACCTCATCAAATCGCGCGATTTCGGCGCGGCGCTGATCATCCTGCTCGGCTGCGGCTGGATGATCCTGATGGGGCCGCAGCTGCTCGGCGCGATCAAGGAAGTGATGCAGGCGAGCTTCAGCTTCGGCCGCGGCGACATCGAAAGCTTCCAGCCGTGGAAGCCGCTCGCCACCGCCGGGTGGAAGCTCGCGCCGTCGCTCGGCGCGCTGCTCGCCATCGCGTTCGTCGGCGCGATCCTCAGCCAGGCCGCGCTCGGCGCGCTGCATTTCAACGGCAAGCTGCTCGCGCCCAAGGGCAACCGCATCAACCCCGGCTCGGGCCTCAAGCGCATCTTCGGCCCGACCGGCTGGATCGAGCTCGGCAAGTCGCTGCTCAAGGTCGTGCTGCTCGGCGGCATCGGCCTGTGGCTGCTGTGGGGCGCGTCCGGGCAGACGATGGGCCTGGTCTCGTCCAACCTGACCGAGGCGGTACGCGCACTCGGCGACACCTTCTCGACGCTCGTCCTCGTCATGGCCGGCGGGCTGCTGCTGATCGCCGGCATCGACCTGCCGATCCAGATCTTCCGCCACATGCAACGGCTCAAGATGAGCCTGCAGGAGGTCAAGGACGAGCACAAGGAAACCGAAGGCTCGCCCGAGGCCAAGTCGGCGCAGCGCCAGCGCCAGCGCGAAATCGCCAAGGGCGGCATGCGCCAGAAGCTCGAAACCGCGCATGTCGTGCTGACCAACCCGACCCATTTCTCGGTCGCGCTGCGGTACGACAGCGGCAAGGACCAGGTGCCGGTGGTGGTCGCCAAGGGCCGCGGCGAGATCGCGCTGGCGATCCGCGAACTGGCCGACGAATTCGCCGTGCCGCGGCTCGAACTGCCGCCGCTCGCCCGCGCGCTCTACTTCACCAGCCGCGAGAATCAGGAAATCCGCGACGACCTCTACATGGCGGTCGCGACCGTGCTGGCGTTCGTGTTCGGCATCGACAAGCGCGCCAGCGGGCGCCTGCCCAACGTCACCGTGCCCGACAGCGCGCTGTTCGACGAAAACGGGATGCTTGCTCGTGCTTGAGTTCAGCTGCGCTGAACTGCGGCGCCGGCCCGCTCCCCCACCCGGCCACCCAACGGCAGTATATTCTATGGGTGGCCGGGTGGGGGAGCGGGCC
>CAYPRW010000017.1:0-69013 GCA_964413495.1 uncultured Stakelama sp. | reverse complement strand
CCAGCGCATCCTGCACGCCCGAGAACAGCGAATAGGATTTGGAGCCGAGCAGGCTGACCGGCAGCGAGAGGTTGTTGACCAGGTGCAGCATCGCCACGGTGACGATGAAACCGAGGTAGAACCAGTTCGCGACATAGATATGCGGCTCGGAACGCTTGAGGATCGTGCCGACGAACACGGCGAGATAGCTGACCCAGACGATCGTCAGCCAGATGTCCACATACCATTCGGGCTCGGCATATTCGCGCCCTTCGGTCACGCCGAGGATGTAGCCGGTCGCCGCGAGTACGATGAAGAGCTGGTATCCCCAGAAGACGAACCGGGCGAGCCATGGCATGGCGAGTCGTGCGCGGCAGGTGCGCTGGACCACGTAGAAGCTGGTCGCGATCAGCGCGTTGCCGCCGAACGCGAAGATCACCGCCGAGGTATGCAGCGGTCGTAGCCGTCCGAACGTCGTGAACTGGGAATTGAGGTTCAATTGCGGATAGCCGAGCTGCGCCGCGATCACGATTCCCACCAGGAACCCGACCATGCCCCAGAAAACGGTGGCGATCACGCCCCAGCGGATCACATCGTCATAATAGCGCCCCTCGGCCAGCCCGACCGATCCCGGCGCGGGCAGGCTGATGCGCTTGATCGTCAGGAACGCCGTGAGCGTCGCCGCCGCGGCGAGGATCCCCATGTGAACCGCGAAGGCGCCGTCGACTGCGGCGGCCGCGGCGAATATGGCAAGAATGCCCAGCAGCAGCCAGGCGCCCCCCTGCCATATGATGTCGTCTTCCATGCACAGCTCCACTGGGCCGACCGCGTGGCTTGCGGTCGCCCCGGTCCATCGGGTCGGATCGACCCGTGGCCAGCCATGCGTCGGAATGGCGGACGGCGTATGTCCGTAGTTCTACTAGGTCGGCGACTCGTTTTGGCCGTTCAACGAACGTGGCGATACGACAAGCCCGCCAACAACTGCCCCGCCAGCCCGGCTTGCGTCATGCGGCCCTGGCGCCGCGCTCATGAGGCTGCCGCCTCGTGGTGCCCGGGGACGGAATCGAACCGCCGACACTGCGATTTTCAGTCGCATGCTCTACCAACTGAGCTACCCGGGCACATGTCGGGAAGGCGCGCTCTTAATCGGGGGTTTCGCCCCTGTCCAGCCCGCCCGCCGCATCGTCGGGATCGATCGCCGCGCCGGGCAGGCGATAGCCTTCGCCCAGCCATTGCAGCAGATCGCGGTCCTTGCAGCCGCGGCTGCAGAACGGCTTGAACGGCGGATCGGCCGGCTTGCCGCAGATCGGGCATTCGTCGCGTTTCATGTCTGGTCCACAAATCGGGTGCGTCCGCCGGTGCGGCGGTGCAGCTCGTCGAGCCAGTCCGGCTCGCGCTCCAGCCGCCGCAGCAGCGGGGCGGGAAGGATATGGGTATCGGGTGCGGGCGGCGGCAAGCGTTCGAGGCGGCGCAGCTGCGCGCGCAGATCCGCGCCGGCGGGATCGGCGGCGATCAGTTCGGGCAGCGACATGCGGACACGACGGCGCACGACCTGGAGGAAGCCGAAGCCGTTCATCGCGGTGCGTTCGAACGGCTGGGGCAGCGCGGCGTCGATCGCCTCGGCCACGGCGTTGCGCTCACCCTTGTTGGCGAGCGTCGGGAAATCGATGCCGACCGATCCGGCGATGTCGAGCCGCTCCATCGCCGCCGCCACGGCATGCGCGGCGTCGATCGCGAGCGGGCCGAGCGGCGGCGGGCCGTCGACGTCGAACAGGAACATCGCCGGGGTGAGCGCGAGGCGAAGCGCGCCGCTGGCGAAGGCGATTTCACCCGTGCGGGCTTCCTCGATCACCTCCGACCAGCCGGCATCCTCCAGCAGGTCGGGCTCGTGCGCGCGAAGCCGGCGCACCGGGATATCGCTCGCGGTGATGCGGGCGAGCAGATCGGGGCCGACGCAGGGCGTGGCGTCGGGCGCGGGCACGGCCTTGGCGAGCTTGGCACGGCCGCGTTCGAAGACGGGTTCGCGCACGATCCGTACCGCGAACGACGCGCCCTGGGTGACGCGCGGCGGCAGGGGATCGCACAGCGCCTCGTCCCCGCTTGCCAACCGCACCTTGCCGGTGGTGCGGTCGATCAGCCGGGCCGGGGCGACGGTGTCCGCGCGCAGCCCCGGCAGCTCGATCCGCGCCTTGCGGATGCTGCCGCGCGCGACCAGCGCGGCGCGATTTTCGCCGATGCCGGCTTCGTAGAGCCACTCAGCCAAGCGGATAGCCCGCCGTTTCGAGCAGCGCGCGCGTTTCGAACAGCGGCAGCCCGACCACGCCCGAATGGCTGCCGGACAGGAAGCGCACGAAGGATTCGGCGCGGCCCTGGATGGCATAGCCGCCGGCCTTGCCCAGCCCTTCGCCACCGGCGGCATAGCGATCGATCTCGACATCGCTCAGCCGTTTGAACGCGACCACCGTGTCGCTGAGCCGCAACCGCGCATGGCCGTCGAGGTCGATCAGGCAGACCGCCGACAGGCAATGGTGCCGCCGTCCCGACAGCAGCGCCAGCATGCGCCGCAGATCGGCCGCGTCGTCGGGCTTGCCCAGGATGCGGCGGCCGACGGCGATGGTGGTGTCGCCGGCCAGCACGATCTCGCCGGGCGCACGCTCGACCGCCAGCGCCTTGCCCAGCGCGATGCGCCGGACATGGTCGCGCGGCAATTCGTCCTTGTGCGGCGCCTCGTCGATGTCGGGCGCGGCGATCCGGTGCGGCACGACGCCGATCCGCGCGAGCAGATCGCGCCGGCGCGGCGAGGTCGAGGCGAGTACCAGCTTCATTCGCTCAGGCCCCCGGCCCGGCGCAGTTATTGCGGCCCGGGGCCGCCGCGGCCGGGCATGAAGCGATAGGTGATGCGGCCCTTGGTCAGATCATAGGGCGTCAGTTCGACGAGCACTTCGTCGCCGACCAGCACGCGAATGCGGTTCTTGCGCATCTTGCCGGCGGTGTGGCCGAGAATCTCGTGATCATTCTCGAGCCGGACGCGAAACATCGCATTGGGGAGGAGCTCCACCACGCGGCCGCGCATTTCAAGCAGTTCTTCCTTGGCCAAACAAACCTCTTGGGACGTATCGCAAAATCGAGGCGGTGCCTTACGCCCAGTTGTGTCAAAAGGAAAGCTTGTCGGTGAGCGACAGTTTATGTGGGGCGCGGGCAACGATCGGTTTCGCGCCGCTCGCTTGATGCGCGGCGGCTTTGCGCCCACATGGGAGCCATGCTGATCGAGACCGAAGCCACGCCCAACCCCGCGACGCTCAAATTCCTGCCGGGCCGTACCGTGATGGACACCGGCACGCGCGATTTCGCGACGCCGGAGGAGGCCGAAGCCTCGCCGCTGGCCGAGGCGCTGTTCGCGCTGGGCGACGTGACCGGCGTGTTCCTGGGCCGCGACTTCATCTCGGTCACCGCCGCGCCGGGGGTGGACTGGGCCGGGCTCAAGCCCGACGTGCTCGCCATCCTGCTCGACCATTTCAGCGCCAACATGCCGCTGTTCCGCCAGGGCAGCGCGGCGGGCTTTTCGGTGCCGGAAGCGGATGCGGGCTTTGCCGACGATCCCGAAGATGCCGATATCGTCGCGCAGATCAGGGAATTGATCGAGACGCGCGTCCGCCCGGCCGTGGCCAATGACGGCGGCGACATCGTCTATCGCGGGTTCGACAAGGGCAAGGTCTATCTGCAGATGCAGGGCGCCTGTTCGGGCTGCCCTTCGTCCAGCGCGACGCTCAAGAACGGGATCGAGCAGCTGCTCAAATATTATGTGCCCGAAGTCACCGAAGTGCGGGCGGTGTGATGGGCACGCCGCTGGACGGGGCCGGGCTGGACACGATCTTTCGCACCGCGCGGACCTATAACGGCTATACCGACGCGCCGGTGACGCAGGCCGACATCCGCGCCATCTATGACCTGCTGAAGATGGGGCCGACCGCCACCAACCAGCATCCCGCGCGGTTCGTGTGGTGCCTGAGCCAAGCGGCGAAGGACCGGCTGGCGGCGCATGCGTCGGGCAGCAACGCGCCCAAGATCCGCGCCGCGCCCGCCACGGTCATCATCGGCATGGACCGCGACTTCCACCAGCATCTGCCGCAGCTGTTCCCGCACACCGATGCGCGGCCGTGGTTCGCCGATCCGGCCGCGCGCGCGGTTTCCGCATTCCGCAATTCATCGCTGCAGGGCGCCTATTTCATCATCGCCGCGCGCGCGCTGGGGTTCGACACCGGGCCGATGTCGGGGTTCGACAATGCGGCGGTCGATGCCGCGTTCTTTGGCGAGACGCCGAATGTGACGTCGAACTTCATCGCGACGCTGGGTATCGGCGATCCGGCCAGCCTCTTCGATCGGCTGCCGCGCCCCGCCTTTGCGCAGTTCAACACGATTGCCTGAGCCGCCGGCCCTGCGCACGCTGGTCATCGAAACCGCCGCCTCGGCCTGTTCGGTGGCGCTGGTGGAGGGCGGCGCGATCGTCGCCGATCGGCATGAAGTGGTCGGGCGCGGCCATGCCGAACGGCTGATCCCGATGATCGCGGAATTGCCCGATGGCGGACGCGCGGCGCGCATCCTGGTCGATTGCGGGCCGGGCAGCTTTACCGGCATCCGCGTGGGCATCGCCGCGGCGCGCGGGCTGGCGCTGGGCTGGGGCGTGGCGGTGGCGGGCTTTTCATCGCTGCCGCTGGTCGCCGCCGCCGCCTTCGCGCGCGATCCCGCACCCGGCGCGCTTGCGGTGGTGCTGGAAGGCGGACATGGCGAAGTCTTCATGCAGGGCTTTACCCGTTCGCTCGCCGGCGATGGCGGCTTCGCCTCGCTGACGCCCGAGGCGGCGCTGGCGGCACTGGCTGGGCGGTGCGCGGTGGGCAACGGCGTGGGCCGGCTCGCCCCGCTCGCGGCCGGGCTCAATCTGCGCGAGGCGTTGCCGCGCGCCGCCGACGCCGCGCTGCTGCCGCCCGCGCTCACCGCCCTGCCCGCGCGCCCGATCTATGGCCGCGCGCCCGACGCCAGGCCACGGGCGTCATGAGCAGCGCGCCGCAGCCGATCGAGATCGTCCATGGCGGCCCGGCGGACATGGCGAGCGTGAACGCCATCATCGGCGAGGCGTTCGACCCCCGGTTCGGCGAAGCATGGACGCCGAGCCAGTGCCTGGGGATGATCGCGCTGCCCGGCGTGTGGTTCGCCCTGGCCTGGCATGGCGCGCGGCCGGCGGGCTTTGCGCTGGCCCGGACGGTGCTGGACGAAGCCGAGCTGCTGCTGCTGGCGATCCGCCCGGCGATGCGGCGGCGCGGGATCGGCGCGGCGCTGTTGCGATCGATCATGGCGGATGCGCGCGCGCGCGGCGCGACGTCGATCCACCTGGAAGTGCGCGCCGGCAATGAAGCGGTGCGGCTTTATCGCCGCGAAGGTTTTGAAAAGATGGGTGAACGGGCCGATTACTATCGCGGAAAAGACGGCGCGCGGTTCGACGCCCATAGTTTTTCGCGATCCATTGCCTAATCCGGGCGAGAATTTCATCGACGGGACTTGCAATTCATTGCGAGCGGCCCGATAGCGCGCACTCGCGGTGCTTTGATCTTGCCGCGCGGAATTGATTTCGAAAGGATCCTTGATGGACGCGCAGAACGATCTGCAAGAGACGCTGGTCACGCTGACCGCCGATATTGTCGCCGCACATGTCAGCAACAACAGCGTGGCCGTGTCCGATCTTCCGCTGTTGATTTCAAACGTCCACGGCGCGCTGGCGGGTCTTGGCAGCGCCGCGCCGGAACCCGAAGTCAAGAAGCAGGAGCCGGCGGTATCGGTTCGCGCGTCGATCAAGCCCGACTATATCGTCTGCCTGGAAGACGGAAAGAAGCTGAAGATGCTGAAGCGGCATCTGATGACTCACTATCAGCTGACCCCCGAACAGTATCGCACCAAGTGGAACCTGCCGGCCGACTATCCGATGGTCGCGCCCAACTATGCCGAACAGCGCCGCAGCCTGGCCAAGAAGATCGGCCTGGGGACCAAGCGCCGCAAGCGTTGAGGCCATCGGCGGATCCTGAAAACGCGCCGGCCCGGATGACCGCATCCGGGCCGGCTTTTCATGCCATCGCGTCGCCCTTTTCCCGCGCCCGCAATGACGCTACACCGGGACCATGCCCCACAAGATCGACCTGGAAGCCCTTTGCCATGAAAAGGGCCTGCGTATCACCGAACAGCGCAAGGTGATCGCGCGCGTCCTGTCCGACGCCGACGATCATCCCGATGTCGAGAAGGTCTATGCCCGCGCCTCGGCGATCGATCCGGGTATCTCGATCGCCACCGTCTATCGCACGGTGCGGTTGTTCGAGGAGGCGGGCATCCTCGACCGTCACGATTTCGGCGACGGACGCGCGCGCTATGAACCCGCGCCCGAGGCGCATCACGATCATCTGATCGATGTCGAGACCGGCAAGGTGATCGAATTCGTCGATCCCGAGCTGGAGCAATTGCAGAAGCAGATCGCCGAGCGGCTGGGCTTCCGGCTGGTCGATCATCGCATGGAATTGTACGGCGTCGCGCTGGAGCGGAAGAACTGAGGGCTTGAGCGAGGGCGTCGATCCGCGGCGCCGCGCCGCCGCGCTGGGCGAGAAGACCGTGCTGACGCGGCGCGAGGCGTTGCGGTTCTGGCGGCGCGTGGCGCTGCTGCTGCTGGCCGTGCTGGCGCATGTGCCGATGCATTATCTGTGGCGGCTGCTGCGCCTGCCCTCGCCCTGGCCGCGCTGGTTCCTGGGGCGGGCGGCACGGATCGCGGGGGCGCGGATCGCGGTGATCGGCACGCCGCTGCGGCGCGACGTCTTCTATGTTTCCAACCACCTGTCGTGGATCGACATCCTGGCGCTGGGCGGGGCGAGCGGGACGGCGTTCGTCGCCAAGGCCGAGATCGGCGCCGCGCCGGTGATCGGCTGGCTCGCCGGGCTCAACCGCACGGTCTATGTCAAGCGCGAGAACCGCATGGGCGTGGCGGCGCAGATCAACGAGCTGCGCGACGCGCTGGCCGAAAACTGGGCGATCACCGTGTTTCCGGAGGGCACCACCACCGACGGCCGCTCGCTGCTGCCGTTCAAGACGCCGATGCTGCGCGTGCTGGAACCGCCGCCGCCGGGCGTGATGGTGCAGCCGGTGCTGCTCGACTATGGCGCGGCCGCCGAAGCGATCGGCTGGGTCGGCGAGGAAGGCGGCATCAACAATGCGCGCCGCGTGCTTTCGCGCCAACATGCCTTTCCGCTGCGCATCAGCTTTCTGGAGCCGTTCGATCCGCGCGACTTTCCCGGCCGCAAGGCGATCGCGGCGGAGAGCCGGCGGCGGATCGAGGTGGCGCTGGTCGCGGCATTGGGCGGACCGTTGCGGCCGTTCGAACATGCGGTCGGGGCGGTCGGCCATCCCGGCGCGGCGGCCGGCGCCTGAACGCCCTGCCCGCGGCTAACGCCGTCGCCGGGGCAGCGCCTGCACCACCGGCCGCATCGGTGCGAAGGCGATGCCGCCATCGGTCGTCACCTCGCGCACCTCGACCAGCGGGATGATGACGTCGTTGCTGGCGGTGACCACGTCGAACGCGCCGGTACGCAACGCCGCGAAATCGGCACGCAGGAACGGCGCGGCGGGCGGCGGCGATGGCGGCGCTTGGGCGATCAGCTGTGGCGCCAGCCGCGGCGCGCCGCGGCGCACGCGCGGATCGTCGATCTCATGGCCGATGACCGAGACATTGGTGCCAAGCTGTGTGATCTCGAACAGCCGCCGCGCGAATTCGCGCGGGAAGCGGATGCAGCCATGCGAGGCGGGATAGCCCGGCAGCACCCCGGCATGCAGCGCGATCCCGGTCCAGGTCAGCCGCTGCATGAACGGCATCGGCGCGTTGCTGTAGATGTTGGAGCGGTGATGCACGCGCTTTTGCAAGATCGGGAATTCACCGGTCGGCGTCGCCTTGCCCGGCTTGCCGGTCGACACGGTGGACGCGGCGATCAGCACGCCGTCGCGATAGACATAGGCGATCTGGCCGGGAATGCTGATGAGGATCGAGATGTCGTCCGATCCGCCGGCGCGGCGATAGGCCGCGTCCTCAAGCCAGGCCCATTGGCCGTTGCGCAACAGCAGCTCGGCGGTGCCCGATACGGCCACCTGCTGCGCCGCCGCCGGGGCGGCGAACGCCAGCGCGGCGCCGAGCGCGATTGCCGATAATGCCCGGATCCCAGCCAAGGTCTTCCCGCTCTCCAAGCCCTGCCAAAGGTTAATGCACGGCTTGCCAAGTTCGTGCCACGGCGAAACCGCCTTTTCCAAGCGGAATTTATGTCCCGTGTTGAGCATATGCTTTCGACAAAATGGGCATGACGTGCGGCGAACCGGGCGAATTCGCGGAACATGTTCAGGCGAATCGAATGATTTTCGCATTATATTGGGCCGATGGGATGTTGCGGGGCCTAGAGGACGCATGAACCAATTGATCGATGTGGCGCGATCGCGCCGCGCGCTTCTGAAATCGGCGGCCGCAGTCGCGGGGACCGGATTCCTCTATGGCTGCGTGTCGGGCACGGCGACGACCGCCGGACGCCCGGCGCCGGCCGCACCGCTTCCGGTGCCGCCGCCGGTCGCCACGCCGATCGCACGGGCCGCCGCCCGCATCTCGACCGCGCCGCGCGGCGTGCGCCCGGAATTGTTCCAGCGCGCGCTGGCCGCGCTTGAGCGCCATGGCGACCGCATCCGCCAGCAGGACCGGATCGCAATCGCCGATTTCTCGCTGCCCTCGTCGCGGCTGCGCTTTCATCTGGTCGATCTGCATGACGGCACCACGCGATCGCTGCTGGTGGCGCACGGCATCGGTTCGGACCCCGAGCATAGCGGCATGCTCCAGCGGTTCTCGAACGAGGTCGATTCCGAGGCGACGTGCGAGGGCGCGTTCCTGGCCGCCAACTATTATGTCGGCAAGCATCAGCTGTCGCAGCGGCTGATCGGGCTCGACACGACCAATGACAATGCGCTCGACCGCGCGATCGTGATCCATGGGGCGTGGTATTCCAATGCCGACATGATCGCCAAGCACGGCAAGCTGGGGCGCAGCCAGGGCTGCTTCGCGGTGGGCGAGGGCGATCTGGAGAAGACCTTCTCGCTGCTGGGCGAAGGGCGGATGATCTATGCCGCGGGCGCCGACGCCTGAACCCGCGCCAGTGGCGCTTGCCGCCGCGAACCGCTAAGCCCGACCGGAACTGACCGGGAATTCACGGCGCATGGCGACGCACCGCTTTCATTCGATCCATTCGCACGGGCTGGTGCGCGTCGGCGCCTGTACGCCCGCCGCCACGGTCGGCGATGTCGCGGCCAACACCGCTTCGCATATCGAACTGGCCAGGCAGGGCGACGCGGCGGGTGCCGACCTGTTGCTGTTTCCCGAACTCGGCATCACCGGCTATGCGATCGACGACCTGCATCTGCAGGACGCGATGCTGCGCGCGACGCGCGAGGGCGTGGCGGCGCTGATCGCGGCGAGCGCGAAGCTGAAGCCGGTGCTGGTCGCCGGCGCGGCGCTGGCGCGCAACGGGCGGCTCTATAATTGCGCGGTGGTGATCGCGCGCGGCAAGCTAATCGGCGTGGTGCCCAAGAGCTATTTCCCCAATTATCGCGAATATTACGAGAAACGCTGGTTCGCGTCGGGCATTGGCCTTGGCGGCACGATCGAGCTGGCGGGGCAGACCGCGCCGTTCGGACCGGAGCTGATCTTCGCCGCCGACGATCTGCCGGATTTCGTGTTCCATGCCGAGATCTGCGAGGATTTCTGGGGGCCGCTGCCGCCGTCGACAATGGGGGCGATGGCCGGGGCGCTGATCCTGTGCAACCTGTCGGCATCCAATATCGTGGTGGGCAAGGCGCGCGAACGCGCCGCGCTGTGCGCCGCCCAGTCGATGCGCTGCGTGGCGGCCTATGTCTTTTCCGCCGCCGGGCCGGGCGAGAGCACGACCGACATGGCGTGGGACGGGCAGAGCCTGATCCATGAGCTGGGCGAACCGCTCGCCGCGTCGGAGCGGTTCGGGCTGGAGACCGAGATCGTCTATGCCGATGTCGATACCGGACGGCTGCGGCAGGCGCGGATGCGCTTTGGCACGTTCAACGACAATGCCGTCGCCGCCGGGCATCCCGAAAGCCGCTTTCGCCGCGTGGCGTTCAGCCACCGGCCGGGGTTCGAGGATATCGGGCTGCGCCGTCCGCTTCGCCGCTATCCGTTCGTGCCGGACGATGCCGAGCGGCTGGACGAGGATTGTTTCGAGGCGTTCAACATCCAGGTCGAGGGGCTGCGCAAGCGCATCGCGGCGACCGGCGCGAAACGGCTGGTCATCGGCGTGTCGGGCGGGATCGATTCGACCCATGCGCTGATCGTCGCGGCCAAGGCGGCGGACCGGATCGGCATGGCGCGTGCCGACATCCTGGGCTTTACCATGCCCGGCTTCGCCACCGGCGAGGGCACCAAGGCCAATGCCTGGGCGCTGATGAAGGCGCTGGGCGTGACCGGGGAGGAGATCGACATCCGCCCCGCCGCGCGGCAGATGCTGACCGATCTGGGCCATCCCTTTGCCGAGGGCGAGCCGGTCTATGACGTGACGTTCGAGAATGTGCAGGCCGGGCTGCGCACCGATTATCTCTTTCGCCTCGCCAATCAGCGCGACGGCTTCGTGATCGGCACCGGCGACCTTTCCGAGCTGGCGCTGGGCTGGTGCACCTATGGCGTGGGCGATCAGATGTCGCACTATGCGGTCAATGCCGGCGTGCCCAAGACGCTGATCCAGTATCTGATCCGCTGGTGCGAGCGCACCGACCAGTTCGACGCCGAGACCGACCGCGTGCTGGACGCGATCCTGGCGCAGGAAATCTCGCCCGAGCTGGTGCCGGCCGATGCATCGGGCGCGTTGCAGAGCACCGAGGCGAAGATCGGCCCCTATGCGCTCAACGACTTCTTCCTGCACCATGTCGTGCGGCACGGCATGGCGCCGTCGAAGATCGCGTTCCTGGCGCTGGCGGCGTGGCGCGACCGCGATACCGGATCATGGCCGCTGGGCATTCCCGCGGAGGCGCGCGCGCAATATGACCTGGCGACGATCCGCGACTGGCTGGCCAAATTCCTGGTCCGTTTTTTCGAGACCAGCCAGTTCAAGCGCAGCGCCATCCCCAACGGCCCCAAAGTTTCGTCCGGCGGGGCGCTGTCGCCGCGCGGCGACTGGCGCGCGCCGTCGGACGGCACCGCGAAACCGTGGCTCGACGAATTGAACGCGAATTTGCCGTGATTTGAGGCCTTAGCCGTCGAGCGCGGCGCGCACCGTCGCGGCCAGCGCGTCGATGCCGAACGGCTTGGGCAGCACCCGCGTCCCGTCGGCCAGCCGCCGCGCGGCCACCGTCTCGTCGGGGGTATAGCCGCTGGTGAACAGGATCTTGAGCGCCGGACGTTGCCGGCGCGCGCGCCGGGCCAGTTCGTCGCCGGTCATTTCGGGCATCACCACATCGGTGAACAGCAGCGAGACCGGCTGGCCGGTATCGAGCAGGCGCAGCGCCTCGCGCCCGTCCTGCGCCTGAAGCACGGTATAGCCCAGATCGCGCAGCGCCTCGGTCGAATAGCTGCGCACGCGCTCTTCATCCTCGACCACCAGCACCACCTCGTCCGCGCGGCCGCCGGGCAGCGCGCCGCCCTGCGCCGGCTTGGCCGCCAGCGCCACCGGCGCGCCGTGGCGCGGCAGCAACAGGTGCACGCGCGTGCCCTGACCCAGCACCGATTCGATCGAGACGTGCCCGCCCGACTGGCGCGCAAAGCCGAACACCTGGCTGAGCCCCAGCCCGGTGCCCTTGCCGACGCCCTTGGTGGTGAAGAACGGGTCGAACGCGCGCGCGGCGGTTTCCTGCGACATGCCCGAGCCGGTATCCGCCACGGTCAGCTCGACATAATCGCCCGCGGCGATGCCGTCCAGCGCGGCGCCCGCCGCATCGATGCGGCGATTGGCGGTCGCGATCGTCAGCAGCCCGCCATTGGGCATGGCGTCGCGCGCATTGACGCACAGGTTGAGGATGACGTTTTCAAGCTGGTTGGGATCCGCCATCGCCGCATCGATCCGCGGCGAGAGGCGCGTTTCGATCGTGATATCCTCACCCAGCGTGCGCATCAGCAGCTCGACCATGTCGCGCACCTGGCCGTTGAGGTCGAGCGCGACCGGGGCGAGCGGCTGCTGCCGCGCGAAGCCGAGCAGGCGTTGGGTGAGCGCCGCGGCGCGGCTGGCGCCGTCCCTGGCGGCGACGATATAGCGATCGAGATCGGTGCTGCCTTGCGCCAGGCGGCGTTCGAGCATGTCGAGCGCGCCGATCACCACCGCCAGCATATTGTTGAAATCATGCGCGATGCCGCCGGTCAGCTGGCCGACCGCCTCCATCTTGTGCGCCTGACGCAGCCGCTCCTCCGCCGCCATCAGCTGGCTGGTGCGTTCGGCGACGGCATTTTCCAGCTCGATGCGCGAACGCGCGAGCACCTCACGCGCATCGACGATGTCCTGGATGTCGGTGCAGGTGCCGAACCAGCGGGTGATCCGCCCATCCTCGTCGCGCACCGCCTGGGCGCGGCCGAGCACCCAGCGATAGACGCCGCCGTGATGGCGCAGCCGATATTCGATGCGATAGGGCTCACCGCTTTCCAGCGAATGCCGCCAGGTCGACCAGGCGCGTTCCTGGTCGTCGGGATGGAACATGCCGTTCCACGCCTCGCCATCGGTCGAGCCATGGGGAACGCCGGTATATTCATACCAGCGATCATTGTAATAATCGTGATAGCCGTCGGGCCGGGTCGACCAGACCATCGGATCGATCGAATTGGCGATGGCGCGGAACTTCGCCTCGCTCTCGCGCAGCGCGGTGACGGCGGCGGCGCGCTCGACCGCGTCCCAGGCGGTTTCGGCGACCGCCTCGATGAAGCTGACCTCGTCCTCGGTCCAGTCGCGCGGGCCGGCGCAATTGGCATAGAGCGAGGCGACCCACAGCCCGCCGCGAGTCAACGGCACGCCCACGCCAGAGGGGGACAGCCGCGGCACGGCGGTGTCGGCATAGGCGGGATCGGCCCCCGAATCGGCGATCACCACGGTCCGTCCGCTGCGATAGGACGCCAGCGCCGGGCCCAGGTCGCGGGCGGCCAGCGTGCCGTCCAGTGCCGGCAGCCGATCGGTCGTGACGCTGGGGCCGAACTGCATCACCCCGTCGGCGCCGACGCGATAGAAACCGACCCGGTCGAGCTGCATGCGCCGGGCCAGCGCCGACGCGCTGAGCCGCATGATCGCCTCAGGCGAATCGAGCCCCCGCAGGCGATCGGCCAGGCCATAGACGAAAGCCTGGCCCTCGGTCGCGGCCTTGAGCTCGTCGGCCGCCTTGCGCGCCGCGGCCTCGGCGTTGCGGCGTTCGGTGATGTCGAAGCTGACGCCGGGAAAGCGCGCAGGCCGCCCATCCTGGTCAAAGCTGCATCGGCCCTGTGCCGTGACCCACCGCGTTTCGCCGGACGGCGCGACCAGCCGGTATTCGGATATGAACGGGGCGCCGCTCGCGATCGCCACTTCGATCTCGCCCTGCACGCGCACGGCATCGTCGGGATGGATCCGGGCGAAGAAGATGTCGACAGGCGCGCCCTGTTCGGCGGCGGCGGAATCGACGCCATAGAGCCGCGCGAACCGGGCATCGGCGCGCACCAGATTCGCCGCGACGTCCCAGTCCCAGGTGCCGACCCCGTGCGAGGCGTCGAGCGCGAGCTGCAGCCGCTCCTCGCTCTGCCGCAGCCGCGCCTCGGCCATCGCGCGTTCGGTGACGTCATTGGCCTCGACAAAGATGTCGGTGGTCAGGCCATTGGCGTCCTTGAGCGGCTGGTAGACGAAATCCAGCAGCCGCGTCTCGGTCGCGCCTTGCCGTTCCAGCAGGACGGGCGTGTCGTTTGCGCGAAAGGTCTCGCCGCTCGCGAACACATGGTCGAGCAGGTCGACAAAGCCCTGATCGACCACTTCGGGCAAGGCCTCGGCCACCGTCCGGCCGATCAGGTCGCGCCCGCCGGTCAGCTCGACATAGGCGGCATTGGCCAGCTCGATGACGTGCGTCGGCCCGTGCAACAGCGCGATCGCGCCCGGTGCATGATCGACGATGTCGCGCAGGCGGCCGACTTCGGCCAGCCGCGCGCGCTCCGCCAGCACCGTGCGCGTCGTTTCATTGCCCTGGTTGAGCACGCCGACCACCCGCCCATGCTCGTCGCGGATCGGCGTGAAGCTGTAGTTCCAATAGGTTTCGTGCAGCCGCCCGCCGCGCATCATGTCGAGCCGCTGGTCGAAGGTGGCAAAGCCTTCGCCGCGCTCGATCACCTGCGCGAATTGCGGCGCGACGACGTCCCAGATCTCGGGGAAGACATCCTGCCCGCGCTGGCCCAGCGCCCAGGGGTGCCGCTCAGCCGGGATCGGCGCCCAGGCGTCGTTGTAGAACAGGCGCAGTTCCGGGCCCCAGTAGATCGCGGTGGGAAAGCTCGACCCCATGCAGATGCCCAGGGCAAAGCGCAGCGGCTGGGGCCATTGCGACGGTTCGCCGACGGGATTGCCGCGCCAGTCATGATCCCGGATCATCGGCCCCATCGTGCCGCCGGAATCGAGAAAGCGAAGGTGCGATCGCATATGCCTAGCGATGGGACGGGGGTCGGGCGCTGTCAATGCGCCGGCATTCGCCTCGACACGGCGGTTCAGCCGCTTAAGGTGACGGGCCGGGAGCAGGAGAAGCCAGCGTGAAACTCGCCAGTCTGAAACACGGCCGTGACGGCCGCCTCATCGTCGTCTCGAACGATCTGGCCTGGTGTGCCGATGCGCGCCATATCGCGCCGACGCTGCAGGCGGCGCTGGACGATTGGGACCGGGTCGAGGGCGATCTGCGCAACCTTGCCACTGACCTTGAACATGCGGTCATCCCGCGCGACCGGTTCCACGAGCGCGACGCCGCGGCGCCGCTGCCGCGCGCCTATCAATGGGCGGACGGGTCGGCCTATGTGAACCATGTCGCGCTGGTGCGCCAGGCGCGCGGCGCGGAACTGCCCGACAGCTTCTGGCACGATCCGCTGATGTACCAGGGCGGCTCGGACGGCTTTCTGGGCGCGCGCGACGCGATTGCGCTGGCCGATGAAGGCTGGGGCTGCGATCTGGAGGCTGAAGTGGTGGTGGTGACGGGCGACGTGCCGCCGGGCGCATCGCGCGAGGACGCGCTGGCCGCGATCCGCCTGGTCGGGCTGACCAACGACGTTTCGTTGCGCAACCTGATCCCGGCCGAACTGGCCAAGGGCTTCGGCTTTTTCCAGTCCAAGCCCGCCAGCGCCTTTTCGCCGGTGTTCGTCACGCCGGATGCGCTTGGCGACTGGTGGCGCGGGGGCAAGCTGCACCGCAAGCTGATGGTCGACCTCAACGGCAGTCCGTTCGGCCGGGCGCAGGCGGGCGAGGACATGACCTTCGATTTCGGCGCGCTGATCGCGCATGCCGCAAGGACGCGCGCATTGGGCGCCGGCACGATCATCGGATCGGGCACCGTTTCCAATCGCGGCGGCGATGGCGGTCCGGGCAAGCCGGTCGGCCAGGGCGGCGCGGGCTATTCATGCATCGCCGAACTGCGCACCGTCGAAGCGATCCGCGACGGCGCGCCCGCCACGCCGTTCCTCAAACATGGCGATACGGTGCGGATCTGGGCCGAGGACGATCGGCACCATCCGATCTTCGGCGTGATCGAACAAACCGTCACGGCCGCCTAGATCAGGGCCTGCTATTCCCGGCTCGCCATCCCCGCGCTGGCGGGTATCCCTTGGCGGCGGCGGCGCGAGTCCATGGCAGTCCGCCGGAATGGATCCCCGCCTGCGCGCATCGGACGGGCGATGAATGTGAGCCCGCGAGCGCATGGGATCTCGGTAACGAGTGCGCCCATAGCCTGAACCCGCCCGATTGGGGCCCGGCGCCTGCCGGCCGGATCCGCAAAAAAGGGGAGGCTGGTCGCCCAGCCTCCCCGATTTTCCAGACCCGCAGTGCGGATCGCGTGGCTTACTGACCCGAACCCGGACCGTAAGTGATCTCCACGCGACGGTTCTGCAGCTCGCGGACGCCATCGGCGGTCTCGACGCGCGGACGGCTTTCGCCGAACGCTTCCGACGTGATCACGCCATCCGGAATGCTCCGGCCGGTGAGATACGCGCGAACCGCATCGGCACGACGCTGCGAGAGGCCGACATTGTACGTCGCGGCACCCGAACGGTCGGCGTGACCGGCCAGCATGACCTGCGCGTTGCCGCAGTTCTGATAGGCCGAGATCGCATTGTCGAGGATACCGGCCGCCTCGGGCGTGATGTCCGACTTGTCCCACTCGAAGAACACGATGTACGGCCCCGGGGTGCAGACCACCGGCGGCGGCGGCGGCGGCGGGGTCGGTGCCGGCGGCGGCGGCGGAGTCGGTTCCGGCGGCGGCGGCGGCGGCGGCGGCGCACCGAAGTTGAACGTCACGCCGCCCAGGATGCTGTGCGAACGGAACCGGCCGTCGAAACGATCGCCGTTCGAACCGACCAGACGGACATTGTCCGCGTTGAAGAAGCGATACTTCAACGTGACGTCGACATTCTCGCTGATCGGCTGACGGATACCGGCGATCGCCTGCCAGGCGAACACGGTGTCGGAATCGTCAAGGAAGTTGCCGCGCGTGTTCAGGCCATATTCGGCCTTGACGCGGGCAACGCCCACACCACCGCCGACAAAGCCCTGAATGCCGTCATCCTCGCCGAAATCGAGCAGCGCGTTGACCATGAAGCTGAGCGCCGACGTGCGGCCCCCGGCATAAGCATAGGTACCGGCAGCCGCAGCAGCGGCCTGGAACACCGGCGTCGTCAGCGTCGAGCGATAGGCATCGACGCCAGCGCGGCGATAGCTCACCTCGGCCTCGGCACGGAACGCGCCGAAATCATAGCCGATATTGCCGCCGACATCCCAGCCATAGTCATGATCGACCGAGCCGATGCCGGTCGCCGCAGGCGTCGGCGTCGGGCGGGTAATATCGTAATCGATGTCTTCGACGATCATCGCACCGCCTTCGACGCCCACATACCACGCATCGTCCTTTGCGAGGGCAGGCGTGCTCAGTGCGGTCGAAGCAAGTGCCAGCGTTACGGCAAGCTTCCGCATCTTAATCCCCTTTCTTGGTTGTCACTTCGGACAGCCCTAACTCCCTACCCCGTCGAAAGTTTCCGCGCAAGCGCACAAAATCCGGGGACTGTTGCCGCAACGTCACAGTTGTCATGTGGCGATCAGGCCATGGGTCCGCAGCGCGTCGAGAATCGCGCCGATCGCGGCCCGCGCCTCGGCATCGGCAACCGCGCCGCCGCCGGGCGAAGCGATCGCGGGCTGGCGCGCGCCGACGACGCGATCGCCCGCCACCCGCACCTCGGCGGCGGTCACGGCGCCCAGCCGCCAGGCGTCGCCGACATAGGCCGCGACGAGATCGTCCGCCCGCACATGTGCCGTCATCCCTTCGGCCGGCGGAACGAAGCGCCATCCGCCGCCGGTCCATATCGCCAGCATGTCCGCCGCATCCGCCCATGCGCCATCGGGGTCGGAACCGACGATCCAGCATTGGCCCGGCAGCGGGTCGGTCGGCGGGCTGTTTTCGCCGGCCGTCTCGACACAGCATTGCAGCAGCGCATCGGCCAAGGTCAGCGCCTCGTTATGGTCCAGTTCCTTCTGCGCCTGCCCCGCCGTCAACAGGGGCAGCGCGAATCGCGCGGTCATACTCATCGGCATCACTCCTCTATTGCTGGAATCAGCATGCTCGCCGGCGGGGACAGGCCATGATCGCCCGCCTGCCGGACCTGCACGGTCAGCGCGCCCGCGGCCCGCAGGCCGGCCGGAATCGGCAATGCCGGTTCGGTGCAGGTAAAGACCGTCGCAGCGCCCGTACCGGTCACGATCCGCACCTGATAGCGTTCGGCCTCCTCGCCCAGCGGCGCATCGGTGCCGTCGATCCAGCGCCAGCCGATCCGGCTCCGGCGCGTCCAGCTGAGCGCAACGCTGTCATCCGCGTTGATCCGCGCCCGCAACGCCACCGGCGATGGCGGCGTCACCGATATGCTGGTTCTCGGCGCCGTCGCTTCGACGCCCGCCGGCTCATTCGCCGCGACCGCGATCACGCGCGCCGTGCCGCCACCGCCGGCAAGGTCGCGCTGAAGCAGCGTTTCCGCCTCGATCAGCACGAAGCGGTCGCCGGCGGCGCCCAGCCCGATCGCCGCCTCCGTCCCCCGCCGCCCGCGCCACAGCCGCGTCAACCGCCAGCGATTTCCGTCCAGCCGTTCCGCACGTCCGAACTGGATCAGC
This sequence comes from uncultured Stakelama sp., assembly GCA_964413495.1. Lineage (GTDB taxonomy): Bacteria > Pseudomonadota > Alphaproteobacteria > Sphingomonadales > Sphingomonadaceae > Sphingomonas. The sequence continues at coordinate 50,618 of CAYPRW010000017.1, read as the reverse complement.
TCATCCCCCATCAGCGCCAGGTTACGGCCGGCGTCGAGCCCGACGGCGTCGCCATCGTCCAGCGCCATCCCGTCATGCGCCAGTTCCACGATCAGCGCGTGGCGGCGATCCTCGATCGCCGAATCGGCCGTGCCGGCGGGCGTTTCGACCGTGCCGATGATCGCCGGCAATGCGGTGCTGCCGATCGCTTCCCACCGCGCGCCGTCGTCAAGGCTGAGGGTCAGCGCCGCGCGGCGCCAGCCCGGCTGGGTGCCGCACGCGGCGATCGAGATGCGCGGCACGCTTGCCGCCTCGTCGCCCAGATGCGGCAGCTCGAACGCATGCAGGATCGTCTCGCCCGCCGTCAGGTCCGGCGCGCCCAGCACCCGGCCCGCGCTGGCGGTCGTCGGCAACGCCGCCGGCGCGATGCGGACGAGCTCCAGCGACACGGCCATCGCCTCCAGCCGCCACCCGGCCACGCGCCAGGCCCCGGCTTCGCCGGCAATCGCAACCCGCGCGCCGGGCGGAATCGAGAGGGCGCTCCACCCGGTCGTGACCGTCCACCGTTCGCGCTCGATCTCGGCGCGCGCCAGCGCCGCCTCCGCCAGCCGCTTGGCGCTCGCGGCGTCGAGCACGGCGGGCAACTCGACCGTCTCGTCGCGAAACCCGGCACCGGGACGGACGGCCTGCTGCAACCCGGCCTGGTAATCGCGTGCCGGATCATAATGCCCCAACAGCATCCGGCGCGGCGCGCGATCGGCGGCGGCGATGGCCCGGTGGCCGATGCCGCCGTCCGGGCCGATCCCCTGATCGATGACGCTCGCCGCCGCCCCCGCGCCCCAGATCAGCGTCATATCCGCCCCGCCCGACACCGGCCAGGCCCCCACCGCCTGCACCAGCGGCTCGATCACGCTGCGGCGCGAACCGCCATAGGCGGAAAAGCCGGCGATCGCGGCGGTGGCGTCCGCGCGGCGCACCAGCCCCTCGCTCGCCACCTCGACAATCTCGCCGGCATCGACCGCGCCGGCATCGGCAACGACCTCAAACGTCAATGACGGAATCCGGTTGCCGAAATCGGCGAGTTCCAGATCCTCGAACACCGCATAGGCGATGCCGCGATGCGCCGGCGCCAGCGCGCCGCCCTCGGCCGAAGCGATCAGCGGATCGGGCGCCTGATCCTCGCCGCCCAGGTGCAGGCGAAATCCGGTCGACGCCTTCCAGTCGCCCGCCGCCCCGCGCAACAGCTTGCCGTCCGCCCAGATCCGGCCGACCGACAGGATCGGCCGCGCCGACAGCGCCACCGCGAACGACGCGGAATAGCTATAGCTCGTGACCGTCGGCCGCCCCTTGCCGCCCTCGCGATGGCGGTGCTCGATCAGGTCGGTCGCCCAGATCACCGATCCCGCCACACGCAGCGTCCCGAACAGCTTGGCGATCGGCGTGCCATAGCTCGACGTCTGCAGCTTGAGCTCGGTCAGCCGCGGCCCCTCGCGCCCCTTGGGCTTCAACAGCTCGCGATCCACGCTCTGGCCGATGATGCCGCCCAGCATCGCGCCGATCGGCCCGCCGATCGCACCGCCGATCGTGGTCAATACCAGCGTCGCCATATCACCTCCTTCGCCAGCGCATCAATTCGATCCAGGGCGGCACACCCGGCCGCTCGACCACGCGCCGCAGCAAGGCGTCGGCATGGATCACCCCCGTCTCGCTCGCGATCCCCAGATGCAGCTGCCCCGGCCCGCTCCGGAACAGGATCAGGTCGCCGGGCCGCCCCGGCGTGGCCGGCACCAGCCCCGCGGCATCGACAGCGGCCAACACGATCGCCGCATCGCCGCATCGCAACGCATAGCCGCGCGGCGGCGCCACCCCATAGGCCAGCCCCGCCAGCCCCACGCAATCGAGCCCATCCGCAACGCTCCGGCCCTGCGGCCGAAACCGCACGCCCAGCGCCGCGCGCGCGCGCTCCAGCGGCGTCATGCGCCGGGATATCGCGTCAACAGGTCGATGCCGGGCAGATAGGGCTCGCCACGGAAATTCGCCGCGTTGCCGAACCGCGCGGCACAAGTCGCGATCGACTTGTCGCACCCCTCGCTCAGCTCGACCAGCGCCCCGGCCGCCTCATATCGCGGCACCCGCCGCAACGTCACCGTGGCGCCGTCCGACGCCCCCACCGCATCCTCCAGCCCCGAATTGCCGCCGGTCAGCCAGCGCAGTCGTCCGCCCGCATACGTACCGGGTCCCGCCGTCCCGCCATCCAGCGTCAGCACCGCTCCCTCGACCGCGATCACGCGCGCGAAACGCCGCCGCCCCGCCATCGCCACGCGGCACCGCCGGTCGCCCAGCTCGGCCCGGCATTCGGGCGAGGTCGCCTCGACGACCGGCGCGTCCAGCGCGGCGGCGACGCCGCGCAACTCGGCGGTCAGTACCCCGTCGCGCGTTTCGACGGCACCGATCGTGCCTTCCCCCAGCGGCACCGGTTCCACCGGATCGATCCAATCCACCGCGAACAGCGCAACCCGCGCGCCGTCCCATCGCCCCGCCAGCAAGTCGCCCTCGCCGATCGCCGCGCCGGTCAGCGCGCCGGTCACGTCCATGCTGTCGGCATCGAACGTCGCGCTGCGCCGCACCGCCGACGGCGTCATCCCCGGCGCCGCGCGATAGACAAAGCCGTCGACCGTCAGATCGCGATCGTGCGCGGTCAGCCCGATCGCCACGCCGTCACGCCGCTCGATCCGCCAGCACAGCGCGATCGTGGCAAGCCGTTCGTCAAGCCAGCTCATGCCTCGCGCACCTCGATCAGCGGCACGCTCGGCGCCGCCCCGGCGAGGAAGGTGGCGCGGTTGACGCTCAGGCGATCCTCGGCGAACCGCACCGCCACGTCGAAGCGGAACCCGGCGGTCACCACCGCGCCTTCGCCCGGCGGCACGTCGAGCACGACGACGCCCGCCTCGCCGACCGCGAACGCCACGGTCTCCACGCCGTCCACCGCCACGCGCACGCTGCCCGTCACCGGCCGCGTGATCCGGCGCGCGGCGGCGCCATAATATTTGACCAGCTCGAACGACAGCGCGCTGCCGTCGCCCACCCCGATCAGCTGATCGGCCGCGCCGGGCTCGCCTTCGTCGTTCGAGCAATCGTCGAACGGGTCGCGCAGCCGGAACGCGCGCGCCGGCCCCATCCGCGCGCGGTAAAAGGCCAGCAATGCGCGAATGTCCGCCTCGCTGCGCACGCCCGGTCCGACATCATATCGCGTGCGCGCCTGCGCCCAGGCGGCGTTGCGCGCCTCGTGCCCGCCCGCGCTGGTCAGGATCGCGGTCGACACCTCGGGCGCCACTTCCGCCTCGCGTCCCAGCGCCAGCGGGAACAGCACGTCGTCGAACGCCTGCATGTCATCCTCCAGATCGAATGTCGTGAAACCGTCGCGGATCACCTGCGGCAGCGCCCAGATGAATGTCGCCGCCACCCCGCGCGCCCGCGCCGCAGCGGCCGCGGCGGCGATGCCGCGCCACTGGTGCGCGTCCGCGCCGTTCAGCACGAACCCCGCGAAATAATGCTGCCGCTCGGCCGGATAGCCCAATCGCGCCTGCGCCAGCGCCACGCCCCGCGCCGTCGCGACCGCGTTCCCCGCCGCCGCCCAGTCATAATCCTCCAGCTGCAGCACATCGAACGCTGGCCACGCCCAGCCCAGCGGCAGGTTCGCGCGCTGCAATTCCGGTGCGGCGCGATCCAGCACCGTCGGCAGATAGGCGAGCAGCAACAGCGTCGCACCCGCATCCACCCCGCGCACCGCGCCGCCCAGCGCCGCCGTCGACGCCGCCAGCACCGCCCCCGCCGCATCCAGCACATCGGGATCGGGCGCATCCCGCACATTCTGCTCGGCCGGATCGCCCAGCGCGGCGCGCGCGGCATCGTCATGGATGCACAGCCGCCCGTCGGGCATCACCCACCACCACGGCTCGCCGATCTGGAACTTCACCGCCAGCCCGGCGTCCTGCGCGATCCCCACGAACGCCACCGCGACCGCCTGCAGATAGCCCATCGCCCCCGCATGCGCCGGCGACAGCAGCGCCGAGGGCGGCGACCACCCGGTCAAGCCGGGCGATCCGTCGAACGCCCGCTGCTTCCAGTCATTCCAGCAATGCGCGTCGAACAGCTCGTAGCTCAGCGACCAGATCACCCCGAACCCCAGCGCCTGTGCCCGCGCCGCGAAATCGCCATGCCATGCCGCGCACGGCGCGTTCAGCACCCCGCCCGCCAGGCTGGCATAATAGCCGCCGGACGCCGCCTCGAGCCGGAAATAATGGCTCATCCCGACATAATGGACGACATCCCCGCGATACCCCAGGTGCAGCGCGTTGCGCAGCAGCCGGGCGGGCGTCACATGATAGCTGTCGTCATAGCCCGAACAGATCGACAGCCCATGTTCGGGCACGATCGCCTCGCCGATGGCCAGCGTCGCGCCCGGCCCGTCGACCGCGATGTCGCTCAATTCCACCCATGCCTCGACCGGCGCCGCCAGCGCCGCGTCCGCGCCGCTATAGCCCGCCGGCACCAGGCTCACGAACATCCGCTCGACATCGCCCGCCCACACCGGATCGGCCTCGCCCGGCAACATGAAGCCGCCGTCGACCACGGCGAAATCGATCGACACCACCGCGTCCTCGGGCGTGCCCTGCGCATAATTCCACAGCCGCACATACCAGGCGCGCGGATTCCCCTCGGCGTCGCGCCCCTCGATCGTCAGCACCGGGCCGTTGACGGCATCCAGCGCCAGCACGCCCGACGATCGCCAGCGGAACCGCAGCCGGCAATCGCGATAATCGCGCCGCGTCTCATAGGCGAGCAGCACGTGATCGTGCCGGTCCACGCTGTCCCAGATCAACCCGGCGAGATCGTCCTGGCGATAGAACACCGCATCCACCCGCAACGCATCCGGCGCCGTGGTCACCACACTCGCCATCATCGGACGCGGAAAATTCACCGTCCAGAAACGCGGGTCGAAGCGCGAGAGCACGCCCTCCGCCTGCACCGTCCGCCCGGACGCCAGCCAATATGTCATGGAAAAGCCCCTCCAGGGGAGGGGTTGGGGTGGGGACGTCGCGGTCTCACCGCGACCAACGCCCGCCCACCCGCAACCCCTCAGTCCACGTCCGCCAGCGCCGCGCGCACCGCGCGCGCCACCTGCCGGCTCGATTGTCGCATCGCATCCGGCGCGCTCCCGCCCGGCGCATGGATGGTGATCGCGACCCGCACGTCGCGCCCGCCGCGCGCCGGCCCCGCCGCCTCGACCCGCCCGCTCGCGGTCGGCACGAACAGTTCCGGCCCGCGCTCGCCGACGACATAGGCCCGCCCGGGCGCCACCGGCCCGCCGGTCGCGCGTCCCGGCAGGCCCAGGAAACCGCTCAGCGCGCCGTTCAGCATCCCGCCGAGCCAGCCGGGCCCCAGCGTCGCGCCGATCCCGCCGCGCACCGCCTCGGCCGCGATCTCGCCCAGCACCTGCAACGCCACGCGCTTGAGGTCCTCGAACCCCAGCTTGCCGGACCTCACCCCCCGCAACAGCGCCCGCTCGATCGCCTCCCCCGCCCGATCGGCGCCCGCCTGCAACGGGCCGTCAATGGCCTCGCGCATCTCCCGCACGTCGCGCGCAAAGCCTTGCGTGTTGGCCCGCACGTTGATCACCAGCCGCTCGATTTCCTCATCCATCGGGAAATGCCTCCATCATCCGTGCGATCGTGGCGCCGTCGGGCGGCGCGTCGTCCTCGCCGCACAGCGCCCGCACCAGCGCCGCAAGCTCGGCGGGCGTCGCCGCCCAGAACAGATCGGGCGTCCATCCGAACGCCACCCCCGCCTGTCCCGCCAGCCGCGCCGCGGCGCGGCTGAAATCCTCCCCGGCACGGGGAGGGGGACCGTGCGCAGCACGGTGGAGGGGGCTCGCCCCGGACGGAACGCTCACCGCCCCGCCAGGATCTGCCCGAGCAGCAGTTTCAACGCCGGCGTCGCCGCCGCCAGCCCGCCCGCCGCCACGCTCTCGCCGAACGCCTCGCGCGTCAGCCCCTCGGGACGATCGCGCAGGCAATGCCAGAACAGCCCGACCATCTCGCCCAGCCCCAGCCGCCCATCGGCGGCGCGCTCGACCAGCGCGAACAGCGGTCCCAATTCCTGCTCGGCCGCCACCAGCGCGGAAAAGCTCGGCCGCAACACCAGCTCGCACCCCGCCACGCGCAACGCCGCCTCGCCCCGCGCCGGGTTCGCGCTCACGCCGACACCACCGGTCCGGAACTCTCCAGATTCAGCGTATAGGATCGCTCGCCGTTGAAATCCCCGGCATAGTCCAGGCGCGTGACCAGGAACCTGCCGGTCATCGTCGCCCCGCTCTCGAAACTCAGCCGGTAATCGTCGATCACGCCGGACAGCGCATTGGCCTTCACCCGCGCCTCCGCCGCCGATCCGGTAAAGACGCCCGCGCCCGATACGCTCACCGAACGCACCCCCGCGCCCGACAGCAATTCGCGCCACCCGCCCGAATCCTTCGACGTGATCGCCACCGCCTCGCCATTGACGCTCAGCTGCGTCGTGCGCAGCCCCGCCACCGTCGCATAGGCGACCGGCGACCCGCCATCGCCGACCTTCAGCAGAAACGCGCTTCCCTTCTCCGCCGCCATGTCCTGATCTCCTCGCTCTCAATTCGTCCGCAGCATGCGCACATGAAACTCGCTCGCCGCGGTCCAGCCCTCGGCCCGCCGCACGATCCGCCCGCGCACCAGCGTCAGCGTCACGATCCGCCAGCCCGCGCCCAGATCGGCGGCCATCGTCTCGATCGCCTCGTCCGCCAGCGCCGCCAGCGCGCGCAGCCGCACCGGCCGTTCGCCGCCATCGTGCAGCTGCACCGCGATCCGTCCCTCGCGCCCGGCAATGTCCTTGGTCGACCAGTCGGCCAGCACCGGCTCCTCGACGGTCGCGTAGGGCATCGCCGCGCGCACCGGCGGCGCATCGAACACCGCCAGGCCCGACAGGCCCTCGGCCGCGTCGAGCGCCGCCACGATCCCCGCCTGCAACAATTCCCGCGCGCTCATCGCGAAAGCCCTCCCGGCCAGCGCAGCGCCGGATCCCCGCGCAACCCGCGCCGCGCGATCCGCACCTCGCCATCGGCGACCTCGATCCGCGCACCCGGCACCTGCTCGCGCAACACCGCCGCGATCCGCGCCGCCGCCGCGCGCGCGCGCCTTTCGCCCGCAACACGCGCCCGCGCTTCGATCGCCCCACTCATGCCGCGCGCTCCCCGCCGCTCAGCCGCACCCGGCGCCACGGCCGCCACAATGCCGTCACCGCGGCGGGCGGCCCGTCGCTCGCGCCGCCCAGCAGATGCGCGGCCAGCAACACCACGCCCTGCGCCAGCGGCGCGGGCAGCCCGGCCCAATCCGCCGCCAGCCCGGCCGAATAGGTCACGCGCGCGCGCCGCACCCCGGCGACGGTCACCCGCACCCAGCCCTCGCCCCGCGCATCGATATCCACGGCAAAGCCGTCCGCGCCCAGCGCCAACCCGTCATCCTCGCCGGTCACCGCGACGATCGCCGCCACCGGCGCCGCCGTCAGCCGCCGCCACGCGCCGTCGGCATCGATCGGTTCGTCATGTTCGCGCGCGATGATGGCCAGCCCGGTGAACGCCTCGCACAGCGCCAGCGCGCTCGCCGCCTGCGCCGCGATCAAGTCGTCCGCATCCTCGCCCGCCGCGCGGACATGCGCCTTCACCGCATCGCGCGCGCCGGCGATCACGCCCGCCGGAAATTCAGCGGCCATATCCTCTCTCCTCATGATCCAAAAAGCGGGATGCGGGCGGGGCGGCATGCCCCGCCCGCCGGGGGATCAGCTCGCGCTGAACTTCAGCAGCTTGCCGCCGCCGCCGATCAGGCGGCGGAGAATTTGAGCAGCTTGATCGCCTCGCTGTTGGTCACCGCGCCGCCCACGCGCTTGGTCGCATAGAAGTGGACGAACGGCTTGTTGCTGTACGGATCGCGCAGGATCTGCGTCTCGCTGCGTTCGGCGATCAGATAGCCCGCTCGGAAATTGCCGAACGCCACCGACAGCGAATTGGCGGCGATATCGGGCATGTCCTCGGCCTCGACCACCGGATAGCCCAGCAGCGTCGCCGGCTGCCCTGCGGCGATGCCCGGCTGCCACAGGAACGCGCCGTCGCTGGTCTTGAACTTGCGGATCCGCGCCAGCGTCGCCGAATTCATCACGAACGCCGCGCCCTGGCGATAGGGCGGCCGCAGCGCCTGCACCAGATCGATCAGCTTCTCCTCGGGATTGGCCGCAAACGCCCCCGCCGCGCCCGACGCGACATGCTGCAACGTTCCGAACGCCCGCGCCCCGTCGCCGGTCGCGGCGGTGGCATAGGCCAGGAAGCCCTTGGGCTTGTTCGTCCCGTTGCCGCTCACGAACGCCGCGCCCTCGGCCCGCGCAAACTCGCGCGCGATCTCGTCGGCAAGCCACGCCTCGACATCGAACGCCGCATCGTCGAGCATCGTCTGGCTCGCCGCGGGATTGGCATAGAGGTCGCCCATCGGCGGCGCGATCTCGTTGAACGTCGCGGTCGCCGTCTCGGTCCGCGCCCCGGTCTCGGCCGCCCAGCCCGACGGCGTGCCGCCCGAAGCCACCAGCTTGCGATAACCGGCGCTGCCCACCGTCACGACATTGGCGATCGCACGGATCGGCGAGATGCTCGCCAGCGTCGTATCGACCAGCGCGTCGATCTCGCGCGGAATGGCATAGCCGCCCGCCCCGTCGCTCGCCCCCGACATCGCCTTCATCTCCAGCGCGCCGGTCCCGCTCCGCAAGAAGCCTTCAAACACCGCGCCACCCAGGCCGGGCGCCCTGGCCCCGCTCAACATCGGCCGCGCCGCCGGCACGCCGATGCCTTCGAGTCCCTCGAACGACTGTTCGAGGACATCCGCCTTCGTTTCCATGTCTTTCTCCCACAAAGAAAAAAGGGGCGCACCCACCGGCACGCCCCAGTCACCCACCACCACCCGTGGTCAGTCCGCCGCGGCCTCCACCGCATGCACCCGCGCGTGCCGCTGCATCGGCCGCGCCACCAGGCTGACCTCGCACAGCTCCAGCCCATGCAGCTCACGCCACCGCCCGTGCCGCGCCTCGCGCACGCGATAGCCAAAGCTCAAGCCCCGCACCGCGCCCTGCGCCACCAGCCCGGCCAGCTCCGGCGCATCGATCCGTCCGGTCACGCGCAGCCCGCGCGCATCCTCGCCGATCGCCTCGATCACCCCGATCGGCGCGCCGCGATGCTGCCACAACAGCGGCACGCGCCGCACCCGCGCGCCGAACGCGCCCTTGCGGATCACGTCGCCCCCACAATCGGGCGCATCGAACACCGCGGCATAGCCCGCGAACCGGATCACTTGCCCAGCCCCCAAAAGCCCAGCTTCACCGCCAGCCCCACCATCACCAGCGCCAGAAGCATCCGCACGACCCATCCGGCCACCGCCTGCACCGCCGATTTCTTGGCGTCGCGCCACGCGCCCAACAGCTCGCGCAGCTCGGCCATGTCCTTCGCCGCCGACGGATCGTCCAGCCCCAGCCGCTTCAGCGCCCGGCTCGCTCCCAGCTCGCCCGCTTCCTCGGCCACCGCGCGCAGCGTCGCCATGTCCGCCCCTTCCGCCACGCCCTGCGCCATCAGCTGCGCCAAAAGCCCGCCATTCATCGCTCCGGCCCCAGCCCCAGCAGCGCACGCTTCTCCTCGGTGGTCAGAAAGTCCGCCGCGCTCACGCTGCGCCACAGCCGCTCGCGGTCCTCGGCCATCGCCGGCACCTTGTCGATCTCGACCCACAGCCGCGCGCCCTCGAACCAGCCGCTCAGCCCCTGCGCGATGCCCGTCAGGATCGTGTCGGCCAGCGGCAGGATGGTCAGCCGCCATACGGCGCGATTGGCCTCGCGATAATTGGCATAGCTGTTATCGCCGGGCAGCCCGATCAGCATCGGCGGCACGCCGAACGCCAGCGCGATCTCGCGCGCCGCCGCCGCCTTGAGGCCCACGAAATCCATGTCCGCCGGCGTCAGGCTCATCGCTTGCCACCTGAGCCCGCCCTCCAGCAGCATCGGCCGCCCGGCATTGGCGGCGCCCGCAAAGCCGGCCTCCATCTCCGCCTTCAGCCGCTCGAACTGCGCGGGCGCCAGCGCGCTGCCATCCCCCGGCTCGTACACCAGCGCCCCGGAAGGCCGCGCCGCATTGTCGAGCAATGCCTTGTTCCAGCGCGTCGCGGCATTGTGGATCGCCACCGCGCCCGACGCCGCGCCCAGGCACCCCAGTCCATAATGATCGTCGACCGGGCTGAATCCGCGCAGATGCACGATTTGCGGCCGCCCGCCGGCATCCTCCGCCGCGATCCGGCTGACGCTGCTGCCCACGCGATAGCGATACGCCACCGGCCAGCCCCCGGCATCGGTCTCCACGCTCACCCGCTCGGGCCGCAGCGGAAACAGCTCGGCCACCCCGCCCGCGCCATCGCCCAGCACCTGTACATAGGCATTGCCGTGCAACAGCAATTGCGCCGCCAGCACCGCGCCCAGTTCCTGCCCCTGCACCCGCGCGCCTACCAGTTCGACCAGCGCCGGGTCCGATCCCGCCAGCGGCGCGCTCGCCAGGCCCTCGGCCACGATCTTCACCGCGCGCTGCGCCACCGGATTGCCGGCATAGCCCTCGCGCACCTGCGCCTCATAGCTTTGCGGCCACTCGCCCAGATGGCCCAGCGCCCCCTGCCCACGCGCCAACACCGGACGCGATCCTTCGCGCCCGGACTTCCGCCCGAACCATTTCATGCAAGATCTCCCGAAATTCCCCTCCCTTCCAAGGGAGGGGCAAGGGGTGGGTGCGCGCGTCTGCGCGCCTATAGAATCGAAAGCGAGCCTACCGCTTCATCCCGAACCAGATCACGTGCCGCGGCCCCTTGCCGTTCTGCCGCGCGCGCACCGCCACTTCCTCGACGGCGAACCCGGCCTCGCCCATCCGCCGCCGGAACCGCTCGTCCGGCGCCGCCGACCACACCGCCAGCACCCCGCCCGGCTTCAACGCCGCCCGCGCGCGTTCCAGCCCGCGCATCGTATACAGCCGGTCATTGTCCAGCCGCGTCAGCCCGTCCGGCCCATTGTCCACATCCAGCAGAATCGCGTCATATGCGGCTCGCGCGTCTTGACCGGCTTTGGCGATCACCGCGCCGACATCGTCCAGCACGATCCGCGTGCGCGGGTCGTCCAGACACCCCGCCGCCAGTTCCGCCATCGGCCCGCGCGCCCATTCGACGATCTTGGGCACCAGCTCGGCCACGGTGCAGCGCCCGTCCGGCCCGATCAGGCCCAGCGCCTTGCGCAGCGTAAACCCCATGCCATAGCCGCCGATCAGCAACTGCGCGCAAGCCGGCGACTTCAGCCGCGCCAGCGTCATCTCCGCCAGCGCCTCCTCCGATCCGCTCATGCGGCTCGACATCAACTCGTTGCGTTCGAGCACGATCATGAAGTCGCCCCCGCGCCTGAACAGCCGCAACGGCGCCCCGCCCGGCACCTGCGCGACATCGATCAGCTCGCGCGGGGTCAATCGCTCATCCTCATCCGACCGCCATAGCGGCCCGTCCGCCGCGGGCTAGCGAAAGTCGACCGTCAGGCCCCTGCCCATTCGTTATCCATCGTTCCCGACCGGCTCAGGCGCCACCTCACGCCGCCGCCTTCTCCGCCACCGGCAGCTTCGGCGCCGACCGCCCCATGGTCCAGTTCTTGGTCAACCGCACCGACGGATTGGGCGCGCACCAGATCTCGCCGGTCTCGTTGATCGCGGTCACCCAGATCAGGTTATGCTCCTGGCCATAATCGATCATGCCGATCGCATAGCCCTCGCCCTTGCCCAGCACGTTCAGCGGAATCGGCGGATTGAGTTGCGTGAACATCGTTGTGGCCTCAATGGGTTAGCATATCATAGGCCCCAACGTGCCGGACGCCGGATGGTTCACGCCAGCTTCCGCACTCCAGCCTTGCGCCGCAATCCGGCCAGCAATTCGCTCACCGCCCAGACCAGCGCGTCCGCCCGGTCGGGCGAGCGCCCCGGCCCCTCATAGCCGCCGCCCGTCACCAGTCCGCACAATTCGTCCTCCAGCGCCGGAAACACCCCCGCATGCCGCACCCCGCCGCGCGAATAGGCGGCCGCCACCGGCTCCGCCCGCGCCACCTTGCCGCGGCTTGCATGCACCAGTTTGACCGGCAGCGAGATATCCGCAGCGGCAAGAACCGATCCCACCATATCACCGCCCTGGTTCTTCTCCGCGACCACCCGATCCGCACGATGCCGCCCGGCACAGGCCGCCACGGCGCGCGCCCACCCCTCGGGCGAAGCGCCGCGCACGCTCGCATCCTCCAGCACATGGCACACGCCCGCGCCGTCCAGCGCCACCGCCACGATGCCACAGGCGTCACCCCCGGCGCTCGCCGGCGGGTCCACCCCCACCACCACGCGCACCACGCCGTCCGGCACCGCGCCCCGGCACGCCTCGATCGTCGCGCGCGTCCACAGCGCGCCCTCGACATCCTCGATCAGCTCGCCGTCCAGCTCCTGCCGCCCCAGCCGCGTCCCGCCCAGCTCGGCCTGCATCGCCGCGACGAAGCTCTCGGGCAGGAACACATTGTCCGCCGTCCGCCCGCGCGTCTCGACCGTGCTGGGCAACGCCATCACCTTCTTCATCAGCCGCGTCGGCCGCGGCGTCGTGGTCACCAGCACGCGCGGCCGCGTCCCCAGCCGCAGCCCCAGCACCAGATTGTCCCACGCCGCCTCGCCGCCCGCGCCCCATTTCGCCAGCTCGTCGACCCATGCGAAATGATGCTCCGGCCCGCGCAGCGCCTCGGGCGCCGCCGCCGAATAGGCATAGGCGACCGCACCCGACGCGAATTCCAGCTCGCCCGCCGTCCGCCGCCATTTCGGCACGGCGTCGCCCGGCGCGGTCGCGATCAGGCCCGATCTGCCCTCGATCATCACCCGCCGCACCTCGTCCGCCGTCGCGCCCACCAGCGCGAACCGTCCGTCCGGCATGTCGCGCGCCAGCCCATGCAGCCACTCGCTGCCCGCGCGCGTCTTGCCGAACCCACGGCCCGCGCGGACCAGCCACACGCGCCAGTCGCCCGGCGGCGCCAGCTGCCCGGCATGCGCCCAGACCTGCCACCACGCCGCCAGCGTGCGGCGCATCGGCGGGGTCATGACGCGCAGCGTCCGGGCGCGCTCATCAGGGTCGAGCGCGAGCAGCCGGTCCAGCACGTCGGCGATATGCGGCGCCACGCCGCTCATACCGATGCCCCGTTCGCCAGCGGCTCGATCACCCCTGCCCCTGCCCCTGACGATGCCCCTGACGATGCCCCTGCCCCTGACGATGCCGATGCCGATGCCGATGCCGATGCCGGCGCCAATGCCGGCAGGGCGGGTTCGCGCACCTGCATCGCCGCGGCGCGCCGGCGCTTGTCGATCAGCTCCAGCCGGTCCAGCAGCACCTTCAATACATCCTCGCGCGGCGCCCATTTCATCGTGCTCGGCGACGCGCGCCGGGCGGCGTGGTGCCGATGCATCCCCATCAGCTTGAGCGCCAGGTCGACGCTCACCGGCGCGACCTCGCCCGATCCGGCGCTCTCCAGCGTCTCGCCGCGCACCCCGGCCAGCGCATGCGCCACCAGCCGCGCTTCCAGCATCGCATATCCCATCGCCAGCGCATCGTTCCACGCCGCCGCAAAGTCGGCGTCCTCGCGGCGCCAGTCATACAGCGTGGTGATCGGCACGGCCGCCGCCGCCGCCGCGGCCACCACGTTGCAATTGGCCGCGAAATGCGACAGGAACGCCTCGCGCCGCCGGCCCAGCGACTGCCGCCGCACCCGCGCGGTCGCCTGAACGCCGCGCCGTTTTCCCGTTCCCGCCATCATCGCCTCCCACCCGGCGGACGCAAAAAGGGCCGGACGTTCCCGTCCGGCCCTCCTGCCGACCCACAATTCTCGATGTTCCCGTTATGTGCCAGATGAGCGTGACGATGTCAAGCCGTTTTTACCCATTTGGCTCGTTCAGCACCGTTATTTCGCTTTCGACTGCTCGGTCGCGAATTTCAGATAGGCGATCAGGTCGCGTCGATCGGCCGCATTGTTCAACGGCACCGCCGGCATCGCCGTTCCGGGAAACAGCGACGCGGGGTTCTTCAGGAACAGGTCGAGGTTGGTATGATCCCAGTCGCGGGGCGCGTGATTGAGGATATCCGAATAGCGATAGCCTCGCACCGTTCCCACATTCCGTCGATAGACGCCGGTCAGATCCGGGCCGATCGCGCCGCCGCTGCCGGCGCCCTCGATCGAATGGCAACCCGAACACAGCTGCATGAAGTGTCGCTTGCCGGCGGCGACATCGGCCGATTTGAGATAGCCCGCCTCGTCCGGCGGCCCCGTATAGCCCACCGCCCGGGCCAGTTCGGCAAGCTTCCTGGTCGCGCGTTGCTCGCCGCCGCGCGGCGCGCCGGGCTCCAGCCGCAGCAATCGGGTGCCGTCGGTCACGACATAGATCTTGCCGTCAGGTCCGGTCTTGACGTCGCGGATGCGCTCCCCAAGGTCGGAAAGCATGCGCTCCTCCAGCATCACGGTCCTGCCCTGCACCCGCAAACGCCTGACGGCCTTTCCGGTCAGATTGCCGACGAACAGGTCGCCGCGCCATCCGGGATAGACCGTTCCCTCGTACCGCATGATCCCCGCAGGCGTGACCGATGGCGTCCAGTTATGGACGGGATCGATCATGCCTTCCTGCGACTGCAGCGGCGCGAGCAGCCCGCCATTGTTATAGGCGAACCCCATGCTGACCTTGGCCCATCCATAATTGTTGCGCGGTTCGATCAGGTTGATCTCGTCCCCGCCCCGCGGGCCGATTTCCACTTCCCACAATTTGGTCGGATCGGCCTCCTGGTAGAATCCCGAAGGCGTGCGGTGGCCATAGGTCCAGATTTCCGGCAAGGCGCCCGAAACGGTTCGGAACGGATTGTTCCCGGGGATCGATCCGTCGCGATTGATGCGCAACGTCTTGCCGATATGCGATCCCAGGTCCTGCGCATGGACGGTGTGATCCTCGGCGATCCCCATCAGCAAGGTGCCGTCGCGCAACAGGATCATCCGGGTCGCAAAGCTCCATGTCCCGGATATCGTGTCCTTGGACTGAAAGATCCGCCGCGCGTCGGAAAAGACGCCGCCCTCCAGCTTTCCGCGATAGACGGCGGCCCGGCGGCTTTCGAAACTGCCCTCCATCAGATAGATATAGATCAGGCGGTTCTTGCCGAAATCGGGGTCCAGCACGACGTCGCGTATCCCGTCGAACGGCCCGTTATAGCTCGCCGGCAGCCCCGCGACCTCGCCGCTCACGGTGCCGTCGCGCCGCAGCATCTTGATATGGCCGGACCGCTCCGGCACCAGCATATCGCCCCCCGGCAACCAGATGATCGATGTCGGCTGGTCGAGCTTGTCGGTAATCTCCCGAACCCAATAATCCACACCACCGCCTGGGGACGCGGGCGCGCTACCCGAAAAGGCGTGCGTGCCGGCCAGCAATGCGAATGGCATCAGCGCCAGAAGACGGTATTTCATATGACAGGCCCGCTCGAATGTGATTGCAGCGATCACGTTCGAACAAATGCGCGGTCTACGAAACACGAAAACATCGCGCCCAGTCCATCATTTGATACATTTCGATCGATTGTCATTCCGCGATGCGGCCCCGCCCGCGACCGCGCATGACCGGCCGGTCCGGCCTACACCAGCCGCAACGCGCCCGCGCCCAGCAGCACCCCCCCGCCGATCGCCAGCACGCCCACGCCGGTGCGCAGCCGACGCAACGGCAGCCGCCGCCAGCCGGCTTCGCCGATCAGCGCGGCGATCAGGCTGACGGCGAACGCCGCCACGGTCGCGCCGATCGCCGCAACCACAGGCGACGGCCCCCGCGCTGCAAAGGCGAGGGTGAAGAATTGAGTCGTATCGCCAAGCGCCAGGATGAAGATGCCGGCAAATGCCGTCAGCCACGGCCCCAACCGCCACCCTTCCAGGCGATCGGGCGGCTTCAGCCGCCCCAACGCGCCCGATCCTGCCAGCACCAGCGCCACTGCGATCAGCAACTGCCTGGCATTGGGCGTCAGCATCGGCGCGATCAGCGCGCCGCCCGCCCCCGCGATCCCGTTGCCGATGCCATGCGCCAGCAACGCGGCGATCGCGATCGTGAACGGCCGGCCATAACGGTCGGCCAGGATCGCCACCAGCCACGGCGAACGATCCCCCGCCTGTGCCAGCAATGCGGCGACAAAGGCCGGAACCAGCGTCTCCAAACGCGCTCAGCCCGCGATGCGCAGGCTGCAGGCCGCCGCCGCGAACACGCCGCCGCCGCGCGCATCGTCGCCGCACCGCACCGCATCGCGCAGCAGCGCCAGCCCGCCGCTGACCGCCGGCCCGCGCTCGCCACGGCCAAGCGCCGCCTCGATCGCATGCACGACCGGCGAGACCGCGTTGAAGCCGTTGGCCGCGGCCAGGCGCCGAATCGCGTCGATGTCGGTGGCGAACTGGGCCGTGCGGGTGCGCGCGGCGGCAGGGTCGAGCGCATCGATTCGCCGGTTCAATTCGGCCATCATCGCCCGCATCGCGTCATTCGCCATTTCGCCCTCCCCACAGGCCGTCGTCTCATAGTGCGGCGCACATGGTTAACGCACGCCTAATCGCCGCTCCGCCTTGACAATCCTCCGCCCGCGCGGCATGCGCCGCCACCTGACAGCGGCCTGCCAGCGCGCGGCCGCTTTATTGTTTCACGAATTGCAGGAACCGGGCGATGGCCAAGCCGACTACCGTGAAGATCAAGCTCGTCAGCACGGCTGACACCGGCTTCTTCTATGTCACCAAGAAGAATCCGCGCACGCAGACCGAAAAGCTCAGCTTCCGCAAGTACGATCCGGTCGCGCGCAAGCATGTCGAGTTCAAGGAAGCGAAGATCAAGTAAGCCCGGTTCGCCGGACACGATCGCGCGCCGCAAGGGCGGGGTTCAAGTCCGCGGGCATTGAGCTGTGCTGGAAACGGGACGCCACGCGGCCTTTCGCGTTTCGCACCGGCCGACAGGTAGCGAAGCGCCGCCCGGTTCGCTAAGCGCGGCGTGATGGCGCACGATTCCCCCCTCGATCAATTCCGCAACGTGCTGGCCGGGACCGCGCGCGCGCTGTCGCACGAGCCCGAGGTCGAACTCGCCTTCACCGCCGACGCGCCGGCCCAGTCCGGGCGGCATATCAAGGTGCCGATGCCCGGGCGCACCCTGCCGCCCGAGCAGATCGCCGAGGCGCGCGGCTTCGCCGACGGCTTCGCCCTGCGCATGCGGCTGCACGACGGCGCGACTCACCTCAAGGCCGCGCCGCGCGAAGCGGTGGCGCGCGCGGTGTTCGACGCGGTCGAAACTGCGCGGGTCGAGGCGCTGGGCGCGCGCGGTTATGCCGGGATCGCCGCCAATCTCGACCGCGCGCTCGAGCTGCGGATGCGTTCCGATCCGATCAGCCGCGCCCGCACCCGCGACGAAGTGCCGCTGTCGACCGCGATCCAGCTCTTGGTGCGCGAGCGGCTGACCGGGCGCGGGGCGCCGGCCGAAGCGGCGCCGGGCCTGGCGCTGGTGCGCGACTGGATCGAGGACAAGGGCGGCGCCGATCTCGACGCGCTGGGCCTGGCGATCGACGATCAGGCAGCCTTCGCCCGGCTGGTCGGCCATCTGCTCGAGGATCTGGAGCTGACGCAGGGCGAGCTGATCCCCGACGAGACCGACGAGGGCGGCGGCGAGGACGAGGGCACCGAGGAACAGCAGCAGGACGAACAGGAGGGCGAGGAACAGGGCGAGACCGGCGACAGCGAGGTCGAGGCGCGCGGCGAGCCGAGCGAGGGCGAGACCGAGCCGGGCGAGGACGGCGAGCAGCAGGACGGCGAGTTCGACGATGCCGATGGCGACACCGGCGACGAGGGCGAGGACGGCATGATGCCGGTCCGCCCCAACCGCCCCTGGTCGGATCTGCCGCCGCAATTCGAATATGGCGCCTTCACCACCCAATATGACGAGGTGATCGCCGCGACCGAATTGTGCGACGAGGCCGAGCTTGAACGGCTGCGCGCCTATCTCGACCAACAGCTGCTGCATCTGCAGGGCGTCGTCACCAAGCTGGCCAACCGCCTTCAGCGCCGATTGATGGCGCAGCAGAATCGCAGCTGGGATTTCGACCAGGACGAAGGGCTGCTCGACGCCGCGCGGCTGGCGCGCGTGGTGGTCAATCCGATGCAGTCGCTGTCGTACAAGGTCGAAAAGGACACGCAGTTCAAGGATACGGTGGTCACGCTGCTGATCGACAATTCGGGATCGATGCGCGGCCGCCCGATCAGCATCGCCGCGATCAGCGCCGACATCCTGGCGCGCACGCTGGAGCGGGTCGGCGTCAAGACCGAGATCCTCGGCTTCACGACGCGCGCGTGGAAGGGCGGGCAATCCAGGGAGAAATGGCTGGCGGACGGCCGCCCGCCGCAGCCCGGCCGCCTGAACGACGTGCGCCACATCGTCTACAAACAGGCCGACGAGCCGTGGCGCCGTGCGCGCAGGTCGCTCGGCCTGATGATGCGCGAAGGGCTGCTGAAGGAGAATATCGACGGCGAGGCGCTGCTCTGGGCGCATCACCGGCTGATCGCGCGGCCTGAAGATCGCAAGATCCTGATGGTCATCAGCGACGGCGCGCCGGTCGACGATTCGACGTTGAGCGTCAACAGCGGTTCGTATCTCGAACGCCATCTGCGCCAGGTGATCGGCTGGATCGAGCAACGCTCGCCGGTCGGGCTGGTGGCGATCGGCATCGGGCACGACGTGACCCGCTATTACAGTCGCGCGGTGACGATCATGGATGCCGAACAGCTCGCCGGCACGATGATCGATCAGCTTGCGTCGCTGTTCGATCTCGACACGTGATCGCGGCCCCGCCGGGCGGATTTGCCGGGCCGGTCAAGCGATCGGTGACGATCGCCGGCCATTGCACGTCGATCAGCCTGGAACCGGCATTCTGGAGGGCGCTGGAAGGCGAGGCGCAGGCGCGCGGCCTGCCGCTGAGCGCGCTGGTCGCGCAGATCGATCATCTGCGCATCACCGTTTCGGACCCGCCCAACCTGGCCAGCGCGATCCGATCCTGGCTGTTTTCGGCAGTCGTTTCGCACGAAAGAAATGAAATTGATTCGCAACAGCGTTGACATTGAGAACGACTCGCAATAGCTGACGCCCCGACAGCAAAGGGGCACATATGACTCGTTCCAGTTTCGACGGCCGCAAGGCCGCACCCGCCTTCCTCGCGCTCGCCGCGGTCGGCTTCGTCGCCACCGCCCCGACCGCGCGCGCCGCCGATCCGGCGCCCGCGGCGGACCCGTCCGATGGCCAGGACCCGGCGCAATCCGATCGCCGCGAGATCGTCGTCAGCGGCACGCGCGCCGAGGCCGAGGTGACCGATCCCCGCGCCACTGCGCCGTTGCTCGACACGCCGCAAACCGTGACGGTCATCAGCGACCAGGTGATCCGCAAGCAGAATCTGCAGACGCTGCGCGATGCGCTGCAGACGATCCCCGGCATCACCTTCGGCGCCGGCGAGGGCGGCGGCGGCTATGGCGATTCGATCAACCTGCGCGGCTATTCGGCCAATAACGACATCACGATCGACGGCGTGCGCGACGGCGCGCAATATACCCGCACCGATCCGTTCAACCTGCAGCAGATCGAAGTGTTCAACGGCGCCAATTCGGTGTTCAACGGATCGGGATCGGTCGGCGGCACGATCAACCTGGTCACCAAGTCGCCGCAGCCGGACGATCTCACGATCCTCCAGGGATCGGTCGGCACCCATGATTATTATCGCGGCGCGATCGACAGCAACTGGCGGCTGAACGATCTGGCCGCAGTGCGGTTGAACGGCGCGTATCACGAGAATGGCGTGCCGGGCCGCGATGTCGAAAAGTTCAAGCGATGGGGCTTCGCGCCCTCGGTCACCATCGGCGTCGGCTCGCCGACCAGCCTGACGCTGAGCTATTCGCACCAGGAAGACGAGAATACGCCGATCTATGGCGTGCCCTATTTCAAGAGCCTGGTGAACGCCGGCCCGCTGCCGGGCGTCGATCCCGGCGATTATTTCGGTTATCGCAATCTCGACGTGCAGGAGACCAAAGTCGATCGCGCCACCGCGATCTTCCGCCACCAGTTCAGCGATTCGGTCAGCATCCGCAATCTTTCGCGCTGGCAGCGTGTCGCGCAATACAGCCAGACCAGCGCGCCGCAGGGGACCTTCTGCCTCGCCAACGGGCTCCAGCCGGTCGGCGCCAACGGCAGCGCGACGGTGGGTATCGCCTGTCCGGGCACGCTGGCGGCGGGCTTCTATGCGCCGTCGGGGCCGCGCGGCACGGTGCGCGATCAGGAGAACCAGCTGCTCCATAACCAGACCGACCTGCGCATCTTCACCGGCAAGGAAGGCGGCATGCGCAACACGCTGGTGATCGGCATGTCGGCGACGGTCGAGGATTATGCGATCGCCTCGGGTTCGCTGCTGCGCAATCCGGACGGGTCGGCGGTAACGGCGGTCCCGGCGATCAGCCTGGCGAACCCGAACACGGTCTATACCGGGCCCAACAACCTCACCATCACCGCGCGATCGAAGGCCGAGACCACCAATTTCGCGCTCTATGCGTTCGACACGATCGAGTTCGGGTCGATGTTCGAGCTCAATGGCGGCGTGCGCTGGGAATCGAACAAGGCGACATTCCGCAACATCGTGCTGCCCAGCCCGCCGCCGGGCACGGCCCCGCTCACCGATCTCCAGCTTCGCCCGCAGGTCAGCGACGAGCGGCTGTTCTCCTATCGCATCGGCGCGGTCTTCAAGCCGACGCCGGACACCAGCATCTATGCCGCCTACGGCAATTCCAAGACGCCTTCTTCGGCGACCGTGCGGCTGGGCTGCGGCGTGCTTTCCGCGGTCGGCGCGGCGGACCCGTGCGCCGTGGCGCCGGAATCGGCGAAGAATTACGAAATCGGGGCGAAGGCCGATCTGTTCGGCCGCCGGCTTCAGTTGACGGCGGCGGTGTTCCGCAACGAACGCACCAATTTCCGCGTGCCGTCGAACGATCCGGCGCAGCCCGGCGCGCTGCAGGTGCTCGACGGCCGCGCCAGGGTCGACGGCATCGCGCTCGGCGCCAGCGGCAACATCACCCCGGCCTGGACGCTGTTCGCCAACTACACCCATCTCGACGGCAGGGTAAAGCAGAGCGTCTCGGACTTCTGCCTCGCCAATCCCGGCGCAGCGTGCGG
The DNA here is from genome assembly GCA_964413495.1 of uncultured Stakelama sp. Taxonomy (GTDB): domain Bacteria; phylum Pseudomonadota; class Alphaproteobacteria; order Sphingomonadales; family Sphingomonadaceae; genus Sphingomonas. Next base: position 29,245 of record CAYPRW010000017.1, on the reverse strand, counting down.
CAACAGCGCGGCGATCCGCGATGTGCAACGCGATCAGCACCTGCTCCAGACCCCCGATCATTCGGGCAGCCTGTTCACCACCTACAAGCTGCCGTTCGGGCTCGAGATCGGTTACGGCCTCAGCTATCAGGGCAGCTTCGCGCTCAACAACCGCGTGCTGGTGGCGGGCGCCGTGACCCCGCAATTCCGCGCCGACGACTATCTCATCCATCGCGCGTTCCTGGGCTATACGTTCGGCAACGGGCTGACGGCGCAGCTCAACATCCAGAATTTCACCGACGAGAAATACTATACGGGCATCCGCAACAATGTGAGCACCGCCACCGGTGCGATCAGCGGCGGCTGGGCGACGCCGGGCGATCGCCGTTCGGCGGTGCTCAGCCTGTTCTACAGCTTCTGAACAAGGGGGGCGGACGCCGGGCCACCTGTCCCCCGGTCTGTCGTCCGCGTCACAAACCCGTTAAGACGGCCCGGCCATGATGATCGCGATTCCCCAGTTGCTCGACGCCGCGTCGGTGAACCGGGTGCGCGCGATCGTCGATGCCGCCGACTGGATCGACGGCAACGCCACCTCGGGCCATCAGTCGGCGCTGGCGAAGCGCAACGAACAATTGCCGGAGGGCGGCGCGGCGGCGCGCGAGGCGGGGGGCATCGTGCTGGAGGCGCTGGGCCGTTCGCCGCTGTTCTTCGCGGCGGCGCTGCCGCTCAAGGTGTTTCCGCCGCTGTTCAACCGCTATGGCGAAGGGCAGAATTTCGGCACGCATGTCGACAATGCCATCCGCATCCAGCGCGGCACCGATTTCCGCATCCGCAGCGACCTGTCGGTCACCGTCTTCCTCGAAGACCCCGCCGCCTATGACGGCGGCGAGCTGGTGGTCGAGGACCGGTTCGGGGTGCAGCGGATCAAGCTGCCCGCCGGCCATGCGGTGGTCTATCCCTCATCCAGCCTGCATCATGTGACGCCGGTGACGCGCGGGGTGCGCGTGGCGAGTTTCTTCTGGCTGCAATCGATGGTCCGCGACGATGGCGAGCGCAGCGTGCTGTTCGACCTCGACCAGAGCGTGCAGCGGCTGACCGCGCAATTGGGCGGCGAGGATCGTTCGGTGATCGAGCTGACCGGCGTCTATCACAATCTGCTGCGTCGCTGGGCCGACGCCTGACCGCCGCGCAACGGCTTCGCCGCGGCGACCGGCAGATCGGGCCCAGCCATGCCGGATCATGCGATCGTCCGGATCAGGCGGCATCCGCCAACTGCCGAGCGCCACGCAGCAATATCGCCGGTCGCGATTCGGGCACCGCCGCACGTAGCTCCTGCTCGATCATCGCCGCGATCCGTCCCAGCGCCCCGTCGCCGAAAAACCCGGCGGTGCCGGCCAGCTTGTGCAGATCCGACAAAATCGCCTCGAGCTTCTCGTCATCCATGCCGGCACGCTCGGCAGCGGCGGCGACGCTTGCCAGCGTCTCGCGCTTGCGCGCCTGATATTGCTCGGCCAGCGATGCGGACGCCGAAATGCGGGCCGATGACGGTGTCGCGTCCGGCCGCGTCCCGCCGGCCGGAATGAAGCGGGCGGCCGCCGCGCGCACGGTGGCGAGATCGACCGGCTTCGACAGATGCGCCTGCATGCCCGCATCGAGACAGGCCTGGACATCCTCGCGATAGGCGTTCGCGGTCAGCGCCACGATCGGCAGCCGCGCTGCGTCAATGCCCAGCGCGCGGATGCGGCGCGTCGCCTCCAGCCCGTCGATGACCGGCATCTGCATGTCCATCAGCACCAGCCCGAACGGCTGCCCCTCCGCCTCGGCGCGCTGTACGGCGGCGATCGCCTGTTCGCCGTCCGCGACGATCGCGGCATCCAGCCCGGCCTGTCGGGCGATGGCGGCGATCAGTTGCTGGTTGATGTCGTGATCTTCGGCGATGAGGACGCGGCGCGTCCCGGCTTCCGGCGCGGGCGTTCCAGCCGGCACTTCGGGCGGCGGCGGCGGCGCGCCCTCCGCCGCCGCGACGAGCGGCAGGCGCAGGGTGAAGACGCTGCCACGCCCCGGCGTGCTCGTCACGCCGATCGATCCGCCCATCAGCCGCGCAAGTTCCGCGCTGATCGCCAGGCCCAGCCCGGTGCCGCCATGTCGGCGCGCGACCGATGCGTCGGCCTGGGTGAATTGCTGGAAGATCGTGTCCAGGCGATCGGCCGCAATGCCCTCGCCGGTATCGGCGACGGCGATCGTCAGCACCCCTTCCTCACTCGCGGCGCGCACGTCGATCGAACCGTGCGCGGTGAATTTCACCGCATTGCCCAGCAGGTTGAGCATGATCTGACGAAGCCGCAGCGGATCGCTGACGATCCCCTTTGGCAGATCCGGATCGATCGTCACGTTCAGCGCGACGCCCTTGGCCCGCGCCACCGGTTCCATCAGGCGCGCGCAACCGCGCAGCTTGGACGCCAGGTCCACCGGTTCGGCGGTCACCTGCATCTGGCCCGAATCGATCTTCGACATGTCGAGGATGTCGTTCAGCAGGCGCATCATCGCCCGCCCGGAATCGGAGATCAGCTGCACCTGCCGGCGCTGTTCGTCATCCAGATCGCTGTTGGCGAGCAATTCGGTGAAGCCCAGCACGCCGTTCATCGGCGTGCGGATCTCGTGGCTCATATTGGCGAGGAAGGCGGCCTTTGCCGCGCTCGCCGCCTCGGCCCGCTGCCGTGCCTTGCGCAGGTCCTCCTCCAGCGCCTTGTTCTTCGATACGTCGCGGATCGATGCGATGATCTCCTGCGGCGCGCCCGCGGCATCGCGCACCAGCCCGCAATGCGCCTCCAGCCACCGATAGCTGCCGGGCTCGCCGACCAGCTCCGACCGATAGGCGATGATCGTGTCTTCGAATTCGCCACGCGCCAGCGCCGCGAACGTCGCGCGCACGCCGGCATCGTCCTCGGGATGGAAGCGGTCGAGCATCTGGACGCCGGCCAGATGGCGGGGGTCGACGCCCAGCAGGCCTCGCGCCGAGGGCGAGGCATAGAGGCACCGGCCGTCGAGCGCCACGCGAAAGACCGCGTCGGTCGCATTGTTGGCCAGCAGCGACAATTGTTCGTCGCGCGCGGCAAGTTCCTGTTCCGCCAGGCGACGGTCGGTGACGTCCATGGTGACGCCGATGAACCCGAGCAGCTCGCCGGTGTCGCTGACCTCCGGTCCCGCCGACACATCGGTCCACACTTCGGCGCCATCGGGCCTGATCCAGCGGAATTCGTCGCGGAATCCCGCGCGCTCGCGCACCGCGCGCGCCCAGCCGTCGAACACGCGCCGCGCGTCGTCGGGGTGCAGCGCGCTCGCCCACCCCTCGTCCCGCCACGCATCGCCCGCCAGCCCGGTGATCCGCAGCCAGGCGGCGTTGACATAGGTGCAACGGCCATCGACATCGGTGCGAAAGATGCCGGCGGGCGCCAGGTTGGCCAGCGTCTGGAAACGCCGCTCGCTCTCCGCCAGCTCAAGCTCGTTCCGCACCCGTTCGCTGACGTCGCGGATATTGCCGGCCGTGCCGATGAACTCGCCGTTCGCGCCGGCCAGGCGACGCACGACCACCTCGATATGGCGAAGTTCGCCGGACGCCCGGTAGAAACGTTGCTGCAGGATCGCCGTTTCAAGCTGCCCCGCGACGATCGCGGCATAAAGCGGCACCGCCGCCTCGCGATCCTCGGCATGCAGCAGGCGGGTGGTGTTCCACCCCATCGATTCGGCCGCGCCATAGCCGGTCACCGCTTCCCATGCAGGGTTGAGGAAGGTCCAGCGACCGTTGGCGTCGGTGCGGAAGACCACTTCCTGAAGATTGTCGAGGATCGACTGGTTGAAGTCGCGGCTGGCCTGCAGCTCGCGCTGGAACGCCGCGCGGCTGGCCAGCGCGGCGGCCACCGGCAGCCCCATGGCAAAGCTGGTCGCGATGAACAGCTGGAACGCGATCAGCTTGTCGCCGGCATCGCCCCTGACCAGCATGATCGGCCCGCTGCCCAGCATCGTCGCGGCCGAGGCGACGGCGGCGATGATCGCGATCGCCACCGCCGTGCCGGCGATCCCGGTGCGAAACGCCGCGACGATCACGATCGGGCAGGCCAGGAACAGGAACGGGAAATGCGACTGGGAAAAGATCGCCGTCGAAGCGGCCAGCGTGATCGCCAGGAACAGGCTCCATTCGATCAGGTCCGCCCGGTTCAGCCTGCGCCGCGCGCGCCACGTATCGACGCCAATCATGACGATCGGGGTGACGATCATCAGGCTCAGCCCGTCGGCGAGGATCCACGAGATCAGCGAGCCGAAATCGGCGATGCCCGATCCGGTGGCGATCCCGGCCGCGGCGACCGATCCCGACACGGCCGGCGCAATCACCGCGACGAATAACAGGCACGCCAGCGTGCGCAGTTCGGCGACATCCGGGTTCCGCCCGCACAGTTTGCGCATCGACCAGACGACCAGGATGACCTCGATCGAATTGGCCAGCGACATCGCGATGACGGCCCGCCAGCCATCCCCTGCCAGGGCGTTGACGATCAGGTTCGCGACGAAACAGGCCGCCAGATAATAGGGGCATGCGCCGGTGCGGTTGCGCAGCAGGATCGCGGCGAGCACCGCGTTCGGCAGCCACAGCGCGGCGACGGGACCGTTGCCGCGGGTCAGCGCGATGCCGGCATGGGCAAGCGCGGCAAACAGTGCGGCGGCCGCGGCGATCATGAGCGCCGGCATGGCCCGTTGCAGGATGTCGCGGCGCGAAAGTTGGGCTCGATCCATCGCAAAGGCCTATATACCGGATGGTTAAGGCCGCACTAAACGGCTCAATGCGCCAATCGAAGGTCGGCGGTGTAAAGTGGTGCCGCTTACAGGACTCGAACCTGTGACCCCCGCATTACGAATGCGATGCTCTACCAACTGAGCTAAAGCGGCCCGCCCGGCGATACGCCGCCGGGGAAGGTGGCGGCGCTTACCAGCCTCGTCCCTAACTGACAAGCGTTGCCGATGCGTTGACGGCATCGCCCGCGACCCGCCTTTACGCAACATTTACCATGCCGCGCGCAGACTCGCCGGGTTCAGGGGCATCGGCCCCTATGTGGAGCATGCGCATGGATACCGCCCGCGGACTCGACGACCGGCTTGACCCCGGCCCGCACGACAGCGCCGCCGAAGATGGCGGGGTGAACGAACCCCGGCTCGACATCGGCACCGACGAACGGCGCATGCATGTGCGCGCCTATAACCATTGGGTCTCGTTGCTGCGCGGCCGCGCCTATCCCGCGATCGAGGATCTCGATCCCGGCAGCATCGCCGATTTCGGGCCGCACAGCGTGCTGCTCGACTTTACGGGGGGAATCGAAAATCCGGCGATCCGCTATCTCGGCGCCACGCTGCGCGAGGAATGCGGCGTCACCGCATCGATCACCCATGTCGCGCAAGTGCCCAGCCGCTCGCTGCTTTCGCGCCTGACCGACCATTATCTGCAGATCATCGCCAACCGCGCGCCGATCGGCTTCGAGGCCGAATTCGTCGGCCAGCGCGGGCACAACACCTTCTATCGCGGCATCCTGATGCCCTATTCGTCGGACGACGACACGATCGACTTCATCTATGGCGTCATCAACTGGAAGGAGATGGTCGACGACGCCACCCAGGCCAGGCTTGAGCGCGAGGTCGAGGAAGCGCGCCGCGCCGCACCGTCCGCCGCCCCGGCGTCGCCCATATGGGCCGACGGGCCGAGCAGCGGGATCGCGCAGGAAACCGCCGCGCAACCCACGTCCGGGGATGAGCCAGAAATCCCCCATGACGATATCGTCGTCCCGCCGCATGGCGCGGAGACGCTGGCCGGCCGCCTGATGCTGGCGCGCGAGAGCGCCGCCGCCGCGCGCGCCGCCGACATGCGCGGCCGCGCCTCGCTCTATCGCGCGCTTGCCCGCGCCTATGATTTCGCCTGCGCGGCCGAGGATGATGCCGATGGTTATGCCGCGCTGCTGCAGGACGCCGGTATCAAGGTCCAGGCCCGCGCGCCGATGACCGCCGCGGTCAAGCTGGTCTTCGGCATCGGCTATGACAAGACCCGGCTTACCGAATTCGCCGCGGTGATGAGCCATGCCCGCCGGCATCAGGTGCCGGAGGGCGGGCTCGACGCATTCCTCACCGCCCAAGCCGGCGGGATCAAGGCGATCGTCCAGGCCGAGCGTGCGCTGCGTCAGCCGGCCGCGCGGCCGGGGCGCTATGAACGCGCGCGCGCCGAGCTGCGCAACCGTCCATCGCTCGCGCATGTCGCGATTCCGGCCGGGCCGGGCGAGTTCGTCGTGCTGCTGGCGCGCGCCGGCAATGACGGCATGCTCGATATCGTGGCGAAATTCGACGACGATGCCAGGCTGGCCGAACAGGCGGTGCGCAAGGCGGCCGCCTGACGCGATGCTGCGCGGCGCATGCCGCAGCATCGTCACGATGGATACTTCCGACTCCCCCTTGAGCGTTTCGCCGCGCGGGCGCATAGCGCGGCGCCATGAGCAAGACGCCGATCAAGTCGCTCGCCCAGGCGCTGCGCAGCCGCCTGACCGAAAATGCCCTGCCGGGCGAGCTTGAGGGGTTCGGCGACGCCGAACGCGATGCCGCCGCCCGCTTCGTGGCGGAGACCGCGGCGACCCGCGCCCCCGGCATACCGGGCATCGCGCTCGAATCCGGGCTCGAGCGCGACAGCCGCTCGATGCGGCTGGCGGTGGTCAATGACGACATGCCGTTCCTGGTCGATTCGATTTCCGCCACGATCGCGGCGCACGACATCGCGATCCGCCGCGTGATCCACCCGGTGGTCGCGGTGGCGCGCAAGGGCGACGGATCGCTGGCCGGCATCGGCGATGTCGAGAGCGGCCTCAAGGAATCGATGGTCTATATCGAGATGGAGCGTACCGACGCGCGCGACCGCGCGGGACTGGTCCGCGATCTCGAACGCAACCTCGCCCATGTCCGCGCCGCGGTGACCGACTGGTCCGAACTGCGCCGCGCGATGCGCGAGGACGCCGATCGCGTCGCCGATCCCGAGGGCGCGGCGCTGCTGCGCTGGTTCCAGGGCGGCAGCATGACGCTGGTCGGCCATGAGAAATGGCGCCGCGACGGCGGCGTCAGCGAACGCGCCGGCATCTGCCGCCAGACGCTCGACACGCCGATCCTGGCCGAAACCTCGCGCCGCCAGGCGATCGAATGGTTCGAGGCGGGCGGCCAGCCGCCGCTGCTGCTCAAGTCGAACGCGATCTCGACCGTGCATCGCCGCGCGCCGCTCGACCTGGTGGTCGTGCCGCTGCGTGACGGGTCACAGGTCACCGGCCTGTCGATCCATGCCGGCCTGTGGACCAGCGCCGCGCTGCACGCCACGCCGGAAGAGGTGCCGGTGCTCCGCGCGCGCATCGCCGCGCTTGAGGCGAAGTTCGGCTTCGACCCGCGCGGCCATACCGGCAAGGCGCTGGCGCATGCGCTGACCGGCCTGCCGCACGACCTCACCACCGGCTTCCCCCCGCAGGCGCTCGAACAGATCGCGCTGACCGCCATGTCGGTGACCGATCGGCCGCGGCCCAAGCTGGTGCTGATCCGCAGCGCGCTGGGGCGGCATCTGTTCGCCTTTGTGTGGCTGCCGCGCGACGAGGTGTCGACCGGCCGCCGCGTCGCGATCGGCGAGATGCTGGCCAGCGCCGCCAACGCCAATGAACTGAGCTGGTCGATCGCGCTGGACGACGGCCCGGTGGCGCTGCTGCGCTACACGCTCGACCTGCGCGGCGAGGGCCGCATGCCCGATGCCGCGGCGCTCGATCGCGAGCTCGAACGCATGGTGCGCGGCTGGCTGCCGGCGGTCGAGGCGTCGCTGATCGACAGCGGCATCGCCGCGACGCGCGCGACGCGGCTGGCGCTGCGCCATGCCCCCGCCTTCCCCTTCGGCTATCGCAACGCGAACTCGCCCGAGGAAGCGGCGCGCGACATCGTGCGTGTCGCGGGCCTGAGCGACGCCGACGCGCGCTCGGTCCGCATCTTCGACCAGGGCGGCAAGCTGCGCATCAAGCTCTATCGCCTGGGCGGGCCGCTGCCGCTGTCCGACGCGGTGCCGGTGTTCGAGAATTTCGGATTCCGCGTGATCGAGGAAGTGCCGACCGCGCTAGCCGGCGATCCCGGCGCCTATCTCCACGATTTCGAGATCGCGCCGGCCAATGGCGGCGGCCTCAAGGGCGAGGTCGCGGTGATCGAGGACGCGATCGCCGCCGTGCTGGAAGGCCGCGCCGAGAATGATGCGTTCAACCGGCTGATCGTCGAGGCCGGCCTCGCCCCCGCATCGGTCGTGCTGCTGCGCGCCTGGTTCCGCTATCTGCGTCAGGCGGGCCTCACCTATGGCCTGGTCACCGTGGTCGAGGCGCTGCGCCGCGCGCCCGCGGTCGCCACCGCTTTGGTCGATCGCTTCGCCGCCGCGCACGATCCGGCCCGCGCGAAGGGCAGCGACGCGGCGGTCGAGGCCGCCGATGCCGCGATCGCCACCGGGCTCGATACGGTAAGCGGGCTCGACGACGACCGCATCCTGCGCGCCATCGCCGGGGTGATCCGCGCGACGCTGCGCACCAACGCCTTCGCGCCCGCAGCTGCCGAGGCGCTGGCGTTCAAGATGGACAGCGCGAAGGTGCCGGGCCTGCCCGCGCCGCTGCCGTGGCGCGAGATCTGGGTGTACAGCCCGCGCGTCGAGGGCATCCATCTGCGCGCCGGCCCGGTCGCGCGCGGCGGGTTGCGCTGGTCCGACCGGCGCGACGATTTCCGCACCGAGATCCTGGGCCTCATGAAGGCGCAGCGCGTCAAGAACGCCGTCATCGTGCCGACCGGCGCCAAGGGCGGCTTCTATCCCAAGCTCCTCCCCAGCCCCGCCGTCGATCGCGATGCGTGGTTCGAGGAAGGCAAGGAAAGCTACCGCATCTTCATCCGCTCGCTGCTGTCGGTCACCGACAATATCGTGTCGGGCAAGGTCGTGCATCCCGACGGCGTCGCGATCCATGACGGCGAGGACCCCTATTTCGTGGTCGCCGCCGACAAGGGCACCGCGACGTTCAGCGACGTCGCCAACGCCATCGCGATCGATCGCGGCTTCTGGCTGGGCGACGCCTTCGCCTCCGGCGGCTCGGTCGGCTATGATCACAAGGCGATGGGCATCACCGCCAAGGGCGCGTGGATCAGCGTCCAGCGCCATTTCCTGGAGCTGGGCACCGACGTCCAGACCGACTCGATCCGCGTCGCCGGCTGCGGCGACATGTCGGGCGACGTGTTCGGCAACGGCATGCTGCTGTCCAAGGCGATCAGATTGGTCGCCGCGTTCGACCATCGCCACATCTTCCTCGACCCCGATCCCGATCCGGCGAAGAGCTGGGCCGAGCGGAATCGCATGTTCCAGCTCCCCCGGTCGAGCTGGGCGGATTACGATCCGGCGTTGATCTCCAAGGGCGGCGGCGTGTTCGCGCGGACCGAAAAGGTCATCAAGCTCTCGCCCGAAATCCGCACGGTGCTGGCCATCGACGCCGAGGAGATCGAGCCCGGCGCGCTCATCTCCGCGATCCTCAAGTCGCCGGTCGACCTCGTCTGGTTCGGCGGCATCGGCACCTATGTGAAGGCCGCGGCGCAAGCGCATGTCGAGGTCGGCGATCCCGCCAACGATCGCCTGCGCGTCAATGCCGAGGACATGCGCGCCCGCGCGATCGGCGAAGGCGCGAACCTGGGCGTCACGCAGGCCGCGCGCATCGCCTTTTCGATGCGCGGCGGGCGGATGAACACCGACTTCATCGACAATTCGGCCGGCGTCGATTGCTCGGACAATGAGGTCAACATCAAGATCGCGCTCAACCGCGAGGTGATCGAAGGGCGGTTGAAGCAGGACGACCGCAACGCCCTGCTCGCGGCGATGACCGACGATGTCGCGCAGCTCGTGCTGGAGGACAACCGCCTGCAGACGCTGGCGCTGTCCTTCCTCGAGAATGACGGACCGCTGGCGGTGCCAAGCTTCGTGCGGGTGACCGAGATCCTCGAAGCCTCGGGCCGGCTCGACCGCGCCGTGGAAGGCCTCGCCACCAACGAGGAATATCTGCGCCGCGCACAGGAAGGCCGCGGCCTGACCCGGCCCGAGCTCGCCGTGCTGCTCGCCACTTCGAAACTCGCCCTGCAGGATGCGATCGAGGAGGGCGGGCTCGGCACCGATCCCGAGCTTCTGCCCGACCTGATCGCCGCCTTCCCGCCCGCGATGCGGACCGCGTTCAAGAAACCGATCGAGCAACACCGCCTGCGTGGCGAGATCGTCGCGACCAAGCTCGCCAACCGCATCGTCAACCGGCTGGGCGTGCTGCACCCGTTCGAACTGGCCGAAGAGGAAGGCGCCTCGCTGCGCGACATCGCCGCGATGTTCGTGGTGGTCGAGCGTCTGTTCGGGCTGCCCGCGATCTGGCACGCGATCGAGACCGCGCCGATCACAGAAACCGCGCGGCTGGCGCTGCTCGATGAGGTGGCGGTGGCGACCCGCGCGCAGATCGCCGACCTGCTGCGCGTCGCGCGGCCGGGCGACGGGCCCGGCGACCTGCTCGCCCGCCTCCAGCCCGGTATCGCCGCGCTCGACCGCCAGGCCAAGACCTTGCTCAAGGAAGAGGCGCGCGCGCAATCCGGCCGCATCTCGACAAAGCTCGAGGAAGCCGGCGCGCCGGCCGAGCTCGCCGCCAAGATCGTGCGCATCTTCGAGCTCGACGGCGCGGTCGGCCTCGCCGATCTCGGCCAGCGCCGCAAGATCGACGAGACCGAGCTCACCCACGCCTTCACCCATCTCGGCCAGGTGCTCGGCCTCGACTGGGCGCAGGCGGTGGCGGCGCGGATCGTCGCCGGCGATCCGTGGGAACGGCTGCTGATTGCCGGACTCGCCCGCGACTTCCAGCAGCTGCGCCTCGAATTCCTCGCGCGCGGCCAAGGCAAGAACCCGCGCGCCGATGTCGACACCTGGCTCGCCGCACAGGCCCCGCGCGTCGCCCAATTCGCCGCATTGATCGACCGCGCCCGCCAGGCGCCCGCGCCGAACGCCGCGATGCTGGCGCAGATCGCGGGCCAGGCGCGCGTGTTGCTGGGGCGGTAGAAAAAGATTTGGTTCACGCAAAGGCGCGAAGACGCGAAGCGGTTGGTCTCGGCGCGAAGCGCCCATCCTATCACGAATGCCGCGATTGACGGGCCCGAAGTGAAGAGAGCCGCTACGCGGCAGTCTTAATCTCTTCGCGTCTTCGCGCCTTTGCGTGAACCAAATCTTCTAAGCTACATCCGCAGCCTGAACGCGAACCGAAATCGCCGCACCACCACCCTTCCCGCATTGCAATTGCGAATCGTTCTCGGTAATCCGCGAACGACTCGCAACTGGAACGCCGCCACTCATGCATGGAACTGCCAAGCCGGCGCGCGCCAGGAAAAGCCGGAAAGCCTTCTGGCTCAAGCAGCTCCACACCTGGCATTGGGTCAGTTCGGCGATCAGCCTCATCGGCCTGCTGCTGTTCGCGATCACCGGCTTCACGCTCAACCACGCCGCCGAGATCGAAGGCTCGCCGCAAGTCGTCGAGAAGAAGGTGCAGCTGCCCGCCGCGCTGCTCGCGACGATCAGGGCCGACGACGCGCCGGACGCCAAGAAGCCGCTGCCCGCGCCGGTCGCCGATTGGGTCGAGGCCAATCTGCCGGTCAAGCGCGCGCGCGGCACGGCGGAATGGTCGGGCTCGGAAATCTATCTCGCCCTTCCCCGCCCCGGCGGCGACGGCTGGGTCGCGATCGATCGCGAGACCGGCGAGGTGACCAACGAGACCACCAGCCGCGGCTGGATCGCCTGGCTCAACGATCTCCACAAGGGCCGCAACGCCGGCACGGTGTGGAAATGGTTCATCGACATCTTCGTCCTCGCCTGCCTGGTCTTCTCGATCACCGGGCTGGTGCTGCTCCAGCTCCACGCCCGCCATCGGCCGAGCACCTGGCCGCTGGTCGCGGCCGGGCTGATCATCCCCGCCATCCTGGCGATCTATTTCATTCACTGAGGAACCCGCTCATGCAGCTTCGCATCACCGGATTGACCGCCAGCGCGATCGGCGCGGGCCTGTTCGCGCCCGGCATGGCGCATGCGCAGACGCTCGACGTCAGCGTGACCATTCCGCGCCTGACCGTCGCCGAATATCACCGGCCCTATGTCGCGATCTGGCTGGAGAAGGAGGGCGCCGCGCCCAGGACGCTCGCCGTCTGGTACGACGACGACATGAAGGCGAACGAAGGCACCAAATGGCTGCGCGACGTGCGCCAATGGTGGCGCGCCTCGGGCCGCACGATGAAGTTCCCCGCCGCCGGTATCAGCGGCGCGACCCGCACGCCCGGCACGCACAAGGTCAGCTTCAAGCCGCAGCTCGCCCCGGGCAACTACACATTGGTGGTCGAGGCAGCGCGCGAGGTCGGCGGGCGCGAGCTCGTCCGCCTGCCCTTCTCGCTGCCCAAGGGCGGCACCGCCCGCGCGGCCGGCTCGTCCGAGCTGGGCGCCATCACGCTCACCGTCAAACGCTGAACCAAAGGGGATTGGTCCTATGAAGCTCCGCAACGCACTGATCGCTGCCGCGGCCATCGCGGTCGCCATTCCCGCCACCGTCCAGGCGCACCGCCAGTGGATGCTGCCGTCGATGACCGTCGTTTCGGGCGAGGGCGAGGACGTGTGGGTCACGGTCGACGCCGCGGTCTCCAACGACCTGTTCTACTTCGAACACCAGCCGCTGCGCGCCGATGTCGGCGTGCTCCTGCCCGACGGCAGCGCGGGTGAGGTCAAGAACAAGGCGGTCGGCCGCTATCGCCAGACCTTCGACGTGCAGATCGGCCAGCGCGGCACCTACAAGATCTTCTACGCGACCGAGAATGTGATGGGCAGCTACAAGCTCAATGGCGAGGAAAAGCGCCTGCCGCGCGGCACCACCACCGCCAATCTGGCGCAGGCGATCCCCGCCGGCGCGACCGACGTGCGCACCAGCGAGAGCAGCAGCCGCAACGAGATCTTCGTCACCGCGGGCGAGCCCACCACCACCGTGTTCAAGCCGACCGGCAAGGGCATCGAGCTGGTGCCGGTCACGCACCCGACCGACCTGGTGATGGGCGAGGACGCGACCTTCCAGTTCCTGCTCGACGGCAAGCCGGCTTCGGGCCTGCCGGTCACCGTCATCCCCGGCGGCATCCGCTATCGCGACCAGCTCAGGCAGCAGGACCTCAAGACCGGCGCCGACGGCAAGGTGACGATCAAGTGGAGCGACCCCGGCATGACCTGGATCAACGTCACCACCCCGCGCCCGGCCGGCGAGGAGGGCGAAGGCCCGCGCGCGATGCCGACCGGCCGCCGCGCCAGCTATGTCACCACGGTCGAGGTGATGGCGCCCTGATCGCCGGCCCTCTTCCCGCGCGCGTGGCGATTCCCGCCGCCTTGTCGCCCGCCGCCTTTCACCGGCGGCGGGCGGATGCGCCCTTGCGCCGCTTTGGCGGCACGACGATGGGGACCAGCTGGTCGGTGCTGGCCGTCGATCCGCCTGCCGGGATCGCGCGTGTCATCGTGGAAACGCTCGACCTGGTGGTCGATCAGATGAGCCATTGGCTGCCCTCATCGCAGCTCGGCCGCTTCAACGCCGCGCCGGTGGGCAAGTGGCATCGCATCGGCACGGCATTCGCCGAGGTGATGGCGGCGGCGCTCGACATCGCGGCGCACAGCGACGGCGCGTTCGATCCGGCGATCGGCACCGCGGTCGATCTATGGGGGTTCGGCCCGCCCGGACCGCGCGCGGACGCGGACGCGCCGGGCGAGCGCGAGATCGCGGCCGCGCGTGCGGCAGCGGGCCATGATGCGATCGAACTCGATCCGCTGCTGCTGCGCCTGCGCCGCACGCGCGCCGCGCGGCTCGATCTGTCCGGCATCGCCAAGGGCTATGCCGTCGATGCCGTTGCGGCCCGTCTGCGCACCCTGGGCTGCGCCGATTTCCTGGCCGAGATCGGCGGCGAGCTCGTCGGCGCGGGCATCCAGCCCGATGGCCAGCCCTGGTGGGTGGATGTCGAGACCCCGGCGGGCGTGACGCTGCCGCCGATGCGCATCGCGCTGCACGGCCTCGCCATCGCCACCAGCGGCGATTATCGCCGGACATCGGCACGGGGCAGCCACATGATCGATCCGCGCACCGTCCGGCCGATCGCAAACGGTGTGATGTCGGTCAGCGTGCTCGACACCAGCTGCATGCGCGCCGACGCGTGGGCCAGCGCGCTGGCGGTACTGGGGCCTGAACGCGGCATGGCGGTGGCGGACCGACACGGGCTGGCCGCGCACATGCTGACGCGGACGCCCGGCGGGAGCGTCGGGGAGCATCTGTCCGGCGCGATCCGCGCGATGCTCGAGGATGGGAACGGCGAGCGGTCCGTGGGATGAGCGCCGGCAGCTTCCGGCATGCTTTCGCGCGGGTGCGACGAACCGAAGCGCGATCGCCCGCTGGTGGTTGACAGCATGGCGGGCGGCCCGTAGAGGCGCTCGCCTACCCCGTGCCCAGATGGCGGAATTGGTAGACGCACCAGCTTCAGGTGCTGGCGGTCGCAAGGCCGTGGAGGTTCGAGTCCTCTTCTGGGCACCACTTCCGGTCAAAGATGGGCACCGTCCCTTCGAGACGCGGAACACCATTGGCAACCCCGTTTTCGAGGGCGGCCTTTGGTCCGGATATGACGATCTCGTCGCGGGAGACGGTGACGGCTGATACCAGCATCCTGAGATATGCGGTGCGCAGCGTCGAGTCGTCGTCGAGCAGCTTTGCTGACAGAAGCTCTCCGAACCGCGCCACCGTGTCGGCGGTAATCTTTCTCGATCCGCGAGCAAGCTGCGTCTCGAGCGTATCGATGCGCGACGACGAAGCAGCCAGCGCGCTGCGATTGTCGCCCATGCGCCGCGCAAATTCGGGATCGCGAGGTCCCATCACGCCTTCTTCGACGAGAACCAGCAGTCGATCGATCGCCGTCCGCAGGCGGGTCTGCTCGGCGCGCGCATGGACCAGTTCCGCCTCGCGAAGCGTGCGCTTCTCATCGGACAGGTTGATGACGTCTGAGAGCAGCGTCTGCAGTCGCTCAGGCGCGAGGAGCTGGCGCTCGACCGCATCGAGCACAGTCCCATCGAGAAGCTCGCGGCGTATGCTGGGGCCGTCGCAGGTTTTTCCCTGGTTCACCCGGGCATCGCACACATAATAATGATACTGACCGCCTTTGCCGGACCTGACGGTCATGCCGCACGTGCAACCCGGCATTCCGCATCGCGCGATTCCCGTCAGTAGCGTCGTCCCGGCGGAGATATGCGGCGCCGTCTTGCGCGGGTTGCGGCTGGCGCGCAGCGCCTGGACGCGCTCGAACTGAGCTTTGTCGATGATCGAAGGACACGGCACCACGATCCAGTCTTCGGGATCGAGCGCATTGCCGGCGTCGTCGGCGGTCTTGTCATAGTAGGTGCCGGTGTAAGCCGTGCGTCCAAGAATGCCGGCCAAATTACTGTTGCTGAACTTCGCGCCGCGCAGGCTCGTCCCGCGCCCGTTCAAGGTCGTTACGATCCAGCGGCCGCCGCGGCCCATGTCGGCCCAGTCGAAAATTTCGCCAACGACTGATGCCTCGGCCGGCACGATCCGCAGCTTCATGCGCTGCTTCTCGCCGTCCTGCCGCGCTACATATGTCTCGTAGCCGTACGCGACGGGTCCGCCATTGTAATAGCCCTGCCGCGCATTCTCGCGGCGGCTCTTGCGCGTGTAGACCGCCGAATCGAGCGCCTGCTGCTCGGCCATCATGGCGGTGACGGTCTGGCAAACCCGCTTCGAACGGCCTTCGCCGAAATTCTCGGTAATCGACACGACTTCGACGCCGGCGTCCTCAAGTGTGCCAAGGGCATTGAAGAACAGCCGCATGTTGCGCGCCATGCGCGCGATCGCAAACATCAGGATCATGTCGACTGGCCTGGTGCCATCCGAGGCTCTCGCGATCATTGTGTTGAAGGCGGGACGGCGAGCGGACTGCCCGCTGATGCCGCTATCGGTGAACTCTTCGACGATCTCGATGTCGTGCAGCAGGGCGTACGCCCGTACGGCACTCCGCTGCGCATCGATGCTCTGGGCCTTGCCGTCTTCCTTGTCGACGCTCAACCGCAGATATACGAAGGCGCGAAGCCTGCCGTTGCCTTTGCCTACGCCACTGCGTCGCATCATCCGTCCTCCTCAAAGAGCGAGGCCAGATCGGGACCAAGCGCTGCCAATACCTTATGAATCTCTTCGGGTGTGATGGGCAAGTCGGAAGAGAAGACGCTGTAGACCGGCAGCGGGCGCATGACGCCGCGCGCGGCCTGGCCGCGCGGGCGCTTCGGTCCTGCTCCGGCACCGGGTGTGGGGGCGCCCACGCGTCTCTCCGCCGACCTGCCGCAATCAGTCGTGCTGGTCCAGTTCGAAGTGACGGCGAAGGTGCTTCACGCAGGCTTCGAGTCCCGCCTCGCGTTCGATGAGCGGCGTATCCGCCGTGACGTGGGGCAGGCGGATCCGAAAATATCCGTCGGCCAGCCGCTCGTAAGCGCCGATCGGCTTGTCGTCGTGCCCGTCGATCGGTTCGCTCTCGATCGCCTCGATGAGCTTCGCGAGCCGGGCCGGGCCGGCTTTTGGCTCCGCCGGCTCCGCCGTATCGTCATGGGTATCGAGGGCATTGCTCGCCGCCGCTTCCAAGCCGCCGCGTTGTCCATCAATACCGAGTACATCGAACAATGCGGCGGGGGTGCAACGCTCACCGTCTGCGACCAACTGCTTGGCGCGCGCAATCAGCTCCACAAACTCGGCGCGGGGCAGCTGCTTCACCGCCTTATTGAGCGCGACGCCCAACGAAATCGGCGCCTTGTGCGGTTCTTCCAGCAGTTCGTAGAGGACCGGGTAGGATTCCTGCAGTCGTGCGGCGATCAGCTTCTGGCTGACCTTGTCCTTGGTCAACCCGGCATAACGTTCGGCAAGCGTGACCTGGCTGATGCGGTTGGCACGCTGGAGCGCCAGCAGACCTTGGGCCGCCTCCATACTAGTCGCGACCGCGCTGCCGAGCGCCGTATCGCACATCTTGGCGACGGCTTGCTGCTCGGTGCCCTCGAACAGCTCGACCCGGACCAGGAGATCGCCATTGCCGGGATGGGTCGACTTGATCGCCTCGAGAATGAAGCGACCGTCCACGACGACATATTTGCCGTCCTTCTTTAGTACGAGGATCGGACGCAGGTGGAGCGGATCCGCGGCGCTAAGCGCCAGCGCGGCACTGTGGGTTGTTTTCAGCGGCGAGAAGCGACGGAGGTGATATTCCCAGCCGTTGAGGTCGCGAACGGGCAGGAGGAATTCGCCCGGCACCGTTGCGGCAGCCTGGAATTCGGCGGTGCAATTGTGATCGTCGGCATCACCGACATCATCGGCATCCACAGCGTCATCGGCATCGGCAGTGTCGTCGTCGTCGTCGGCCATCACGAATGCCGGAGCCGCTTCCGGGTCGACTGACGCCGGCTCCTCTTCTGTATCGAGCGGCTTGGGATCGGTCGCGTCCTCGGCGGCGGCCCCGGCATCCTTACCGCTCTCGTCTGTGTCGGACGCCGCGGTGTCGTCGATGCTGGCGGCGGCATTCGACTGCGGAAGCGTATTTTCGCTCGGGGTATCGCTCGTGTCGAGCGGCAGTTCTTCGGTCGTGCGCTTGTTCGTATTCGCGGCCATCATCTGGTTTCCCACGATCCGGCCGCCCGATGCGGTCGCGATCGCGAGAAGGGTCAGTAAGCAGATTTATGCCGAAACAGTCCCTGACCAGCTCGATGTCGCCAGCGTCGCGTCAGCGGTTCCAGTCGTCATCGACGCGGTGTCGGACGCCGGGCGCATCGACGTCCGCCCAGATCCGCTCGAAGTGATTCGGATCATCGGTAATTGGGCTGAGTGCCGGCATGATGAGCGCGATCTCGCCGAGCAGGGCTTCGAGCAGTCTGGAATCGGCGCGATCCTCATGGCTCTTGGTAAGGCGGGGAATCTGAAGGCGATCGAACTGCGGCCGGAAGAAGTTCTGGATCCGCTCGAGCAGGTGTTGCGCCGGCAAATCCACCGCCTTCTTAGCCTTGGTACCTTTCTGTCGCGAGCCCTGCACCTGCTGGCCCGGTGCGCGCTTCGCCGGATCGAGGTTCGGATCGTATTGGACATACTCGCTGCACTGCCGCAGGAACGCGATCTCTGCGTCGGGCTGTCGCCACGCGTCGAACCGGAAGCCCTGCGTCCAACCGGCCTTGCCTATCGGTGCCGAGCACGTCTCCGCGCGACGGCGGGCCTGCTCGTATGGATGCTTGAACGCGACCTGGTCGTCATGCGTAAACTGGACGAATGGCACCTTCGTTACCGATGGGTCGAACAATCCCTTGTCTTCCTCGACGCGCGCAGCCTCGGCAAGGTCGAACTCCATCTTGGGGTTGCTGACGAGCGGCTGTATATATCGATGCTTCCAGAGGTCTGTGGTGGGATCGTCGTCCAGATTTCCCAGCATCGCGGCGGCAGTGCGGGGGCAAATCCAGGAGGTGGCGATGATAGCGAGCTTCATCACCTTTCCGCCGAGATGCTCGCCCGTAATCGTCGCTCCGTCGCCGCGATCGCGCAGCCAGAACTCGCCTTCGTGCCTGATCACGTTCTCCTGCATCTGTATGAGCTGCACCGGCAGCAGCTTGACCGGCTCGACGCCAAGGAAGAAGCGCGCCGGCTTATGGCCTGCAACGGTGGTAATGCGCTGCGCCTGGGTGGCATGGAGCCCGGCTTGTTCAATACCGCTTCTGGCGGCTTCGAATATGACATCGCCGCGATCGCGGGCAGCATGTGCATTCATCGTGGGGTGCAGGACGCGCACGTGCGCGACGCTGCCAGTCAGATGCCTATGCGTCGCACCGTCCCCGGCGTAAACGCCGGTCATCCTGCTACAGGCTTTCAACGCCAGCTTTATCGAGGACTTCGTAACGCCGCCCTCGAACTTGAGCGCTTCGAGAATCTCGAAGCCGCGTTCGTGCTCGCTCATCAGCGATGCGCTGAGCATGAGGCATTCGCGCCGGTCAAGACGGCTGCGCGGGTAAGGCTGCGGCAGCAGCGAACCGTCAACCATTCCTGCCAGCTGCTCGGCCGCTTCGAACTGACGCATCCAGATCGCCACGAACAAGTCGGGTGCCTCGAGCTGCAGCTTGATTAACTGATCGCGGTAGAGCGCCGTGCTGACCAGCAGGATAGCGGCCTGCATTTCGTCGGTGACGTGGGCTGAGTCATAAGCTGTGTCGCCGGTATATAGGCGTGTCGGGTCGGCGAGCGGGCTGAACAGCGGTCGCCACCGCAGCACGACGAACAACGCGGTCTGGGGGGCACCCACTGGCACCGGCACGCCGTGGATCGTAGCGATGCGCCCGGTCAGGGCAAATCCATCGAGCGCCGCCAGTCTGTGGACCACCTTTTGGTCTGGAACGGGCACCTTCTCACCGAGACCGGCCAGTTTCACCGTGAGCATTTCCGCGATGGGATGGGTGGCGGTCAGCGGATCCCGCACACCTGGCCAGCGCACTGCCAGGTTCGCCTGATCCAGTGTGGGGTCAGACAGCAACCCGGCATCGGCATCGTCTTCGAGTGCGGCGATGCGCTCCTGATCGGGCAAGCGCGCCAGAGCCTTGTGACCGATCACCATCGTGCCCGGGAACGCCCGCGCAAGCGGCTCCGCCATGCTCGCGGGCATCTGCTCGCCCTCTTCGCCGGTGATCCTGGTCACGCTTTCGTCCTTTTCGACCGCCAATCGGCAGCATATTTGCTCCAGGCGCTGTCCTCACGGGCCTTGTCTGCCAGTTCGAACCGTTCCAGGTCGTGTTCTAGAAGCGCAAGTCTTTCCAGCGAAGCGTTCCCTTCGGTTACCGCTTCGTAAAGTAGTTCGGGCTCGATGACGTTGGTGAGCGCCGCGCGCGCATTGATGAGGTCAGTCGCTACAGCGACCATTTCGCGCTCGATTGGCAGCGGATCAGAAATGCGATGAGCGTGATCATGCCGGTCGGTCCAGCCGAACCACCCGCCATCGGTGCCGCCCGGGCGGGTAAAACGCGGGTGCGCATCGAGCCACGCTTTCGCCTTGGCGCGCGTGGCGGTATCCTCGGGTGGCGTCCGCGATCCGGAAGCCACTATCGCCCGCCGCTGAGCCGTCGTCATATGTGCGGCAAGCGCGGCTTGGCGCGCATCAAGGTCACCACCGGTGCGTTCGATCAGCGCATCGTGCTCGTCGTGCAGTGCGACCACCAGCGACACGTCGGCGATTGCGCCCGGGAGCGCGTCGATCGCGGCAAGCAATGCCGTCGCTGCTGACCGGTTCTGTTCGTTCGAATGCGCGTTCCAACGTTCGAGATCGCCGCGCAGCCGAGCGAGCCGGATATCCGCGGTGCGGATCGCATCGCGCGCGGTCGAGCGCATCATCGCATCCTCGCCATCGGCAAGCCCGACAAGCGCGTCGATCTCGCGAGATGTCGCTTCCACTTCGTCCATGATCGGCTGGTAATGGGTCAGCTCGTGTCGCTGACCGCGCGGGTCGATCCATACGAAGGTCATGCCGCGAACTCCCTGTAATTGAGGTTGGCGCCATTCGCTTCCAGCCAGTCGGCAGCGTCGCCGCGCGCGAGATGTCCCGGGAGATCGAGGCGGCGGATGCGGCACGTGACGCGCACCAGCCAGCGCTGGCCGCGGGTCATGCTCTCGTGACGCCACGCGCCCTCCAGGCGATACTCTTCGTCGCGCGCCAGCCATTCGGAGCGATCTTCGATATAAGCAGCGAGCCGGCGCTGCCATGTCTCGAACAAGCCGCGCGCCGACAGCACGCGCTCGTGCCGATCAATCACCGCGATTAGCATCTGGCCGAAGGTCGCGGATGAATCGGTGTCGATCAGATCGTCGATGTCGGCTACGATCTGGTCCGCGTTGACTGCCAGCAGGCCGGCCAGCGCATCGGCGTCGATCGCCGCCAACCCAATGTTCACCAACACTGCGCCCAGGGTGATCTTGTGATGCAGGTCAGTCGGATTGGCGACGACCGTCTTGAACGCGGGTTCGATCAGCGCACGGCCGCGCTCGGTGATGGCGGCGCGATCCTGCGCCAGCTTGGCGATGCGCGCGTCGGCGTCATCGAGAATGCGGTCGATGTCCGATTGGCCATCGGCGCTATCGTGAATTTGCGATTCCATATGCGTCTCTTCCAAGGAGGGAAGACGCACCATCGGATAACTTAAACGGACAACACTCCCTGACCTGGTCAGGGTATGTTGGCGTAGTTGAGGGATTAAAGATTGGGGGGTTATTGGCGCAAGAAATGTTTCACCGATGGCGACCCCCTCGATCCCCTGCCAGGCACCTCGGAATGCCCCCCAACGCGAGGTGCATCGCTATATCGATGCGCTCGTACGTGATGATTTCGGCCGCCTGTCAAAGCTGACGACCCAAAGCGCCAACACTTTCGCCAAGAAGAAGCTCGATACCGCGTCCCAGTCGCTGCAGCTCAAGGCCGAGCGGCAGGCAAAAACGGCGCGCCGGATCGAGATCCGCGAATGGCGCGCCGCCGAACGCAGCGTTGCGGCCGAGCAGCGCGAGGCCGACCACCGCAATCGCCCGCTCTGGCGGTCGCTCAAGACCAAGATCCGTCCGGACAAGAAGCTCAAGCACACGCCGCCGAGGGAGGCGAAGCGTGACTGGCCCTATGCATCGGTCGCGCTACCCAAATACGACGGTCCCGTCATCGATCGCCGTGGCCAGCGCGGCGTGTTTGCGCGGTTCCGATACTATTCGCGCAAGACCGCCAGAGCCGGCGTGTCGCAACGCGTGGTTGCTTACTGTTTTCATGGCGCTGCGCTCGATCCCGACGGAAATCCGTACGTCGCGACCAATGTCGGGGACACGATCGATGAGGCCATGTGCGGCTTCGACCATCTCGAACAGGTCAACTGGTCGGCGCAATCCAACGCCAAGCTGCTGATGCACGGCATCTTCGCGGTCGACTATCGCCAGTCGCCGGACGAGATGATGACCTGCGGGGTGCGCTGGGCCGAGGAAACGCTTGGTGCATTTGATCTGCCCTATCTCGTCACGTTGCACGCGCCGCCGCCGGACGGTGACCAACGCAACTGGCATTTGCACATCGTCTGGTCTTACCGTCCACTGGTCCGCACCGGCGACCATGAATGGCAGGTCAGCGAGATGCTGCGCACCGACCTCGACAATCCTGCCAGCATGAAGCTGCTGCGCGAGGCCTTCGCAACCGTTATGACCGAGATTGCATTCGAAGCGGGGCAGAACCAGGTCTACACCGCCAAGAGCAACGCTGATCGTGGCTTGGTCCATGAGCCACAGGTCCATCTGGACGCCGCCGACACCAACCGCGCACGCAATGGCGAATATGTCGCGGCCAACGAGGAAAATCACGAGCGCGTTCAACGATCAAAGGCGGCGGTGCTCGATGATGATCTGCGCCATGCCGACGACGCGCTCGCGAAGCAGCAGGATGCTGCCCGCGCCGTCGGCGCGCGCTGGGCGCGGCTGCCATCGCTACCCATGTGTGTGCCGGAACGCCTCGTTGCCGCTGCTATTTCGGCGAGCTTGCCGAAAATCGCGGCTCTGCCGCCACCATGCCCCGCATCGATCGTCATCCTGCCCGTCGCTCCCCTTCTTCGGAGCGATCCGGCGCGGATGGCTGAGTCGCTTGCGATAAGCCCTGAACTCTTGTGTGGCGTGCCTAGCGCACCCGTCGTCGTCCCACTTACGGCGTTGCCATCACGGCCCGCACAGCCGCCGCGCCTCAAAATCGCAAATTTGCGAATCCGGCCAATAGCGGCGGCGCCTTCGGTGGCCGTTATGCAGACAGCACCGCCTCAGGCCCGCATAGCGCGTTCGGTCACGGTACGCATTCCGGCGGCACGTATTGCTCCGCTCGCCCGTGCGCCGGTCGGAATCACGCCAAGCGTAAATGTGCCGACACGTCGGGCGCAAGTCACCGCGCCCGTCATGCCATCGCTGGACCCGCCCATCATACCGCGCGCTGCCGCGACGATGCCAGTGGCGACGTCCAAAGTGCCACGATCGGTTTCGATCGCGCCGATTGCCTCATCCGCTGCACCACGTTCACCGTTGCCACCATTCGCAGGCTTGGAGAGCATCGATCTGGCAATCCGCCGAGCAAACGATGCCCACCGCCACAATGACGAACGGCTTGAACAGGAACGGGTGAATGCCGATCGCATCAGGCTTCAGGCGGCCGAACGCGCAGCCTATGACGAGCGCTCACGCCTGGCGCTGCAACGCCTGTTCGCGGCGATCATCGAGGAACGGCATTACGTCACAACTGCAAACGATCGCCGCGTCGTCGAAGCGAACCTGCTTGCACGGTTCGGCGTGTCACAGGAAGACGTTTCGCAAGACAAGGCACAGGAGCGGCTCGCAGAGATTGCTCAGCGGCAGGCCGGAGAACTATCTCGACTTGGCAGCTATGTTCACGAAGCTCCCGGCGATTTGCGTCAGAACGGGGATCATTGGGTATTGTCCGAAACCGCTCCCGCCGACGTTCGTGACTTGGTGCTCGCTTGGCGTAATGACCGGAGGGTCCAAGACGCGCTCGCCAGCGCTGCCGCAACGAGGCCTGAGCGAACCGCTCCGCATGGCGAGGAGAAAGTCGCGCCGCAGGACGAACCCGGCGCAGGCTGGCGACGAGCTCGGCAGTCCCGGCAACGCGCAATGGAGGATGGTGACGAAGCGGAACGGCTCGACGAGGCGGCTATGACGCGACCCGGCGAACAGATGGCCAGGCCGGGAACAACTCCCGGCGTCAGGCCCCTACGGATTAAGCAGCGCTTTCCCGGTATGCCCGGTTCAGGGCTGGGCGATTGAGGTGTCTTCGCTTGTTGCGGGCACGAATCTCATTCGGCGATCGCGTCGGCGTGTCCGTCGCATTCGGTAATCGCTGCGCGTATATGGTTATACATCACGCCGCGAAACTGCGTGCAGAAGCAGTGCAATTGATCGTCGGAATATTTGTACCATTGCGCAGCGGGACAGGCCGCGCACAGCGGCACGGGGGCCATCTTCTCAAGTAACGCGCGAGCATTCTGCAGTGTCGGGCCAATATGGGCTGCATTCCGCTTCAGCATGATCTGGTCTTCTTCGGTCATGCGATGGCCTTGGACGGGCAACACTTAAAATCCCGCTATCTCCTGCGATCTTGTGCACCATCTGAAGGCCTCAGCCTTCCGGCAATCGCCATTCGCATGTGACGTAAATGGAAAAGCCGCTCGTCGGCGTCTTGAGGGATCGAGCAAGGAGAGAGGAAAAACCTCGCTTCCGCTCGGTCGGCTTCCGCGGGCAGCGACCCGCTCCAACGAAATGAGGTGAACCATGCGCGACAGACCCCGCCTGGCCGATGACGTGCGCCCGCGCGCATCGGTCCTGGCCTATGACATTGAGACCATCGCCCCGCCGGTCGAGGATGGGTCGTTCCCGCCCTGGCCGACGCACCAGCCCATCGCGATTGGCTTCGCAGAAGCGAGGCTGCAAGGCGCTAACTGGACGTTCGACATCGCCGCATTGGTCGCGACCCCGGGCGTTACCGACGAAGCAGCAATGATCCGGGAAGCGGATCGGCGCATGGCGTCAGCGGAGATCGTGACCACGTTCAACGGTCGGCAGTTCGATGCCCTTGTACTTCGACTCGCTGCCCAGCGACAGCGATTGTGGGATCTTAAGGCGCTCGCAGATCATGCCGCTGCAAATCGCTTTGGTGGCGATCATGCGGATCTCGCGGACCTCTATTCGTCCCACGGCCGTAAGGTGTCGCTGGCGTCGATCTGCGACGAACTCGGCATTCCGGTAAAAACCGATGTGGCCGGTGGCGACGTCGCCGCACTGTGGGAGGCGGGCGAAACCGAGCGCATCCGGCGCTATGTGATGGAGGACGCGGTCGCCACACTGTGCCTTTTTTTCGCGTGGTCGGCGGCCCGTGCCGCAGATGAAACCCTGGTGACCAGGCCATTGGCTGCGCTTGCTCGGCACATCGAGGCAACGCTGGAACTATGTCACCTTCAACCGTTCGTTGATTGTCAGCTGATGTGGTGGGCGCGTCCGCGTGCCATGAAAGCCGACATCAGCGCCGCCCTCATGCGCGTCGTGGCGCGACTTCAGCGCGATGAGGCTGAGCGCGCCTTCGCATCCTGATCGGCACCGCATCCACCATCGTCAACCCGCCGGCCCGGCCATCCTCGTGATGGTCGGGCCGCTTTCATTTGAAGGAAGTCCCATGTCTTTTACCGATACCGCCGTCCTCGCCACCGCCTGGTTGAAACAGCCTGCGCTTGGGCAACGCCAGGCTCGCACACTACTCGTCGGGGCAGCGACACTGGCCATTCGCCATCGCTTCGGCGGGTGGAGCTTCATGCTCGAAGCGCACAGCACCACCGTGACCGATAACCCGGCCGAAACAATCCTATGGCTCGCCGAAGATTTGGCCACGAAACCTTCAAGGTTGGTCCCCTGGCGGGCCGAAGACATCGTCATTCCGTCGATGATCGCCGCCGCCGAAACCGCTGGCGACGGGCTGGCAGGCATAAAACTCCTGCGCGAATTCGAGCGCGCTTATACGCGCGAGGTCGAGGATGCGGCACAACCGTTCGGCACGAAGGCAACGTCGTTTGACGCCATCGCGCACGAACATGGCCTGCCGTTCATCGCGATGTCGCGCCGCGACCTGGAAGAAGCCCACCGCACGGGCAACCACGGCGCAATCCGCGAACACCTTGCAGCGAGGGTCAAGGCGACGTGGCAGCTCTGGCTGCGTAACCGCCCGGACAGCGAGGCACTGATCGCCGAGACCGAAACCTGGCTGGCGACGCCGGATGCGCAGGTGAAGCTGTGATCCACGCTATCCATGGCAAGCCCTATGTTCGTCCATGCCGGTCGATCCCCACCGACGGCAACGAAACCAACGAGTTCGTAGCCTCGGTCGTGGCGCTCTATGAATCCCTGACCACGCTGACGCCGCTGCTCGGCGCCCCGGTGCTGACACCGGCGCGAACCGGCGGTGAGCCGCTGATCGCTGCCGCCCTGCGCGCGGAAGCGCCGTGGATGGCTGCAGCGATCGACCGGATCGCGGACCAGGCGGCGATGAGCATGTGGACGGGCCGCCCGTGGCTATCGCTGCGGCCGATGCTACTCGTCGGACCAGCCGGTTCCGGCAAGACCCATCTGGCGCGGAGGTTGGGTGCGCTATCCGGCTGCGGCGACGCGGTACTTTCATTCGCAGGTGTCCACAGCAGCGCTGAATTGGCGGGAAACCCGCGCGGATTCCGCCACCAGCAGCCCTGCTTCCCGGCGATGGTGATGCTCCGTACCGCTACCGCCAACCCAGTCGTCATCATCGACGAGGTCGAGAAGGCGTGCACGGGCAGCAACGGCGATCCGGTCGCGACTCTGCTCGGCATGCTCGAACGGTCGATGGCAGCCCGCTATTTCGACGGATGCCTCGCCGCTGAAATTGACCTCAGCCACATCAACTGGGTGCTGACAGCGAACTGCATCGACGGCCTGCCCGCGCCATTACTGTCACGACTGGACATCGTCGAAGTGACTGGCCCCGGACCGGATCATGCCGAGATGATCCTGGCCACGCTGTGGCGCGATGTGGCCCGTGATGCCGGTCTGCCGCCAGCCGCGCTGCCTCGGCTTGAGGCGGCTGCAGAGACCATGTTGCTGCGGTTATTTCGAAACACGCGTTCGGTCCGGCGGCTTCGTCGCGCGATCGAGACGGTGGTCGCCGTGTCGGCACGACACGCGCCGCGCGCGATCAACTGATCAGATTGGAAATGGAAGAAACGGGCGCCGTGAGAAACGGAAAAAGCTCCGGCCTGCAAGCCGTCACCTAAGAGGAATGACAGATGGAAATGGAAATTCACCGCCAGAACATGACGTTCGCAACCCGCCTCGAAATGGGCTGGCCGTCGCACAAGCCAGCCAACGACTGCATCGGTTTCTGTTCCGGCCGGACGATGGACGTCGAAAACGCCATGGAAATCGCTCGCATTGCGCAGATGCTGGGTAAGGACATCATTCACTCGGGTTGGGCGAGCGCCAAGGCAAAGGATCCGACCGGCTTCACGGTCGCGTATCGCACAATGCACAGCGTGGATATCGTTGAAAGGCTCGTCCCGTTCGCAGCCAACGATGACGCGCCCCTTATCCTGGTCAGCACCCGGAGCGACGAGTTCTTCGCCATCGACCAGCGCGGGTCGCTCGTGCGTGTAACAGGGAAGCCGACCGACATCGGCAAGGGCCGCAAGCTGGCCATGAAGCGCATCAAGGCCACAGCGGCAAACTTGGGCAGCGAGCTGCACGAGAGCAACCGCTTGGTGAAACCGGGCGCTTCGATCGAGCCGGAAGCGCCGACCGACATCATCGTTCGCTTCGGCTGAAAAGATCGGCGGGCCAGCGCCACCTGGCCCGCCGATTCTCAGTTCTTCTCTGATCGGGGACCATCCAATGACTCACGCACTTACATTCACACCAAAGCCTGAACCGCGCCGTCCGCGCGCATATATCGTGTTCGACATCGAATCTGCTGTGCTCGATCACAGCGGGCATCGCCGTTATCAGGAGATGGAACGTTGGGTACCGGAGCGCGACGACAGCAAGAGCCGACGTGATTATAGCCGGGACGCCGATCCTTTGAAAACGCCTCGCTGGCCTTTTCAGACCGTCACCACCGCGGCCGCGATGTTGCTGATCGAACATTCCGAGGGCAATCTGGACCTGGCCCAGTTCCAGACGTTCAGCGCGCCCGAGCGCGACGAGCGCCAGGTTCTGCTGGGGCTGCTTGAAATGTTTGCCGCCGCACCGCCGAATGCTGAACTGGTCACATGGGGCGGCGCAATGAACGACTTCCCTATCCTGCTCAACGCGCTGCAGCGGCACGGCTTGACGCTGCCGGAGCGCCTGCGCTGGATGTCGATGGGCGGCGATGGCCGCAACCACCACCTCGACCTGATGCGGGTCTTGACCGGCGGGTTCAAGATGAAACCGGTCCATATTTCCGAATATGCCGCGAGCCTCGACATTCCAGCGAAAATGACGGCGCCTGCCTGGACCGTGACGCGGCTAATCGGGGAAGGTCAGTGGGATCTCGTCCGTGAAATCTGTGAAGGAGACGTCATCACAACCAGTTTGTTGCTCGCCCGTTGGCGCCAGCTGCACGATGGCCGCACCGATATCGGCGTTGTCGAGGATCGACTGCTGCGACGGGTGATCGAGGAAGCACCCGGGCGTCGCTATATCGCCGCGCTCGAGGCGCGGCGGCAGAAGTGGCTTTGTGAGCGCTTCCGGGCGGGTCAGCAGGCCGCATCCATATTGGCGCCCTGGTTGGAGCACGAAGCAGCGTAGGGACTTGCTGGTCGCGGCGGCAATTGCCGTCGCGACCTTCAGCTTTGCGTTAGGTCCGTCGGCTGCGGGCTGAGAATGATGACAAGCGTGCTTCCGCCGTCATGCAGTGGTCGAGGTCTGCTTCCCTAATGCGATCCCTCCATCGCCATTCTGGTGGTTCATCAGCCTTGCTGGTTGAAAACCGCAGGATTTACCACATAAAATGCAAGACAAAGCCGCCTGCTGGACCTAAGCAGCTTGTATGATGAAATCGGTTCCTGCCGACGTTGATGAGACGCAGTACGAAGCGCAGCAATTGATCGCTCAGATCATTAATCGCACGGGCCTTACAGCAAGCCAAGTTGCGCGTCGTGTCGGCCTGTCACCGTCTACTCTTACGCGCATATATCCCACGCCAACAGTCAAGTACACATTGTCGGCACGGACGTTAGCAAAGTTAATTGCCGAGTTTCCTGAAGTCACACGCAACGTCCGGACGCCTACCCCGCTATCGCCTCCTGTTGGCGTTGAAGCAGCATGTATTCCACTCGTAACCTTTCAAAGTATTCAGGGCGGTGTGGGCGGCGTTGAAATGTTCGAAGGAGCGCTTGACGCACCTATCGGTTCACGAAAATTAACGGCTGGTGATGCAAACCATCGTTATATTATTGCTTATATGCCAAGCGATTGTATGGAGCCTCGAATTAGGCGTCGTGGACAAAGGGTATCCAGAGTTTGATTGATGCGAGGGCGACGAA
>CAYPRW010000016.1:0-69943 GCA_964413495.1 uncultured Stakelama sp. | reverse complement strand
CCCTGGCAACCCCGGACTCTACTTATGAGTGGAGGAGAAAAGGGGAACACGTCAGATTCGATGGTTCGTGTGATATACTTGCTCACGCAGGATTTAACCCGTCAGGAGCTTCTGATCGACGCTTCGGTTAGTGGTAAAATGTGGACGCAATCGGCGTCACGAGCAAAAGTCACCGACAGAGAGATGGTCGATCTGGCGCACAGCCTCCAAGGGTGGACCCGCTCGGTCTATAAGTTCGGCTGTGCATTCATCCATCTCTCGAATCTTCACGACTACAGCGATCGTGATCCGTTCCTTCAACTTCCAGAAGACGAGCGGAACGACGTTCTGGAGCACTGCCGGTTTTACCACGGAGGGCCTTCGGTGGATGCCGAGACTTTCGATGGGCTAGTGCCCTATCTCCCGCGCATTCTTGAGAAAATTTCTGGCAACCTCGAATGCTACATTGAGCACCTAGAGAATGACGAAGTTCTCTCGCCGCGCTTGGTCTAACCCGCAGTCTATCGGCTTGATGCGTTTGCGCCATAATCTCGTCTGATGGTCGGGGAGACAGGATTCGAACCTGCGACATCCTGCTCCCAAAGCAGGCGCGCTACCAGACTGCGCCACTCCCCGACGCTGGGTGCGGTTAGGGGGTAAGCGCGGGGCGCACAAGCCCCGGCGCGGCCTATACGTTCAACCGCGCGCGCATTTCCTTGCCGGGCTTGAAATAGGGCACGCGCTTTGCCTGGACATCGACCGCCTCGCCGGTGCGCGGGTTGCGGCCGGTGCGCGCGTCGCGGGCGCGGGTGGAAAAGGCGCCGAAACCGCGCAGCTCGACGCGGCCGTCCGCGATCAGGCGCGAGGTGATCTCGTCGAAGAAGGTGTCGACGATCGATTCGATCTCGGCCGCCGAAAGATCCGGGTTTTCACCGGCCAGCATCGTCACGAGTTCCGAACGGATCATCCCGGGTCCCCAAATGACCGGCCCGTAGCGCCGGAGTCGGCCGCATTGCCCCCGCAGCCACCTTATGAGGGCGCGTTTACGCCTGATTCCTTACCTGCATCAATCGAATCTTGCTGTCACGACAAAGCTTTTGCCACATCGGGACGAAATCTTTGAAAAGATTGGCGGGGCGGGCCGGCGATCGGCCCGCCCCGCGCGCAATCACTTCTTTTCTTCGCGGGCCTTGAGCGCCTCGCCCAGGATGTCGCCCAGCGACGCGCCCGAATCGGACGAGCCGTACTGCGCCACCGCCTGCTTCTCTTCGGCGATCTGCATCGCCTTGACCGAGAAGGTCGGCTTCTTCGAACGATCGAGGCCGGTGACCATCGCGTCGAACTTCTGGCCGACCTGGAACCGCTCGGGACGCTGCTCGTCGCGGTCGCGGCCGAGGTCGGTGCGCTTGATGAAGCCGGTCGCGCCATCGTCGCCGACCTGCACTTCGAGGCCCGCGTCGCGCACTTCCAGCACGGTGACCGTGACGACCTCGTTCTTGTTGACGCGCGTGCTCGCGCCGCCGGCGGCCGCCGGGCTCGGCACGCCGCCGCGCTCGAGCTGCTTCATGCCGAGCGAGATGCGCTCCTTGTCCGGCTCGATCGCGAGCACCACGGCCTTCACCACCTCACCCTTGCGGTGCAGGTTGAGCGCGTCCTCACCTGAGATGCCCCAGGCGATGTCTGACATGTGGACCATGCCGTCCACATCGCCGTCCAGGCCGATGAACAGGCCGAATTCGGTCGCGTTCTTGACCTCGCCCTCGACCTCGGTGCCGACCGGATGGGCCGACGCGAAGGCCTCCCACGGGTTCTGCTGGGCCTGCTTGAGGCCGAGGCTGATGCGGCGCTTGTCGCCATCGACCTCGAGCACCACGACATCGACTTCCTGGCTGGTCGAGACGATCTTGCCCGGATGGACGTTCTTCTTGGTCCAGCTCATCTCGCTGACATGGACCAGGCCCTCGATGCCCGGCTCCAGCTCGACGAACGCGCCATATTCGGTGATGTTGGTGACGCGGCCCGACAGCTTGGCGCCGACCGGATACTTGCTGCCCGCGCCATCCCACGGATCGCTCTCGAGCTGCTTCATGCCGAGCGAGATGCGCTGCGTGTCGCGGTTGATGCGGATGATCTGCACCTTCACCGTGTCGCCGATGTTCAGCACCTCGGACGGGTGGTTGACGCGCTTGTAGGAGAGGTCGGTGACGTGCAGCAGGCCGTCGATGCCGCCCAGGTCCACGAACGCGCCGTAATCGGTGATGTTCTTGACGACGCCGTCGATCACCTGACCCTCGGCCAGGCTCTGGATCAGGCCCGAACGCTGCTCGGCGCGGTTCTCTTCGAGGACGGCGCGGCGCGAGACGACGATGTTGCCGCGCTTGCGGTCCATCTTGAGGATCTGGAACGGCTGGGGCAGGTCCATCAGCGGCTGCACATCGCGCACCGGCCGGATATCGACCTGGCTGCCGGGGAGGAAGGCCACGGCGCCCGAAAGATCGACGGTGAAGCCGCCCTTGACGCGGCCGAAGATCACGCCCTCGACGCGGTTGCCCTGGCTGAATTCGAGTTCGAGCTTGTCCCACGCGGCTTCGCGGCGGGCGCGGTCGCGGCTGAGCATCGCTTCGCCATTGGCGTTCTCGACCCGGTCGACATAGACCTCGACCTCGTCGCCGACCTTCAAATCGGCCTTCTGGCCGGGCGCTGCGAATTCGCGGAGCGGCACGCGGCCTTCCGACTTCAAGCCCACGTCGATGACGGCGAGGTCGTTTTCGATCGCGGTGACGGTGCCGATGACGACGCGGCCTTCAAAGCCGTCCGCCTGACCCAGGGTCTGGTCGAGCAGCGCGGCGAAATCGTCGCGCGTGGGGTTTGCCGAAGTGGCCATAAAGAGTTCAGTCCTGACTTACGTTTTCCGGCCGGCTGGTTGGATCCAGCGGTCTTGAAGGCCGAAACGCCGTGGCGGCCGAATGCCGGTCACGGCATCCGACGGACGGGCGCGATTGGAGGCGGCTGACGCTTTGCCGAAAGCGAAATGGCGCGCAAGCGGCGTGTCGGTGCGCCGTCCTCCGCGAGCACCCGCTCGCCGGATGGCGCGCCCCTTAGCGGTGGAGGTGGAAAAGTGCAAGCGAAACAGGGAGTCCGCCGCCTCCGGCGGGGGGCGTCGAAGACGGCGGACGGGATTCAGGCCGTCCAGGCCTGAAAGGGAAGATCGAGCGCCTCTGCCACGGCGCGATGCGTGATCCTGCCGGAAAAGACGTTGAGGCCGGCGGCCAGATGCGGATCGGCCGCCATCGCCCGCTGCGCGCCCAGATCGGCGAGCTTCATCACGAACGGCCGCGTCGCGTTGTTGAGCGCAAAGGTGCTGGTGCGCGCGACCGCGCCCGGCATGTTGGCGACGCAATAATGGATCACGCCGTCGACCTCATAGACCGGGTCGTCATGGGTGGTGGCGTGGCTGGTTTCGAAACAGCCGCCCTGGTCGATCGCGATATCGACCAGCACGCTGCCGCGCTTCATCGTCCCCAGCATCTCGCGCGTCACCAATTTGGGGGCCGCCGCGCCGGGAACCAGCACCGCGCCGATCACCAGATGCGCGTTCCGCACCGCCGCGGCGATCGCCGCCCGGCTGGCATGGGCGGTCTTGATCCGGCCGCCGAAATGCATGTCGAGCTGGGCGAGGCGGCCATTGTCGATGTCATAGAGGGTGACGTCGGCGCGCAGCCCCGTCGCCATCTGCGCGGCGTTGAGACCCGCGACGCCGCCGCCCAGGATCGCCACCCGCGCCGGGGCGACGCCGGGCACGCCGCCCAGCAGCACGCCGCGCCCGCCCTGTTCCTTTTCCAGATAATGCGCGCCGACCTGCACCGACATGCGTCCGGCGACCTCGCTCATCGGCTTGAGCAGCGGGAGCGAGCGGTCGGCGGCGGTGACGGTTTCATAGGCGATGCAGGTGGCGCCCGACGCGATCAGGCCCCGGGCCTGTCCGGGATCGGGGGCGAGATGGAGATAGGTGAACAATGTGTGGCGCGGTTCCAGCATCGCCACTTCCCGCGGCTGCGGCTCCTTGACCTTCACGATCAGCTCGGCCTGCGCGAACAGCTCGGCGGCGGTGGCGGCGATGCGCGCGCCGGCGGCGGCGTAATCGGCATCGTCGAAATCGATGCCGAGGCCGGCCCCGGTCTCGACGATCACCTCATGCCCCGCCGCGGTCAGCTCGGCGACCAGCGGCGGCGTCAACCCGACGCGATATTCGTGGTTCTTGATTTCCCTGGGCACGCCGACGCGCATCCTGTCGCTCCAATCCGGTTACATCTGATATAATCAAGCGCGGCGAAGAAATCCCTGCAAAGTCATGCGGATGAATCGAAAAATCAGCATGAATATCGTGTTTTTCCGCATTTCATGGGATAATCATGCACCATGGATCGAATCGACGCCGCCATCCTGAAATGCCTGTCGGCCGACGGGCGCGCGCCGGTGAGCCAGGTCGCGGCCAGCGTCGGCCTGTCGCAATCGGCCTGCACGCGCCGCATCCAGGCGCTGGAGGCGTCGGGGCATATCCAGGGCTATGGCGCGCGGCTTGGCCTGCGGCTGCTGGGGTTCAGCGTCACCGCGATGGTCGACATCACGCTCGGCACCGAAGCGGGCGAGGATCTGGCGCGGTTCGAGGCCGCGGTCGCGCAGATCGACGGCATCGTCGAATGCGCGCTGGTTTCCGGCACTCATGACTATCGGCTGAAGGTGCTGTGCCGCGACCTCGACGATTACGGGCGGCTGCATCGCGAGGAGATGGGGCGGCTGCCCGGCGTGGTGAAGATCAGCTCAAGCTTCGTGTTGCGATCGGTGGCCACCCGCAGCGAGGCCGACGCGCTGTTCAAGCCGCGCGCCTGACGCGCCGCATCGCCGCTTATTGCGGGGCCATGCTGCGCGTGCTAACGGCGCGACCGTTTCAACGGACAGGTAGCCGGTCAGCATGACCACTGCATTGCTCGCCACGGTTCGCGAATACCGCCCGTGAGCGAGGCCCAGGCAAGCGCCGAGCCGGCGCCCGACCCGCATCATCCGCATGGCCGCGACACCGCCATCGCGAAGCTGGTGGTCGGCGCGATCGGGATCGTGTTCGGCGATATCGGCACCAGTCCGCTCTATGCGTTCCGCGAGACGTTCAGCGCGACGCACCACCCCGAATACCGCCTGCCGCTCGACGCGCCGCACATCCTGGGCGTCATCAGCCTGATGTTCTGGTCGATGCTGCTGATCGTGACGATCAAATATGTCACGATCATCATGCGCGCCGACAACAAGGGGGAGGGCGGCAGCCTGGCGCTGCTGGCGCTGATCAACAGCGCCAGCGGGCAGAAACGATGGACCGCCGGCATCGTGCTGCTGGGCGTGTTCGCGACCTCGCTTTTCTATGGCGATTCGATGATTACCCCGGCGGTGTCGGTGCTGTCGGCGGTGGAGGGGATCGCGGTCGCGGCGCCGGGCTTTGCCGGATGGGTGCTGCCGATCTCGGTCACGCTGCTGGTCTTCCTGTTCTCGATCCAGCGTACCGGGACGGAGCGGGTGGGGGCGTTGTTCGGCCCGATCATGCTGACCTATTTCGCGACGATCGCGGTGCTGGGCGTGTTGAGCGCGGTGCAGACGCCGGGCGTCTTGTGGGCGCTGTCGCCGGTCTATGCCGCGCGCTTTTTCATGAGCGACAGCATCGCGGCGTTCCTGGCGCTGGGATCGATCGTGCTGGCGGTGACCGGGGCCGAGGCGCTCTATGCCGATATGGGGCATTTCGGGCGCAAGCCGATCCGCGTGTCGTGGCTGTGGTTCGTGCTGCCGGCGCTGATGCTGAACTATATAGGGCAGGGCGCGCTGCTGATGCGCGATCCGGGCGCGCTGGAAAGCCCGTTCTATATGCTCGCGCCCGAATGGCTGCAGCTGCCGCTGGTCGGCCTGGCCACGATGGCCGCGTTCATCGCGTCGCAGGCGGTCATTACCGGCGCCTTTTCGGTGACCCAGCAGGGCATCCAGCTGGGCTTCATCCCGCGGCTGCGCATTTCGCACACCAGCGCGTCGACCGCCGGGCAGATCTATATCCCGCTGATCAACTGGGCGCTGATGGTGGCGATCATCCTGCTGGTGCTGACCTTCCAGACCTCGTCCAACCTGACCGCCGCCTATGGCATCGCGGTGACGGGCGCGATGCTGATCGACAATTGCCTGCTGGCGGTGGTGCTGTTCAGCCTGTGGAAGTGGAAGAAACGCTATGCGATCCCGCTGCTCGGCATCTTCTTCCTGATCGATCTTGCCTATTTCGCCGCGAACCTGACCAAGGTGCCCGATGGCGGCTGGTTCCCGCTGTTCGCCGGGGTCATCATCTTCACGCTGCTGACCACCTGGGCCAAGGGGCGCCGGCTGATGGTCGAGCGGATGCGCGAAGGGGCGATGCCGATCAAGGTGTTCATCCAGTCCGCCGCCAGTTCGGCGACGCGCGTGCCGGGGACGGCGGTGTTCATGACATCGACCCCCGACGGCGTGCCGCATGCGCTGCTGCACAACCTCAAGCACAACAAGGTGCTGCACGAGCGGGTGATCCTGCTGACGGTGAAGATCGCCGACGTGCCCTATGTCGCCGACGACAAGCGGGTGAAGCTCGACGATCTGGGGCAGGGGTTCCACCGCATGCTGATGTATTACGGCTTCATGCAGGAGGCCGATGTGCCCGCCGCGCTGAAAGAGGCCGGGGCGTGCGACGCGGCGTGCGGGGGCGCGTTCAGCATGATGGACACCAGCTTCTTCCTGTCGCGCCAGACGCTGCTGGCGTCGGACCGGCCGGGCATGCACATCTGGCGCGAAAAGCTGTTCGCGTGGATGCTGCGCAACGCGGAAAGCGCGATGGAATTCTTTCGCCTGCCCACCAACCGCGTGGTCGAACTGGGCAGCCAGGTCGAGATTTGAAGCGGTTGTTTGATCGGCTTCGCCGATACGGCACCGCCCTCCGCAGCTTCCAGCGATCTTCGATCGCTGGAGCCTGGCTGCTCCGCCCGCTTCCCCACCCGGCCACCCATAGGATACTGGCGTTGGGCGGCCGGGTGCGGGTAGCCCCGCAAAATGTTACTTTGCGGGGACCCCGTGGGGAGCGGGCCGGTGCCGCTTAACGAAGTGAGCGCACCGATCATCGTCACCGCGCTGTTGGGACGGGCGGATCAGGCGCTGTTCGACGCATTGCGGCGCGAACATTATCCGCCCGATCGCAACGTGCTGGCCGCCCATCTGACGCTGTTCCACCACCTGCCGCCGTCGGTGGAGGATGAATTGAAGCGCCGGCTGAACGACGCGACGCGCGGGCTGCGCGCGCCGGCGGCCAGGGCGACGGGGCTGATGTCGCTGGGGCGCGGCGTGGCGGTGCGGATCGAATCGCCGGGATTGAGCGCGATCCGGCGCGAGCTGGTCGATGCGTTCGCCGGCCTGCTGACGCCGCAGGATGCGGGCGGGTGGCGGCCGCATGTGACGATCCAGAACAAGGTCGCGCCGGCGATGGCGAAGCTGTTGCTGAACGCGCTGGCCAAGGCGTTTCGCGCGCGCGAGGTGGAGGTTGCCGGGCTGGCCGCATGGGCATATCGCGGCGGGCCATGGGCGCCGATCTCGCGCCACATGTTCGCTTGACCGCTTGCGGAACGCCACTTATGTGCGCCGCTCTCGCCCGCAAAGGGCCCGCTTGGATGGCGGAGTAGCTCAGTTGGTTAGAGCACGGGAATCATAATCCTGGGGTCGGGGGTTCAAGTCCCTCCTCCGCTACCATCCACATGGCTTTTTGCCGCTTCGCGCTTGCCTCTGGCGGCGCACGCGCCTAGATCGGCTGGGTCGTGGCCGCCCGGTGAGGGCGGCCCTTGTTGTTTCTGGAGAAGATGACGTGGCCCAGCCGCTCATGCCGCATGCGACCGCTTCCTGGCTGGTCGACAATACCGCGCTCTCGTTCGAGCAGATCGCCGAATTCTGTGGCCTGCACATCCTTGAGGTGCAGGCGATCGCCGACGATACCGCCGCGACCAAGCTGACCGGCCGCGATCCCGTGCGCGCGCACGAGCTGACGATGGACGAGATCGAGAAGGGCCAGGCCGATCCCGACTATCGCCTGAAGATGAGCAAGGGCCCCGAACAGGTGCGCCGCACCAAGGGGCCGCGCTATACCCCGGTGAGCAAGCGCCAGGACAAGCCGGACGGCATCGCCTGGATCATCCGCAACCATCCCGAGATTTCGGACGGCGCGATCGGCAAGCTGATCGGCACCACGCGCAACACCATCGCCGCGATCCGCGATCGCAGCCATTGGAACATCGCCAATATCGTGCCCAAGGACCCGGTGACGCTGGGCCTGACCAGCCAGCGCGAGCTGGACGCGGCGGTGGCCAAGGCGGCGAAGGCGGCCGGCCTGGAAGCGCCGGTCGACACGCGGCTGGAGGGCGACCGCGAGGCGTTGATCGAGCAGCTGCGCGCCGAGCGTGATGCGGCTTCGCGCGAGGTGGATGCGGCCGGCGCGGAGCTGGGCTTCGAGAATCCGTTCAAGAGCTGAACGCGGGCGTTGATCGCCACGTAAGCTGACGGCGCGGCGGATCTTCGGATCTGCCGCGCTGTTTGCGTTTGCGCGGATGCTGGCCGCGCGCGCGCGTCTGGGTTAGGCTCGCGGTCGGGGGACGATTCTGGAGCGCGACGCCATGTGCGATGACCTGACCGACGCCGATAATGCCAAGCTTTCCCGCCGCGATTTCGGAACCGTCGCGGGCGCCGCGGTGGTCGCCGCGCTGGTGCCGGCGCCTGCCGATGCCAAGCCCGTGAGCGGGCGCGACGTCAGCTTCGCGACGCCGGACGGGACCGCCGACGGCTATTTCGTCGCGCCCGCGACCGGCCGGCATCCGGCCGTGCTGGTGTGGCCGGATATCCTGGGACTGCGTCCCGCGATGCGGCAGATGGCCGACCGGCTGGCGCAATCGGGCTATGCGGTGCTGACGCTCAATCCCTTCTACCGGTCGGTGCAGGGGCAGTTCCTGAAGCCCGGCGAGGGGTTCGGCACCGCGTCGGTGCGTGAGAAGATCGGGCCGTGGCGTGCGCTGCTGACGCCGGACGCGGTGACGCGCGATGCGGTGGCGAGCATCGCCTGGCTCGACAAGCAGAAGGCGGTCGATACGAAGCGCGGCGTCGGCACCACCGGCTATTGCATGGGTGGCCCCTTCACGATGCGCACGGCGGCGGCGGTGCCGTCGCGGGTGAAGGCCGGTGCGTCCTTCCATGGCGGCGGGATCGGGACGGACAAGCCGGACAGTCCGCACCTGCTGGTGCCGAAGATGAAGGCGGGCTATCTGTTCGCGGTCGCGCAGAATGACGATCAGCGCAATCCGGGCGAGAAGGAACTGGTGCGCGCCGCGTTCGCTGAGGCCAAGCTGTCCGCCGAGATCGAGGTCTATCCCGCCAACCATGGCTGGTGTCCGCCCGATGCGCCGGCTTTCGATCAGGTGCAGGCGGAGCGGGCATGGGGGCGTTTGCTGGCGCTGTTGTCGGCGAAGCTGTGAAGGAGCAGGGCGATGGCGTTGACGCTGTACACCAACCCGATGTCGCGTGGGCGGATCGCGCGCTGGATGATCGAGGAAACCGGCGCCGATTATGAAGCGGTGGTGGTCGATTTCCAGGCCAAGGGCGATGCGTTCCGGGCGGTCAATCCGATGGGCAAGGTGCCGGCGATCGTCCATGACGGCGTGGTGGTGACCGAATGCGCCGCGATCTGCGCCTATCTGGCCGATGCGTTTCCCGATGCGGGGCTGGCGCCGCCGGTCGATCGGCGCGGCGCCTATTATCGCGCGTTGTTCTTTGCGGCCGGGCCGCTGGAGCAGGCGGTGACCAGCCGCGCGATGGGCTGGGAGATCAGCGATCCGCAGAAGCAGGGTATGCTGGGTTTTGGGAGCTATGACCGCACCATCGATACGCTGGAGGGCCTGGTGACCGGCGCGGGCGAGGGTTGGCTGGCGGCGGATCATTTCACCGCGGCGGACCTGTATGTCGGCGCGCATCTCTCCTGGGGCTTGCAGTTCGGATCGATCCCGAAGCGCGATGTGTTCGCGGCGTTCGTCGAACGGGTGACGTCGCGCGAGGCGGCGGTGCGGGCGAATGCGAAGGACGATGCGCTGATGGCGCAGCCGGCCTGAGCGGTCAGCGCGCGCAGACCACCCGGAATGCGGGGTCGCGCGCGGGGTTCGCCAGCTTCTGGCGCGGACGCTGTCGGGTCGGGAAGACGCGCTCGCGCATCAGCTTGCCGCCGGCGAACGCGCGTTGTGAACGAAGTTCGGTGATGCCCGCCTTGCAGTCCATCGCGACCATGCCGATCACTTGTCCGTCGAGGCCGGACGCGGTGGTGCGCGTGCGGAAGACGCGCCAGGGCCCCTCGCGCTTGATGCTGTCCATGTCGATCGACAGCGTCGCGTTGGGCGCGCCGGGCATCTGCCGCCAGCGTTCGGCGGCGGCGGGAGCGGTGAGCAGCGATGCGGCCAGCAGCGCGAGGGTCGCGCGCTTCACAGCTTCCTGCCCTCGCAGACGAAGCGCCACAGCCGGCGGCTGAGCGGGTCGTCCAGCTTCATCGGCTTTCGTTCGGCGGGCGGGATTTCCATGACCTTGCCGGGCTTGCCGTCCACCACTTCGGTGAGGCGGATCATCCATGCGCGTTTCGCGGCGCAGGCGAACGACACGTCGATCCAGATATCGCTGGTGGACGGACCTTCCGACGTATCGAGCAGGCGGATCACCTTCTCACCACCCTCGTCGCGCAGGCTGGTCGGATCGACATAGATCGGGTTCTGGCCCGGCCGCTGGAACCGCACCCATGGCGCCCCCGGTTCGGCGTCGAGGCACAGCCCCGCCGCCAGAACCGGAAGCGCCAGCGCGCAGATCATGATTTGGCCAGATTCCGCAGCACGTACTGCAGGATGCCGCCGTTGAGGAAATATTCCAGCTCGTTGACGGTATCGATGCGGCAGCGGGTGAGGAACGTTTCGGTCGTGCCGTCGGCGCGGACCAGCTTGACCTCGACATCCTGGCGCGGGCGCAGCTGCGACACGCCGGTGATGGTGAAGGTTTCATCGCCCTTTAGATTCAGGGTGTTGCGGTCGGTTCCTTCTGCGAACTGCAAGGGCAGGACGCCCATGCCGACCAGGTTGCTGCGGTGGATGCGTTCGAAGCTTTCGACGATCACGGCGCGGACGCCGAGCAGGTTGGTGCCCTTTGCCGCCCAGTCGCGCGACGAGCCGGTGCCATATTCCTTGCCGCCGAGCACGACCAGCGGGGTGCCGTCGGCCTTGTGGCGCATCGCCGCGTCGTAGATCGGCATGACCTCGCCGTCATAGCTGGTCATGCCGCCCTCGACGCCGTCGAGCATCAGGTTCTTGATGCGGATGTTGGCGAAGGTGCCGCGCATCATCACCTCGTGATGGCCGCGACGTGCGCCGTAGCTGTTGAAGTCGCGCTGGCTGACCTGATGTTCCTGCAGCCATTTTCCAGCCGGTGAGGTCGCCTTGATCGAGCCGGCGGGCGAGATGTGGTCGGTGGTGATCGAATCGCCGAAGATCGCCAGCGGCCTCGCCTCGATGATGTCGGCGATCGGCGCCGGGGTCATCGTAAGCCCTTCGAAATAGGGCGGATTGGCGACATAGGTCGAGCCCGCGCGCCAGCCGTAGGTGTCGGATCCGAGGACGTCGATGGCCTGCCAGCGGGCATCGCCGGAAAAAACGGTCGAATATCGCGAGACGAACATGTCGCGCGTGAGCGCGCCGTCCATCACCGACTGGACTTCCGCGGTCGAAGGCCAGATGTCCTTCAAATAGACGGGGCCGTCAGTGCCTTCGCCGATCGGGGTGGTCACGAAATCCTCGGTCACCGTGCCCTTGAGCGCATAGGCGACGACCAGCGGCGGGCTGGCGAGGAAGTTGGCGCGCACGTCGGGCGACACGCGGCCTTCGAAATTGCGGTTGCCGGAGAGGACCGAGGCGGCGACGATGTCGTTGGCGTTGATCGCGTCCGAGATCGGCTGGGCGAGCGGGCCGCTGTTGCCGATGCAGGTGGTGCAGCCATAG
The DNA here is from genome assembly GCA_964413495.1 of uncultured Stakelama sp. Taxonomy (GTDB): domain Bacteria; phylum Pseudomonadota; class Alphaproteobacteria; order Sphingomonadales; family Sphingomonadaceae; genus Sphingomonas. Next base: position 57,857 of record CAYPRW010000016.1, on the reverse strand, counting down.
CCGACGAGGTTGAAGCCGACCTGGTCGAGATAGGATTGCAGGCCCGCCTTCTCCAGATAATCGGTCACCACCTGCGATCCGGGGGCGAGGCTGGTCTTGACCCAAGGCTTTGGTTTCAGGCCCTTTTCCACCGCCTTCTTGGCGACGAGACCGGCGGCGATGAGCACGCCGGGGTTCGACGTGTTGGTGCAGCTGGTGATCGCGGCGATCACCACGTCGCCGTCGCCGATATCGTGGTCGCGATTCTCGACCGGGACGCGGACGGCATGGTCCTTGTGATAGACCTTGGTGAGGTCGTTGTTGAACACGTCGTCGACCGAGGCGAGCAGCACCTTGTCCTGCGGGCGCTTGGGGCCGGCGAGGCTGGGCTGGACGGTGGCGAGATCGAGTTCGAGCACGTCGGTGAACACCGGCTCGGCATGCGGATCGAGCCAGAAGCCCTGCGCCTTGGCATAGGCCTCGACCAGCGCGACATTCTCGTCGCTGCGGCCGGTGAGGCGCATGTAATCGAGCGTCTTGTCGTCGATGCCGAAGAAGCCGCAGGTCGCGCCATATTCGGGCGCCATGTTGGCGAGCGTCGCGCGATCGGCGAGGCTGAGCGAAGCCAGGCCGGGGCCGAAATATTCGACGAACCGCCCGACCACGCCCTTGGCGCGCAGCAGCTGGGTGCAGGTGAGCACCAGGTCGGTGGCGGTGATGCCTTCCTGCAGCTCGCCGGTGAACTTGAAGCCGATCACTTCTGGGATCAGCATCGAGACCGGCTGGCCGAGCATCGCCGCCTCCGCCTCGATCCCGCCGACGCCCCAGCCCAGCACGCCCAGGCCGTTGATCATCGTGGTGTGGCTGTCGGTGCCGACGCAGGTGTCGGGATAGGCGACGGGGGTGCCGCTGGCGTCGGGCGAGGACCACACCGCCTGCGCGATATTCTCGAGATTGACCTGGTGGCAGATGCCGGTGCCGGGGGGGACGACCTTGAAATTGTCGAGGCTCTTGCTGCCCCATTTGAGGAAATCGTACCGTTCCATGTTGCGCTGATATTCGAGCTCGACATTGTCCTCGAACGCCTGGGGCGTGCCGAATTCGTCGACCATCACCGAGTGATCGATGACGAGGTGGACGGGGACCTGCGGGTTGATCTTCGACGCATCGGCGCCGAGCGCGTTCATCGCGTCGCGCATCGCGGCGAGATCGACGACGCAGGGGACGCCGGTGAAGTCCTGCATCAGCACGCGGGCGGGGCGGTACTGGATCTCACGCTCCGGCGCGACGGGGTTCGCCTGCCAGTCGACGATCGCCTGGGCATCGGCCGGGGTGACGGTGACGCCGTCCTCGAAGCGCAGCATGTTTTCGAGCAGCACCTTCATCGAGAAGGGCAGGCGGCTGACGTCGCCGAGCTTCGCCGCGGCCCTGGCGAGGCTGTAATAGGCGTATTGCTTGCCGCCCACGTCGAGCGTGTCGCGCGTTCCGAGGCTGTCCTGGCCGATGGCTGTCATTGCTGCGGGTCCCTTTCCCTGTCCTTGATGGCGCCGGAGCGGCGTGGGGATTTGCGGCCGGAGCCGCACGGGACGCGCCGGTGCTGCGAATGCGAAGATTCGTGGGGGCCGATAGCAGGGGTGGGGAGTGAGGGGAAGGGGAGGGACGACGAGCGGGTCATGCCGGGGCTGGCGCGGCCCGGGCCATTCTGTCAGACGGATCGGATCGGGCCGTAAACACGCGGCCCCCGCTTGGGAGCAGCGCGAGGATGGCGCCATCGCTGGTATCTCTGTTTACCGGTGCCGGCGGCCTCGATCTCGGTCTGGAACAGGCCGGATTCGAGACGGTGTTCGCGACCGATATCGAACCCCATGCCTGTGAAACGCTGCGCGCGAATCGGGTGTTGCGGGGCCTTGAACCCGATGCGTTCGAACAATGGTATAATGCGCAGGTCACGGGCCAGCGTTGCTATCGACAGATGAAGCTCGCCGAATCCGTCCGGCTGCGGCGGCGGCTGCTGCCGGCGGTGGGAGACGCGCCCTATCTGAACGCCGCGCATATCGTGGAAGCCGATATCCGTGGCCTGAGCGCCGACGATGTGCTGGAAGCGACGGGCAAGCGCCCCGGCGAGATCGACCTGGTGGCGGGCGGGCCGCCCTGCCAGCCGTTCAGCCGCGCGGGCAAGCGCGAACTGGTCGAATCCGATACCGGCCGGCTGTTCCGCGATTTCGTGCGGATGGTCACCGCGTTGCGGCCACGCTGGTTCCTGTTCGAGAATGTCAAAGGGCTGGTGCTCCACAAGGCGGATGTCGCGCGGCAGATCTGCACGCATTGCAATGCCGGCGATCTGGTCGAATTCGCGAGGCGGGATGAGGTTCGGCATGACGATCGGTGCCGGGCGCGGTGTCGCCGTTGCGGCGCCGAGGCCGCGCATCGCGTGGTCTGGGAAAAGAAACGCGCCGGATCGCTGGAAATCATCCAGCGCGAGTTCGAGCGTATCGGATATCAGTGCAGCTCGATCATCCTCAACGCGGCCGATTTCGGCGCGCCGCAGCATCGCGAGCGATTGTTCATCATCGGCTCACGCGATGCCGAAACCTTTCACTGGCCAGGGCCGACGCATGCTGCCGGCGGCAACCTTCGCGCGACGGCACCGACGCTGTTCGATCAGCCCGATGCGGCGCCGCAGCCCTGGCGGACGATGCGGGACGCCCTGTTTGCCGGCGAGCATTGGCGCTATGGCCCGCTCGATCCGGCGACGGCCGTGTTGTGGGTCAAGAATGTGGTTCGCCCGCATGACGAGCCGGTCACCTGGGCACTGGACCGGCCGGCGCCGACGGTCGGCGCGCACCAGGCCGCCAAGCTGGCGATCGCGCCCGACGGCGTGCCGGAAGCACAGCTCTATCGCCAGCAATGGCATATGCTGGGCCGGCGGCAGGGGGATACCCCGCCGGTCAAGGTCGAGCATGAATATCTGACGGACGAGGAACTGCTGGCGCTGCAGACGTTCCCGACGTCATGGTATCTGTACGGCACGCGGATGCAGCGCGCGTTCCAGATCGGAAATGCCGTGCCGCCGGTGCTGGCCCGCGCGGTCGGCAGGTCGATCATCGCAGCCATGGGGATCGCGACGCAGCCGGTGCCGGTATCGGATGGCGAAGATGAACAACGTTACGCTGCCGGCATTTAGCGCCGAGGAAGCGGCCCGCGCGCGCGTGTTTCTGGCGACGCAGGTGGCGGACATGATGGGCCGCAAGCTTGAGGAAGGGGACTGGGCGAAAATCTATTGCGCCGCCAAGCGCATCCCCCTGGCGGGATGGAGCAACACCAGGATCGATATCATCCACGGCGCGCTGGGCGTCGAGCAGAAGGCGATGTGCCGCAGGTCGGATCGCCCGATGGTCGAGGCCTGTGGCACCTCGATCATGCATCCGGCCGGCACACGCTCGATCCGCTTTCCGGTGGGGCAGGAAGATCCGACCGCCGCCGCCGTCGACGTGCTGAACCAGTATCGGCAGTTGATCCTCGACCGCACCATGCTGGTCGATACGCTGAACCGCTTCGATCACGGCATGCTGTCGCGCGAGGCCGCGCTCGCCGCGTTGCAGGCCGGGATAAGGGACATGAGCCGAACCAGCGCGCAAAAGCTGGTCCCGTTGGCGGCTGTTCCCCGCGACGGCGAATATCGTGCGCCCGACATGCGTATGGGCTGGCTGTTGTGGCAGGACAGCCTGCGCGAATTCCTGTATTTCGAGGAAGCGATGGGATTGCCCGACCCCAGCCGATATTTCGGCGAGTGGAATGTGCGGTCGGCCAGCGGTTCGCGCAAGGCGACGCGCAACCTGTGGATCTTTGACCGGGAGTCCGGCGACAAGCATTTTTCGGTTACGGTCGAGGCGGGCGTGAAGATCCAGCCCTATTTCAAGGTACCGGTGCCGAACGATCCGAACCTGTTCCACTTCGTCGTGCAGGGCGAGGAGATCGGCGGCGGGCTGGTGCGCACATGGTTGTCGCGGACGACGGCGGAAATGTTGCGGCGCGCGTTGGGCACGCTGGCGCCGGGTGCGATCGCCGATGCGATCGCGCGTGCCGCGGTGGACGAGGGGACGCCGCGCGCCGCCGCGGCCCTGTTCGATGCGCCGGCGGTCGAGGTGACGGTGCCGGTCCAGGCCTATGCGCAACTGCGAGCGGCGTTCGACGGGGTGAGCGACGAGGACAATTTCCGCAAGCTGATCGATGCCTTGCAGGCTCCGGGACATTGATCGTCCTTGTCGTTCCAATAATGTTCTTTCCTACATGGGCCATGCCGTATAGCTGAATTCCCCTCGACATGACTGATGGGGCGGGAGCGATGCGCAAACCTTTGACGCGCTGGACGCGGGATACCGAGACGGCGTTTCTGCTGGCGCTGCGGCAGACCGGGGCGGTGCAGGCGGCCGCCGCGATGATCGGGCGGGAGAAGGGCGCGGCGTATCGGCGGCGGGAGAATGATCCCGATTTCGCGGCGAAGTGGGACGCGGTACTGGCCGAGTGCCGGGCCGAGATCGTCGCGCGCGAGGCCGGCGACGATGGCGGGCCAGTCGAACGGCATGCGCGCTATGACGGGATGTCGGCGGTGCGCAAGCGCGCGTTCCTGCGGGCGCTGTCGGAGACCGGGGAGATCCGGCAGGCGTGTGCGCGGGTGGGAGTGAGCCAGCAGACGATGTGGGCGGTGAAGCGGCGGTCGCCCGAATTCGCGGCGGCGTGCGAGAAGGCGTTGCGCATCTCGCTGCCGTGCATCGCGCAGATCGCTTATGAACGCGCGGTCGAGGGGTGGGACGAGGATGTCGTGGTGCGCGGCGAGGTGGTGGGGACGCGGCGGCGCTGGTCGGAGCGGTTGCTGGCGGACCTGTTGAAGGCCGAGCTGGCGGTGCGGCGGGCGGAGCGGGTGGCGGACGCCAAGCGCGCGCCGGTGGTCGAGACGGCGACGCAGGAGGATATGGTCGGCGTGTTGTTGGGGCGGATCGAGAAGATCGAGGCGCGCAAGAAGAGGGCGGCGCGCGATCGGGCGCTGGCGGCCGCCGAGCGGTGGGAGGCCGTGCAACGCGCGGGCGGGTTTCCGGGGTTGGGCGGACCCGGCAGCGACGGAGCGGGCGGGTGATCAGGCGTTGGCGGGCGGGCCGGCCTGCACGGCGTCGAGCGGGGTGCCCGCATAGCCGGGGCGGTGTGGGCGCCCCGTGATCCATGCGGCAAGGCGCGGGATCGGGGCGTTGCGTTCCATCCACTCGCTATAGGCACGGTAGTCGGGGTCGGCGCCGAGATGGCGTTCCTCGGTCTTGGCGCGGATATAGTAGACGGCGTTGACGCAGGCGAGCAGCACGCTCGCGCGGATCGCATCGTAGAGGCTGCCGGTGGTGACCAGGAACGGGATCGTGCTGAGCCACCAGAACAGGTTTTTCGACAGATAGGCCGGGTGGCGCGTCCAGGCATAGGGGCCGTGGGTGATGATGCCGCGGTGCGTGAGGTTGGAGAAGCGGAAGCCGAATGCCAGCGTCGCCCAGGCATAGATGGCGGTGAGCGCCACCAGGATCGCGCCGATCAGCCACAGCAGGATCGTGTGGCCCGCGAACCAGTGCGTCCAGTCCGACGTGCCGGGGTGGTAATCGAGCGGGCCGCCATTGCCCATCAGGATGAACGGCGGGTAGCAGATCAGCGCGAACGCCCAGCCCGCCGCATAGGGATTGGCGCTGCGGATATGGCTGTCGAGCGGGCGGAAGGTGAGGATGTAGCCGACCGTCGCGAACGCGACGTCGATCATGAACATGCCGGTGATGAGCCAGTTGGCCAGCGCCACGGGGTTGTGCAGGATGCCGTCCGAGCTGGCGCGGATGAACGCGCCGAAGCCGGGGGGGACGATGGCGAGCATGAAGGCGAGGAAGAAGCCCTTTACCGCCCAGCTGCGCAGATGCGCGTGGATCGCGGCGGCGTCGTGCGGCTGGTTGCCGAGCAGCCAGGCGCCGAGGTGCCAGGCGCCGTCCCTGGGGTGTTCGAGGCGGCGGTCGAGCCACAGGATATAGGGCACCGACAGGACGAACAGCGCGGGCGCCGCGACCTGGAAGCACCACATGGCGAAAGCGAAATTGCCGGTCCAGTAGAAGCGGCACACGGCATAGATCGCGGCGATCCCGCCCCAGGTGAGCCACAGTCCGGCGAGTTTGGTGATCGAGATGTCGAGCGTGTCGCGCAGCGGGCGGGCGGTCGACCAGTCGATGCCGGTGGTGGGGTTGCGGTGGACCTTGTCGACCAGCACCGCCCACAGCACCATCGGCAGGCCGCAGGCGAGCAGGTTGATAAGTGCGGCATAGGGGCCGTCGAGCCCGTAATGGCGCGCGGCGGCAAGCCACGCCGCCATGCCGACCAGGCCCGCCACGCCGGTACCGGTGCTGACGGCCGACCGGGGCCGCGGATCGGGCGCCGGGCCGGGCGCCGGATCGGGCTGGCCGTTCCGGGCGAGGGCGGGATCGTGATACATGGCGCGGGCATAGCGGGGGAATGGTAAGCAACCCGTGAAGCGTTTTCGGCGAGGGTCGCGGCCATTCCCGCCGCTGGCCGGACGCGGGACGGGGTTTCGCGATCTTGTGATCGACTATCGCGCTGGCCTGCGCTATCCGCGCCGCGAAAAAAGACGGACACCGGAGAGGGTGGCCTGGATCGGTTGCTGAGCCCGCGCTGACGGGGAAACCGGACCAACAGAGGATATTAGATGCGAATCGACCTGATTCCCGTGGGCGATGATCCGCCCAACAGCCTGAATGTCATCATCGAAGTGCCGACCGGCGGCGAACCGGTGAAATATGAATTCGACAAGGCGTCCGGCGCGCTGTTCGTCGACCGCATCCTGCACACGCCGATGCGCTATCCGGCCAATTACGGGTTCGTGCCGCACACCCTGTCGCCCGATGGCGATCCGCTCGATGCGCTGGTGATCGCGCGGTCGCCGTTCGTGCCGGGCTGTGTGGTGCGGGCGCGGCCGATCGGCGTGCTCAACCTGGAGGACGAAGCCGGGGGCGACGAGAAGCTGATCTGCGTGCCGATCGATTCGACCTTTCCCTATTATTCCGATGTTGGCGAGCGGCAGGACCTGCCCTCGATCGTGCTGCAGCAGATCGAGCATTTCTTCACCCACTACAAGGACCTGGAGGCCGAGAAGTGGGTGCGCGTCGGCAAATGGGGCGACGCCGCCGAGGCGCGCCGCATCACGATCGAGGCGATCGACCGCTATAATGGCGACAAGGATGCGGCCAGGGCGTCGGTCGACGCGACCGGCATCGAGACGGCGCAGGGCTGATCGCGTTGCGTTCGCCGGCCTGGCGATGGTGCGCCCTTGCCGGGCTGGCGACGCTGGCGGTATCGGTGATGTTCGGGCGGGTGCCCGGGCTGGCGCCGTGCGGGGCGCCGGGGCCAGGCGGCGCGGGTGCGGTGCTGGCGCTGGAGCTGGCGCGCTCGGCGGCGGAGGTGACCGCGCTGTTCGGGAGCGAGCCGTGCGCGGGCCGGCTGGTCGCGGCGCAGCGCCAGGCGCTGTGGCTGGATATGCTGGGGTTCATTCCGGCGTATCTGGCGTTCCTGCTGAGCGCGGTGGCGGCATTGCGGCGGGCGAGCCTTGGCATCGCGCTGGTGGCGTTCAACCTGGTGCTGATCGCAGGCGCGCTCGATTTCGTCGAGGGGCTGATCCTGTTCAAGCTGCTGGGGGCGCTGCCGGGCGAGGAACGCGCGTTCACCGGGCTGTTCTGGACGGTGCGGCCCAAATTCGCGCTGCTGGGATTGAGCGAGGTGCTGCTGGCGGCGATGCTGTGGCGCGGGGCGCTTGTCGCGAAGGTTGCGGCTGGGGGAATCGCGGCGGGAGGCGTGGCGGCGCTGGTGTACCTGCTGCGCGATCCGCATGATCCGGCGATGATGAAGGGGCATGCCGTGGCGTTCGTCGCGCTGCTGGCGGCGGCGGTGGCCGGGTGGCTGCGGCCGGGGATGTTGGCCGGCGCTACCGTTTCCGTTTCTTCGCCGGCGCCCTGAGGCCGGCCGCGATCCCCAGCGCCGCCCAGTGGCGCATCGCATCGGGATCGTCATAGACGTCGTCGTGCGCGCGGCGGTAGTTCATCGAGACGGTTTCGCCGCTGGCGTTGGTGAAGGTGAAGGGCGGGAGGCCCGCCCGGTCCCAGATCGGGGCGCTGACCGCGTCGATCTTGAAATAGATCGCCTCGTCGTCGACCACCGCGAACACCGTGCCGTCGCAATAGAGCACGGCGGCGCCCATCATCGCGCGGTGGGTGATCGTGCCGAGCGATTCGAGCGCCTCTTTCGCCCATTCGATGAGGCCGGGGTCAGCGGGCATCGGCGGCCGCCGGGGCAAGATCACGGCGGCGCGCGGCGAGGATGCAGCCGCCGACGATCAGCGCCGCGCCGGCGACGGTGAAGAACGAAACGCGCTCGCCGAACACGATCCAGCCCCAAAATGCCGCCCACAGGAAGCCGGTATATTCGGTGGGGGCGAGGTAGTTCGCCGGTGCGCGGGCATAGGCCCAGGACAGCAGGAACAGCGAGGCGGTGGCGAGGATCGCGGCCAGGATCAGCGCCGGGACATGCTCGATCGGCGGGAGGGCGAGTTCCGAGGCGTGCTCGATCGGCAGGGCGGGCAGGAGGAGCGGGGCGAGGAGGTAGACCAGCGTGACCAGCGCGGACTGGTAGAAGGCGACTTCGGTGGCACCGGCGAGCAGCGACTGCTGGCGCATCAGGATGAGATTCCAGGCGTAGCAGACCGCCGAGGCGAGGATGGCGAGCGCGCCGCGGAATGCGTCGGGGCCGAGCTGCGCGCGGACCTGTCCATAGAGGATGACGAGAACGCCGGCAAAGGCCAGGGCGGTGGCGATGAGGGTGGCGCGCGTGATGCGTTCCTTGAGGATCAGCGCGGCGAGGAACAGCGCGAGGATCGGGGCGATGAACGAGAGCGCGATCGCCTGGGCCATCGGCACGCGGACCAGGCCCCAGAAGAACAGGAACGCCATCGCGGCGGCGACCAGCGCGCGGACGATATGGACCTGCATGGCCGCGCGGCTGGGCCGCCGCGGTTTCGACAGCACGAACGGGATCGCGCTGATCGCCGTCCCCGCGAACAGCCGCCACATCAGCGCATTGTAGGTGCCGAGCGCGAGCACCAGGCCCTTCATCACCGCGTCCATCGACGAGAAGATCGCGATGCCGAGCGCGGCGACGAGGAAGGCGAGGGCGGGGGAGGCGGGCAAGGTTACGGTTCCGCGATGGCGATGGCTGCCGCGCTGGATTATAGCAGCGGCATGGCGCGTCCAATCCTTTCGCTGGGCAACCGGATCGCGCCGCCGCGATTCCTGTTGTTCGGCGCCGTGCTGGCGGGCGCGGCGGCGCCGGCGATCGCCCGGCTGGGCTGGGCGGCGGGCTGGATGGGCGCGTTCGACCTGGCGGCGGCGGCGTTCCTGTCGGCCTGTCTGCCCTTGCTGCGCCGGTCCGACGTGGCGGCGATGCGGCGCGCGTCGGCCGCCAACGACGCCAATCGCGCGATGCTGCTGGGGATCAGCGCGGTGGCGGTGCTGGCGGTGCTGGCGGCGGTGGCGAGCGAGCTGGGCGGCGGGGCGCAGGCCGGGCGCGGGGTGGTGGCGCTGATCGTGGCGACGCTGGCACTGGCCTGGCTGTTCGGCAACACCGTCTATGCACTGCATTATGCGCATCTGTTCTATTTGCGCGGCGATGACGGCAAGGATGCCGGGGGGCTGGCGTTTCCGGGGACCGACGAGCCGGAATATTGGGACTTCGTCTATTTCGCGTTCACGCTGGGGATGACCTTCCAGACCAGCGACGTCGAGATCGGCACGGCGGCGATGCGCAAGGTGGCGACGGCGCATTGCCTGTTGGCGTTCGTGTTCAACCTGGGCGTGCTGGCGTTCACGATCAACGTGCTGGGGGGATAGCCGTTTGAGCGGCGCGGATACGCAGGGGCCGGGGCTCAGCGGATGCGCATCTGGTCGCCCTTGATCTCGACCCGGTCCATCTTGTTCAGAAAGGATTGGCCGAGCAGCGAGATTTCCAGCCCCTGGATGACCGCGCCATGCACGTCGTACCTGCGCTTGCCGTCGAGCGTGACGCTGCCGAGCATCATGCGCTGGCCGTAGACCGGGCCTGAGGCGCCGCTGCCGATATGGGTGAACTGGGCCGGGTCGAACTTCACGCCGATCCGCGTTGCATCCTGCATGGTCAGCGCGACCATCGACGCGCCGGTATCGACCAGGAAACGAACCGGCTGGTCATTGACGCCGGCATAGGTGAAGTAATGGCCGTCCTGACGATCGAGCAGCGTCTCGACAGGCGTGTCGCGCGCGGCGTCGCCGGGCGCGCGCGCCACCGCGGGCGGCGCGGCCGGCGGCGCCTTGGCGGGCAACAGCAAGCCGATGCCGGTACCGGCCGCCACGACCAGGAAGAATGCGCCTTTCATGGCGACGCTGCTAGCCGGGTCGGGCTACCACGCGCTTAACGACGTTGGTTAAGGGAGATCATTCGGCGGCGACCGCCGTGCCTTGGTGCGCCGCCTCGATCTCTGCCGCCCTGGCTTCGACCAGCCTGACGATGTGGTCGAGCATGTCGGCGCTTTCCACAATGTGGTCGGTGACGCCGGAGAGGTAGACCATGTGCTTGCCGTTGCCGCCGCCGGTCAGGCCGATATCGGTCTCGCGCGCTTCGCCGGGGCCGTTGACGACGCAGCCGAGCACCGAAAGGCTCATCGGCGTGCGGATGTGCTGGAGGCGCTCCTCCAGCGCCTGGACGGTGCGGATCACGTCGAAGCCCTGGCGCGCGCAGGATGGGCAGGAGACGACGCGGACGCCGCGGTTGCGGATGCCGAGGCTCTTGAGGATCTCGAAGCCGACGCGCACTTCCTCCTCCGGCTCGGCGGAGAGCGAGACGCGGATCGTGTCGCCGATGCCGTACCACAGCAGGCTGCCGATGCCGATCGCCGACTTGACCGTGCCGCCGACGAAGCCGCCCGCTTCGGTGATGCCGAGGTGGAGCGGGCAATCGACCGCGTCGGCGAGCTGTTGATAGGCGGCGACGGCGAGGAACACGTCGCTCGCCTTTACCGCGACCTTGAATTCGTGGAAGTCGCGGTCCTGCAGCAGTTTGATATGGTCGAGCGCGCTCTCGACCAGCGCCTCGGGGCAGGGCTCGCCATATTTTTCGAGCAGGTCCTTTTCGAGGGAGCCGGCGTTGACGCCGATACGGATCGCGCAGCCATTGGCCTTGGCGGCGTTGACCACTTCGTTCACGCGATCGGCGCTGCCGATATTGCCCGGATTGATGCGCAGGCAGGCGGCGCCGGCGTCGGCGGCTTCGAGCGCGCGCTTGTAGTGGAAATGGATGTCGGCGACGAGCGGCACGCGCGCGGCGCGGACGATCTGTTTGAGCGCGGCCGTGCTCTCGACATCGGGGCAGGAGACGCGGATGATGTCGGCGCCGGCCTCTTCGCAGCGGCGGATCTGGTCGATCGTGGCGCGCGCGTCGGAGGTTTCGGTGTTGGTCATCGTCTGCACGGTGACCGGCGCGTCGCCGCCGACGGGCACGTTGCCGACCATGATCTGACGGCTTTGGCGGCGCGCGATATCGCGCCAGGGACGGACGGACATGGGGATTCCTCTGGAGTTGCCGGCGATATAGCGGAGGGCGAAGCGCATTTAAATGGCTCGCATGATCCCCGCTGGGGAGGCGAGAAGCGGGTCGTTCGCCGGCACCGACCGTTCTTCTGCGAAAGCAGGGCCCCAGAGCCCATAGCGCATCGTTTGTGACCCCGGGCCCCTGCTTTCGCAAGGGAACATTGGCGGATCGACGCGCTTGCGTCCGCGCTAACCAATTGGTGAGGGCCGGCGCATTATACGCGCGACCGTGACTCAAGCGAACAGCGACATCGCGCGCGGCGGGCGCCATTACGGCCTGGACTGGCTGCGCATCGCCGCGTTCGGCGTGCTGATCCTCTATCATATCGGCATGGTGTTCGCGCCGTGGGACTGGGTCATCAAGACGGGCCATGGCCATCCCGCGCTGATCGCGCCGATGTCGGCGGTGACGCCGTGGCGGCTGCCGTTGCTGTTCGCGGTGTCGGGCTATGCCTCGTGGCACCTGCTTGCCAGGACGCGCGACACCGCTGCCTTCGCGCAATCGCGGAGCAGGCGGCTGCTGGTGCCGCTGGCGTTCGGCATGGCGGTGCTGGTGCCGGTGGAGATGTGGATCCGCGTGATCGAGGCGGGATATCCGCATGGGTTCCTGCGGTTCTGTGCGAGCGATTACTGGCGGGTGGGTGAATATTATGGGCGCACCTTCCCGAGCTGGGAGCATCTGTGGTTCGTCGCCTATCTGTGGACCTATTCCATGCTGCTGGCGGCGGTGCTGGCCTATCGCACGCCGCGCGGGGCGGCGTGGGTGGCGCGCGCGGTCGACTGGCTGACGCGGGGATGGCGGGTGCTGTGGGCGCCGATCTCGCTGCTGGCGGCGGCGAAGGTGATGCTGACGTTCCTGGTCGAGGAGGAGCATGGCCTGCTGCGCGACTGGGGCGGGCATGCGCAATATATGCCGATGTTCCTCGCCGGCTTCCTGCTGGCGGGATCGCCGCAGCTATGGCCGGCGCTGCGGCGGGTGTGGCCGGGTGCGCTGGCGCTGTCGCTGCTGACCGGCGGCGTGGTGGTGGCGGTCGAGCTGATCTATCCCGGCGAGGCGATCCCGCCGCATTGGGTGATGGCGGGCGAGCGCGCGGCGCAGGTGGCGATGGGCTGGACGATGACGGTGGCGCTGTTCGTGATCGCCGACCGTTGGGGAAACCGCGACCATCGCTGGCGCAAGTCGATCGCCGAGGCGGTGTTCCCATTCTATCTGATCCATCAGCCGGCGATCGTGACGATCACCTGGGCCTCGCTGCCGCTCAAGCTGAACGCATGGGTCGAGTTCGGCGTGCTGCTGGCGGGGACGAGCGCGGTCTGCGCGCTATTCTATCTGATCGGGCGCGAGATCGGCTGGCTGCGGCCGTTGATCGGGCTGGGGCCGCGAGCGCCGGGCAGGACGCCGAAAGTTTCGCCGCAACCGGCCTGACAGCGGCGCGTAGCCAGGCTAAGGCGCCAGGGTGCAACGGCATTATGGCATGGACTGGCTGAGGATCGGGGCGTTCGGCCTGCTGATCTTCTATCATATCGGCATGGTCTTCGTGCCGTGGCCGTTCCATGTGAAGACCGCGCAGCCCGCCGAGTGGGTGACGGTGCCGATGCTGTTCACCAGTCCCTGGCGGCTGACGCTGCTGTTCCTCGTCTCGGGCTATGCCAGCCGGGCGTTGTGGCTGAAATCGAAGGGGGCGGGGCATTTCGTCGCCAACCGCACGTACCGGCTGATCGTGCCGCTGCTGTTCGGGATCGCGGTGGTGGTGCCGCCGCAGAGCTGGGTCGAGCTGGCGACGCAGCATCTCTACTGGAAAGGCTATGGGCATTTCTGGAGCCATGATTACTGGCGGTTCGGCAAATATCACCAGATCTTCTTCCCGACCTGGAACCATCTGTGGTTCGTCGGCTATTTGTGGCTGTACACGCTGGCGCTGACATTGGTGGCGATGCTGCCGGGCGGGGGATGGGCGCAGCGCGCGTTCGACCGGATTTTCGGGGGGACGCGCGTGCTGTGGCTGCCCGCCGCCTATCTGCTGCTGACCCAGGTGGTGGTGTTCCAGCGGTGGAGCGACAGCCATGACGTGATCAACGACGGGGTGGCGCATCTCGCCTTCTTTCCCGCCTTGCTGTTCGGGTTCGCGCTGGCCGGATCGGAGCCGGTGATGGCGTGGATCGTGCGGCTGTGGAAACCGGCGGCGGCGCTGGGGCTGGCCGGCTATATCGTGTCGGTGGCGATCGAGATCGGCTATGTCGAGGATCCGCCCTGGGCGGTCGGGCGGGTGATGCTGGCGGCGCGTTACGTGCAGTGCTGGATGACGATCGTGGCGATGATCGGGATCGCCGAAGTGTATCTGAACCGCGATCACAAATGGCGGCCGATGCTGACCGAGGCGGTGTTTCCATTCTACCTGATCCACCAGACGATCATCGTCGTGGCGATGTATTTCCTGTTGCAGTGGCGCGTGCCGGGGGTGGTGGAGTTCCTGGTGCTGGTGCCGGTGACGGCGCTGGGGTGCTGGATATTCTATCGCTATGGGCGCGAGGTGCGGTTGCTGCGGCCGCTGATCGGGTTGCGGATGGCGCGAACACGCCTTCCTCATTGAGCCGAGGAACGGGTATGTGGTTTTCGTGATTCGTCTTGTTGCCGCCGCGCTTGCGCTCGCCGCGTCGCTGATCGCCACGCCGGCGTTCGCCTATTGGGAATATGGGCACGAGACGATCGCGGCGATCGCCTATCGCAACGCCAGGCCCGAAACGCGCGCGGCGATCGACCGGCTGCTGGCGCGGCAGGCGTTGCTGGAGACGCCGACCTGCCCGGCGCGGACGATCGAGCAGGCGAGCGTGTGGGCCGATTGCGTCAAGCCGCTGGGGCAGCGGTTCAGCCATGCCTATAACTGGCACTATCAGAATGTGGACATCTGCAAGCCGTTCACGCTGAAGGGGAATTGTCCCGACGGCAATTGCGTGTCGGCGCAGATCGAGCGCGACGTGAAGCTGTTGCAGGACCGCGAAGTGCCGGTGCGCGAGAAGGTGATGGCGCTGGCGTTCCTGGTCCATTTCGTCGGCGACCTGCACCAGCCGCTGCATGCCGGGGACAAGGGCGACCTGGGCGGCAACCGGGCGCGGGCGGACTATGGCGTCTATGGGCCGGAGCGGCTGAACCTGCACAGCATCCTGGACGGCTGGCTGGCCGAACGCGCGATCTCGACGCCGCCGGCCTTGACGGTGCGCTATCCGGCGCAGGCGCGGGCGGAGCTGGGGGCGGGGACGGTCGAGGACTGGAGCCGCGAGAATTGGGAGGTCGCGCGTACCGCCTATGCCAGCGCGTTCGGCGGCGATCCGTGCCGTGAGAGCCTGCCCGCGCGCGGCAGGCTGGAGCCGGAAGCGATCGCGCGGCTGGTCGAGCCGATGCGGTTGCAGATCATGCGCGGCGGGCTGCGGCTGGCGCGGCTGCTGGACGAGGCGTTCGCGCCGCCGCCGACGCGCTGAGCGTCAGGCGCGCGCGTAGCTTTCCAGGAAACCGCACCGGCCGCAGCGCCACGTCTGTACTTCGAGCTTCGCGGCTTTGCCGATAATCAGGCCCAGCCACTTGCGCTTGTCCGGCGCGCCTTCGATCCAGTTGCCGACCTGATGGCCGCCCGAGG
The DNA here is from genome assembly GCA_964413495.1 of uncultured Stakelama sp. GTDB lineage: Bacteria > Pseudomonadota > Alphaproteobacteria > Sphingomonadales > Sphingomonadaceae > Sphingomonas. The sequence continues at coordinate 42,550 of CAYPRW010000016.1, read as the reverse complement.
AATCGCGGTCGACAAGATAGCCCTGGGCCATCGCGCCGGCGCATTTGGGGCAGGTGTGCGAACGCATCGGTCAGTCCTCCTTTGGGGGGCGTCCGCGCCGGGGGCGGACCGGATCGGCGAGCTTTACCCCGCGCCGCGCCAGCGCCTCACGCAGCAGGCATTCGACCTGTGCGTTGACGCTGCGCAGGTCGGCCGCGGCGCTGCGTTCGATCGCGGCGTGGAGCGCGGGATCGAGGCGGAGCGGAAACGCCTTTTTGGGCGGGGTGGTCATGCCGGTTTTACTGGTAGAGCGACCCGGCGTTGACGACGGGCTGGGTATCGCGCTCGCCGCACAGCACGACCATCAGGTTCGAGACCATCGCCGCGCGGCGTTCGTCGTCGAGCTCGACGACATTCTTCTGGCTGAGCTGGTCGAGCGCCATCTCGACCATGCCGACCGCGCCCTCCACCAGCGTCTGGCGCGCGGCGACCACCGCCTGCGCCTGTTGCCGGCGGAGCATCGCGCCCGCGATCTCCTGCGCATAGGCGAGATGGGTGAAGCCGCATTCGTCGACGGTGATGCCCGCCACCGCCAGCCGCGCCATCAGTTCGGTGCGAAGTTCGGCGCCGACCTGATCGTGGTTGCCGCGCAGCGTCACCTCCAGATGTTCGAAATCGTCATAGGGGTAGCGCGAGCCGATCGTGCGCACCGCCGCCTCGATCTGGGCGACGACGAACGCCTTGTAATCGTTGACGTCGAACAGCGCCTGGGCGGTGTCGGTCACGCGCCACACCACCTGCGCCGCCATTTCGATGGGATTGCCGCGCAGGTCGTTCACCTTGATCCGTTCGGAAATCAGGTTGTTGGCGCGCGCCGAGATCTTGACCCGGCCCATCCACGGCCACCGCCAGCGCAGCCCGGTGGTGCGATCGGTGCCGCGATAATCGCCGAACAGCAGGATCGCCGCCGCCTGATTGGGCTGGATCATGTAGAAGCCGCGCAAGGTGAGGATGAAGACGAGGATGCCGCCGATCACCGCGAACCCGCCGCGGCGCGTCGGCAGGTCGCCGAAGTCCGAGAAGCCCCAGATCGTCGCCGCCAGCGACAGCGGCAGGACCAGCAGCATCAGATAGCCGCTGAAGGTGGTCGCCGGACGTTCGGCATTGGCGTTGAGCGCGACGGCGGTCGATCCCTGTGTCATCTTGGCCCTCCTGAAATGATGATATCATCATTATATCGAATCGGGTGGGATGCAAGCGGTTTCGTTCGGGGCGGCGCGGGGCGCGAAAAAGGGCGCGGCCGTCGCCGGCCGCGCCCTTCGTTCGTTGCCGCGAGCGATCAGTTGAGGACGATCGTCACCGCGCGGCGATTCTGCGCCCAGCTGGCCTCGTCCGAACCCAGTGCGACCGGACGTTCCTTGCCATAGCTGATCGTGGTGATGCGTTCGGGCGCGATGCCGCGCGCGGCGAGATAGTTCTTTGCCGCATTGGCGCGGCGGTCGCCGAGCGCGAGATTATATTCGCGCGTGCCGCGTTCGTCGGCATGGCCCTCGATCGTGATGCGCGTGCTGGGGAATTGCGTGAGCCATTGCGCCTGGCTGTCGAGGATGCGGCGCGCCTCGGCATCGATGTCATATTGGTCGAGGCCGAACAGCACGGTGTCGCTGGCGACATTCTGCTTGAAATGGGCGGAGGTGCCGGGCGCGGCCTGGCCGGTATCGGTGCCAGGGCCGGGCGCGGGGCCGGGATCGACCGGGCCGGGGCCGGGCGGCAGCGTTTCGGGCCGCTTTTTCTGGCAGCCCGCCACGGCGAGCGCCATCGTCGCGACGATCAGGGCGGTTCTAAGCTTCGCCATTGGTTCTTCTCCCTTGGCCTTTACGGAAATGATGCGTTCGTTGCGGTGCCGGTTCAGGGACGTAACGGTCCCCAGGCCGGGTCGGATCCATCGAGCTGCGTGGCGATCCGGCGCGAGGTCGAGCCGGTGAGGTCGACCGCCCAGATATCGGACTTGCCCGAGCTCCCTTGCGCGCCGCGCGAGAACATGAGCACGCGGCCGTTGGGCGACCAGCTCGGCCCTTCGTCGCCCCAGCTTTCGGTCAGCAGCTTCTCGCCGCTGCCCGAGGGGCTCATCACGCCGATGCGGAAGCCGCCGCCCATGCGGGTGAAGGCGATCAGGTCGCCGCGCGGGCTCCAGGCCGGCGTGGCGTAGCGGCCGCCGCCGAAGCTGATGCGCTGTTGGTTCGAGCCGTCGGCGTTCATGACGTAGAGCTGCTGCGTGCCCGAGCGGTCGCTTTCGAACACGATTCGGCTGCCGTCGGGCGAATAGCTGCCGCCGGTATCGATGCCGGGGCCGCTGGTGAGCCGTTGCGGCGTGCCCCCGGTGGCGGCGATGCGATAGATATCGGCATTGCCGGCGGTCGACATGGTGAAGAGGATGTTGCGGCCGTCGGGCGAGAAGCGCGGCGCGAAGGCGAGGCTGACATTGGTGACGAGCAGCCGCTGCGTGCCCGCCGCGAGATCGTAGACGTAGAGCGAGGGCTTGTCGTTCTGGTAGCTCATATAGGCGATGCGGCGCTCGTCCGGCGAGAAGCGCGGGGTCAGCACGATCGACTGGCCGTTGGTGAGGAAGCGGTGGTTGGCGCCGTCCTGGTCCATGATCGCGAGGCGCTTGACGCGGCGGTTCTTGGGGCCGGTTTCGGAGACGTAGATCACGCGGCTGTCGAAATAGGGGCCTTCGCCGGTGAGGCGCGTGTAGATCGCGTCGGCGCATTTGTGCGCGGCGCGGCGCCAGTCGGACGGGCCGACCTCGAAGCCCTGGCGGGTCAGCTCGCTGCCGAGCGCGACGTCGTAGAGATAGCAGCCGACCGTCAGGCGGCCGCCCGCGCCGGCCTGGACGAAGCCCTGGACGAGCGCCTGGGCGGACGCATTGCGCCAATAGGCGAAGTCGGGCGCGCGCACCTCACCCATCGGCACGGCGCGGATGCCGGACGGGCCGAGCGGCTTGAACAGGCCGGAGTTGCGCAGATCGGCGGCGATGACATCGGCGATCTGGCGGCCGAGCGCCTCGGTATTGCCGGCGGGGGTATCGACCGCCTGACCGGTCGGCAGGGCGGGGATGAGGATGGTGAGATCCTGCGCGGATTCATCGGTGACGTCGACCGACAGGCCCTGTTCCTGGCCGGGCTGGGCGGGGACGGTGACGACGGGCGGGGCGACCGCTTGCGCCAGCGCGGGCGCGGCGGCGGTGAAAGCGAGCAGGGCGAAAATCGGCTTCATGTTACAGCCTCCGGTCGAAGGTCGGGGTGATCAGCTTCCACGCCTCATAATATTCGGGCGGAAGGCGGAAGGGGGCGGCGAGCCGGGCGGCGCTGATCGCGCGTTCCTTGTGCAGATCGGCCTGCGGGCGGTTGCTGGCGGTGACGCCGGTCTGGCCGATCACGCGCGGCGGCGCGGCGAGCGTGCCGTCGCGGTTGAGGCGGATCTCGACCTGGGTGCGCAGCAGCTCGACGTCCGCGCCGGTCGGGGATTTCCAGTGCGGGCGCAACTGGCGGATCACCTCGGCGGCGAGCGCGGATTTGACCGCGGCACCGATCTGGCTGGCCTGTGGCGTGGTCGCCTTGCCCTTGCTCGGCTGGTCGGTGAGGCCGTCGACGATGCCGGTGAGGCGGCCGGTGGGGCGCACTGCCTTGCTGGTGGACGGCGCCTGCGCCTTGGCCTGCGACGGCTGGGTCTTTGCGACCGCCTTGGGCTGCGGCGCGGGCCTGGGCGGCGTTTGCGGCTTTTTCGGCTGGGCCTTGGGTTGCGGTTTCGGCGCCGGGGCGGGGACCGTTTTCGGCGGCGCAGGGTCGGGGCGCGAGAGCGGTTGGGGATCGGGCTGCGGGGCGGGCGGGGGCGTGTCGGGCTCGACCGGGCCGGGGACTTCGGCGAGGCGTTCGGCCGGCGCTTCCTTCTGGATTTGCGGGGCTTCGCTCTTCAGGCCGACCTCGTCGGTCAGCGAGATCTCGATCGGGGTGGGTTCGAGCTTGAGCGGATTGGGCGTGGCGAGGAAGCCGACCGAGAGCAGGCCGAACAGCGCGACATGGCCGATCACGGCCAGGCCGAGCCCGGTGCCTTCGCGACGATCGAGCGCGAGGGTCATTCAGATCCTCCCCGGCACGGGGAGGGGGACCGCCGCGAAGCGGTGATGGAGGGGGGGTGCCGCAGGCGTTGCGCTGCGCGGAGGGCCCCCTCCGTCATCGCTGCGCGATGCCACCTCCCCGTGCCGGGGAGGATTTGCGGAAGGCGCTTCATCAGCCGCCGTCCAGCGGGGTGGTGACCAGCGACACCTTGTTGAGGCCGACGCGGTTCAGTTCGCCCATCACGCGCATGACCTTGCCGTATGCCAGGCGCATGTCGGCGCGCAGGTAGATTTGCGGCTTGTCCTCGCCGCGCCGGGCCGCGATCGCTTCGAGCAGGGGGGTGAGGCCGGCTTCGGTCACTTCGCTATTGTCGAGATAGATCGCGCCCTTTTCATCGATCGAGATCTGGACGGGTTCCTGATCCTGGTCGAGCGGCTTGGCCTTGCTCTCGGGCAGGTTGACGGGCACGCCGGCGGTGAGCAGCGGCGCGGTGACCATGAAGATGATCAGCAGCACCAGCATCACGTCGACCAGCGGCGTGACGTTGATGTCCGCCATCGGTGCGCGCCGGCCCTTGCCGCGATTGGAGGGAAGCTGCGCGCCCATCAGAGCAATGTGCCGCGATGCTGCGGTTGCGGGGCGGGGCCGTCGTCGAGCTGGCGGCTCAATGTGGCGTGGAAGCCGTCGGCGAAGCGGTTCAGCCGCGCCTCGACCTTGTTGATGCCGTGGCTGAAGCGGTTGTAGGCGATGACGGCGGGGATCGCGGCGAACAGGCCGATCGCGGTGGCGAACAGCGCCTCGGCGATGCCCGGCGCGACGACGGCGAGCGAGGTGTTCTGTTCGCTGGCGATCGCGGTGAAGCTGCGCATGATGCCCCACACGGTGCCGAACAGGCCGACGAACGGCGCCACCGCGCCGACTGTGGCGAGGATGTTGAGGCGATCCGACAGCTTGTCGATCTCGTGCGCGACGGCGGCGCCCATGGTGGTGGCGAGCCGCTCGCGCGTGCCTTCGCGGTCGAGCGTGCGGCCGCCGGTCGAGCGGCGCCATTCGGTGACGCCGGCGGCGAAGACGCGCGCGACCGGATGATCCTCGTCGCCGTGCAGGCGGTGGAAGGCGTCGATGTCGTTCGACTTGCGATAGTCGCTCTCGAACCGGTCGGTCGCCTTGCGCACCTTGCCGATGCGGCCGAACAGGCTGAAGATGATGGCCCAGGTCCAGATGCTGGCGAGCAAGAGCCCGATCATCACCGCCTTGACCACCCAGTCCGCCTGCATGAACAGGCCCAAGGGCGACATCGCCGCGGCATCGGTATTCAGAAACAGATCCATGTGTCGCTCAGCTTCCCTTCCACACCAGCGGCACGAACGCATCCACCCACCGGGCCGGCTGCCGCTTCGGACGCCCGGATGGCGCCACGAACGCGGCCTCGACCTGTGCGTCGGTCAGCAATTCATGGCCGCGCATGACTCGTTGATGAATATCGACCGACGCGGCGCGCACGCGCAGCAGCCGGCTGACCACGACCAGCGCGTCGTCGAGCCGCGCCGGGGCGAGGTAGCGGATCGCGATGTCGCGCACGACATAGACGCCTTCGCCCGCGTCGTGCGCGGCGCGCTGGTCGATCCCGGCGCAGCGCAGCATGTCTGAGCGGCCGCGCTCCATGAAGCGCAGGTAATTGGCGTGATAGACCATGCCCGACAGATCGGTGTCCTCGAAATAGACACGGACCGGGAAAAGATGCTCGAGGCCGTCGAAGCGGCCGGCGATCGTGAAGTCGTCGGCGGGCATGGGCGTTCTTCCCTAGCGGACGGGACTCGCGAGGGGAACCCGCCGGGAAGTCGTTACGCCTTCGACATGTCGATGACCCGGCTCCATTCGTCGGGCGAGACCTTGCCGACCGAGAGGCGGGAGAACTTCACCAGCTCCATCGCGGCCAGCTTTGGCTCGGCCTTGACCTGTTTGAGGGTGACCGGCCTGGCGAGTTTCTCGACCGGTTTCATCTCGACCGAGACCCAGTGCTTGCCCTCGCCATCGGGTTTCGCCTCGCGGCTCACCTCCATGATGCCGACGATCTCCAGCCCGATATTGCTGTGGTAGAAGAAGGCGCGGTCGCCGACCTTCATCGCGCGCAGATTGCCGGCAGCGGTGTGGTTGCGCACGCCGTCCCATTCGGTCCTGCCGTCGCGGACCAGATCGTCCCAGCCGAACACATCGGGTTCGGATTTCATCAGCCAGAGGTTCATATGCGCTCCTTTGCCGCCTCCATCGCCTTCCACCAGCTAAACCGCAAGTGAACGCGCGATTCCGCGCCGGTTCAGGCCGACTCGGGCAGATATGCATCCTGGACGCGCTCAGAGCGTTGAGACGTCAGAATGTGCAGTCATGCACCAGGAGGAAGCCATGAAGACCATCATCACCAAGACGGTGCTCGGTCTCACCCTCGGCGCCACCGCGCTCACCGCGGCCGCCCCGGCTGAGGCACAGCGTTATCGGTATCGCGACCGCGACAATGCCGGCACGGCGATCGTCGCTGGAATCGCGGGCGTCGCGATCGGCGCGGCGATCGCGGGGTCAAGCCGCGACCGCTATTACGACCGTCGCTATCGTTCGTACGATCGCGGCTATTACAATTACGACAATTATTACCGCCAGCGCGGCTATTATCCGCGTGAGAGCGGCTACTACCGCGATTACGAGCGGCGCGGCTGGCGCGGCTGCACCGTCCGGCGCGTGTACGACCCGTATCTGGGTCAGCGCGTGCGGGTCCGTTACTGCCGCTGATCCCAAGCGCAGCGGCAAACAGGGCGGCGCGGGTTTATTCCCGCGCCGCTTTTTGTTGATTTGCGACGGCTTCGCCGTAGAGCGCCTTCAGCTTCGCTGAAGCGGCACCGGCCCGCTCCCCCACCCGGCCACCCATAGGATACTGGCGTTGGGTGGACGGGTGGGGGAGCGGGCCGGTGCCGACCAACAAGGAATGATCATGAGCGACACACCTCCCGACCGGCTCTCGGTCAATCCCAAGAGCCCGTATTTCGATCAGGCGCTGCTGCAGCGCGGCATCGGCATCCGTTTCAAGGGCAACGAGCGCCGCGATGTCGAGGAATACAGCATCTCGGAAGGCTGGATCCGCGTGCAGCTGGGCAAGAAGACCGACCGCAGGGGCGATCCGCTGACGATCAAGCTGACCGGGCCGGTCGAGGCGTGGTTCGAGGCACCGGCGGCGGGCGAGGGCGAAGGTTCGGACGAGGCGGCTGGCTAGTTGAGTTGATCCGGCTTGTTCCCCTGCGCAAGCAGGGGCCCAGAGCCGAGGACGGCTTCGCTTGTTGCCCTGGGCCCCTGCTTGCGCAGGGGAACAAGTCAATCCGAACAGGACAGATCCTGAGAACCCGGCTTGCGCCCGGGTGACGATGTACGGGTTCAGGCGAACACGGCCCGCGCCGCGGCCTCCAGCCCCGCTATCGCCGCGCGATAGGGGAAGGGGCCGTGGCTGATGCGCGCGACCCCGGCCTGCGCGAGCGCCCGCGCATCGGGCGCGCCCGGAAAGGCCATGAAATTCACCGGCAGCGGCGATTCGCGACAGACGCGGGCGAGCAGGTCGAAATTGGCGAGGCCGGGGACGAAAAAGCCGCTCGCCCCAGCCGCCGCATAGGCATGGGCGCGAGCGAGGGCGGCGTCCACCGTGGCCGCGTCATGCGTATCGGGTTTGGCCTTCAGGAAGAGATCGGTGCGGGCGTTGATGAAGAAGGCCGGGCCGGTCGCGGCGCGGATCGCGGCGATGCGCGCCGCCTGGACGGCCGTGTCGTGGATGCCGGCGCCGCCGATCACCTGATCCTCGAAATTGCAGCCGATCGCGCCGGTCGCGGCGAGGCGCGCGGCGTTGGCGCCCGCCTGGCCAGGGTCGACGGCATAGGCGCCCTCGAAATCGATCGTGACCGGCAGGTCGACGGCGCGGACGATGCGTTCGGCATTGGCGAGCGCCAGGTCGAGCGGCAGCCCCTCCGCGCCCGACGCGCCATGCGCGGCATCGACCGCGGCGCTGCCGGTGGCCAGCGCCTTCGCCCCGGCGGCGGCGACCGCCCTGGCCGAGCCGGCGTCCCAGATGTTGAACAGGATCAGCGGATCGCCGGACACGTGCAGCGCGGCGAAGCGATCGAATTTGTCGGTCATGAGTCCCTCCGTTTCCGCGATGTTAGGATCGGAACGGAAACGGAACAAGGCCCTAGTGCACGAACCGCGCCACCACATCGCGATAGCTGCGGCTGACCTTCACCTGCGAGCCCGAATCGAGCACCAGGAAGCATTCGCCGTTGGTGTGCGGCCTGACCTGCTTGACCTGGTCGAGATTGACGATGGTCGAGCGGTGGACGCGCTGGAAGCGGCGTGGGTCGAGGCGCTTTTCCAGGTCCTTCATCGTCTCGCGCAGGACCAGCGTGTTGTCGGCGGTCTTGATGCACATGTAATCGCCCGCCGCCTCGACCACCTCGATCGTGTCGACATCGACGCGGAAGATCTGGCCGCGGTCCTTGATGTTGATGAGCTTTTCGTAGCGGTTGGACGAGACCTCGGTTTCGCTCGCCAGATGTTCCTCGGCGGCGTCGGGGGCGACTTCGGCAAGCACTTCCTTGAGTTTCTCGACCTCTTCGACGCCGCGCTTTTCGGTCAGGCGCTGGCGGACACGTTCGAGCGTGTCGGCGAGGCGCGCCTCGTCGACCGGCTTCATGAGATAATCCATCGCATTCGCCTCGAACGCGCGGATCGCATGGTCGCTGTATGCCGTGACGAACACGAACAGCGGCGGTTCGACCTCCATCAGCCCCTGAACGACCGAGAAGCCGTCGAAGCCGGGCATCTGGATGTCGAGGAAGACCAGATCGGGCTTGTGCGTCTTGATCGCGCGGATCGCCTCGCGCCCGTTCTGGCATTTGTCGATGATCTCGACGTCTTCGTGAGTCTGGAGCCGGAGCTCGAGGCCCTGGATGGCCAGCGGTTCGTCATCGACCAGGATGGTGCGGATCGTCATGGTTCCTCATTCACCTTCAAATATCCGCGCGTCGCCGATGCCCCCGGCTGCGCGCCAACTACCCTGTTCTTTGGCCGCTGCCTTTTATCTATGCGGCCTCCCGTGCCGGTTCCTCCAGCTGGAACGGAATTTCGATCTCAACGCGGAAACCGCGTCCGGGGTCCGTTCGGGTATCGAAACGATGGTCGGGCCCGAAGGCCTGTGCCAGCCGCTCCCTGATATTGGTGAGCCCGACCCCGGTTGAAAGGCTTGGCCGGTTCCTGCCTTCGATCAATCCCGGGCCGGTGTCGGATACGGTGATCTGCACCCGTTCTCCGGCGAGCCGCGCGATGACGCAGATTTCGGCGCCTTCCTCCTGCGGGGTGACGGCATATTTGATCGCATTCTCGACCAGCGGCTGGAGCAGCAGCGAGGGCAGGCGCGCCTTGGCGGTGCGCGGGTCGATGTCGAATTCGGGGCGCAGGCGCGCGTCGAAGCGCATCTTCTCGATCTCGAGATACAGTTTCAGCGTCTCGACCTCCTGCGCCAGCGTGACGTGCGCGGTCGGTTCGTTGGCCAGCGTGTAGCGCAGGAAATTGGAGAGGCGCGCGAGCATGGCGTTGGCGCGGTCGGTCTGTTTGAGCAGCACCAGCGTCGAGATCGAGTTCAGCGTGTTGAACAGGAAATGCGGGTTGAGCTGGTAGCGCAGCATGGCGAGCTGCGCCGAGGACGCCTGGCTTTCCAGGTGCAGCATCTGATCCGCCTGATCCTCGACGATCAGATAGAAGTTGATGCCGAAATAGAGCGCCGACCAGCCGGCGAGCACGGTGAAGTTCAGGAACAGGCTGCCCAGCACCAGCGGGATCTCGATCCCCGGATCGGCGCGCATCACCGAGACGGTGAAGGCGGTGAGGATGGCATAGATCAGCGTGGCGGCGGCGAGCGTCGCGACGGTGGCGAGAATGCCGGTGATGCGCGGCAGGCGGCGGTAATAGCCGTAGAGCGCCGACAGCAGCAGCGTGATGCAATAGCCCACGATCGCCTCGATCGTGACGCGGATCAGATCCTCGAAGCTGAAGATGCGGTTGGAGAAATTGGAGACGGTACGCAGCAGGAGGTAGCCGCCCCAGCCGGCGCCCTGCAGCATCCAGAAGGCGCGCGTCTTCTGTTCGAAGAAGGGGCGGGAGAGGACGGCGGGGTTCTGCATGCGGTGGCGACGACCCTAGTCGGTAATGCTGGCGGCGCAAAGCGGAACGCCCGATACCCCCATATCGTTTCGATGACGACCAGAGGAGAATGCCGATGACCACACGCACCGCCACCGCCCGCTATGCCGGGTTCGGCAAGGAAGGGAAGGGCGCGATCACCACGCAATCGGGCGTGCTGCGCGACCAATTCTATGGCTTCAACACGCGGTTCGAGGACGAGCCGGGGACCAATCCGGAGGAGCTGATCGCCGCGGCGCATGCCGGATGCTTCACCATGGCGCTGAGCTTTGCGCTGGCGCGGGCCGGGTTTTCGGACGGCACGCTGGAGACGAAGGCGGCGGTGAAGCTGGAGCAGAAGGATGGCGGGTTCGTCATCACCCGATCGGACCTGACGCTGGAAGCCAGCGTGCCGGGGATCGACGCGGACAGGTTTGGCGAGCTGGCGGACGAGGCGAAGAAGGGGTGTCCGGTGTCGAAGCTGCTGAATGCGGAGGTGACGTTGGCGTACAAGCTGGAGTGAGCGATCCTGCCCGGCACGGGGAGGGGGACCATGCGAAACATGGTGGAGGGGGCTTGCCACGGACGCTGTGTTCGCGGTGAGCCCCCTCCGTCATCGCTGCGCGATGCCACCTCCCCGTGCCGGGAGGATTTGATGAGACTCAGCGTTCGCTGAGATAATAGCGGTCGGTCGCGTTGAGCGCATCGTCGAGTTCGTAGACGATCGGCTGGCCGGTGGGGATTTCGAGGCCGGTGATCTCCGCGTCCGAAATGCCCGAGAGGTGCTTGACCAGCGCGCGCAGCGAATTGCCGTGCGCGGCGATCAGCACGCGCTTGCCGGCGCGCAGGTCGGGGGCGATGCGCTCGTCCCAATAGGGCAGGACGCGGGCGATGGTGTCCTTGAGGCTTTCGGTCTGCGGGATCGGAATGCCCTTGTAGCGCAGGTCCTGCGCGAGGTCCCAGGGCGAGCCCTCCTCGGGCAGCGGCGGGGGGATGTCGAAGCTGCGGCGCCACAGCTTGACCTGATCCTCGCCATGCTTCGCCGCGGTCTCGGCCTTGTCGAGCCCGGTGAGGCCGCCATAATGGCGCTCGTTGAGCTTCCAGCTCTTTTCGGTAGGCAGCCACAGCCGGCCCATCGCCTCGAGCGCGAGGTTGAGCGTCTTGATCGCGCGGGTCTGGAAGCTGGTATAGGTCTGGTCGAAATCCAGGCCCTTGTCCTTCATCAGCGTGCCTGCCGCGCTCGCCTCGGCCACGCCCTGCGCGGTCAGGTCGACGTCCCACCAGCCGGTGAAGCGGTTTTCCAGGTTCCAGGCGGACTGGCCGTGGCGGATCAGGACGAGGGTGGGCATTCGCGACTCCTTGCGGACAATTGCGCGCGTCCTTAGCGGATGGGGCGATCAGGGCAACCGGAGGACGTGATGGGCATCGAACGGCGCAGGATCGTGTATGACGGGCCGGGCGGGCCGTTCGAGGGCGTGGCGGTGGCCGATACGAGTTGGGATGGCCAGCGTCCCGGCGTGATGATCGTGCCCAATGTGCTGGGCGAAAAGGATCAGGACGCCGCTGTGGGGGAGCGGTTGGCGGCGCTGGGCCATGCCGCGTTCGTCGCCGACGTCTATGGTCAGGGCAAGCGGACCACGCGCGAATCACCCGATCCGGCGGTGTATATGAAGGCGTTGAATGCCGACCGCGCGCTGTTGCGCGATCGGCTGTTCGCGAGCTTGGCGGCTTTGCGGGCGCTGCCCGAGGTCGATGCGGCGAAAGTGGCGGCGATCGGCTATTGCTTTGGCGGCAAGGTGGTGATCGATCTGGCGCGGGCCGGTGGTGACGTGCTGGGCGTGGTGGCGTTCCATGGCCTGTTCGATGCGCCGGCCTATGATTATCCGATGCCGATCGCGGCGAAGCTGCTGATCTGTCACGGCTGGGACGATCCGATGGCGTTGCCCGATTCGGTCATGGCGCTGGCGGCCGAGCTGACCGCTGCGGGGGCGGACTGGCAGCTCCACGCTTATGGTCATGCGGGGCATGGCTTTACCGATATGACGATGAAGCAGTCGACGCGGCCGGGCGTGCGGTATGACGCCAACGCGGATCGGCGCAGCTGGCAGGCGATGCGGGAATTCCTGGGCGAGTTGTTCGGGGCCTGAACGCTTGCGCTAAAGCAAAGCTCGTCACCCGGCCTTGAGCCGGGGTGACGAGCTTTGGGGCTTTTGCGCGGCTTTGCGCGCGGCGTCAGGTCGTCGGTTTGGGCGTGCGCGGCTTGCGCGGGGTGGGGCTTTTGGCGGCGGGCTTGCGCGTCGTTGCGCGGGGTTTGTTCACCGCGGGCGCACGCTTCGACGCGACAGGCTTCGGCGCGGCGGGGGTGGACGGCGCGACCGATGCCTTGGCGGCAGTGCGGCGGCGCGTGGGGGCAGGCTTCGCCGGTGCCACCGGGGCGGGCCGTGCGGGGCGTTCGGTCAGCTTGCTGGTGATCTTCTCGGCCGCGCGCGCCGCGACGACGGTGGCGAGCGTCGCGGCGGTCTTGCTGAAGCCGTCGGCGGCGTCCTGCTTGTCCTTGGCGCCCTCGTTCGCCGGCTTGCCCTGATTGCGGACATTCGCCGCCAGCGCGACGAGACCGGCCGCGACGAGATCGCCGACCAGCGGGTTCTTGACCAGATCGAGCAGCTTGGCGCCCTGCTTGCGCAATTCCTTGGGCAGTTCGACGCCCGCGATCATCTTGGGCAGCTTGCCGGTCTTGGCCGATTTGCCCTTTTTCGCCTTCGCCACGATGCCGTCTCCTGTTGTGCCACGGAAGCGTCACACTAACGCGCGGCGTCGTCAATTATTTGGTTCAGCATTGCTGAACGTCTGCGGCACCAGCCCGCTCCCCCACCCGGCCACCCAACGCCAGTATCATATGGGTGGCCGGGTGGGGGAGCGGGCTGGTGCCGCCATCCAGCGAAGCTGGATCAGATATCAGCCGAACACGCGAGCGAAAATCGTATCGACCTGCTTGAAATGGTAATCGAGGTCGAACTTCTCCTCGATCTCGGCCGGGGACAGCGCGGCGGTGACTTCCTCGTCCGATTTGAGGAGCTCCAACAGCGACAGTTCGCCGTCGCTTTCCCATACCTTCATCGCGTTGCGCTGGACCAGGCGATAGCTGTCCTCGCGGCTGACCCCGGCTTGCGTCAGCGCGAGCAGCACGCGCTGCGAATGGACGAGGCCGCCCATGCGGTCGAGATTCTTCTGCATGCGGGCGGGGTAGACCAGCAGCTTGTCGACAACCCCGGTCAGCCGGGCGAGCGCGAAGTCGAGCGTGATCGTGGCGTCGGGGCCGATATAGCGTTCGACCGAGGAGTGGCTGATGTCGCGCTCGTGCCACAGCGCGACATTCTCCATCGCCGGGATCGTCGCGCTGCGTACCATGCGGGCAAGGCCGGTGAGGTTTTCGGTCAGCACCGGGTTGCGCTTGTGCGGCATCGCCGACGAGCCCTTCTGGCCGGGGGAGAAATATTCCTCGGCCTCCAGCACCTCGGTACGTTGCAGGTGGCGGATCTCGACCGCGAGCCGCTCGATCGAGCTGGCGATGACGCCCAGTGTGGCGAAGAACATCGCGTGGCGATCGCGCGGGATCACCTGGGTCGAGACCGGCTCGATCGCGAGGCCGAGCCTGGCCGCGACATGCGCTTCGACGCGCGGGTCGATATTGGCGAAGGTGCCGACCGCGCCGGAGATCGCGCAGGTGGCGATATCGGCGCGGGCGGCCTGGAGCCGCGCCTTGTTGCGGGCGAATTCGGCATGGGCCTCGGCAAGCTTGAGGCCGAAGGTGACCGGTTCGGCATGGATGCCGTGGCTGCGGCCGATGGTCGGCGTGAGCTTGTGTTCGAACGCGCGGCGCTTGAGCACGGCGAGCAGCTGGTCGAGATCGTCGAGCAGGATGTCGGCAGCGCGTGCGAGCTGGACCGCGAGGCAGGTGTCGAGCACGTCGCTGCTGGTCATCCCCTGATGCATGAAGCGCGCGTCATCGCCGACCTGTTCGGCGACCCAGGTGAGGAAGGCGATCACGTCATGCTTGGTCACCGCCTCGATCGCGTCGATCGCGGGGACGTCGATCTGCGGCTTGGTCGCCCACCAGTCCCACAGCGCCTTGGCGGCGGATTCGGGCACCACGCCCAGCTCGGCCAGCGCCTGCGTCGCATGCGCCTCGATCTCGAACCAGATGCGCAAGCGCGTTTCGGGCGACCAGATCGCGGTCATGGCGGGGCGGGAATAGCGGGGAACCATCAGGATGCCTTTCGTGCTGCGCGGCGGCCCCTAGCAAAGCCGATGAGGTGCGGCAAACGAGGATCGATACCAATTTCCGGCTCGATTCGTCGCGAAAAACCCACAGTTTTATGATGAATCGAATGTCATTATCGACAAGATGATGGGACGTGAAACTTCATTATGGAACGTGATAATTATGCAACGGGTTGTAGGGTTGCAGTTCAGATCAATGATACTATTTCGAATGTCGAGTTCGATAATAGAACAACACAGGAGATATTCGATGTTGAAGCGCGTTCTTCTTGCAAGTGCCGTGATGATTGCTGTGCCTTCATTTGCGCAGACCGCGCCGGCCCAGGAATCAACTCAGCCAGCGCCGGAGCAGGCCCCGCCGCCGGCCGAAACCACCGAACCGGCGCCCGCGCCTGCCGAGCCGGCGCCGACCGAGGGCACGACGACACCGGCGCCGGCGCCCACGCCCAAGCCTGCGCCGACACCCACGCCGACCCCTGAGCCGCAGACCGCGCAGCAGGGTGCCGCGCCCGCCGAGCCGGCGGCGCCTGCCCAGCAACAGGCGGCCAGGCAACCCGCCACCGCGGCGCAGATCGCGACGATCGTCGATCAGGGTTTTCCGACCTATGACAAGGATGCCGACGGCAGCCTGAAGACCGAGGAGTTCGGCGCGTGGATGGTCGCGCTGCGTTCGGCGACTGAGCCCGCCTTCACCGGCCAGTCGGAAGCGGACAAGGCGTGGATCGGCAAGGCGCTGGCCATGGCCGATACCGACAAGTCGGGCGGCGTGAGCAATGCCGAGCTCAAGGGCTTCCTCGCCCCGCAGCCTGCCGCTTCGTAAACACAAGGCCCCTCCCGGCACAGGAACTTCGCATCTCCTGTACCGGCGGCCGCCGGACCCCGTGTGGTCCGGCGGCCGTTCGCGTTACAGGAGGCCCATCGAGCGCAGGCTCGAATGACCCTCGCTGCCGATGATGATGTGATCGTGCACCGCGATGCCCAGCCGCTTGCCGGCCTCGGCCACGTTGCGCGTCAGATCGATATCGGCGCGGCTGGGGGAGGGATCGCCGCTGGGATGGTTGTGGACCAGGATGATCGCCGTCGAGCCCAGTTCGAGCGCGCGGCGGATCACTTCGCGGACATAGAGTGCGGCTTCGTCGACCGAACCTTCGCTCATCAATTCGTCGCGGATCAGCATGTTGCGGCTGTTGAGATGCAGGACGCGCACATGCTCGATCGCCTGGTACGCCATCTGGGCGCGCAGGTAATCGAGCAGCGCCTGCCAGTTGGCCAGCACCGGCCGGGCGGCGACCTCGCCGCGCAGCAGCCGGATCGCGGCGGCATGGGCGATCTTGATCGCGGCGACCGAGGTGTCGCCCATGCCGGGGATGCGGGCGATGGCCTCCGAATCCGCGCTCAGCAGGCCGCCGATGCCGCCGAATTCGTGCAGCAGCGCCTTGGCCAGCGGCTTGGTGTCGCGGCGGGGAATGGCCAGCGCGAGCAGATATTCGATCAGTTCGTGGTCGAGCAGGCCCTCGCCGTCCGTGAGCAGGCGCTGGCGCAGTCGGGCGCGGTGGCCGGTGCCGTCGGTGTCTGGAGCCCCCATGTTCGCAAGCGTAGCGGGCGGCGGGGCGGCGTTCAATTCCTCCCCGGCACGGGGAGGGGGACCGCTCGCGAAGCGAGTGGTGGAGGGGGCTCGCCACGAAGCTCAGCGTTTGCGGCCCGCCCCCTCCGTCATCGCTGCGCGATGCCACCTCCCCGTGCCGGGGAGGATTTGGGTGCTCGCGATCGCGGATGCTGCACTGCGGTTGACTTCGCCGCACCCCCTTTCTAAAGCGCGCGTGCCTTGGCGGGCTCGCCGCTCGGCGCATGCGTTTGGCCCGGTGTCGAGACACTTGGAGAAGCGAAATGGCCGAGAACGAGCCCGGACTGGACCCCCTCAAGGAGGATGCCCGCATCACCGCCCTCAACCAGCGGCTGGCGCAGGCAAAGACCGAAGAGGCGATCCGCAGGGGCGAGGGGCGCGACAAGGGCGAAGCAAGCTATCGCCTGGGCAACCGCGTGCTCGCCGAGCTGATTGGCGGTCTGGTCGGCGGTGCCGTGATCGGGTGGACGCTCGATCATTTCCTCGGCACTTCCCCGTGGTTCCTGCTCGGGCTGCTGTTCCTTGGGATCGGCGTGGCGTTCAGGAACATCATCAGGATTTCGAACCAGCGTCCGAAGTGAAATTCGGGCGCTTTGGTTAAATGGGACGGACCGGCTGGCGCGAGCGAGCCGATGAACAGGAAAACGGCGTGGCTGAAGAATCTGGCAAGATCGACCCGATGCACCAGTTCGAGGTGCAGGATCTAAGCCCCTTTGGCTGGGACGGCTTCAACATTGCGGGGCATCAGATCGCCTTCACCAACTCGGCGCTGTGGATGTGCGTCACGGTCCTCGTGCTGTGGGCGTTCATGGCCGCTGGCATGAAGCAGCAGGTGGTACCCGGCCGCATGCAGATGCTGGTGGAGAATTTCACCGGCTTCATCGCCAAGCTGGTGGATGACAATATCGGCAAGGGCGGGCGGAAATATCTGCCCTATGTCTTCTCGCTGTTCATGTTCATCCTGTTCGCCAACCTGCTCGGCCTGCTGCCGCTCGGCATTTTCGGCGTGCATCCGTTCACCTTCACCAGCCACTTCACGATCACCGGCGTGCTGGCGATCATGTCGTTCTCGATCGTGCTGATCGTGGGCTTCTGGAAGCACGGCTTCCACTTCTTCAGCCTGTTCGTGCCGGCCGGCACGCCGGGCTATATGGTGCCGCTGATCTTCTGCATCGAGCTGATCTCGTTCCTGTTCCGCCCGTTCAGCCTTGGTCTGCGACTGTTCGTCGCGATGACCGCGGGGCATATCCTGTTGAAGGTGCTGGCGGGCTTCGTCATCAATTCGGCCAATGCGAGTCCCGTCTGGGGCGGGATCGTCGGCATTCCCAGCTTTGCGCTGATGGTCGGCATCTCGGCGCTCGAAGTGCTGGTCGCCGGCATCCAGGCCTATGTCTTTGCGCTGCTGACGTCGCTGTACATCCACGACGCCGAGCATCTGCACTGAGTTTTCGTATCAACAACCAACGTCTTTGAAGCAGGAGTTATAAAATGGAACCGACCAGCATGATCAGCCCGGAAGCGGCCAAGCTCATCGGCGCGGGCCTCGCGGCGATCGGCGCCGGCATGGCCGCGATCGGCGTGGGCAACGTCTTCGGCTCGTTCCTCGAGGGCGCGCTGCGCAATCCGGGCGCGGCGGATGGCCAGCAGGGCCGCCTGTTCATCGGCTTCGCGGCCGCCGAGCTGCTCGGCCTGCTTGCATTCGTCGTCGCGATGATCCTGATCTTCGTCGCCTGATTTTCCGGGTTCGGGCGGGAGCGATCCCGCCCGCAAAACGGATAGGATACAATGCCACAAATCTCGCAACTCGCGGCGACCTGGGCGTCACAGCTGTTCTGGCTGCTGCTGACCTTCGGCATCGTCTATTTCTTCATCGGCCGGGGCATGGCGCCCAAGGTGCAGGCCACGGTGGATCAGCGCGACAGGACCGTCGCCGACGATCTTGCCGCTGCCGAAGCCGCGCGCGTGGCGGCCGACGCCGCCGAGGAAAGCTGGCGGGCGCATGAAAATGCGGCGCGCGAGGCGGCGCAGAAGAAGCTCGCCGAGGCACGCGGCAAGGCCGCGCAGGCGACCGAAAAGCAGCTTGCCAAGGCGGGCGGCGAGCTCGACGCCAGGGTGAGCGAGGCGGAGGCGCGCATCGCCGCGGCTTCGCAGGCCGCGCAGGGCGAGATCGAGGCGGTCGCCGCCGAGGCCGCGCAGGACATCGTCGCCCGGGTTTCTGGCGCGAAGGTGAGCGCGGCGGAGGCGAAGACGGCAGTGAAGGCGGCGCTCAATGGCTGAGGAAACCACGGCAGGAACCGCCGCGGAAGGCGGCGCGGTGCATCATGCCGAGCCGGCGGTGTTCGGCGTGCTCGACGCGACCGTGTGGGTCAGCATCGCGATGGCGGTGTTCATCGCGATCCTGCTGGTCAAGAAGGTGCCGGCGCTGATCGCCAGGGGCCTGGACGGCCAGATCGCGGCGATCCGTTCGCGGCTCGACGAAGCCAGGGCGCTGCGCGCCGAGGCCGAGGCATTGCGCGACGAATATGCGCGCAAGATCGCCAGCGTCGAGGCGCAGGCGGCGCAGATGGTCGCGCATGCGGACGAAGAGGCCAGGGCGCTGATCGCCAAGGCGAAGAAGGACGCCGACGAACTGGTCAAGCGCCGCGGCAAGATGGCCGAGGACAAGATCGCGGCGGCCGAGCGTGCCGCGCTCGACGAGGTCCGCGCGCGTACCGCGGACGCGGCGGCCAGGGCGGCGGCGGCGATCATCGCGCAGAAGCATGATGCCGGGGCCGACAAGGCGCTGGTCGACCGCACGATCGCGGGGCTGTCGCGGCTGAACTGAGACCGCGTGTTCGACGCATGAAAAGGACGGGCCGGCCCTTGCCGTGCCCGTCTTTTTGCGTATGGGCTTGTATCCATGGGGGATACCCGACGCGATCGCGGCATCATTGCGCTGTTCATCGGCTTCGCCATCGTGGCGGCGGCGGTGCTGGGCGTGCTGCTGATGTTCAACGCGCACCAGAAGGCGCAGCGCGGCGTGCTCCACACGCTGACGGTGCAGGAGGCGCTGAGCCGCACCATGTCGCATCTGCAGGATGCGGAGACCGGCACGCGCGGCTATTACATCACGCGCAACATCGCTTACCTCCAACCCTATATCGACGGCCGCAAGGGGCTGATCGCCGATCTTCGGCGGCTGCCCGGACTGGTCGCGGACAATCCGGCGCAAGTGGCGCGGGTGACCGCGCTCGCGCAATGCATCAACATGCGCATGCGCACGCTCGAGATCGGCATTGCCGACGCGCGCCAGAACCGGTTCGAACGCTCGCAGCAGCTGGTCCGCAAGGGCACCGGCAAGCGGCAGATGGATCAGTGCCGCGCGCTGATCGGCGAGATGAAGGCGGAGGCGCAGCAGCGGCTGGCCGAACGCTATTCCGAACTGCAACGCTGGTCGAACTGGCTGACCGTGTGGCTGGTGTTCGGGGGGCTCGCGGTCTTCGCGCTGGCCTGGTATGCCACCCAGGACGCCCGCCGGCGCGCCCGCGCCGCGATCGAGGCGGGCGATGCGCTGCTCGCCACCAATCGCCAGCTGACCGAGGAGGCCGAGAGCCGCGCCGCCGCCGAGGCGCAGGTGCGGCAGATGCAGAAGATGGAGTCGATCGGCCAGCTGACCGGCGGCGTCGCGCATGATTTCAACAACATGCTGGCGATCGTCATCGGCAGCCTGGACATGGCGCGGCGGCGATTGGCGAGCGATCCCGACAAGGCGCGCGAATGCGTCGACAATGCGATGGAGGGCGCCGAGCGCGCCGCGCAGCTGACTTCACGGCTGCTGGCCTTTTCGCGCCAGCAGCCGCTCGCGCCCCGGCCGGTCGACGCCAACAAGCTGGTCGGCGGCATGTCCGAACTGCTGCGCCGCACGATCGGCGACAATGTGCGGATCGAGACGGTGTTGGCCGGCGGACTGTGGCCGGCGTTCATCGACGGCGCGCAGCTGGAGAATGCGTTGCTCAACCTGTGCGTCAACGGCCGCGACGCGATGCCCGACGGCGGGCGGCTGACGATCGAGACGGCGTGCACCCATCTCGACGACGCCTATGCCGCCTCTCATGCCGAAGTGACGCCGGGCCAATATGTGATGGTGTCGGTGACCGATACCGGCACCGGCATGCCGCCCGAGGTGATCGAGCGCGCGTTCGACCCCTTTTACACCACCAAGGGCGTGGGCAAGGGCACCGGACTGGGGCTGAGCCAGGTGTTCGGCTTCGTCAAGCAATCCGGCGGGCATGTGAAGATCTATTCCGAGCCCGGCGTCGGGACGACCGTGAAGCTCTATCTGCCGCGGCATTTCGGCGACGCGGAGGCGCCGGGTGCGGCGGAAGCCGCGACCGGCGCGCTGCCGCGGGCGAGGGACGAAGAGATCATCCTGGTGGTCGAGGATGAGGAACGCGTGCGGCACATGTCGGTCGATGCGCTGCGCGAGCTCGGCTATGTCGTGGTGCAGGCGAGCGACGCCAACCAGGCGCTGACCGTGCTGGAGATCCAGCCGCGCATCGACCTGTTGTTCACCGATATCGTCATGCCCGACATGAACGGCCGCATCCTGTCAGACCGCGCGCGCGAGAAGCGGCCGGATTTGAAGGTGCTGTACACCACCGGCTATACGCGCAACGCGATCGTGCATAACGGCATGCTCGACCATGACGTGGCGTTCCTGGCCAAGCCGTTCACGATCCAGCAGCTGGCGGCGAAGGTGCGTGAGGTGCTGGACGCCTGACGGGCGGGTGAGCGGCAGCCGGCGCGCCTTCGCCGAGGAAATCGGCGACGGCGCGCTCGAACGCATCGGGCTGATCCAGCATGATGAAGTGGAAGCTGTCGTCGATGCGCTGGAATCCGGCGTTGGGGGCGGCGGCATAGGCATTGCGGAACGTCGCATCGATCGCGGGCGCGGGTACGCCGTAGCGTGGGTCATAGGCATAGATGACCTTTACCGGCACGGCGATGCGGCCGAGTTCGGGCCGCAGATCGGTGGTCATCAATTCATAGGTGGCGTCGGCCACGGTCTGGCGGTCCGATCCGATCGCCGCCGCGATCAGGGCGGGCCTGGCCGCTTCGGTCCTGGCGAGCCGGGCGATGGATGCCGACTGCATGGCTTCGGCCTGCGCGGCCGGGGCCGTCAGCAGCGCGGTGCGGAACGCGGCCGCGCGCGGTGCGATGCCCTCGGCGGTCGCGGCGGGATCGATCAGCAGGCTGTAGAAGGGCAGGGCGTCGACGATCAGCAGCCGCCCGGCCCGTTCGGGATGACGGGCGCCCAGCATCAGCGCCACTTCGCCACCCAGCGAGTGACCGATGACGACCGGCGCCTTGAGCCGTTGGCGTCGGATATAATCGGCGACGGCTTCGGCGGCGGGCGCCACCACCCGACCGTCGGGACGGGATACGGCCGGCGATCCGGCAAAGCCCGCGACCTGGACGAGATGCAGCCGGTGAGTCCATCGCAACCGGGTGGCGAGGCCGGCCCAGATCTCGCGCGAGGACGCGAGGCCCGGGATCAGGACGATGTCCGGCCCCGTGCCCTCGACCGTCACCGAGATGCGGTTCTGAGCGACGGGCGCGGCCGGCGGGCGCGCCGTCTGTGCCGCCGCCGTCGAGGCCGAGGCCAAGGCGATCCCGATCGCCGCAAGCAGGGTTCGCGCACGCATGACATTCCTCCTGGTGTGATGACTATGGCTGGAACACGTCTTCGATCTTGAGACCGAACACGCCGGCGATGGTGAAGGCGAGCGGCAGGCTGGGGTCGTAGCGACCGTTCTCGATCGCGTTCACGGTCTGGCGCGACACGGACAAGGCGCCGGCAAGGTCGCCCTGGCTCCAGTCACGAGCGAGGCGCAATGCCTTGATCCGGTTGTTCACCGGTAGCGTCGAACGGCGATCAGCGACCCGACGCCCCACAGCGCGCCCATGATGGGCCAGACGGCGAAGGCCCGCAGGTGCGGCAGCCCCGCGCCTTCGGCGAACCCCCAGCCAAAGGTGATCAGCGCGGTGCCGAGGAACGAGATGGCGATCGCGTCCAACTGGATGCGGCGCTGCAGCTCGTCCATCCGCCACAACCCGCGAAGGATCGCCCAGGCGGCCGCGAACGCGCCGAGCATCGGGACCAGATTGATCGCGAGCTTCAGCGCCCCGACGGGATGCATCGCTCGCTCTACCGCCGCCGCGCCGATCAGCAGGATGGCATAGAGCGCGATCGCGCCACCCAGTTCGAGAAGATATGTTCTGGACCGGAACATCAGCCACCTCCTGTAAAGCACCTTTACAGGAGGTGGCTGAAAGTGTCAAACACCCTTTACATCATCCCGGACCTGTTCGGCTTGGGTGCCGTTCAGCCCGTTGGGCGCGGTTTCATGAACTTGAACACGAACTGGTCGGTCTTGCCGCGGATCGCGGGGTCGAACACGCTGGCGGTGTGCGGATCGGCCGGGTTGCGCAGCAGGTCCAGCTTGCCGAGATAGCGGAAGCCGGCCTGTTCGATCTTCTTGCGCGCGACCGCCGGATCGATGCGGTGGATCGCGTCGGGCGCCTTGTTCTGGGGATCGGCGTTGGCGACGTGATCGACCACCAGCAGGATGCCGCCGGGCTTGAGCGAATTATACAGCTTCTTGGTGACGTCCTCGCCCAGATTTTCGGGGAAGGGCGCAAGATAGAGGTCGTGATAATTCTGGACCGTCAGAATCGCGTCGAGCCGTTCCGGAAAGTTGAACATCGCCAAGCTGTCGCTGATCGCGACGGTGTTGGACAGGCCGGCGACGGCGGCCTTCTGCTCCTCGCCATAGGCGGCGCGGAACTGGATGAACTCGGCCGGCTGATAGGCATAGAGTTTGCCCTTGGCGCCGACCAGCGGCGAGAGGATGCGCGTCCAATAGCCGCCGCCCATGATGAAATCGCCGACCTTCTGGCCCGGCTTGATCCCGGCAAAGGCCAGGATCTCGCCCGGCTTGCGCGCATCGTCGCGCGCCTTTTGATCGGCGGGGCGGGAGGCGTCGGCGAGCGCGGCGGTGATCGCCGGGGTGGCCTTTTGCGCCATCAATGGCGCGGCGGTGGCGAGTAGGACGGCGGCGGCGATCTTGAGCTTCATGGCATCTCTCCCCTGATTGTCGTGAGGCTATCAGATGGAAATGGCGATGCAATCCGCCTAAATGCGGCGTGTGACGTCAGACCCCAATTCGCCGAACCGATTCAATGAGGAAACCGCCACCTTCGCGGTGCGCGGATCGGAGACGCCCGATCTGGATGCCGGGGTGGCGGCGATCCGCAACGTGCTGAAGACGCTGCCGGTGCGGCCCGGCGTGTATCGCATGCAGGATGCGCGCGGCGACGTGCTGTATGTGGGGAAGGCGCGCGCGCTGAAGAACCGCGTCGCCAACTATACCCAGCCGGCCAAGCTTTCGAACCGCCTGCGCCGGATGATCGCGCAGACGCGGTCGATGACGGTGGTGACGACCAATAACGAGGCCGAGGCGCTGCTGCTGGAGGCGCAGCTGATCAAGCGGTTCCGTCCCGCCTACAATGTGCTGCTGCGCGACGATAAGAGCTTTCCCTATATCCTGCTGCGCGGCGACCATGATTTTCCGCGCGTTCAGCTCCATCGCGGGGCGCGGCGCGTGAAGGGCGATTATTTCGGGCCGTTCGCGGGCGCGGGGCAGGTGCGCAAGACGCTGAACGCACTGCAGAAGCTGTTCCTGCTGCGAAGCTGCACCGACGGGTTCTTCAACACGCGCGACCGGCCGTGTTTGCTCTATCAGATCCGCCGCTGTTCGGCGCCGTGCGTCGATCGCATCGATGCCGCGGGCTATGACGAGCTGGTGGGGGACGCGCGCGATTTCCTGTCGGGCAAGTCGACCAAGGTGCAGGCCAAGCTGGGCGAGGCGATGCAGAAGGCGGCGGAGGGGCTGGACTTCGAGCTGGCGGCGGTGCTGCGCGACCGGCTGAAGGCGCTGACCTTCATCCAGGGCAGCCAGGCGATCAATGCCGAGGGGGTGGGCGACGCCGATATCTTCGCGCTGGCGTGCAAGCAGGGGGTGATGGGCATCCAGGCCTTCTTCATCCGCGGCGGGCAGAATTGGGGCCATCGCGCCTTCTTCCCCGCGCACACCGCCGAGGTGCCCGAGGACGAGGTGCTGACGCAGTTCCTGATGCAATTCTATGAGGAGGTGCCGCCGCCGCGCACGGTGTTCGTCGACCGCAATCTGGCCGAGCTGAAGCTGCTGTCGGAGGCGCTGGCCGAACGTGCCGGGCGCAAGGTGGCGATCGGCATGCCCCAGCGCGGCACAAGGCGGCGGCTGCTGGAACAGGCCAGGCGCAACGCGGTCGAGGCGCTCGACCGGCGGCTGGCCGAATCGACCACCCAGGCGAAGATCCTGCGCGAGATCGCCGACCTGTTCGGGCTGGCCGAACCACCCGACCGGATCGAGGTGTACGACAACTCGCATATCCAGGGGAGCAATGCGGTCGGCGCGATGATCGTCGCCGGGCCGGAGGGGTTCCGCAAAGGCCAGTACCGCAAGTTCAACATCCGCAGTGCCGCCACCGACGACGATTTCGCGATGATGCGCGAGGTGTTCACGCGGCGGTTCTCGCGCGCGCAGGAAGAGGATCCGGACCGCGAAGGCAAAGGCAAATGGGGCATCTGGCCGGATCTGGTGCTGATCGACGGCGGGCGCGGGCAGCTCAACGCCGCGCGCGCGGTGCTGGAGGAACTGGGGATCGAGGATGTCTGCCTGGTCGGCGTCGCCAAGGGGCCGCATCACGGGCGCGAGGGGCGCGAGGTGTTCCACCTGATGGACGGCAGCGAGC
Organism: uncultured Stakelama sp.; assembly: GCA_964413495.1. GTDB lineage: Bacteria > Pseudomonadota > Alphaproteobacteria > Sphingomonadales > Sphingomonadaceae > Sphingomonas. The sequence goes on along the minus strand of CAYPRW010000016.1, from coordinate 17,506 downwards.
GCATGCTGCCGGTCAACGCGCCGGCGCTGTTCCACATCCAGCGGCTGCGCGACGAGGTCCACCGCTTCGCGATCGGGGCGCATCGGGAGAAGCGGGCGAAGGCGATCACCGCGAGCCCGCTCGACGAGGTGCCCGGCATCGGCCCGGCGCGCAAGAAGGCGCTGCTGATGCATTTCGGCACCGCCCGCGCGGTGCGCGGGGCGAGCCTGGACGACCTCCAAAAGGCGCCGGGGGTGAGCGCGGCGGTGGCGCAGCAGGTTTACGACTTCTACCACGCGCGTTGACCCCTTGCCCGCGCCGCACCGGCCGTTAGGTTCGTGAGCGATCACTGGGGGTTATGATGAATCGTACGACTGCGCTGATCGGCGCCTTTCTCGCTTCCGCGGCGCCGGCCTGGGCGGGCGACAAGCCGCTTTACCAGCCGGCGCCGGGGTGGGTGACGCCGGCCCCGCCGATCGACATGAGCAAGGTGAATGACGAATCGCCCGTGTTCCTCGTCATCGACCAGCAGCAGCGGCTGGGCGACGGCCAGGTCTGGCAATATGTCGAGACGGCGATCCGCGTGGCCTCCCCGCAGCTCCTGACCCAAGTGGGGACGATCCAGCTGCCGTGGGACCCCGACAAGGGCGATCTGGTCATCCATGGCGCGACCATCCTGCGTGGCGGCGAGACAATCGACATGTTTGCCGGCGGCAAGCAGCTGTCGGTGATCCGGCGTGAGCAGCGGCTGGAGCAGCTGCAGATCGACGGCATGCTGACCGCGACAATGGCGGTCGAGGGGCTGCGTGTCGGTGACGTGATGCGGCTGCGCTTTTCGATCACGCGCAAGGACGCGACGCTGGGCGGCGAGGTGCAGAGCAGCGCCTTGCTGGCCGCGGAGCCGATGCTTGCGCGATTCGGCCGTTCGCGGATCGTATGGCCGGCGGCAAGCAAGCTGAACTGGCGATCCTATGCCGCTTGGGTCAAGGCGACGCCCGCGACCCTGGCCAATGGCGATCAGGAACTGGTGATCGCGTTGCCGGTTGCCAAGCCGCCGGAAATGCCAAGCGACATTCCGGCTCGCCTTCGCCCGCTGACCTTGATCGACGCCACGAGCTATGCCGATTGGGCCGGTGTCGCGCGGACCATGGCGCCGCTCTATCGTACCCAGGGGCTGATTCCGCCGGGTAGTGCGCTGGCCAAGGAGGTCGCCGCGATCGCCGCTGCCTCCACCGATCCGCGCAGGCGCACGGCGGCGGCGCTGCAGCTGGTGCAGGACAAGGTACGTTACCTGTTCAACGGCATGTCGCAGGGCAATTACGTGCCGCAGACGCCGGAACAGACCTGGTCGATGCGCTATGGCGACTGCAAGGCGAAGACGCTGTTGCTGCTGGCCATGCTGCGCGAACTGGGCGTCAAGGCCGAAGCGGTGGCGGCGAATATCAAGCTGGGCGATCTGGTGCCGACCCGGTTGCCGATGCCGGCTGCATTCGACCATGTGCTGGTCCGCGCGGAGATTGACGGCGCGTCGCTGTGGCTGGACGGCACGTCGAGCGGCGACCGGCTGGCCGATCTCGATGACGTGCCGCCGTTTCGGCACGTGCTGCCGCTGCGCGAAACCGGCAGTGATCTGATCGCGCTGCCGCAACGGGCGAGCGCGCGGCCCGAGGTCGATGCCGAGATCGATTTCGACCAGCGCGCCGGCATCCATCTGCCGGCACCGTTCCAGGCGAAGGTCACGATGCGCGGGCAGGTCGTTCAGGTCATGCGCGGCGCCGCGGCGGCGGTGGGCAAGGACGAGATCAGGAAGATGGCCGACAGTGTGGTCGAGGAATATGTGAAGGGGGCGACGCTGGTGCGACGCCAGCTCAGCTTCGACGATGCGACCGGCACCGCAGTGATCACCGCCATGGGGATCGCCTATCCTGATTGGTCGCGCGACAATGCGCGGTACAAGATGGCGCTGGACAGGACGGTGCAGGATATCGCCTTCTCGCCCGATCGCAGCCGCACGGCGTGGCGCGACCTGCCGGTGACGACGGGTGATCCCGGCCATGCGCGACTGCGCGTCGCCTATCGCCTGCCGCGCGGGGGTGAAGGCTTCGCGCTGGAAGGCGACGAGACGCTGCCGGCGCAACTTGCAGGCCGCACGCTGCAACGTTCGGTATCGCTCGATGCGGGGATGTTGCGGGTCGAGGACCGGATCGTCGCCACCGGCGCGGAGATCGCGCCGGCCGATATCGGCGTGGTGCGGCGCCAGCTGGCACAGGCCAAGACGCGGTTGCTGCGCGGCGTGGCACCGTCCGGCTATCCGCAGCGCTGGGACGATGCCGCCAGCGCGCGCAAATCGGGCGGCGCGCAGGCGATCTTGGCGGCCTATGGCGAAAGCATCGCCCAGGAGCCGGACAAGGCCCAGGGCTATATCAACCGCGCCTGGTTCCACGAGCGGATGTTCGATTATGCGGCGGCGATCAAGGACATGGACAGGGCGATCGCCGTAGAACCTTCGGTCGATGCGCATTTGCGCCGCAGCGGCCTGCACGGCGCGCTGGGGCAGTTCGACAAGGCCATCGCTGACGCGGAAGCGGCGCGGAACCTGGATCCCGGTTCGTCCGCCGCGATCCAGACCGTCATCCGCCTGCGCGGCGAAAGGGGTGATCGCGATGCCGCGCTGGCGCTGGTCGACGAACAGATTTCGGCCGGCGGCAAGGAGCGACCGACCTATCAGTCGCTGAAGGCCGAACTGCTCGCCGATGCCGGACAGACCGATGCGGCGATCGAGACGCTGGATGAGGCGATCGCCGCTAATCCCGGCAATTCGATGCTGCTTAACGGCCGTTGCTGGCTGAAGGGAACGCACAACGTGGCGCTCGACACCGCGCTGAAGGACTGCACCAAGGCGATCGAGTTGAGCGACGATCCCGCTGCCGCGTTGGACAGCCGAGCCATGGTGTATTTCCGGCTGGATCGCACGGACGAGGCGCTGGGCGACCTCAACGCCGCGCTCGACGCCAATCCCGAAATCTCCGGCAGCCTGTTCCTGCGCGGCGTGATCCGCAAGAAGCGGGGTGAAGGCAACGCCGATGCCGATCTTGCCGCAGCCCGGACGATGTCGCCACGTATCGACCAGGAATATGGCAAATGGGGCATCAAGCCGTAACCATGCGCCCGGTTCTTGGAGAAATCTTCACCGCCACGCGATAAGGCCTCCGACCATGCCGACTCGCGTGTTCCTGACGGTCGATACCGAGCTGATGTGGCGGCACCATGCCGCCGGGCTGGATATCGCGACGATCGCGGCGCGGTCGCTGGGGCCGGCTGGGGTCGGGGTCGGCTATCAGCTCAAGCTGCTGGCCGAACACGGGCTCAAGGCGACCTTCTTCGTCGATCCGATGCCGGCGGTCGCTTATGGAATCGAACCGATAAAGCGCGTCGTCGCGGCGATCCTGGCGGCGGGGCAGGAGGTGCAGCTGCACCTGCACCCCAATTGGGCGGCGGCGAGCGAGGCGGACCGCACGGCGGCCGCCTCGTTCGAGCTGATCGACTTCACCTTCACCGAACAGCGCGAACTGATCCGCGCCGCCGCCGACCTCCTGGTCGCGGCCGGGGCGGCGCGGCCGATCGCCTTTCGATCGGGCAGCTACAGCGCGAGTGACGATACGCTGGCGGCGCTGGCTGAACTCGGCATCCGTTACGACAGCAGCCACAATGGCTCCGAACATCCCTGGCCCAGCGCGATCAACCTGCCCGAACGCCAGATCGCGCCGGTCGCGCATCGCGGCGTGATCGAGCTGCCGGTGACGCTGATCGAGGACCGCAGCGGCCATTTGCGGCATTTTCAGATCTGTGCGCTGTCCACCGCCGAGATGCGCGACGCGCTCGATCATGCCGCGCGCCACGGCCATGCCGCCGTGACGATCGTCAGCCATGGATTCGAACTGGCCAACCGCGCCGGCACGCGGCCCAATGCGGTGCATGTCCATCGCTTCGAAGCGTTGTGCCGGATGCTTGCCGAGCGGCGTGGCGCGCTGGTGACCACGCATTTCGCCGATCTGGGCGATCTGCCGCTTGGCCGCGACGACCGGCCGCTCGGCCCCAGCCTGATCCGCACCGGCCTGCGCCAGGCGCAGCAGCTGTGGTCGAACCTGGTGGCGGAACGCGCCGCGTGAGCATGACGGCAGCGCCGCGCCCGACGGCACTCGGTTTCCAGATCGGCGCGCGCACGCTGATCGCGGTCAAGCGGTCGCTGGTGCGCGTCGCGGTGAGTCTGGAGGATGCGTCCGACGGTCGATTGCCGTCATTGCCGCCGCTGCCCGACGCCGCGCATGGCTATGTCGTGACTTCGCTGCCGGAGGGCCGGCTCGACGCGATGGTCCATGCGTCGGGGCGGATGATCGGGTTCGTGCGGCAGCGTTACACGCGCTATCATGCCGATCTGACGGGTAGCTATGACGATTATCTCGCCAAATTGTCGAGCAGCACGCGACAGGGCGTGCGGCGCAAGGCGAAGCGGATCGCGCAGGCATCAGGCGGCGCGGTCGATGTCCGCCGCTATCGCACGGCCGCCGAACTGGAGGCGTTCCACGCCGTCGCGCGCGGCATCGCGCTGCGTACCTATCAGGAAAAGCTGCTGGGCGAAGGATTGCCCGATACGCCCGAGTTCGTCCGCCATATGCTGGCGGGCGCGGCGGCCGATACGGTGCGGGCGTGGCTATTGTATATCGGCGGCGAGCCGGCGGCCTATCTCTATTGCCCGGCGCATGGCGATACGTTGACCTATGAATTCGTCGGGCACGATCCGGCGTATAACGAGCTGTCGCCCGGCGCGGTGCTGCAGATCGAGGCGTTTCGCGAGCTGTTCGAGGAGGGGCGGTTCGCGCGCTTCGACTTCACCGAGGGCGAGGGACAGCACAAGCGGCAATATTCGACCGGCGGGGTGGCATGCCTCGACCTGCTGCTGCTGCGGCCGAGCCTGGGCAATCGGCTGACGCTCGCGGCGTTGGGCGGCTTCAATCGGGCGGTTGCGGGCGGCAAGGCGCTGGCGCAGGCCGCGGGGGTCGAGAAGCTGGCGAGGAAGCTGCGGCGCGGGTAAGCCCCTACCATGCACCTCAATGCGCACGCCATCGTCCTCGCGATCCGGCCGCATGGCGAAGCCGGCGCGATCGTACGCGCGCTGACCGCCGAGGCGGGGATGCTGGCCGGCTATGTGCGCGGCGGACGATCGCGGCAGCTGCGGCCGTTGCTGCAGCCGGGCAATGTCGTGCTGGGCGACTGGCGGGCGCGGACCGAGGCGCAACTGCCGGCGCTGACCGTCGAGCTGGTGCACAGCCGCGCGCCGATGTTTCGCGAACCGTTGCCCGCCGCGGCATTCGAATGGGCGACCGCGCTGACCGCGGCGGTGCTGCCGGAGGGGCAGGCCTATCCGCAGATTCATGCGGCGCTGGGCGGGATGCTGGACGCGATCGAGGCCGCGCCGGCGGCGCGCGGCTGGGCGGTGGCGCTGGTGCGTTATGAGTTGCTGGTGCTGGCGGCTTTGGGCTTCGGGCTCGATCTCGAACGCTGCGCCGCCACCGGCACGAATGACGATCTGGCGTTCGTCAGTCCCAAGAGCGGCGCGGCGGTAAGCCGGTCGGGCGCGACCGGCTATGAGGCGCGGTTGCTGCGCTTGCCGCGTTTCGTGCTGGAAGGTGGCACGGCGGAATGGGACGAGATCTTCGATGGCCTGCGGTTGACCGCCCATTTCCTCGAACGCGATCTGCTGCATGGCCGTTCGGCGGACGTGCTGGCGGCGCGCGCGCGGCTGGTCGATCGGCTCAAGCGGGCGGTTGCGTGATCCCGGCAACGCGCTAATGCCCCCGGCAGGACTTGAGGGGGTGGGAGTGCCAATGCCGTTGATCGCGATTCTTCCCGGCGACGGGATCGGGCCGGAAGTCACTGCGCAGGCGCGCCGCGTGCTCGATGCGCTCGATCTGGGCCTGGCTTACGAGGAGGCGCCGGTGGGCGGCGCGGCGTATTTCGGTGATGGGCATCCGCTGCCCGCGCGCACGCTCGATCTGGCCAGGCGCGCCGATGCGCTGTTGTTCGGCGCGGTGGGCGATCCGCGCTGCGACGGTCTGGAGCGGCATCTGCGGCCCGAACAGGCGATCCTGGGGCTGCGCAAGGAACTGGCGCTGTTCGCCAATCTGCGCCCGGCACGGCTGTTTCCGGGGCTCGAGGACGCCTCGGCGCTCAAGCCGGAGGTCGCGGGCGCGATCGACATGGTGATCGTGCGCGAGCTCAATGGCGACGTCTATTTCGGCGAAAAGGGCATGCGCACCACCGCGAGCGGGCGGCGCGAGGGCTATGACATCATGTCCTATGACGAGGACGAGGTTGCCCGCATCGCGCGCGTCGGGTTCGAGACGGCACGGGTGCGCAGGGGCAAGCTGTGCTCGGTCGACAAGGCCAATGTGCTCGAGACCTCGCAGTTGTGGCGGGACGTGGTGATCGAGGTGTCCGCCGAATTCCCCGATGTCGAGCTGACCCACATGTATGTCGACAATGCGGCGATGCAGCTGGTGCGCAATCCGGGCCAGTTCGACGTGATCGTCACCGGCAATCTGTTCGGCGACATATTGTCCGACCAGGCGAGCATGTGCGCGGGATCGATCGGCATGTTGCCCTCGGCTGCGCTGAATGGCGGCGGCAAGGGGCTGTACGAGCCGATCCACGGTTCCGCGCCCGATATCGCCGGGCAGGGCCGGGCCAATCCGTGCGCGACGATCCTGTCGGCGGCGATGCTGCTGCGCCATTCGCTGGGCATGGAGGATGCGGCCGACCGGATCGAGGCGGCGGTGACCGCGGCGTTGGTGGGCGGGGCGCGTACCGCGGATCTGGGCGGGTCGCTGTCGACGCGCGAGATGGGCGATGCCGTGCTGAAGGCGCTGGCGTGATCGAAGCGCCGCTCGAACTGGGGGTCGTCATCCCGACCTTCAACGAGCGGCGCAACGTGGCCGTGCTGGTCGCCGCGCTCGACCGGGCGCTGGCGGGGCGGCGCTGGGAAGCGATCTTCGTCGACGATGACAGTCCCGACGGCACCGCGCACGCGGCGCGCGAGCTGGCGCGCCGCGATCCGCGCGTGCGGGTGATCCAGCGCATGGGGCGGCGCGGGCTTTCCTCCGCGACGATCGAGGGGATGTGCGCCACCGCCGCGCCTTGTGTGGCGGTGATCGACGGCGACCTGCAGCATGACGAGACGCTGCTGCCGCGCATGCTCGATGCGTTGCAGGGCGACACCGGGCTGGACCTGGTGATCGGATCGCGCTTCGTCGAAGGCGGCGGGACGGGCGAATGGGATCGCGACCGCGTGGCGAAATCGGCTTTGGCGACAAGGCTTTCGCGCAGGATATTGAAAGCCGAGCTGAGCGATCCGATGAGCGGTTTCTTCATGATCCGCGCCGATCTGGTGCGCGATATCGTGCCGCACCTGTCGGCGATCGGCTTCAAGATCCTGCTCGACATCATGACCGCGAGCGCGAAGCCGTTGCGGTTCGTCGAGCTGGGCTATGTCTTCCGCACGCGGCAGGCGGGGGAGAGCAAGCTCGATCATGTCGTGGCGATGGAATATCTGATCGCGCTGTACGACCGCATGTTCGGGCGCGTGGTGCCGGTGCGGTTCGCGATGTTCTCCGCGATCGGCGCGCTGGGGGCGGGCGTGCATTTCGCGACCCTGTGGCTGTTCTATCGGCTGTTCGGCACGACCTTCCTGACCGGGACGATCGTCGCGACGCTGGTGGCGATGACGTTCAACTTCTTCCTCAACAATGCGCTCACCTATCGCGATGCGCGGCTGCGGGGATTTCGCCGGCTGCTCGATGGCTGGATCGGCTTCTGCCTGGTTTGTTCGGTGGGGGCGATCGCCAATATCGGCGTGGCGGCGTTCCTGCATGACGTGCAGCAGCAGCAATGGGCGCCCGCCGCGCTGGCCGGGATCGTGCTGGCGGCGGTGTGGAATTTCGCGCTGTCGTCGCGATTTGTGTGGGGGCGGTATTAGAATTTGCTCGCACAAAGACACGAAGGCACAAAGATTTGCCGCGTCAGCGGCCTTTCGATGATCCGGCCTGAGCGCGGCCGCCTATCGATGAAGGCGCTTCGCGCCAGACACCTGCTTCTTCGTGCCTTTGTGCCTTTGTGCGAGAAATCCTTCCTTCACGCCCAGCTGGGAATCCAGATCCAGCGTTCGAAGCCGCGGTCGTTCGCCAGCGGCAAGGCGGCGAGCGTGGGGTAGAAATAGGCGAACAGTGCGACGCAGAGGACCAGGAACCACTCGTCGCGCTGCTTCACCCTGTCGCGCCAGTGATGGAAGGCGACCGCCAGCACGATGCACAGGATGATGCTGGGCACATAGTAATAATAGAAGAATCCCAATGATTTGGGGATGATCGCCCAGATACCGAGCGAGAAGGTCCACAGCATCGCGACGGCGAGCGGCACGCCCGCCCTGTCCCTGATCCCGGCCCACCAGCAGGCGAGCACCGCGAGCAGCCCGCCCCACAGGATCGCCGGGTTGCCGATCAGCAGCACGCCGCGCACCGCGCCCTGATCGGGTTCGTAGAAATACCATATCGGGCGCAGCATCAGCGGCCAGCTCCACCAGCTCGACTGGTAGTTGTGGGGGGCGAGCACCTGGGTCTGCAACGCCAGCATCTCGAACTGGAACGGGATCAGCCCCGCCAGCGTCATCGGATTTTGCGCATAGTAGAAGGCGGGGGCGAAGGTGAGGAAATAGAGCGGAATGCTGACCGCGCCCAGCACGGCCAGGCCGGTGATCCAGCGCATCCCGCCGAAGCGTTCGGCATGGCCGTGCCGCAGCCACAGGAATGCCGCGCCGGCCAGCGCGACATAGGGGATCGCGGCCCATTTCACGGCGACGGCAAGGCCCAGCATATTGCCGCACACGATCCAGAACCCGACGGCCTGCCGCCGCCGCCCGCTCTGCATGGCGCGCAGGAAGGCGCATCCCGCCCACACCAGCAACGCGCCCATGAAGCCGTCGAGCATGCCGATCCGCGCCTGGACGAACACCATCTGGTTCAGCATCGCGAACAGCGCGGCGAACAGCGCCGGGCGGGTCGCGCCGGTCAGGTGGCGGGTGAAGGTGTAGACGCCGACCACCGTCGCGGTGCCGGCCAATGTCGACATCGCGCGCCAGCCGATCGGATTGTCGCCGAAGATCAGCATGCCGAGCGCGATCAGCGACTTGCCGAGCAGCGGATGTTCGGGATTGGCGGCATGCGACAGTTCGATCAGCACGCGCGCGGCGGTGACGTAATGCACTTCGTCGAAATTGAGGATGCTCGGGCGGCCGAGGCCGATCGAGAAGAGCAGTTGCGCGGCGATGCCGATCAGGATCGCGAGCAGGACGGGGCGCTGTTCGAGGCGGTCGAGCATCGAGGGTGGCGATAGCCGAGCCCGCCGGGTTCGTCATCCGGTGAGATTAGCTGGGCAAGCGGAAGGCGCGGCGCAGGGCGTCGAGCCTGGCGGCGCTGAACCGCTGGGCGGTGGGGGTGTCCGCCGCGACGATCTCAAAGCCGTGATAGGCGCCGGGGACGACCACCAGCTCGGTCGGCACGCCCGCTTCGAGCAGGCGGCGCGAATAATCCAGATTCTCGCCGACGAACAGATCGATGCCGCCGACGCCGATCCAGGCGGGGGGCAGGCCCGAAAGATCGATGCGGCGCGCCGGCACGCCGGCCGGATCGACCTCGGCGCTGCCGGGTTCCGCACCCAGAAACGCGCGCCAGCCATAGCGGTTCTGCGTTTCGCCCCACAGGATCTGGCCGATATGGGGCGGTGCCCGGCGCGTGCTGCCGGTGCGGTCGTCGAGCATCGGATAGGTCAATGACTGCAGCACGAGCGGCACTTCGCCGCGGTCGCGCGCGGTCAGGGCGAGCAGCGCGGCGTGACAGCCGCCGGCGCTTTCGCCCATCACCGCGATCCGTGCCCGATCGACGCCCAACTCGCTCGCCTGGTCGTGCAGCCATTTGAGGCCGGCATAATTCTCTTCGGCGGAGACGGGGAAGCGCGCTTCGGGCGCCAGCTGGTAATCGACGCTGACGATCGCGCAATCGAGGGCGAGGGCAAGCGACTGGAGCCGCGACACAGATGCGCGTGCCGAACTCAGCACATGGCCGCCGCCATGGGTGTGCAGGATCGCCGGCCGCGACGCGCCGGGCTGGGCGTTGACGATTTCGACCGCGACGTCCCAGCCGGGGCGCACCTCGATCCGCTGTCGCCGCACCGGCACGTCGGGCAGGAGGGGCAGGGGAGTTTCGTTCGCGCGCAATCCGGCGATCGTGGCGTCGGAAAGCGTGCTGAGCGTCGTGTCCGCCAACAACAGGCTTGCGCCGGGACGCAGCTCCTCGGCCACATGGGCTAAAGGGTCGATCCGGCTGAGGATGGTCGGGGCGCCGGCGTCGGTCTGCGCGTCGAGCGGCGCCGCGTCGCTCGATCGCATTCCGCGATGTCCGTCGATGTCCAATGCCCGCGCCCCCGCCACATCGTTAGGTCCGCTCGTCTGTAGGAAATTTGGGGGCAGCGCAACCTGGCGTCACCGCAGCCCGCCCTAGCCGTTGCCGTGACCGCTTTCGCATCCTAGAGGTGCCGCCCATGAAGCGTCGTACCGGACAAGACCGTAGCGTCACCAGGAACTGGAAGCCCGCCACGCTGGCGATCCGCGGCGGCACCGCGCGCAGCGAATGGGGCGAGACCAGCGAGGCGCTGTTCCTCACCTCGGGCTATGCCTATGATTGTGCCGGGGACGCCGCGGCGCGCTTTGCCGGCGAGCAAGCCGGCATGACCTATTCGCGGCTGCAGAACCCGACGGTCGAGATGCTGGAACAGCGCATCGCCCTGCTGGAAGGGGCGGAGGCGTGCCGCGCCACCGCGAGCGGCATGGCGGCGATGACCGCCGCGCTGCTGTGCCAGCTCAAGAGCGGCGATCACCTGATCGGCGGGCGCGCCGCGTTCGGATCGTGCCGCTGGCTGACCGACACGCTGCTGCCGAAATTCGGCATCGAGACGACGGTGGTGGATGCGCGCGACCCACAGCAGTTCGCCGATGCGATCCAGCCCAATACCAAGGTCTTCTTCTTCGAGACGCCGGCCAATCCGACGATGGATGTGGTGGACCTGCAGGCGGTATGCGACATCGCGCGTGACCGGGGCATCGTCACGGTGGTCGACAACGCCTTCGCCACGCCGGCATTGCAGCGGCCGATGGAGTTCGGCGCGGACGTCGTCGCCTATTCGGCGACCAAGATGATGGACGGGCAGGGCCGCGTGCTGGCCGGCGCGATCTGCGGCAGCGAGGATTTCATCGTCAACACGCTGCTGCCGTTCCACCGCAATACCGGGCCGACGCTCAGCGCGTTCAACGCCTGGGTCGTGCTCAAGGGGCTGGAGACGCTGGACCTGCGCATCAAGCGGCAGAGCGAGAATGCGATTCGGGTCGCGAGCTTCCTGGAAGGCCGCGTGCCCAAGGTGAACTTCCCCGGCCTGCCGAGCCATCCCCAGCACAATCTGGCACTGCGGCAGATGGACGCGGCGGGACCGATCTTCTCGATCGAGCTGGATGGCGGCCGCGCGCAGGCGCACGGCCTGCTCGACGCGCTGGGGCTGATCGACATTTCGAACAATATCGGCGATTCGCGATCGCTGATGACTCACCCCGCGTCCACCACCCACAACAGCGTCGCCGAGGACCAGCGGCTGCTGATGGGCGTGGGCGAGGGGATGTTGCGGCTGAATGTCGGGCTGGAGGATCCGGACGATCTGATCGCCGATCTCGACCAGGCGTTGAGGGCGGTTTCGCTGTGAAGGCGCTGTTCGGCGAGGAGGCGGTGACGCGCGACATCACGGTGCGCGTGTCGGTCAGCTATCTTCCCGAACAGTCCGAGCCGGACCGCGGCCGCTGGTTCTGGGCCTATCATATCCGTATCGAGAACGGATCGCACCAGGCGGTGCAGCTGCTGACCCGCCACTGGATCATCACCGACGGGCGGGGCATGCGGCACACGGTGGAGGGTGAGGGGGTGGTCGGCGAACAGCCGATGATCGCGCCCGGATCGAGCTATGACTATGTCTCGGGCTGCCCGCTGGCGACGCCGACCGGATCGATGCAGGGCAGTTACGAGATGGTGGGGGCGGACGGGATGAGCTTCGACGTGGCGATACCGAAATTCGCGTTGCGCGCGCCGGCGGTGGCGGAGTGAGCGGGATGGCCAGGTTGCCGTTGAACACTGCTGTTCCCCTGCGAAAGCAGGGGCCCAGTCTCGCGGGCGAGACGCTGCTTGACCCTGGGCCCCTGCTTTCGCAGGGGAACAAGTGGGGCATTGAACGGACCATTCGATGAAAAGAACGCACCTCCCCCTGAACGGGCTGCGCGTGCTCGACGCGGCGGCGCGGCATCTGTCGTTCACGCGCGCGGCCGACGAGCTGGCGGTGACGCCGGCGGCGGTCGGCCAGCAGATCCGCGCGCTGGAGGATACGCTGGGCGTGGTGCTGTTCCGCCGCACCACCAAGGGGCTGGAGCTGACGCCCGAGGCCGAGGCGGGGCTGTGCGCCTTGCGCGCCGGCTTCCTGCAATTCGAGGAATCGGTGCGCGCGATGCAGGCGGGGCAATCGTCCAAGTCGCTGACCATCGCCGCGCCGCGCGACCTGACCGAGAAATGGCTGATGCCGTGCCTGGCCAGCATCGCGCAGGACGATGCCGAGCTGCGGTTCGTGCTGGTGTCGGCGGACGAGGCGATCGACTTTACCGAAGCCAATCTCGATCTCGCGATCCGCTGGGGCGAGGGGCCTGGCGAGCATGAGGGCGAGGCGCTGGAGAGCGACGGCATGGTGACCGTGGCCAAGCCCGGATCGCGCGTCGAAACGCCCATCGCCTGGCCCGGCTGCATCCCCGAGGACGGCGTGGCGCTGGTGCGGGTCGGCGATGCGGGACTCGCGCTCGACGCGGCGGCGGAAGGACTGGGGCGGGCGACGGTGCCGGAGCTGCTTGCGCGCGGCGATATCGCGGCCGGCCGGGTGGTGGTGATCGGCGAGCCGAAGGCGGCCAAGCACGGTTACTGGATGGTCGCGCCGTTGCCGCAATGGCGGCAGAAGAAGGTCAAGACGCTGGTCGAGGCGTTGGGCGAGGCGTGAGCCTGAGCTGAGCCGTTTCCACCTGCATGAAGCGTGACGGGCCTAGCGAGGCATGCTGAAGTTGAGACTGTTTATGAAGATCGACGGGACAGGGCTGCCCGCTGCGTCGCGGGCCGGCTTGAACCGGGCGCGGCCGGCAATGATCTTGCAGGCTGTGTCATCCAACTCCTTCGATCCGCTCGATTTGATGATGCCACAGCCCTGGACCTTGCCGCTTGCATCGAGATCGAGCCGAAAGGTCACGGTGCCTTGTTCATTCCGGCGCAGTGCGCCAGCTGGATAGTCCTGAAAGGTCAGCCAGTCCGCTGGACTGCCGATGGGCGAGGGGCGGGTCTTGACCTGTGTGACGAGTCGCGGATCGAGCCCCCAGGTCCGGGCAAGGTCCGCCTCACAATTCGTCCGAGCCTCAAACGCCGCCGCGGTGGCCGAAAGCGACAACGCATGTCGCTGGCCATCGATCGCCAGTTCGATGACCGGCACGTCGCGCAGGCTTTGCAGCTGATCGTGGGTGATGAACGCGCGCGTGTGACGCCCGCCCTCCTTGGCGGGGATGCCGACCGCTTGACGAAGGTTGATGGAGGACATGCCGGGGACGCGGATCGCGAACCGGGCGTTGCTCGCCGACCCGCCGGCACGGTCGGGCTGGATCACGGCGATGTCGGCGAAGTCCTTGCCCGGCATCGTCAAGATCACGAGCGTCAGGCGATCGCGGCTCGAGCCGAAATCGCGAGAGAGGATGCATTGGTCATCGGCATAGTCCACGCTCCACTGCGTCGTCGGCGCAAGCACCGGCGTCGCGGTTTGTGTCGGCGCGGCGAGGAGGGCGAGTGCGGCGAGAACAGTCGGATGGGTCATTATCGTTGATTATCCGATAGATCGACCGGCCGCCATAGCGTCACGCATCGATCGCTTCCTCATCCAGCCGCGCCGCATTCTCCTGGATGAACGCGAAGCGGTGCGCCGGGTTGGTGCCCATCAGGCGATCGACCAGATCCTTCACCCCGGCGCGCTCCTCATATTCCTGGGGCAGGGTGATGCGGATCATGCCGCGCGTCTTGGGGTCCATCGTGGTTTCGCGCAGCTGGCCCGGGTTCATCTCGCCCAGGCCCTTGAAGCGGGCGACCTCGACTTTGCGGCCCTTGAATTCGTTCGCCTCGATCTGCGCGCGATGCGCGTCGTCGCGGGCATAGAGCGACTTGGTGCCGGCGGTGAGACGATAGAGCGGCGGCTGGGCGAGGTAGAGGTGCCCGCGCCGCACGATGTCGGGCATTTCCTGGAAGAAGAAGGTCATCAGCAGCGTCGCGATATGCGCGCCGTCGACATCGGCGTCGGTCATGATGACGATGCGTTCGTAGCGGAGGTTATCGGGCTGACAGTCCTTGCGCGTGCCGCAGCCCAGCGCCTGGATCAGGTCGGCGATTTCGGTGTTCGCGCCGATCTTCGCGCTGGTGGCGGAGGCGACGTTCAGGATCTTGCCGCGGATCGGCAGGATCGCCTGGGTCTTGCGGTCGCGCGCCTGTTTCGCGCTGCCCCCGGCGCTGTCGCCTTCGACGATGAACAGTTCGGTGCCGGCGGGATCGTCGGCGGAACAGTCGGTGAGCTTGCCGGGCAGGCGCAGCTTGCGGCCGCTGGTGGCGGTCTTGCGCTTGACCTCGCGCTCCTGTTTGCGGCGCAGGCGGTCGTCCATCCGCTCGAGGACGTAGCCGAGCAGCGCCTTGCCGCGATCCATGCGATCGGCGAGGAAATGGTCGAAATGGTCGCGGACGGCCTTTTCGACCAGGGCGGTGGCTTCGACCGAGGTGAGGCGGTCCTTGGTCTGCGACTGGAATTGCGGGTCGCGGATGAAGACGCTGAGCATCAGCTCGCTGCCGACCATGATGTCGTCGGCGGTGATGTCCCTGGCCTTTTTCTGGCCGACCAGCTCGCCGAACGCGCGGATGCCGCGCACCAGCGCCTGGCGCAGGCCCTGTTCGTGCGTGCCGCCGTCGGGGGTGGGGATGGTGTTGCAGTACCAGGAGTAGGAACCGTCGCTCCACAGCGGCCAGGCGACGGCCCATTCGACGCTGCCCTGTGAGTCCGGGAATTCCTGTCGCCCGGCAAAGAATTCGGCGGTCGCGCCCTCGCGCGTGCCGAGCTGTTCCTTGAGATGGTCGGCGAGGCCGCCGGGGAATTGGAAGACGGCTTCCTCGGGCGTCTCGTCGGTGATGACTTCGGACGCGCATTTCCAGCGGATCTCGACGCCGGCGAACAGATAGGCTTTCGAGCGGGCGAGCTTGTAGAGCCGCTGCGGCTTGAAGTGCAGTTCGGGGCCGAAGATCTCCGGGTCGGGGGTGAAGGTAACCGAGGTGCCGCGGCGGTTGGGGGTGCCGCCGAGATGTTCGAGCGGACCGAGCGTCTGGCCCTGGCTGAAGCGTTGGCGGTAGAGCTGCCTGTCGCGCGCCACCTCGACGATGGTTTCGACCGACAGCGCGTTGACCACGCTGACGCCGACGCCGTGCAGGCCGCCCGAGGTGGCATAGGCCTTGCCGGAGAATTTGCCGCCCGAGTGCAGCATCGAGAGGATGACTTCCAGCGCCGACTTGTCGGGGAATTTGGGGTGCGGGTCGATCGGCATGCCGCGGCCGTTGTCGGTGATCGTCAGCCGGTTGCCGGCTTCAAGTTCGATCTCGATCCGCGTGGCGTGGCCGGCGACCGCTTCGTCCATCGCATTGTCGAGCACTTCGGCGGCGAGGTGGTGCAGCGCGCGTTCGTCGGTGCCGCCGATATACATGCCGGGGCGGCGGCGAACCGGCTCCAGCCCCTCCAGCACCTCGATCGACGAGGCGTCATAGCTGTTGGCGGGGGTGGCGGAACCGGAGTGGAACAGATCGGAGGACATCGCCTGTTGCTATAACGTTCCGCGTCCCATGGGCAAGCGGCCCTGTGGCTGCGATGCAACATGGCGAGATCTTTTCGTCCCGATGGTGAAACAAAGGTGTACGCCGCATCGTTATCGGGGCGCAATCACACGGAGCATCCCCTGAAATGCATATGCACAAATTACTGGGCGCCGCCGGCGTCCTGTCCCTCTCGCTTGCCGCGGCGCCCGCCCTGGCGCAGGATTCGGCCGACGAACCGGCGTTCGACGGCGTCTATGTCGGCGGTTCGTTCGGCCGCAGCGTCCAGAACAACGATGTCGGCGAAACCATCCTGTTCGACCGCGGCTCGAACGGCAGCTTCGGCGAGACGATCACCACTTCGGGCGGGGCCGACGCCTTTTCGCCCGGCTTCTGCAACGGCGCCGCCACGTCGAACCTCAACGACAGCTGCGCCAACGACAAGGACGGGCTGGAATATTACGCGCGGCTGGGCGCGGACAAGCAATATGGCAAATGGGTGATCGGTGCGGTGGCCGAATTCGGCAAATCCGAAGTGCGCGACAGCGTATCGGCGTTCAGCACCACGCCCGCCTTCTACACCATGACGCGCGAGCTTGACTGGAACGCGGCGCTGCGCGCGCGCGCCGGCTATGTCGCGGGCCAGAGCACCTTGTTCTACGGCACGTTCGGCGCGTCCTATGCCAAGATCGACCGCAGCTTCACCACCGGCAACACCGTCAATAGCTTCACGCTGAGCGGCGACGACATGAGCTGGGGCTGGCAGGCCGGCGGCGGCGTCGAGCAGAAGTTTGGGCGCAATTTCTCGATCGGCCTCGAATATCTCTACAGCCGCTACAATGACGATGACGGCCGGGTGCGCGTGGGCACCGGCACGGCGGGCGCGACGAACCCGTTCGTGCTGGCGGGCGGCGCGGATTTCGCGCGCAGCCAGAACAAGTTCGATTTCCACGCGATCCGCCTGACCGGCGCATTCCGTTTCTGACGGGACGTCACACGGCGAACGCAAACGGCCGGCGGAGCGATCCGCCGGCCGTTTTTTCGTTTCGTGCCTGCTGTGCGTTCAGCGCACGCGCGGACCGCCATAGGGCAGCGGCGGCGGCGGGCGGCGGTCGCGGCGCGGCAATTGCGCCTGATAGGCATGGCCGCAATGATCGACGCAATAGGGAAAGCCGGGGTTCACCTTCGCGCCGCAGAAATGGAAATCGGGTTCGCCCGGATGGCCCAGCGGCCATTTGCAGATCCGGTCGTTGAGATCGAGCAGGCTGGTCTTGCCCTCGATCTCCTTGCTCGGCTTGGCCGGGACCAGGCGGCGCGGCGGGGCGGGGGTGATCGGCGGCGATTGCTCGCCCGGATTCTGGCGCACGAAGCCGCCGGGCCCGACCGAACGCAGCACCGGCGCGTCGGCGGCGGGGCGCGGCGCGGCCGCCGGTTCCGGCGCGGGTTCGGCCGCGCGCGGGGCGGGCGCG
>CAYPRW010000015.1:0-72768 GCA_964413495.1 uncultured Stakelama sp. | reverse complement strand
TTCGCGGCCCTTGCGGACCAGCTGGTTGATCGTCGGCATGAAGCCCTTCACCTTTGTGTTTACCGGTCGCCCGGCGGTTACTTTGCTGAAGCCCTTATGCGGGCAAATACGAAAAGGCCCCCGGCGGTCTTGCGACTTCCTGGGCCGGATGCGTCTCCAGCAACGTTCAGCTCTGCCCCTCGCGGATTCGCGCCGTCCGGGACGCGGGCGCCTATACGCAGGCACGCGGATGCGGTCAATGCCGGTGCGGCGGGCGGCCTTAACCGCATCTCAACGCGCATCGGGGCATTCACCATCCATGCCGCCGCCGACCCTTCGCAGACATCCAACGCCCGCGCCCGCGATCTGGCTGATCGTGCTGGTCGCGGCGGCGCAGGCATGGGCGTTGTGGCCGCTGTTCACGCCAGACATGACCGCGTTTCTCGTCCCCTGGCTCGAAACGATTCGCGCGCGGGGCGTGCTGTCGGCCTTTGCCCAGCCCTTTTCGAACTACATGCCCTCCTATCTCTATCTGCTGGCGTTGTTCAGCCCGCTCGCCGGCTGGCTGGATGCGATGAGCGTCATCAAGCTGTTGTCGGTCGCCGGCACCGCCGCGCTCGCCCTGTCCGTCCATCGCCTGCTGGGCGCGCTCGGCGCCTCACAGCGCGGGCATTGGTCGGCACTGGTCTTCGCCCTCCCCTCGGTCGCGTTCAACGCGCTGCTGATGGGCCAGTGCGACGCGATCTATGTCGCCGCCTGCGTGATGGCGGTGGCGATGGCGGTCGAGCGCCGCCACCTCGCGATGTTCGCCTGGTGCGGCATCGCCGTGGCGTTCAAGGCGCAGGCGGTGCTCGTCGCGCCGTTCTTCCTGGCGCTCGCCATCCACCGCCGCGTGCCGTTCCATCACTGGCTGGCGGCCCCCGCCGCATTGCTGGCGATGCTGCTGCCCGCGTTGCTCGCCGGCTGGCCGCCGGCCGACCTCGCGACGATCTATTTCCGCCAGGCCGAAACGTTCGGCGACGAGATCGCCCGCAACGCGCCCAACATCTGGTCGCTGGTCGGCGCGCTTTCGCCCGACCAGGCCCCGCGCATGTTCGGCCTGGCACTCGCCGCCGCATTGGGGGCGGGCGCGGCCTATGTCGCGCGGATGCAGGCCGTGCGCTTCGACAAGGCCGGCCTGGTCGGCATGGCGGCGCTGGCGGCGATGCTCACCGCCGGGCTGCTGCCGCGCATGCATGAGCGTTACTTCATGCTCGCGGACATCCTGATGCTGGCCTTTGCCATCGCGCGCGGCACGCGTGGCGCCTTCGCACTCGCCGCGCTGGTCCAGCTCGGCTCGACGGCGGCGATCGTCGGCTATCTCGGCATCGGCATCCCGCTCGTGGCGCTTGGCGCGGTGTGCATGATCGCGGCGACCTGGATCGCCGCCAGGCCGCTGATTTCCCCCCATGCGAACGACAATCGCGACGGATCGCACGCGATCCCGCCGCCCCATGGGCTGCACGGCACGCTGATCGCTGATATGCTGCCCGCCGCGGCCGCGCGGCATGAGCCGGGGCGGCCGCTGGGGGACTAGCCATGTTCGGGAACAGGACACGCGACGAAGGCTCCGCAATGCCGCCGCGGGACGGCCATGCGCGCGGACGCGCCGCCTTTTCCGTGATCGGCGCCGATATCGTCATCACCGGCAATGTCAGGTCGAGCGCGGAACTGCATCTGGAAGGCCGGATCGACGGCGATGTCGATTGCGGCAGCCTGACGCAGGGGGCCGAGAGCCGCATCGCCGGCAGCGTCACCGCGCAGAGCGCGCGCATCGCCGGGGCGGTCGAGGGCACCGTGCGCATTCGCCAGCTGGTGGTGGAGCGCACCGCGCGCATCACCGGCGATGTCGAATATGAGAATATCACGATCGAGACCGGCGGCCATATCGACGGCCGGCTCAAACATATGAACGCGAACGGCACGGCGCCGGCGACCAGCCTCGATCCCGTGCCCGTCGCGCCGGCGGCACTGGTGGCCACCCCGATCGGGACCGGCGGCAGCCTGGTCTAGACGCATTTGGCCTTCAGCGACGGTGACGACAGGCGCCGGGCCGGCCAGCGCGTGTCTCGGGCGGATGCGATGCAAAGGATGACGGCCGTGACGCGCTGCCATTCGGACCAGCGGCGCAGGCCGTCTGGTGATGCGCGCTACATCACCGCAATATAATATCTATAAATCAGATATTTGAGACCGATCTCCCATAGCAAACCACCGCTTGCAAGGGATTGATATCTCAGATATCAGGTGGAAGTGGTGCTGGAGGATATCGATTTGTGCTTTTCCTGACGTCGCCCCTAGGCGAAAGGCAGCCCCACATCTTGGGCAACGCAGCCATGAAGGCCTTATAGGTCGTCATCTGGCCAGCGCAGCGACAGACGCGATATCGGTGATCTCTTCGCATGCCGCCCCGCCCCCTGCGATTTTGTCCATCGGCAATATGGCGGCGGCTTCCAGTCATGCGGCAACGACAGCCGGCACGAACAAGCACGAACGGGACCATGTCGATCTCGTGCGGACTTGGATGTCGGACATATTGGGAGTGATAATTAAAATGAGCACGACCGATATCGCGAAGAAATCCACACCGGTAACGATAGCATCGCCGATCTTCGAACGCGGATACGCATTCTACATCGTGTTCCTGCTGGGCATCGTCGGCATCTTCAACGCGATGGACCGGGTCGCACTATCGATGCTCGCGCCCGCCATCAAAGCCGACATGCATTTTACCGATGCCCAGCTCGGCCTTCTCGTCGGCCTCGCCTTCTCGCTATTCTACGCGGTGTGCGGCATTCCGATCGCGAGGCTGGCCGATCGCGGCAATCGTCGAAACATCATCGCCGCCGCGCTCGCGGTTTGGAGCCTGATGACGGCCCTTACCGGCGCGGCCACGAATTTCTGGCATCTTCTGCTGGCGCGCATCGGGGTCGCGGCCGGCGAATCCGGCGCGCTGGCGCCTTCGGCCTCCATCATCTCCGACTGCGCACCGGTCGAACGACGCGCGCTGCTGTTCTCGTTCCATGCCTTTGGCATCGCCGCGGGGACGGCAGTCGGCGTCATTCTGATGGGCCGGCTCAACGATGCCATTGGTTGGAGATGGACGTTCGTGGCGCTCGGCCTTCCGGGCATGGCCTTTGCGCTCGTTCTTCTGTTCACGTTGAAGGAACCCGTTCGCGGCGCGTTCGACGGCGGGCGTCACGCGGAACCGCAACCCAGCTTGCTCGGCGTGGTGAGGGCGCTTTGGCGGTGCGATACCTACAAGCGCATCATTCTGTTCAATGTGATCATCGGCTTTGTCGTCACCGCTCAAGGGCAATGGTGGCCGTCATTCTTCTCCCGTATCCATGGCTGGAGCGCCTCTGAAATCGGCCTCTATTTCGGCATTGCGGGGGCGATCGGCTCGCCCATCGGCTTGCTTGGCGGGGGCTTCCTTGCCAACACGGTCGCCAGACGCCACGCAAAGCTGCCGCTGTCGCTTTCCGCCTTGTTCATCTTCCTCGCGCTGTTCACCACGGCGGCGGCACTGCTGGCGCCGTCGCCCTTGATGTCGATGGCGTTTCTGACCGTCACAGGCGTTTTTACCAGCGCCATCGCGCCGCCCACCATCGCCGCGGTCTATAGCGTTGTCCGAGCGAACATGCGCGCCACGGCTGGAACCATCGCAGGCCTGTTCACAGCGGCGCTCGGCACCGGCATCGGCGCGTTCGTCCTGGGCTGGCTGAGCGACGTGCTGGCCGCGCGGTTCGGCGATCAATCGTTGCGCTACGCCATGCTCGCCCCGCTTCCACTCGTAGCCGTTGCAGCCGGGGCGCTGTGGTTCGCCGCACAGAGCCTGACAAAGGACCTCGCGATCGCGACCGGCGCGGGGGCTGATCCGGTTGACGACAGGTGACGCGCAAGCACCGGTCACAGCCGTCAGCCAGGCCATGCGACTTGAAACGAGGCCGGCGTAACACCGGCAAGGATCGGGCGGATGCGGCCGCAGGCCCGCTCATTCCACCCGCACGCCGCCCTTGATGACGGCGAAGATGCGGGTCAGCACGCCGACATCCTTCAGCGGATCGCCCTCCACCGCGACGATATCGCCATAGCGGCCCACCGCGATCGCGCCGACATCCTGCTCGCGCCCCAACGCCTGCGCGGCATTCACCGTTGCCGCGCGGATCGCCGCGATCGGGGTCATGCCATATTCGACCATCGTGCGGAATTGCCCCGCCGCGGTGCCGTGGGGCATCACCCCGGCATCGGTGCCGAACACCATCCGCACCCCGGCGGCATACGCCTTGCGGAAATTGTCGCGCTGGATCTGCGCGATCTCGCGGTCCTTGCGCAGATTGTCCTCCAGCACGCCGTTCTTCGCGCCTTGCGCCTGGGTATAGTCGGTGTTGTAGATATCCATCGAAAACCACACCGGCTGCTTGCGCGCCGCCGCCAGCCGGATGCCCTCGTCATCGACCAGGCTGGCATGTTCGATCGTGTCGATGCCGGCGCGGATCGCGGCCTTGATCCCCGCCGCGCCGTGCGCATGTGCCGCGACGCGCAGGCCCCACAGATGCGCCTCCTCGGCGATCGCGCGCATCTCCTCCTCGGTCAACTGCTGCTGTCCCGGTTCGGTGTTGCGGGAAAAGACGCCGCCGGTGGCGCAGATCTTGATGACCTCCGCGCCATATTTGCGCTGTTCGCGCACGATGCGGCGCAATTCCTGCGGTCCGTCGCCGATCGCTTCGCCCTTCGCCTTCAGCGACGGCGGCAGATAGGTCTGGTCGCAATGCCCGCCCGTCGCGCCCAGCGCATGCGCGGCCGGGACGATGCGCGGCCCTTCGATCAGCCCCTCGTCGATCGCCTGCTTGATGCCGACGTCGCTGTAATTCTCCGACCCGACATTGCGCACCGTGGTGAAGCCCGCGCGCAACATCGCCCGCGCATTGGCCACGCCCTGCGCGGTCCAGAAACTGTCGGTGAACTGGAACCCCTCATAGCCGCCATAGCGCGGATTGGCGTCGAGATGGACGTGCATGTCGATCAGCCCCGGCAGGATCGTCTTGCCGGCAAGGTCGATATGCCGCACGTCCGCGCCCCAGCGCACGGTGCGCGCGTCGGCGATCGCCGTGATGCGGCCATCGGTGATGAACACCGCCGGATGATCGACCGTCCTGCCGTTCACCACGTCGATCATCCGCTCGGCGGTGACCACCACCGTCTCGGCCTGCGCCGGCACCGCGATCAGCGCGGCGAGCAGGGCGGCGATCCGCTTCATGCCGCCAGCACGTCCTGCACCGCGCGGTCATAGGCCAACTGCGCGCTTGCAATGTCCACCGCAAAGCCGATCCACATCGCCATCAGCACCACCGCCGACAGCGCGAACAGCAGCGCGCGCACCGGCACCTTCTTCGGCCCGATATGCACGAAGCTGTGCAGCGCGCGCAGGGCGACATAGATCCACGCGAGCGCGACCTGCACCGCGCCGTCCTGGTTGGTGATGAGCAGCAGCGGCACCAGCGCGAAATACAGCACCGGCATCTCGAACAGGTTGCGATAATTGTTCGCCGGCATCTCGATCGGCGCAAAATAGCGCGACGCCGCCTCGCCGCTGGCGAAGGTGTCCGGTCCGGGCGGGTTGCGCCGGATATGCCCGGCCCTCGCGACGAACATCGTCAGCGAGACGATGAAGATCAGCGCGACCAGCGCGAAGGTCGGCCAGAGGATCGAGATACCCATGCCACGCTCTCCCATGTTGTCGGGCGAGCGTGGCGCGTGGCGGCGGCGCTGTAAAGCCGGTCAGACGTGCAGCGCGCGTCCATAGGCGCTCAGCACCGCTTCGTGCATCGTCTCGCTGATCGTCGGATGCGGGAACACGGTCTCCATCAATTCGGCCTCGGTCGTTTCCAGTGTCTTGCCGACGGTATAACCCTGGATCATCTCCGTTACTTCGGCGCCGATCATGTGTGCGCCCAGTAATTCGCCGGTCTTCGCGTCGAACACCGTCTTCACGAAGCCTTCCGGTTCGCCCAGCGCGATCGCCTTGCCGTTGCCGATGAACGGGAAGTTGCCGACCTTGACCTCGTAACCCGCCTCCCTGGCCTTCGCCTCGGTCAGGCCGACGCTGGCGATCTGCGGATGGCAATAGGTGCAGCCTGGGATGTTGCGCGGGTCCATCGCGTGCGGATGCTTGCCGGCGATCGCCTCGGCCGCGATCACGCCCTCGTGGCTCGCCTTGTGCGCCAGCCAGGGCGGCGCGGTGATGTCGCCGATCGCGTAGAGGCCCTCGACATTGGTCCGGCAGGCGCCATCGGTCTTGAGGAAGCCGCGATCGTCGATCTCGACGCCCAATTCCTTGAGGCCGATATCGGCGGTGTTCGGCACGATGCCGATCGCGACGATGACATGGCTGAACTCGCCGTTCAACGCCTTGCCATCCTTGCCGGTGATCGTCGCCTTAACGCCGTTGGCAGCGGCGGCGATCTTATCGACCTTGGCGCCGGTCAGGATCGTCATGCCCTGCTTCTTCAGCGCCTTTTCGAGATGCGCGGAGATGTCGGCATCCTCAACCGGCACGATGCGGTCCATCATCTCGACCACGGTCACGTCCGCGCCCATGTCGTTGTAGAAGCTGGCGAACTCGATCCCGATCGCGCCCGATCCGATCACCAGCAGCTTCTTGGGCAGCTCCGCCGGGGTCATCGCATGGCGATAGGTCCAGACGCGCTTGCCGTCGGCGGGCAGGTTCGGCAGGTCGCGCGCGCGCGCGCCGGTGGCGAGGATGATGTTCCTGGCGGTCAGCTCGGTCGTCTTGCCGCCTTCGGCGGTGACGGTCAGCTTGCCCTTCGCCGTCAGCTTGCCGCTGCCCATGTGCACGGCGATCTTGTTCTTCTTCATCAGGTGCGTGACGCCCTGGTTGAGCTGCTTCGCCACGCCGCGCGAGCGTTTCACGACCGCTTCCAGATCGGCGCTGATCTTTTCGGCGGCGAGGCCGTAGTCCTTGGCGTGCTGCATGAAATGGAAGATCTCGGCCGAGCGCAGCAGCGCCTTGGTCGGGATACACCCCCAGTTGAGGCAGATGCCGCCCAGCAGCTCGCGCTCGACGATCGCGGTCTTGAGGCCGAGCTGGCTCGCGCGGATCGCCGCGACATAGCCGCCCGGCCCCGAACCGAGCACGATCACGTCATAGGATTCAGCCACATCGCTCTCCACTTATCGCGCCGCCCTGGGGCGCAGCGCGTCGAAATTCAGGGCAAGCCACAAAATGGCGGCGATCGGCCCGACCGCCAGGCCAAAGCGCGAATAATCGCCGGCATTGTCGGGCACGATCCGCAGCGCGATCAGATAGGCCGCGATCACGCCGATGCCCGTGCCCAGCCCGATCAGCAGCACCGCGCTCACGATCCGCGGCAGCGCCAGCCGCCGCAGCAGGACGAAGCACGGCCACGCCGCCAGCAGCCCGGCCAGGATGATCGCGAACAGCACGCCGATGCTGGTCCAGTCGGTCGCGCCGCCCTCCGCCTCCAGCATCCGGTAAACCGCCAGATTGGCGAGCCACCCGCCGACCAGCGCGGGCAGCAACAGCCGCCGCGACACCGCCCACGCCCATTTCATGCGGCGTCCACCGGGCGCGGCTTCTTGTCCTCGCCCACCGCGACGAAGGTGAAGGCGGCCTGGGTCACCAGCTGCCGGTCCTCGCCATGCCGATCACGCCGCCACGCCTCCACATCGATCACCATCGAGGTGCGCCCGACCCGCGTCAGCCGGGCATAGACCGACACCTCGTCGCCCACCGCGACGGGCGCGTGGAACTGCATCCCGTCCATCGCCACGGTCACCGCCCGGCCGCGCGCGCGCCGCGCCGCGACCAGCCCGGCGGCCATGTCCATCTGCCCCATCAGCCAGCCGCCGAAGATATCGCCATAGGCATTGGCGTCGGCCGGCATGGCGGTGACGCGGATCGTCGGCTCGGTCGCCGGAGGGGCGCGGTCAGGCATCGCCCGATCCGCCGCCGCCGCCGCCGCCACGCGCCGCCCGGTCGGCCGCCGCCGCGCGGCGCATCGGGCCGATGCCCATCAGCATCATCGCCAGGATCGCCGCGCCGGTCACCAGCCACACATCCCCGCGCGCGAGCGGATAGGCCCAGGCGCACAGCGCCGCGATCAGCAGCGCCACCGCAATGCCGGCGGACAGATGCAGGGCTTCGACCAGGACGCGCATCGCGATCCTCCGCCTCAGGCGAGCAGGCCGATCGGCGCTTCGACCAGCGCCTTGAACAGCTGCATCAGCTCGGCGCCGTCCGCGCCGTCGATCGCGCGGTGATCGAAGCTGCCGGTCGCGCTCATCACCGTCGCCACGCCCAGCGCGTCGTCGATCACACAGGGCCGCTTCTCGCCCGCGCCGACCGCCAGGATCATGCCCTGTGGCGGATTGATGACCGCATCGAACTGCTTGATCCCGAACATGCCCATGTTGCTGATCGAGGCGGTGCCGCCCTGATATTCCTGCGGCTGCAGCTTGCCGTCCTTCGCCCGCTGCGCCAGCGCCTTCATCTGCGTCGAAATGCTGGCAAGGCCGGTATTGGCGGCGTCGCGGATGATCGGCGTGATGAGCCCGGTCGGCGTCGACACCGCGACCGAAATGTCGGCGCGGCCATATTTGATCAGCTTGTCACCGGCATAGGTCACGTTGCATCTGGGCGATTGTTCCAGCGCGACCGCCAGTGCCTTGATGAGCAGATCGTTGACCGACAGCTTGACGCCGCGCGCCGCCAGGCTGTGGTTCAGCTCGCCGCGCAGCTTGAGCAGCGCGTCGAGCCGCACGTCGAGCGTCAGATAGATATGCGGCACGGTCTGCTTCGCCTCGGTCAGGCGGCGCGCGATCGTCTTGCGGATGTTGCTGAGCTTCTCTTCCTCATGCGGGATGCTCTCGTCGTACCAGACCGGCCCGGGCGCCTGAACCGCCGCGGGGGCTGCGGCTGCCACAGGGGCGTCGGCGGCCTTTGCGACGACAGGGGCGGCGCCGGTCTTCGCGTCCTCGACATCCGCCTTGACGATCCGCCCGTTCGGACCGGAACCGTTCAGCGCGGACAGCTCGATCCCCTTCTCGGCGGCGATGCGGCGCGCGAGCGGGCTGGCCTTGACGCGGTCGCCCTCCTTTGCGGGTGCCGCACCATTTGCGGGCTTGGGCGCGGGCGTTTCCTTGGGCGCCACTTCCTTGGGCGCCTCAGCCTTGGGCGCTTCGGCCTTGGGCGCTTCGACCTTGGGCGCTTCGACCTTGGGCGCTTCGACCTTGGGCGCCTCGACCGTTCCCGCGTCCTCGCCGTCGCCGGCCAGCACCGCGATCACGCTGCCGACCTTCACGCCGTCGGTGCCCTCGGCCACCACGATTCTGGCGATCGTGCCCTCGTCGACCGCCTCGAACTCCATCGTCGCCTTGTCGGTCTCGATCTCGGCAAGCAGGTCGCCCGACTTCACCGAATCGCCTTCCTTCACCAGCCATTTGGCGAGCGTGCCCTCCTCCATTGTCGGGGAAAGCGCCGGCATCTTGATTTCGATCGACATGGGTGGGGAGGATCCTGTCGCATGAGGGTGTCAGCCGCCCCTGTTGCGCGGCGGACGGCGGCGGTCAAGCCTCGCGGACTTGCGCTCCGCCGATTGGCGCGCCACCACGAGGCAAGCGATCGGGGAGGATGGTTACATGCGCACCTATCTGGTGGTGATCGACGAGAGCGCCGAGGCGCAGATCGCGCTGCGCTTTGCCGCCCGGCGCGCGGTGAAGACCGGCGGCGGGGTCGAGATCCTGTCGCTGATCCCCAAACCCGATTTCGTGCAATGGGGCGGCGTCATGGCGACCATCGAGGACGAGGCGCGCCAGCGCGCCGAGGCGCTGGTCGCCGGCGCGGCGGGCACGCTGATCGAGGAATCGGGGCTCAGGCCCAGCATCACCGTGCGCGAGGGCGACGGGCCCCGCATCATCCGCGAGATGATCGACGCCAATCCCGATATCGCCGCGCTGGTGCTGGGCGTGGCCGAGGACGGCAAGCCCGGCGCGCTGGTCGCCCATTTCGCCGGCGCCGAACTGGCGGCATTGCCGGTGCCGCTGATGCTGATTCCGGGCAGCCTCGACCGCGCGGCGATCGATCGGCTGAGCTGAACGCCAGCATCGCCCGGCGCCGACCCCAAAAAAGCCCCGTTCGCGCATGCGCGAACGGGACCGGGAGAAACCGGCGACAGGCCGGTTACCGATTGTTCCGGTGAAAGCCCGCCGCCGTCACCCCCCAGGGCGGCGGCGGGCGGCGCTCAACGGCAATAGCAGGTCTTGGTCCTGACCCTTGCCGGCGCGCGATAGAGCCGCTTGGTGGGGACGGCGCGCACCACCTTGCGCCCGCCGCCATAGGTGACGACCTCGGTCACCGTGGTCGTCGTGACCACCGGCGCCGACTGGATCACCACCGTCGTCGTGACCGGCGCGCCGTAATAGCCATAGCCCGGCGCGGCATAACCCGGCGCGCCATAGCAATTGGCGACACAGCGCAGCGGTGCGCCCGGCGCGACATAGACGGCCGGCGGACGCGGCGCGTAACGCGCCGGCGGCGGCGCTTCGGCATAGCCGGGCGCATCGTAATCGGCGCCGTCGCCGTCATCATCGCGGCGGCCGTCTTCGTCATCATAGCCGTCGCCGCGGTCCCAATCGATCCCGCTTACCGAATCCCACACGCGGCCATCGCGATCGACCAGCACCGCATCGTCATAATAACGCACCCAGTTATAGCCATAGGGCGGGCTGCTCAGCCCCCAGTTCGACCAGTCCGTCAGCCAGAATCCGCCCGAGACCCAATAGCCCGGCAGCGTCCAGCCGCGTACCGGCCGCCGGTAGGCGCCCCAGCCGCCCGGCGCCTGCCATCCGCCCTGCCAGCGGCCCCTGACCTTCTCGCCCCAGCGCCAGCCGGGCCGTTGCATCCCAGGCCTGCCCGGCTGCCACCCGCCCGGCTTGCCGGGCTTCCACCCGCCGGGACGGGGCGTGCCGGGCTGCGGCTTCCATCCGCCCGGCCGTTGCGGCGGATTGAGGCGAGCGGCGGGCATCGCGCTGCGCGGAGACGAGGCGGCAGGCGCCGAAGCACCGGGGGCACGCCCCTGCCAGCCGCGCTGCTGCGCCAGCGACGGCGCGGCGAGCGAGAGGCTGCCGACGGCAGCGACGATCAGGGTGGCGGAACGCATCGTGGCGACAACTCCTTCGCGGATGTGCCGTCACTTGCGGTGAAGACACGATTCTTCACCCTTTCTTAACATTTGCGCACGCCCGCCTCCATCGCCGCCTGTGGTTAAGCAAGTCCCGATTCGGGAAGGCGTTGATCGCCGGACGGGCGATGCGAGGCGCCAGCGTTGCTGCGTTCGCCGGATTTATCTTGCATTGCAGCATAACCGCGTCATCATGGCCTTGGGGGTATGCAGGCTGGATCACGAGCGTGACATCGCCGATATCGGGCAGCGTTGCGGCGATTTCGCGCTGCAATGCAGCGACGTCGCCGGGTTCGTCGGTGAAGTCAGCGAACGCATCAGCGCCGGCCAGGCCCGGCTCGACCAGCTGCGCCGCAGCGTCAGCGAGCTCAAATATTTCCAGAGCGATGTCGGCCGGGCGGCCAGCGAGATCGATCAGGTCGCGCGCAACGCCGCGACCCTGCTGGAAACCACCCATGGCGGCACCGACACGGCGCTGCGCGAGATCGAGCAGTTGACCCATCATGTCGTCCAGACGGTCGAGGAGCTCGACGCCTTCCTGCTCGCCTTTGCCGACGTCACCTCGATCTCCGACGAGCTGGCCGCGATCTCGCGTGAGACCGGGGTGATCGCGATCAACGCCTCGATCGAGGCGGCGCGGGCGGGCGGCGAGGCCAGCGGCTTCGCGGTCGTCGCGGCCGAGGTGCGGCGGCTGGCGACCGGCGCGCGCGACGTTTCCGCGCGGGTCGCGGCGCGCATCGACACGCTCGACGGCCGCGCCCGCGCGATCGGCGCCCGGCTGCGCGCCGACCGGGTACGCGCCCAGTCGATCGGCAGCTATACCGGCGGCATCGCCGACGCGCTCGGCCGGATCACCGAGGCGGTCGCGCAGTTCGGCCAGTCCGCCGCCGCGATCGACGCCGCCAGCCATGCGATGACCGGGCATGTCGCATCGCTCGAGGCGGGGTTTGACGGCTTTTCCGCCGCCTCGACCGCCAATGTCGCGGAACTGGCGCGGATGCGCGAACAGCTCGACGCGCTGGAAAGCGGCTCGAACCTGATGCTGAACCGCATCGCCCATGCCGGCGCGGCGACGCGCGACACGCCGTTCATCCGCCGCGGACTGGCCGAAGCGGCCAGGATCGGCGACATCGTCGAGGCGGCGCTGGCGCGGGGGGATCTGGATGCCGCCGCGCTGTTCGACACCGGCTATCGCGCGTTGCCGGACAGCGCGCCGCCGCAATATCTGACCGGCTTCGTGCCGTTTGCCGACCGGGTGATCCGCCCGCTGCTCGACGCCGCCACCGCCGCCGATCCGGCGATCGTCGGCTGTTGCCTGATCGACCGCAACGGCCACCTGCCCACGCATATCACCGACCGCAGCCTGCCGCAGCGGCCAGGCGAGCGGCTCTGGAACCTCGAACATTGCCGCAACCGCCAGATCTTCATGGACCCGCAGACGCGCCACGCGCTCGACCATGACGAGGATTTCTTCCTGTTCACCTATCGCCAGGATTTCGGCGACGCCCGCTACCGCGCGCTGCGCAGCGTGCTGGTCCCTTTATGGTTCGCGGGCCGGCGCTGGGGGCTGTACGAGCTTGGCTATCTCAACTGAACCTCAGTCGAGCCGCACCTTCGCCCGCCCGGCCTTGACCTGCGCCCTGCCCTTCTTGGCGTCGACGCGCTTCGCCTTGGCCGCCTTGCTCGGCCGGGTCCTGATCCGGCGCGCGTCGCGTTCGCGCGCGCGCTCGATCAGCTGGGCGACCCGTTCGCGCGCATCCTGCCGGTTCGCCTCCTGCGTACGATATCGGCGCGCGGTGACGATCAGCTCGCCACCGCTCGTCAGCCGTGTTCCGGCGAGGGTCTTGAGCCTGGCATAGGCATAAGGCGGCAGCCCCAGGCGGAACACGTCGATGCGCAGCTGCACCGCGGTCGCCACCTTGTTGACGTTCTGGCCGCCCGGTCCCGACGCGGCCAGGAACTTCTCCTCGACGATCGCGGCCTCGATGTCAGCCATCGCCGCCCCCCGCAAATCCCATGTCCTTGAAGCGTTGCGGCGTCGGCGCCTCGGCATGCACGTCGGGCTTGCCCGCGCGCGGCACGGTCAGCTGCGCGGCGTGCAGCATCAGCGGCCGGCCGTCCGCCACCCCATAGACCGGATCGCCGGTGATCG
Organism: uncultured Stakelama sp.; assembly: GCA_964413495.1. Lineage (GTDB taxonomy): Bacteria > Pseudomonadota > Alphaproteobacteria > Sphingomonadales > Sphingomonadaceae > Sphingomonas. The sequence goes on along the minus strand of CAYPRW010000015.1, from coordinate 59,376 downwards.
GGATGCCCAGTCCCTGCGCGGCATGGATGCGGATCTGGTGCGTACGCCCGGTCTCGGGATAGAAGGCGACGAACGCGCGCCCTTCCCGCGCCGCCAGCACGCGCCAGCGGGTCCGCGCCGCCTTGCCCTTGGGATCGCCGGTCATCCGCCAGCCGCGCTCGGCGCTCGACACCTTGACGAGCGGCAGGTCGATCAGCCCGGATTGCTCGGCGGGCACCCCGTCGATCAACGCCAGATAGCGTTTGGTGACGCTGCCCGCCGCGAACGCCTGACTGAAGCGCGCATGCGCCTTGGGATGGCGCGCCAGCAACAGGCAGCCGCTGGTGTCGCGGTCGAGCCGATGCACCGGCACCGGCCAGCGGCGAAAGCCGAAGGTCAGGTTGCCCAGATGGTTTTCCAGGCTGATCGATCCGTCGCGCGGGGGATCGACCGGCAGGCCCGCCGGCTTGTCGATCACGATCGCCTCGCCATCGATGAACAGCACCCGGTCCTGGATCATGCCGTCCGCCTTGCGGCAAGCGCGCGCGAAGCGCAATGCTCAGGCGAGCGAGGTCTGGAACGAAGGCAGGCCGGGGCTCGCCCCGTGCAGCGCCGGCTGCGACCGGTCGATCACCACGCCGATCTGCATCAGCGTGCGCGCCGAGACGCGATAGCGCGGGCGGAACGCGCCCTGGCCGTCGCTCACCAGCGCCTCGTCGAACTCGACGCCCTGATGATCGTTGTGCGATCGCCGCACCGTCGCCACGCTCCAGTGCCGGTCGCCGAAATCGATCACGAAGCGCGTGCCGACCGGCACGTCGACGATGCCCTGGATCAGTGCGCCCGTGCTCGACAGGTTGCGCAGGATCACCGGATAATAGTGATCGCCATGCACCGCGCCGATCCGGCGGAACGTCGCCAGCCGGTGCTCGCGCTGCCGCGCCGGGCCGATCGGCTTGATCTCCCACGTGCCGCTGCCGACCGCGCCGCTCACCGCCTCGGCCGATACCGGCAGGCTGTAGAGATAGCCCTGGATCAGCCCGACGCCCAGTTCGCGCATGGTTTCCAGCTGATCGACCGTCTCGATCCCCTCGGCCGTCGTATCCATGCCCAGCGCATTGGCCAGCGTCACGATCGATCCGATGATCGCCCGGTTGCGCGATTGCGGGTCGGCCGCGCCGCGCACGAAGCTCTGGTCGATCTTGATCTTGTCGAACGGCGCGGATTGAAGATAGCCGAGCGAGGAATAGCCCGTCCCGAAATCGTCGAGCGCCAGCCGCACGCCGATCTTCTTGAGCGTGGCGAACATGCGGTCCACCTCGCCGCTGCTGTCCAGGAACACGCTTTCGGTGATCTCCAGCTCCAGCCGGTCGGGCCTCAACCCGGCATTCGCCAGCGCGTTCATCACGATCTGCGGCAGGTTGGGGTTGGCGAACTGGATCGGCGAGACGTTGACCGCGACGCGCAGCTCGCCCGGCCAGCCCGCCGCATCGCGGCATGCCTGGCGCAACACCCATTCGCCCAGCCGCGCGATCAGGTTGGTCTCTTCGGCGATCGGGATGAACAACGCGGGCGAGATGCGGCCGCGATCGGGGTGGTTCCACCGCAACAGCGCCTCGAACCCGGCGACCTCGTTGGTCCGCGCATGGACCAGCGGCTGATAGTTCACTTCCAGCTCGCCGCGCTCGAGCGCATCGAGCAGGTCCTGCTCCAGCTGGCGCCGGTCCTCCGCCGCCTCCAGCATGTCGCTCGAATAGAAACGGTGACAGCCGCGCCCGGCATCCTTCGCCGCATACAGCGCCAGGTCGGCCTTGCGCGCCAGATCCTCCGGCGTGTCGCTGCCGTCCGAACGGATGATGCCGATCGACGCGCCGATCACGCACCGGCTGCCGTTGATCGAATAGGGTTGCGACAGCGCCTCGATGATCGACCGGGCGAGCCGCGCCAGGATTTCCGGATCGCCCTCATCCTCCAGCACGATCTGGAATTCGTCGCCGCCGATGCGCCCGGCGCGTTCGGCATCGCTGATCTCGCGCCGCAGCCGGTCGGCGACCTGGTTGAGCAGCTGGTCGCCCACCGGATGGCCCAGCGTGTCGTTGACCTGCTTGAACCGGTCGAGGTCGATCAGCAGGATCGCAAAGCCGCGCGCGTCGCGCGCCGACACCGCCAGCGCCTGTTCCACCAGCGTCGCCATCCCGCGGCGGTTGCGCAGGCCGGTCAGCGAATCGCGGCTGGCCAGGCGGGCGATCTCGTTCGCCGATTCCTGCGCGGCGGTGACGTCGGCGCCGACGCCGCGAAACCCCAGCAGCGTCCCGGCATCGTCGAACAGCGGATTGCCCGACACGGTCCAGATCCGCTCCTCGACATCGAACGGACAACGCACGTTCACGCCGCGGAACGGGCGTTGACGGGCGATCAGGAAGCCGATCGATCCGTTCGCGTCGATCACCTCGCCTTCGGCACGGAAGATCGCGGTCAGCTGCTTGCCCTGGGGATCGCCGCCCTGCGCGGCGAACGCATCGGCGATCCAGTCGCTCAGATAGGTGATGCGGCCGTCGCTGTCGGTCGACCAGAACCAGTTGATCCGCAGGTCTTCGACCGATGCGGCGATGCCCGACACGCCGGATTGCGCCGCCGCCTGAAACGGTCGTTCGTCCTGCGCCTTGCGCCGGCTGCGCTGCCTGCCCCCGATCACGTTCCCATCCGGTTCGATACCGCCGCACGGGCAGTCAATGGATCGCGATTAAGGTCGCACCGGTTTCGTTTCGGTGAAGATCGCCCCGCATTTTTTGGCGACCATGCGATCGCAACGACCGCCGCGGCGGATCAGGCGGCAAGCTTCGCCGCGACTTCGGCGATGCGGCGGCCCTGATAGCGCGCGCCGGCCAGGTCGATCGCGCTCGGCCGGCGGCTGCCGTCGCCACCCGCCACGGTGGTCGCGCCATAAGGGGCGCCGCCCAGCACCTCGTCGACCTTCATCTGGTCGGCATGGCCATAGTCCAGACCGACGATGGTCAGGCCGAAGTGCAGCAGGTTGGTGATCACGCTGAACAAGGTCGTCTCGTTGCCGCCATGCTGGGTCGCGGTCGAGGTGAACGCCCCGCCGACCTTGCCGTGCAGCGCGCCCGATGCCCACAGCCCGCCGGCGGTGTCCCAGAACGCCGCCATCTGGCTGGCCATCCGCCCGAAACGGGTCGGCGTGCCGACGATGATCGCGTCATAGGCCTTGAGCGCGTCGGGGCCGGCGATCACCGGATGCGGCGCATCGGTCTTGAAATGTGCGGCCTCGACCACCGCGTCGGGCGCGGTCTCCGGCACGCGCAGGATATCGACCTGCGCGCCCGCATCGCGCGCACCCTCGGCCACCGCTTCCGCCATCGCCTCGATATGGCCGTAGGACGAATAATAGAGCACCAGAACCTTCGCCATTGCGTGTCTCCTTGCAGGAATAAGGTGAAGCGGCCCGCCGGTCAGGGAGGAGGGCGGCGGACCGCTCCGGGGGGTCAGTCGGCGTCGACCAGCACGATCTCGGCATCTTCCAACGCGGTGATCGTCACGGTCTGCCCGCCGTCGAGCGCCGCGCCGTCGCGGGCGTCGAACACGACCCCTTCGATCTCGATTCGGCCGACCGCGGGGACGAGATAGGCGTAACGCCCCTCGCCCACGCTGTGCGTCAGGCTTTCGCCCGCCTTCAGCGTCGCGCCCAGCACGCGGGCGTCGGCACGGATCGGCAACGCATCCTCGTCGCCCTCGAACCCGCTGGCCAGCGTCACGAATTTGCCGGAACGCTCGCCCCTGGGGAACGGCTTGGCGCCCCAGCTCGGCGCCCCGCCAGCGGCGCGCGGCAGGATCCAGATCTGGAACAGCGTGGTCGTCTCCGGCTCCAGATTATATTCCGCGTGCCGCACCCCGGTGCCCGCGCTCATCACCTGGACGTCGCCGGCCCCGGTCTTGCCGCTATTGCCCATCGAATCCTGGTGCGTGATCGCGCCGGTGCGGACATAGGTGACGATCTCCATGTCGCGATGCGGATGCGGCGGAAAGCCGCTGTTCGGCGCGATCTCGTCGTCATTCCACACGCGGATCGCGCCCCAGCCCATGCGTGCGGGATCGTGGTAATCGGCAAAGCTGAAATGATGCCGGGCATTGAGCCACCCGTGATCGGCATGGCCCAGGCTGTCGAACGAGCGTTTCTCGATCATATCGGCTCCTCTTGTTGCGGCCAAGATAGGCGCTGTGATCGGCGCGTAAATGGAAACGCTTGAAACGGATCGTTTCGGGATTTATGCATCATGTTCCCCTGCGAAGGCAGCGGCCCAGGATCACAAGCGATATCGTCCGTGGCTCTGGGCCCCTGCGTTCGCAGGGGAACCAAGGAGCGAACGTTCGTGGCTATCAGACTTCCCGATTTCGAAGCCTGGGCGATCTTCGCCTGCGTCGTCGAGCACCGTTCGTTCAGCGGCGCGGCGGAATCGATCGGGGTCAGCAAGGCGACGGTCTCGAAGGCGATCTCGCGCCTCGAAGCGCAACTCGGCACCGCGCTGTTCCACCGCACCTCGCGCCGCCTGACGCTGACCGACAGCGGCAATGCGCTGGCCGAACGCGCCGGCCGCATCCTCGCCGAGGCGCGCGCGGCGGAGGAAAGCGCACTCGACGCCGCCAAGGCACCGACCGGGCTGGTCCGCATCGCCGCGCCGATCACCTTCGGCATCCGCTTCGTCGCCGACGCCATCGCCGAATTGCTGGTGGCCCATCCGGGGATCGCGATCGACCTGCGCCTGTCCGACGCCAAGGTCGACATCGTCGCCGACGGCTTCGACATCGCCCTGCGCATCGCCGACCTGCCCGACAGCTCGCTGCGCGCGCGTCGCCTCTCGCCGATCACCGCGCGCGTCGTCGCCGCGCCCGCCTATCTCGAACGGCACGGCACGCCGCGCCACCCGGCCAATCTGGCGCACCATGCCTGCTTCCAATATGCCAACGCGATCGGCGCCTGGCATTTCCGCAACGCGAGCGGCGAGGAGGCGGCGGTCCGCCCGGCCGGACCGCTGATCACCGACAATGGCGATGCGATGCTGCCGGCGCTCAAGGCCGGGCTCGGCATCGCCCGCCTGCCCGATTTCATCATCGACCGCGAACTGACCGATGGCGGACTGGTCGAGATCCTCGCCGGCTGGTCGCCGATGAACGTGGCGCTGCACCTGCTCACCCCGCCCAGCACGCTGCGCCCGGCGCGCGTCGAGCTGGTGATCGAGTTCCTGTCCGAACGCTTCCGCAATCTCTGCGCGCGCACGGCCGCTCAATAGCGTTTGCGCAGCCGCTCGACGGTTTCTGCCGGCTTGGGCGCCTTCTTGTCGTCCGCCGGCTCGATCTCCAACCGGCACTCCTCCTCCAGGTCATGCCGGATCTTCTCGATCTCGGTATCGCTCATATGCTCGATGCCCACGAACTGGCCGCGCGCCTTGTCCACCGCGCGGATCAGCTCGTCGAGCTTGGCCTGCATCGCCGCCGCGTCGCGATTCTGCGAATTCTGGATCAGGAACACCATCAGGAACGTGACGATCGTGGTCGAGGTGTTGACGATCAGCTGCCAGGTGTCGGAATAATCGAACATCGGCCCGGTCAGGCCCCACACCACGATCAGCAGCACCGCGACGATGAAGGCGACCGGCTGGCCGGTCAGCGCGGCGATGCGCCCCGCGACGACGGTGAAGATCCGATCCAGCACACTCGCTCCCCTTAACGCATGTTACGATCCCGAAAGGATCGCGTGGAACCGCTCAACTGCCTGCGCCTCGTCGAAGTTCCACACCGCGCCCGATACCGCCAGGAAGTCCGCGCCCGCCGCCACCAGCGGGGCGGCGTTGTCGGGCGTGATGCCGCCGATCGCGACGACGGGAATCTCGAACAGCGTGCCCCACCATGACAGGATCGCCGGATCGGGCCGGTGCGAAGTGTCCTTGGTGCCGGTCGGATAAAAGGCGCCGAACGCCACATAGTCGGCCCCCGCCTCGCCCGCCTCCATCGCCAGATGCCGGCTGTCGTGACAGGTCACCCCGATCTGCGCCGACGGCCCCAGCACCGCACGCGCCTCGCGCGGATCGCCGTCGCCCTGCCCCAGATGCACGCCGTCCGCGCCGAGCCGCCTGGCCAGGCTCACGCTGTCGTTGACGATGAACGCCACGTCATGATCCGCGCAGATCCGCCGCAACGGCTCGGCCAGCCGCGCCGCTTCATGCTGGTCGACATCCTTCACGCGGAACTGGAATGCCGCGACCGGCCCGGCGCCCAACGCGCGCTCGAGCCGCTCGCCGAACCCGCCCGACACGTCGAGCGGCGAGATCAGATAGAGCTGGCACGGCGGCCGCTTGTCGTCGCGCCTGAACCGCGCCGCGAATTCCGGGCCGAGCGGGGGAAGGTCTTCATCATCCATATCGCCGCATAGGCCGCGTTGCGCCCGATCGAAAGCGGTTCATTTCGCGCTCAGCCAAGGCGGCGCATCGTCGCGCGCATGATCTGCTCGCTCCTCGCCCCGCTCGCGCTTGCCGCCTGCATGGAACCCCCGCCCCGGCCGGACACGGTCACGACCGGCCTTGGCGGCTGGGCACATCTCGGCCGCCTCCGCTTGCGTGCGGACAGGATCGTGGAGGACAGCCGCTGCCCGATGAACGCGCGCTGCGTCTGGGCCGGCCGCGCGACGATCGCCCTGACGCTGCGCGACGGCCGCCGGACGCGGCGGGCGAACCTCACGCTGGGCGAGGCCATTCCCGTCCCCGGCGGCCAGCTCGCGCTCGTTTCGGTCAGCCCCGAAAAAATGGCGGGCGCCCAGCCGAAGCGGCGGGCGCCCTACCGGTTCACGTTCGAGTATCGGCGTTAACTTCGCTCGTTCAAATTGAAGAACGCTGTTCCCCTGCGAAAGCAGGGGCCCAGGGCCGCAAGCGGTTCGTTCCCAACCCTGGACCCCTGCTTTCGCAGGGGAACAGGCCTCATAAAGTCGCGGCGATCGGCTTCACGCCGGCACGCCGACCTTCGCCGTCGAGGCGGCATGGATCTCGTCGATCGCACCGCCCAGCGAGGCGTCGAATTCCTCACCGCTCATCTGGTGGCGCAGATCCTCCAGCAACGCGCGGCTGAAGCTGGCGATCATCCCGCGATTCTTGGCCAGCTCGGCGCACGCCTCGGGCCGCGCGAAGCCGCCCGACAGCGCGACGACGCGCAGCACGCGCGGGTGATCGACCAGCGCGTCGAACAGCCCCGACTTCTGCGGGATCGAGAGCTTCAGCATCACCTTGTCGTCACCCGGCAGCGCGTCGAGCGCGTTGAGCAGCTCGTCGAGCAGGATCACCTCGGCCTGCGCGCGCTCGGGCGACTTGATGTTCAGTTCCGGCTCCAGCATCGGCATCATGCCGTGCGAAAGCACCTGCGCGCCGATCTCGAACTGCTGCTTGACGATCGCGGCGATGCCCTCGCGGTTGGCCAGGTTGATCACCGAGCGTTCCTTGGTGCCGAACACGCCCAGCGCCTTGGCCTTGACCAGCAGCGCGTCGAGATCGGGCATCGGCTTCATCAGCTGGACGCCATTCGCCTCGTCCTCCAGCCCCTTGTCGATCTTGATGAACGGCACCACGCCGCGCTCGATCAGCGCCGCCGGGGTCGGCTTGCCGTCGACCTGGCCGTCCATCGTCCGCTCGAACAGGATCGCGCCGATCACCTTCTCGCCGGTGAAGCAGGGCGAGGTGATGATGCGGCTGCGCATGTCGTGGATCAGCCCGAACATCTCCTCGTCGTTCGAAAAGGCGTCGGCCTCGATGCCATAGCCCTTCAGCGCCTTCGGCGTCGAACCGCCCGACTGGTCCAGCGCGGCGATGAAGCCATCGCCCTGCGCGATCTTGGCGGTCATTTCGGCGGTATTCATATGCTTGCGGCTCCCCCGGTTTGCGCTGGCGCGGATGCGCTTTGACGTTCGCTATTGCAGCATAACGGCGCGCTGCAAAGCCTGACAACGCTGCCGGTCGGTCCCTAAATGAGAAGCGTTCAGCGCGTCAGCGCCGCCACGCCCGGCAGTTCGCGCCCTTCCATCCACTCCAGGAACGCGCCGCCCGCGGTCGAGACGAAGCTGATGTCACCGCTCACGCCCGCCTGGTTGAGCGCCGCGACCGTATCGCCGCCGCCCGCGACCGAGACCAGGCTGCCTTCCTTGGTCAGCGCCGCGACGGTATGCGCCAGCGCCATCGTCGCGGCGTCGAACGGCACCGTCTCGAACGCCCCCAACGGCCCGTTCCACACCAAAGTGCGGCAATTCTTGAGCACGTCCGCCAGCGCCTCGGTCGCCGCCGGGCCGATATCCAGGATCATCTCGTCCGCCGCCACCTCGTGCACATTGGCGGTGCGCAGGCTCGGCGGATTGGCCGCGAATTCCTTCGAAACCTGAACATCATAGGGCAAGTGAATGGTGCAATTGGCTTTTTCCGCCGCCTCGAAGATCGCGTTCGCCGTGTCGACCAGGTCATGCTCGCATAGCGACTTGCCGACATCGACGCCGCGCGCGGCGAGGAAGGTGTTGGCCATGCCGCCGCCGATGATCAGGTGATCGACCTTGCCGACCATCGCTTTCAGCACATCGAGCTTGGTCGAGACCTTGGCCCCGCCGACCACCGCCGCCACCGGATGCTGCGGGTTGCCCAGCGCCTTGTCGAGCGCGTCCAGCTCCGCCTCCATCTGCCGTCCGGCGAACGCCGGCAGCCGGTGCGCCAACCCCTCGGTCGAAGCATGGGCGCGGTGCGCCGCCGAAAAGGCGTCGTTGACATAGAGATCGCCGAGCGCGGCAAAACGGTCGATCACCGCCGGATCGTTCTTGGTCTCGCCACCGAAGAAGCGCGTATTCTCGAGCAGCGCAATGTCGCCGGGCTGCAGCGTCGCCACCGCCTCGGCATCGCCCTCCCAATCGATATAGCGCACCGGACGGCCAAGCACTTGGCTGAACGGCTTGGTCAGCAGCGCCGTGGAATGCTCCGGGCTCGGTACCTTGGGGCGGCCGAAATGCGCCAGCACCAGCACGATCGCGCCCTTGTCGGCCAGCTCGGCGACAGTCTGCACCGCCGCACGCAGCCGGGTGTCGTCGGTGACTTCGGCGCCGTTCATCGGCGCGTTGAGGTCCTCACGCACCAGCACGCGCTTGCCCGCGACATCACCCATATCGTCCAGCGTCTTGAAAGCTCGGCTCATATCTCGATCCTGATCTCGTCGCCCACCGCAATTTCGCCGGGGGCGATCACCATCGTACACACGCCGCCGCGCCAATCCGGCGTCAGCGCCGCCTTCAAGCCCTCGGCCAGCACTTCCATCCGCGCGCACGGATCGCACTCGCAACGCACCTCGAGCACGACGTCGGCGCCGATCCGCAGCCGGGCGCCCGGTACCTGCGGCAGATCGAGCCCGTCGACGAGCAAGTTGACGCGGCGCTGCTCCCACGAGATCGAGTGACCGACATCGGCCATCGCCGCGTCCCAGTCACCGGCCTCCATCAGCGTCACCTGGCGCTTATAGGGCTTGCCCTTCATCGCGCCGCGGAAATCGCCGGCAATCCCGCCCTCCAGCGTCACCCGCGCACGCGCGATGGTCTCCATCGGCGCCTTGGGAAACTGATGGCGGGCGATGCCGGCGATCCAACCGACTGAAATTCCCTCCCGCTTGCGGGAGGGGTCGGTAGAGGGTCTGTCTGAACGAAGCATCGCGCGAGTGGACATGCCCTCCCCGTTCCCCTCCCGCAAGCGGGAGGGGAACCGATCACCCCAGCTTCGCCATCACCCCGGCGGTATCGACCATGCGGTTCGAGAAGCCCCATTCATTGTCGTACCAGGCGACGATACGCACCAGCTTGCCGTCGATCACCGCCGTCTCCAGGCTGTCGATGGTCGCGCTGGCCGGCGAATGGACGATGTCGATCGACACCAGCGGCTCGTCCGAATAATAGAGCACGCCCTTGAGCGGCCCGCTCTCCGACGCCGCCTTCAGGATCGAATTCACCTCGTCCTTGCTGGTGTCGCGCGAAGGCGTGAAGGTGAGATCGATCAGGCTGCCGTCCGGCACCGGCACGCGCACCGACGATCCATCCAGCTTGCCCTTCAGCTCGGGCAGCACCTCGCCCACCGCGCGCGCCGCGCCGGTGGTGGTCGGGATCATGCTCATCGCGGCGGCACGGGCGCGGCGCATGTCGTCATGGATCTGGTCGAGGATCTTCTGGTCGTTGGTATAGGCGTGGATGGTGGTCATCAGCCCGCGCTCGATCCCGATGCTGTCGTTCAGCACCTTGGCGACCGGCGCCAGGCAGTTGGTGGTGCACGACGCATTCGACACGATCGTGTGGCCGGCCTCCAGCCTGTCATGGTTGACGCCATAGACGATGGTCAGGTCGACATTCTTGGCCGGGGCCGAGATCAGCACCTTCTTCGCGCCCGCATCGATATGCTTCTGCGCGCTGGCGCGGTCGGTGAAGAAGCCGGTGCATTCCAGCACCAGCTCGACGCCGTTCGCGGCATGCGGCAGGTTGGCGGGATCGCGCTCCTTGGTCACCTTGATCCGCTTGCCGTCGATCACCAGGTCGTCGCCCTCGGCGGTGACGGTGCCGGGATATTTGCCATGCACGCTGTCGCGGCTGAACAGCCATGCGTTCGACTTGGCGTCGGCCAGATCGTTGATCGTCACCAGCTCCAGCCCGCTGTCAGGACGCTCCAGGATGGCGCGCGCCACCAGCCGCCCGATGCGCCCGAACCCGTTGATCGCAACCTTCGTCATCAAAAACTCCTTTGCCCAATCCAAACCCGTTCGCGCTGAGCCTGTCGAAGCACCCTTCGACAGGCTCAGCGCGAACGGCGGTCAATTCTTCAACTTATCCAGGATCTTCGCGGCGATCTTGTCCGCGGTCAGTCCGAAATAATCATAGAGGTCGCCGATCGGCGCCGACGCGCCGTACCGGTCGATGCCGAAGCGCAGCCCGTCGACCATCGTGTAGCGTTCCCAGCCAAAGGTCGTTCCCGCCTCGATCGACACGCGCAGGATCTCCTCGGGCTTCGCATCGGGCAGCACATCGGCGCGATACTCGGCGCTCTGCGCGTCGAAGCGGCTGGTCGAGACCATCGACACCACATCGGCGCCGATGCCCCTGGCCTCCAGCTGATCGCGTACCGCGACCGCGACCTGCACTTCCGATCCGGTGGCGATCAGGATCACGCGCCGCGCCGCCTGCGCCGCACGGATGCGATAGCCGCCCTTCTCGGTCAGCATCGAACCACCGGTACGCACCTGATCCAGATTCTGCCGCGAAAGCGCCAGCAGCGACGGCCCGTCCTTGCGCGAAATCGCCAGCGCCCAGGCTTCGGCCACCTCGACCGCATCGCACGGGCGATAGACGTCGAGATTGGGGATCATGCGCAGGCTCTGCAGATGCTCGATCGGCTGGTGCGTCGGGCCATCCTCGCCCAGCCCGATCGAATCATGCGTCATCACATAGACGACGCGCGCATTCTGCAGCGCCGACAGGCGGATCGCCGGGCGGCAATAGTCGCTGAACACCAGGAACGTGCCACCATAAGGGACGACGCCGCCATGCAGCGCCATGCCGTTCATCGCCGCCGACATGCCGAACTCACGGATGCCGTAATAGAGATAGCGGCCGGCATAGTCCTCAGCGGTCAGCGGCCCGGTCGCCCTGGTCTTGGTGTTGTTCGATCCGGTCAAGTCGGCCGATCCGCCGATCAGCTCGGGGAACGCCTTGGTCAGCTGCTCCAGCACCAGCTCGGACGACTTGCGGCTCGCGACCGAGGCGGGGATCTTGTCCCACTCGCTCAGCGCCGCTTCGGCGGCCTTGGCAAGATCGATATCGCCGGCGATCCGCCGCTCGAATTCGGCGCGATCCGAATGACTTGCCAGCCGCGCCTGCCACGCCGCGCGAGGTTCGCCGCCACGCTTGCCCGCCGCCAGCCACGCCGCGCGGATGTCGTCCGGCACCACGAACGGCGCCGAAGCCCAGCCCAGCGTCTCGCGCGCCGCCGCCACTTCCGCCGCGCCCAACGCCGCGCCGTGCGTCGCCGAGGTGCCCTGCTTGTTGGGCGCGCCCTTGCCGATGATCGTCGTGCAACGCACCAGCGACGGCCGCGGATCGGCGATCGCCGCGTCGAACGCCTTGGCGATGCTCGCCGGATCATGCCCGTCGCAATGCACGACATGCCAGCCGGTCGCGGCATAGCGCGCGGGAATATCCTCGCTCGACGACAGCGACACCTTGCCGTCGATCGTGATGTTGTTGTCGTCCCACAGCACGATCAGCCGCCCGAGCTTCAGATGCCCGGCGATGCCGATCGCCTCATGGTTGATGCCTTCCATCAGGCAGCCGTCGCCCGCGATCACCCAGGTGCGGTGATCGACCAGGGCATCGTCGAACACCGCGTTCAGATGCCGCTCGGCGATCGCCATGCCGACCGCGGTGGCCAGCCCCTGCCCCAGCGGCCCGGTGGTCGTCTCGACCCCGGCCAGCTCGAAATTCTCGGGGTGGCCGGCGCATGGGGAATGCAGCTTGCGGAAATTGGTGATATCCGCGGTCGTCGGACGCGCATAGCCGGTCAGGTGCAGCAGCGCATAGATCAGCATCGAACCATGCCCGGCCGACAGTACGAAGCGGTCGCGGTCGGGCCATTTGGGATCGGCGGGATCGTATTTCAGGTAATCGCCGAACAGCACCGTCGCGACGTCCGCCATGCCCATCGGCATGCCGGGATGGCCGGAATTGGCGGCCTCCACCGCATCCATCGCGAGCGCGCGGATCGCGTTGGCGCGGTCAGTGAACGAAACGGTCACGGCAGGTCCCCTGATGCCGGGTCCCGCATCTCGCCTGGACCCCGGCGAATCGAATGTGGCGTGCCAATGGGGCGGGCGGGCGCGCGCGTCAACCGCCGGGACTTGCAGGCAGGGTAAAGCGTGCCTATCCGTTTGCCATGGCGGAGGTGGCAACCCCAGCCCTCGACCGCATCGAGCGCGCGCTTGCGCGGATCGAGGCGGCGGCGGCGAAACGCGCGTTCGACGCGGATGCGCTCGAGCGCCGCCACGCCGCGTTGCGCGAAAAGGTCGAGGATGCGATCGACGCGCTCGATTCGCTGATCGAACGGCAGGGCGCCGACTGATGGGCCAGATCACGCTCACCCTCGCCGGCCGCGCGCACAGCCTCGCCTGCCGCGACGGCGAGGAGCTTCATCTCGAACGGCTCGGCGCGCTGATCAACCGCCATGCCGAGACCGCGCAGCGCGCCGCGGGCGGCAGCGCCGAGCGCACCTTGCTGTTCCTGTCGCTGCTGCTGGCCGATCAGCTCGACGAGGCCGAGCGCAATCCGCCCGGCGGCGTCTCCCCCGTCCTGCTCGAAAATCTCGCCGATCGGCTCGAAGCCGTCGCCGCCACTCTTGAGGATCAGGGCACGAACGCCTAAATAGGCATTGGCGGGCACTGCCCGGTACGAGCTTACGATCATCCCTGAGGCTATTCATCATCCAAGGGGGCTGTCCCTGCCCAGGTCCAGGCCTGAAGCATATGGTCCCCACCTGACGTTTTGGGCGTCAGTGGATATCACAGCACACGGCCCATGGTGGTCCCGCCACATCGATTGAGCATTCGGATTTCGCGATGGATGATAAACGCACCCTTCGCGCCAGAATGCGCTCGCTGCGCGACGAATTCGCGATGACGATCGGCGGCGTGATCGAAGCACCGCCCGCCCTCCTTGCCCGCTTTGCGCCCGGCATCACGGTTTCCAGCTATATGCCCATAGGCAGCGAGGCTGACCCCAGCGCGATTGCATTCGCCGCCGCCGAGCGCGGCTGCACGATCGTACTTCCCCATGTCACCAGCCGCACATCGCCGGTGCGGTTCCATGTCTGGAATGCCGGCGAACCGCTGATCGCCGGCCCGCTCGGCCTGCAACAGCCATCGACCGACGGCGCGCAGGTCGAACCCGATATCATCCTCACCCCCCTGCTCGCCTTCGACGCCGCGCTCAACCGGCTCGGCCAGGGCGCCGGGCATTACGACCGGGTGTTCGAGCGGCTGCCCACGGCATGGCGCATCGGCGTGGCCTGGTCGGTACAGCAGGTCGAGGCGCTCGTCGCCGATCCGTGGGACGTCCCGCTCCACGGCGTGGTCACCGAAGCGGCATCGCATGGCGAGGCGGCGGCATGACGCCATCCTGGCGCAAACCGGCAGGCGCGTTCGCGATCGTCGCGCTGATCGTCACCTGGTGCGTGTTGATCGCCAGCTTCTCGGCAACGATCGGCGGCTGGCCGATCCTCATCCAGCTCATCTTCTATGTCTTCACCGGCATCGTCTGGATCATGCCGCTCAAGCCGCTGCTGCTGTGGATGGAAACCGGCCGCTGGCGCGTGCCACGCTAGATCGGGGGGAAGGTGTAGTAAGCCGCGATCCGGTCGCGATAATCGCGGTCATATTCCGGCTCGTCCCCACCTTGCGCATCATAGCCCGGCGCGCCTTCGATCTGCGCCTGCGTCACGTCGACGACATAGCCGCCCTTGTCGGGATCAAAGGTCAGCGCGCTCCACGGCAGCGGATAATGGCGGTGACCGATCCCGAACAGACCACCGAACGCCAGCACGGCATATTCGGCCTGGCCAGAGACCTTGTCGACCATGAACCGCTCGACCGTACCCAGCCGGTCGCCGGCGCGATTATAGACGGCGGTGCCCTCGACCCGGTCGGACGCGATCATCGGATTGGGGTTGTCGATCATGGTGTTCATCGGATTTCTCCTCAACGCTGCCCCGACAACGCACGAACGCGGCAAAGGCTCAGTCGCACATGCGATCAGATCGTCCGCTTGCCCCTGGTTCGGCTGGTCAGGTGAAACCCAAAGCAACGATCGCACCGATAGGGCCGCAGCCCGCCCCCGGCGCCCCGCGCCACCACCAGCGCATCGACCTCCGACTCATACCGCACCTTGCGCCGGCACACGCTCAGCCGCGTGCGCATGTCACGCTCGCATCGCGCGCCAGGCCAGCCACAGCCATCCCGCGATCAACCCCGTCCCGCCAATCGGCGTCACCGCGCCCAGCCAGCGCGGCCCGCCCAGCGCCATCGCATAGAGCGTGCCCGCAAACACCGCCCCACCGATCACGAAGCACCACCCCGGCCCCCGCGCGCCCATCCGCGCCGCGACCAGCGCCGCCACGGCATGAACCAACTGATACTGCCCCCCGGTCCGCAGCCATTCGGCCGCCGCCCCGCTCGCGCCATGCGCGCCGAACGCGCCAGCGCCCACCGCCAACGCGCCCGACAGCGCCGCGAAGCACATCAACCCATTCAAGCGAACCATGGTATCCACCGCTCCGCCTGCGCCACGATCAGCGCGACACCCACGATGACCGCCGCGACGCTGATCGCCAGCACCGCGCCCGCTAGCATGTCCTTGGCCGCCTTGATCTCGGGATGAAGCCCTGGATGCAGCAGGTCGATCACCGCTTCCAGCGCGGAATTGACGAGCTCAAGCGCGAGCACCAATGCCACGGTGATCGCCACGATCGCCCACCAGACCGGTGCCGGCCGCATCAGCAACAAAGCGATCCCGGCGATCGCGGCAATGCCGGCCTGGCTCCGAAAGCTCGCTTCCCGCCGCCATCCCGCTCGCCAACCGGCCAGGGCAAAGCCCATGCGTTCGCGAAACGGACGGTTCTTCACGGCCGGTCCTCGTCCAGCACTTCTTCCGACGGCAGCGGCTCGGGCTTC
Source organism: uncultured Stakelama sp. (assembly GCA_964413495.1). Classification (GTDB taxonomy): domain Bacteria; phylum Pseudomonadota; class Alphaproteobacteria; order Sphingomonadales; family Sphingomonadaceae; genus Sphingomonas. Next base: position 43,620 of record CAYPRW010000015.1, on the reverse strand, counting down.
TCGCGCGCCGCTGACCCGCCCAGTCCGGGCCGCACCGTGATCGCCTCACGCGCGGCGCGCAGGTCGCCCGCCTCATATTGCAGCTTCAGCCGCTCGCGATCGCGCTGGCGATAGAAATCCTCGGTGCGGTCGATCTCCTCCTCGTCGACGCCGACCGCCTCCATCGCCAGCCGCGCCATCTTGATCGCGGATTCGAGCACTTCGCGCACCACCGCCGTCGCCGATCCGCCCTTGAGCTTGAGCAGCGCGCGCCGGTCGAACGCGCGCACAAGGATCGACGCCTGCGGAAACGCCTCGTGCACCGCCTCGATCAGCTCGGCCTCGACCTTGTCGCCGTCCAGGCAGAACAGGATCAGCTGCGCCTCCCCCGCCCCCGCCTGGCGCAGCAGGTCGAGCCGCGTGCCGTCGCCATAATAGACCTTGGCGCCGAACTGCCCGGCCACGTCGATCATCTCGATATCGGTATCGACCAGCGTCACCGAAATGCCCTGCGCATTCAGCATCTGGCCCACCGTCTGGCCGAACCGGCCATAGCCGACGATCACCGCGCCGGCACCGTCCCGGCTCGGCCCCTCGCGCTCGCCCTGTTTTTCCTCGGCCTCGGCGCGGAAGCGGCGCGTGGCCATCATCAGGAACGGCGTGGTCGCCATCGACAGCGTGACCACCGCGCCGAACACGCTCACCGCCTCGCCCGCGATCAACTGCGCGGCCTGCGCCTGGGCGAACAGCACGAAGGCGAACTCGCCGCCCTGGCTCAGCAGCAGGCCCAGGCTCAACGCCGGCTTCCAATGCATGCGGAACGCCATCGCCAGCCCGGTGATGACCACCGTCTTGGCCGCGATCAGCGCCACCGCCATCGCGATCACGAAGCCGGGCCGATCGGCGATCGCGGAGAGGTCGAGCAGCATGCCGACCGACAGGAAGAACAGCCCGAGCAGGATCGATCGGAACGGCTCGATATCCGCCTCCAGCTCGTGCCGGTACGGGCTGTCCGCCAGCATCACGCCCGCGACGAACGCGCCCAGCGCGATCGACAGCCCCAGCGCCTGCATCAGCGCCGCGCTCGCCACCACGGTGAACAGCCCGGCGAACACGAACAGCTCGCGCTCGCCCCAATTGCCGATCAGCCGGAACAGCGGCCGCAGGATGTAACGCCCGGCGAGGATCAGCCCGGTGATCGCCGCCACCGTGTACAGCCCCAGCAGCCAGCCCGGCGGCCCGCCCGCATCGGCGGGGTTGCGGCTCATCACCGCGATGATCGTGATCAGCGGGACGATCGACAGGTCCTGGAACAACAGGATCGAAAAGGCGCGCTCGCCGAACGGGGTGCGCAGCCGCCCCGCCGATTGCAGCATCGGCAGCACCTGCGCAGTCGACGACAGCGCCAGCGGCAGGCCCAGCGCCAGCGCCGCGGCGGGCGAGAAGCCGGCGCCGAACGCCACCACGCCGCTGATCGCGACCCCGCACAGCACGACCTGCAACAGGCCGAAGCCGAAGATGTCGCGCTTCATCCGCCACAATCGCTGCGGGCTCAACTCCAGCCCGACCAGGAACAGCAGCAGCGCGATGCCGAACTCGGCGACCACCATCTTGTTCTGCGCATCGCCGACCAGATCGAGCAGTTGCGGCCCGACCAGCGCGCCCGCCACCAGATAGCCCAGCGTCGCGCCCAACCCCAGCCGCCGAAAGATCAGCACGAACACCAATGCGAAGCCGAGCAGCGGCGCATATTCCATCACGAAGCCGTGGCCCGATCCGTGCGCCATCAGGCGTTCACCCTGCCGGCCCGTTCCGCCGCCTCCGCCGCCGCCTCGAACGCCAGCCGGATCGAGGGATGCCGCGCGCCGTGCGGCAGCGCCGGCTCGAACAGCTCGAATCCCGGCCAATCGGGCAGCGTCGCCCGCCCGCCCGCCAGCCACGCGGCCAGCTGGTCGCGCGCCGCCGCCAGCTCGTCCGCCGATCGTCCCACGACATGCGCGCCCAGCAGCGAGGCCGATGCCTGGCCCAGCGCGCAGGCCCGGACCAGCAGCCCCACCTCCCGCACCCGTCCCGCGCCATCGACGTTCAGATCGACCGTCACCCGGCTGCCGCATACCGGCGAACGCTTCTCGACGCTCGCCATCGGCTCGCTCAGCCGCGCCTGGAACGGGATCGATGCCGCCAGCCGCAGGATCTGCATGTTATAGAGCGGCGCGTTCATTCGTCCGACTTATTATCGCGGCTCGCATTGGCAAGCACCGCGTCGGTATCCTCGCCGAACACCGGCTCGCCGCGCCGCCGCCGGTCGACGAACTCGGCGATGCTGGCGCTGGTCGCGTTGAGCAGCGGATAGGTGCGCGATTGCGTCATCCAGTCGGGCCGCCGCGCCGGGCCGCCGCCCACCGTATCGACCACCAATGCCACCAGCAGGAAGCCCAGGCTGACCAGGATCAGGCCCTTCAATGCCCCAAAGCCGATGCCCAGCGCGCGGTCGACCGGCCCCAACAGGCCCGATCGCGTGCGCGATCCGATCGCGTTCGCCACCAGCCGCCCGCCGAAAAAGGTGATCCCGGCGATCAGCGCGAACGCCAGCACCGCCGCGCCCTGCACCGTGCCGACCGGCGCGGCCAGGAACGCCGCCAGCGGCGTATGCAGCAGCCGCAGCGCCAGCACCACGAACAGCCACGCCATCAGCGACAGCACTTCGGTGACGAAGCCGCGCATGAACCCCAGCACCGCCGCGCCGCCCACCGACAGCAGCACGATGATATCGATTGCGCTCAGTCCCATGCCCGTTCCCTTCGCCCAGCCTCGCTCTTACCGTTCGCGCGCAAATTGTCGAAGCCTGGATTTGCGATCACCGCAGGCGCCCGCAAGGCATCATATCGCCCAGCTCAGCGACAAGCATCCGGTGAAATTCAGGGCGGAAAGCGTGTCATCAGAACGACGCGCCCCCACGGCGCGTCGAACGGCTCGCTCGCCAGATCGAACCCGGCCTTTTCGAACGCCCGGATCGCGGGACGATTTTCGGGATGGGGATCGATGCCCAGCGCCGGCGCCCCTTCATCCAGCAGCATGTCGGCAAACTGGCGAAGCAGCGCCGATCCATGCCCGATCCCGATCATCGCGGAGTCGCCGATATACATGTCGATCCCGCGCGCGCCGGCCGGCAGCATATCGAACGGGTGCGGCGACCAATCGGCCACAAGATAATCCTGCACATAGGCGATCGGCCGACGATCATGCTCGGCGATCCACATCCGCACGTCGGGCTCGTTCATCTTCTCGGCGTCCGGCTCGGCATCGGCGTCGCCCCACCAGCGCGCCACATGCGGCAAGGATCGCCAGCGGGCCAGCATCGCCAGATCGTCCGCGCCGGCCCGCCGGAAGCCATGGTGCCCGCGCTTCACCGCCCCAGCATATGCTCGACGAACGCGCCGAGGTTGCGAAAGCCCGTCAGCGCCACCGTCCCCTCCTTGCCCTGCGCCGCGGGCACCAGCGCGCGCGTGAAGCCGAGCTTGCCCGCCTCCTTCAGCCGCAGCGCGCCATGCGCCACCGGCCGCACCTCGCCCGACAGCGCGATCTCGCCGAACGCCACCGCATCCGCCGCCACCGGCCGCTCCGACAGCGCCGACACCAGCGCCGCCGCCACCGCCAGATCCGCCGCGGGGTCGGCCACGCGATAGCCGCCCGCAATGTTCAGATACACCTCGCTGGTCGAGAAGCTCAGCCCGCAGCGCGCCTCCAGCACCGCCAGGATCATCGCCAGCCGCCCGCTGTCCCAGCCCACCACCGCGCGGCGCGGCGTCGCCCCACTGGCCAGCCGCACGACGAGCGCCTGGATCTCGACCAGCACCGGCCGCGTCCCCTCCAGCGCGGGAAACACCACCGTCCCGGTCACGCTCTCGTCACGGCTGGTGAGGAACAGCGACGAGGGATTGCCGACCTCCGCCAGCCCCGCCGCCTCCATCGCGAACACGCCGATCTCGTCGGTCCCGCCGAAACGGTTCTTGACCGCGCGCAGGATGCGATACTGGTGGCTGCGCTCGCCCTCGAACGCCAGCACGGTGTCGACCATATGCTCCAGCACGCGCGGCCCGGCCAGGCTGCCGTCCTTGGTCACATGGCCGACCAGCACCAGCGCCGTGCCGCGCTCCTTGGCAAATCGGATCAGTTCCTGCGCGCTCGCCCGCACCTGGCTCACCGTCCCCGGCGCGCCCTCGATCAGGTCCGAATGCATCGTCTGGATCGAATCGATCACCAGCAGCGCCGGCGGCTGCGCCCCGCCCAATGTCGTCAGGATATCGCGCACGGAGGTCGCCGCCGCCAGCTGCACCGGCGCGTCGCCCAGCCCCAGCCGGCGCGCGCGCAACCGCACCTGATCCGCCGCCTCCTCGCCGGAAACATAAGCCACGCCAAGGCCTTGCAGCGCCATCTTCGCCGCCGCTTGCAACAACAGCGTCGACTTGCCGATCCCCGGATCGCCGCCGATCAGCGTCGCCGAGGCCTCGACGAACCCGCCGCCCAGCGCGCGGTCGAGCTCGGCGATCCCGGTCGCCATCCGCTCGGGCAGCGGCACCTGCGCATTCAACCCGGACAGCGTGATCGCCCGCCCCCCGCCTTGCAGGTTATGCTTGGCCTGGAACGGCGTCACCACCGCCCCGGCATCCTCGACCAGCGTGTTCCAGTCCCCGCAATCGCCGCACTGCCCCGCCCATTGCGACGACACCGACCCGCATTGCTGGCAGACGTAACGCTTCTTGGGCTTGGCCATGCCCGCCGCTTAGCAGGAACGATTAGGGAACATCAACCCCTTGCCGGGATCAGCAACCCGCGCTGCACGGCCGGCCGCGCCAGCCCGCGTTCCAGCCATGCGCCGACATTGCGATAGTCGGCAAACCTTACCAGATCGCCCGCCCCGTAAAAGCCGATCAGGTTGCGCACCCAACCAAGCGTTGCGATGTCGGCGATCGAATAATCGCCCATGATCCATGCCCGATCCTGTAACCGTGTGTCCAACACGCCCAACAACCGCCTGGATTCGTTGACATAACGTTCCAACGGCCGCTTGTCCTCATACTCGCGCCCGGCGAATTTGTGGAAAAAGCCGACCTGTCCGAACATCGGCCCCAGCCCGCCCATCTGCCACATCAGCCACGCGATCGTCTCGTAACGCTGATCGGGATCGAGGAACTTGCCGGTCTTCTCCGCCAGATAGATCAGCATCGCCCCGCTCTCGAACAGCGCCAGCGGCCGCCCGTTCGGCCCCTCGGGATCGATCATCGCGGGAATCCGGCCATTGGGATTGAGACTCACGAACTCGGGCGACTTCTGGTCGTCCTTCGCGAAATCCACCAGATGCGCCTCATAGGGCAGGCCGATCTCCTCCAGCATGATGCTGGCCTTCACCCCGTTGGGCGTGGGCAGCGAATAGAGCTGGATGCGCTCGGGATGCTGCGCGGGCCAGCGGCGGGTGATCGGGAAGTCCGACAAATCGGTCATGAGATTACGTTCTCCGGCAAGTTTACCGCAACATGGTATCGCCCTATTGGCTTCGCTATGGGGCGCGCCATGAAAGCCAATGACCTTCGCGTCGCGCTGTTCAGCGGCAATTACAATTATGTCCGCGACGGCGCCAACCAGGCGCTGAACAAGCTGGTGCGCCACCTGCTCGACGCGGGCGCCGCGGTGCGCGTCTATTCGCCGACCACCGCCACCCCGGCTTTCGCGCCGGAAGGCGATCTGGTCAGCGTTCCCGCCCTTCCCGTGCCGGGCGGCCGCGCCGAATACAAGTTCGCGCTCGGCCTGCCGCGCCGCACCCGCGCGGATCTGGCGGCGTTCCGCCCCAACCTGGTCCATGTTTCCGCGCCCGAATTCCTCGGTCATGGCGCGCTCGCCTGGGCGCGGGCACAGGGCATCCCGACCGTCGCCTCGCTGCATACAAGGTTCGAAACCTATCCGCGCTATTATGGCCTGGGCTTCATCGAACCGTGGCTGATCCGCCGCCTCACCCGCTTCTACAACCGCGTCGACCGCGTGATGGTCCCCGGCAATTCGATCGCCGAACTGATCCGGGGCTGGGGCGTCGCCACGCCGATCGGCATCTGGTCGCGCGGCATCGATCATATGCGCTTCAACCCGCAGCGCCGCGACACGGCATGGCGCCGCGATCTCGGCATCGCGGACGACATCCCCGCGCTCGGTTTTCTCGGCCGGCTGGTGCTGGAAAAGGGCCTCGACATCTTCGCCGAGGTCGCGCGCGAGCTGAAGCGCCGCGACGTGCCGCACCGCATCCTCGTCGTCGGCGAAGGCCCCGCGCGCGGCTGGTTCGCGGGCCAGGTGCCCGACGCGATCTTCACCGGCTTTCAATCCGGCGACGATCTCGCCCGCGCGGTGGCGGGCATGGATGTGTTCTTCAACCCCTCGGTCACCGAAACCTTCGGCAACGTCACCTCGGAAGCGATGGCGTGCGCCGTGCCCGTGGTCGCCGCGCGCGCGACCGGCGCGATGGATCTGGTCGATGAAGGCGTGACCGGCTTCCTCGTCCCCCCGCGCGACGTGACGGCCTATGCCGACGCGATCGAGCGGCTCGCCCGCAATCCGGCCATGCGCGCCGCGTTCGGCGCGGCCGGCCATGCACGCATGCAGGCGCATGTCTGGCCGCGCATCAACCAGACGATGCTCGACGCCTATCTGGACGTGATGGCCGGGCGCCAGGACGGCGCGATCACAGCCGCTCCACCTTGCGCGCCGCCTCGTCGATGATCTCGGCGACCGCGTGCAGGGTGTCCTGGCCCACCTCGCCGTCGCCCAGCCGATGCTGCAGCACCTGGCGCAGATTGCCCATCGCGCGCCGCACCGGGCTGCCATGGCTGCGCGATCGCATCGTGCCGATCGCCGTCAGCCGTTCCATCAGCGCCTCGACCTCCTCTTCACGCTCGGTCAGATGCGCCTGGCCTGCGGTGGTGATCGCGAATATCTTCCTGGCGTCGTCGCTCGCCTGCTCGGCGATCAGCCCCATATCGGCCAGCATCGTCAGCGTCGGATAGACCACGCCCGGGCTCGGCGCATAGGCGCCGCCGGTCCGCTCCTCGATCTCGCGGATCAGGTCATAGCCGTGGCGCGGCGCTTCCTCGATCAGCTTGAGCAGCACCAGCCGCAGCTCGTCCCCGGCGAACATCCGCCGCCGCCCGCGCCCCGCATCGCCATCGCCATCGCCGCCGATATCCCATTCGACCGTGAACGGTCCCCATTTGCCGCGTCCGCGCGGGCCGAACTTGCCGGCGAAATGGCCGAAATGCGGGCCGTGCCCGCGATGTCCTCGAAACATTCGAAACCTTTCATATTCGAGTCATGATCGCTCTAAGATATATTTTGAACGCATTTAAGCAAGCCGCCTGCCCAAAAAATCCTCCCCGGCACGGGGAGGGGGACCGCTCGCGAAGCGAGTGGTGGAGGGGGCCCGCCCCAAGCGATGCACTTGGTGGCCACCCCCTCCACCAGCCTGCGGCTGGTCCCCCTTCCCGTGCCGGGGAGGATTGAGCGACACTTCGCCACCCCCTATCTTCCCCGCATGCCCGACCTGTTCGGCGGCCTCGACTCCGCCACCGCGCCTGACGACACTGCCCCCGCCGGCCCGCTCGCCGACCGCCTGCGCCCGCAGCGGCTCGAAGACGTCGTCGGCCAGGATCACCTGACCGACCCGGAAGGCGCGATCGGCCGCATGGTCGCGGCCGGCAAGCTCTCCTCGATCATCCTGTGGGGCCCGCCCGGCACCGGCAAGACCACCATCGCCCGCCTGCTCGCCGACGCGGTCGACCTGCGCTTCGTCGCGATCAGCGCGGTATTCTCGGGCGTCGCCGATCTCAAGAAGGTGTTCGCCGAATCCCGCGAGCATGCGAAGCTCGGCAAACGCACGCTGTTGTTCGTGGACGAGATCCACCGCTTCAACCGCTCGCAACAGGACGGTTTCCTGCCCTTCGTCGAGGACGGCACCGTCACGCTGGTCGGCGCCACCACCGAAAACCCCAGCTTCGAGCTCAACGCCGCCTTGCTCTCCCGCGCGCAGGTGCTGATCCTGCGCCGCCTCGACCACCCGGCGCTGTGCCGGCTGCTCGACCGTGCCGAGGAACTCGAAGACCGCCCGCTCCCGCTCACCGCCGAAGCGCGCGACGCGCTCGTCGCCAGCGCCGACGGCGACGGCCGCTTCCTGCTCAACCAGGCCGAGACCTTGTTCTCGGTCAGCTTCGACGCCCCGCTCGACCCCGCGTCGCTCGGCGATTTCCTCCAGCGCCGCGTCGCGGTCTACGACAAGGATCGCGAGGGGCATTACAACCTCATCTCCGCGCTCCACAAATCGCTGCGCGGCAGCGACCCGCAGGCCGCGCTCTACTATCTCGCGCGCATGCTCGTCGCCGGCGAGGAACCGCTCTACGTCCTGCGCCGCCTCGTCCGCTTCGCCAGCGAGGATGTCGGCCTGGCCGACCCGCAGGCGCTGCTGATCTGCCTCGCGGCGAAAGACAGCTACGAATTCCTCGGCAGCCCCGAAGGCGAATTGGCGATCGTGCAGGCGTGCCTCCACCTCGCCACCGCGCCCAAATCGAACGCCGCCTATGTCGCGCAAAAGGCCGCCTTCCGCGCCGCGAAGGAGACCGGCAGCCTGATGCCGCCGCAGAACATCCTCAACGCGCCCACCAAGCTGATGAAGGACATCGGCTATGGCAAGGGCTACAGCTACGATCACGATGCCGATGGCGGCTTCTCCGGCGACGATTACTGGCCCGAGGAAATGACCCCGCAGACCTTCTACACCCCCACCGACCGCGGCCTCGAAAAGCGCATCGCCGAGCGCATGGCGTGGTGGGACGAACGCCGGCGCGAGCGTGAGGGCTGACCGCTTCACCCGCTTCGCCGCAATCGACTGGTCGGGTGCCAGGGGCAGCCGCCATCCCGGCATCGCGCTGGCGATCTGCGAGGCGGGCGACCCCGCGCCGGCCCTGGTCGCACCGCCCGGCCGCCACTGGTCGCGCACGGCCATCGCCGACTGGATCGAGGCGCATGCCGGCGAACCGCTGCTGATCGGCTTCGACATGAGCTTCTGCGCCCCGACCCTCGATCGCGGCGCCTATCTCCCCGGCGAGAGCGACGCCACCCACGCCCGCGCCTTCTGGGCCTATGTCGAGGCCAACAGCGCGGACGCGGACCTCGGCGCGGCGAGCTTCCTCGACGCCCGCCGCGGCACGCATTTCTACCTCGGCGCGGCGGACGGCTCAAAGGCGAACTTCATGCACTTCCGCCGCTGCGAACGGCATTTCAACGCATCGGGCGGCGGCAAGGTCACCACCGTCTACGACGCGATCGGCGCGGCGCAGGTCGCCAAGGCCAGCTTCGCCGGGATGCGCCTGCTCCACCGCCTGTCGGGCAAGGTCGCGATCTGGCCGTTCGATCCGCTGCCCGTATCGGGCGCGGTGGCGGTCGAGATCTATACCGCGATCGCCGCCCGCGCCGCCGGCCTCCGCAAGGGCCGCTCGAAGATCCGCGACGCCGCCGCGCTCGACACGGCCCTCGCCCAACTCGGCTCCCGCCCGCACGTCCCGCTCGCCCGCTATGACGACCATTCGACCGACGCGATCTTCACCGCCGCCTGGCTCCGCGCCAGCGCGGCGCGCGCCGATCTGTGGCATCCGCCCGCCCTCACGCCCGAAATCGCCCATACCGAGGGCTGGACCTTCGGCATCGCCTGACGCGCGAAATCCCCGTCGCCCCGGCAAGGCTTTGACAAGCTTTCGATGCTAAACCGCGGCGAACGCAGAGGTTTCGCATGCACCGCGCGCTGTGGAGTTTCGTCATTCGCCATCGCTTCGCCATCCGCGATCTGGGCTTGCTGCTCGCCGCCGGGCTGGCGCTCGCCTATTGCCTGTTCGCGATCGACCTGTTCGAGAACCAGGCCGGCCTCACCCTGCGCCAGGCCGAGTTCGAGCTGGACGAGGCGCTGCTGCTGGGCGCGCTGCTCGCGATCGGGCTGCTTGCGTTCGGCGCGCGGCAATATCTGCGGCAAAAGCGTGAGATCGCGCGGCGTCTCGCCGCCGAGCATGAGGTGCGCAAGCTCGCCTTCCAGGATTCGCTCACCGGCCTGCCCAATCGCCGCCAGTTCGACGACGCGCTGGCGAGGGCGGTCGAGGCGTTGCCGCGCGCCGGCGCGTCGCATGCGCTGTTGCTGCTCGATCTCAACGGGTTCAAGGCGGTCAACGACATTCACGGCCATACCGCCGGAGACGAATTGCTGATCGTGGTCGCGCAGCGGCTGCTCGGCGCGGTGCGCGAAGGCGATCTCGTCGCGCGGTTCGGCGGCGACGAATTCGCGATCGTCGCTTCGCATCTCGCCGATCCCGAGGCCGCGACCAGCATCGCGCTGCGCGTGATCGACGCGCTCGCCGCGCCGATCGAGGCGGCCGGCGCGACGCATCGCATCGGCGCCGGGATCGGCATCGCCTTGATCCCTACCGACGCCGCCACGCCCGAGGAGGCGCTGCGCAAGGCCGATGTCGCGCTCTATCGCGCCAAGGCCGAGCGGCGTTCGGCACTGCGCTTCTTCGAGCCGCAGATGGACGCGCGCATCCAGGAACGCGCCGCGCTCGAATCCGCGCTGCGCGCCGCGCTCGACGCCAGGCGGATCGAGATCGTCTATCAGCCGACCGTCGATCTGCGCACCCAGGCGATCCTGGGGTTCGAGGCGACGCCGCGCTGGATCGATCCCGATCATGGCGAAATCCCGCCAGAACGCTTCCTCGCCATCGCCGACGAGGTCGGTCTGATCCATGCGCTGGGCGAGCATGTCCTCGCCACCGCCTGCGCCGCCGCGCGCGACTGGCCGGCGCATGTCGCGCTGTCGGTCGACGTGCATGCCAGCCAGCTGCGCGACAATCTGCTCGCCGCGCGGTTCGCGCGCATCCTGGCCGATCACGGCATCGATCCCGCGCGGCTTGAGGTCGAGGTGACCGAAAGCGCGTTCGTCGCCGATCTCGACAATGCCCGCGCGGTATTGGGCGCGTTGCGCGCGGCCGGCGTGCGCATCGCGCTCGACAATTTCGGGACGGGCTATTCCAGCCTCTATCACCTGCGCGGGTTCCGATTGGACAAGATCAAGATCGACAAGAGCTTCATCCAGTCGATGACCGATCACAACGAAAGTGCCGGCATCGTCGAGGCGCTGGTGGGCCTCGGCCACGGACTCGGCCTGACCGTCGCCGCCGAAGGCATCGCCGGCCACGACCAGGAAGGCGCGCTGCTCGGCAGCGGCTGCGAGCAGGGTCAGGGCGACTGGGTCGGCGGCCCGGTCGATGCCGCCACCGCCGCCGCGATGCTGCACGGCGCCCGCGCCGACCCTTCACCTTCAACCCGAAAGAAACACGCATGATTGATCCTACATTCCGGCGCCTGCCCCTCCTCCCACTCGCGGCGCTCGCCACGGCCTGCACCGCGCAGCCGGGCAACGAACAGGCCGCGATCGGCAACGCCGTGCGCGCCGAGGAACAGATCGCCGACGACGCGAACGAACGCGCCGACCGGCTCGACGAAGTGTCGGCCGAACTGTCGGAGGAAGCCGACCGTGTCGGCGGCACCGCGGGCAAGGCGTTGCGCAACGAAAGCGCGGAAGATCTCGCCGCCGCCGCGCAGATTCGCGCGAAGGGTCAGGCGCAATCCGTCGACAAGCGCGACGCGATCGAACGGGCGGCGGGCGTGGTCGGCAACGCCAACTGACCCGCCCGCCAATTCGGCTCTTGACCCAAAACCACCCGATGACCCATAGCCGCGGCCCGGAACGGCCGCGGATTTGGCATGGCGCGCCGGTTTAGCTCAGCTGGTAGAGCAGCGGTTTTGTAAACCGAAGGTCGCGGGTTCGATTCCTGCAACCGGCACCACCCTTTCCGTTCCGGCTTTAACTCCCTCTATACCCTCCCCTGTCATACCCGGCGGCCGAGCATGGCATGGGGAGCATTTCCGGCATGACGCTGGACCTTGACGACAGCGCGGCGGCGCAAGCCGGCCAGCCGCGCGCGGACCTGATCACCGGCGCGATCAGCGTGGCCGCGATCCTGCTGTTCGTCGGCACCGGCAGCGCGGTGCTGTCCAGGACGCTCCAGCATTATTTCGACGGCGGCGCGCCCGCCGATCGCACGCTGGTCGTCGCGCTGCTGCTCAACGTCGCGCTGATCCTGTTCGGCTGGCGCCGCCATCGCTTCCTGTCGAACGAGGTGCGCGTGCGCACCGCGGCGGAGGAGCGCGCGCACATGCTCGCCAGCCGCGATCCGCTGACCGGCTTCCTCAATCGCCGCAGCCTGGCCGAGGAAGGCGCCGCGATGTTCGTCCGCGCCCAGCGCCGCCGCAAGGCGATGGCGCTGATGATCATCGACCTCGATCATTTCAAGACGATCAACGACATGCACGGCCATGCCGTCGGCGACGCGCTGCTGCGCGCCGTGGCGGGCGAGATCGCCGCCGCGATGCCGCCGATCGCGCTCACCTCGCGCCTGGGCGGCGACGAGTTCGCCTGCGGCTTCCTGTTCGATGCGAACCAGCCCGACATGATCGAACGCATCGCCGACAAGCTGGTCGCGCGGATGGCGCAGCCGTTCGATGCCGAAGGGTTCCGCCTGCACATCAGCTGCTCGATCGGCATCGCCCGCTCGGACTTCGATTGCAGCAATATCGACGCGCTGATGCGCTCGGCCGACATCGCCATGTATGCCGCGAAAAAGGGCGGCCGCAATCGCCACGCCTGGTTCGATCATTCGATGGAGCGCGAGCTGCAGACGCGCAACGAGCTCGAATCCGGCCTGCGCACCGCGATCCCGCGCGGCGAGATCGTCCCCTATTTCGAACAGCAGGTCGATCTCTCGACCGGCCGGCTCCACGGATTCGAGGTGCTGGCGCGCTGGGAACATCCGACGCGCGGGCTGATCAGCCCCGAACTGTTCATCCCGATCGCCGAGGAAACCGGCATGATCGCGGACATGTCGCTGTCGATCATGCACCAGGCCTTTGCCGCGGCGCGCGACTGGGACCCGTCGATCAACCTGTCGGTCAACATCTCGCCCTGGCAGCTGCGCGACGCATGGCTGGCGCAAAAGATCATCAAGGTGCTGACCGAAACCGGCTTCCCCGCCAGCCGGCTCGAGATCGAGATCACCGAAAGCGCGCTGTTCGAGAATCTGGCGCTTGCCCAGTCGATCGTCGGCAGCCTCAAGAACCAGGGCGCCCAGCTCGCGCTCGACGATTTCGGTACCGGCTATTCCAGCCTCGCGCACCTGCGCGCGCTGCCGTTCGATCGCATCAAGATCGACAAGAGCTTCGTCATCTCGCTGAACGAGAGCGCCGATTCGGCCGCGATCGTCAACGCGATCGTCAGTCTGGGCGAGAGCCTCAACCTGCCGATCACCGCCGAGGGGGTCGAGGACGAAGCGATCGAGGCACGGCTCAAGGCGCTCGGCTGCGCCAAGGCGCAGGGCTGGCATTACGGCAAGCCGCTCTCACCCACCGGCGTGCGCAAGATGCTGGCGGAGCGGCGATTGCTGGTGCAGCATGCGACACCGCAACCGGCGGTGCCGGCCGCGCGCGAAGACCAGAGCCGGCTGGCCGGCTAAGATCCTCCCCGGTACGGGGAGGATTTGTCACCACCCCGCATCGGGCCGCTTGAGATACGCCACTTCCTCCGCCGTCGATTCCCGCCCCAACGCCGCGTTGCGCGACGGGAACCGCCCGAACTGCTCGATCACCACCGCATGCGCCATGGCGAAGCGCAGATTCTCCGCCCGCCCTAGCGCGGTGAACTTTTCCAGGCACAGCCGCTGCGCCTCCGCATTCTCGGCATGCATCAGCGGCATGTAGAGGAACGCCGCACGATCGGGCGGCAGGTCGTTGTCCCACCCCTTGCCGATCGCCTCCATCGTCAGCGACAGCGCCAGATCGTCGGCCGCGAACGCCTGTGCCGATCCGCGAAACATGTTGCGGCTGAACTGGTCGAGCAGGATGATCCCCGCCAGAAGATTGTCGGGCTGGTCGCGCCATCCCGCCGCGCCGCTCGCAAGCATGAGGTCGCGGCAGGTGCCGAAGCGGTCGCGGATCGCGGTATCGATCGCCTCGTCCTTGGCGAATTGCTGTTCGGGCCGCAGTTCCCCGAACCAGAAGTCGAGCACCGCCTTCGCCTCGTCATGGACTTCGCTTCGGTCCGCAACTAGATCGCCGTCCATGTCGTCCTCCGTCGCCGGTCCGCAGGTCATCAGCCTCGGCTGCAGGCTCAACCTAGCCGAAAGCGAAACGATCCGCACCTTGTTGGGATCGGACGATGTCGTCGTGGTCAACAGCTGCGCGGTCACCCACGAAGCGGTGCGGCAAACGCGCAAGGAAATCCGCCGCGCCCGCCGCGCCCGCCCTTCGGCGCAGGTCGTCGTCACCGGCTGCGCGGCGACGATCGATCCGGCATCCTTCGCCGATATGCCCGAGGTCGATCGCGTGATCGGCAATGCCGACAAGCTGTCATCCTCGGCCTGGCAGGCCGATGCGCCGGTGATCGTCCAGGACATCATGGCCGTGCGCCAGACCGCCCCGCATCTCGCCGCCAGCTTTTCGAACCATGCCCGCGCGTTCGTCGAGGTGCAGAATGGTTGCGACCATCGCTGCACCTTCTGCGTGATCCCCGATGGCCGGGGCAACAGCCGCTCGGTGCCGGCGGGCGCGGTGATCGAGCGCATCGCGGGACTCGTCGCGGCGGGCCATCGCGAGATCGTGCTGACCGGCGTCGATCTCACCAGCTACGGCCCCGACCTGCCCGGCGCGCCGACGCTGGGCCAGCTGGTCGAACGCATCCTCGCACATACGCGGGTCGAACGCCTCCGCCTCTCCTCGCTCGACGGCATCGAGATCGACGACCGACTGTTCGCGCTGCTGACGCAGGAAGACCGCATTCAACCGCACGTCCACCTCTCGCTCCAGGCCGGCGACGACCTGATCCTCAAGCGCATGAAGCGCCGCCACAGCCGCGCGCAGAGCGTCGCGCTGGTCGATCGGCTCAAGGCCGCACGGCCCGACATCGCGATCGGCGCCGACCTGATCGCCGGCTTCCCGACCGAGGACGAGGGCATGGCCGCCAACACCCGCGCGCTGATCGACGATTGCGACATCGTCCATGCGCACATCTTCCCCTACAGCCCGCGCGACGGCACGCCCGCCGCGCGCATGCCGCAGCTCGCATCGGCAACGATCAAGGCGCGCGCGGCGGCGTTGCGCGAACGCGCGGCGGAGCGCCGCGAGGCGTGGCTGCGCTCGCTGGTGGGGACCGAGCAGTCGATTTTGGTGGAGCGTCCGGGGACAAGCGGGCATGCCGGCAATTTCGCGGAGGTGCGGTTGGCGCAAGCGATGGAAATCGGATCGATTCAGCAAGTGGTGATTTTGCAAGTGCAGGACGGCATTCTCCTTTCTCATCACGCCGAGCTGGAAGCGGCGGCATGACCTCCTGGCGCGACCGCCTGCTCGGCGGGTTCAAGAAGACCTCCGACCGGCTCGTCGGCAATCTCGCCGGCCTCGGCGCGGCCCGGCTCGACGACGCCACGCTCGACGAGATCGAGGAGGCGCTGATCGCCTCCGATCTCGGCCCGGCCACCGCCGCGCGCATCCGCCACCGCCTGTCGGAAGGCCAGTTCGAACGCGGCATGGAGGATCTCGGCATCCGCCTCGTCGTCGCGGACGAGATCGAGAAGGCATTGGAGCCCGTCGCCAAACCGCTGATGACCGACGCCGCGCGGCCGCAGGTGATCCTGGTGATCGGCGTCAACGGATCGGGCAAGACGACCACCATCGCCAAGCTCGCCGCGATCCTGAAGGCCGACGGGCTCAAGGTCATGCTCGCCGCCGGCGACACCTTCCGCGCCGCCGCGATCGGCCAGCTCAGGACCTGGGCCGAGCGGGTCGGCGTGCCGATCGTATCGGGCGCCGAGGGCGGCGACGCCGCGGGAATCGCGTTCGAGGCGCTGAAACAGGCGACCGACCAGCGCATGGACGTGCTGGTGGTCGACACCGCCGGCCGCCTGCAGAACAAGCGCGAGCTGATGGACGAACTCGCCAAGATCCGCCGCGTGCTCGGCCGCATCGATCCCGGCGCGCCGCACAATGTGCTGCTGGTGCTCGACGCCACCACCGGGCAGAACGCGCTGAGCCAGATCGAGGTGTTCAAGGAAGTCGCCGGGGTCACGGGTCTCGTCATGACCAAGCTCGACGGCACCGCGCGCGGCGGCGTGCTGGTCGCGGCGGCGGAGAAATACGGCCTGCCGATCCACGCGATCGGCGTCGGCGAGACGATCGACGACCTGCGCGGCTTCGACGCCAACGAGGTCGCACGGATCATCGCCGGGGTCGAAACGTTCCAGAGATAAGCCTACATTTCTTCAGTTCCCCTGCGAAAGCAGGGGCCCAGAATTACAAGCGTTGCCGTGTGAGGCTCTGGGCCCCTGCTTTCGCAGGGGAACTGGTCGGATCAAATGGACGAAAACACCGCATGACCAACGATACCAAACCCGCCCCCGCCCCCGCCCCCGGCCTGCGCATGCTGATCGACTTCGGTCCGCTGGCGGTGTTCTTCCTCGTCAACACCTTCGCGCCGGGCCCGCAGATCACGCGCATCCTGATCGCGACCGCCGCGTTCATGCTGGCCATTTTCGCGGCGATGGCGCTGTCGCTGTGGAAGACCAGGCACATCTCGCCGATGCTGTGGATCTCGGGCGTGCTGGTGCTGGTATTCGGCGGGCTGACCTTGTGGTTCCACGACGAGACCTTCATCAAGGTCAAGCCGACCATCGTCTATACGATGTTCGCCGTGGTCCTGGCTTACGGGCTATGGAGCGGCAGGCCACTGCTCCAGATGCTGCTCGAAAGCGCCTATCCGGGCCTGAGCGAACGCGGCTGGCGGCTGCTGACGATCAACTGGACCGTGTTCTTCGCGGCGATGGCAGTGCTCAACGAACTGGTGTGGCGCACGCAGAGCTGGGATTTCTGGGTCGGCTTCAAGCTGTGGGGTGCGGTGCCGCTCACGCTGATCTTCGCGATGGGCAACATCCCCATGCTGCTGCGCCACGGCCTCAACACCGATGGCGAGATCATCGACAAGGCACTGCCGCCGGAGGGGTGATAGGGTCGCGCACAAAGACACGAAGCCACGAAGAAAGGGAACGTCTTTGAGCGAAGCCCTTGAAAAGCTCGCGGCCATCGCGGTCGATTGCGGTTTTCGGCTGCACGACGATTTGGGGCCAGGCCTGCTCGAGAGCGTGTACGAAGCCTGTCTGTTCGAAAGCCTCGCGGAGCGAGGCCTGTTCGTCGAGCGCCAAAAGGCGATACCGATCCGCTACCGGGGCGTCACGCTGAACGAAGGCTTTCGCGCCGATCTGCTCATCGAGCGCGTGCTCCTCATCGAGCTGAAATCGACCGAGGCGCATGCCCCCGTCCATGCCAAGCAGCTACTCACCTATCTGCGGCTGATGAATCTGCAGCTCGGCCTATTGATGAACTTTGGTGCACCCACGTTCAAACAGGGCGTCCGGCGCCTGGCGAACAACTACTATCACCCGCTTCCCTGACCTTCTTCGTGGCTTCGTGTCTTCGTGCGCCAATCTGAACTTTCCCGAACGAAAACGGGCCGAGGTTGCCCCCGGCCCGCACGAACCCTCGCTCGCCGCGATCAGCCCGGCTGATCCGCCCGGCTGACGCCCTGCCCGTCCAGATTCTGCGCCACGAAATCCCAGTTGATGATCCTGGTCAGCGCGTCGAGATAGGCCGGCCGCTGGTTGCGGTAATCGATGTAATAGGCATGCTCCCACACATCGATCGTCAGCAGCGGCTGGTAATCATACACCACCGGCGTGTCGGCATCGTGCAGCGACGTCACCTTGAGCTCGCCGCCCTCCAGCACCAGCCAGCCCCAGCCGTTGGAGAAATGGTTGGTCGATTCCGCCACCAGCTTCTTGACCAGTTCCTCCTTCGAACCGAACGCCGCCGCGATCCGCTCGGCCAGCTCGCCTGACGGCTCGTGCGCGTTCGGCGTCAGGCCCTGCCAATAGAAGCTGTGGTTCCAGATCTGCGCCGAATTGTTGAACAGGCCCTTGTCGCCCGTTTCCTTGGCATGGCGGATCACCTCGGACAGCTTCTTGCCCGCCAGCCCCTTGTCGGCGACGAAGCCGTTGGTCTTGTCGACATAGGCCTTGTGGTGCTTGCCCCAGTGGAAATCGAGCGTCTCTGCCGAGATGGTCGGGGTGAGCGCGTCCTTGTCGTACGGGAGCGGCGGCAGTTCGAAAGCCATGACAAAAATACCCTCAGCTTGTTGGTTTGGGGCGTAACGCGCGGACGCGCGGAACGGTCCCCGCCATCTGGCGGCGCGACATGACGAAAACAACGCATTTCGGCCAAAAAATCGTTGCGTGTGACAAACGAAAATTGCCGTTCTAAGCTGGCTTCGACCGGGTCGGCGCGGGGGCGTGCCGGCGCGCTCGAATATTTACGCATTTCCCGAGCCGCTGAACTTCGTTCAGCTCGAAAATGCTCAAGGGAGGGGACCACGCATGGACAAGTTCTTCGGCAATCTCAACGCGGTGCTGGCGGTCGGCGCGCTGCTCGCGATCGGGCTGATGTTCGCGCCTTATTATGCGCCGCCCAGCGTCGCGCTGGGGCTGTTCCAGTGGCTGCATGTGTTCTTCGGCATCACCTGGATCGGCCTGCTCTATTATTTCAACTTCGTGCAGATCCCGACCATGCCCAGGATCCCGGCCGAGCTGAAACCGGGCGTGTCGAAGCATATCGCGCCGGCCGCGCTGTTCTATTTCCGCTGGGCCGCGGCGCTCACCGTGCTCACCGGCCTGATCCTCGCGCATCTCTATGGCGAACTGCATGATGCGATGACGCTCGACGCCAGCGCGCGGCTGATCGGCATCGGCATGTATCTGGCGCTGGTCATGGCGTTCAACGTGTGGTTCATCATCTGGCCCAACCAGCAGAAGGCGCTGGGCCTGGTCGAGGCCGACGACGCCACCAAGGCGAAGGCGGCGAAGACCGCGATGATCACCTCGCGCATCAACACCATCCTGTCGCTGCCGATGCTGCTGTGCATGGTGGCGTTCAGGTAACCCGATCCTCCCCGGCACGGGGAGGTGGCATCGCGAAGCGATGACGGAGGGGGTTCTCCACGCAGCGCAGTGCTTGCGGTCCGCCCCCTCCACCACCGCCTTTGGCGGCGATCCCCCTCCCCGTGCCGGGGAGGATCAGCCCCCCGCCCCCAACAGCTCGTGCCGCTTCAAGGCATGCCGCAACTGGTCATAGCTCAACCCCAGCGCCTCCGCCGTCGCGCGCTGGTTGAAGCGGTTCTCGGCCATCGCCCGGCTCAGCAGCTCGCGTTCGAAGCGGTTGACGCGGCTCTTGAAGTCGCCGGCCCGCGCGTCCTGCGGCAGCGGCCCCGGCTCTTCGGTGACGAGTTGCACCGGCGCGGCGTTGCCCGGCACGCCGTGCGGCATCGCCACCGGCCGATAGGGCGAGGCGAAGGGGTCGACCTGCACCGCATCGACCGGCCCGCTGCGTTCCCAGCGATATACCGCGCGCTCGACCACGTTGCGCAGCTCGCGGACATTGCCCGGCCAGCTGTGATCGGTCAGCGCATCCAGCGCGGTCGGGCCGAAGCCTTCCCACTCGACGCCGATCTCCGCCGCCATGCGCCGCCCGAAAAACTCCGCCAGCACCAATATGTCCCCCGACCGCGCGCGCAGCGGCGGCAGCGTCACCACCTCGAAGCTCAGCCGGTCGAGCAAATCCGCGCGGAACGTCCCCTGCTCGACCCGATCGGGCAGATGCTCGTTGGTCGCCGCGACGATGCGCACATCGACCTGGATCGGGCGTGAGGCGCCGATCCGCGTGATCTCGCCATATTCCACCGCGCGCAGCAGCCGATCCTGCGCCGCCATGCTCAGCGTGCCGAGCTCGTCGAGGAACAGCGTCCCCCCGTCGGCCTCCTCGAACCGCCCCGCGCGCGATTTGGTCGCGCCGGTGAACGATCCCGATTCATGCCCGAACAATTCCGCCTCGATCAGCGTCTCGGGCAGCGCGGCGCAGTTCATCACCACCAGCGGCTGGTCCCAGCGCGGCGACAGGCGGTGGAGCCGCTCGGCGACCAGTTCCTTGCCCGTCCCGCGCTCGCCGATCACCAGCACGGGCCGGTCGAGCGCCGCCGCACGCGACGCGCGTTCCAGCGCATCCAGAAACGCGCCCGATTGACCGATGACTTGACTCGCTCGCTCCATATCCGAACCCTTGGCGAATTTTCCCAACACTTGGCAAGTGGCCGGACGGTGTATTAGCCGAATAAGTCTCAAAAAGCCACGCAATTCCAAGACTTCGCCAATTGGCACGCCCCCTGCAAAGCTGTCCGCGTGAATGCGGATCATCGTGACGGGCGGCCCGCATTTCCCAAGGAGTGACGTTTCAGATGGGCATTTTCTCTCGCACGCGCGACATCATCGCGGCCAATTTCACCGACCTGCTCGACAAGGCTGAAGACCCCGCGAAGATGATCCGCATGATCATCCTCGAAATGGAGGAAACGCTGGTCGAGGTCCGCGCATCGGCCGCGCGCACCATCGCCGACCAGAAGGAAATGCGCCGCCACATCGCCAAGCTGGAAAACCTGCAGGCGAGCTGGACCGAAAAGGCCGAGCTGGCGCTGAGCAAGGACCGCGAGGACCTGGCCAAGGCCGCGCTGGTCGAGCGACAGAAGGCGTTCGACATGTGCGATCAGCTCGGTGCCGAGATCGCCGTGCTCGACGACGCGCTGCGCGCCTCGGAAGAGGATATCGGCAAGCTGCAGACCAAGCTGCGCGACGCCCGCGCGCGCCAGAACGCGATCATGACCCGGCTGGAAAGCGCCAACAACCGCGTCAAGCTGCGCGAGATGACGCACGGGTCCAAGGTGAGCGAGGCGTTCAGCCGCTTCGACCTGCTCGAACGCCGCGTCGATTTCGCCGAGGGCCGCGCCGACGCGCTCCAGCTCGGCGCGCCGAAGAAGACGCTGGAGGAGGAAATCGCCGAGCTGCAATCGGCCGACAAGGTCGATGCCGAGCTCGCCGCGTTGAAGGCACGACTGAACAAGGGGGAGTAAGATGATGGAAACATTCATCGTCGCGGCGGCCGTGGTCGGGCCGATCATCGGCCTGCCCTGGCTGATCCTGCACTATGTGACCAAGTGGAAGCAGGCGAAGACGCTGACCGGCGAGGACGAGAATCTGCTCGACGAGCTGCACTATACCGCGCGCCGTCTGGAGGATCGCCTGCTGACGATCGAGCGGATCGTCGCCGCCGACAATCCCGAGTTCCGCCTGCGCGGCAGCGAATTGCCGCCAGTCCGCGAACTCTCCGACCATGAACGCGCACGGAGGAACTGAAATGTCCGTCAGCCGCACGCAACTCTATCGTGACAAGGTCAACGGCAAATGGCTGGGCGTATGCGAAGGCCTGGGCGATTACACCGGCGTCGATCCGACCTGGATCCGGCTCGGCTTCCTCGCCCTGCTCGCCGCCACCTTCCCGCTGATGCTGTTCGTCTATATCGGCCTGGCGATGGTCACGTCGGAAAAGCCGAACGGCCTCTACAGCAGCAACGAGGACGCGAAGTTCTGGCAGGGCGTGCGTGCCAATCCGCGCCGCTCGACCGCCGAGGTCCGCAGCAAGCTGCGCGAGATCGACCGCCGCATGGCGGACATCGAGACCTTCTACACCAGCCGCAACACACAGCTCGCCGACGAGATCGAGCAGCTGCGCTGAGGCGGGGCGGCGTTCAACAGGAGGAAAGAACATGTCTTGGGGTGGACCGGGTTTCGTCATCGCCATCATCGCGATCTCGACCTTTGGCTGGATCGCCTCGACCTGGATCCGTGCGAAACACGGCTATCCGGTGGAGAATGAGTGGAGCGGCCAATCGCACAAGGGCGATCCGGACGCGGCGCGCAAGGTGGAGCTGCTGACCAGCGAGAATGCGCGGCTGACCGGCCAGATCGGCCGGCTGGAGGAGCGGATCGCGGTGCTCGAACGGATCGCCACCGACCCGGCGGCCCGCACCGCGCGCGAAATCGACGCGTTGCGCTGAACCAGGGAGAACAGGAAATGGCCGCAAATGTGATCGTCCCCAACCTGCCCTGGATCATCGGCGGTGGCCTGCTGATCGGCATCGTCGGCGTGACCGGCTGGGTGTTCACCACCTGGCTGCGGATCAAGCATGGCTATCCGCTGGAAAGCAGCTGGGGCCGCGCCATCTATCCGCAGAAGAACGACGAGGCGATGGAGCGCATCAAGCTGCTGAGCCAGGAAAACGCCCAGCTGCGCGCCGAACTCGGCTCGATCAAGGACCGGCTGGGCAATGTCGAACGCATCGTGACCGACGGCAGCCTGGCGCTGGACCGCGAGATCGAACGGCTGCGCGACGAGCGCCCGGTGAATTGAGGAGTGAGTTGAAATGCTTATCGGACTTTTCGTGGTGCTGGGCGTGATCGGCGCCGTTGGCGTCACCCTTGCCGAAATGCGCGACCGCCCCGTGCGCCGCGCCGAGCGGCTGGCGCGCGATGCGGCGCAGCCGGCCGAATGACCCGACTTCAAACGACGAGATCAGGGAGCTTCACATGAACCCGTATGAAATGGTCATCGGCATCGTCCTGATCGCGACCATCGGCAGCATCATCCGTGCCAAGCTGGGCGTGCGCCGCGACAAATGGGGCAATGAAACGAGCACCAATGACGACGCCGCCGCCGCCGAGGCCCGCCGCCTGCAGGACGAGGTGCGCACGCTCAAGGATCGGATCCAGGTGCTCGAACGCGTGATCACGGACAGTCACAGCTCGTCCAGCCTCGACCGCGAGATCGAGAAGCTGCGCGACGAGCGCAACTAGGCCAACATCCGGGAATGGAGGGCGCGATGACCGACCCCGATTTCTACCTCATCATGGCGGCGGCGAGCCTGGCGGGCCTTGCCATGCTGATCGCCGCGGCTCTGGCCGGCTGGCGCGGCTGGCTCCAGCTCAAGCGCCACGAACTGACCGCCGCGCACGGCCCCGATCTCGCCCACCCCGCCCCGGCCACCGCCGGCGCGCGCATCGAGATCGCCGACCTCAAGGAACGCATCCGCAAGCTGGAGGCGATCGCCGCGGGCGTCGACCTGTAACGCAAGCGCCGCCGAACGCCCCTCCCTGCAAGGGCGGGGCTGGCGATGGGTACGCGGGCCAAAGGACCGCGCTCGACGGCAATGCGCCGCATTACGGCGCAGAAGCAAGAAATCCTCCCCGCCAGGGGGAGGTGGCAGCCCCGGACTTGTTCCGGGGCTGACGGAGGGGGAGGACGGCGGGCGGCCCGTGTCCGCCCCCTCCGTCGCCTTAGACGCCACCTCCCCCGCCAGCGGGAGGATTGGTCAGTTCAAATTGGCGGCGTTCTCGCTATACGCGCCGCATGAGCGCCACCCCCACCCTCGCCGACCTCACCGAAGAATATGGATTCCTCGACGCCGACGACCGCTATCGCCTGCTGATCGATCTCGGCAAGGCGCTCGAACCGATGCCCGATGCGCTCAAGACCGACGCCACGCTGGTGCGCGGCTGTTCGGCCGCCGTCTGGGTCTATCCCACCCAATCCGACGACGGCACGCTGCACTTCCTCGCCGACAGCAACGCCGCGATCACCAAGGGGATCATCGCGCTCGTCCTGCTGACCGTGCAGGACCGTCCCGCCGCCGCCATCCTCGCCACCGACATGGACGCCGCGCTCGCCCCGTTCGACCTGCGCAACCAATTGAGCTCGAACCGCACCCAGGGCATCCCCAACATGATCGCGCTGATCCGCGACACCGCGCGGCGTTACGCCGCCGGCTGAGCCGCCGTCCGATCGGCGCCGGGGCGTGTCTTCAATCGGGCCGCCATTGCCGCCGCTCCTCGGCGGCGCGCAGCACCTCATAGGCGGTCTGGATCGCCTGGAACCGCTTCGCCGCCTCGGCATCGCCCGGCCGGATATCGGGGTGGTTTTCCTTGGCAAGCTTGCGCCACGCGCCGCGCACCGCCTCGAAATCGGCATCGGGATCGAGTTCCAGCACGTCGAGCGCGCGCATCTCGTCGCGCGATCGGCTGCCGTCGCCCGGCCCCGCCCATGCATTGTGCCGGCTCTCGGCGAACCCCGCCGATGTGCGCCGCTCGTCCGCCTCGCGCCGGGCCGCCTCCTCGGTGGTCAGCCCCTCGAAATAATTCCAGTTGCGGTTGTATTCGCCGGCATGTTCCTCGCAGAAATACCAGCGATCGGGGCTGTTGGGCGATTTGGGCGCGGGCCGGTCGCCGGGCCGGTCGCACCCTTCGCGGTCGCACAGCCGCACCTTCACCGCCTCGCGCTCGGCGCCATAGGCGCGCCAGCGGGGAAAGCCCCAGTCCATCGATCGTGTCGAACGCGCCATCCAGCGGCAGATAGCCCTGCGCCCCGGCGATTGCCACCCCGCCGCGCGGGCTTTTCATGGGGCTTGCTTGACGCCCCCACCCCCCGCTTGTAGAGGCCCCCTTCCCGCTCGCACGGCCCCTTCGTCTAGCGGTCCAGGACGTCGCCCTCTCACGGCGAAAACACGGGTTCGAGTCCCGTAGGGGTCACCAATTGCAAGCGCAAAATCGCGCGCTGGCGTGGAATTTGGCAAATAACCCTACCGGTTGGCCCCATGTTGTCCCACATTTTTCGTGAGCAGTGGCGAGGCAGAACGCTACTTTTTGAACTTCCGTGATCATTTCAAAAATCGCAAATGGCCTCAAAAGGGCCAGGGATAGTGCTCTTCCTGCCGTACTACTGCAGGCTCACGTTCAAGCGCTCAATCAACTTAGCTGCTTACGCGCATTGGGCCACAGCGGAGACAGGATTCGAGTTTAATCGTCAAGCCACTGAGTTTGGCCGGGTGTTGATTCAGATGAAAATTTGTTACCAACTACCCTACCAGCAGACCTTGTCCCCCGCCAGTTAGGTCTTCTCGACCGCACCATTTAGTCCTTTATTGAGTTGATTATATTGAAGAAATTGTGAGGTGGGCTGGGTAGCCCACCTTTTGGTCCACCTTAGCGAATCTAGTTGGGAGTGGGCTTCCTTTCAACGCGAAGCGGGTAATTTGCGGTTTTGCGCAGTGCGGGATTAATCTCGTGGCGACGCCGCTCGGTTACTCGGCGCTAAGTGCTTTCACGCACGCAAATCTCGTAGGGAAGCACCACTTCGACCGGAGTATCCCCCAGCCCATTGAGAACGTTAAGCAGTAAACGGGCGGCTTCACGACCTATTTCGGTCATGGGCTGGCGGATAGTGCTCAGAGGCGGTATCGCCGATTGGGCAAACCGGATATCATCAAAGCCCATCACGGCAATTGACCCCGGACAATCCCGACCGAAGCGTC
This sequence comes from uncultured Stakelama sp., assembly GCA_964413495.1. Classification (GTDB taxonomy): domain Bacteria; phylum Pseudomonadota; class Alphaproteobacteria; order Sphingomonadales; family Sphingomonadaceae; genus Sphingomonas. The sequence goes on along the minus strand of CAYPRW010000015.1, from coordinate 18,170 downwards.
GGGCTGCTGAAATCACCCCCAGCGCCATTTCATCACCGAACGTGAAGATCGCGGTTGGCGGGTCAGGCTCGTTGAAGAACGCAACGGCATTTTCCTCGCCTGATGCGATCGAATAGTCGCCCGTCCGCACGAGCAACGTTGCGTCACCGGCACTCTCGCGTGCACCGGTAAGGCGTTCCCGAGTTAGCGGGCTCTCGGCTGGGCCAGTCACCACACCAATCCGGCGATGCCCCTGTCTCACAAGGTGCGCCATTGCTTCCGCGGCCGCCGCTCGATTGTCGATACGTACGGTCGGTAGCGCGAATCGCTCATCATACTCGCATCCAAACACGATCGGCGCCCGCCGCTCGCTCTGGGCGAGCGGGACCAACAGGTCTGGCAAACGATGACCGAGGAGGATCAGTCCATCGGCCTCGCGGCGGCGGTACATGTCGGCATATTGGTGCTCGCGCTCCGCATCACCGCGCGTGTCTCCAAGGAGCACCGCATAACCAGCCTCCTGCGCAACCTCTTCGATGCCGCGCAGCACGGCGCCGAAGAATGTGTTGGAGATATCAGGGACCATGACCAGGATGCGGTCCGTTCGCGATGTGCGCAGGCTCTTGCCCGCCAGATTGGGCACATAGTCCAGTTCGGCCATCGCGCTGCGGACGCGGTCGCGCACTCGCTCGGAAACGAGCTCGGGCGTGTGCAGCACGCGCGACACCGTCGCTGTCGATACGCCCGCCTTACTTGCCACTTCCAGCATCGTCGTCATGCGCTGGTAATAGCGAAGGGTGTGTCCGGCGCAATTCGGAACGCCGCCAACGCGTCGTCTTCACAAAGGCCTTGGATCGCGTAATGTAATCCGTTACATTGGCATGAGGCGGGTAATCCAGCAGCGGGGAGGGAGCGAATGACGAGGCGGCGCGCGCAGTTCGTGTTGAGCTTTGCGGCGATCGTCGCGACCGCCTTCTGCTTCATCCTGCGCGCCATGGTGGTCGATGGCTGGGGACGTGCATTCGCATTGTCCGAAACCCAGAAGGGCGAATTGCTTGGTGCGGGTCTGTGGCCGTTCGCGATCACGATCATTCTGTTCGGCTTGATCGTCGACAGGATCGGCTTTCGCTGGATCTTCTGGTTTGCCGCCGCCGCGCATCTCGTTGGTCTGGCGCTACTGCTCGCCGCCGATGGCTATCCGCTGCTCTACGCAGGCACATTCGTGATGGCGCTCGGAAATGGCGCGGTCGAGGCCGCCGCTAACCCGCTGGTGGCGACCATCTATGCCGAAGACAAGCCACGCTGGCTCAACCGCCTGCATGCCGCCTGGCCCGGCGGTATCGTGCTGGGAGGCCTGCTTGCCATCGCACTCGGCTCTGAGTTCGCATGGCAGGTGAAAGTGGCGGCGATGATCGCGCCGGGTCTCGTTTATGTCGTCCTGCTCCTACGGGTGGAGTTTCCCCTCAGCGAGCGTATCGCGAGCGGCGTCACGGATCGCACGATGTTCCGCGAGGTCGGCTGGTTCGGCGCTTTCATCGTGCTTTCCCTGGTGATGATGGAAGTAGGCCGGCTGGCGGGCTGGCCGATCGCGCTCAGTTTCGCCATCGCTGCAATCGCATCCGGACTGTTCGCGCTGGCCGCGCGGCGCCTTGGCGATCCTTTCTTCGTGCTGCTCCTGCTCCTGATGGTTCCGCTGGCCGTCACCGAACTCTCGACCGACAGCTGGATCGCATCGTTGATGGCGCCCGAGTTCGCGCGTGCGGGTGTCTCCCCTGGCTGGATCCTCATCTATGCCGCGCTGATCATGTTCTTCGTCCGGCTGGTGGCCGGATCGGTCGTGGCCAGATTCACGCCGCCGGGCACGATCGCGCTCGCCGCGGCGGCGGCTTCTGCTGGACTGTTCCTCTTTTCCGCGGCGCATGGGGTCGGGCTGCTGCTGGCCGCAACGCTATACGGCATCGGCAAGAGCTTCTTCTGGGGCACGATGCTCGCGATGACTTCCGAGCGCGTTCCCCGCGGGGGCGCGCTTGCGATGAACATGGTGGCGGGGGCCGGCATGCTCGGGGCGGGCATCATCGGCACCACGCTCCTTGGCCTGTCGCAGGATCTCGGCACCACGCGCGCGATCGCCGCGCATGATGCGGCGCATGCGACACACCTTGCGTCGCGCTATGTCACCACCAAGGAGGGCGGTTTCATCGGGGGCTATTCCGCTCTGGATGCCGCGCGGGTGGCAAGGGCATCGCCCGACGACGAGCGCGAGATTGCAGCCGCGCAGGCGGGTGCCAAGAAGATCGCGATCGGGTATCTCGCCTGGCTGCCGCTGCTGCTCGCTGCGATCTTCGGGGTCGTATGGGCCGTGTTCAGGAGGCAAGGCGGCTACCGGCCCGACCTTATCGGGTCGCAGAGGCCGTGAGGCGCATCCCGTTTGCCCTGATCGGTGGTGGGCCTGGCGCGCTCATCGGCCCGGTTCATCGCATGGCGGCCGAACTCGATCGCCGCTTTGAACTGGTGGCGGGATCGTTCAGCCGTGATACCGGGCGCAACGCGCAGGCCGGTACCGAATATGGCGTCGCCGCTGATCGGACCTACGCCAGCGTAGACGCGCTTCTCAGCCAAGAAGCCAAGCGAACCGACCGCGCCCTGCTGATTGCCATAGCGACGCCCAACGACAGCCATCTCGCGATCGCGCGCGCCGCGCTCGAAGCCGGCTTGCATGTCATGAGCGACAAGCCCGCAACAGCGACGCTCGAGGAAGCGCTTGAGCTTCAACAGATCGTCCGGCGTTCGGACGGCCATTATGCTCTGAGTTTCACCTATAGCGGCTATGCCATGATCCGCGCGGCGCGGCGCCTCGTGGCGGATGGCGCCATCGGCGCAGTGCGCAAGGTCAACGTCACCTATCTCCAGGGCTGGCTTGGAGAACCGCTCGAACCTGGCAGCAACCGTCAGGCCGACTGGCGTACCGACCCTGCACGGGTGGGACGCGGGGGCGCGATCTCCGATATCGGCAGTCACGCTTTTCATCTTGCGGAGTTTGTGAGCGGTAGCAGGATTGTTCGCTTATGCGCCGATCTCGCCGCCGTGGTGCCTGGTCGCCGACTCGACGATGATGGCATGTTGCTCTGCGGTTTTGAGCAAGGCGCACGCGGCACAATCCATGTGTCGCAGGTCGCGACGGGCGCGCGCAACAATCTCGTCCTCGAACTCTTCGGCGACAATGGCGGGCTGCGCTGGGAGCATGAGCGCGCGGCCGAGCTCCGGCTGTTTAAACGCGATGGCAGCGAGCACATCCTCCATGAAGGATCGCAACGGTTTATACGGCCGCATCGCCTGCCGGCCGGACACCCGCAAGGGTTCGTCGAGGCCTTCGCCAATCTCTATGCCGATATGGCCGATGCCATCTCGCATGGCACGCGCGCCGTTGAGCTTCCGACGATCAAGGACGGCCTGCGTGCCATGCGGGTTGCCGATGCCGCGATCCGCAGCAGCGCTGGCCGGCAATGGGTGGAGGTTGCGCAATGATAACGCTGAAGGGGCCTGCGATATTCCTCGCTCAGTATCTGCGCGATGCGTCGCCTTACGACGCACTCGATGGCCTTGGCGCATGGGCGGCAGGTCACGGGTTCAAGGCGGTGCAGTTGCCGTGCGATCCGCGGCTGATCGACCTTGCGACCGCCGCGCGAAGCCAGGATTATTGTGACGATCTGACGAGCCGACTGGCGGACCATGGGCTCGTGATCAGGGAACTCTCGACCCACCTCCAGGGCCAGCTCGTCGCGGTGCATCCGGCCTATGATGAGCTGTTCGATGCCTTCGCGCCCGCGGCGGTGCGCGGCAAGCCGGCCTCACGACAGGCCTGGGCGGTCGAGCAGCTTGGTCTTGCCGCACAGGCTAGCCGCCGGCTGGGGCTGACCGCGCACGCGACTTTCTCGGGATCGCTCGCCTGGCCTTACCTCTACCCATGGCCGCAGCGACCCGTTGGCCTCATCGAAGAAGCGTTCGCCGAGCTTGGCAGGCGCTGGCGGCCGATACTGGACAGGTTCGATGAGAATGGCGTCGATGTCGGCTATGAAATCCACCCGTCCGAGGATCTCCACGACGGGCTTTCGTTCGAGCGGTTCCTCGAAGAGGTCGGCAACCACCCACGCGCGGGCATTCTCTACGATCCCAGCCACCTTCTGCTGCAGCAGCTCGATTATCTTGCTTTCCTCGACATCTACCACGCCCGCATCGTCTGCATTCACGTCAAGGATGCCGAGTTTCGGCCCACCGGGCGTGCGGGCGTCTATGGCGGCTATGCGTCCTGGGCCGACCGCGCCGGCCGTTTTCGCACGCCGGGCGAAGGCCAGATCGATTTCAACGCCATCTTCGCCAAGCTCGCGCAATATGACTTCCCGGGGTGGGCTGTGCTTGAATGGGAGTGCGCGATCGAGGACGCAGACGCCGGAGCGCGAAAGGGCGCACGGTTCATCGCCGATCATATCCTCCAGGTGACAACCCGCGCTTTTGATGAATTCGCTGGTGCAGGCATCGACCGGACGATGATCGACAATCTTCTTGGTCTCGGGAGTGCCGCATGAGCATGCACAGTTTGCCGTTCGCATCTTTGGCGTTCATCGCCCTGTTGAGCGGCTGTGCGACCGTAGGGCGTGATACCGGCGATCCTGCGCCGCGAGGCTGCCATGCGCTGCCCGAAGCGAAGATCGGATTGCAGCTCTACAGTTTCGTACGGCCGCTCAGCGGCAAGGGCGCGGAAAAAACTGAAATTTCCGCCCGGCTCGATGCCGCGCTGCGCGATGCCGCAGCCGCGGGATTCCGCCGCATCGAGCGGTTCGGCGGCACGTTCGGGCTTGGTGCCGAGGCATATAAGGCGGCGCTCGCCCGAGCAGGCCTGCACGCTGTCGCGAGCCATGACGCACTGGACGCCGCGCATTTGCCGCAGGCTCTCGGCGAAGCCAGGGCGCTTGGACAGGACCTCATCGGCTCGGGCGACTTCGGAAAGCCCGGCCTCGCGACGCTGGATGACGTCCTGGCAACGGCGGAGCGGCTCGACCGGCAAGGTGCCGATGCTGCGCGGCACGGCCTGATCTTCTATGTTCATAATCACGCCGGCGAGTTTACCCGACGTTTTGCCTATAATCTTGACGGTGATGGTGTCGACGAGACCGTCACTGCGTGGGAGATCATCGCGGCCCGGACCAGCCCGGCGCATGTCCGGTTCGAGGTCGATATCTATTGGGCGATGAAGGGCCTTGGCAGCAAAGCAGCGCTGCTGGACTTTTTGAAACGCTACCGTTCGCGCATTGTGCTTCTCCACATCAAGGACATGGCCGCCGACGGATCGATCACCGACCTTGGCCGCGGCACGATCGACTGGCCGGCAGTCTATCGCGCGGCGGGTCCGGGCATCGCCTATTATCTCTGGGAATATGACGCCGCGCCCGATCCGGCGGCGTCGGCGCGGACGGCTTTTGCTTTCATGCGCTGCAGGCAGGCACCATGAAGCGGGTCTTTGAATATGCGCTGGCCGCCGCCGTTCTTCTTGGAATCGGTTTTATCGCGTCGATCCCGCCGGCCGGACGCGATGTTGACTGGACACATTATGGTGGCAACAGCGAGGGGCAACGCTATTCGCCGCTCGACCAGATCAACACCGGAAACGTTGCCGCGCTGGCCGAGGCGTGGCGTGTCGACGGACCGGTCGGAGGCCTCCAGACCACGCCGCTGGTGATCGGCCGCACGCTCTATGGCTATGACGCGGAACAGCGCGTGATCGCACTGGAAGCCGCGACCGGCGAAGCGCGCTGGACCTTCGATAGCGGGACCGGCGGCAAGCAGTCGGCGCGGGGTCTTAGCTGGTGGCAATCCGGAATGAAGCGCCGCCTGTTCGCCGGCATCATGGACCGGCTCTACGCGCTCGATCCCGACACCGGTCTGCCCGATCCTGCCTTCGGGGAAGGCGGCTATGTCGACCTGCGCAAGGGCCTCGGCAACGACTATACGCTAAACGCCACCTACATGACCTCGCCTGGGGTAGTGTTCGGGGATCTCGTCATCACCGGCTTCAGAACCGCCGAGACGCGGCCCGCGGCGCCGGGCGCGGTGCGCGCTTATGACGTCCGCACCGGCAAGCTCGTCTGGACCTTTTTCACGATTCCGCGGCCTGGCGACTACGGTTATGAGAGCTGGCCCAGGGATGCGTGGAAGCAGGCCGGCGGCGCCAACAGCTGGGGCGGCATGGTCGTCGACGTAAAGCGCGGGATCGTCTTCGTGCCGACCGGCTCCGCGGTCGATGATTTCTACGGTGACGACCGCCACGGCGACAACCTCTACGCCAACAGCCTCGTCGCGCTCGATGCGCGCACGGGCAAGCGGATGTGGCATTTTCAAGCGGTTCACCATGACCTTTGGGACATGGACTTTCCCGCGCCCCCCGTGCTGCTGACGGTACGCAGCGGCGGCCGGCTGGTCGAGGCCGTTGCCCAGATTAGCAAGCAGGGCTACGTGTTTCTGTTCGAGCGCACCACCGGCAAGCCGCTCCATCCGATCGAAGAGCAGCCGTTCGAGCAGTCGCGCGTACCGGGCGAGAAGACTTCGCCCACCCAGCCCGTACCTTTGCGGCCGGCGCCGTTCGCGCGTCAGCGGCTGACCGAGGACATGCTGACCCGCCGTACGCCCGAAGCTGCGGCTTATGTGCGCGAGAAGTTCGCGCGGATGCGAAGTGCAGGCATCTACACACCGCTCGCCTCCGGGCAGGATACGATCGTGTTCCCCGGGACCGATGGCGGCGCCGAATGGGGTGGCGCCGCGGCCGATCCGACGCGCGGCATCATCTACGTCAACAGCAACGACGTGCCCTGGATGATGGCGCTCGCCCCGCGCGGCAAGGTCGTCGCCCCCGGTGCCGGCGTCGGGGCGCGGCTGTACGGCGAGCAATGTGCGGCGTGCCATGGGGCGAACCATGGCGGATCGCCGCCTGCCTTCCCCTCGCTGCTCACCTTGCGTGATCGTCTACGGCCCGGCGAGGTCGCCGAGATCCTCGCGAAGGGCAAAGGCCGGATGCCGGCGTTCCCGAATGTCCGCGGCGAGAATCGCGATGCGCTGATCGGCTATCTCTATGCGGGGCCGAGCGCGGGACAAAAGCGGGAGGTTACATCAAAATCTAGCACGGTGAGCGCATCGCCCTATCTCTTCACCGGGTACCGGCGCTTCGTCGATCCCGACGGTTATCCCGCAGCGGAGCCGCCCTGGGGCACGCTTAATGCAATCGACATGAACAGCGGCAAATACCTATGGCGCATCCCGCTTGGCGAATATCCCGAACTTGCTGGAGCCGGAAGTCAGCCCACCGGGACCGAGAATTACGGCGGGCCGATCCTGACTGGCGGCGGCGTGCTGTTCATTGGCGCGACGATCTACGATCGCAAGTTGCGCGCGTTCGATGCCGCGAATGGTCATCTCCTATGGGAAGCCGAACTCCCCTATGCCGGGAACGCGACGCCGGTGACCTATATGGTGGATGGCATCCAGTACGTCGTCATTGCGGCCAGTGGTGGCAAGGATTGGCGAGGGCCGCAGGGTTCGGCCTATGTCGCGTTCGCGCTGCCGGAGCGTGCACGCACCTCGAAATCTCATCGACAGGGCAATCCATTATGACTCAGACATTTCTGCGCGCGTCGATGACGGGAGCAGCGGCCCTTATTCTGCTGGCCTGCACCAGTGCATCGACCGGCAAAACGGCAACGCCAGCGAAGTGGCAGCGCATCTTCGACGGCCGAACGCTCAAGGGGTGGACGCCCAAGATTGTCGGCGAAGCGGTGGGCGAGGATCGTTCCAGAACGTTCCGCGTCAAGCGCGGCGCGATCAGGGTTTCCTACACGGGCTATGACCGCTTCGCAGGCAGGTTCGGGCACCTGTTCTACAACCGGCCACTGCGTTACTTCCGGCTTCGGCTCCGCTACCGCTTTCTGGATGGCGGGCTGTCCGATACGCCGGCCTGGGCCCGCAGCAACAGCGGCATCATGTTCCTGTCGGAGCGCCCGGCCGAGATGCAACGTGATCAGCCATTTCCAGTGTCGATCGAATTCCAGCTGCTCGGGCGGCTTGACGCATCTGCGCGCCCAACCGGTGCGGTTTGCACCCCGGGCACGACGATCAGAATTGCGGATGAACAGGTCAAGGAACATTGCACGGCACCATTTGGCCCGACAATCGAGAACGGCCGTTGGGTGACCGCCGAACTGGATGTGCTGCCGTCCGGCGAGGTTATTCACCGCATCGATGGGAAACCAGTCATTCGCTATGCGCGCCCGGCGCTCGATCCGGCCGACCCGCTCGCCAGCGAAGCGGTCGCCCGGGCAAAGGGCGGGTTCGACCTGCATGAGGGCCACATTGCGCTGCAGAGCGAAGGGCACTCCATCGAGTTTGCCGAAATCGAGCTTGAGCGACTGCAATGAGGTGCCAGCGCATCGGCAGGCAACTCAACGTTCGCTGGCCGGCCGGGTCTGCAACCGCCAAGGCGCAATGACACTGGCATAAACTGCTAATCGGCGCGGGGCATGAGCGCTTCGGGCGCGAGTTCAATGGTGAACTCGATCTCGATCAGGACGCAACGCTGATTCTTGCTTCACCGGCTCCACATCGACCGACGAAGTATTCAGAAGAATGGTGCTGATCCACAACATGAGCACGAAAATCATTCCGCCCATGATCGCCCAAATCAGCGCGTCCAACTGTTGCTGCCGCGTTTTTGCATGCCCGATGATGGCTTCAAGCATCGAGGATGCCGCCTGCTGGCGGACGGCTTCGGCGGCAAACAGTTGATGATCCGCCTTGCGTCCCGCCGCACCCGCCTGTGCGATCTGCTCCGCTAAAGATTTCGGCGTGAGCGCCATCGCTGGCCGCGTCGCAAGAGTGTTGAGTCCCTCCACAAATCGCCCCTGTCGTTCGATGATCTGCGCAAGGTCGGGTGCGTAGTCGCGCGCCTCAATCACCTGCTGTCGGCTCGCGAACCCCGCGACAGCTGCGGTGAGTAGGGCGAGCTGTCGGCGCATCTGCTCAAACGCCTCGGCCGGGTCCGTCACTTGCTCGTTGTCGAATTCAATCGTCATCGGCCCATTCCCAAAGCGCGGCCTCGGCCGAGCGAGGATACAAGATCATGCGAGATCGATGCTGCAACCTTTCGGTCGAACAACTCACGCCCGATGTCGCCGCTGCGACTGCCGGGCGACCATTGCAGGGCCTGCTGCTGGCCAATGCCAAGATCGCCGGCACGGCGCGCCAAGGCCGCTCCCATGGCCGGGTCTTTCTCGATCCCCTTGGCGAGCGACTTCATGCGGCCTTCGACCGCCTTGCGGGCATCCTCGTTCTCCCATCCCCCGAGGCTGTCGCGCGACGCCTTGAGCTGCCGCCAGGTGGTGACGAACCGGTCAGCACGCATGTCCGGATTGGTGCGCAGCTCGGTTTCCAATTGCATCGCGCGGATTGCGGCTTGCGTGCGACCCTTGGCCGCCTCACCTGCAGCGCTGGGGTTGCCGGCAAATGCCGCATCGAGGTCTTCGGCGGCATGGGGTTGGAAGGTGTCGAGCACGGCCGCCGACCGAGCCAGCCCCGATTTCTGATATTCCAGTGCGGAGACACCCTGAGCGGTCATGCGGGCCACATCTTGGTGCGCGCGCGCATAATCGTGCACGGCACGATCAAAGCTATCTCCCGCCACCCGGCCGGACGGGCCATCCCCAAGCCCAAGGCCGGACGGGTGGCGGGACGGCGGCGCAGCCGCCGACCGCTCCACACCATCGGGCTTGCCAAGCTTGAGATTGTCGAATGACGAGCGCGCAGATTCCTTGGCAGGTGATGCGCGATCGACGCGGAGCTTGAGACCCGCGAACGGATCTCGCCGCTGAGGTTCTGGCGCGGACTTATCCGGCTCGACCAGACGATCGCGTGCCAGGGTGTCGAGCAACCTAGAACGCTCATAGCCCCGCGCTTGTGCGAACTGGTCGCGGGCAGCGGCATAGTCGAGCGCCATATCCTTGGGCCGTTCACGGCCCAGCGTCCTCGCCAGTCGCTCGGGGCTGTCGAAGTCGTCGCGACCGTAGTAAAGCTGGACACTGTCGCGATGACGGCTGAGCGCGACGTAGCTGAAATGCTGGTCGAGGCCCGACGTTGCGAGCACATACGCACGATCGACCGTGACACCCTGCGCCTTGTGGATCGTGGTCGCATAGCCATGATCGATATCGGCGTAGTTTTTGAGATCGAACCCGACCGATCGGCCATCGTCGAGCCGGGCCTGGACACGGCTCGGCGTGACCCGCTCGACGGTCGCCAAAGTGCCGTTTCGGACGCCAAGATCACGTTCATTGCGCAGGAAGATGATGCGCTCGCCGGGTGCAATCAACCGCTCACCACGGGCGGTTTCGAGCGCTACATCCTCGCCCAATTGACCATAGCATTTTAACGCATCGCGGGTCATCTCATTGAGGCTCTGCACCTCATCGCGGGTATGCGATAGAATGATCCGGCTTTGCGCCGGATCGTGAGCGCGCTCGCTACGCCAGCCCTCGACCAGCGCTTCGCGAGCGCGCTCACGAGAGGACGACTCGGCTATCATACCATGATCCTGATAGGCGGCGAGCGCATCGCCGGTGCGGCCATTAGCGAGGTCGCGGGTCGCGCCACGCTGCCAGTCTTCGCGCTGCCGGCGAACCTCGGTGATCTCGACCGCGCCATGCCGCTCGGCCAGGCTGCGGAACGCCGCGCCGGCTTCGATCGCCTGAAGCTGCTGCGCGTCGCCGACCAGCACCACCTTCGCGCCGGCATCGCGGGCGTGTGACAGGACGCGCTCCATTTGTCGCGTGCCGACCATGCCGGACTCGTCAATGACGAGAACGTCGCTGGCACTGAGCTGTTCGCGGCCTTGCTTCCATTGATGCTCAAGGCTGGCGATGGTCCGTGCGTCGATGCCAGAACCGCTGGTCAGATTCTCTGCTGCGATGCCCGACAAGGCCGCGCCGCGCACGGTGTAGCCTTGCGCCTCCCACGCTTCACGCGCCGCACCGAGCATCACCGATTTGCCCGATCCAGCATAGCCGATGACCAGCGACAGATTGCGGTCGCGGGTGACGTGACGTAGCGCGTCGCGTTGCTCGGCGGAAAGTTCGATCCCGCGCGATGCCGAACCGGCAACGGCGCGTTCGACATGGCGCGCATCGAGCTGATCGGCGGCGCGGCCCAAGCGCAACTCGCGCTCGATCATCCCACGCGACGTGAACCGAACCTCGCCGCGCCCGTCCTTGCCGAGCGCGAAAAGCTGGTCGGAACCGCGCATTGCGCCCAGCACCTGGTCGAACTGCTCCTGCCCAACCGAGTGCCGATGCGCGAACTTCGCCATGTCGCGAACGGTGAATGTCGCCTGACCGTGCGTGATCGCGTCCAACCCGATCTCGGGTGACGCCAAGATGCGCTCACCGTTGCGCTGCGCGATTTCCAGATGCGCGTCGGCGCGATCGGACTCCAGCCCACGGACCAACTGGCGGGTGCCGGGTGCGCCGATCTTGCCCTGCGGCTCTAGCGCGATGCCCTGATCGTGATACGAACGATGATCGATCCGCGCTTCGATCCCGAGTTCGGCCATGCGCGCGTTTGCATGCTCGGCCCAGGCTTCGCGCCAGCGCTGTAGTTCAGCGGTCGTATTCCACTCGCGAACCTTGGGACCAAACGGCGACCCATCGTCCGGCTCCCAATCCTCGATGCCATCGGCAACGCCGCGCATGGTGAGCATGACATGGGCGTGGGGCTGGGCCTCGCCGTCGCGGCCGATATCCCAATGCACATTGAGGTCGGCGATCATCCCCTGATCGACAAACTCGCGCGACACAAAATCCCGCACCAGCGCGACGCCCTGTTCCTGCGTCATCTCGCGCGGGATCGCCAGTTCGACCTCGCGCGCAAACTGCGCGTCCTTGCGCTTCTCGCCCGCATGGACCGCATTCCACAGCAACTCGCGGTCGCCCAGCGCCGGAGGCGCGCCGTCCGGCAGCATCACCTCGGAATGGACGAAGCCGGCTTTTTTAGAAAAGTCATGAGTGCGGCCGATCTCGGCATCGTGCAGTCGGCCCGCGCAGCGGTATGCGGCGGCCGCCACCGCGCTGCGTCCGCCAGCGCGGCCGAACACCTTCGCCGAGAAATGGTAGATCGCCATGCCGGCAATCATGCCACCAAAAGCGCACGTCGGCACGACGTATAAGCGCGCCCTCAAAACAATTCATGTTTCTCGGGACTGATCCATCCCATGCTGTCGCAGAGTGTTCGACTAATCGGAAATGACGATTACTGCGGATAGTGTGCGGGTGAGTGAAATGTAACGCGCGGGTTATTTGTTGACGCACCTTGTATCAGGCCGATCTGTGACCTTACAACGCGCCAACATTGCGCAATCTCCTTGGCATCCATGACTAGACTGCAAGGATGATACGATGGCCGCGTTCAAGGATTACAATGCCGAGATGAAAGCGCTCCAGCAGCGCGCACGCGATCTGCGCCACAAACACTCGCAGCAGCTTGGCGATCTGGTGGTTGCTACCGGGGCCGATGCACTCGATCCCCCGACGCTAGCTGGCGTGCTGCTCGCGGCAGTCGGTGCGAACAAGTCCGAGCGTGCGGCGTGGCAGACTGATGGTGCGCGATTTCTGGAAGGACGCACCCGCGCTCGACGCAAGGCTGCGAGCGTCGAAAGCGGCGGCGATCCGGATCAACCAGGCGCTGGCTCGGGCGGCGCGAAAACGGGCGCGGACTGACATGCGGGATTGGGCGGTCGCGCGCCGCGAACGCACGCGGCAGCTTATCGAGCTTGGTGGGCTTGTTGCAAAGGCCGGCCTCGTTGATCTGACCGGCGACGACCGCGCAGCGATCTATGGCGCGCTGCTCGGTATTGCCGGTCAGCTGAAATGCGAGGACCGCGATGCCGCGCTGGCGCTGATGCGCCGACGCGGCAAAAGGGCATTTGAGGATGAGGCCGATACAAACGCTACAGCCTCATCAGGCTAGCCGCACAAGCGCTCAACATCGGCGAAAACCGCCAGCAACAAGTCGTCGTCGTCCTCGTGCCGAAAAATCTCTTCATAGCCGCTCCTGATCTTGGTCAGGAGGCCTGCGTGATCGAGAGCGGGCGTTGCGAGGAGGTCACGCAGCGCATCAAGTTTTACCGACTGGAGGTCGTTCTCCACTTCCTCCAACTCTAGGACATGGTGACGGCGGTTCAGGCGCCCGCGCTCGCGGCGCAGTCGCAGTTCGTGCGCGACAGTGGCGCGAGCGTCCGACAATGCTAGATTTTCGATTCTTGCACGGACCATGGCCGCTCTATCGCCGCCCGCGTCAATGACAGCCCTGTCGAAGGCAACGATCCTTTCTCGGATTTCCGTCCAGATGATCGGTTCGCGTTCCGGCCTGGGAGGGATCGTGGATTGAGCCATATCCGCATTGTAGCGGTCATAGGCGGGACGCAGCGTGCCGGCATAATAGGCCGCATGGCGATAGTGCGCGGCGGCATATACTTTCAGTGCCGCTTCCCAGGCGGTGGGGTTGGGAACAATCGATCGTGCGCTGAGAAACGGTGTAGTGGCAGCGGCGCCGAGCAATTCACGACGCGAAACATTGGCCGCGCCACCGCGCGGCGTTACAGGGTCAATAGCCATACGACTCCTTACAGTCGGTGTTGGTTAGGGCCGGGTGGAAGCTACAACTTCCGCTCGGTCCGCTTTCCTGATATCAAATTCTATGTTAGATGAAAAGAATTTGATATCAAAAAAGATTCGAGGTCGTCCGCGTACCGGGATTGGGCACCTCATCGCCGTGCGGTTTGCCCCAGAATTGCTAGCCAAAATCGATGATTGGATTAGAAGTCAGCCTGACCCCAAGCCATCTCGACCGGAAGCAATCCGCGCGCTCATTCGCGAGCGATTCGGCGAGAAGTAGGCTGGATCGTTAGTCAAGCAACCGCTTGCAGGCCATTGCGCTGGATGATCGAAAGTAGGCGCAATGCGGGACCACCAGGGCGTTTCACTCCCCGCTCCCAATCCGACACCAGATTGCGTGAAACGTTGAGATAGGCGGCGAACACCGGCTGCGAGACACGCTCGCGCTCGCGAAGCGCGCGAATGTCATCACCTTCAATGACAGGAACGGGTGCAAGGCAGGCTTCGTCAAAGCTCCGAAGCGTTTCGCGCGAAACCACGCCCGCGTCATGCGCGCCGCTAATCATCTCATGGACCGCTCCAGCAATCTCGCTGCGATAGCCTTGGGCTTCACGCCTTTTCGTCATCACCAATCTCCATCAATGTCCCAGCCGCAACGAGCGTATCCAGTTCTTCACTACTCCATCTGAGGGCTTCGACTGCCGCTTTCTTCAACATCGACAAATCCGCTTTAGATATGTTTGCCCGCGCCGACTTAGCGAACCCAAACACGAACACAGCGCGATCTCCTTCTCGGAAGATAATCAACGTTCGATATCCGCCGGACTTACCCGCGCCTGGCCGCGCCACACGCTGCTTGATCAAACCCCCGCCAAGATCGGCATCAATCAGACCGGCGTCCGCTTGCTCGACAGCGGCAAGCAGCATCGCATCCGCCAAGCCTTCCTTCCGCGCAAATCGCTGGAACCAACCATTTTTGAAAACACGCATTACAACCGCCCAGTTCATATAACACTATGTGTGATATTTTCAAGTTCAGGTGATTTCTCTGATCGTCAGTCGCCGCATTTGAGGCGTGATCCCCAGCAGTGCTCCGGACACCCTGCGACATCTCGGACAACGAGAGTTCAGATGGTCGAAAAAAAATTTTTGCCGCCAAATGGCGTCATATGTCCGCCTGGGTCCGCATGGGTCCGCCTGAGTACTACTCAAGCCAAATTTCCGCCTTTTCTCACCATTGTGCGCCCTCTTGACGAACCTTGCATCCCGATCATCTCTGGTGATGCGTCCGCTCATTGGTCGCTCCCCAAGTCGAAGGATTTGCATCCATGCGTAACGAACCTCCCCTGATCGCCATGAAGGTCGTGGTCCATTTGACCAGCCTTTCCCGCGCGACGATCTACCGGCGCATTGCCGAGGGAAAATTCCCGCCGAAGATTGAGTTGGGCGGTCGCCGGATCGCTTTCCATAAGGCTGAACTCGAAAGCTGGATCGCCAGCCCCGGCGATTATGTTCCGGGGGTATCGACGAAGAACTGACTGTTGGCCGCAGCATCCTTGAGGACCGGCGGGCACTGAACGGCCTTTGAATCAGCGGACTTACTCAGAACGTAATCTGCCCACATTTCCATGAGGGTGCGGCGCTTGTCGAAGAAGTCAGTGCGGCGATAGGCTGCCTCGACGGCGTTGGGCACCAGATGGGCCAGCGCCTTGTCGGCGATCTCCTTTGGGAAATCCGTCTGCTCCGACGACCAGTCAGTGAAGCTTGATCGAAAACCATGCACTGTGGCTTCGGTCTCGCCCAGTTCACGCAGCGCCTTCGTCATGGTGGCGTCACTCAGCACCTTCTTTCCATCCTTCGAGAACACGAGCTTGTCAGGCGTGGTGAGAGCTTTGCGGTCCTGACCGTCGTCAACGAGCGGATCACCATCCTTGATGCGCTGTAGAAACGCGATCACGGCCGGGGACAGAGGAACGACGTGCGGAAGTTTTGCCTTCATGCGCGCCGCCGGTATCGACCATACGCCCTTCTCCAGGTCGAACTCGCCCCAAATGGCAAAGCGCGTCTCATTGGATCGGACCGCCGTTAGCATCGTGAACCTCATAGCATCACGTCCGGTGCTGCTCGGCTGCGCCACTAGCTTCTTCATGAAGGCCGGCACTTGGTCGTACGGCATCGCGGCGTGATGCTTTACACTGGCCTGCTGACGCGGCAGGCCACGACGAACAGACCTGAGCGAGATTTCCTCCGGCACCAGACCCTTCACATGGGCATAATCCAAGACCGCGCCGATGCGTTGCAGGATGCGGCGCGCCGTGTCGGGAATTTCGGTCCAGATCGGCTCCAGGACTTCGAGTACCGCGTGCGTATCGATTGCGTCGATCCGCAAACCACCGATCGTAGGAAAAACGTGGTTCTCGAAGCTCGAAAGCCATGAGGCGTGGCGGCGATCCTTCCATCCGCCTTTCATTGCTTCGTAACAGCGGCGCGTTGTCGTCTCGAATGTCGGCTTGCTGTCGCGGACTAGGCCACGCTCCTTCACGGGGTCGAGGCCGGCACGAACCATCTTGCGTATTTCCGAAGCGAGACAGCGGGCCTCCGCGAGTGATATGTCGTGGAGCGGCCCGAGTCCGAAATCGCGGCGGCGGCTTTTGAATTGCATCCGCAACACCCAAGATTTTGAGCCGCGTTTGCGGACGTAGAGATAGAGGCCGTGGATGTCGGCATGACGGCCAGGTTTGGCGTATTTTATCTTCAATGCTGTGAGTGGCATGGTTGGATTCCCGACGAAAAATGTCCCCGGACCGTCCCACGAAGTGAGCGCGATACTGTGGACTTCAAGATGCCCAACGCTACAAAGCGAAAATTACAAATCAAGTAATATCAGATACTTGAGACGCCTTGAACGCTCTTGCACTTCTAAGCCAATAAACGTAGGGGTCACCAGGCGCAGTTTTCTGCGGTTCTTGGCGAAAGTCATAGCGGCTAGTTCCCCACGCTTCCGAAAAGTTTCCCACGAGTCCGCTTTATGCGCGCTTCGTTCTCACGGATTTTAAGTCCGTGCTTTTCCGTTTCAAATCAACGCCGGGTCGGACAGGTTCACATCAGTTGATCGAGGGCCTTGGACGCGGCCGCAACCTTGGAGTGAGCTTATGAGCGAATTCGATATACCCGCCGACGTAACCGCGACGGATCCGGCAGGGGCGTTCGAACGGATGCGGCGACAACTCGCGCTGCTGGCCGCTGCGGTCGAAGGGTTTGCCAGCCGGCAACAAGCGATAGAGGCCCGAGATTATGCTCCAGACCTGGGTCGGCTGATCGAGCGGCAGGACCGGTTCACGATATCATTATGACGCTTGCCGAACGCCCCGCAGTGGCCCTCACTCCGTAGCTGCTTGCGGAGCAGATTGCGCAGGCAGGCTCCTCTGGGCGTCGCGCAGATCATGATTTTCGCTAGGTCGAGGCTACTTACGAGCGAGGGGTTGCCGGTCAGCTCGATGAAATTGTCGGTCGTGTTAGAACCAACGAAGAGCAAACCGACGCGCCGATCTGGGCGGTGATCGGGGGAGCCATCTCCATCATCGTTCTGTGGATGGTGAGCCAGCTTGCAGCCTAACCTGGGTTTATTTCTCATCAAACCACCGTTGCTCATCTTCGATCCGATATCGTGAGACGGCGACTGGCCTTATGGGATTGAATGGGGCTTCATTAACCGGGCACCTGGACCTTCGGCACCAAGCACATCATTGGCATTATAAAGCGGGCAGGAGTCGATCGATAGGCACCCGCATCCTATGCAGTTGCTAAGGTCATCTCGCAGTTGGACGAGTTCTTCAATTCGACTCTCAAGCGCGTCCCGCCAGACTCTGGATAATTCGGCCCAATCCTCTGCCGTGGGAGTTCGAGAGTTCGGAAGGGTGGCGAATGCCTCCACGATTTCCCGCAACGGCAGGCCCACACGCTGCGCTAATTTTATCACAGCTATCCTTCGCAGCACGTCGCGCGGGTAACGCCGCTGATTGCTGCAATTTCGTCTGCCTCGAATTAGGCCCTTCAGCTCGTAGAAGTGCACAGCCGAGACTGCGACACCACTACGCCGCGCAACCTGTCCAACACTTAGCTCGGTGGCCTTATTATCCTGCATATCAGGACCGCAATAAAGCATACTTTTCGCTTGACCTCAAGTTAGGTTGAGACGGTATGCTGCTTGCCCACGACCTTGAGAGATGAGCGATCATGATGTGCATAACCGTTCGGCGGCTCGGGCGAGCCTAAAGTTTGGGAGTGTCTAATGCAGGGTTCTTGGCAGTTTATCGGCAAGTATATCGACGCTCTATCGACGGTCGGGGACGGTTTGTGGAAGACTGGCCTCGGCTTCGTGATTTGCGTAGTCCTTTACTTTGGATTCGAGGCAATCGCGAACGGGCGCTTCTCGGTTGACGTGCTCCCCTGAAACTCCGCCAGTCTGAGCTAGAGTCCTTCATGAAGGAG
>CAYPRW010000014.1:0-76067 GCA_964413495.1 uncultured Stakelama sp. | reverse complement strand
GAGCAGAAGCTTCCCAAGCTTACGACGAGGGTTCGATTCCCTTCACCCGCTCCAACCTTCAGCTATCGCGGCCCCAGTTCAACGTCACCCTCGTCTGACCGCCCGCCGCCTCGGTCAGCACCATGAAGTTGCGCCGGGTGCCGTCCTTGGCCGAATAGATCGGATTGGGCGTGTCGGCGACCAGCGCGTCCTGCATCTCGAACGCCTTGGCCTGCTCGCGATACCAGGCCGTCACCTCCGTCGCCTTGTCCGCGGTCAGATAGATCACCGTCCCGCTCTCGCGCCGCGGCGAGGGCCCCTTGCCCGAGGTGCAGGTCTGGATCTGCGCATCCGGGCGCAGCACGACGAAATCAGGCTTCTGATCGCATTTGACATGCGCGGGATCGACCGGTGCGGCGGCACCGGGCTGCGCGCCTTCGACCTTCGCCGTCTCGTTACCCGCCGGCGCGCCGCCGCAGCCCGCCAGCATCACTGCCGCCCCCAGCACCAGCCACCGCATCCGCTCACTCCCCCGTTGCGGAGCCAGCCTACTCCACCGTCACCGACTTCGCCAGATTGCGCGGCTGGTCGACGTCGGTGCCCTTGGCCACGGCGACGTGATAGGCGAGCAGCTGCACCGGCACGGCGTAGACGATCGGCGTGATCAGCGGGTGCGCGCGCGGCATCTCGATCGTGGCGAGGCAATTCTCGCCCGCCGCGGCGATCCCATCGGCATCGCTGATCAGCACCACCTTGCCGCCGCGCGCCTGTACTTCCTGCATGTTGCTCACGGTCTTCTCGAACAGCGGACCCGACGGCGCGATCACGATCACCGGCACATTCTCGTCGATCAGCGCAATCGGGCCGTGCTTCATCTCGCCCGCGGCATAGCCTTCGGCATGGATGTAGCTGATCTCCTTGAGCTTGAGCGCCCCTTCCAGCGCCAGCGGATAATCGGTGCCGCGACCCAGATACAGCACGTCGCGCGCGCCCGCGACGCTGCCCGCCATCGCCTCGATCGCCTCGTCATAGGCCAAAGCCGCGTTGAGCGCGGCCGGCGCCTCGGCGAGGTGCAGGACGATCTCGCGCTCTTCCGCCGCCGTCATCCGCCCCTTCGCCTTGGCGAGATTGGCGGCGAGCGCGGCGAGCACCGCCAGCTGGCAGGTGAACGCCTTGGTCGAGGCGACGCCGATCTCGGGCCCGGCATGCGTCGGCAGCAGCAGGTCGGCCTCGCGCGCCATCGTGCTGGTCGGCACGTTGACCACGGCGGCGATCGTCTGCCCCTCGGCCTTGGCGTGGCGCAGCGCGGCCAGCGTGTCGGCGGTTTCGCCCGACTGGCTGATGACGATCATCAGCCCGCCCGGCTCCATCACCGGCGCGCGATAGCGGAACTCGCTCGCCACATCGATGTCCACCGCCACCCGCGCGAACTGTTCGAACCAGTATTTGGCGACCATGCCGGCATAGAAGCTGGTGCCGCACGCCACGATCGTCACGCGCCGGATCGCCGACAGATCGAAATCGGGGATCGGCAGCACCACCTTTTCCTCCAGCCGCTGGAGATAGCCGCGCAGCGTCTGCGCCACCACGATCGGCTGTTCGTAAATCTCCTTGGCCATGAAGTGGCGGTGGTTGCCCTTGTCGATCAGCTGGCCCGATGCGCCGGAATTGACGACCGGCCGCTCGACGGGATTGTTGGCCTGGTCATAGACCTGCGTGCCCTCGCGGGTCAGCACGACCCAGTCGCCCTCCTCGAGATACGAGATGCGCTGGGTCAGCGGCGCCAGCGCCAGCGCGTCCGAACCGAGATAGGTCTCGCCCTCTCCGTAACCGACCACCAGCGGCGAGCCCAGCCGCGCGCCGATCAGCATGTCGGGATGATCGCGGAACAGGATCGCCAGCGCGAACGCGCCGTGCAGCCGCGGCAGCACCGCCCTGACCGCCGCGACCGGATCGAGCCCGGCCTCGACCTGCTCGCTCACCAGGTGACAGACGATCTCGGTGTCGGTCTCGCTCTCGAACCTGCGCCCGCGCGCCAGCAATTCGTCGCGCAGCGGCTTGAAATTCTCGATGATGCCGTTGTGCACCAGCGCCACGCGGTCGGTCGCGTGCGGATGGGCGTTGTGGGTGGTCGGCCCGCCATGCGTCGCCCAGCGCGTATGCGCGATGCCGGTCACGCCGGGCAGCGGCTCCGCCGCCAGCACCTTGCCGAGATTGATTAGCTTGCCCGAGGCGCGTCGCCGCTCGATCCGATCGCCGACGATCGTCGCGATCCCGGCCGAATCATAGCCGCGATATTCCAGCCGCTTGAGCCCGTCGAGCAGCCGGTCGGCCACGTCGTCCTGGCCAAGAATACCTACGATTCCACACATGATTCGGCTCGATTCCTAGAGAGTATAAGGGATACGAATCCCAGGCATATTTGCCGGAAAATCCTTGATATTGCGGGTTACCAGCACCCGGCCGCGCGTTTGCGCCGTAGCCAGGATGATGGCGTCCGGCGATTTCAGCCGAGGGCGCTCGCGACGCAGCGCGGCCGCGCGATGCGAGATTTCCTCATCGATTTCGTCGAGACCGAAACGTCCCAGAAATTGCAGGACTTCCCGTACAACGGCCTCATTGCCCTTCGACAGCACCTCGATCCAGGCCATCCGGCTGATCCACATCCGCGCGCTGCTCTCCGCGATCCGCCGCAGTTCATGATGCGCGGGCGGATGGTCCAGCAGCGCGTCGATCACGATATCGGCGTCCAGGCTATAGCCGCTCATGCGCCATGCTTGCGCCTGGCCGCGGCCTTGGCGGTCAGCGCCAGATAATGCGCGCGCTCCTTGTCGTCCTCCTCGCTGAAGCAATCGGGCGATTCGGCGCGCACTTGCTCGTAATCATCGTCCCAGGGCCGGGTCCATTCCGCCCGCCGCTTTCGCTCATATTCATAGGGATCGATCGTCACGCCATGACGCGCCCATGCGCCAAAGCCGATCTCGAGCCAGTCCTGCGGCGCTTGCGCACGATAGGCAGACACCGCCTCGCGCAGCACGGACGCGCGCGACTTGCCGAGTTCGGCAGCGCGCTGGTCGAGCCATTTGATATCCTCTTCGGGCAGATCGGCGAGAATGCGAGTCATTGATATACTGATATCATATCATGATATCGCGTCAACCCTTCTTCCGCGCCGCCATCCGTTCGCGAAACCGCTTCGCCCAGCCGGGCTTCACCTCTTGCGGCGGTCGCACCAGCACCAGCGCATCGGCCTCGACATCCTGGGTCACCACCGATCCCGCCGCGACGATCGCGCCGTCGCCGATCTTCACCGGCGCGACCAGCGCGCTGTTCGATCCGACGAACGCGCCCGCGCCGATCACCGTCCTGTACTTGAGGAAGCCGTCATAGTTGCAGGTGATCGTGCCCGCGCCGATGTTCGCGCCCGGCCCCACCTCAGCATCGCCCAGATAGGTCAGGTGATTGGCCTTGGCGCCCCTGCCCAGCACCGCCTTCTTCATCTCGACGAAATTGCCGACATGCGCGCCTTCGCCGACCACCGCGCCGGGCCGCAGCCGCGCATAGGGACCGACGGTCGCGCCGGTGGCGATGCTCGCCCCCTCGATATGGCTGAACGCACGGATGCTCACCCCGTCCGCCACGTTCACGCCCGGCCCGAACACCACATTCGGCTCGATCGTCACGTCGCGGCCGATCGCCGTGTCATACGCGAACCACACCGTTTCGGGCGCCGTCAGCGTCGCGCCGTCGGCCATCGCCCGCGCCCGGCGCGCCTGCTGCCATTGCCACTCCAGCGCGGCCAGCTCGGCGCGGCTGTTGACGCCGGTCACCTCGACCGCATCGGTCTCGATCACCGCGGACGCGCGCCCGTCGCCCGCCGCCAGCATCACGATGTCGGGCAGATAATATTCGCCCGCCGCATTGTCGTTGCCGACGCGCGCCAGCAGCGCGAACAGGTCGTCCGACCGCACCGCCATCAGCCCCGAATTGCACAGCGTCTCGGCGCGCTCCTCGGGCGAAGCGTCCTTATGCTCGACCATCTTGGCGATGCGTCCCTCGCCATCGGCGATCACCCGGCCGTACGCGCCCGGATCGGCGGGACGAAAGCCGAGCACCACCACCGCCGGCGCGTCGGCGGCATGCAGCCGCCCGACCATCCGCCGCATCGTCTCGCCGCTCACCAGCGGCACGTCGCCATAGAGGATCAGCACGTCGCCCTCGAACCCCGCCAGCGCCGCTTGCGCCTGCGCCACCGCATGACCGGTGCCAAGCTGCTGCGCCTGGTGCGCGGTCGCCACGCCGTGCGGCGCCACCGCCGCCTCGACCTGCTCGCGCCGCGCGCCGACCACCACCACGGTGCGCTCGGGCGACAGGCCGGCCACGGCATCGACCAGATGCAGCAGCATCGGCCGCCCGGCGATCGGATGCAGCACCTTGTGCGTGTCGGATTTCATGCGCGTGCCGCTGCCGGCGGCAAGGATGATGGCGGCGACTGGACGGGCGGTCATGCGATGCTTCCCTTTGGCGCCGCCCTGCCACGAAGCGGTTGCAAATTCCATAGCCGCCGGTCCATCGCAGGCGCATGCACGATTTCCCGTTCGATATCGTCGGATTCGACCTCGACGGCACGCTGTTCGACACCAGCGCGGATCTGGCCGCCGCGGTGAACCATGCGCTGGCGCTGGTGGATCGCCCGCCGCTGCCGGTGGCGCAGGTCCGCACGATGATCGGGCGCGGATCGCGCTACATGCTCGAACAGGGGCTGAAGGCGTCGGGCGAATTCGATCCGGCGATGATGGACACCGCCTATCCGGCGCTGCTCGATTTCTATGGCGCCAATCTCAGCCGCGGCACCACGCCCTTTCCCGGCCTGATCGCAACGCTCGACGAGCTGCAAGCGCGCGGCGTCAGGGTCGCGATCGTCACCAACAAGCTCGAACGCTTCGCCGTCCAGCTCGTCGCCGAACTGGCGCTGGACCATCGCTTTGCCTGCGTGATCGGCGGCGACACGATGGGCGCGGGCAACGCCAAGCCCTCCGCCGCCCCGATCCGCGAGATGATCGCGCGCTGTGGCGGCGGCCGCGCGGCGTTCGTCGGCGATTCGATCTACGACATCCTCGCCGCGAAGAACGCCGGCATTCCCAGCATCGCCGTCAGCTTCGGCTTCCTGATGCAGCCGGTCAAGGAACTCGGCGCCGACGCGGTGATCGACGGCTATGACGGGCTGATCCCCGCGCTCATCAAGCTGGGCGGCGCCGATTAGTTATTGGGCCTTCCGCCACTTCGTCCACAAATGCCGCGCCAGCATAAGCGGCGGCATGCGCAACCAGTGGCCGCGCAGATAGAAGGCCAGCTCGGTCAGTTTGCGCGTCGGCTGCCCCCACCCGTCGCGGGCAAGGAGGCGGCGAACGTAAAGCCGGTCGATCGCGGTAAGGCGCGCGCCGTCGCCGAAGAGCGCCGCCGATAGCCGCAACGCGCGCTCGACCTCACGCCGTAATCCGTGCCGTCCCGCACACACCGCCAGCCTGCGATCGAAATCCGCCCCGCCGAACTCGTCGATCAGACAGCGGATATCCCACAAATTGCGCAGCCCGCCCTGCAGATCGCCATCGGCCAGCAGATGCGCAGCCGCATGCACCACCATCCCCTCCGGCGGCAGGACGAACAGCCCGTTCTCCAACGCCACCCGGCTCTCGATCAGCGCCGCCGCGTCCGGCGTCACCCGCGCCGTCAGCGGCAGGATCGTATGGTGCGCGTCGATCATCCGGTCCCGCTCGCGGTGGATCAGCGGCGGCAGCTCGTGCATCCAGCGGCGGTAATAGGCATCGTCATAGGGATCGGGCTTGACCCATTCCCACCCCGCCGCCAGCAGCGCGGCTTCCGCCGCCTCGATCCGCTCGCGCGGCACCAAGATGTCGAGATCGCCGATCTGCCGCCCCCGCCCCGCCGACAGCCCCGCGGCGACGAACGCGGTGCCTTTCAGCAGCACCACCGGCATCCCGGTCGGCGCCAGCGCGCGGCGCGCCATCTCGGCCTCCCACAGCGCCGCCACCCGCCCCTGCTCGACGGCGGCGCGCGCGTCGGCGAGCACACCCCGCGCCGCATCCGGCATCGCCAAGCCGTCCAGCCGCCACGCCAGCGTCCCGATCAGCTGCTCGGCGCGCGCCGCCGCCAGCAGCGCGGTCCAGCCCGCCGCATCGAGCCGCTCGACCGATACCGGTTCGCGCAGCGCCCGCGCCAGCAGCGCCCCGCTCATGCCAGCTCGCCCCACAGCCGCTCGACCAGCGCCAGCGCGCCCGCCGTATCGGGATAGTCGATCGCCCGCGCCGGCACGTCCCGCACGAACCGCGTCAGCGCATCGAACCCCGCCTCGGCCAGCGTCACATAATTGGTCGAGGCCTGGGTCAGCCGCACGAAGCATTCGCTCGGCGGCACCGTCCGCTCGGCCGCCTCGAACCCGAAGTTCGGGAACAGCAACAGCGTGGGCCGCGCCGGCGCCTCCATCGCCGCGATCGCGCGCGCGTCCGGCACCAGATGGCGGATCGTGCCCTTCGGCGTTCCCTCCAGCAACGGCCCCCAGCGCCCCTCCGGCGCCTCGCGCCGCATCACCTCGATCGCCGCATTCTTCAGGCTGATCAGCCGCGGAAAGCCATGCGCCAGGCCCGTGGCCGGATCGATCAGCACGAACTCGTCGCCCAGCAGCCGCCAGCCCCGCGCCATCAGCAGCGCGGCGAGCGTCGACTTGCCCGCGCCGGACTCGCCGGTCATCAGCAGCGCCTTGCCGTCCTTCTCGACGCCCGAGGCGTGCAGCAGCAGATAGCGCCGCTGCCCCAGCGCCATCTGCAGGTTCATGCCCATCTCGGCCGCGAGCAGCCCTTGGGCGAGCGGCAGCGGCGCGGCGTCGGGAATGACGAAATCGCCGCCGATCTGCACCGACGGCCGCACGAAGCGCCGCCACGGCCGCGCCGCGAACAGCCGCACGTTGAAATCGGGAATGCCGTTCCGCGGCGCCGGATAGTCGCGGTACAGCGTCTCCAGCGCCGCGATCGGCGCGCGCCAGTCGCTGCCGACGCGAAAGCCGACCGGTCCGATCCGCAACAGCGTCGAATGCCGCATCAGCAGCGTTCCACCAGCCCGGCCTCGACCAGCTCGTCGAGCCGCGCGGCCAGCGCCGCCACATCCGGGTCCACCAGTTCATGCGCCGCCGCCAGCGCGGCGAGCGTCCCGTCCAGCGACAGCGGCGTATCGCGCAGCACCTCGATCAGCTCGGGCACCGGCGAATCGACGATGTGCGTGATGCCGGAACTGCGATGAAAGATCAGCGTCAGGCTATCGAGCGGTTCGATCCTGAGCGTCGCGGCGGGCGCGGCGCGATAGCGCGTCACCTCAATCAGCCGCGCGGCATCTGCAGCGAGGCGAAGCAGGTAAAGCCGCTGGTGCCGCGTTGCAGCCGGCGGATATAGTTGGTGTAGGCGCGGCTCTGCTCAGAGGTCGTGCCGGGCAGGCTCGCGCCATTCAGCGCCTGCTTGACCTCTTCGCCCCTGAACGGGCGCGTGGCGGGCGGAAACGCGCCTTGCGTGCCGGACGGCACCAGCGACCCGTCGGCGTCGATGTAATTGCCCGCGCGCCCGGCATCGGGCACCGGAATCTCGCAATTGAGCACCGACCCGGCGGTCTGCGCCAGCGCCGGCTTGATCGACACGATCGCCGACGCGCTCGCCGCGCCCAGCATCAGCGCGCGGCGGCTCGGCCGCTTGGCCTGGCCGGTCGGTGGCGTGTCGTCGCTCATCCCCATCTCCTGCCATGCTTGCCTTTCATAAAGGTGAAGATCGCGCAAGCGGCAACGGCTATCGCCAGCTACGGCGCTGGGCTAGAGCAGCGCCATGCCGCGCCTTTCGTCGCCCCGCACGATCATCGCGATCCTCGCGATCCTCGTCACCGCGGCGACGGTGTGGCTGGCGGGCGGGATCGAGGCGGCGGGCATCGCGCTGGCCGGCGCGGCGATCGCGCTGCTGGTCGGCGCGCCGCCGGTCGAGACCGAACTGCCCGCCCCGCGTGAGGGGCCGGCACCGCCGCCCGCCGGCGTCGCCGATGCGATCGACGCGATTTTCGAACCCGTATTGCTGGTCGCCGCCAATCGCGTCGCCGCCGCGAACCCGGCCGCGCTCGCGCTGCTGGGCGAGCATGTGCTGGGCGAGGACGTCCGCGTCGCGATCCGCCATCCCGCCGCCGCCGAACGCCTGCTTGACGGCGTGGACGATCCGGCCGCCGCGCCGATCAACCTGATCGGCCTGGGCAGCCGCGACCAGCATTGGGAGATGCGCGTGCGCCCGCTGCCGGGCGGCCAGCGCATCGTGCACCTCAGCGATCGCACCGGCAGCCACGCCGCCGATCGCATCCGCGTCGATTTCGTCGCCAATGCCAGCCATGAACTGCGCACCCCGCTCGCCTCGATCCTGGGCTTTATCGAGACGCTGGAGGACGCGGCGGACGATCCCGCAACACGCGCGCGCTTCCTGGGCGTAATGGGGACCGAGGCCCGCCGCATGCAGCGGCTGATCGACGACCTCATCTCGCTGTCGCGGATCGAGGCGGAGAAATACCGCGCGCCCGATGATTGGGTGGATCTGGCGGCGCTGGCAAGCGAGGTGCGCGACGAGCTCGCCTCGGTCTCACCCGCGCGCGCCGCGGATATCGTGATCGACGCGGCGGCGCTCTCGCCCGTGCGCGGCGACAAGGTCCAGCTTTCCCAGCTGCTGCACAATGTCGTCGGCAACGCCATGAAATATGGCCGCCCCGGCACGCCGGTCGCGGTCGCGCTGAAGGCATCGGGCGATACGATGGTGCGGCTGTCCGTCGCCGACGAGGGTGAGGGCATCGCCCCCGAACATCTGCCGCGCCTCACCGAACGCTTCTATCGCGTCGATTCGAGCCGCAGCCGCGCGGCCGGCGGCACTGGCCTCGGCCTGGCCATCGTCAAGCATATCGTCGAGCGGCATCGCGGCCGGCTCGATATCGCCAGCACGGTCGGCCAGGGCACCGCCGTCACCATTTTCCTGCCCGCCGCCCCGGCGCCGGAGCGTGTGTCACAATAGCGTCGCGCCGCTGTCATAAATGGGTAACGCAACTGCAACAGAGGCCCGGCGACGGGGCGGCCCCCCGCAAATTCGCGACTCGCAACCGGGCCGGGGGAATATTCAGATGCGCAGCCTTTCGTTGATCGCGCTCACCGCGCTGGCCGTCGCCGGATGCGGCCAGCAGGCCAGCCGGGACCAGATCAAGGTGGTGGGATCGTCCACCGTCTATCCCTTCACCACCGCGGTGGCCGAGGCGTTCGTGAACCAGAGCGCGCAGGCCAAGGCGCCGGTGATCGAACAGGGCGGCACCGGCGCGGGCATGAAGCTGTTCTGCGGCGGCATCGGCGTCGCGCATCCCGACATCGTCAACGCCTCGCGGCGGATGAAGAAATCCGAACAGGAGCTGTGCGCCAGGAACGGCGTGACCGAGATCATCGAGGTGCAGATCGGCAATGACGGCATCGCGCTGGCCGAATCGGTCAACGGGCCAAAGCTCTCGCTCACCCGCAAGGACATCTATCTCGCGCTCGCCGCCAATCCGCGCGGCAAGCCGAACGCGGCCAGGACCTGGGCCGACGTCAACCCGTCGCTGCCGGCGATTCCGATCAAGGTGCTCGGCCCGCCCTCGACCTCAGGCACGCGCGACGCCTTTGCCGAGCTGATCCTGGAAAAGGGCTGCGAGGAAGTGTCGCCCGAGGCCAAGGCGCTGAAGGACAAAGACAAGAACAAGTTCGAGACTCTCTGCCTGCTGATCCGCAGCGACGCCGCCTATGTCGATTCGGGCGAGAACGACAATCTCATCGTCCAGAAGCTCTCGACCGACTCCAACGCGATCGGCATCTTCGGCTATTCCTATCTGGAAGAAAATGCCCAACGGCTGAAGGGCATTCCGATCGACGGCGTGACCCCGACCTACGAAACGATCGCCGGCAACAGCTATCCGGGTGCGCGCGCACTCTATGTCTATGTCAAGAAACAGCATCTGAAGGCGGTGCCGGGGCTCAAGGAATTCCTGGCGCAATATGCCCGGATGTGGGCGCCGGACGGGCCGCTGGTGAAGCGCGGCCTGATCGCGAGCCCGCAGGCCGCGCGCGACGCGGCGGCCAAGGCGATCGAGCTGGAGACGCCGCTCGACCCGGCGTCGCTGAAATGAGCGAAGAACATCTCTGCCTGACCAACGATTCTGATCCCCTGCGAAAGCAGGGGAACATGCGCGTGATTGCCGTCAGCCATCAATGAACCTCTATGCCCTCCTGTTCCTCGTCGCGGGGCTCGGCGTCATCGCCTGGCTCACCGGCCGCGCGCGCGCCGTGCGGTTCGGCGCGGCGAGCAGGCACCGGCTGCATTCGCTGCCCGGCCAGCACGGCCTCTATGTCGCGCTGTGGACCGTCGTCCCGGCGTTGATCTTCGTGATCGTCTGGTCGATCGTCACGCCCGCGCTGGCGACCGATGCGGTGCTGAAGTCGCCCCAGGCGTTCGCCCTGCCCGCCTTCGGCTATGAGCGCGACGCGATCCTCAATGAAGTGCGCGCGCGCGCCGCGGGCGGCGAATACGGCTTCTATCCGCTCGCGCAGCAGCTCGCCCCGATCTATGCGCGGGCGAGCCGCTTCTACGCCTGGCTCGGCACCGGCATCGCGATCCTGCTGGCGTTCGCCTGCGGTGCCTTCGCCTATAGCCGCATCCGCGCCGAATTCCGCGCACGCACCCGCGTCGAGCGAACGGTGATGCTCGCGCTGCTCGTCGCGTCGCTGATCGCGATCCTCACGACGCTTGGCATCTTCCTGTCGCTTCTCTTTGAATCGGTACGTTTTTTCTCGATGGTCCCGATCACCGATTTCCTGTTCGGCACGATCTGGAGCCCGCAGGTGATCGACCCCGCCGATCCCGGCGCGACGCTGGGCGCGGTACCCCTGTTCTGGGGCACCTTCTTCATCGGCGCGGTGATCGCGATGCTGGTGGCGATCCCGTTCGGCCTGATGAGCGCGATCTATCTGACGCAATATGCCCGGCCGGTCGTCCGCAAATGGATGAAGCCTTGCCTCGAGATCCTCGCCGGCGTTCCCACCGTGGTCTATGGCTATTTCGCCGCGCTGACGGTCGGCCCGGCGATCCGCGACTTCGCCGTGTCGCTGGGCTTCACCTATGCCAGTTCGGAAAGCGCGCTCGCCGCGGGCCTGGTGATGGGTGTGATGATCATCCCGTTCGTCTCGTCGATGGCCGACGACAGCATCGCCGCCGTGCCCAGCGCGATGCGCGACGGCAGCCTGGCGATGGGTGCGACGGCGAGCGAGACGATCCGCAAGGTGCTGCTCCCCGCCGCGCTGCCCGGCGTGGTCGCCGGCGTGCTGCTCGCGGTCTCCAGGGCGATCGGCGAGACGATGATCGTGGTGATGGCCGCCAGCGGCGCCGCCAACATCACCGCCAACCCCTTCGAAAGCGCCACCACCGTCACCAAGCAGATCGTCGATCTGCTGACCGGCGAGGCCGAGTTCGACAGCCCCAAGACGCTCGCCGCCTTCGCGCTGGGCCTGACTTTGTTCCTCATCACCTTCCTCCTCAACATCGTCGCCCTGCGCGTCGTGAAGAAATATCGCGAAGCCTATGAATAGGCGCACGCCCACCGACTGGAAGGCGCAGGCGATGCAGCGCCGCATCCGCAAGCGTTACCGCGCCGAACGCCGCTTCCGCGCGCTCGGTCTGGGCGCGGTGATCCTCTCCGCCGCGTTCCTCGTCTTCCTGCTCGCGGTGATGGTCGGCAACGGCGCGGCGGGCTTCATGCGGACCGAAGTGGCGCTGCCGATCGACTTCAAGGCGGCCCCGCTCGACGTCGATCGCGCGCAGCTCGCGACACGCGGCGCCGATCTCGCGCTCGCCGGCGCGGGCCTGCAGGATCGCGTCGCGACCGCCGCCACCGCCGCCTTCGGCCAACAAGGTGAGGAGCTGATCGCCGAAAACGCCTGGACCGCCGTGCGCGACGCGATCAAGGCCGATCCCAATCTGCTCAGCCAGAGCGCGCATATCTGGGTGCCCGCGTCGAGCGATCTCGATACGGCGGCCGATGGCGGCGGCGATCCGGCAATGCGCGAACAGGTCGAACGACTGCGCGAACGCGGCGCGTTGCGCAGCGGCTTCAACGCCGGTTTCCTCAGCCGCGCCGACTCCACCGATCCCACCGCGGTCGGCATCTGGGGGGCGTTCAAGGGATCGCTGCTGACGATGCTGGTGACGCTGCTGATCGCGTTCCCGATCGGCGTGCTCTCGGCCGTGTATCTCGAGGAATATGCGCCCAAGAACCGCTGGACCGACCTGATCGAGGTGTCGATCAACAATCTCGCGGCGGTGCCCTCGATCATCTTCGGCCTGCTCGGCCTCGCCGTGTTCCTCGGCACGCTCGGCCTCCCCCGCTCCGCCCCGCTGGTCGGCGGCCTGACGCTCGCGCTCATGATCATGCCGGTCATCGTCATCGCCGGGCGCAACGCGATCAAGGCGGTGCCGCCCTCGATCCGCGACGCCGCGCTCGGCATCGGCGCGAGCCGCGTGCAGGTGGTGTTCCACCACGTCCTCCCCCTCGCCCTGCCCGGCATCCTCACCGGCACGATCATCGGCATGGCGCGCGCGCTGGGCGAGACCGCGCCGCTGCTGCTGATCGGCATGCGCGCCTTCATCGTCACCCCGCCGGGCGGGGTGTTCGATCCCGCCACCGTGCTGCCGGTCCAGATCTTCCTGTGGTCGGACGAGGTCAGCCGCGGCTTCATCGAGAAGACCAGCGCCGCGATCATCGTGCTGCTGGCGTTCCTGCTGGCGATGAATGCCCTCGCCATCTATCTTCGCAACCGCTTCGAGACCCGCTGGTGATGACTGAAATCGATTTCGCAGACACCGCCCAGGAAACCGCCGCCCCGGCCGTGCCGCCCGGCATTCCCAAGATGGCGGCGCAGGGCGTCAACGTCTTCTATGGCGAGAAACAGGCGATCCGCGACGTCTCGATCGATGTCGATATGGAGAACGTCACCGCCTTTATCGGCCCGTCCGGCTGCGGCAAGTCGACCTTCCTGCGCACGCTCAACCGCATGAACGACACTGTCGCCAGCGCGCGCGTCGAGGGCCTCATCACCCTGGACGGCGAGAATATCTACGATCGCTCGATGGACGTGGTGCAGCTGCGCGCGCGCGTCGGCATGGTGTTCCAGAAGCCCAACCCCTTCCCCAAATCGATCTACGAGAATGTCGCCTATGGCCCGCGCATCCACGGCCTCGCCCGCGCTAAGGGCGACATGGACCAGATCGTCGAGCGGTCGCTGAAACGCGCCGGCCTGTGGGACGAGGTCAAGGATCGCCTGAACGACAGCGGCACCGCGCTGTCCGGCGGCCAGCAGCAGCGGCTGTGCATCGCCCGCGCGATCGCCGTCGAGCCCGAGGTGATCCTGATGGACGAGCCGTGCAGCGCGCTCGACCCGATCGCCACCGCCAAGATCGAGGAGCTGATCCACGAACTGCGCGGCCGCTATGCGATCGTGATCGTCACGCACAATATGCAGCAGGCGGCGCGCGTCTCGCAGCGCACCGCCTTCTTCCACCTCGGCACGCTGATCGAATATGGCGAGACCGACCAGATCTTCACCGCCCCCCGCCAGGAGCGGACGAAGGACTATATCACCGGTAGATATGGCTGATCTGAATCATCCCTTTCCTGATCGTCATTCCCGCGAAGGCGGGAATCCATTGACGCTGCCGTTGCGGCTCGATCCGATCGGCCAGCC
The DNA here is from genome assembly GCA_964413495.1 of uncultured Stakelama sp. GTDB lineage: Bacteria > Pseudomonadota > Alphaproteobacteria > Sphingomonadales > Sphingomonadaceae > Sphingomonas. Next base: position 62,251 of record CAYPRW010000014.1, on the reverse strand, counting down.
AAAATGGCTTCCCGCCTTCGCGGGAATGACGGAACAATGGCCGGCAGGAGCGGCAAACCAGGGGTTTCCCCGTTGGAGTGAAGGCTGATGGCCACAGGTCACGAACACACGGTCAAGGCGTTCGACGCGGAGATCAAGCAACTGCGCGCCTTGATCTCGCAGATGGGTGGCCTGGCCGAGGAAGCGATCGCCGACGCGATGACCGCGCTCCAGCGCAACGACACCGATCTCGCCAAGCAGGTCCGCGCCAAGGACAAGGCGATCGACGGAATCGAGGCCGAGGTCGAAAAGCTCGCCGTCCGCGTCATCGCGCTGCGCGCGCCGATGGCCGACGATCTGCGCGATGTGGTCGCCGCGCTCAAGATCGCCGGCGTGATCGAGCGGATCGGCGACTATGCCAAGAACATCGCCAAGCGCGTGCCGCTGGTCCACAATCCCGATACCGGGCGGATCGAGGCGATTTCGGTGCTGCCGGCGATGGCGCAGATGGCGAGCGAGATGGTGCACGAGGTGCTCGACGCCTTCGCCTCGCGCGATGCCGAAGCCGCGATCCGCGTGTGCGAGCGCGACAGCCGATTGGACGATTTCTACGACAGCATCTTCCGCACGTTGGTCACCTATATGGTCGAGAATCCGCGCACGGTCAGCGAAGTCGCGCACCTGCTGTTCGTCGCCAAGAATATCGAGCGGATCGGCGATCACGCCACCAACGTCGCCGAGATGGTCTATTTCGCCGCGACCGGCAGCTATCTCGCCGATCGCGACACCGACAGTCCGGAGAGCTGAGATGAGCCGCGTCCGCATGCTGCTGGTCGAGGACGACGCGGCGCTCGCCGAACTGCTGATCTACAATTTCAAGCGCGAGGATTTCGAGATCCGCCACACGCCCGACGGCGAGGAGGCGCTGCTGCTCGCCAAGGAATCGCCGCCCGACATCGTGCTGCTCGACTGGATGGTCGAAAGCCTGTCGGGGATCGAGGTGTGTCGCCGCCTGCGCCGGATGAGCGAGACCGCCAACGTGCCGATCATCATGCTGACCGCGCGCGGCGAGGAGGAAGACCGCGTCCGCGGGCTGGAAACCGGCGCCGACGATTACGTCACCAAGCCCTTCTCCCCGCGCGAACTGGTCGCGCGCGTCGGCGCGGTGCTGCGCCGCGTGCGCCCGGCGCTGGCCGGCGAGGCGCTGAGCTATGCCGATATCGAGATGGACACGGTCGGCCACAAGGTGCGTCGCGGCGGCGACGTCGTGCCGCTCGGCCCCACCGAATTCCGCTTGCTCAAGCATTTCCTGGAGCATCCCGGCTGGGTCTTCTCGCGCGAGCGGCTGCTCGACGCGGTATGGGGCCATGACAGCGATATCGAGAGCCGCACCGTCGACGTCCATATCCGCCGGCTGCGCAAGGCGATCAACACCGGCAACCGCCCCGACATCATCCGCACCGTGCGCTCGGCCGGCTATTCGCTCGATGTCGGGCACTGACGCGGCGCAACTCGTTTCGGGATAGATTTGGCCGGTGATGCGTTGGCGGGCGGAGTGGAATTGCTCTGACCCGTCTTCAGGAGGACATCCGATGAAGCTGATCGCCCTTGCAGCGGCGCTTGCCCTGACCGGCACTGCCGCGATCGCCCAGGAAACGCCGGCCCCGGTCGATACCGCCCCCCCGGCGACCGCGCCCGTGACCGCCGATCCGGCCGCGGCGCCCGCTGCCGGCCCAGCTGCCGGTGACGACCCGGTGGGCGGCTATCAGCCCGCCGCGCCGGCGCTGTCGGCGCCGCCAGCGCCCGGCCAGCAGGTCATCTTCCAGCCGTCGAAATCGCCGGCCGAGGCCTATCCCCCGCCCGCCCCGATGCAGAGCTATCCGATCTGCAAGAAGGGCCAGTACGACAATTGCCGCCAGCGCGGCGGCTGAATGCGCGGCGGCGCGGCCCCGCCGGTCGCGCCGCATGACGCCGCTCCCGCGTCCCATACCGTTTTTGTGAAAAATCGATCCTTCCCCACGGACGATCGCCCGTCGAGCCATCAAAAGTCCGATTTGCAACTTCGCTCAGGTCGGCTAGGTGCCCTTTCGTACAGCAACGATCGGGAACCGCCATGAGCATTCGATTCGACGGAAAGACCGCCATTGTCACCGGCGCCGGCGGGGGCCTCGGCCGCGCCTATGCGCTCGAACTCGCCCGGCGCGGCGCGCGCGTCGTGGTGAACGACCTGGGCGGCTCGCGCGACGGCACCGGCCATTCCGACATGGCGCTGCAGGTGGTCGCCGAGATCGAGGCGGCCGGCGGCGAGGCGATGGCCAACGGCGCGAGCGTCACCGATTACGAGCAGATGGAGGCGATGGTGGCCGAGGCGAAGGCGCGCTGGGGCGGCGTCCATATCCTCATCAACAATGCCGGCGTGCTGCGCGACAAGAGCTTCCAGAACATGACGCCGGAAGATTTCCGGTTCGTCGTCGACGTCCATCTCAACGGCTCGGCCAATGCCACCAAGGCGGTGTGGGCGACGATGCGCGAGCAGGCCTATGGCCGCATCCTGATGACCTCGTCCTCGTCCGGCCTGTACGGCAATTTCGGCCAGGCCAATTACGGCGCGGCCAAGCTCGGCCTCGCCGGCCTGACCAAGACGCTGTATCTCGAAGGCGCGAAATACGACATCCGCGTCAACACGCTCGCGCCCGCCGCCGGCACGCGCATGACCGAAGACATCTTCCCCGAAGCCGCGTTCAAGGCGTTCACGCCCGAGGGCGTGGTCCCCGCCGCGCTGTTCCTGGTGAGCGAGGACGCCCCGACCAACGCGATCGTCGGCGCCGGGGCCGGCGTCTTCCACGCCGCGCATGTCACGCTGACCCAGGGCGTGCGGCTGCAAGGCGACGAGCTGAGCCCGGAGGGCGTGGCCGCGCACTGGCAGCAGATCAGCGACCGCACCGGCGAGATCGTGCCCAAGTCCGGCGGCGACCAGGGCATGATGATCATGGGCAAGCTGCAAGGCTGAACCCGCACGCAGGACGAGGCGCGCCATGGCGCCCCGCCTCGTCCTGCGCCTCATCCTGCATATGCAAAGTGGCGGACCGGCGCCGGGAAGCCGCAGCCGGCCCCGCATCGCCATGGGCGGGATTTCAAAGGAATTACGGGCTTTGCAAGGAGCCCGGTCCGCGCGTTCGTGTCATTTTTCGGTCCAGTCTCCAGATCCGGCAGGAACCGGACGACGTTGAGCCTCAATCGGGACCGAAGATGAGCAAGCTGTTCGCGCACAAACAATATATGTTGTGGTTTCTGGTCGTCATCGGCACGTTCAATTCGCTGGACAAGATGGCCGTCGGGCTGGCCTTTGAAAGCATCAAGCTCGATTTCGGGCTGAACGACGGCCAGATCGGCCTGATGGCCCAGATATCGGTGCTGTGCGGCGCGCTGGTGGTGCTGCCGGTCGGCTATCTGGCCGATCGCGGGCACCGGCTGTGGATCATCACCGCGTCCACCACGATCTGGGCGCTGTCATTTGCCTCGCTCAGCATCGCGGGCAGTTTCGGCATGTTGCTGGCGGCGCGCGCGCTGTCGAGCATGGGCGACGCCGGCTGCAATCCGCCCGCGCATTCGCTGGTCGCGGCCCGTTTCGATCGCTCGCAGCGCGCCCGCGCCGTCGCGACACTGCTGCTCGCGACGTCGCTCGCGACCATCTTCGGCGGTCTGATCGGGGGCTGGCTGATCCATACGCTGGGGTGGCGAGTCATGGCGCTGGTCATCGGCCTGACCGGACTGGCGCTGACCGCGCTGTTCCGTCTCACGCTCACCGAGCCGCCGACGCCAGTCTCTTCGGATCAGGCGGTGGCCCCGAAAATGTCGCTGTCCTCGGCCATCGCCGACTACCGCCAGCTGTTGCGGATCCCCACCTTCCGGCTGATCGCCGTGACGTTCATGCTGTTCATGGTCGGCTATCGCGGCATCGAATCGTGGATGCCGGTCGTCCTCATCCGGTCGTTCGACATGTCGCCCGCTGCGCTCGGCACCTGGACGGGCGCGGTCTATGGCGTAGCGGCGCTGATCGGCACCTTCATGGGCGGATATCTGATGTCACGTTTCGTGGCGAACAACGAACGGCTGCAATTGCGGCTGCTCGCGCTGCAATTCGCGATCCTGATGAGCTTGGCGGCGATCGCCTTTTTCAGCGGCGAACTCCATCTGACGCTCGTGCTGCTGACGGTCTACGGCCTGGTCTGCACCGGCGTGCTGGGGCCGATGTATTCGATCGCCTATTCGGTGATCGCTGAAGGGATGCGCGCCTCGGCCGCCGCGCTGATCGGGGTGTTCGCCCTTGTCGCGGCCAGTTTCTCGCCATTGGCCATCGGCATACTCAGCGACGTCTTCACCGCTCGTTGGGGGCAGGATGCGCTTCGCATGTCGATCATCGTCTTGTCGAGCGCGGCGTTCCTGCTCGCTGGCTGGGTCGCCTGGCTCGCCAGCAGATCGGCGCTGGCCGACGTCAGGCAGGCCGAGGCGAACGTCGCCGCCGCCATGGCCACGGCAGGATAAGGCCGGACGCGGCCCGAAACCCGCCCGACGGGCCGCAGATACAGACTCGCTCGCTGACACACGAAAGTCACGGTTCGGCAAACGTCTTTCCGGCGAAAACCGGGCAGGATCGTCGCGCGGAAGGCCGGCAAGGCACTGAGCGCATCCGTAGTTACGTTCTGGAGAAGAAGATGGGGTTGCAGGCCGGCGAGCCGGGGTCGCTGATCGATTGGAAGGAACGGGCGGCAACACTGGATTTTCGCACCTCGCCGTTCATCGACGGCCATTTCGTCGAATCGCGCGACGCCGGCCGCTTCGAAACCATCAATCCGGCGACGCTGACCACGATCTGCGAGCTGCCCGCCGGCTGCGACGCCGATGTCGACGCCGCCGTCGCCGCGGCACGGCGCGCCTTCGAGGACGGGCGTTGGCACCGCCAGCCGCCCGGCGCGCGGCGCGCGGTGATGATGCGCCTCGCCGACCTGATCGAGGCGCATGGCGACGAGCTGGCGCTGCTCGACAGCCTTGAAATGGGCAAGGCGATCAGCAGCGCGCGCAGCGAGATCGCGATGTCGTCGTCCTCGCTGCGCTATTTCGCGGAAGCGGTCGACAAGCTCTATGGCGCGGTGGCGCCGAGCGGCCCCGAAACGATCGGCCTCACCCTGTACGAGCCGCGCGGCGTGGTCGGCGCGATCGTGCCGTGGAACTTCCCGCTGGCCAATTCGGTCGTCAAGGTCGCGCCGGCGCTGGCGGCGGGCAATTCGATCGTGCTCAAGCCGTCGGAAATCGCCTCGCTGTCGGCGCTGCGCCTGGGTGAGCTGGCGGTCGAGGCCGGGCTGCCCGCCGGGGTGCTGAACGTCGTTCCGGGCCTTGGCCCGACGGTCGGCCGCGCGATCGCCGCGCATCCCGATATCGATTTCCTGACCTTCACCGGATCGACCCGCACGGGCCGGCGGCTGATGGAATATGCCGGCGCCTCGAACGGCAAGCCGCTGATGCTCGAGCTGGGTGGCAAATCGGCCCAGATCGTGTGCGCCGACATGGCCGACGAGATCGACCTGCTGGCGGCAAGGATCGTGCGCGACGCCTTCTGGAACCAGGGCCAATGGTGTTCGGCGCGGTCACGGCTGATCGTCGAACAGCGGTTCGAGGATCGCCTGCTCGAAGCGATCAGCACGGCCGCGCGCCGACTGGTGCCCGGCGACCCGCTCGACCCGGTGACCAATTTCGGAACGATCGCCACACGCGGCCAGTTCGACCAGGTCGAAAAGTTCATCGCCGCCGGCCGCGGCGAAGGCGCGGCAGTCGTTCTCGACGGCGCATCGGGATCGCCCTGCCCGCTGTCGATGGCGCCGACGATCTTCGCCGGCACCAGGCCGGACATGACGATCGTACAGGAAGAGATTTTCGGGCCCGTGCTCAGCACGATGACCTTTTCGGATTTCGAACAGGCCATCGTGCTCGCCAACCAGACCAGCTACGGGCTCGGCGCGAGCGTGTGGACGCGCGATTCCCGCCAGGCGCAATCCGCCGCGCGCGCGCTGCGCGCGGGCAAGGTTCTGATCCGCGCCACGGCCGCCCGGACGGGCAGTTCCGGCGCCGCGCTGGGTGGCGAACCCTGGGGCGCCTCCGGCTTCGGCGCCGAAAAGGGCATGGACGGGTTGCGCGCCTATTGCCGGGTCAAGGCCGTGGAGTTCGTCCATTGAACGGCGTGGTATGCCGATCGGCGGCGATCGCGCTCCGCGCCAGATTGCAACCGATGTGGACCCATGGCGGAAAATGCCTTATGATCGTCCCGCGCCAATCGTGACGTTTCGGCCGACCCACGATCTGGATGTGGCGCCTGACGCCGAGTGGGGAGCGATCGTCATGGGTACACCGCTGTCAGCGCCATCGCCTCGCAAGGCCTGGGAACCCTGGCGCCATGGCAAGGCGTCGGGCACGGCCAAGGCGGCGATGATCCGCGAAGGTTTCGGCGTCGCGCTGACCGATCTCACCTTCCTCGAAGATGTCGAGGATGCGCTGCCCGGCGGCGACTTCCTCAAATTCCAGTGCAAGATCGAGGGCGAAAGCGCGGTCAGCGGCGAGGATCGCGATTATCACGCAGTGCATGGCGGACAGATCGCCTTCGTCGTGCAGCCGACCGGCTCGATCAAGCACCAACGCATCAGCAGCAACACGCGAACGCGCTCGGTGACGCTGAGCTGCAGCCGCGAATTCATGTCGAGCATCCTCCCCGCGTCCAGCGTCACGTTGCCGACATCGATCGACGAATTCCTGCAACGCCGGATCTCGCGCTTCTCGTTCGCGTCGATCCCTCTGCCCGCGCAGATGCGGATGGCGGCCGAGGATATGCTGCAAAGCCCGTTCAGCGGCCGGATGGGTGAGATGATGCTCGAGGGCAAGGCGCTCGAACTGTTGTGCCTGACCCTGCACGAAGTGCTCAACGTGCCGGCATCGGGCGGCGCGGTGCGCGCGCGCGACCTCAGCCGGGTGCGCGATCTGTGCGATTATCTTGAGAACAACCCGGCTTCGACGCTCAGCATCGCCGAATTATGCCGGCTGGTCGCGTGGAACGAAACGCAGATGATGGAGTGTTTCAAACAGGTCACCGGCAAGACCATCTCGAACTATCGCCATCAGATCCGGATGGAAAAGGCGCGGCAACAGCTCGCCTTCACCGACGCCACAATCACCGAGATCGCATTCGACGCGGGCTATGAACATCCCAGCAATTTCGCGACGGCGTTCAAGCGGACCTTCGGATTTCCGCCGAAAATGGCGCGGGCGCGCTGCAACTGACGGCGGCCGGCCGGTTCAGCCGCCGCGCCGCCGGGCCAGGATCGCGGCCCAGAAATCCTGCACGCGGCCCAGCACCTGCAACCGATCGTGCGAGACGCCGGGCAGGATTTCGAGCCGCACGTCGACGCCCGCCGCCTCGAATGACCGGCGCAGCGTCTCGATTCGCTCGGGTCGCGTCCGCCCGGCATCGTTCGCGCCTTCCATCCAATAGGTGCTGCCGGGCCGGTGGGTGATTTCCCACGTCTCCAGATCGGCGTCCCCGACCAGCATCTGCACCGGCACCTGGGCAAGCGCCGGCGCATCGAAATCGATGCCGAACCGCGCCTTCAGGTCCCGGATGCCCACCCACCAGTCCCGTGTCGGGTCGAGCAGTGTGACCGACCCCGGCGCGCCGATCGACGCCGCCCACAGCTTGCCTGGATGCAGGATGGCGAAGCGATGCGCGAAATGCCCGCCCCCGGAAAAGCCGAAGATCGCGAACTGGTTCCACTTCTGGTCATATTTGGCGGCGACTTCATCCACCATCGCCAGCAACAGCCGATCGTAGCGGATGTCGCCTTCCTGCATATATTTATAGCCGCTGCGCGCGCCGTCGCCGCGCACGCCGATCGGGAAGATCGGGCAGAGGATGGCGCACCGGTTCCACCGGCCGAACCCGGAAAACCGGTCGCGGAATTCAAAGGCGGAGTTTCGACCGCTGCCGTGGATCGCGACCGCCAGGTCGACCTTCTCGCCCTTTGCCACGCCGCTCGGCACGTAGAGGCAATAGTGAAATCGCGGGTCCGCCTTGCAGGCGAAGATCGCGGTCTGCTCCAGATCATAGATCGGGATGATCCGGTCGTCGGCGCTGGGCGGGGAAGATCGGGTGTCGGACATGGTTCACCTGCCGGATGTTCAAATGTTTCGGCCACCTTACAGGCGCGCACCGCCACGGCTTGTGCGCAGGCCCGCGAACGCGTTGCGGATGCCCGAATCCGGACAGATGCGCCCGTCAGCGCAGGTCATGGGCGTGATCGCGGGCACGCAGCATGATCGGCGAATTGCAGAGGAGCGGGCCACTGCCCAGACCGGTCGATGCGCCGCATGACGAGGGTGCCGATGACCGATCGATGTCGAAAGAATCCTATCCTGGGTTGAGGGCCTCATATCCCGCACAGGGGATGATTGACGCGACCATCGCGAGCTGTTCGTCAGGTCAGCCGGAATGAATTGCCGTCTGCGCCGGGATAACGATGAGAAAGCTGGAACCCGCGTGTAGTGAAAGCAAAATCAAGAACTTGAATTGCCCCTCAACCCAGGGTCAAAACTGCCACCAGGGCGGAAGCGTGATCGTCGGGCGTCCGGCCACCCATCCCGCAACCTTGAGCCTGCGCCAATAGACCCGCCCGTCCGCGCACAGCGCATAGATGCGATCGAGCTGCGCGCCTGCAAACGCGATGTCGCGCACGCCGCCCCCCGGCACCGGCATGATCGCGCGGGCCCGCCCGTTGCGGTCGAAGATCTGGATGCCGAGATTGGTGGCGCCATAGACCCGCCCCTCGCTGTCGGTGGCGAGCCCGCCCGCATCGCTCCGGCCGCGGTCGTCGGGCAGGTGATACCAGTAGAAGCGTTCCTTCGCGTCGATGCCGCCATCCGCGCCGATGCGATAGCTATAGCCCCAGCGGCTGCCGCTTTCGGCGACCGCCAGCCACGCGCCGTCGCCCGACATCCCGATGCCGCTGGGACGATCGAGCCCCGTATCGATCCGGCGCGCCGCCTTGCCCGGTGCGATCAGCCAGATGCTGCCGGCCGCCGCATCGGTCAGATAGACATGATCGTCGCGGGTCACCATCATCCGTGTCGCAGCGATGCCTTGCGCGATCGTCCGGGTCCGTCCCCGCGCATCGCGCACCACCACCGTCTTGCGCGCCGCGTCGGCGATCACCAGCCGGCCGTCGCTGAAAAAGCCGGCGGCGGCAGGGGCGAGGCCGTTGACGCCGATCGCCGTGGCGGCGTCGGGACCGACCTGCCGCAGTCCACGCTTCCCGTCCGCCACGAACAGGCGGCCGTCCGGCGCGGCGGCGAGCGTGGCGTCGGGCGAGAAGGGCGCATCCACCCGATGCCAGCCCTCACCTTCAACCAACAGGTCCTGGAAGAGGAGGTTACCCGGCTTTCCGATCGCGATCGGCTTGCGCCAATCCCGCCACAGCCAGCGCATCGCATCGGGAAAGGTCGCCTCCGCATGAATGCCGTCATGCCCACCCTCGCCCCACAGATGCGTCGCGTCATAGCCCGCAAAGCGCAGCGCGCTCGCCATGGCGAGGTTGCCGACGTGCCAGTCGCCGACCTCGCCCACCAACTGGTCGAGATTGTCCTTTTCGGTGTCCTGCAGGAACACGCGCAACGGCTTGGGCTCGGTCTTGCGGACCAGCACCGGATAGCCGTCGCCGCCGCGCATGCCGACATAGGTGCCGATCGCCGAATAGATGCGGCGGAAGGATTCAGGATGCTGCCAGCCCAGCGTGAAGGCGGCGATCGCGCCGGTGCTGCCGCCGCCCGCCGCGCGCAGATTGGGATCGGCGGTCAGGCGGATGGGTTCGCCGCCGGGCGCGGCGCGGCGCTTGACCTGCGGCAGCACCTCGCGGGTCAGGAAATGGAAGACGCGATCGTCGAGGCCGTCGAACTCCACCGATCGGCTGAACCGCGGCCCGGCGCCCGATCGCGCCGGCCGGACGGTGCCGAACCCGATCGCGACGGCGATCGTCACCGGCATCTCGCCCTTGTGGATCAGATTGTCGAAGACCGTGGGCAGCCCGAGCCCCAGGTCGTCGAACGTCACGAACAGCGCCGCCGGCTGGCTCGCGCGATATTGCGCGGGGACATAGAGTTTGATCGTGCGCGTGGTGCCCGGAAAGATCGTGGATTCATCGAGCGTGAACTCGATCACCGAACCGCGCGGCACGCCCGGTTGCGGCAGCGAATCCGGCCCCTTGGGATAGCGCGCCAGCAATCGGTCGCGCTCGGCCAGAGCGTCGGATTTATTGCGTTCCGTCCAGTTGGGCAGGCGCTGCGGGTGCGCCGGCGCGATCGGCAGCGCCAGCAGCAGCAATCCCGTTATGGCGGCAGCGGCACGGTGCGACCTGAACATCATTCCCTCCTTGCGCCCGTCGCCCCGGACCGGCCATCCATGGACATTCGCAGCACGTGGATCGCCCCCAGGAACATCAGCAGTGCCAGCCCGAACAGCGCCAAATCGGTACGGCCCGTCACATCCTTCACATAGCCGACGGCATAGGGGCTGAGGAAGCCGGCAAGCTGGCCGATCGAATTGATGAACGCCAGGCCGGCCGCCATCGCCGAAAGGCCGAGCGCGCGCGCCGGCAGCGGCCAGAACATCGGCAGGCCGGTCAGTGCGCCCATCGCGGCCAGCGTCAGGCCCAGCAGGGCCAGCCACGCACTGCCCGAAAACGCCGCGGCCACCGCCAGGCCGGCCGCCCCCACGATCATCGGCACCGCCAGATGCCAGCGGCGCTCGTCATGCCGGTCGGCGGAACGCCCGACCCCCTGCATGGCGAGCGCGGCGGCCAGATAGGGGACCGCGCTCAACCACCCGATCGCGACGGGATCGGCGATCCCGCTCGTCCGCAGGATCGAGGGAAGCCAGAAATTGATGGCATAGACGCCCCCCTGGATCGAAAAATACACCAGCCCGAGCGCCCAGACCGACGGGTTGCGCAGGATTTCGCCAAGCCCCGCGACGACGGACGGCTCCCCCGCGTCCCGGTCCGCGGCCAGCCCCCTCGCCAGGGCGGCCCGCTCCGCATCGGTCAGCCAGTTCGCCTTGGCGGGACCATCGCTGAAGACGAACAACAGGCCGATGCCCAGCAGCACGGTCGGCAGGCCCTGCAACAGGAACAGCCACTGCCATCCGGCAAGGCCATGCTGACCCTGAGCGAAATGCCCGAGGATCCACCCGGAAAAGGGCCCGCCCAGCACGCCCGAAACCGGGATGGCCGCCATGAACAGCGCCAGCACGCGCCCGCGCTGGGCCGCCGGAAACCAGTTGTTGAGATAAAGCAGCATGCCGGGGAAGAAGCCGGCCTCGGCACAGCCCGTCAGGAAGCGCAGCAGATAGAAATCGGTCTCCGAACGAACGAACAGCAAGGCCGTCGAAAATGCCCCCCACAGCATCATGATGCACGCCAGCCAGCGCCGCGCCCCGATGCGCTGCAGCATCAGATTGGCCGGCACGCCGCACGCGATATAGCCCAGGAAGAAGATGCCCGCGCCCAGGCCATAGGCGCTTTCGCTGAATTCCAGGTCGCCCAGCATCTGCAGCTTGGCAAAACCGACATTCACCCGGTCGAGATAGTTGAAGATGTAGCAGAGAAAGGCATAGGGCACGATCCGCCACACGATCTTGCGATAGAGGGCGTCGCCGTCCGGCGCCGCGGCCATTGCGTCCGGCTTCATATTTGACGCCACGCCCTGTTCCCCTGCCCGCACATCCGTTCCCCCCGCCTGATTGTCGACGGTTCGATCGCGCCGTCGAGATCGGCATCGGACCGCAGAAGCCGTTCCGGATGCCGCAAAGACGGAGAAAAGGCCAGCCTCGGCTGCGGCCGACGGCGGAAGGACAGGGGTCAGGGGGCGCAGAGGGTGGGAGAAGGTTCGAACCTGCAGGGTTCGCAAGCGCGACCGCGCGCCGGCCGTCAGGCCGCCCCATCGGAGCGTTCGCGAAGCGAACAAGCGCGAGATCAAGAGGCCCTGGCGGAGAGGGTGGGATTCGAACCCACGTTACGGTTCCCCGTAAACCGCATTTCGAGTGCGGCGCGATCGACCACTCTGCCACCTCTCCGCAAGGGGTCCGAAACGCGCCTGGCGGCGCCATCGACCGGTCGAGCGGGCGCCTCTAGACCAAAGGTCCCGGCCGCACAACACCCTTGCCGCGCTTCTTGTGCGGCGCGCAATGCGCACTAGATTGAAGGCATGACTCGCGCCCACACGATTCTCGATCCTGCCGCCGCCGGGGTGCCCGTGCCGCCGGTCTCGCACGCCCGGTTCAATGTCGGCGACGTGGTGCGGCATCGCGTGTTCGACTTTCGCGGCGTGATCTTCGACATCGACCCGGTCTTCGCCAATACCGACGAATGGTATGAGGCGATCCCGGAGGACGTGCGCCCGCGCAAGGACCAGCCCTTCTACCATTTGCTCGCCGAGAATGCCGAGTCGAGCTATGTCGCCTATGTCAGCCAGCAGAACCTGCTGCACGACGACAGCGACGAACCGGTCGATCATCCGGCGATCAGCGGCCTGTTCGACGAACTGATCGACGGCCGCTACCGCCTGAAGCGCGAGCACCGGCACTAAGAAGAGTTGGTTCACGCTAAGGCGCTAAGACGCGAAGATGTTGGTCTTCTGCGCGAAGCGCATCGATCCTCTCCCGCGCTGCGATTAGGCGCAACATTCGGAAGAATGTGAGCCGCTGACGCGGCAGGACAACATCTTCGCGCCTTCGCGCCTTAGCGTGAACCAATCTTCCACTTCTTTTCTACTTCCGTCAGCAGTACCACCCTCCCCACCCAAAACCCGGCATAGAGGTTGACTTAACACCCCGAATCCCATAACCGCGCCCTTCCTCCCGCCGGGTCCGGCCCGCGCGGGCACAAGCATTTGGAATTGAGAAGAGGCCCATGTTCGCTATCGTGCGCACGGGCGGCAAGCAGTATCGCGTTGCCGCAGGAGACAAGATCGTCGTCGAGAAGCTCGACGGCGAAGCCGGTTCGTCGATCACGCTCGGCGACGTGCTGCTGGCGGGCGAGGGTTCGGAGCTCAAGCCGACCGCGGGCCTCACCGTCTCGGCCGAGATCGTCGCACAGGCGAAGGGTGAGAAGGTCATCGTCTTCAAGAAGCGCCGCCGGCACAATTATCGCCGCAAGAACGGCCATCGCCAGAACCACACCATCCTGAAGATCACCGCGATCGGTGCGCAGGAAACCAAGAAGAAGGCCGCCAAGGCCAAACCGGCCGAGGGCGATGCCCCGGCGGCCGCGGAAGCGTAAGGAGCAAGCGACATGGCACATAAGAAGGCAGGCGGCTCTTCGCGCAACGGCCGTGATTCGCAGGCGAAGCGCCTGGGCGTGAAGAAGTTCGGCGGCCAGCTGGCGATCGCGGGCAACATCCTGGTCCGTCAGCGCGGCACGAAATTCTATCCGGGCGTCAATGTCGGCATCGGCAAGGATCACACGCTGTTCGCGCTCACCGACGGCCGCGTGCGATTCCATGACGGCAAGCTCGGCCGCAAATTCTGCTCGATCGAGATGATCGCGCAAGCAGCCGAATAACATAGGGTAACCAGCCGGGTTGCCCGCCAGGGCGATCCGGGTCTCCGCCTCAGGAGACCGCACAAGGGAGACGGGTCGTCCCGGTCTCCCTTTTTCTTTGCTCCCTCGTCGCAAACCGTCGCGGTTCCGTCATCAAACCGGGCCACGGCGCATCCGAGGAGAGTGCAGATGTTCGCCAGGACACAAAGACTGACGCTGCGGCCCGGCTGGATCGAGGACGCGCCCGAACTCGCCCGCGCGATGGGGCATCACGAGGTGGTGCGCAACCTGGGCCGTGTGCCGTGGCCCTATGCGCTGGGGGACGCGGAAGCGTACCTGTCACGGCAGCGCGAGCCGGTCGAGACGTCGCTGTTGGTCTGCGCGGTCGAGGACGGCGTCAGCCGTATCGTCGGCGGGGTCGGCTTCGGCCGCTATGATGACGAGCCGTTCGAGCTTGGCTATTGGATCACGCCCGACGCCTGGGGCCGCGGCTATGCGACCGAGGCCGGCGCGGCGGTGATCGGCATGGCGCGGGCGTTGCGCGTGCCCCGCCTTGCCGCCGGTCATTATATCGACAACCCGGCATCGGGCCGCGTGCTGCGCAAGCTCGGCTTCCGCGCCACCGGCCGCATCGTCCCGCGCTTCTCGCGCGGGCGCGGCGGCGAGGTCCAGTGCGTCGAGTATGAGCAGCAACTATCGACGGCCGGTTGCGACGACCCGTTCGACCGAATGGCGGCGTGAGAGGTGATGCGCGTGGTGGCGCTGAAGAAGAAATTGGTTCACGCTAAGGCGCGAAGACGCGAAGATGTGGTGCTGCCGCGCCAGCAGCCCTCATCTGCTCGCCGATCGCGCTTGCGGCAACGTAGGTGATAAAGGGGCGCTTCGCGCCGAAAACCAACATCTTCGCGCCTTAGCGCCTTAGCGTGAACCAATTTTCTTCTTCTTGGCCCCCTACTCCACCGCCTCACGCCGCACCGGCGCCGGCGCGCTTTCCCAGCCGCCGCCCAGCGCCTTGAACAGCGCCACCTGCGCCTCCGCCAGCGCCGCGTTCGATTGGGCGAGCGTCGCCCGCGCCCCGGCCCGGTCGCGCTCGGCATCGATCCGCTGCAACAGGCTGTCGCGCCCCGCCTCGAAGCGCAGGATCGCGATCCGCGCGGCATTGGTCGCGGCCGCATCGGCACGGCGCAGCGCGACGTTGCGCTCGATCTCGCCCGAATAGCGCGCCAGCGCCTGTTCGACCTCGCGCAGCGCGGTCAGCACCGCGCCGTCGAACGCGGCCAGCGAGCCTTCCGCCCCCGCCTCCGCCCGGCGCACCTGCGCGCGCGCGGCGGTGAGGTTGGGGATGCTCCAGCTGAGCAGCGGGCCGAGCGAGAAGTTGAACGACGCGCTCTTGCCCAGATCCTCGATATTCCGCGCGCCCAGCGACGCCGATCCCAGCAACCGGATCGAGGGGTAGAGCGAAGCCGTCGCCACCCCCACCCGCGCCGTATCCGCCGCCAGCGTCCGCTCGGCCTGGCGCACGTCGGGCCGCCGCGCGAGCAGCGCCTGGCCGTCGCCCACCGGGATCAGCGACGACACGCCCGGCGGCGTCGCACACTGGTTTGCCGCGGCGTCCAGCTCGGCCGGCGGCTTGCCGGTCAGGGTCGCCAGCGCATACAGCGCCGCGCGCCGTTCCGCCTCGAACTGCGGCACCTGCGCGCGGGCATTTTCGGACAGGACGCGCGCCTGATCGACGTCGCGCACAGTCCCCCGCCCCGCATCGAACAGCCGCTGGGTCAGCTCGAGCGTGCGCGTCTGCAGCCGCACCGTCTCGCGCGCCACCTCGGCCTGCGCGGCAAAGCCGCAGGCGCGCGCATAGGTTCGCGCCGTCTCCGCCGCGATTGCGACCCGCGCGGCGTCGAGCGCCGCCTGCGCCGCATCGGCGTCGCCGCGCGCCGCCTCGATCGATCGCGTCACCCGGCCAAAGATGTCGATCTCGTAGGAAGCGTCGAACCCGACCTGAAAGAAATCGCTCTCGACGCCGTCGAACCCCGCGGGCAAGGCGCCCTGCGCGCTTTCCGCGCCGACCCGCGAACGGGTATAGCCGCCACTGACGCCGGTACCCGGCAGCCGCTGCCCACGCGCTTCGGACAATTGCGCCCGCGCGCGCTTGAGGTTCGCCGACGCCCGGCGGATATCGGTGTTGTAGGTCAGCGCCTCGACCACCAGCCGGTCGAGCACCGGGTCCTTGAACAGCCGCCACCATTCGCCCTCGACCGCGCCCGGCGATGTGCGGGTGGTGCCGGGATCGACGAACGGCCCGGCGGCCGCCAGCGGCATTTGCGGACGCTGATAGTCCGGTCCGACGGCGCAACCGGCCAGCAGGCTGCCGGCAACCAGCGACAGGATCAGGCGCTTCATTCTGCGGGCTCCGCGACTGGGGCGTTGGGCGCGGCCGGCCTGTGCCGGATCGTCGCGATCCGCGCGCCGGCCCAGTCGCCGAACTTGCGGCTGATGACATAGAAGGCCGGGGTGAACAGCAGGCCGAAGATCGTCACGCCGATCATGCCGAAGAACACCGCGACGCCCAGCGCCTGGCGCAGTTCGGCCGCCGCCCCGCTCGCGATCACCAGCGGCAGCACGCCCAGGATGAACGCGATCGAGGTCATGATGATCGGGCGCATGCGCTGGTGCGCCGCGTGCCTGGCGGCCTCCCAGATGTCCATGCCCTCTTCCTCATGCTGGCGCGCGAATTCGACGATCAGGATCGCGTTCTTCGCGGCCAGGCCGATCAGCACGATCAGGCCGATCTGGGTCAGGATGTTGTTGTCCAGCCCCATCACATTGACCCCCAGGATCGCCGCCAGCAGGCACATCGGCACGATCAGGATCACCGCCAGCGGCAGCACCAGGCTCTCGTACAATGCGGCGAGCAGCAGGAACACGAACACCACCGCCAGGCCGAACGCCAGCACGCCGGTATTGCCCGCCTGGCGCTGTTCGAACGCCAGCTCGGTCCATTCGAAGCCCATGCCGCGCGGCAGCGTCTTGGTCGCCAGCGCCTCCATCGCATCCAGCGATTGGCCGGTCGAATAGCCGGGCTTGGTATCGCCCATCAGCTCGGCGGCCGGATAGAGGTTGTAGCGCACCACGCGATACGGACCGCTGTCGTTCCTGAGCGTCAATACCGAGCTCATCGGCACCATCCCGCCCGCGGCCGATCGGGTCTTGAGCAGCTGGATGTCCGACGGATCGTCGCGATAGGGCGCGTCGGCTTGCGCCGTCACGCGAAAGGTGCGGCCCAGATAGTTGAAATCATTGACATAGGCCGAACCGAGATACGAACCCAGCGTCGAGAAGATGTTCTGCACCGGCACGCCCATCCGTTCCGCGCGCTCGCGATCGACATCGGCGGTCAGGCGCGGCGTCCCGGTGTTGAACTGGGTGAACGCGCCGGCCACGCTCTCCTGCTGGCTCGCGCCCATCATCATCGCCATCGACGCCTGGGCCAGCGCGTTATAGCCCTGCCCGCTGCGGTCCTGGACCATCATCTTGAACCCGCCGCCGGTGCCGATACCGGGCACCGCGGGCGGCGCGACGATGAACAGATTGCCGCCCTTGATCCCCGCGAACGCGCCATAGAGCGCGCCCTGGATCTCGTCGGCGCTCTGCTCGCGCTCGGCATGCGGCTTGAAGCCGAAGAAGACGACCCCGGCATTGGGCGCGGTCGAGAAGCTCGCGCCGTCAAGCCCGGCGAAACCGACCGAATATTGCACCCCCGGCACCTTGTTGGCGGCGGCGATCGCCTCGCGCACCACGGCGTCGGTGCGCTGAAGCGACGCGCCGGGCGGCAGCGAGACGACGCCGATCAGATAGCCCTGGTCCTGTGCCGGGATGAAGCCCGACGGGGTCGCGGTGAAGCGCCAGCCCGCCACCAGGATCAGCGCGACATAGACCACGCCGACCACCATCAGCATCCGCACCAGCCGGGCGGTGAGCTTGCCATATTTCTCCGACAGCCAGTTGAACCCGTCGTTGAACCTGCGCCCCGCCCGCCCCGGCAATCCGCGCCACCCCGCCGCCGGCGCCGCGTCATGATCCTTGTGCCGCAGCACCAGCGCGCACAATGCCGGCGACAGCGTCAGCGAGACGAAGGCCGAGATGATCGTCGCCGAGGCGATGGTGATCGCGAATTGCTGATAGAAGGCGCCCGAAATGCCCGGGATGAACATCGTCGGCACGAACACGCCGACCAGCACCAGGCTGATCGCGACGATCGCGCCCGACACCTCGTCCATCGTCTCGTGCGCGGCCTGGCGCGGGGTCAGGCCCTTTTCCTCCATCAGTCGCTCGACATTCTCGACCACGACGATCGCGTCGTCGACGACGATGCCGATCGCCAGCACCAGCCCGAACAGCGATAGCGCGTTGAGCGAATAGCCGAACGCCAGCAGCACCGCGAACGATCCGACCAGCGACACGGGAATGGCGATGATCGGGATGATCGCCGCGCGCCAGCTCTGCAGGAAGATGATGACCACCAGCACCACCAGCACCAGCGCCTCGATCAGCGTGTGCTGAACCGCGGTGATAGATTCATCGATATATTCGGTCGGGTTGTAATCGATCGAATATTTCATCCCCTGCGGAAATTCCTTGGCCAGCGTCGCCAGTTCCGTTTTCACCGCCTCGGCCGTCGCCAGCGCGTTCGATCCGGGCAGCTGGAACACGCCCACGCCCACCGCGCGCTTGTCGTTGAGATAGCCGTTGAAGCTATAGTCCTGCGCGCCCAGCTCGATCCGCGCGACGTCGCGCAGATGCGTCAGCTTGCCTTCCGCGTCGCGCTTGACGACGACGCCGCCAAACTCTTCGGGCGTGGTCAGGCGGCCCTTGGCCTGCACGCCCAGCTCGAAGGCAGGGCTGGCCTTGCCATAGGGCGGCTGGCCGACCGATCCGGCGGCGACCTGCACATTCTGCGCGCGGACGGCGTTGACCACCTCGTCCACCGTCATGTCGCGCGCGGCGGCAAGGCCGGGGTCGATCCACAGCCGCATGTTATAGTCGCGCCCGCCGAACGTCTGCGCCTGGCCCACCCCCGGAATGCGCGCGATGCGATCCTGCACCTGCAGCGTCACATAGTTCGAGATATACTGGACATCGAGGCTGTTGTCGGGGGAGGTGAAGAACACCACCATCAGGAAATCGGGCGAATTCTTGTTCACCGTGATGCCCAGCCGGCGCACATCCTCCGGCAGGCGCGGCTCGGCCTGCGTGACGCGGTTCTGCACCAGCACCTGCGCCTGATCGACATTCGTGCCCTGCTTGAAGGCGACGGTGATCTGCGTCTGGCCGTTGCCGGTCGACGACGATGTCATGTAGATCATGTTGTCGACGCCGTTGATCGCCTGTTCGATCGGCGCGGCGACGGTTTCCGCCAGCGTCTCCGCGCTCGCGCCGGGATAGCTGGCGGTCACCACCACCGTCGGCGGCGCGATGTTGGGATATTGCGCGATCGGCAGCGAGGGATAGGCGATCGCGCCGACGATCACGATCAGGATCGACAGCACCGCCGCGAAGATCGGCCGCTCGATGAAGAAATGGGGAAATTTCATCGCTTCGGTCCTTTAGCGGACGGTCGCCTGGCCGGATGCCGGCTCCGCGGTCGGGGCGGTCGGGGCGGCCTGTCTGGTCGCGTCGGGCTTGATGACGCCCTTCTTCGGCGTGACCGGCGCACCGGGCTGCAACATGCCGATGCCGGCGATGATGACGCGATCGGTCGGCGCCAGGCCATCGCGGACGATGCGCAGCCCTTCCACCTTCGCGCCGATCTCGACCGGGCGCGCCGTCGCCTTGTTGTCCTTGCTGACGACATAGACCAGGCGGCGGGTCTGGTCGGTGACGATCGCCTCGTCGGGGATCAGCATCGCCTTGTACGTCCCCGATCCCAGCAGCCGCGCTCGCCCGAACATGCCGGGCGTCAGGAAGCGGGTCGGGTTGGGCACCAGCGCATAGGCGCGGATCGTGCCCGAAGCGGGATCGACCGTGCTGTCGAGGAACTGCATGCGCCCGCTCCAGCGATAGTCGCTCTCGTCGGCCAGCTGGATCTGCACCGGATTGGCGGTGGTGCGCGACGAACCGCGCTCGCCGCGCTGATCCTGGCGCAGGTTCTTGAGGTAGAAGCTTTCCGCCCCCTCGAACTCGAAGCGGATCGGATCGATCGAGACGATGCGGGTCAACACGGTCTGCCCGTCGGCGACCGAATCGCCGATGCTCACCTTGCGGTCCGACATCCGCCCGCTGAACGGCGCGCGCACCGTGGTGAAGCCGAGGCTGAGCTGCGCCGCCGAAGCCGCCGCGCGGCCCGCCGCCAGATCGGCCGATGCGGCGCGTTCGGCCGCGACGTTGGCTTCAAGCTCCTCGGCGCTCACCGCCTGCGCCGCGGCGAGCTTGCGGCTGCGCGCGGTCACCTGCCGGGCGTTGGTCAGCGCCGCCTGCGCCCGCGCGATCTGCGCCTGTGCCTGCAGCAGCGCGGCGCGATAGGGGCGCGGATCGATCGTGAACAGCGGCTGGCCCTGGCCGACATCCTGGCCGTCGCGGAAATGGATCGCGGTGACGACGCCGTTGACGCGCGCGCGCAGCTCGACATCCTGCGGCGCGACGAACCGCCCGGTATAATCGTCCCAGTCCACCACATCGCGCTGCAACGGGGTGGCAAAGGTGACCTCGGCCGGGGGCGGCGCGCCCTGCGGCTGGCCGCCGCCGCATGCCGCGAGAAGGGTCAGAGCCAATATGCCGAAAGCCGCGCGCATGCATGATCCCCTTTGCTGCAACGCGGCAATTGGGACTTTGCGGGACTTGTTTCAACCCCATAACGGACAATTTCTGAAATTTTGCGTTCAGTAATTCACGGCGAGCGGGAGTCTTTGCGTTCGACAGGGTTTTCCGCCAAGGCGATCGAGGATCGGACCCAATACTTGTTTACATCAATGTCAATGAATCCCCTTCCCGAACGCCGGCGGCTCAAGCCCGAAGAGTCGCGCGATGCCGCGCTGGAGGCGGCGCGCGCGATCCTGATCGAGGCGGGACCGCAGGCGGTGACGCTAAAGGCCGTCGCCACGCGCATCGGCCGCACCCACGCCAACCTCCTTCACCATTTCGGCTCGGCCGCCGGCCTCCAGCGCGCGCTCGCCCGCAGCCTCGCCGAAAGCGTCTGCGCGCGCATCGCCACGCTGATCCACGAAGCGCGCGCCGACCAGAGCCAGCGCAGCGAGGACAAGCCGCGCCAGGTCGTCGACCTCGCCTTCGACGCATTCGACAAGTCGGGCGCGGGTGCGCTCGCCAGCTGGATGATCCTCTCGGGCAACGAGGACGCGCTCGATCCGATCCTCGAGACGATCCACCGGCTGGTCGACCAGATCGCCGAGGTCGAGGGCGAAGAGAGCAGCGTCGAGCTGCGCCAGG
Source organism: uncultured Stakelama sp. (assembly GCA_964413495.1). Lineage (GTDB taxonomy): Bacteria > Pseudomonadota > Alphaproteobacteria > Sphingomonadales > Sphingomonadaceae > Sphingomonas. The sequence goes on along the minus strand of CAYPRW010000014.1, from coordinate 41,204 downwards.
ACACGCTCAGCCTGGTGCTGATGGCGATGGGCGACGCCCTGCTCGGCGAGCCGCTCGCCAGGTCGCTCGGCCTGCCGCGCGGCGCGGCGCGCGAGATCGCGCTGCGCCAGTTGATCGCCTCACCGCGCTTCGAAAAGATGTGGGGTTAGGACCGCGATGCATTTCCTCGATCAGGCCAAGATCTACGTCAAGTCCGGCTGGGGCGGCGGCGGCGCGGTGGGCTTCCGGCGTGAGAAATATATCGAATATGGCGGCCCCGACGGCGGCGACGGCGGCAAGGGCGGCGACATCGTCTTCGAGGCGGTGGCCGGCCTCAACACGCTGATCGACTTTCGCTACACCCAGCATTTCCGCGCCCAGCGCGGCCATGGCGGATCGGGCAGCAACAAGACCGGCGCGGGCGGCGACGATCTCGTCATCAAGCTGCCGGTCGGCACCCAGATCCTCGCCGACGACGAGGAACGCACGCTGCTCGCCGATCTGACCCGAGTCGGCCAGCGCATCGTCTTCCTCAAGGGCGGCGACGGCGGCCGCGGCAACGCCAGCTACAAGACCAGCACCAACCGCACCCCGCGCCAGCACGGCACCGGCTGGCCGGGCGAGGAGATGTACGTCTGGCTGCGCCTGAAACTGCTCGCCGATGCGGGGCTGGTGGGCCTGCCCAATGCCGGCAAGTCGACCTTCATCAACGCCGTCACCAACGCGCAGGCCAAGGTCGGCGCCTATGCCTTCACCACCACCCGCCCCCAGCTCGGCGTGGTGCGGCACAAGCATAACGAGTTCGTGATCGCCGACATCCCCGGCCTGATCGAGGGCGCGGCGGACGGCGCCGGGATCGGCGACCGCTTCCTCGGCCATATCGAGCGGTGCAAGGTGCTGCTTCACCTGGTCGACGCCAATGACGCGGACGTCGCCACCAGCTACCGCATCGTCCGCGACGAGCTTGAGGCCTATGGCGCGGGCCTCACCGACAAGAAGATCATCGTCGCGCTGAACAAGATCGACACGCTCGACGACGAGCTGATCGCCGCGCTGTCCGCCGAACTGGAAGACGCCAGCGGCGCCGAAGTCATCGCCATCTCCGGCGCAGCGGGGATCGGCGTCGACTGGGCGCTCGACAAGCTGCTCGAAGCGATCGGCCCGGACCATGACCGGGTCGAGGACGGCGACGAAGGCGAGGAAGCGATCGAATGGTCGCCGATCTGATGGAACGTCGCGCGTTCCGGCTCGTTCGCGCCGCGTAACGACGGAGTATCCATGACGGTCCGCCTGCTGACGCTCGCCGCGCTCTTCGCTGCCGCCCCCGCCGCCGCGCAAACCGAAGCACAGGCCGGCGCGCCCGACCGCGAACCGCTGCGAACGCGCATCTATATCGGCCCCCAGCTGTCGCCCGCGACGCCGGGCGCGTCCGATCTCCCGTTCGGCCCGTTCCTCGACATCTCCCGCGCGCGCGGCGATGATCCCTTCCCGTTCGAGGCGCCCGACGAAAGCTTCGGTTTCACCATCGCCCGCATCGGCGTCGTCGAGGTCGGCCCGGCGCTGGGCTTCGAAAGCAAGCGCAAGGCATCGGACATCGGTCTGCCGCTGCACGAAGTCGGCTTCAGCTTCGAGGTCGGCGGATTCGTCCAGACCTATCTCACCGATCGGCTGCGCGTGCGCGCCGAAGCGCGCAAGGCGGTGAGCGGACATCGCGGCTGGGTGGGCGAGGTCAGCATGGACTATGTCTGGCGGGAACGCGACGATTGGCTGTTCTCGGTCGGTCCGCGCGTCACGCTGGCCGATGCCGGCTATCACCGCGCCTGGTATGGCGTGACGCCGGCCGACAGCGCGGCATCGGGCCTGGCGGCCTATACGCGCGGCGGCGGGATCGAGAGTGTCGGCGTCACGGCCGGCTATCTGCGCCAGCTCAGCCGCCGCTGGGGGATCGCCGCCTATGCGCGCTATGACCGGCTGGTCGGCGATGCGGCGTCGTCGCCCTATGTCCGCGCCGCCGGTTCGCGCGACCAGCCGTCGTTCGACCTGGCGCTCAGCTACACCTTCGGCCCAACGCAAGACTGAGATTGGCGTGCGCGGCGCCGCGCGCTAAGCGCGTCGCACGATGCACCTCTTCCCGCCCGCTTCCTGCCCGCGCCTCGTCGTCAAGATCGGCTCGGCGCTGCTCGTCGATCCGGCGGGCGCGATCCGGCGCGACTGGCTGGAGGGGATCGCCGCCGATATCGCCGCGCGCGTCCGCGCCGGCCAGCAGATCGCCGTCGTCTCGTCCGGCGCGATCGCGCTCGGTGCGCGCCGGCTCGCCCTCGCCAAGGGCGGCCGCGCCAGCCTGGAGGATGCGCAGGCCGCCGCCGCCACCGGCCAGATCGCGCTGAGCCAGGCCTGGGCCGAAGTACTCGCCGCCAACGGTCTCACCGCCGCGCAGATGCTCGTCACGCTCGACGATCTGGAAGACCGCCGCCGCTACCTCAACGCTGCGGCCACACTCGGCCGCCTGCTCGGGCTCGGCGTGGTGCCGGTGATCAACGAGAACGACTCCGTCGCGACGGCCGAGATCCGCTTCGGCGACAACGACCGCCTCGCCGCGCGCGTCGCGCAAGCCGCCGACGCGCACGGCGTGGTCCTGCTCAGCGACATCGACGGCCTCTACGATCGCAACCCCGCCCTTCCCGGCGCGCAACACATCGCCACCGTCGAGCGGATCGACGGCCGCATCGAGGGCATGGCCGACCGCGGCTCGGCCTCCGGCATGGGCTCGGGCGGCATGGTGTCCAAGATCGAGGCGGCGCGCATCGCCGCCGGCGCCGGCGTCAGCCTCGCCATCGCCAGCGGCCGCATCGACCGCCCGCTTTCGGCCGACGCGCGCCACACCGTGTTCCTCCCCGAAAAGCGCACCCGCGCGCGCAAGGCGTGGCTCGCCGGCCGCCTCACCGCCAAGGGCAGCATCACCGTCGACGCCGGCGCGGCCAAGGCGCTGACCGAGGGCCGCAGCCTGCTGGCGATCGGCGCGACCGCGGTACGCGGCATGTTCTTCCGCGGCGACCTGGTAACGATCGAAGGCCCCAACGGCCCGATCGCCCGCGGCCTCGCCGAATATGACGCCGCCGACGCTCAAGCGATCCTCGGCACGCGCAGCGAGGATCAGGGCGACATCCTCGGCTACGCCCCCCGCTCGGCGCTGGTCCACCGCAGCCACATGGCGTTGCTGTGAAGCGGGATTGGTTCACGCGAAGGCGCGAAGACGCGAAGATTTTGGTTCACGCAGAGGCGCAGAGAACGCAGAGATGTCATCCTGCCGCGTCAGCGGCCCTCAATTTCCCCCAGGCATCGCTTGGCGCAATGTCATGGATAAGCGGGCGCTTCGCGCCCAACCGCAACATCTCTGCGCTCTCCGCGTCTCTGCGTGAAAACCCCTCCTTCTTCCTTCGCGCCTTCGCGCCTTCGCGTGAACCAAGATGCCCACGCTAGCCCTAACCGGCGCCACTGGCTTCGTCGGCAAGGCCACCGTCGACCACGCCCTCGCCCACGGCTTCCACATCCGCGCGCTCACCCGCCGCGACCAGCCCCCACGCGACGGCGTCACCTGGGTCAACGGCAGCCTCGCCAGGGAAGACAGCCTCGCCCGCCTCGCCAGCGGCGCCGACGCGGTGATCCACATCGCCGGCGTGGTGAACGGCGGCAAGCTCGATTTCATCCACGGCAATGTCGACGGCACCCGCAACATGGCCGCCGCCGCCGCATCGATGGGCGTCAAACGCTTCGTCCACGTCTCGTCGCTCGCCGCACGCGAGCCGCAGCTCTCCAACTACGGCCGCTCGAAGGAACGCGCCGAGCATGAGGTCCGCCAGTCCGGCCTCGACTGGACGATGGTCCGCCCCCCCGGCGTCTACGGGCCGGGCGACCTGGAGATGCGCGACATCTTCCGCATGGCGAAGCTCGGCCTCGTCATCCTCCCCCCGCCGGGCCGCATCTCGCTGGTCCACGTCACCGATCTCGCCCGCCTGCTCGTCGCGCTCGCCGTCACCGATCCGGGCCGCGAGACCTATGAATGCGACGACGGCGTGAACGGCGGCTACAGCCACGCCGAGTTCGCCCGCCTGGTCGGCGCGGCGGTCGGCAGGTGCCCCCTGCCCCTGCCGATGCCGCGCGCGCTGCTCAAATTCGCCGGCTGGGCCGATCCGTTCTTCCGCGACAGCTTCGCCAAGCTCACGCCCGACCGCGCCGCCTATCTCTGCCACCCGGACTGGACGGCGACTCCCGATCGCCGCCCGCCCGCCGACCTGTGGACGCCGCACATGGCCACGCCCGAGGGCCTCAGGCAAACCGCCGACTGGTATCGTTCGCAACGCCTGCTCTGATCGGCCGCGGCAGCCCGGCGCGAACCAGCCCGTGATACAGCGCCAGCAGGCCGACCAGGATCGCGGCATTCAGCGCGAACTGCCGCCCTGAATAGACCGGCGACAGCGTGATCCCCACCCCGCCCAACACCAGCGCCCAGCCCAGCACCACCAGCTTGAACGCGACGAACCCGGCGACGAAACCCGCCGCCGCGCGCGCGATCGACGAGGCCTGCGGCATCCGGTCCAGCACCGCATAGGCGCCCAAGCCCGATCCGATCGCCGCCGTGCCCAGCCCCACGCCCCAGCTCAACGTGCGCCAGTCCTGCGGATAGCCCAGCAGGCCGAACCCCACCGCCTGGTTCGCCGCCCAGGCCAGCCCCAGCAGGATCAGCCCGTCGCGCCGACGCAGATGCAGCGCCGCCAACGCCGCCAGCGATTCGAACGGCATCGCGCACCCCAGCGCCAATGTCGTCGCCACGCTCGTCAGCGTCAGCAACATGATCCACAGCGTGGAAACCCGGTCCTGCCCGGCGGAAAACCTGCTCATCCCTCGACTCCGTCACAACCTTCGCTCGACGTCGCCGCGCGGGAGCTCCCGGTTCCACCGGCACACCCTGGCCGGGGGAGGACGACCGCGAACAGGCAGGTTTCCTGGCTCGCGGGTCGTCGCCACATCTCGGGCCGCCTTCTCGGATGCGTGCGCACCCAATGGCATCCGGCCCGATGACTCGCCGCTTACAGTTGCAGGGGCAGCCGGGGCATTCCACCCCATTCCCTTTTCATCCCGTCGCCGGGACACCTGTCGCGGCGCATGCGATAGACCGGCCCACGGCGCATGGTCAACGCATCCCGCCCCATCCCCGCCGCATTCGCTTGGCACCGCTGTCAGACCCAACTAAGGACCGCGCATGAGCGACCGCAACGACATCTTCGCCACCGTCTCGGCCCAGATCGAGCCCTTCAACAAGAAGGGCGTCACGCTGACCGACGCCACTACCTTTGCCGGCGATCTCGAATGGGACAGCCTGACCGTGATGGATTTCGTCGCGGCGATCGAGGACGAGTTCGACATCATCATCACGATGAACATGCAGGCCGAGATCGAGACCGTCGGCCAGCTGGTCGATGCGGTGCGCAAGCTCAAGGCCGCCTGACGTGACCGAAGCGATTGCCACGTCCGACGCACCGTCGCCGCTCACCGGCGCGAAGCCCGACCTGATGAGCAAGTTCGACGGCCTCATCGCCGAACGCCAGGCGCTGCTCGACAGCGGCGTCACCGATCCCTTCGGACTCGTGATGGAACAGGTGAAGTCGCCCACCGAAGCGGTGATCAAGGGCAAGGACACGATCCTGCTCGGCACCTACAACTATATGGGCATGACCTTCGATCCGGACGTGATCCAGGCCGGCAAGGACGCGCTCGACCAGTTCGGCTCGGGCACCAACGGCAGCCGCATGCTCAACGGCACCTTCCGCGATCATATGGAGGTCGAACAGGCGCTGCGCGACTTCTACGGCACCACCGGCGCGATCGTCTTCTCGACCGGATACATGGCCAATCTCGGCATGATCTCGACGCTCGCCGGCAAGGGCGATTACGTCATCCTCGACGCCGACAGCCATGCCAGCATCTATGACGGCTGCAAGCAGGGGGTGGCCGAGATCGTCCGCTTCCGCCACAACAGCGTCGAGGATCTCGACAAGCGCCTCGGCCGCCTGCCCGCCGACGCCGGCAAGCTGGTGGTGCTGGAGGGCGTCTATTCGATGCTGGGCGACGTCGCGCCGCTCGACGAAATGGTCGCCGTCGCCAAGAAGCACGGCGCGATGGTCCTGTCCGACGAAGCGCATTCGATGGGTTTCTACGGCCCCAACGGCCGCGGCGTGTACGAGGCGCAGGGGTGCGAGGGCGATGTCGATTTCATCGTCGGCACCTTCTCCAAATCGGTCGGCACGGTCGGCGGCTTCTGCGTGTCGAACCACCCGAAGTTCGAGGCGATCCGCCTCGCCTGCCGCCCCTATATCTTCACCGCCAGCCTGCCCCCGTCCGTGGTCGCCACCGCTGCCGCCTCGATCCGCAAGCTGATGCACGCGCACAACAAGCGCCAGCACCTGTGGGAAAATGCCCGCGCGGTGCATGCGGGCCTCAAGGCGATGGGCTTCAACCTCGGCACCGAAAATTGCGACAGCGCGATCATCGCGGTGATCCTGACCGATCAGGAACAGGCGGTGATGATGTGGCAGGCGCTGCTCGACAACGGCCTCTACGTCAACATGGCGCGCCCCCCCGCGACCCCGGCCGGCACCTTCCTGCTGCGCTGCTCGCTCTGCGCCGAGCATACCTCCGAGCAGGTCCAGCGCATCCTGGCGATGTTCAAGACGGCGGGCGAGCAAGTCGGCGTGATCGGCTAAATCCTTGCAACCAGCGGGTTGGTCGATATAGCTGACCAACTCGCCGGATCGCTCGGCGCAACCAAGCATCCCAAGGCGCGATCTTTCCCAGATGACCGCACTCGACCGGTACATGGCGCGCCTGATCGCGGTTCCGCTGATCTCGACGCTGCTGATCTCGGCGATGCTGCTGGTGCTCGACCGCATGCTGCGCCTGTTCGATTTCGTCGCGAGCGAGGGCGGACCGGTCAGCGTGGTGTGGCGCATGCTCGCCAACCTGCTGCCCGAATATCTCGGCCTGGGCATTCCGATCGGCCTGCTGCTCGGCTGCCTGCTCGCCTTCCGCCGCCTCGCCACCAGTTCCGAGCTCGACGTGCTGCGCGCGGTGGGGATGAGCTATGGCCGCATGCTGCGCGTGGCATACATGTACTGCATCGCGCTCGCCGCGCTCAACCTCGCCATCGTCGGCTTCATCCAGCCCTATGCGCGCTACAATTATGAAGGGCTGCGGTTCGAATTGCGCACCGGCGCGCTCGGCGCGTCGATCAAGGTGGGCGAATTCACCAATCTCGGCGACCGCATGACGCTGCGGATCGAGCGGAGCGAGGATGAGGGGCGCAACCTCTCGGGCATCTTCGTCAACGCCCGTGCGCCCGGCGGCGATCAGGTGTCGGCGACCGCCGAGCGCGGCCAGTTCCTGCGCACCGACGATCCCGACGTCATCATCTTCCGCCTGACCAAGGGCACGCTGATCCATTCCTCGCCCAAATTCGACGTGCCGCGCGTGCTCACCTTCGACGCGCACGACCTGCCGATCGACTTGCCCAAGTTCGAACAGTTCCGCCAGCGCGGCGAGAACAAGCTGGAGCTGACCCTCCCGCAACTGGCCGAGATCGGCAAGAATCCGAAGGTTTCCGAAAAGGAACGCGACACCAGCCGCTCCGCCTTCCACTTCCGCGTGGTCGAGGTGGCGACGATGTTCCTGCTGCCCTTGCTGGCGCTCGCGCTCGGCGTGCCGCCCAAACGCTCGACCTCGGCGCTCGGCGTGTTCGTATCGATCGTGATGATCGTCACCTATCACAAGATCAACGAATATGCGCAGGGCATCGGCGCGCGCGGCGCGATCGATCCGCTGATCGCGCTGTGGGTGCCGTTCCTGATCTTCACCGCGCTGGTCCTCTGGATGTTCTACACCATCGCCTTCGTGCCCGGCGGCCAGCCGATCGGCGCGCTCGAGAAGTTCTTCGCCAAGGCGTGGAAGGCGTTCGCGCGCTATCTGCCCGGCCGGCGGCGCAAGGCGGTGACGGCATGAACGGATTCAGTCTGGGCGGATTGGCCGATTTCTTCCCGTCGCGGACGGTGTCGCTCTACATGGCGCGCTCGTTCCTGATCAACACCTTCGCCTTCCTGTTGGGGCTGGTGCTGATCCTCCAGACGCTCGACCTGCTCAGCGAATCCGGCCGCATCCTCGCCTATCCCGGCAATGGCGACGCGCAGGTGTGGAAATATGTGAGCCTGCGCACCCCGCAGATCATCGCCACCTTCCTGCCCTTTTCGGTGCTGCTCGGCACGATCATCACGCTTTCGACGCTCAATCAGAACAGCGAAGTGATCGCGATGAAGGCGTCGGGCCTGTCGGCGCATCAGGTGCTGGCGCCGTTGATGCTGGCCGGGCTCGCCGTCGCCGCCATTTCCTTCTCGTTCAACGATCGCGTCGTCGCGCGCGCCAGCGCGACGCTCGCACAGTGGAAGAAGGTCGATTACGGCCCGCTGCCGGTCGATCGCGGCGACCGCAGCAATGTGTGGGTGCGCGACGGCACGCACCTGATCCATGTCCAGCAGATTCGCGGCCGCGGCGATGCCGCGCTGCTCGCCGGCGTCACCGTCTATGAGCGCGACGGCGCGGTGCTCCAATCGCTGGTGCGCGGCACCACGGCGAAGCGCGAGGGCAGCGGCTGGCGGCTCGCCGCCGCGCAACGGTTCGACGTCGCCAGCGGCACGCTGACCCCGCTCGGCACCGCGCTGATCGGCCAGGGCGTGCGGCCCGACCAGTTCACCCTCTCCAATGTCGACGCCGAATCGATGTCGTTCGGCGCGCTGCGTGAGGCGGTGGGCGACCTCAAGGCCGCCGGCCGCCCGACCAAGGCACTCGAAGGCTCGCTGTGGCACAAGCTGTCGGGCCCGCTCTCGGCGGTGCTGATGCCGCTGCTCGGCGCGGTCGCGGCGTTCGGCATCGCGCGTTCGGGCAAGCTGTTCGTCCGCGCGGTGATGGGAATGGGCCTCGGCTTCCTCTATTTCGTCGCCGACAATTTCGCGCTCGCCATGGGCAATCTCGGCGCCTATCCGCCCTTCCTCGCCGCCTGGGCGCCGTTCCTGCTGTTCGCGATGATCGGCGAGGCGGTGTTGCTCAAGACCGAGGAATAGGTCAGGCCGCGCGGCGGCCCATCGTGCTGGCGACCAGTCGCCCGACCAGCCCGCGCAGGCCCGGATAGCTCGCGCCGTGATAGGTCGAACCCTGCCCCAGCGCCGCGCTCAACCGGCGATGCGCCTGCGCCAGCGAATGATAGGGCAGGCTCGGCAGCAGATGATGCAACGCATGGAAGCGCAACCCGACCGGCGCCCACAGCCACGGCAGCACGCCGCCCGGCACGTTGACGCTGTCGAGGAACTGCGCGGTCACCGTCAGCGGCTCGCCCTCATTCTCCCACAGATGCGCGACCAGCGTGCGCACTTGGTTCAGCATCGCCACCGCCGAGATCACGCCCATGAAGACGAGGAACGGCCTGAGCGGCAGCACGCCCGTCACGACCGTCACGATCAGCGCGATCGCAACCAGGCTCGCGCCGGTCTCCTGCCAGCGCCATTGCCGCGCGAATTCGCCCTCCGGTGCGCGGCGCTCGAACGCCGGGTTGATCTGCAACCCCGAATAGCGCGCCACCACCAGCCGCCGCAGCCGCGGCGACAGCAGCGACAGCGGGCCGAGCACGCCGAAGCGCAGCAGCAAGCCCACCGGCATCAGCGCCGACACCAGCAGGAACAGCGGCAATGTCCACGGCTTCATCAGCGCCAGCGGCAGATATTCGGGATCCTCCGCCGTGCCATAGCGCGTGCGCGAATGGTGCAGGCTGTGGATCCCCTCATACATGAACGACGGCAGCATCATCGGCATGCCGAGCAGCAGGTTCCAGCCGATGCGGAACCCCGGAAGGTCGGCATGTTTGAGGTGCGTGATCTCATGAATGAACAGGCTCGCGCGATAGAGCGCCAGCACCGCCAACGCGCCGCTCGCAATTGCCCAGCCGGTCGCGGGCAGCAGGATCGCGCCGGCCAGCGCGGTATAGCCAACCGCCGCCGAGCTCAGGAAATCGCCCCAGTAGATCGCCGGCTTCGGCTTTTGCAGGTCGCGCGTCAGCTCGGCGGCGGCGCGCAGCAGCGCGCGGTCGTCGGCCATGCCGGCCAGCCGGATCTTCGCCCCGGCGGTCATCGCCGGGCCATCCGCGCTATCGAGGGCAAGCGTCGTCATGCGATGGGCCATTGGCAGGAGATAGTGGCCATTGCGTGGCATTTCACCCATGCCGGCCTGGCCGGTTGACTTGGCGCGGACAAAGCGGGACTGGATCGGCGCTTTGCAACGATGAAGGTCCATGTCTTGACCAACGCCCCCCTCACCGTCCGCCCGGTCGACGGCAAATCGGATATTCGCGCATTCATCGAGCTGGCCTATCGCCTCAACCGCGACGACCCGCACTGGGTGCCGCCGCTGCGCAGCGAGGTCGCCGCAACGATCAGTCCGAAGAAGAACGGCTGGTTCAGCCATGCCCAGGCGCAACTGTTCCTGGCGGAGCGCGACGGCCGCGTCGTCGGCCGCATCTCGGCGCATCTCGATCTGCTGGCGCTGGAAATGCCGGCGGAAAACGGCTTCGGCCCTGGCACCGGCTTCTGGGGCCTGTTCGAGGCGGAGGATGAAGCGACCGCGCAGGCGCTGATCGCGGCGGCCGAGGGCTGGCTGCGCGACCAGGGCATGACCCGCGCGCTGGGGCCGGTCTCGCTGTCGATCTGGGAGGAGCCTGGCCTGCTGGTCCAGGGTCACGATCACGCGCCGATGGTGATGATGGGGCACCACAAGCGCGAATATCAGGCGTGGATCGAGGACGCGGGCTATGGCTGCGTCAAGCGGCTGCTGACCTATGACCTCAACGTCACCAAACCCTTTCCGCCGCTGGTGCAGCGGATCGTGGAAATGGGCGAGAAGAACCCCCGCATCCGCATCCGCAAGGTCGACAAGTCGCGGTTCGAGGAAGAAGCGGCGGTGATCCTCGCCATCCTCAACGATGCCTGGGCGGACAATTGGGGCTTCGTGCCGCTGACCCCGCCCGAGATCGACGATGTCGGCAAGAAGCTGAAACCGATCGTGTTCGAGGATCTGATCCGCATCGCCGAGCTGGACGGCGAGCCGGTGGCGTTCATGATTACGCTGCCCGATCTCAACGAGGCGATCGCGCCGCTCCGCGGCAGCCTGTTGCCGTTCGGCTGGGCAAGGCTGTTGTGGTGGCTGCACCGCGGCAAGGCGAGCGGCATGCGCGTGCCGCTGATGGGCGTGGTCAAGCGGCTGCAGGGCTCACGCATGGCAAGCCAGCTCGCCTTCATGATGATCGAATATATAAGGCGGGTCGCGGTCGCGAAATTCGGCGCGCAGCGCGGCGAGATCGGCTGGGTGCTCGAGGACAATCAGGGCATGAACGCCATCGCCGAGGTCATCGAGAGCAAGATCAACCGGGTGTATCACATCTACGAAAGGCGGATTTGAAGGCGGCTTGCGGCCCGCGGCATAGGGGAGCCGCGGGCCGCGCCCCCGTCATTTCTGCGCGAGGGGATCGAAACCGTCTTCACCGATCCAGCGGGCGCGGGTCTTGCAGATCTTCTTGGGCAGGCGGCTGCCGGTAAAGCTGTGCAAGGCGCAATATTTTTTGTCCTGTGCCGCCGTCCCGCTCGCCGTGCCGGTGGCGACAGGCGCCGGGGCATCCGGCTTGGGCTCGGCAAGCGCCGGACCGGCGGCAAGCATGGCGGCCGCCAGGCCGCTGACAAGGGTACGCATGATCGACAGCTCCTCTTCTGCACCTGGGCCAGAAGCGGGTATCGCGCCCGTCCGTCCGCCCATGCCTGCGTTAGTGCATCAGGCGTGCCAAACGGTTCGATCTTTTGATTTCAGATACTTGGCCGGTTTCAATCGCGATCCTGGCAAGATCCCTCACCGATGATTGGCGGGATTTCCCAACCATCGGCAAGCCTCAGCCGCGCAGCCGCACCCAGGTCGGCGCATGGTCGCTGGCCTTTTCGCGGCCGCGATAGTCCTTGTCGACGCCCGCCCCGGCCAGCCGGTCGGCGGCCTGCGGGCTGAGCAGCAGATGGTCGATGCGAAAGCCCGCGTCACGCTGCCACGCGCCGGCCTGATAGTCCCAGAAGGTCCATACCCGCCCCGCCGGAAAACGCGTGCGCAGCGCGTCGGTCCAGCCCTGCGCCAACAGCGCGCGATAGCCCTGGCGCGATTCGGGCTGCATCAGCGCGTCGTCGGCCATCGCCCGCACCGAAAACACATCGTCGTCATTGGGAATGACGTTGTAATCGCCGGCCAGCACCACCGGCCGCTCCTCCGCCAGCAGCGTGCGGGCATGCGCCGACAATCGGGCGATCCAGCGCAGCTTGTAGTCGAATTTGGGGCCGGGCACCGGATTGCCGTTGGGCAGATAGATCGAGGCGATCGTCACCCCGTTCACCTCGGCCTCGATATAACGGCTGTGCTCGTCCTCCGGCTCGCCTTCCAGGCCACGCTTGCGTTCGACCGGATCGGTGCCCCTGGCAAGGATCGCGACGCCGTTGAACCCCTTTTGCCCATGCCACACCGCGCCATAGCCGGCGTCGCGAATATCACGCTCGGGAAAGCCCTCATCGGCGGATTTGAGTTCCTGCAGGCAGACGATATCCGGCTGCTGTTCGGCCAGATATTCCAGCAGGCGCGGCAGGCGCGCCTTGATCCCGTTCACATTATAGCTGACGATCTTCAACGCGGTTCAGACCGAAAAGCTGGTGCCGCAGCCACAGCCCGAAGCCGCCTGCGGATTGGTCACGCGAAACGCCGCGCCGCCCAGCGATTCGACGAAATCGACGCTGGCGCCGCGCACCAGATCCAGGCTGACGGGATCGACCACCAGGCGGACGCCGTCGGTCTGCGCCACCGCGTCATCGCCCGCCGCCGCATCGGCCAGTTCGAACTTGTACTGGAACCCCGAACAGCCGCCGCCTTCGACCGACAGCCGCAACAGCGCCGCCTTGCCCTGTTTGGCGGCGATCGCCGCGACGCGCGCGGCCGCCGCGGGGGTCAGGGCGATATCGTGGGAAAGCGCGCTTGCCATGGCGTGGAGATAGGGCCACCGCGCCGGGCGCGCAACCAACGTGCAACGCGGACGCCCAAGAAAATGGGCCACCCATGCGTGTGGGCGGCCCTCCTCTCCGGTAAGCGGTAAGGTCAGTTCCCGCCGGTCGAGGCGGTCAGCTGCACGCGCGCGGCGCGTTCCTGGATCTGGTCGAGCACATTGGCATTCTGCATGAACGGCATCGGGTTGACCGCCGCGCCGTCGATGCGCACCTCGTAATGAAGATGGCTGCCGGTCGAACGGCCGGTCGAGCCCATCAGGCCGATCAGCTGGCCGCGACGGACACGGGTGTTGGCGGCGACCAGGATCTTCGAAAGGTGGCCATAGCGCGTCTCGATCCCCTTGCCGTGATTGACGGTGACGAGGTTGCCATAACCGCCGAACCGGCCCGAACGCCCGACCACGCCATCGGCGGTGGCATAGATCGGCGTGCCCTGCGGCCCCGGAATATCGACGCCGGCGTGCATCGCCGCACTGCCGTGAAAGGGATCGGAACGGACGCCGAAGCTGCTGGTCAGCTTGACGCTCTCGACCGGCTGCATCGACGGGATCGCGATCACCGTCTGCTCGAGCACGTCGAGCTTCTGCCAGGTCTGGAACAGCGAACGGAATTGCGCGTCGGCGCCGGCCTCCGCCGCGGCGCCATCGGCCGGAGCGGCTTCGAACGGGCCGCCCCTGCCACCTTCGACGAGACCGCCCTGCACATATCGCGCCGGGCGCACGCCCAGGCTGCGCAGATGGCGTTCGGTCAGCGTCAGGCGCAGCTGCGCGACGCGCTGCGCCCGGGCGGCGAGCCGGGCCTGCCCCGCCTCGACCTTGCGCAGCGGGGCGAGCACCTCACGCGCCATGTCGTTGCTGGCGGCGGCGGCGGGCAGCGGCGCGCCGACATCGTCGGGCGATCCCGCGCCGCTCAGCACGCCATTGATGATCTTCTGACGCTGTTCGACGCGCGCGGCGTGGCGCAGCGCGGCCTGCTTCACCGCCGCGACATCGGCCTCCATCTGCGCGATCTCGGCCTGCATGGTGGCCAGCCGCGCTTCGGGCGTGGCGACGCCGGCGATACCGCTCGCCGAAATGGCCCCGGCGGCGGCCTGCGCCACGCCATAGGCGGAAAAGGTCATGGTGATCGCGGCGATCCCGGCGACCAGCGCCTGGGTGCGGCCGGCGATGCTGAAGCGGCGCAGGTCGCGGCCGTCATGCAGGATGAAATCGCGGGTGACGAAGAAGTTGCGGAACCGTCGTGCCAGCTTCGCGTTCGATACAGGTGCTACCATGTGTCCCCGGCGACCACAGACACGCGCCAGCCGGCACACGCCCTTCGTTGAACCAAAACGGATGCAGCCCCACCGCATCTGACTGATTTGGTTAGAACCGCAGGCTCACGACACCGCAAGAGGCGCGTAATATTCCCGCGTCAGACCGGCTGACTCGCGCGCCGAGTCGTTGAACGGCGGCTTAACCGCACCGCCGAAATGACGCGCGAGCAGCATCCGCCACTGCGTCTGCGGCGTGACGCCGGCCGCCGCGCAGCATGATTCGAACCAGCGCGTGCCGGTGGCGACATGCCCGATCTCGTCGGCAAGGATCCGCGCGAGGATGCGGGCGGTCGCGCCGTCGCCCGCGGCCTCGAACCGCGCGATCGTGGCGGGCGTCACGTCGAGGCCGCGCGCCTCCAGCACCATCGGCACCACCGCCAGCCGCGCGGTGACGTCGTGCGCGGTCGCCGCCGCCGCTTCCCACAATCCGGCATGGGCGGGCAGCGCGCCATAGTGGCTGCCCAGCTGTCGCAGCCGCCGGTCGAGCAGCGCGAAGTGCATCGCCTCGTCCGCCGCCACCTTCAGCCAGTCGTCGATGAAGCCGCGATCGAATTGCGCGCCGAACCGGCCCGCCATGTCCAGCGCCAGGTCGATCGCCGCAAATTCGATATGCGCCAGCGCGTGGATCAGCGCGATCCGCCCGCGTTCCGATCCGCCGCGCCCGCGCCGGGGCATGCGGCCGGGCGGCAGCAAGGGCGGCCGCGCGGGCCGTGCCGGGCGCTCGGGCATGGCGATGTCGAAGCCATGCGCCAGCCGCCCCAGCCGCCAGTCGCGCGCCACCCGCCGCGCGGCCTTCACCTTCGCGATCGGATCGGCGGTCAGCAGCACCGCGCGCACCGCCCGCGCCACGCTGTCCATCGTTCAGCCCAGCGCCTTCACCGCGGCCAGCACCTCGTCGACATGGCCCGGCACCCGCACCTTGCGCCAGATGCGCACCAGCCGCCCGCCGGCATCGAACAGAAAGGTCGACCGGTCGATCCCCATGTATTTCTTGCCGTACAGCGTCTTTTCGACCCAGCTGCCGAACGCTGCGAGCACCGTCCCGTCGGCATCGGTCGCCAGCGGCACGGTGAGATCATATTTGGCGGCGAATTTGCGGTGCCTGCCCCCGCCGTCGCGCGAAACGCCCAGCAATTGCGCGCCTGCCGCCGTGAAATCGGCCTTGGCCGCGCTGAATTCCCGCGCCTCGCGCGTGCAGCCCGCCGTATCGTCCCTGGGATAGAAATAGAGGACGAACGGCGCGCCGGCATAACGATCGAGGGCGAACGCCGCATCCTCGCTGTCCAGCAGTTCGACGGCGGGGATCATATCCCCCAATTCGATCGGCATCGCTCATTCCCCCGCTTGCGCCCAGGCCCGCGTCACGTCCTGCCGATGGCGATCGAGCGAGGCAAGCACCTCCTCCCACGCGGCGGCGCCGACGGCGTGCGCGACGACCGGTTCGCTCGCCCCGGCCGGGGGCTGCGCATCGGGCGCGACGAGGCGGAGCGTCACCAGCAGCCGCGTGAGGAAATCATGCGCCGCGTCGAGCCCGGCGGGCAGCAGCCCCTGCCCTGCCAGCGCCGCGATCGCCCGGCCCAGATTCGGATCGAATCCGGTGCGATGCACCAATTGCCGCGCATGCACCGCAAATTCCAGATCGACCAGCCCGCCCGGCAGCAATTTGGCGTCGAGCGGCCCCTTGGGCGGCTTGTGCGCCGCCATCTCGTCACGCATCCGCCGCGCATCGGCGAGGATGTCGCGCGGCGGACGGTCGCCGGCCAGCACCTCGTCGATCACGCGCTGCACGGCGGCGCGCGCCGACACCGATCCGAACACCGGCCGCGCGCGGGTCAGCGCCATATGCTCCCACGTCCACGCATCCTCGCGCTGATATTTCGCGAACCCGTCGAGCGACACCACCAGCGGCCCCTGCGCGCCCGACGGCCGCAGCCGCGTGTCGACCTCATACAGCGCCCCGGCGGCGGTGGGGACCGACAGCGCGGCGATCACCCGCTGCGCCAGCCGGTTGTAGTAGGTGACGGCGCCCAGCGGCTTCTCCCCATCCGATTCGCTCAGATGATCGCCGGTGAACAGAAAGATCAGGTCGAGGTCGGACGCATGCGTCAGCGCCCCGCCGCCGAACCGCCCGAGCGCCAGGATCACCAGTTCGCTGTCCGGCACGCGGCCGTGGCGCACCGCGAACTCGTCGATCGCCGCGCCCGCCAGCACCTCCAGCGCCGCCTGCGCGATACGCGCATAGCCCGCCGACACGTCGAGCGGGTCGCTCGCCCCGGCGACGATCTGCGCGCCGAGCGCGAACCGCTTCTCGCCCACCAGCTTGCGCACATGATCGAGCAGCCGCTGATAATCGTCGCCCGCCTCGCGCATCCGCATCTGCGCGGCGAGCTCCGCCACGCTGCCGACCGGGGCCAGCGCGGTGGCGTCGATCAGCCCGTCGATCAGCTCGACGCGCCGCGCCAGCGCCTCGGCCAGCGTCGGCGCGTGGCACAGGATCGTGCTGAGCAGCCGGGCGAGCGCCGGCCGCGCTTCCAGCAGGTGGAACAGGTTGAGCGCGCTGGGCAGGCGCGAAAGGATCGTGTCGAGCCGCGCCAGCGCGCGCGCCGGATCGGGCGCCTCGCCGAACGCGGCGAGCAGCGCGGGCAGCACCGCCTCCAGCGCCGCGCGCGCCGGGGCGCTGCGCAATGCCGGATAGCGCGCGCCGCGCCAGCTTTCGATCAGCCGCGCCGCGCCCGCGACATCCTCGAACCCCGCCCGCGCCAGCGATTGCTCGATCCCGCTCGCCGCGACGGCGTGCACGTCACCGCCGCCATCGAGCGCGTCATAGATCCGCCCGACCCGCTCGACATGCGGCGCCAGCAGATCGAGCAGCGCTGCGCCGTCGTTCAGCCCATGCAGCCGCGCGACGCGATCGAGCGCCTCGCCCTGGGGCAGCTGGTGCGTCTGGCGATCGTCGATCATCTGCACGCGATGCTCGATCGTGCGCAGCAGGATATAGGCGTCGGCCAGCGCCGCGGCCTCGTGCCGATCGATCCGTCCGGCCGCCGCCAGCGCGTCGAGCGCATCGAGCGTGGCAGGCGCGCGCAACGCCGGATCGCGGCCGCCATGAATCAGCTGGTGGATCTGGGCGAAGAACTCGACCTCGCGAATGCCTCCGCGCCCGCGCTTGAGATCGTAACCCGCGCCGAATGCCTGGCCCTGCGCATGGTGATCGCGGATCCGGCGCGAGATGCCGCGAATCTCCCGGATCGTGCCGTAATCGAGCGCGCGCCGCCACACGAACGGGCGGATCGTGTCGAGGAAATCCTGGCCCAGCGCCCGGTCGCCCGCCGCCGCGCGCGCGCGGATGAACGCGGCGCGTTCCCACGCCACCGCCTGCGATTCATAATAGCCGATCGCCGCTTCGGCGGGCAGCACGATCGGCGTCACCTCGGGCGAGGGGCGCAGCCGCAGGTCGATCCGCACGACATAGCCGTCGGCATCGCGCGCCTGCAGCAGTTCGACCACGCGCCGCCCGATGCGCACCGCCGCTTCCTCCACCGCCTCGCGCTCGCGGTGCGGCAGCGTCGCCGGATCGAACAGCAGGATCGGATCGATGTCGGACGAATAGTTGAGCTCGCGGCTGCCCTGCTTGCCCAGCGCGATCGCGGTGAAGCCCGCCGTCCCGGCATCGGGCGCGCGTTCGGCGATGGCGGCGGCGATCGCCGTATCGAGCGCATGGTCGGCGAAATCGGACAGCGCGCGCGTCACGGTGCGGAAATCGAGCAGGCCCGCAAGATCGCCGATCGCGGTGATGAGCGCCAGCCGCCGCCGTTCGATCCGCATCCGCCGGGGAACCGGCAATGCGGGATCGCCGATCCGCGCCGCCGCGACCGGATCGGCCATCGCCGTGCCGATCCGCGCCACCGTTTCCGCCTCACGCGCGATCAGATTGGCCAGGAACGGCGACTGGTCGTGCGCCCGTTCCAGCGCCCGATCGATCGCGTCCTGCGCACTTGTCGTCATCTCCATCGATTTCGGTCAGGGCCAGTCAAACGACTCTGTCAAGCAACAAAACGCGCGATGTTTCGTTGAACCGGTATGGCACGTCACCTGCCCTCGAACGGATATACCGGACCCGAAAACGGCTATCGCGTCGAATTGCCGCGCACGTCGGACGCGATCGGTACGGTGCTGCGCGACGCCTATGCGCGCGACCTGGGCGTGCCTGACGACATGCTGCTGCTGTTGCGCCGGATCAACGGCAGGCCCGCGACCAGCCGCGACGCCTGAACGCGGCGCCGCACGTTCAGCGGTCGCGGCTCAATTCGTCCACCTCGTCCATGATCGTGTCGAGCGCGCTGCGCCCGTCACTCTGGTCGTCGCGGCGCGAAGGAAGCTGACCGTCGGTCATCAGCCCTTCCAGCGCGACGCGCCCGCGCGCCACCCGGCTCTTGATCGTGCCGACCGCGACGCCACAGATTTCGGCCGCTTCCTCATAGGCGAACCCGCCCGCGCCGACCAGGATCAGCGCCTCGCGCTGCGGCTGCGGCAGGTGCAGCAATGCGCGCTGCATGTCGGCCAGATCGACATGCTTGTCCTGCGACGCCGGGGCGGCGAGCAGCCGGTCGGCGACCAGATCGTCCCACTCGCCCTTGAACCGCGCACGGCGCATCTGGCTCAGATACAGGTTGCGCAGGATGATGAAGGTCCAGGCGCGCATGTTGGTGCCGGCCTGGAACCGCTTGCGCGCCGCCCATGCCTTGAGCAGCGTTTCCTGGACCAGGTCGTCGGCCAGGTCGCGGCTGCCCGACAGCGAGCGCCCGAACGCGCGCAGATGCGGGATCACCGTCGCCAGCTGTTGCTTGAACTCCGGGTCGGAGAGCGAGACATGCTCGGCGGGCGGCGTCTCGCCCTCGCCTTCCTGGTCGCTGTCGGTCATTCGGGTCCGTTCGTCTGTGGCCGCACGAGCGCGTACCGGTTCAGATAGTTGCGCCGGCTTCATCCGCCAATCCCCTGGATATCAAAGAAGCAGGTAGACGGCGTAGATGACGATGATCGCGACCAGCGAGATCGCCAGGATATAGCGGGTCATGTGCGGCGTGGCGCCGGCACGCGCATCTTCGGTCGAGATGTGCTGGGGTTCGTTCTGGTCAGCCATGCCGCATCAACCCGCGAAAACCGTTTTGGGTCCGAAAGAAATGGAACCTATCGTCGGTCATCGGCATGAACCGGCAACCGCACCGCCCTTCGTGGCCTGTCCAATGATCTTCGATCGCTGGAAGCCGCGGAGGGTGGCGCGAATCAGGCTCACCCCACCGGAACGGTCGTCTCGTCGAAGAACAGTGCCTGGCTGATCGCCGCCTTCACCGTCGACCGCTGGAACGGCTTGGTGATGAGGAAGGTCGGCTCCGGCCGCTCGCCGGTCAGCAGCCGCTCGGGGAAGGCGGTGATGAAGATCACCGGCACGCTGAACTGGGCCAGGATATCCTTGACCGCATCGATGCCCGAACTGTCGTCGGCGAGCTGGATGTCGGCGAGCACCAGGCCCGGCCGGTCCTCCAGCGCCAGCGCCACCGCCTCGTCGCGGGTCACCGCGACGCCGGTGACGTCATGTCCCTGGTCGCGCACGATCGTTTCCAGATCCATCGCGATCAACGGCTCGTCCTCGATGATGAGCACGCGCGCGCGGGTCTGCTTGTCGATCTCCGACAGCGCCTCGGCCACCAGTCCGTCGACCGATTCCGCCGTATCCTCGAGCAGATAGGCGGCATCCTCGCTGGTGAAGCCCTCCATCGCCGTCAGCAGCAGCGCCTGGCGCGAACGCGGCGCGAGCCGGGCGAGCCGCGCGCGCGCGATCGCCTCGCCCTCGTTCAGCGGATCGCCCTCGTCGGCGCGGTCGTCGAGATGGGTCGAGCCCCAGATCGCCTGGAAGGTGCGATAGAGGCCGAGCCGCGGATCGACGTCGCGCGGGAATTCCTCGGGCGCCGCGACGATCGCTTCCAGCGTCGCGCGGACATAGCGGTCGCCCTCGCTCTGGCTCCCGGTCAGCGCGCGGCCATAGCGGCGCAGGAAGGGAAGATGGGGCGCAAGCTGCTGTCCAAGCGACATTGTGATCGTTTCTCCTCCGGTACGACGCCCTTGATGCTGGCGCCGCCGCTGCATTTCAAGTGCTGCGGTCCCGAAGAATGGCCCCTCCCCGGAAATCGCATCGCCTGTGGAACAAACGAAGTGTGAAATGGTTTCATCCGCCAGGCGCTGAAGTACGACCTTCACGCTTCCGGGAACTTGCGGCTCCCGGATTTTTTGTGCATCGCCCATTTCCCGGGGCTGTCAGGGGGACGAAGTGCGTTCGGCCGATGAAAAGAAAAAGGAGCCGCTGGAGCGGACGGGCGGCAGTATGAACGCGCGTAAGGACCGCAACATCGGCGATGCGCTGCGCCGTGTCTACAGCGATGCCGTCGACGAACAGGTACCCGACGACTTGCTGAACCTGCTGCGCAAGCTCGACTGACCGATGGCCTGATGGCCAGTCCCGGCATATCCAGTCCCGATCTCGACGCTGACGACAGGAAATCAGGCCGGTTCGCGCCGATGGGTGCGCTGGCGCGGATGCCCACCGGGGCAAAGGTGCTGCTGATCCTCAGCGGCGCGCTGTTGCCGCTCGCGCTGATCGCGTTCTTCGCCTCGCTCCAGACCACGCGCATCGCCGATCAGGAGGTGCGCGCGCGGCTGCGCATCGCGATCGAGGAGTCGGCGCGTTCGCTGCGCAGCGAGATCGCCTATGAACTGCGCGAGCTGCGCGGCGCGCTGCCCGCCATGCCGGGCCAGGCCCCCAATTGCAGCCGGCTGGCCGGCGTGTTCGAACCGCAGGCGGCGAGCGGCATCCGCTATGCGATGATCGATCCGAACGGCCGCCTGCTGTGCGGCACGCCGGTCGCGTCGGTGCGGACCGGACCGGCGGTTCCCGGCGAATCCGACATCCGGCTGATCGCCGGTCGCGGCATCCAGATCGAGGTCGCCGGCATGACCGGCCACACCGCCCGCGCGACCTTCCCGATCGCGTTCCTGGCGGCTTCGGCCGAGCCCAGCGCGATGGCCGGCGATTACGGCATCAGCCTGACGAGTGGCGACCAGGCGCTCGATCTGCGCGGCTTTTCCGGCGGCGGCCTGCTCGGCCGGCGCGAAACGCAGCAGGTGGCGATCGGGGTGCAGACGCTGGCGCTGCGCATGAGCATCGCCAGCGCGCCGATCACCTCGTCGATGATCCTGGCCGCGCTGCTGCCGTTCGTGATGTGGATCTTTGCCGCCGGCATCGCCTGGTTCGTGGTCGACCGGCTGCTGATCCGTCCGTTGCGCCGCCTGCGCACCACGGTCGGCGCCTATCAGCCCGGCGAATTGATCGATCCGGTCGCGGGCAGCGACATCCCGGCGCAGGAGATCCGGGCGCTGGGCGACACGTTCCGCCAGATCAGTCGCACCGTCCAGGCGCATGAGGCCGACCTGGCCGAGGGCCTGTCGCGCCAGACCAAGCTGACGCGCGAGGTGCATCATCGCGTCAAGAACAATCTGCAGGTGATCGCCAGCCTCATCAACTTCCACGCGCGCGGCGCGCGGACGCCTGAGGCCCTGGCCGCCTATGCCTCGATCCAGCGCCGCGTCGATTCGCTGGCGGTGGTGCACCGGCACCATTATGCCGGGTTCGAGGAAACGCGCGGGATCGAGCTGCGCCCGGTGATCGGCGAGCTGGCGTCGAACATCCGCGCCACCGCGCCTGAGGATCAGCCGATCGGCATCGTGCTCGACCTCGCACCGCTGCTGGTGTCGCAGGACAATGCGGTCGCCATCGCCTTCCTCATCACCGAGATCGTCGAGCTGGCGATGAGCTGCAGCCCGGCGGCGCAGGTGCGGATCTCGCTCGATGAGGCGGCGGACGAGGCCGATCGCGCCACGCTGCGCATCAGCTCGCCGGCGCTGGTCGAAAGCGCCGAGTTCACCCGGCTCAACGACAGCCGCTATGGCCGGGTGATCGGTGGGCTGGTCCGCCAGCTGCGCTCGCGCCTGCACCACGATCCGCTGGTCGGCGCGTTCGAGCTGCAGATCGCGACCACCGGACGGATCTGAACGCGCGCATCCGAAAAAAAATTTCAAAAAAAGTGCGTTCGGGTTGGAACCGGGGATCAAGGTCGGCGTTGTGCTCTTCGGATCGTGACCTTTTGCCCCCCCGCTCTCGCGATCCAAGACATGGGCCCGGATGCGTCAACCCCTCCCCCCCCGGTGACGCTTCCGGGCCTACAATCTTTTCGGGGCCTGTCGCTCTTCCTTCAGGAAATCAGATCAGCCCGGCGGCCGTCAGCGCCGCGCGGGCGGATACCGCGTCGGTGAACAGGATCGATCGGATGCCCAGTGCCCGTGCGCCCGCGACATTGGCGGCATTGTCGTCGATGAACACCGCCTCGTCCGCGCGCAACCCGAACCGGTCGAGCGCCAGCCGGTAGATCGCGGCATCGGGCTTCACCAGCCGTTCTTCGCCCGACACCACGATATCGCGGAACCGGTCGAACAGGCCGGGCCATTGCGCGCGGAACGGCGGAAAGAATTCATGGCTGAAATTGGTGATCGCGAACAGCGGCACGCCCGCCGCGTCCAGCTGGGCGACCAGTTCGTGCATGCCCGCCACGGGATCGCCGATGCTCTCGCCAAAGCGCGGGCCCCAGGCGGCGATCAGCTCGGCATGGTGCGGATGGCGCGCGATCAGCTCGGCCGAGGTGTCGGCGAAATCGCGCCCCTCGTCATGCTGGAAATGCCATTCCAGCGTGACGACCTCCGCCAGAAACGCATCGAGCGCCCGATCGTCCGCGATCAGGCGCTCGTACAGGAAGCGCGGATGCCAGTGGAACAGGACGTTGCCGATATCGAAGATAACGGCGGTCGGCTGCCCCACGGCGTCGCGCCTTTTTTCAGCCCTGGCGGGCCTTGAAGCGGCGCTGGGTCTTGTTGATGACATAGACGCGGCCGCGGCGACGGATCACGCGGTTGTCACGGTGCCGCCCCTTGAGCGACTTCAGGCTGTTGACGATCTTCATGACCCGTCTCGTATCTCGTTTGCTTGGCAGTGCCGGAAAGAGGCGCCCGCCTAGATGCGAGTCCGGGCGAAGTCAAGGAAGCGCGCGACGATTTCGCGCCCGCGTTCACGATCCGGCTTGCACGGAACCGGCGGCGGCGTAACGATGTTGATGACGGTGAGCCGTTCGTTCCGATCGGCAGGAGGAGGTTCCGATGAAGACCCGCGCGCTGATCGCCATCGCCGCCGCCATGCTGGCCGCCGGCTGTTCGACCACGGCCAGCCGCACCGCGCCGGTGGACGTCGTGCGCTATCACCTGTCGCAGCCGATCCCCGCCGGCACGGTCGCGATCGCGCCGCAGGCCCCGGCGCAGGGCGGCCCGCAATTCGCGCTGTATGCCGATGCGGTCGCGGCCGAGATGGCGCGGCTGGGCTTTACCCCGGCGCCGGACGCCGCGCGCGCCGACTATATCGCCGCAGTGGGGTTCAGCCGCATCGATCGCGGCCAGATCCGCACGCGCCCGCCGCTGACGATCGGGGTGGGCGGCGGCGGCTTTGGCGGCAATGTCGGGGTGGGCGGCGGCGCCAGCTTCGGCGTGGGCGGCAAGACGCGCACCGTCTATGCCAGCGAACTCACCGTGCAGCTGCGCCGGCGCGGCGACAACACGATGATCTGGGAAGGCCGCGCGCTCGCCGAGACGCTGGAAGGCCAGCCCGGCGCGCAGCCGATCGACGGCGCGGGCCGCATGGCGGCGGCGCTGTTCAAGGGGTTTCCGGGGCAGTCGGGCATCACTATTCAGGTGAAATGACCATCCATGTGAATGCCGCGTTCGACAGCGGCAATATCCGACTGATCGGCATCGAGGGCGACCGCGTCGATCTGGAGATCGTGCCGGACCGTCAGTCGGACTTCTTCCAATGGTTTCATTTCCGCGTCGCCGGCGCGCGCGGGCGGCGGCTGACCTTTCGCATCCTCAACGCCGGCCAGGCCGCCTATGCGTTCGGCTGGCCCGGCTATCGCGCGCGCGTCAGCACCGATCGCGCGGCGTGGTGGCTGACCGACGGGCATTACGAGGATGGCGTCTTCTCGTTCAGCCACGATTTTACCGGCGACATCGCCTGGTTCGCCTATTTCGCGCCTTACAGCATGGAACGGCATCAGGACCTGATCGCGCGCATCGCGGCAAGGCCGGGGGTGGCGCATCGCGAGCTGGGCCGCACGCTGGACGGACGGGCGCTCGACCTGTTGACGCTGGGCGACGGCGGCCGCCAGGTGTGGCTTTATGCGCGCCAGCATCCCGGCGAAGCGATGGCCGAATGGTGGATCGAGGGCGCGCTGGAAAAGCTGACCGATCCCAACGATCCCGCCGCCCTTCGGCTGCGCGCGGCGGCGACGTTCCACATCGTTCCCAACATGAACCCGGACGGCAGCTTTCGCGGCCATCTGCGCACCAACGCCGCCGGCGTGAACCTCAACCGCGAATGGCATGCGCCGACGCTTGAGCAGAGCCCCGAAGTCTATCACGTTCGCGCCGCGATGGACGAAACCGGCGTCGATTTCGCGATGGACGTGCATGGCGACGAAGCGATCCCCGCCAATTTCCTCGCCGGGTTCGAGGGGATTCCGGGCTGGACCGATGCCCAGGGCGGCAAATTCACCGAATATGGCCGCCGCCTCGCCGCCGCGACGCCGCTGTTCCAGCTCGAACAGGGCTATGAAAAGGCGGCGCCCGGCCGCGCCAACCTGTCGATGTCGACCAACCAGCTGGCCGAGCGGTTCGGCGCGGTGGCGATGACGCTGGAAATGCCGTTCAAGGACCACGACCCCAGCCCCGACCCCGAGTTCGGCTGGTCGCCGGCGCGGTGCAAGCTGCTCGCCCATGCCTGCCTCGACACGCTGGCCGGGATGATCGACGAGATCTGAGCGGATGGCGTGCCAGGTTCGGCTAACGCGCCGTTAGTCATTCTCATTGGCTATCGATTGACGCCCATCGGCTAACGCCTCTCTTGCAACCATCGGGGGCTGATGATGAAGGAATTGATGTTCGGCGGCGCCGCCGCGGCGCTTGCGGCCGGGATCTATTTCCACGGACCGCTGAAATCGGGCGAAACCTATGACCGGCCCGCCGCCGAGGTCTATCGCATCGTCGAATCGAGCCCGCTGCCGTCCGCCTTCGACAAGATGGTCTATCATCAGCGCGGCGGATCGGTGACGCGCGGCGGCGAGCCGGAAAAGTCGATGGTCTGGTATTTCCACGCCAATGGCGTCCAGGTCGCGAAATACAGCGTCGGCATCACCCCGGTCGGCGACAGGCAGACGCGCGTCTCGACCAGCTTCGAGATGAGCGACGCGGCCGAAAAGGCGCTGGGCAAGGGGTTCGCGATCAAGGGCGCGGATCAATATGCCGTGATCGGCCGCGCATCGATGGACGAACAGATCGACGCGCGCCTCGACGGCCGCGCATTCGACTATGCCCGGATCTCTGACGCGATGTCGGGCTATATGGTCGCCAATATGGGCCAGATCCAGGGCGAGGCGATCAAGTCGTTCGACGAAGCCTCGGCCAAGTTCAAGAAGGCAGACGAGCGATACGCCTACAGCCGGGCGCAGGCGGAGAACGCCAAGTTCAAGCCGGGCGAACCGATGGTGAAATGAGCCGGAGAGACCTTGACCGAAGGGGCAAGTTCCCCTGCGAAAGCAGGGCCCCAGAGCCCAGAGCGCACCGCTCGTGATCCTGCGCCCCTGCTTTTCGCAGGGGAACACTCAATTCCAGTAATCGAGCATGTCGGCGGTGATCCAGCCGTTGACATAGTTGAGGTAGAACGCGCCGAACAACACCGTCGCGACGAGAGTGGTGCGCAACGCGACCTGCGCGACGGAGAAGCGGTGCGGCGCGCTTTCGGCCTGGCCGGGGACGAGCGGCTCGCCGGCCTCGACGCTGGTGCGCGCCGAAAAGGGCAGCACCAGGAACAGCGCCAGGAACCAGAACAGGAAATAGATCGCGAGCGCGCTGCCCCACCACATCTCGATTCCCCTCAGACCTCGATCAGCATCACATCGACCACCGGCTTCTTGCCGGTCCATTTGACCGCGACGCGGCGGGTGGCCAGGCGCACCGCCTCGCGCGTCTTCTCGCGGTCCTTGCCGCCGGCCGCGGCGGCCTGCGCGGCGGCGTCGCAGGCTTCATCGAGGAACGGCTGACGGTCTTCCTCGACCGGCACGCCCTGGATGCGCACCTCGGGCGCGCCCGCGACGCTGCCGTCGGCGCGCAGCGCGACCGCGACCGACATCTGGCCATAGAGGCCCAGCTTGCGCCGCTCGTTGATCGTCGATCCGTCCGCCGGCAGGATCACGTCGCCGTCGAGCACCAGCCGCCCGGCGGGCGCGAAGCCGAGCTTCTCCGGCCCGTTCGGCGCCAGGCGGACGATCTCGCCATTGCCCTGCACCACCGCCCGCGCGATGCCCTGCGCCAGGCCGAAGCGCGCCTGCTCGGCCATGTGCCGCATCTCGCCATGCACGGGGACGAGGATCTCGGGCCGGATCCAGCGGTACATCTCGGCCAGTTCCGGCCGCCCCGGATGGCCCGAAACATGGACGAAGGCCTGCCGGTCGGTGACCATCTCGACCCCCTTGGCCGACAGCGCGTTCATGATCCGGCCGATCGCCATCTCGTTGCCCGGGATCTGCTTGGACGAGAAGATCACGCGGTCGCCGGCATCGAGCTTGAGCGGGTGCGCGCCTTCCGCGATCCGCGCCAGCGCGGCGCGCGGCTCGCCCTGCCCGCCGGTCGCGACGATCATCACCTTGTCGCGCGGCAGCGTCATCGCGGTGTCGAAATCGACCGTCTCGGGAAAATCGCGCAGATAGCCGGTCGCCCGGGCGACGCGCAGGATGCGGTCGAGCGAGCGGCCCGCGACGCACATCGCGCGCCCGGTGTCCTTCGCCGCCCGCCCCAGCGTCTGCAGCCGCGCCGCGTTCGACGCGAAGGTCGTGACGAGCACGCGGCCCCTGGCCTGCGCGATCACCTGGTCGAGCCCCTCGCGCACCTCCTGCTCGGAACCCGACGCCTCGGGATTGAACACATTGGTCGAATCGCACACCAGCGCCAGCACGCCGCTATCGCCGATCTCGCTCAGCTCCTGCGCGGTCGAGGCCGAGCCCATCACCGGCGTCTCGTCGATCTTCCAGTCGCCGGTGTGGAACACGCGGCCATAGGGCGTGTCGATCAGCACCGCATTCCCTTCCGGAATCGAATGCGCCAGCGGCACATAGCGGATGCCGAACGGCCCCAGATCGAACGGCTCATCCTCGCGGATCACGTTCAGCTCGACGCGCTCGGCGATGCCTTCCTCGTCCAGCTTGCCGTGGATCAACCCGGCGGTGAACGGCGTGGCATAGAGCGGCACGCCGAGGTCGAGCGCGAGATAGGGCAACGCGCCGATATGATCCTCATGCCCATGCGTCAGCACGATGCCGAGCAGGTCGTCCAGCCGCTCCTCGATGAACTGCAGGTCGGGCAGGATCAGGTCGATGCCGGGATAGTCGGCATTGCCGAAGATCACCCCGCAATCGACCATGATCCACTTGCCGCGGCAGCCATAAAGATTGACGTTCATGCCGATCTCGCCCGATCCGCCGAGCGCGAGGAAGAGAAGTTCGTTGCCGGGGGTCACATCAGTCCTTCAAAACCAAAGCTGTCATCCCCGCGAAGGCGGGAACCCATTATCGCTGTCGTTGCGGCTCAACCGCGAAGCCTGCCTCAATGGATCCCCGCCTTCGCGGGGATGACGATGAAAAGCAATCAGCGGTGTGCCCGCTCCCACATCAGCGCCAGCCCCTGGATCGTCAGATCGGGCTCGATCACATCGAACACATTCGTATGCTTCTCGAACAATACCGC
This sequence comes from uncultured Stakelama sp., assembly GCA_964413495.1. Taxonomy (GTDB): domain Bacteria; phylum Pseudomonadota; class Alphaproteobacteria; order Sphingomonadales; family Sphingomonadaceae; genus Sphingomonas. The sequence continues at coordinate 12,794 of CAYPRW010000014.1, read as the reverse complement.
CAGCCCGCCGGTCGCGATCACCTTCACCGGGCGGCCGATCTGCGCCTTCACCCGCGCGATCAGCCCCTCGATCATCGCGATATAGCCCCAATAGATGCCGATATGCATCTGGTCGGCGGTGTTGAGCCCGATCACGCTGGTGCTCGACGGCGCCTCGATCGCGACGCGCGGCAGCTTGGCGGCGGCGCTGACCAGGGCGTCGAGCGACAGGTTGATGCCCGGCGCGATGATCCCGCCCTTGTACGCGCCGCTGTAATCGGCGACCTCGAACGTCGTCGCGGTGCCGAAATCGATGACGATCAGGTCGCCGGCATGCTTGTCGTGCGCGGCGATGATATTGAGCGCGCGGTCGGCGCCCATGCTCTGCGGCTCCTCGACATCGAGCCGGATCGGCCAGCCCTCCGCGCCCGCGATCACCGCCTCGGTCCTGAAATATTTGCTCGCCAGCACCTGAAGGTTGTGCAGCGCGCGCGGGACGACGGTGCCGACGATCACCCCAGTCACATCGGCGCGGTCGAAGCCTTCCAGGCTGAGCAGCTGGCTCAGCCACACCGCATATTCGTCGGCGGTGCGGCGCGGATCGGTGGCGATGCGCCAGCGCGCCTTGATCTCGCGCCCCTCAAGCAGCGCGAAGACGACATTGGTGTTGCCGGCGTCGATGGCGAGCAGCATTGCCTTCTCCAAATCGGGTGCGCAGCACCTCTACAATCGGCCGCCGTCCCAAGTCGAGCGATAGCGGCCCCAACTTCTTCGTGGCTTCGTGTCTTCGTGCGAACAAATTTTCTCGCACAAAGCCACGAAGCCACGAAGATTTAGATCAGGAAGACGTCGCCCGCATGAATGATGCGACGGCGGCCGGACGCTTCCTTGAGAATGAGGGCGCCTTCGGCGTCCAGCCCTTCGAACAGGCCGTCCACGCTCGATCCGTCAGGCAGGCGAGTGGCCAGTGCGGTGCCGGCGGGATGCGCGCGATCGAGCCAGCGCCGGCGAACCGGTTCGAGCCCCTCACCGCGCCACAGGCCAAGCCAGCGGGCAAAGGCTTCGGCCAGCACCTCGACAAAGGTGCCCGGATCGACCGGTGCGCCATGCGCGGCAAGGCTGGTCGCCGGCCGATCCGGCAGTTCTGGATGGTGCGCCAGGTTGACGCCGATCCCGATCACCACCGCGTCGCCGGTGCGTTCGAGCAGGATGCCCGAAAGCTTGGCGCCATCGATCAACAGGTCGTTGGGCCATTTGAGCGTGCCCCCACGCGGCAGGAACACGCGCACCGCCTCCTCGACCGCGACGGCGGTGACCAGCGCCAGCGTCGCGGCGGTCGGATCGCTGGGGCGCAGACGAACCAGCGTGCTGGCGTAGAGATTGCCGGACGGCGACTCCCACGCCCTGCCCTGCCGGCCTTTGCCCCCGGTCTGGCGTTCGGCACGCAGCCAACGCCCCTCGCTCGCCCCCGCGACGGCAAGCGCCAGCATATCGGCGTTGGTCGAGCCCGTTTCCGGGACGGTGCGGATGTTGGAACCAAAGGACATATTTCATCCTCCCCCGCCAGAGGGAGGTGGCAGCCGGAGGCTGACGGAGGGGGAGGACGACGGAACGGTGAGGGCTCGTGTCCTCCCCCTCCGTCGCGCTGCGCGCGCCACCTCCCCCTTGCGGGGGAGGATTGAGCTCAAGTCGATCCCGCTCAGCCTGCTCAGAACAGCGTCCGCGCCGCCGCCAGCGACCACGCGCCCAGCACCGGGATCAGCAGATAGCCGAGCGGCGAGACGAACACCGCCGCCGCCGCGATCAGCCCGCCTTCAAGCCGGCTGTCGCCCGGCGCATAGGCCGGGGCAGGCTCGTCGAAATACATCGTCTTGACGATCTTGAGGTAATAATAGGCGCCGATCGTCGATGCCGCGATGCCGATCGCCGCCAGCGCGAACAGATCGGCCTTCACCGCCGCCTCGAACACCGCGAACTTGGCCCAGAAGCCGAACAGCGGCGGGATGCCCGCCAGGCTGAACATGAAGATCGCCAGCGCGAACGCCAGCAGCGGCCGCGTGCGCGACAGGCCGGAAAGGCTCGCGATCGTCTCGACCGGCTGGCCATCCGCATCGCGCATCTGCAACACGACCAGGAAGCTGCCCAGCGTCATGACGACATAGATGGTCAGGTAGGTCAGCACCCCCGCCACGCCCTCGGCGGTGCCGGCGGCCAGGCCGATCAGCGCGAAGCCGACATTGTTGATCGACGAATAGGCCAGCAGCCGCTTGATGTTCGCCTGCCCGATCGCCGCGACCGCACCGAGCACAATCGAGGCGAGCGCGGCGAACACCACGATCTGCCGCCAGTCGCTGGTCACCGGCCCCATCGCCTCGATCGCGACACGCACCGACAGCGCCATCGCCGCCACCTTGGGCGCGCTGGCGAAAAAGGTCGTCACGGGGGTCGGCGCGCCCTCATACACGTCCGGCGTCCACATATGGAACGGCACCGCCGACATCTTGAAGGCGAGCCCCGCGAACACGAACACCAGGCCGAACAACAGCCCGGTGTTGCTGCCGGCGGCATAGGCGGCGGCGATGTCGTCGAAGATCGTCGTGCCGCTGAAGCCATAGACCAGGCTGATGCCATAGAGCAGGATGCCCGACGCCAGCGAGCCCAGGATGAAATATTTGAGCCCCGCTTCGGCCGAGCGCACGTCGCGGCGCATGAAGCTCGCCAGCACGTAGGACGCGAGGCTGTTCAGCTCCAGCCCGACATACAGCGTCAGCAGGTCGTTCGCCGACACCATCATGCCCATGCCCGCCGCGGCGAACAGGATCAGGATCGGATATTCGGGGCGCAGATCCTCGCCGCTGGTGCGCGCGAAGAAGCGCGGGGCGATGACGATCGAGACCGCGGCGGCGAAGAAGATCAGCACCTTGGCGAAGGCGGCGAACAGGTCTGCATTGTACAGCCGGTCGAACGCCGTGCCGCCGGCCGATGCCGGGCCGAACAGCGCGATCCCGGCGCCCAGCAGCACCGCGACCGACACCCAGCTCACCGCGCGCGACACCGCCTGCCCGCCCCAGGCGGCGACCAGCATCAGCACCAGCCCGCCGAGCGAAAGCACCAGCTCGGGCAGCACCATCGAAAGTTGAGCGGCGTAATCCATCAGTGCGCCGCTCCGTGTTCGGCCTTTTTGGGCTCGGCGGCCTTGGCCGCCGCGATTGGGTTCCCCGGCGTCGGCCGGCTGTCGCCCGCCGGCTTGGCGCGCTCGATCCGCGCGAGCAGCGTCGCGACGTCACCCCGCATCGGCGCCAGGAAGCTCTCGGGATAGACGCCCATCCACAAGGTGACCGCCGCCAGCGGGGCCAGCAGCGCCATCTCGCGCCGGCTCAGGTCCGGCATCGCCTTGACATCGTCCTTGACCAGATCGCCGAACACCACGCGGCGATAGAGGTACAGCATGTACGCCGCACCCAGGATGATGCCGGTCGTCGCGATCAGCGTCACCCAGGTCGAAACCTGATACGCCCCCATAAGCGACAGCAACTCGCCGACGAAGTTGCTGGTCCCCGGCAGGCCGACCGAGGCCATGGTGAACAGCAGGAACAGCACGGCGTATTTCGGCATGTTGACGGCCAGGCCGCCATAACGATCGATCTCGCGCGTGTGCAGCCGGTCATAGATCACGCCGACGCACAGGAACAGCGCGCCCGACACCAGGCCATGGCCCAGCATCACCATCATCGCGCCCTCGATCCCCTGCCGGTTGAAGGTGAACAGGCCGATCGTCACGATCGCCATGTGCGCGACCGAGGAATAGGCGATCAGCTTCTTCATGTCGTTCTGCACCAGCGCGATCAGGCTGGTGACGACGACCGCGATGCACGACAGGCCGAACACCAGCCAGATGAGCTGAGCCGACGCTTCGGGAAACATCGGCAGCGAGAAGCGCAGGAAGCCATAGCCGCCGAGCTTCAGCAGCACGCCCGCCAGGATCACCGAACCCGCTGTCGGCGCCTGCACGTGCGCGTCGGGCAGCCAGGTGTGCACCGGCCACATCGGCATCTTGACCGCGAAGCTGGCGAAGAAGGCCAGCCACAACCAGGTCTGCACCTGCGGCGGGAAGTCATACGCCATCAGCTCGGGGATCGAGGTCGTGCCGGCGGTGATGCTCATATACATCATCGCGATCAGCATCAGCAGCGAGCCGAGCAGTGTGTAGAGGAAGAATTTGTACGAGGCGTAGATGCGGTTCGCGCCGCCCCAGATGCCGATGATCAGGAACATCGGGATCAGGCCGGCTTCGAAGAACATATAGAACAGGAAGATATCCTGCGCAGCGAAGGTGCCGATCATCAGCACTTCGGTGATCAGGAACGCGGCCATATATTCGGGTACGCGCTTCTCGATCGCCTCCCAGCTCGCGCCGATGCAGATCGGCATCAGGAACACGCTCAAGAGGATCAGCAGCAGCGCGAACCCGTCGATGCCCAGCGCCCAGGCGAAGCGGCCGAACAGCGGGACATATTCGACGAACTGCCATTGCGGCCCGCCGATCTCGAAATTCGCCCACAGCACGCCGCCCAGCACCAGATCGACCAGCGTCGCACCCAGCGCGATCCAGCGCGCCTGATTGGCGCCGACGAACAGGCACGCCACCGCCGCCAGCAGCGGCACGATGAGCATGACGGAAAGAATGCCGCTCATCGCGCGATCACCCAGGTAACGGCTGCGGTCAGGCCGATCAGCATGACGAACGCATAGCTATAGACATATCCCGACTGGAGCTTGCCTGAGAGCACGCTGCCGAACCGCACCAACGCGGCCGAGCCGTTCGGCCCGAAACGGTCGATCGTGCCCTCGTCGCCCTTCTTCCAGAAGAAGCGGCCGAACCAGAAGGCGGGCTTCACGAACAGCACATGGTACAGCTCGTCGAAATACCATTTGTTGAGCAGGAACTTGTACAGCAGCCCGAAGGTCGCGGTGAAGCGCGCCGGGATGCTCGGCGACTTGATATACGCCACCCACGCCCCGAACAGGCCGAGCAGCATCACGATGCTCGCCGACAGCTTCACCCACGGCGGCACCTCGTGCATCGCATGCGCCAGATGCTCGTCGAACGCGACCGCGCCCTTCCAGAAGATCTCGCCGCTCTCCGGCTGGATGAAGAACTTGTTGAACGCAAAGCCCGCGAACACCGCGCCCAGGCTCAGCACCAGCAGCGGGATCATCATCGGCAGCGGGCTTTCGTGCGGATGATAGCCGCCCGTCCCGTCGCCATGATCGGCATGCGCGTGGTGATCGTCATGACCGTGCGCATCATGGGCATGATCGTCATGGCCGTGGCCGTGCGAGTCATGCAGCGCGTGCTGGATATGCTCCGATTGAGTCCAGCGCGGCTTGCCCCAGAAGGTGAGGAACATCAGCCGCCACGAATAGAAGCTGGTGAGCAGCGCGGCGAACACGCCGACCCAGAAGGCGCCCTGCCCCGCCCCGCCCGCGGCATAGGCCGCTTCCAGGATCGCGTCCTTCGAATGGAAGCCCGCGAAGCCCGCGTGCAGCCAGTAGATGCCGACCCCGGTGATCGCGAGCGTGCCGGCCAGCATCGTCCAGAAGGTGACCGGGATGTGTTTCCGCAAGCCCCCATAATAGCGCATGTCCTGCTCGTGGTGCATCGCATGGATGACCGAGCCCGCGCCCAGGAACAGCAGCGCCTTGAAGAAGGCGTGGGTGAACAGGTGGAACATCGCCGCGCCGTACATGCCGACGCCCGCGGCGAAGAACATGTAGCCGAGCTGCGAACAGGTCGAATAGGCGATCACGCGCTTGATGTCGGTCTGCGTCGTGCCGACCGTCGCGGCGAACAGGCAGGTCGCGGCGCCGATGAAGGTGACGAAGCCCAAGGCCACCGGCGCCTGCTCGAACAGCGGCGACAGGCGGCACACCATGAACACGCCCGCCGTCACCATCGTCGCGGCGTGGATCAGCGCCGACACCGGGGTCGGGCCTTCCATCGCGTCGGGCAACCAGGTGTGCAGGCCGAGCTGTGCCGACTTGCCCATCGCGCCGACGAACAGCAGCAGGCACAGGATCGTCAGCGTGTCGAGACGATAGCCCAGAAACCCGATCGTGCTGCCGGCATAGCCCGGCGCGGCCTCGAGGATCTCGGGGATCGAGATCGTGCCGAACACCAGGAACACGCCGAAGATACCGAGCATGAAGCCGAGGTCGCCGACGCGGTTGACCACGAACGCCTTGATCGCGGCGGCGTTGGCGCTGGGCTTCCTGAACCAGAAACCGATCAGCAGATAGCTGGCGAGACCCACGCCTTCCCAACCGAAGAACATCTGCAGCAGGTTGTCGGCGGTCACCAGCATCAGCATCGCGAAGGTGAACAGTGAGAGGTACGCGAAGAAGCGCGGCTGATCCGGGTCCTCCTCCATATACGACCAGCTATAGAGGTGGACGAGGCTCGACACGCTCGTCACCACCACCAGCATCACCGCCGTCAGGCTGTCGACGCGCAGGCCCCAGCTGACGTCGAGATCGCCCGAACGCATCCAGGTGAAGACCTGCGCGACATGCGGCTCGGCCGACCCGCTCATGAAGGAAATGAAGATCGGCCAGCTCAGCGCCGCGGCGATGAACAGCGCACCGGTCGTCACCACCTTGGGGAAAGTCGTGCCGAACGCGCGGTTGCTGAAACCGGCGACCGCCGCCGCGATCAGCGGCAGGAAAACGATGAAATGGATCGCTGACATCAGCCCTTCATCCGATTGACGTCATCGACCGAGATCGTGCCGCGGCCGCGGAAGTAGATGACCAGAATGGCGAGCCCGATCGCCGCCTCGCCCGCCGCGACGGTCAGCACGAACATCGCGAAGATCTGGCCGACCAGGTCATTGAGCGCCGCGCTGAACGCGACGAGGTTGAGGTTCACGCTCAGCAGGATCAGCTCGATCGCCATCAGGATGACGATCAGGTTCTTGCGGTTCATGAAGATGCCGAGCACCCCCATGGTGAACAGCACCGCGCTGACGACGAGATAATGCGTGAGGCCGATCACAGCTCCACCCCCTGCCCCGCAGGCTGGTTGACCTTGCGGATGGCATCCTCCGAACGGCGGCTGATCTGGCGCCAGACATTCTGCGCTCGCACCCCGCCGCGCTGGCGATGCGTGAGCACGATCGCGCCGATCATCGCGACCAGCAGCACGAAGCCGGCGGCCTCGAAGATATAGAGATAGCGGGTGTAGAGCAGCAGCCCCATCGCCTTGATATTGGGCACGCCGCCCAGCGCGCCGCCCGCGTCGGTCGGCGCGATGCGGGCGGAAAGTTCCACCCCGCCGGCACTCCACGCCCCCACGCCGATCACCACTTCGGCCAGCAGCACGATCGCGATGGCCAAGCCGAACATGGCATAGCGCACGAACCCGGCGCGCAGTTCGGCGAAATCGATGTCGAGCATCATCACGACGAACAGGAACAGCACCGCGACCGCGCCGACATAGACGATGACGAGCAGCATCGCGATGAACTCGGCCCCGGCCAGCACCATCAGGCCGGCGGCGTTGAAGAACGCCAGGATCAGCCACAGCACCGAATGCACCGGATTGCGCGCGGTGATCGTCATCGCGGCCGACAGGATCACCACCGTCGCGAAAAGATAAAAGGCGATGGCCTGGATCATGCTGCCAACAACCTCACAGCCGTCATCCCCGCGCAGGCGGGGATCCATTCACGCTGAATGCCGAAAGATCCGCGACGATCGCCAGAATGGATTCCCGCCTTCGCGGGAATGACGACGTTGGGTGTGATGAACGTCACGAGATGGCCCCTGAAACTCGGCACGCGCTTAACGGTACGGCGCATCGGCGGCAAGGTTCGCGGCGATCGCGCGTTCCCAGCGGTCGCCATTCGCGAGCAGCTTGTCCTTGTGATAGATCAGCTCCTCACGGGTTTCGGTCGCGAACTCGAAATTCGGCCCCTCGACGATCGCATCGACCGGGCACGCCTCGGCGCACAGGCCGCAATAGATGCACTTGGTCATGTCGATGTCATAGCGCGTGGTGCGGCGGCTGCCGTCGTCACGCGGCTCGGCCTCGATCGTGATCGCCAGCGCCGGGCACACCGCCTCGCACAGCTTGCACGCGATGCAGCGTTCCTCGCCGTTCGGGTAACGGCGCAACGCATGCTCGCCACGGAAACGGGGCGAGAGCGGGTTCTTCTCATAGGGATAGTTGATCGTCGCCTTAGGCTTGAAGAAATATTTCAGCGTCAGGGCATGCGCCTTCACGAACTCCCACAGCGTGAACGAACGGACGAGTTGGGCGACGCTCATGAAGGGACTCCGACCCGGTCGATCATCAGATAACCGGAAATGACGAACACGAAGATCAGCGACAGCGGCAGGAAGATCTTCCAGCCCAGCCGCATCAGCTGGTCGTAGCGATAGCGCGGGACGGTCGCCTTCACCCAGCTGAACACGAAGAAGAAGAACAGGATCTTGGCGAACAGCCAGATGATGCCCGGCACCAGATACAGCGGCGCCCAGTCGATCGGCGGCAGATACCCGCCCCAGAACAGCGTCGCGTTGAGCGTGCACATCAGGATGACGTTGGCATATTCGCCCAGCCAGTAGAGCGCGAACGCCATCGACGAATATTCGGTCTGGTATCCCGCGACCAGTTCGCTCTCCGCCTCGGTCAGGTCGAACGGCGCGCGCTGCGTCTCGGCGAGCGACGAGATCAGGAACACCACCGCCATCGGGAACAGCAGCGGGTTGAAGCCGAAACCGTTGAGCAGCCCCAGCACATGGCCCTGCTGCTTGTCGACGATGTCGCTGAGGTTGAAGCTGCCCGCCCACAGCACCACCGCGATCAGCACGAAGCCGATCGAGACCTCATACGACACCATCTGCGCCGCCGCGCGGATCGCCGAATAGAAGGGGTATTTCGAGTTGGACGACCAGCCCGCCAGGATGATGCCATAGACGCCGAGCGACGACGCGGCGAGGATGTAGAGCAGCCCGACATTGATGTTCGACAGCACCACGCCCGCCTGGAACGGCACCACCGCCCACACGATCAGCGCGACGGTGAAGGTGATGATCGGCGCCAGCAGGAACAGCCCCTTGTTGGCGCTCGACGGGATGATCGTTTCCTGCAGGAAGACCTTGAGCCCGTCCGCGAACGATTGCAGCAGCCCCAGCGGCCCGACCACGTTCGGCCCGCGCCGCAACGCCATCGCCGCCCAGATCTTGCGATCGGCATAGATGATCATCGCGACGGCCAGCATCAGCGGCAGCGCGATCAGCAGGATGCCCGCGATCGTCGCGACGAACCACGCCCATTCGAACGGCAGGCCGACGGTGTTCTGGAAGAAGGCGGTCATGCGGCATCCATCAGAATAAGCGAGCCCACAGCGGAATGGTCAACAGCGCGAGGCAGATTGCCGCAAGAAACACCGTCACTGCGACGCGCACCGGCCTGCTGTCCGAAATCGCGAACCGCTCCAGCAGCGCGTGCACAATATCGCCCATGAGAAATCACTCCGCCGCCTCCGCGAAATCCTGGCCGTGGACCAGTTCGGCCGAACAGCGTTGCATCGTCGGCGATGCGCGGCAGATGGCGTTGGTGAGGTAGAAGTCGGCGATCGGATAGTTCACCTCGCCCGAACCCTTGGCGTCGAGCGCCGGCGGGTTCCACGCAAAGCTCGCCAGCCCCTCATCCGCCAGCGCCGGCACATCGGCAACCATCGCCGCGCGCAGCTGTTCGAACGTGTCGAACGGCAGCGTCTTGCCCAGCTTCTCCGACAGCGCGCGCAGGATCGTCCAGTCCTCGCGCGCGTCGCCCGGCGCGAACACGGCCTTGTCGCCACGCTGCACGCGCCCTTCCAGATTCACATACGTCCCCGGCTTCTCGGCATAGCTCGCGCCCGGCAGGATCACGTCCGCCGCATGCGCGCCCTTGTCGCCATGATGGCCGATATAGACGTTGAAGCTATTGGCGAACTTGCTGAAATCCACCTCGTCCGCCCCGAGGAAGAAGGTGAGCTTGGGTTCCGCCGCGACGATATCGGCGATGCCACCTTTCGACGCGAACCCCAGCATCAGCCCGCCCATCCGGCTCGCCGCCATGTGCAACACGTTAAAGCCGTTCCAGCCGTCACGAACCAGATCCAGCTTCTTCGCCAGCGCCAATGCCGCGCCATGCCCGTTCTTGAGCGCCGCGCCGCCGACGATCACCATCGGCCGCCTGGCATCCTTGAACGCATCCGCCGCCGCCTTGGGCAGCTTGCCGAGCTGCCCCAGATCATTGCCCAGCCACGTCGCCTTGTAAGTCAGGTCGACTTCCGGCCCGATCGCAAAGACCTTCGCGCCCTTCTTCACCGCCTTGCGCACGCGCGTGTTCACCAGCGGCGCTTCCCAGCGCAAATTGGTGCCGACCAGCAGCACCACGTCCGCCTCTTCGACGCCCGCGATGGTGGTGTTGAAGTTCACCGCCGCCATGCTCGTCGCGTCATAGGCCATGCCGGTCTGACGCCCTTCGAGCAGGTCCGACCCGAACGACTTGACCAGCGCCTTGGCGGCAAAGATCGTCTCGCAATCGAGCAGGTCGCCATGGATCGCCGCGACCTTGTTCCCCGCCCCGGCGGCGGCCACCGCGATCGCGCCGAACGCCTCGTCCCATGTCGCCTCGATCAGCTTGCCGTCACGGCGGACATAGGGCTTGTCGAGGCGGCGGCGCGACAGGCCATCGACATGGTGGCGCGTCTTGTCATGCGCCCATTCCTCGTTGACGTCCTCGTTGATCCGCGGCAGCGCGCGCAGCACACCGCGCCCGCGGCTGTCGATGCGGATATTGGTGCCGACCGCGTCCATCACGTCGATCGCCAGCGTCTTCTTGAGCTCCCACGGCCGCGCCTCGAACGCATAGGGCTTCGACGTCAGCGCCCCGACCGGGCACAGGTCGACGACATTGCCGGAGAGCTCGGAGGTGACCGCCTTCTCCAGATAGCTGGTGATCTGCATATTCTCGCCGCGATAGATCGCGCCGATCTCCTCCACGCCCGCCACTTCCTCGGCAAAGCGCACGCAGCGGGTGCACTGGATGCAGCGGGTCATCACCGTCTTGACGATGGGGCCCATATATTTCTCGGTCACCGCGCGCTTGTTCTCGGTATAGCGGCTGTGCCCGCGCCCATAGGCGACCGACTGGTCCTGCAGGTCGCACTCGCCGCCCTGGTCGCAGATCGGGCAATCGAGCGGATGGTTGATGAGCAAAAACTCCATCACGCCCTCGCGCGCGGCCTTCACCATCGCGCTGTCGGTGCGGATCTCCTGATTGTCGGCGGCGGGCAGCGCGCACGACGCCTGCGGCTTGGGCGGCCCCGGCTTCACCTCGACCAGGCACATGCGGCAATTGCCGGCGATGCTCAGCCGCTCGTGATAGCAGAAACGCGGGATTTCCTTGCCAGCCGCCTCGCACGCCTGCAGCACGGTGGCGCCGGCGGGGACTTCAACCTCGATCCCGTCTACGGTGACTTTAGGCATTTGGGTCCCCAGCAGAAGTTTGCGGCGCTACATCGCGGGAAACCGGTGCAGCTGGCAACGCCTTGATTTTCGCGGACAATCTGAGCACGTTTACCGAGATCGCGCCTTTCAGATTAAACTTGTTGAAAGACGTTTGCCCCCCGTTGAAGCAGCCTGACAGGGCTGGCGCCAAGCTTTTGAAGGCATTATACTCATTGCTGGATTCGACGGCACTTTCGGCCAAAGCGAGCGAGTTGGCCGGATCGGCCCTAACCACGCACTCGCCATAGATGCTGAGCATACGATAACCTGCGGCTATCGCCAGGCTTCGCTTGGCCTCTTCGGCGCTCATCCCCTTCAGCACCTCTGCATCATAATCGGCCTCAAGGCTATGATGGCTGAGCGGAGGAACTTCACGCAAACGAGCCAAGCCTATGCGTGTCCGACGGCGCTTTATCAGACCTTCGGCCAACGCATAGCGATAGGAATCGCCCGGAAAGGTCATAGAAATGCCACTCGACTCGGCCGCACGATTGACGCAAGCGGGATCCATCATCTTCTGAATTATACCCGTACGCAGACCTTGGATCTGCGACATGTCATCCAGAATATAGGCCTCAGCTTGGGCCGAATTTCCCTCGATGATGCATATACCATAAATTGTTGCAGATCTTCGCACATCGGCATCAGTGGCTTTCTGGGCAGCCGTCGCGGTGGCGCCAAGCGCCAGCAACAGCAGGAGCGCGATCCCCTTCACTCCGCCGCCTCCTGCATCGTGCTGAGGCCACCACCCTGTTTCTCCACGATCCGCCGCTCGATCTCCGGCCGGAAATGCTTGATCAGCCCCTGGATCGGCCACGCCGCCGCGTCGCCCAGCGCGCAGATGGTGTGGCCCTCGACCTGCTTCGTCACATTGTAGAGCGTGTCGATCTCGCTGATGTCGGCGTCGCCGGTGCGTAGCCGCTCCATCACGCGCCACATCCAGCCGGTGCCCTCGCGGCACGGCGTGCACTGGCCACAGCTCTCATGCTTGTAGAAATAGCTGATCCGGCTGATCGCCTTCACGATGTCGGTCGACTTGTCCATGACGATGATCGCCGCGGTGCCCAGGCCCGATCCGACCGCCTTCAACCCGTCGAAATCCATCGGCGCATCGATGATCTGCTCGGCCGGCACCAGCGGCACTGACGATCCGCCCGGAATCACCGCCAGCAGATTGTCCCAGCCGCCCCGGATGCCGCCGCAATGCTTCTCGATCAGCTCGCGGAACGGGATGCTCATCGCTTCCTCGACCA
>CAYPRW010000013.1:50739-77772 GCA_964413495.1 uncultured Stakelama sp. | reverse complement strand
GGAGCCGAGCTTCGGCCCCACGCACGAGAGTCTCGAGGTCCGGCTCTTCGCGGAGTCCGAGATCCCGTGGGACGATCTTGCCTTTCCCACGATCCTGCACACGCTGAAGTTCTACTACGAGGATCGCCGCCAGGGGCGGTTCGGCGTGCACGTCGGCGACATCGTGCGGCAAGAAGGTGCCGCGCAATACCATCACAGCCGCCCGCGTTAAATAGGAGAGCGGAACTCCGAGTCGGGGCGCGCCGGCCGTCAGGAGGCCGCGCGGATGAGGCCGGCGGCGGCGGTCTGGTTGGAGAACGCGTCGATCAGGATGAAGCGGCCGAGCGGCGCATCGTCGGCGAACAGCGTGCACGGCATGGGCTGGGCGAGCGCGATCCGCAGTTGGCCGATCTCGTTCAAGGTGAACGGCTGATCGTGGGGCACCCGCTGCACCTCGGTGAGATCGAGCTTGTTGTCCACACCCTGCACCTTGGCCTGTACGGTGCGGGCGCCGAGTTTCAGCCAGTACTTCTTCGAGGGATTCATCGCGTTGGTGTCGAGCCAGCAGATGTCGGCGACCAGCTGCCTGGCCGACGTCGGCAGCGCGCCCGAGGCCAGCACGTCTCCGCGCGAGGCATCGACGTTCTCATTGAGCATCACGGTGACGCTCTGGCCGGCGCTCGCCTGCGCCAGCTCGGTCTCGTATAGGCTGATCGAACGCACGCTGACCGTGAGGCCGGCCGCGAGCACCTGCATCGTGTCGCCGACGCGCAGCGTGCCGCTGGCGACGAAGCCCTGCAGCCCGCGCAGGCCGTCGACCGCGCTGCCCGCGGCGGTCTCCGCGCCGTAGACGCGTTGCACCCGCTGCACCACGAAGCGGCAGGGGCCATCGATGCCGGCGCGGCCGGCGGGCAGGCGCTCGAGGTGCTCGAGCAGCGCCGGGCCGCGGTACCAGGGCATGCGCTCGCTCTGCTCGACGACGTTGTCGCCCTCCAGCGCCGAGACCGGCACGAACACCGGTTCGGGGAGCGACAGCCGGCGCGCGAGCTCCACGTAGGCCTCGCGAATGCCGTTGAAGACGCCTTCGTCGAAATTCATGCGGTCCATCTTGTTGATCGCCACGATGACGTGGCGGATGCCGAGCAGGCCGGCGATCGCGCTGTGGCGGCGCGTCTGCGGCAGCAGCTCCGCGACGCCGTCGAGGATCTTCACGCGGGTGGGATCGATCAGCACCACGATCGCATCGGCCGTGCTGGCGGCGGTGACCATGTTGCGCGTGTACTGTTCGTGGCCCGGGGCGTCGGCGACGATGAACTTGCGCGAGCCGGTGGAGAAATATCGATAGGCGACGTCGATCGTGATGCCCTGCTCGCGTTCCGCCTCGAGGCCGTCGGTCAACAGCGAGAGATCCAGCACGCCGGCCTCGGTGCGCTTGTGCTTGGCGCGCTCCAGCGACTGCACCTGGTCGGCGAGCACGGCCTTGCTGTCATAGAGGATGCGGCCGATGAGCGTGCTCTTGCCGTCGTCCACCGAGCCGGCGGTCAGGAACCGCAGGACACCATGGGAGGAGTGCGCGTGGTCGTATTCGTGCGCGGACATCAGAAATACCCCTCCTTCTTGCGGCGCTCCATCGAAGCCTCCGAGGTCTGGTCGTCCATGCGCGTGGCGCCGCGCTCGGTGATCTCCGTCAGCGCGGTCTCGGCGATGATCGCGTCGATCGTCCTGGCCGTGCTGGCGACCGGGCAGGTGCAGGAGATGTCGCCGACCGTGCGGAAGCGCACCGATCGCGTCACCACCGCCTCGCCCTCCTCCGGCGGGGTGATGGGGGTGACCGGAACGAGCAGGCCGCGGCGCGGGATCACCTGCCGCTCGTGGGCGTAGTAGATGGGCGGCAGCGGGATGTTCTCGCGCTCGATGTACTGCCAGACGTCCAGCTCCGTCCAGTTGGAGATCGGGAACACGCGCATGTTCTCGCCCTTGTGCAGCTTGGTGTTGTACAGGTTCCACAGCTCGGGCCGCTGGTTGCGGGGATCCCACTGGCCGAAGGCGTCGCGGTGCGAAAAGATGCGTTCCTTGGCGCGCGCCTTCTCCTCGTCGCGGCGCGCGCCGCCCAGCAGTGCGTCGAATCCGTGTTCCTCGATGGCCTCCAGCAGGGTCACGGCCTGCGCGGCGTTGCGCGAGGCCAGGGGATGCGGCAGGGACACCGTCCCGCGCCGGATGGAGTCCTCCACCTCGGCCACCACCAGCCGCTCGCCGAGCTCGGCGATGCGCCGATTGCGGAACTCGATGACCTCCGGGAAGTTGTGGCCGGTGTCGACGTGCAGGAGGGGGAACGGCAGCTTCTCGGGCCTGAAGGCCTTCAGCGCGAGATGCAGCACGACGCAGGAGTCCTTGCCGGCGGAGAACAGCAGAGCCGGCTTTTCGAATTCGGCGGCGACCTCGCGCAAAATGTGGATGGATTCGGCTTCCAGCCAGTCGAGATGGGTTTGGTCCAGGGTGCGAATGGTCATATCACTGCCGTCAGTCACTACGGGGGATCCACAGCGCGCGAGACGGCCCGGCTGCTCGGCGCGCTGCCGCTCTGCAATGCCGGCCATTATATCGTAGCCGCGTTGATTCACCATCGATTACAGTGACATAGGCCACACGGATGAGCTCTGCCGGCGCGCTGCGCGGGCGTTGTCTACCGATTCGCTCGAGGATCCCGGCCTACGCCGGTGACGCTATACTGCCTGAAGAAACGCAAGAGGTGCGCCATGTCCAAGACCATATTCGCCAAGATCATCGATCGCGAGATCCCCGCCCGGATCGTTCACGAGGACGATCTCTGCGTGGCCTTCCATGACGTGGCGCCGCGGGCGCCCATGCACATCCTGGTGGTGCCCAGGAAACCGATCGCCATGCTGGGGGCGGCTACGCCGGAGGACCGCGAGCTGCTCGGGCATCTTATGGTGACGGCGGCGGGCATCGCCAGGGACCAGGGCTACGGGGACGCCTTCCGCCTGGTCGTGAACAACGGCGAGGGCGCCGGGCAGACGGTGTTCCACCTGCACCTGCACCTGATGGGCGGCCGCACCTTCGGCTGGCCGCCCGGCTGAGCCGCCGCGCCCGGTGAGGCAGCTAGGAGGTGCGCTTCATCGAATCGAAGAAGTCGTCGTTGTTCTTGGTGGCCTTCAGACGCTCGAGCAGGAACTCCGCCGCGGCGATCTCGTCCATCGGCGCGAGCAGCTTGCGCAGGATCCACATCTTCTGCAGCTCGTCGGCGGGCACCAGCAGTTCCTCGCGCCGGGTGCCGGAGCGGTTGATGTTGATGGCCGGGAAGATGCGCCGCTCGGCTATCTTGCGCTCCAGGTGCAGCTCCATGTTGCCCGTGCCCTTGAACTCCTCGTAGATGACGTCGTCCATGCGCGAGCCGGTGTCGATGAGCGCGGTGGCGAGGATGGTGAGCGAGCCGCCCTCCTCGATGTTGCGCGCCGCGCCGAAGAAGCGCTTGGGGCGCTGCAGGGCGTTGGCGTCGACGCCGCCGGTCAGCACCTTGCCCGAGCTCGGCACCACGGTGTTGTAGGCGCGGCCGAGGCGGGTGATCGAATCGAGCAGGATCACGACGTCCTTCTTGTGCTCGACCAGGCGCTTGGCCTTTTCGATCACCATCTCCGCGACCTGGACGTGGCGCGTGGCGGGTTCGTCGAAGGTCGATGAGACCACCTCACCCTTCACGCTGCGCTGCATGTCGGTGACTTCCTCGGGCCGCTCGTCGATCAGCAGGACGAGCAGGAAGACCTCGGGATGGTTGTCGGTGATCGCCTTGGCGATGTTCTGCAGCATCACCGTCTTGCCGACGCGCGGCGGGGCGACGATCAGCGTGCGCTGGCCCTTGCCCTGCGGCGAAACGATGTCGATCACCCGCGCGCTCTTGTCCTTGACCGTCGGGTCGGCGGGGTCGAGCGTCAGCTTCTGCTCGGGATAGAGCGGCGTGAGGTTGTCGAAATTGACGCGGTGGCGGACGGCGTCGGGATCGTCGAAATTGACGCTGACCAGCTTGGTCAGCGCGAAATAGCGTTCGCCGTCCTTGGGCGCGCGGATTTCGCCCTCGACGGTGTCGCCGGTGCGCAGACCGAACTTGCGGACCTGGTTGGGCGAGACATAGATGTCGTCGGGACCGGCCAGGAAATTGGCCTGCGGCGAGCGCAGGAAGCCGAAGCCGTCCTGCAGCACCTCAATCGTGCCTTCGCCCATGATCTGTTCGCCATTTTCGGCCTGCGCCTTCAGGATCGCGAACATCAGGTCCTGCTTGCGCAGCGTCGAGGCGCTTTCGACGCCGAGTTCCTCGGCCATCGTCACCAGCTCGGCGGGGGGGGTTTTCTTGAGGTCTTTCAAATGCATGTGGGGGAGTCCGTGTGGCGATCGCTGTGGGAAGGGTTTCCGGGCGTTGGGACGCGTGCGATGGCTTGAGGAAGAAGGAGGGATGCCGCAATCGCCGGACGGCGGTGCGACAGATCGGCGATTAGATTTGGGGGTCGGGCAAGTCAAGCAGGGTTGGAAAGCTTCAAACACTTCACCGTCATCCCCGCGAAGGCGGGGATCCATTCGCGCCGACGTCGCGACAGAACCACACACTCAGCGGCAATGGGCTCCCGCCTCCGCGGGAATGACGGCTCGCTCGTGCTAGAACGGCCGCACCACCGCCAGGATGACGATCAGCGCGACGAAGATCGCCGGAAGTTCGTTGATCATGCGCAGCCGGCGGGAATCGAGCGTCCCCTGCCCCGCCGCGAGCTTTTTCGAATAGCCCACCGCCCAGCCGTGATAGCCCGACAGCAGCAACACCAGCAGCAGCTTGGCATGAAGCCAGCCCAGGCCCGGCTGACCATCGGCAAGGCCGAGGTTGAGCGCCAGCGCGATGCCGAGCAGCCACACCACCGCCATCGACGGGGTCAGGATCACGCGGCGCAGCTTCGCCTCGCGATCAGCCCAAGCCCTGGCCTGCGCCGGATCGCCCAAGGCCGCCTGATGATGGACCAGATAGCGCGGCAGGATGAACAGCCCCGCCATCCAGAAGATGACGAAGATGATGTGCGCCGCCTTCACCCAGAGATAGGCCGCGCCGAGAAATCCGATCATCTGGCCGTCCCCCGCACGATCGCGATCAGCTGTTCGACATGGGCGATCGGCGTATCCGGCAGGATGCCGTGCCCCAGGTTGAAGATATGGGGGCGTTCGGCCAGCGCATCAAGCACGCGCCGCGCCGCGCTTTCCAGTTCCGCGCCGCCGGCGATCAGCGCCAGCGGATCGAGATTGCCCTGCACCGGCATGCCGGCGGGCAGTTCGCGATGCGCCCAGGCGGGATCGACCGTTTCGTCAAGGCCGATCGCGTCGATCCCGGTTTCGCGGGCATAGGGGCCAAGCTTGCCGCCCGCGCCCTTGGGGAAGCCGATGATCTTCGCCTGCGGATGGCGCGCGCGCAGCCCCGCGACGATCGCGGCGTTGGGCGCGATCACCCAGCGTTCGAACTGCGCGGGCGAGAGCGATCCGGCCCAGCTGTCGAACAGCTGCACCGCCTCGACCCCCGCCTCGATCTGCTTTGCCAGATAATCGATCGTCATCGTGACGATCGCATCGACGATTCCCTGGAACGCCACAGGGTCGCGATAGGCCATGCGCCGCGTCTCGCCTTGATCGCGGCTGCCCTGCCCCGCGACCATATAGGTGGCGTTGGTCCATGGGCTGCCCGCAAAGCCCAGAAACGCGACTTCAGGCGGCAAGGCCGCGGCGACGCGGCGCACCGTGCCGTAGACCGGATCGAGCCGCTGTGGCGCCGCGGTGAGGCGTTCCAGCGCATGATCCACCAGCCGGGGTGCGAGCCGCGGGCCTTCGCCGGCCTCGAACCACAGATCCTGGCCCAGCGCATGGGGGACGACGAGGATGTCGGAGAACAGGATCGCGCCGTCGAAGCCGAAACGGCGGATCGGCTGGAGCGTGACCTCAGCCGCCGCAGCACTGTCGTTGACCAGCTCGAGGAAGCCGCCCTTCTCCGCGCGCAATTCGCGATATTCGGGCAGATAGCGGCCTGCCTGACGCATGAGCCACATCGGCGGGGCTTCGACGCATTTTCCCGATAGGACGTCGAGCAACGGTTTGGGATTCACAGGAACGGTCATTCCATCTTTCAATAAGAAAAGAATCTAGGAAGGATGTTGTTGTGTGTTGGCGCGTGGATGCCGGGGCTTAGGCGTTCGTCCCGAAATTGCCAACAGATTGACCTGGGCGGCTGCCGCGGCAGCGCAGGGAGTCGCCGGGCTTGTCCACAGGACTCACACTCTGTGGGCCGAACCGAGGGGTGTGGAACCGGCTGTGGATGAAACGCCATTTATCCCCAGCGAACGGGCAGCTTGGCGTGCCTGGGCAGTTGCGCTAGCGATTTTGCGCATGTTTTCCACAAATCCGTCCAGATCGTTCGATTCAGCTTCGCTGAATAGCGACACCAGCCCGCTCCCCCACCCGGCCACCCAACGGCAGTATCATATGGGTGGCCGGGTGGGGGAGCGGGCTGGTGCCGCCGCGCAGGCGCACAAAAAATGAAACTTCACCTCCATCTCCTTTCGGATTCGACCGGCGAGACGCTGGAGAATATCGCCAAGGCCGCGCTGGCGCAGTTCGACGATGTCGAGACGATCCGCCATTTCTGGCCGATGGTGCGCAGCGAGACGCATCTCGAGCGCATCCTGGCCGAGATCGCGAACAATCCGGGGCTGGTGATCTTTACCTTGGTCAATCCCGAGATCCGCCGCATGCTGGAAACGCGCTGCCGGGCGATCGGCCTGCCCGCGGTCGCGCCGCTCGATCCGGTGAACCATGCGCTCTCCAGCCTGTTGGGCCAGGAGATGAAGGCGCGGCCGGGGCGCCAGCATACGCTGGACGCCGCCTATTTCGCGCGGGTCGAGGCGATCCAGTTCACCATCGCGCATGACGATGGCGTCAATTGGGAGGAGTGGGAGGAGGCCGACATCCTGCTCGCCGGCGTGTCGCGCACGTCAAAGACGCCGACCTCGATCTATCTCGCCAATCGCGGGTTCAAGACCGCGAACATCCCGATCGTGCCCGAATCGCCGCCGCCCGATCTGCTCTATCGGCTGAGGCATCCGATGGTGGTCGGGCTGACGACCAGTCCGGAACGGCTGATCCAGGTGCGGCGCAACCGGCTGCTGTCGCTCAACCAGCGCGACGAGACCGCCTATGTCGAGCCCGATGCGGTGCAGCGCGAGGTCGCCTATGCGCGGCGCATGTTCGCCGACAATGGCTGGCCGGTGATCGATGTGACGCGCCGCTCGATCGAGGAGACGGCGGCGGCGATCATCAACTTGTGCAACGAGCGCGATGCCGCCCAGCCGGCCGGGGCGCACGGCGAATGATCGGGCTCGCCCGATGATCGTCCTGGCATCCACCAGCGCGTCGCGCCGCGCGATGCTGACCGCGGCGGGCGTGGCGCATGAGGCGCTGGCGGCGCATGTCGACGAGGATGCGGTAAAGGCGGGGATGGCGGAAGTCGCGCCGCGCGACTTGGCCGATGCGCTGGCCGAGCTGAAGGCACTGAAGATCAGCCAACGTGTGCCGGGAACGCTGGTGCTGGGCGGGGATTCGGTGGTGGCGGTCGAAGACGGCACCGTGCTCGACAAGCCGGTCGACCGCGCCGATGCCGAGAAGCACCTGCGCTTGCTGTCGGGCAGGCGCCACGATCTCTACAGCGCGGCGGTGATCGCCGAGAACGGCCGCGCGGTGTGGCGCCATGTCGATCGTGCGCGACTGTGGGTGCGGCCGCTGTCGGATGCGTTCATCGCCGACTATCTCGACGCCGAATGGCCGGCGATTTCGGGCTGTGTCGGCTGCTATCGCGTGGAGGGGCCGGGGGTGCAGCTGTTCAGCCGGATCGAGGGCAGCCATTATACGATCATGGGCATGCCGTTGCTCAATATCCTGGATTATCTGCGGACGAGAGGCATTCTGACGTCATGACCAGCCCGTTCGCGGAAGTGATCGGCGATCCGATCGCGCATTCCAAGTCGCCGCTGATCCACAATTTCTGGCTCGAGGCGCTGGGGTTGGCCGGCGCATATCGCAAGACGCAGGTTCCGGCCGAAGGGCTGGCCGGCTTTTTCGCCGGTCGCGCGGCCGATCCCGACTGGCGCGGGTGTAACATCACCGTGCCGCACAAGGTCGCGGCGCTCGACCATGTGCCCGATCCGGGTGGGGTGCGCGACACGATCGGCGCGATCAATACCGTGTTCCGGGACGAGGACGGCGCGCTGATCGGCACCAACACCGACGCCGCCGGTTTTTACGCCCCGCTCGCCGAGTTCGATCTGGAAGGCGCGCCGGTCGCGGTGGTCGGTGCGGGCGGCGCGGCGCGGGCGGTGCTGTTCGCACTGGCGCGGGCCGGGGTGGAGCGGGTCACGATCCTCAACCGCTCGCCGTTGAAGGCGATGGGGCTGCTCGCGACCTTTGGATTGAAGGGCGAGGCGCTGCCGCTCGACGCGCCGGTCCCGCCGGTGGCGCTGCTGGTCAATGCGAGCTCACTGGGGATGACGGGGCAGCCGCCGCTCGATCTCGACCTGTCGGCGCTGCCCGACGATGCGGTGGTGTATGACGCGGTGTATGCGCCGCTGGAGACCGGGCTGCTGGCGGCGGCGCGCGCGCGCGGGCTGGCGAGCGTCGACGGGCTGGAGATGCTGATCGGCCAGGCGGCGCTGGCGTTCGAACTGTTCTTCGGGAAAGCGCCGCCGCGCGAGCGCGATGCCGAGCTGCGGGCGTTGCTGACCACATGACTCTCAACGTGCCTGTTCCCCTGCGAAAGCAGGGGCCCAGAGCCGGAATCGGTGTCGCCCGTGGCCCTGGGCCCCTGCTTTCGCAGGGGAACAGGTTTTGTTTGGAGACGGCATGACCCTCGTCCTTGGCCTCACCGGATCGATCGGCATGGGCAAGTCGACCGTGGCGGCGATGTTCGCGCAGGCGGGCGTGCCGGTGTTCGATGCGGACGCGGAGGTTCACAAGCTGCAAGGCGCCGGCGGAAGGCTGGTCGCGCAGATCGAGGCGGCGTTTCCCGACACCACGAGCGAGCTGGGCGTCAACCGCACGCTGCTGGGCGAGGCGGTGTTCGGCAAGCCCGAGGCGTTCAGGCGGCTGGAGGGAATCGTCCACCCGGCGGTGGCGCATGAGCGAGCACGCTTTCTTGAGGCGAACCGCGCCGCGCCGCTGGTGGTGCTCGACGTGCCGCTGCTGTTCGAGGCGGGCGGCTGGCGGCAGGTGGACAGGATCGCGGTGGTCTCCGCCCCCGCCCGGGTCCAGCGCGCGCGCGTGCTGGCGCGGCCGGGCATGACCGCCGAACGCTTCGAAGCGATCCTCGCCAGGCAGATGCCCGATGCGGAGAAGCGCGAACGCGCCGATTTCGTCATTCCGACGGGGGGTTCGCTGGACGCGACGCGCCGTGCCGTGCGCGACGTGATCGCTTGCCTCGCCGTCCCCAAAGGCCGATAATCGCGCCATGCGGGAAATCGTGTTCGATACCGAGACGACCGGGCTCAGCTTCAGCGGCGGGCATCGGCTGGTGGAGATCGGCTGTGTCGAGCTGATCAATCGCGTGCCGACCGGGCGGCATTTCCACGCCTATCTCAACCCCGATCGCGACATGCCGGCCGAGGCGTTCGCGGTGCACGGGCTGTCCGAGGCGTTCCTCAAGGACAAGCCGCGCTTTCCCGACATTTGCGGCGAACTGATCGAGTTCCTCGGCGATTGCCCGCTGATCGCGCACAATGCGATGTTCGATTACGGCTTCGTCAACGGTGAGCTGGGCGCGTGCGGGCGCCCGCTGCTCACGGTCGAGCGCATCGTCTGCACGCTGCAGATGGCGCGCGCGCGGCATCCCGGTGCCAAGCACACGCTCGATGCGCTGTGCGTGCGCTATGGCATCGACCTGTCGGCGCGCGAGCTGCACGGCGCGCTGCTCGACGCGCAATTGCTGGCGCAGGTGTTCATCGAGCTGACCGGCGGGCGGCAGATCGCGCTGGGCCTGGCGGTCGAACAGGCGGCGCGCGGCACCGCCGGCATCGCGCCCGCCAGGGCCCACGCCCGCCCGGCGCGCGTCTTTGCGCCCAGCGCCGCGGAACTGGCCCGCCACCAGGCGTTCATGGCCGGGTTCGAGGAGCCGCTATGGGGCACGCCGGCGGCGAGTTGACGCCGCAGAGCCGCGTTCCTAGCTGATCCTCAATAAGAAGGAGAAAGAATATGGATATCCGGGTTTCGGGCCATCAGGTCGACACGGGCGACGCGATTCGCCAGCACGTCACGGACCGGCTCCAGGGTATCGCCGACAAATATTTCTCCCGCGCCATTTCCGCCCACGTCACCTTCGGCAAGGGACCGCACGATTACGGCTTCACCTGCGACATCGTCGCGCATGTGACGCAGGGGCTGGTGCTCAAGGGCTCGCACGCCGCGCCGCAGGAGGCGCATCTCGCGTTCGACGGCGCCGCCGACAAGATCGAGAAGCAGCTGCGCCGCTATACCCGCCGGCTGAAGGACCGCAACAACGGCCATGCGCAGGCGGCGATCGATGCCGCCTATGACGCGGGCTATACCGTGTTCGAGATCGCGGACGAGGAAGCCGAAGCGCATGATGCGCCGCCGATCATCGCCGAAACCCGCGTCGATGTGCCCGATGCCAGCGTGTCGGACGCGGTGATGATGCTCGATCTGCGCAACACCAATGCGCTGCTGTTCAAGAATAGCGGGACGGGCAGCTATAATATGGTGTATCGGCGCGCCGACGGGACGATCGGGTGGGTCGAACCGAACCGGGCGGCCTGACACGACAGAGCGATGAGCGACCTCAGCGACCTTGTGATTCCCGAAGCGGTGCTTTCGGGGACCCCGGCGGGCAGCAAGAAGAAACTCTTCGCGCTGCTCGGCGAGGCGGCGGCGCGCGCCTATCGGCTGGACCCCGCGCTGGTTGCCGAGCGGCTGGGCGAGCGCGAGCGGCTGGGGTCGACCGGCTTTGGTGGCGGCGTCGCCATTCCGCACGGCAAGATCGCCGGGCTTTCGCGCGTGCTGGGCGTGTTCGCGCGGCTGGACAAGCCGCTGGATTTCGCGGCGGTCGACGATCTGCCGGTGGATCTGGTGTTCGTGCTGTTGTCGCCGCCCGAGGCGGGGGCCGACCATCTCAAGGCATTGGCCAAGGTTTCGCGGCGGCTGCGCGATCGCGCCTTCACCGCGAAACTGCGCGGCGCCGGATCACCCGACGCGCTGTTCGCGCTGCTGTCGGGAATCGATTCGCGTGACGCCGCCTGAGTCCGGGCCGGGCGGCGTCGGCGCGGATGCGCATTACCGCGCGCTCGAATCGCTCTATGCCGCGGCGCCGATCAACCGTTTCTTCGATTCGCGGCTGGAAATCCCGGCAAGCGGCCAGGCGCGCATCCATTTCACGATCGACGAACGCCATTTCCATGCCGGCGGCGCGGCGCATGGGACGAGCTATTTCAAGATGCTCGACGATGCCGCCTTCTATGCCTGCAACAGCCTGGTGACCGATCGTTTCCTGCTGACCACCGCGTTCAACCTGCTGTTCACCCGGCCGCTGGGGCCGGGGCCGGTGATCGCCGAAGGGCGCTGGGTCAGCGGGCAGCGGCGGGTGTTCGTCGCGGAGGCGCGGTTGATCGATTCGTCCGGCGAGGAAGCGGCGCGCGGCACCGGCACCTTCATGAAATCGCGCATCCAGCTGGCGGGCCTGCCGGGCTATCGGATCGGCTGATGGCGCGGCTTGCCAGCGGGCTGATGATCAACGCGCTGGTGCGGCGGGTCAATGCCGAAGGGGGCGGCGCGATGGTGCTGGCCAGGGGCGATGCCATGGCCGGGGCGATCCTGGTCCTGACGCTCGAACGCGGCGGAAATCCGCGATTCTTCGAGCGCGGCATCGGGCCGGACGGCAATGCGGCGCTGGTGGAGAGCGGGCCCCGGGACGGATCGGACGAGGAGGTCACGGCCTATTGGCAACGCCGCCGCGCGCGCGATCCCGATCTGTGGGTGGTGGAACTGGATATCGCTGATGCGCAACGGTTCGCCGCTGAAACCTTAGCGAATGGTTGACTTACCGTAACCATCCCGCCAATGCGCGCGCACGTTTTAAAGCGTTGTGCCGTCGGGGTGTGGAGCCGCCGGTTACGCAGTCGGGGGGAAAGCCCGACCGGGATGCTCGATCCGATCCTTATCGATCGAACAGTCGGCCCGGATCGCGCGCCAACCGCATTTTGTCGAAGTTGAATGACCTTTTCTGCACGTGCCGCGATCGTCGCGGCTGCGATTCTTTTGATTGCCGCTGGTATCGGCGCCACCGCCCCGGGCCTGGCCCAGGTGACCGACAATGTGGCCGCCGGCATCAACGATCCGGACCTGAACCGGGTTCCGACCATGGCCGAGGCGCTGGCCGATCTTGACACCGCCGATGCCGACAGCGATGCGCCGGCCGTTCCCGACATCGAAGACGCCGCCGATTACGCCTCGCTGGCCGCCGCCGTCGCCGCGCAACCGCTGGCGGTGGACGATGCGGAGCTGAACTGCCTGGCCGCCGGCGTCTATTACGAATCCAAGGGCGAACCGCTGGAAGGCCAGCTCGCCGTCGCCCAGGTGATCCTCAACCGCACCGCATCGGGCCGGTTCCCGCGCAGCGTGTGCGGCGTGCTCAAACAGCGCGGCCAGTTCTCGTTCGTGCGCGGCGGATCGATCCCGCAGCCGCCCGCCGGCGCCAGGGCGTGGAAGACCGCGCTGGCGGTGGCCAGGGTCGCCCGCGCCGACAAATGGGACAGCCAGGTGCCGGACGCGCTCTATTTCCATGCGCGCTATGTCTCGCCCGGCTGGCGCCGGGCGCGGGTGGGCAGCGTGGGCAACCACGTCTTCTATCGCTGAGCGGACACCGGGGGTTTCCTCCGTTCGCCAAATGTTCTAGATGCGGGGGATGGCCAGCCAGCTGTCCCCAGCATTCGATTCATTGACGGTCCCGCAACTCACCGCGCAGGTGACGCGGGGCGTGTGCCGCATGCTGCTGCGCCACGATCTGGTGGCGATGGCTGAGGTGCCGCTGGGCGATGGCCGCCGCGCCGACCTGATGGCGCTGGATGCGCGGGGCAATATCGTGATCGTCGAGGTCAAGGTGTCGCGCGCCGATCTGCTCGGCGATGCAAAATGGACCGATTATCTGGCGCATTGCGACCGCTTCTTCTGGGCGGTGCCGGCCGGATTCGACTGCTCGCCGCTCGACGGGCCGGCCTTCCTGCCCGAACGCGCCGGGGTGATCGTCGCCGATCGCTATGACGCGGCGATCGTGCGCGAGGCGCGCACCGATCCGCTGGCGAGCGCGACGCGGCGCAAATCCACGCTGGCGTTCGCGCGCCGCGCGGCGCGGCGGGTGATCACGCTGGCCGATCCCGATGCCGAGGGGCTTGGCTGGGGCTAGGCGGTCCACCCGTCGCCCCGACGCAGGCCGGGATGACGGGAATTCAGAATTTCGGCCCGGCCGCCGCGCCGCCGCGCTGCACCTTGGGCGCGTCCTTCAGCAATTGCCCGATCTGCGGCGAGCGGACGTCGCGCGCGGCATAGTCGCGCGCGGTCATCCCGGCGAGCCGGTCGGCCTGGTCGGGATCGGCTTTTGCGTCCAGCAACATGCGGACCAGCCCGATGTCGCGCCGCTGCACCGCGCGGATCAGCGGGGTCTCGCCGCCGCGATTGGCGTGGTTGACGTTCGCGCGCAGCTGGACGAGCAACGCCACGCCGTCGGGCCAGCCCGCCTCCACCGCCAGCATCAGCGGCGTGTTGCCGCCGGCATCCTCCAGATTGATGTTGCCGCCGCGGCCCAGGATAAAGCGCAGATAGGTCATGTCGCGCCGCCTGACGACGATATGGATCGCGCCGTCGCCCTTGTCGTCCTTGACGTTGACGATGGTCTGGCCGGGCTCGCCCAGCATCTGCGTGACCTTGTTGCCGTCCTGCTTCCGCACCGCTTCGATGAAGGTGTAGCTGTCGGAACGCTGCTGCGCGGCGGCGGGGACTGCGAAGGCGATGAGCGCCGCGGCGAGAACGGGCCGGGACGGACGGAAAGCCATGATCGAGACGAGCCCCCAATTGTTGAACGCGAAACCTTGCCAGCGCCGCCCTATCAGATCATGGCTGGCGGCGCCATGAACAGGTTGATCCTCGCTGCCGCTTTCCTTTGCCTGTCCGCCTGCGGGACGGGCGAGGCGCCGAAGAAGTCGCTTGCGGACGCGCCGCTGGCGGGCGCTTCGATCGGCGGGCCGTTCACGCTGGTGAATGGCGACGGCAAGACGGTGACGGAGCGCGACTTCGCCGGCAGGTACCGCATCATGTATTTCGGCTATACCTTCTGCCCCGATGTCTGCCCGGTCGACGTGCAGAATATCGGCGGCGCGATGAAGCTGCTGGACAAGGAAAGGCCCGAGCTGTCGGCCCGGATCGTGCCGGTGTTCGTGACGATCGATCCGGCGCGCGACACGCCCAAGGTGGTCAAGCAATTCACCAGCGCCTTCTACCCGCGCATGGTCGGGCTGACCGGCACGCCGGCGCAAGTCGATGCCGCGGCCAAGGCCTATCGCGTGCCCTATCAGAAGCGGGAAACGCCGAGCGGCTATCTGATGGATCATGGCCGCCAGGCCTATCTGATGGGGCCGAAGGGCGAGCCGATCGCGCTGCTGCCGCAGGACCAGACCCCGCAGGCGATCGTCGCGGAGATCTTGCGCTGGATCGGGTGAAGCCCTTTTGGGAGCGGCCGCTCGCGACGCTCGACCGCGCGCAATGGGAGGCACTGTGCGACGGCTGCGGCAAATGCTGCCTGCACAAGGTGGAGGATGCCGATACCGGCGACATCTATGCCACGAACGTCGCGTGCCGCCTGCTCGATCGCGATGCGGGCATGTGCAGCGATTACAAGCATCGCCATGCCTATGTCGCCGAATGCGTGCGGCTGAACGCGAACAATGTCGAGGACATCGCGTGGCTTCCCCGCACCTGCGCCTATCGGCTGCGCGCGGCGGACGAGCCGTTGCCGCGCTGGCATTATCTGGTGAGCGGCAGCCGCGAGAGCGTGCATGAGGCCGGCGAATCGACGCGCGGCTGGACGATTTCCGAGGATGTCGCCGGCGACCTCGAACATCATATGGTCGATCGCATCCTGTGACCGAGATCGAGGTCGTCCGGCATCCGCGCGCGCGGCGGATGAAGCTGTCGGTCGACAATGCCAGCGGGCAGGTGCGGCTGACCCTGCCGTCGCGGGCATCGGCGCGCGACGGGCTGCGCTGGGCCGAGGGGCAGCATGAATGGATCGCCAGGGCGCTCGCCCGCCGCCACGCGCCCGTGCCGTTCGCGCCGGGGGCGAAGATCCTGTATCTGGGCGAGGACATCGGGCTGGGCTGGGACAGCGGCTTTCCGCGCACCCCGCTGCTCGATGACGGGCAGCTGATCGCGGGCGGGCCGCGCGAAGGCTATGAACGGCGCATCGAACGCTGGCTGCGCAAGCAGGCACTGGCGGTGATGCGCGCCGAAACGGCCGAATATGCCGCGAAGGCCGAGGTGAGCGTGGCGAAGGTCGCGATCGGCGATCCCAAGGGGCGGTGGGGCAGCTGCGCGGCGTCGGGCGCGATCCGCTACAGCTGGCGGCTGATCCTCGCCCCGCCCGAGGTGCGCCGCGCGACGGTGGCGCATGAAGTGGCGCATCGCGTGCACATGAACCACAGCGCGGCATTCCATGCCGTGGTGCGTGCGCTTTACGGCCGCGATCCGGCGCGCGAACGCGCCTGGCTGCGCGCCAACGCGATGCGGCTTCACTCGTTCGGGCGCGATTCCTGAAGCGGACGCGGCAGTTCGCGCGGGCCATCGCGCGGCGGCGCGCGGTCCTGCGGCTGGCGTGACGGCGGATCGCGCGGCGGTGGGGCGTTGCGGCCGGTCATGCGGTCGAGCCAGTCGTCGTCAAGCGTATCGCCTTCGCCCGGCGCGGGTTGGTCGCGGCCCTGCGCGGCGTCGGGATTGACCTCTTCGCGCGGGATCGGGTTGCCGTCCTCGTCGACATAGACGGCGTTGTCGGGCTCGCCATAGGCTTCCTCGTCGGGCTCGATCTGCCATTCGGGCAGCGTCACCTCGGTCTCGAATTCCTCGACCGCACGGCCGGCGACGGCGGGCTTCATGAAGGCGGCGAAGGCACGTGCCGGCGCGGTGCCGCCCTGCAGCCCGCCGACGCGCCGGGCGTCGTCGCGGCCCATCCACACGCC
Source organism: uncultured Stakelama sp. (assembly GCA_964413495.1). Taxonomy (GTDB): domain Bacteria; phylum Pseudomonadota; class Alphaproteobacteria; order Sphingomonadales; family Sphingomonadaceae; genus Sphingomonas. The sequence goes on along the minus strand of CAYPRW010000013.1, from coordinate 61,477 downwards.
GGTGGTGAGACCGGAGGAGAAACCGAGGAACCAGCCGTCCTTGTTGGAACTGGTCGTGCCGGTCTTGCCCGCCACCGGGCGGCCGATCTGCGCGGCGCGGCCCGATCCGGCATTGACCGCGGTCTGGAGGAGATCGGTCATCTGCGCCGCGACATAGGGCGCGACCAGCACGCGCGAGGTATCGACCTCATGGCTGTAGATCACCGCGCCGTTGGCGGTGACGCGGGTGATCGCGTAGGGGGTCACTGCCACGCCCTTCTGCCCGACCGAGGCGAAGGCGCGGGTCATGTCGATCAGCCGCACGTTGCTGGTGCCCAGCACCATCGCCGGCTGGGTGTTGATCGGGGTGGAGACGCCGAAGCGGCGCGCCATGTCGGCGACGGTGCCGAAGCCGACTTCCTGCCCCAGCTTCGCCGCGACGGTGTTGATCGAATAGGCGAAGGCCGAGCGCAGCGTCATCTCGCCGCTGAACCGCCCGCTGTTGTTGCGGGGGCTCCAGCCGTTGATCGTCACCGGCTCGTCGACGATGCGATCCTCGACCTTGTGCCCGGCCTCCAGCGCGGCGAGATAGACGAACAGCTTGAATGCCGAGCCGGGCTGGCGCGTCGCCTGCGTGGCGCGGTTGTAGATCGACGAGACATAGTCGCGCCCGCCGACCATCGCCCGCACCGCGCCGTCGCGGTCGAGGCTGACCAGCGCGCCCTGTGCGCCGGCCGGGGTGTTGGCCTGGATCGCCTGGGTCGCGGCGTTCTGCATCTTGAGGTCGATCGTCGTCCATACATCGAGCGGGGCGACGGTCTCGTCGATCAGCACTTCGAGCTGGGGCAGCGCCCAGTCGGTGAAATAACGCACGCTGTTCTGCTTGGGCGCGGCGGCGAGCTTGACCTCGGCCGGGCGCGCGGCATCGGCCTGCGCGCGGGTCAATGCGCCGGTTTCGACCATCACGTCGAGCACCACGCTGGCGCGGCCGATCGCGGCTTCGGCGTCGGCGGTGGGGGAATAGCGCGACGGCGCCTTGACGAGCCCCGCGATCACCGCGGATTCGGACAGCGTCAGATTGGTCGCGGGATGGCCGAAAAAGGTGCGCGAAGCGGCGTCGATGCCATAGGCGCCGCCGCCGAAATAGACCTTGTTGAGATAGAGTTCGAGGATCTGGTCCTTGGTGAACTTGCGTTCCAGCGCGAGCGCCAGGATCATCTCGCGCAGCTTGCGGCCGACATCGTACTTGTTCGACAGGAAGATGGTGCGCGCGACCTGCTGGGTGATGGTCGAAGCGCCTTGCAGGCGGCGGTCGGTGCCGCGATTGTCGAAGGCGAACTTGGTGATGCGCGCCAGCGCCACCGGATCGACGCCCCAGTGCGACCGGAAGCGGCGATCCTCGATCGCGACCATCGCGTCGCGCATCGGCGCGGGAATCTTCGAATATTCGATCCATTCGCCATAGCTGGGGCCCAATGACACGATCACCGTGCCGTCGGCGGCGTGGACGCGGATCATCTGCCCGTTGGGCGAGGATTTGAGCTCGTCATAGCTAGGCAGCGAGGCGCGCGCGGTATAGACCGCGATCACCAGCGCGGCGAACCCGGCGATGCCGAGCGCGACGCCGATGCCGAACACCCATTTGAGGATGCGGCGGAACTTCGAAGGCTGTCGGGAGGGTCGCTTGGCCATGGGCGGGTGTGTGCGTGATTACGCGCGAACCGCGCCGGTCACAAGCGGGGGAATTTGCGGCCGGCGCTGGCCCTTCAATCCTCCCCCGCCAGGGGGAGGTGGCGCCGAAGGCGTCGGAGGGGGCGGGCGGCGGGGTCCTATCGAAGGGACAGTGTGACCTCCCCCTCGGTCATGCTGCGCATGCCACCTCCCCCTGGCGGGGGAGGATCGAGGCGTTAATCCTCGTCGCTCTCGGCCCGCGCGCGGAAATCCAGCGCGACCGAGTTGATGCAATAGCGCAGGCCGGTCGGTGGGGGGCCATCGGGGAAGACATGACCCTGATGCCCGTCGCAGCGCGCGCAGCGCACCTCGGTGCGGATCATGCCGTGCGCGGTGTCGCGATGCTCGCTGATGCGGTCATCTGCGACCGGGCGGGTGAAGCTCGGCCAGCCCGACCCCGAGTCATATTTGTCGTCGCTGTCGAACAGGTCGAGCTGGCAACCGGCGCAGCGATAGGTGCCGTCGGCCTTGTTGGTTTCGTAATGGCCGGAAAAGGCGCGTTCGGTCCCCGCCTCGCGCAGCACATGAAATTGCGCGGGGGTCAGGCGCTGGCGCCATTCGGATTCGGAAAGGTTGAGCTGATCCATGACTGCCGATGTGTGGTGCCGCGGGCCTGCCGTCAATCGGCCGGCTCGTCCTTCCACGCCCACCAGAGCTGCGCCGGCGGCACGTTCCACCATTCCATGTCGTGATCGATGCGCGCGAATTGCGGGGTCAGGAAATTGCGGACATTGGGATTGAACTGATAGACCAGAAAGGCGCCGCCGGGCCGCAGCACGCGCTGTGTCGCCTGTGCGATCACGTCGCCCACCCCGGCGGGCAGGGTCGAGAAGGGCAGGCCGGACAGCACGAAATCGGCATGTTCCGCGCCATGATCGGCGACGATCGCGCCGACGTCCGCCGCCGAGCCGTGGATCGCCGAAAAGCGCGGATCGACGATCGACTGGCGCAGATAGGCGACGAAATCGGGGTTGGTGTCGATCGCGATATATCTGGCGTCCGGCCCCAGCCGGTCGAGCACCGCGCGGCAGAAGGTGCCGACGCCCGGGCCATATTCGACGAACACCTGGGTGTTTTCCCAATCCACCTTGGCCAGCATCTTGCGGATCAGCTTGTTCGACGAAGGGATGATCGATCCGACCATCACCGGATGCTTGAAGAACCCCTGAAGGAACAGCGCCTGTGGTGAAAGAGGGCGTGCGGCCTTGCGCTTGCGCCGCGGAAACGTGGTGGAGCCGTTCATCAACTTCCCTCTGTCGGTGTCGCGCCGCTGTAGGACAGTTGCTACGCATCTGTCATCAGGCACGTGGCGCCTCAAACGTCCTTTGCGGCGCGGCGGTTGCGTCCGGCGCTCAAAAGCCGCATCGACAAGTCATGGGGGAAATCATGGACAGCCATCCGCACACCGGCCAGATCGCCGTCATCTTCACGTCGCAGCGCACGGCGCTGGACGAGGCCGGCTATCAGGCCGCGGCGGCGGCGATGGCGGCGCTCGCCGCGGCGCAGCCGGGCTATGCCGGGATCGAAAGCGTGCGCGACGGCGACGGGCTGGGCATCACCGTCAGCTATTGGCGCGACGATGCGGCGGCGCGGGCGTGGCGCGATCATGCCGACCATGCGCGGATTCGCGAAGCGGGGCGCGAACGCTGGTACGAGTGGTATGATCTTCAGGTCGCGCGGGTCGAGCGCGGCTATCGGTGGAGGCGGGCATGACGCCGGTAAGACTGGATCGCACCTTCACCATCCTGTTCCTGGTGATGCTGACCATCGCCGCGGGCAACACCGCGATGCAATCGGTGCTGCCCGCGCTCGGCCGCTCGCTGGGCGTGCCGGACAGCGCGGTGGCGGCCGCCTTTTCCGCCTCGTCGGTGCTGTGGACGGTGGTGGCGCCGTTCTGGGCGAATCGGTCCGATCGGCATGGCCGGCGGCGCATGGTGCTGATCGGGCAGGTGGGGCTGTGCGTCTCGCTGTTCCTGTGCGGCCTGTTCCTGGCCGCCGGGATCAACGGCTGGATCGCGCCGGTCACCGCGTTCATCTGCTTCGTCGTGGCGCGGATGACCTATGGCGCCTTCGGATCGGCCGCGCCGCCGGCGATCCAGGCGATCATCGCCGCGCGCACCAGCCGTGAGGAGCGGACCCGCGCGCTGACCCTGCTCGGCTCGGCGTTCGGGCTGGGCACGATCCTGGGGCCGGCGGTCGCGCCCTATCTGGTGGTCGGCGATCTGTGGCGCGGCGGGCCGACGATCGGGCTGGCGGGACCGGCGCTGATCGGCGGGGCGGTCGCCTTGGTCATGCTGTTCGTGATCGCCCGGCTGCTGCCGCGCGACGTGGACGCCCCGGCCAGTCATGGCGCGGTGTCGAGCTATCCCTCGATCGGCGGGCAGGCGAGCGGCGCCAGCGTCACCGCCGCGACCGCGCCCAAGATCGAGACGATCGGCTTCTTCGACCCGCGCGTGCGGGCATGGATGATCTGTGGCCTGGTGCTGGGTCATGCCCAGGCGGCGGCGGGGCAGGCGATCGGATTCCTCATCATCGACCGGCTGGGCGTGGCGCCGATCGATGCGATCGAGGCGACCGGGCTGGTGCTGATGATGGGCGCGGGCGCGGCGCTGCTGGCGCAATGGGGCATCATCCCGCTGCTCAACCTGCGCCCGCGCGCGCTGATGCTGAGCGGCCTGATGCTGAGCGCGGTGGGCTGTCTCGCGACGGGCAGCGCGACCTCGCTCTACGGCATCGCCACCGGCTATGCGCTGGCGACGCTGGGCTTCGGCTTTTCACGGCCGGGCTTCACCGCCGGATCGTCGCTGGCGGTGGGGCAGGGTGCGCAGGGATCGGTCGCCGGCAAGGTCACGTCGGTCAACGGTGCGGCGTTCATCCTGGGGCCGTCGATCGGCGTCGCGCTGTACGGCATCTGGCGGCCGCTGCCCTATCTGGTCGCGGCCGCCCTGCTGATCGCGCTGGTCGTCTATGGCTGGTTCAGTCTGCGCGTTCCCGACCGCGAGCCTGAAGCATCCCCGGCGCAATGAACCCGATCGGGTTCAGCGCCACGGCATCCTGCTTCATCTTGGCGACGATCTGCTCGTACTCGCGCTCCATCTCGGGCGTGACGGTGGCGCGCGAATCGGCCAGCGCCGCTTCGAAATGCGCCATCGTCACCGTCTTGTTGGCGAGCGATTCGCGCAGCGCGGCCAGGCCGGCGCGGCGCACCACGTCCTCCAGGTCGGCGCCGGTGAAGCGTTCGGTACGTGCCGCCACCTCGGCGAGGTCGACATCCTTGGCGAGCGGCATCCTGCCGGTCTGGATGCGCAGGATGCGCTCGCGACCCGGCTTGTCGGGTACGCCGACATAGATCAGCTCGTCGAGCCGGCCCGGACGCATCAACGCCGGGTCGATCAGGTTCGGCCGGTTGGTCGCCCCGATCACCACCACCGACTGCAGCTCCTCCAGCCCGTCCATCTCGGCCAGGATCGTGTTGACCACGCGCTCGGTCACCTGCGGTTCGCCCATGCCGGCGCCGCGCGCGGGGACCAGGCTGTCGAGCTCGTCGATGAAGATCACGCAAGGCGCGACCTGGCGCGCGCGGGCGAACAGGCGGGCGATCTGCTGCTCGCTCTCGCCATACCATTTCGACAGGAGGTCGCTCGACTTGGTGGCGATGAAGTTCGCCTCCGCCTCGCGCGCCACCGCCTTGGCCAGCAGCGTCTTGCCGGTGCCGGGCGGGCCATAGAGCAGGAAGCCCTTGGCCGGGCGGATGCCGAGCCGGCGGAAGGCGTCGGGATCCTTCATCGGCAGCTCGACGCCCTCTTTCAGGCGCATCTGCGCGTCGTCGAGGCCGCCGACATCCTCCCATTTGGTGTTGGGCTTCTGCACCATCACCTCGCGCATCGCGCTGGGCTGGACGCGCTTCAGCGCCTCGAGAAAATCCTCGCGCGTGACGGCGAGCGTCTCGAGCACCTCGGCGGGGATCGTCTTTTCCTCGAGGTTGAGGCGCGGCATGATCCGCCGCACCGCCTCGATCGCCGCCTCGCGCGCCAGCGCGGCGATGTCGGCGCCGACAAAGCCGAAGGTGGTGCGCGCGAGTTCGGCCAGGTCGACGCCCTCGCCCAGCGGCATGCCGCGGGTGTGGATGCCCAGGATCTCGCGCCGCCCGCGTTCGTCGGGCACGCCGACCACGATCTCACGGTCGAACCGGCCGGGACGGCGCAGCGCCTCGTCGATCGCCTCGGGCCGGTTGGTGGCGGCGATGACGACGATGTTGGCGCGCGCCTCCAGCCCGTCCATCAGCGTGAGCAGCTGCGCGACGAGGCGCTTTTCGGCCTCGCCCGAGACCTGACCGCGCTTGGGCGCGATCGAATCGATTTCGTCGATGAACACGATCGAGGGGGCGTTGGCGGCCGCTTCCTCGAACACCTCGCGCAGCCGCTTTTCCGATTCGCCATAGGCCGAGCCCATGATCTCGGGCCCGTTGATCAGGAAGAATTGCGCGTCGGATTCATTGGCGACGGCGCGGGCGAGGCGCGTCTTGCCGGTGCCGGGCGGGCCGTGCAGCAGCACGCCCTTGGGCGGATCAACGCCCAGGCGCTGGAACAGTTCGGGATAGCGCAGCGGCAGCTCGACCATCTCGCGCAGCTGGTCGATCGTCGCGGCCATGCCGCCGATATCGTCATAGGTGACGTCGGCGCGGCGTTCGCCCTTCGCCTCCTCGTAATCAGCGCGCAGCTCGATCTCGGTATGCTCGTCGATATGGACGATGCCGCGCGGCGTGGCCGAGACGACGAGCAGGCGGATTTCCTGGAGCGCATAGGCCGGCGCGCCGCGCAGATGCTGCATGACGTCGGCGGGCGTGTTCTGCACGCGCTGCTGGCCGACGGTGGAGACGGTGTCGCCCTGGCAGAGCGGGCGGCCGATGAAGGTGCGTTTGAGGGCGTTGGCGGAACCTTCGAGCCGCAGATCCTTACGTGCCGGCGCGAACACGACGCGCGTTGCGGCCCGCGATTCGGCACGGCGGATCTCGACGAAATCGCCCGAGCCGACGCCGGCATTGGCGCGCTGGAGGCCGTCGATGCGGATGATTTCGAGCCCTTCGTCCTCCGGATAGGGGAACACCGCGCGCGCCGGGGTGGTGCGCTTGCCGACGATCTCGATCACGCCGCCTTCGGCCAGGCCCAGCTCGCCCATCAGCGCACGCGGCAGGTGCGCCAGGCCGCGGCCGCTGTCCTCCGGCCGCGAATTGGCGACCTGATATTTGCGGGCGGGTGTTTCGCTGTCGGCCATCGGCTCTCCTTCCCCTGCTGGGTGGACGCGCAGATAGGCATGCGGCGCGGCAACGGCCAGAGCCAAAGCGGCGGCGTGACCGTTTCGCCGGCGATTCGGACAAAAAAAGGGGCCGATCGGAAGACCGGCCCTTTGAAAGGTTTAGGAGAGGATGCCTGAAAGGCCTGCTCTATGTGCAGTGCAGCAAAGTTTTGTGCAAGTGCGAAAAGAACGATTGCGATTGCAGTTTCTGCAATCTGTCATAAATTGTCGCTATAGGGAGCTGAAACGAGCCTTTTTCGCCCCGCCCCAACCGTGACCGGTTGCAAACAGAAACGTTGCACCACACAAAATAACGATGCGCAGACTGCCCCCCCTCACCGCCATCGAGGCATTCGTGCAGGTCGCCCGGCTCGGCTCGGTCAAGGCCGCGTCGGAGGAGCTGGCGCTGTCGTCGCCCGCGCTCAGCCGGCGCGTGCAGGCGCTGGAACGCTTTATCGGCAAGCAATTGTTCGAGCGGCGGCATCAGTCGATGAAGCTGAATGCCGAGGGCGAGCGGCTGCTGGGGCTGATCGCGCCGGCGCTCGATACGATGAGCGACGCGATCGAGAGCATGACCAGCGGCGCGGAGCTGTTGCGGCTGCGGCTGGGCACGCCGTCGCTGTTCGCGACCCAGCGGCTGCTGCCCAATCTGCACGAGTTGCGCGCGGCGCATCCGCAGCTTCACCTCGACATCGATACCGGCGGACACGGCATGTCGCGGCTGGGCGACGGGCTGGACGCGGCGATCGTGCTGGCGCGCGATATCGAGCCGACATTGTATGCGCGGCGGCTGGACCGCAACCTGATCCGCCTGATCGCCGCGCGCGCGCTGACGCGCGGGCCGGACGCGATCACGCAGCCGGCGCAACTTGCCGGCTGCAGCGTGCTGGCGCATCGCGACATGGCCGACAGCTTCGAGATCTGGCGCACCGCGATCGGTCTGCCGGACCTGGAGCCGGTGGCGATCGACCTGTTCGATTCGGGTATGCTGATGCTGGAGGCGGCGGCGCAGGGCGTGGGTGTGGCATTCATGTTGAGCTCGCACACGATCGATCCGGACGATCCGCGGATCGCGCCGCTGTTCGGCGAGCCGACCGTCAAGAGCCCCTATTCCTACTGGTTCGTATGCCGCCCGCGTGCGCTGGAGCAGCGGCCGGTGAAGCTGTTTCACGACTGGCTGATCAAGCTGATCGAGATCGAGTGAGGGGCTGGAGCGCGTAGCGCCAAAGCGATTTTTGCTCGCACAAAGACACGAAGCCACGAAGATCGAACCATTCTTCGTGGCTTCGTGTCTTCGTGCGAGCCTATTCTGCCGCTGCGCGATTTATAGCGGCCGGCCGTCGGGGTCCATCAGTACCTCGCGCCGGCCGACATGGTCGGGCCGCGAGACGAGGCCGTCCTTTTCCATCCGCTCGATCAGCCGCGCGGCGCTGTTGTAGCCGACGCGCAATTGCCGTTGCAGCCAGGAGGTCGAGGCCTTCTGGCTTTCCGCAACCAGCTGGCAGGCGCGGCGGTAGAGCTGCTCCTCGGGGCTGTCGTCGCCGGTCGGCGCGCCGTCGAGCGCGAATTCCTCGCCCTCCGGCTCCTCGGTCACCGCCTGGATGTAATCGGGCGCGCCCTGCGAGCGCCAATGGTCGGCGACCGCCTGGACTTCCTCGTCGGACACGAAGGGGCCGTGGACGCGCGCGATCTGCTTGCCGCCGGGCATGTAGAGCATGTCGCCCTTGCCCAGCAGCTGCTCGGCGCCCTGTTCGCCCAGGATCGTGCGCGAATCGATCTTGCTGGTGACGTGGAAGCTGATCCGCGTCGGCAAATTCGCCTTGATGACGCCGGTGATGACGTCGACCGACGGGCGTTGCGTCGCCATGATCAGGTGGATGCCCGCCGCGCGCGCCTTTTGCGCCAGGCGCTGGATCAGGAATTCGACCTCCTTGCCCGCGGTCATCATCAGGTCGGCGAGCTCGTCCACCACGATCACGATCTGCGGCAGCGGGGTGAGGTCGAGCGTCTCCTCCTCGTACAGCGGCTGGCGGGTGTCGGGGTCATAGCCGACCTGCACCTTGCGCCCCAGCTTCTGCCCCTTGGCCAGCGCCTGGCGCACCTTGTCGTTGAAGCTGCCGAGGCTGCGCACATTGACCGACGCCATCATGCGATAGCGTTCCTCCATCTGCTCGACCGCCCATTTGAGCGCGCGCACCGCCTTGGGCGGATCGGTCACCACGTCCGCCAGCAGATGCGGGATGCCCTTGTACATGCTGAGTTCGAGCATCTTGGGATCGATCATGATGAGGCGGCACTGATCCGGGGTCAGCCGGTAGAGCAGCGACAGGATCATGCAGTTGAGCCCGACCGACTTGCCGGAGCCCGTGGTGCCCGCGACCAGCAGATGCGGCATCGGCGCAAGGTCGGCGATCACGGGATCGCCGGCGATGTTCTTGCCCAGCACCAGCGGCAGCTGCGCGCCCATATCCTCGAACGTGTCGCTGTCGATCAGCTCGCGCAACGACACCGCCTCGCGCTTGGCGTTGGGCAGCTCGATGCCGATCACGCTGCGGCCGGGAATGGTGGCGACGCGCGCCGACACCGCCGACATGTTGCGCGCGATATCGTCGGCCAGCTGGATCACGCGGCTCGCCTTGATGCCGCTCGCCGGTTCCAGTTCATACATGGTGACGACCGGGCCGGGGCGGACCTCGACGATCTGGCCCTTCACATGGAAATCGTCGAGCACCGATTCGAGCAGGCGCGCGTTGCGCTCCAGCGCCGCCTTGTCGATCGTGCCGCCGCCGCTCTTGGCGCCTTGCTTGAGCAGGTCGTGCGCGGGGAGCGCATAGTTTTCCTTGAAGTCGAGGCTCGCCTGCACCGGCTTGGCCTTGGGCGGCGCGGGCGGGGCGGTGCGTTCGGCGATCACCGGGCCGGGGCGCGTTTCGGGCAGCGCGATCTTGCGCGGCCGGGGTGCGGCGGGGGTAAGCGAGTCGGCGGAATCGTCCTCGTCGAAAACCTCGTCCGCGCCAGCCGCAGCGCGCTCGCGCCGCGGGAGCTGGAGATGCCGGCCGACATCGATCTGCACGCTGCGCGCCCAGATCACCACCCCTGCGATACCGCAGGCCAGCCCGACGACGCGCCCGCCCCACAGCACGGCGGCGGCCTTGCCGGTCAATCCCAGCACCCAGTGCGCCAGATTGGCGATCGCCAGGCCGACGATTCCGCCCCAGCCGCCGGGCAGCTCCAGCACCGACCGGCTCGACACGAAGGCCAGCGCCGCATCCATCAGCGCGATGCCCAGCGCCGCGCCCAGCAGCATCCGGCCCCATGCCCCCGCCGGCTCGCCGCGCCACAGCCGCAGCGCGACGATCAGCCCGACCGGCGCGAACAGCACGACGGGAAGCCCGGCCAGCGCGAGCAGCAGGTCGGCGAGATAGGCGCCCGGCGTCGCCAGCAGATTGCGCGCCGGGCCACCGGCGGCGGTGTTGAACGAAGGATCGCCGCCGCTGTACGTCCCCACCGCCAGCACCGCCGCCAGCGTCAGCGCGAACAGCGCGAGTCCGCCGATCAGCGCGCCGCTGCGCTTCGCCCCCGCCTTCATCGTGTCACGCCACAGCATCGGCTGCACCCGGCTCGCCATGTCCCGCCCCAAGGATGTTCGAAATACGTTCGCGATTCTCTACCCTGCGGAGTCTGGCGTCAAGGAGCCGGGTTCGTTAGTTTGCTTCGCAAAGGCGGCACCGGCCCG
>CAYPRW010000013.1:0-50639 GCA_964413495.1 uncultured Stakelama sp. | reverse complement strand
CCCGACACGGTCGAACAAGGTACATATGAGCCAAGCTGACCTTCTCATTCTCGGCGGCGGTCTCGTCGGCAGCGCGCTCGCCATCGCGCTTGACCGGCATGGCATCTCGTCGATCGTCGTCGATCCTGCCGATCCGCAGGTGATCCTGGCGGCGGCGCATGACGGCCGCGCTTCGGCCATCGCCGCCGCGCCGATGCGCATGCTCGACGCGATCGGCGTCACCGAACGGCTGGCGGGCAAGGGCTGTCCGATCCAGAGCATCCGGGTGAGCGACGGGCTGGAACCGGGGAAGCTCGATTTCATGTCCGGAGAGGGCGAGGGGGCGCTGGGCACGATGTTCGAGAACCGGCATCTGCGCGCGGCGCTGATGGCGGCGGCCGACGCCGCGCCGCTGGCGGACGTGCGGATGAAGACCCGCGCCGTGGCGGTCGAGCGTGGCGAGCATGGCGTCACCGCGAGGCTGGACAGCGGCGAGACGGTGACCGCGCGGCTGCTGATCGGCGCGGAGGGCCGCAATTCGCCGACGCGCGAGGCCGCGCATTTGAACGTCGCGCGCTGGAGCTACGACCATTCGGCGATCGTCACTTCGCTGCATCACGAGCACAGCCACGAGAACACGGCGTTCGAGATCTTCTATCCGCAGGGGCCGTTCGCGATCCTGCCGCTGGTCGACGACGCGCAGGGCCACCGCTCGGCGATCGTGTGGTCGGTCAAGCGGCACGAGGAAGCGGGCATGATGAAACTGTCGGAACGCGGTTTCCTGGCCGAGGCCGACAGGAAGATGGGCGGGTTCCTGGGGCGGCTCGGTCCGCTTGGGCCCCGTTTCAGCCATCCGCTGGGCTTTCACCATGCCGCGCGGATCACCGCGCCGCGGCTGGCGCTGGTCGGCGACGCGGCGCACGGCATCCATCCGATCGCGGGGCAGGGCGTGAATGTCGGCTTTCGCGACGTCGCCGCGCTGGTCGAGGTGCTGGTCGAGGGCAAAAGACTGGGGCTCGACATGGGCGATCCCGCGCTGCTCGCGCGTTATGAGCGGTGGCGCAGCCTCGACACCTTCATGGTCAGCGTCGCGACCGATGCGCTCACCCATCTGTTCGGCATTCCGGGCAGGACCGCGCATGCCGCACGGCGATTCGGGCTGTCGGCGGTGGACAAGCTGCCGGCGCTCAAACACTGGTTCATGGCCGAGGCGCGGGGCGAATCCGGCGCGACGCCGCGATTGCTGCATGGGGAAATGGCGTAGCGCCCTATTGCAGCGTGCCCTCGTCGCTGTCGTGGCGGCCGAAGAACCGCATCAGCTGCATGGTCAGCTCGGCGCGTTCGGGCAGCGTATCGGCTTCCAGCAGCGCCTGCTTGGCGGCGGGATCGAACGGCGCGATCTGGGCGATGCCGTTGACCAGGCTCGCATCGTCGAGCCGGGTGACGGCTTCCCAATCCACGGCATAGCCCTGGGCATCGGCGAAGCGGCGCGATTCGAGTTCCAGCGCGGCGCGTTCGCCCATCGCCAGCACCTCGTCGTCGGGATCGGCGATCAGTTCGGCCTCGACCTGGCGGAACGGCGTGGTCACATCGAGCTCGCGGACGATGCGGAAGCGCGACAGCCCTTCGAGGACGATGTCGAAGCGGCCGTCGTCCAGCGCCTCGACCTCGCTGATGCGGCCGATACAGCCGATCTCGAACAGCGGCGGCCGGTCGCCCGGCGCTCTGGGCTGGATCATGCCGATGCGGCGATCGCGCGCGAGGCTGTCGGTCACCAGCGCGCGATAACGCGGCTCGAAGATGTGCAGCGGCAAGTGCATGCGCGGGAACAGCAGCGCGCCGGCCAGCGGAAAGATGGACAGCCGCGTGGTCACGGGCGCGTCGTCATCCGAACAGGATGGCGGAAAGCTTGCGGCGCTGCGCCGAAACCCACGGATCCTCCAGGCCGACCGCCTCGAACAGCGTGAGCAGCCGCGCGCGGGCGGCGCTGTCGTTCCACTCGCGATCCTCGGCGATCATCTTGAGCAGCGTGTCGGCGGCGCCCTCGCGGTCGCTGGCCATCAGCGCGCCGGCCAGCTCGTAGCGGGCGGCCATGTCGCCGGTCGCGGCGCGCGCGCGGATATCGCCCAGCTCGTCGGCGTCGGCGGCGGGTGTTTCCCGCGCCAGCGTCAGCGCGGCACGTGCGCTCGCCACCTCGGGCGACTTCGCGGCATCTTCGGGCAGCGCATCGAGGGCAGCTGCCGCCTCGTCCAGCCGGCCGAGCGCGGTCAGCGCGCGCGCGCGGCCCGCGGCGACCAGCGGATGACCCGGCGCCATTTCGGCGATCTGGTCCAGGATCGACAGCGCGCGTTCGTGGTCGCCGCCGGCCAGCACCTCCTCGGCCATCGCGAGCAGGGGCTCGAGCTCGGCTTCCTGTTGCGCGGCGTCGCTCTCGACCGGGATCTGTTTCAGGATCTGGTCGAGATTGGCGCGCAGCTGCGATTCGGTGCGCGCATTGGTGAGGTCGGCGACCAGCTGGCCCTGGAACATCGCATAGATGGTGGGGATCGATCGCACCTGGAATTGCGCGGCGATGAATTGATTCGCATCGACATCGATCTTGGCCAGCATCACGCCCTTGTCGGCATAGTCGGCGGCGACCTTTTCCAGCACCGGCGCCAGCGCCTTGCACGGGCCGCACCATTCCGCCCAGAAATCGAGGATGACCAGCTTGGTCATCGACGGTTCGACGATGTCGCGGCGGAATGTTTCGACGGCTTCCTTGTCGGCGGCGGACAGTCCCAGCGTGGCCACGGCGATTCCCTATTGGTTCAGAAACAGGCGTCCTATGTGGGTGCTGGCGAGGCAATGGCCAAGCCTATTTCCCAACTCCATTCATCGGCGTGATTCGGGCTTGCGGACCCCGGACCCCGCTGCTAGAGGCCGCCACCTTGCCCCGCCCCCTCGCCCTTGCGAGCGGGCGACACCGGCGCCAGTGAGCGGGCGTAGCTCAGGGGTAGAGCACAACCTTGCCAAGGTTGGGGTCGAGGGTTCGAATCCCTTCGCCCGCTCCAGTCTTTTCAAGCATGACCGATAACTCGCGACGTCCAGCGCGCTTCCGGGCGATTTGCGATCGATCGACGATGGCGTTGGCGTCCCGTTCGTTCCGGGATCGAGTCGGCTCGACCGGCGCCATCACCAAAGGAATGGCCTCATCGCGCGTCGCTTTCGAGGATTCGTTTGAGCTGCAGCAGGCCCCGCTTGCCTTGCCGTTCGAGCGACTTGCCGACGAGCGCGCGGATCAACAGGCGACCGATCGTCGATCGGCTTCGGCTCAGGAATTTCCAGTTCAGGCGCGTTTCGCCTTCCGCTCCGGCCGTCAGCCGAATTTCGGTTCGCGGATGGAGCGGTGGGAAATCGGCCTGCATGACGAACCATGTCGGCGGCCGGCATGCCATGACCTCGATCGCGAGGGTCCGGCGCCGGCCGGTGGGCAGCCGCAGGGTCTCGGCATAGATTTTTCCAACCGTTCCATGGGGCAGGCCGTCGTCGGAACCGATGGCCACAACGCCCGGAAACCAGCGCGCATAATTCTCGTGATCGGAAAGGAAGGCGAACACCGTCTCGATCGGACGGCGGATCAGGAGGGTCTGGTCGACAACCACAAGATCGGATCGCGCGCGCACTTGACCAAATTGACAATTATCGTTCAATCTGTCAACAACGGCCATGTCCGCACGACCCTCGATCACCGACCTGCTGCTCGATGGCGCCATGCGGCAATTTACCCGGCACGGGTTTGCGAAAACGTCGATGGCCGACATCGCGAGCGAATCGGGCATTTCCCGCACGTCGCTCTACAACCGCTTCGCCACCAAGGAAGACGTGTTCAAGGCGCTCAGCGGGCGCATCAACGAACGGGTCTATCAGGCGGTCGTCACCGCCACGCGCGGGCCGGGGCCATGGGACCAGCGCCTGCTTCGCATCATCAATGCGCGCATCGGTTGGGTGTACGAACTGCTGCATGGCTCCGCATATGGCCGCGAGCTGATCGACGAGAAGAACCGGATCTGCGGCGGCGAGGTGCTGGCGTCCAATGACCGGTTCGCGGCGGTGATCGAAGATGTGTTCGCGACCCATCTTCCACACCGCGGCGATGCCGGCCTGCTCGCCCTGGTTCTTGTCCGGTCGGTGAATGGCGTGCTGGAAAGGGCCGCGAACAGGCGCGATGCCGAAGACGGCGTGTCGCTGCTGGTCGGCCTCTTCTGCAAGGGGGCGATCGAGACCTGAGGCGGCGGCGGATGCGTTCCCGCCGGCCAGGCTTCGTCAGGGTCCGCCCGCGAGGCTGGAAGGGCGGCAGCCTGCGGTTCGAATGGACCGCCGGCAACGGTCATGGGTCGGGCGGTTTGGCCCTGAAATTATTTTTTGCTTGAAATTGAACTTCATCCGGTTTCTTTAGTTGTTGCGTTTCGTCCCCCGCTTCGGAGGATGACATTGTACGGCAAATTCTGCTGGACCAACCCGGCCCAGGCGTGCGATGACCGCGATCGCGTAAAGGGGAGTAACAATGAAGAAGGCGATTCTCACTGCGGCCAGTGCCGCGCTCCTGATGGCCGGCACCGCCGCCCAGGCGAATTCGGCCAAGTCGCTCAGCCTGTCGAACAGCCCGGCGCGCGCCGCCACGGCGGCTGGCGACAGCAACGAAGCGGCGGGCGGCTTCATCGTTCCGCTGCTGGCGGTCGTTGCGGTCATCCTCGGCATCGTTGTCGCGGTCGATGGCGACGACAGCCCCGACAGCCCGTAAGCTTCGGCGCAACCGGTTATCGAAATGGCGGCTTCGGCCGCCATTTCTGTTTTGAGGCCGTTCTATTTGGGGGCCGTGGCGAAGCGATGGCATTCGTCGACCCGGCGTCGATCCGGCGGCCGGCCTCGTTCACGGCCGGCATGTTGCCGGCTTGTTCGAACGCCGATTTCGGGATGCCGCACCACGATTGCCGGTCCAGGGTCGCGGTACGGCAACAGGTTCGGCTCGCCGAACCGGATTCCAGGTGGGGCGCATGAACGACGCGGCGATTCGGATCGGTATCGGCGGCTGGACCTTCGAGCCGTGGCGCGGCACCTTCTATCCCGACGGCCTCAGCCGGAAGAAGGAGCTGGAATATGCCAGCCGCCAGCTGACCGCCATCGAGATCAACGGCACCTATTATTCCGGGTTCAAGCCGGCGACATTCGCCGGATGGGCGGCGGCGGTGCCGGACGATTTCATGTTCACGGTCAAGGCCTCACGCTTCTGTACCAATCGCAAGGTGCTGGCCGAGGCCGGCGAATCGGTCGCGAAGTTCATCGGGCAAGGCATCGTCGAGCTGGGCGACAAGCTCGGGCCGATCCTGTGGCAGTTCATGGCGACCAAGAAATTCGACGCCGCCGATTTCGGCGCGTTCCTCAAGCTGCTGCCGCGATCGCATGAGGGGGTGAAGCTGCGCCACGCGATCCAGGTGCGGCACGATAGTTTCGCGGTGCCCGAATTCGTCGCGATGTGCCGCGAGGCGGGCGTGGGAATCGTGTTCGCCGATTCGCCCGACTATCCCGCCATCGCCGACATCACCGGCGACTTCGTCTATGCCCGACTGGAAAAGGGCGAGGATGCCAATCCGCTCTGCTATCCCGAGCCGGACATCGACCGCTGGGCCGGGGCGGCGAAGCAATGGGCGGCGGGCGGCGCGCCTGCCGGCCTGCCTTATGTCGACGATGGGTCGCCGAAGCGTCCGCGCGATACGTTCATCTTCTTCATCCATGGCGGCAAGGTGCGCGCCCCGGCCGCGGCGCAGGCGCTGATCGAACGGACCCGCGGCTGACATGGCCGGCGCGGCCGAGCTGGATGCAACGCCGGCCTGGTTCCAGATGGATGCGATGCGCGCATTGCTCGCATTGGTGGTCGCGTTCGGCCATTTGTGGGGACTGTTGATCCAGGACTATGCCGGCGGCGGTTCGTTTCCGGTGCGCGCCGCCTATTTCGTCGCCGGGTTCGCGCATTCGGCGGTGATCCTGTTCTTTGTGCTGAGCGGCTATTGGATCGCGCGCAGCGTCACGGCGCGGGTGGCGCGGGGCTGGTCGTGGCGCGATTATCTGATCGACCGGCTGGCGCGGCTCGGCGTGGTGCTGGTGCCGGCGCTGGCGCTGGGCGGGCTGCTCGACTGGATCGCCTATTATCCGCTGCAATTGCCGACGCATCATGACGTCACCCATGCCTGGGTGCTGACCCAGGACCTGTCGCACAGCCTGAGCTGGACGGCGCTGGCCGGAAACCTGCTGTTCCTCCAGCATCTGTTCGTGCCGCCGCTCGGCAGCAACGGCCCGCTGTGGAGCCTGGCGTTCGAATTCTGGTATTATCTGTGGTTCCCGGCGCTGTGGCTCAGCCTCGTGCGGCGGCGGCCGTCGCTGGCGCTGCCGGCGCTGCTGGTCACGCTCGCCAATCCCGAACTGGCGTTCGGTTTCATGAGCTGGTCGTGCGGCGCACTGCTGCATTTCGCCGAGGAACGGGCGCGCCGTGCCGGGTGGCGCGCGCCGCGCTGGGCCGCGCCGCTCGCCGGGGTGGTGTGCCTGGCGGCGTTGATCTGGGGCAGGACCGGCAATTTCAGTGTCGAGGACCCGATTGAGGCGGCGTGCTTCGCTGGGTTCCTGTTCACGCTGTTGCGCGGTGCGCCACGACGCTGGCCGGCGCTGCGCCCGTTCGCCGCCTATGGCGCGCGGGCAAGCTTTTCGCTCTATGCGATCCACTTTCCGCTGATGGCGTTCCTGGCCGGATTGGCGGTGGGCGAGCGCCGCCTGGCGATCGATGCGGGGTCGGTTTCCATCGGGCTGGCGATCCTGGCGGCGGCGATCGGCGTGGGCTGGCTGTTCGCCGCAGCGACCGAAGCGCATACCGGCGCGCTGCGGCGTCGGCTGCGCGGGCCGGCGCCCGTTTAGCGTTTGGCCGGCCGTGCCGGGCTGGCCCTGTCCGCCACCATCCGCTCGCCATCGATCACGATCGGGCTGGCGACGCCGGGCAGCCCCTGCGCCACGATCCGCATGCCGCGCGCCACCACCTGCGGATCGGCGAACACCTGATCGACCGTATTGATCGGGCCGGCAGGTACGCCCACGGTTTCGAGCGCCCGCGACAGCGCCTGCCGGGTCCATCCCGCGACCGCCGCCTGGATCGGCGCGATCAGCCGGGCGCGATGGGCGACGCGCGCGGGATTGGTCGCGAAATCGGGATCGTCGGCCAGTGCCAGGTCAAGCACTTCGCACAGCTTGCGGAACTGCGCGTCATTGCCCACCGCGATGATGAGATCGCCGTCGCTTGCGGTGAATGCCTGATAGGGGGCCAGGTTGGCATGGCCGTTGCCCATGCGGTGCGGCACCTTGCCGGACGCCATCCAGTTCAGCGCCTGGTTGGCGAGCACCGCGACCTGGGTGTCGAGCAGCGCCATGTCGATATGCGATCCCCTGCCGCTTTCGTCGCGTTGGCGCAGCGCGGCGAGGATCGCGACCGCCGCATAGACGCCGGTAAAGATGTCGGCATAGGCGATCCCGGCCTTTTGCGGCGGGCCGTCGGGCTCGCCGGTCAGCGACATGATGCCGCCCATGCCCTGGATGATGAAATCATAGCCCGCCCGGTGCGCATAGGGCCCGGTCTGGCCGAATCCGGTGATCGAACAGGTGACCAGGCGCGGGTTGAGCGCGGCCAAACTGGCATGATCCAGCCCGTATTTCACGAGGCCGCCGACCTTGTAATTCTCGATCACGACATCGGCATCGGCCACCAGCGCGCGGACCTGTGCCTGCCCCTGCGCGGTGGCGATGTCGATGAAGCGCGCGGTCTTGCCGCGATTGGCCGAATGATAATAGGCGGCGTCGAGGTCGTTGCCCTGCGCGTCGCGCAGGAAGGGCGGCCCCCAATGGCGGGTGTCGTCGCCCGCGCCGGGGCGCTCCACCTTGATCACCTCCGCCCCCAGATCGGCGAGCAATTGCCCGCACCACGGCCCGGCCAGGATGCGGGCCAGTTCGACCACCCTGATCCCCGCCAGCGGTTTCACGGCCGGCGGATCTCGTAGATCACATGTGGCTGCATTTCGCCGGCCATCAGCCGCATCTCGGGCGGCCCCTGGCGCAGCACGCCGCCGATCTTCTCCATCGCGCGGCGCGAGCGCAGATTGCGCTCGCCCACCGTGAACCTCACCGTCGCGACGAAGCGGTGGATATGATCGAGCATCAGCCGCTTGATCTCGCGATTATGGCTGCCGCCCCAATAATCGCGCTTGAGAAAGGTCCAGCCGATCTCGATCTCGTCGGCGTCCGGCTGCCAATTGTCGAAGCGGGACGATCCGATCGCCGCGCCGCTCGCCCTGTCGAGGATCGTCAGCGCGCCGCCGCTGGCCAGGCTCTTGTCGAACCAGTCGCGGAACACCGGCTCGCGCCAGCGGTCGTGCGCCGGATGCAGTTCCCAGATCAGCGGATCGCCCGCGGCGGCGAACAGCGCGTCCCAATCGTCCGCCGTGCTGGGCCGCAGCAGCACGCGCTCGCCGACCAGCACGGGTTGCCGGTCGGGCGCCATCAGAAGGCGGCGATGCCGGTGATCGCACGGCCCAGGATCAGGCCGTGGACGTCGTGCGTGCCTTCATAGGTATTGACCGTTTCCAGGTTGATCGCATGGCGCATCACATGGAATTCGGCCGAGATGCCGTTGCCGCCATGCATGTCGCGCGCGACGCGGGCGATATCCAGCGCCTTGCCGGCGTTGTTGCGCTTAATGATGCTGATCGTCTCGGGCGACAGGCCGCCTTCGTCGAACATCCGCCCCGCGCGCAGCGCCGCCTGCAGGCCCAGCGCGATCTCGGTCTGCATGTTGGCGAGCTTGAGCTGGACCAGCTGGGTCGCGGCGAGCGGCCGGCCGAACTGCGCGCGATCAAGCGTATATTGCCGCGCGGCGTTCATGCACGCTTCCGCCGCGCCCATCGTGCCCCAGGCGATGCCGTAACGCGCGCGGTTGAGGCAGCCGAACGGCCCCTTCAACCCCTGCACCTCGGGCAGCAGCGCGTCCTCGCCCACCTCGACGCCGTCCAGCACGATCTCACCCGTGATCGACGCGCGCAGGCTCAGCTTGCCCTCGATCTTCGGCGTCGACAGCCCCTTCAGCCCGCGTTCGAGGACAAAGCCCCGGATGCCGCCGCCATGCGCGTCGCTCTTGGCCCACACCACCATCACGTCGGCGATCGGCGAATTGGTGATCCACATCTTGCTGCCGGTCAGGCGATAGCCGCCGTCGATCGGCACGGCGCGCGTGCGCATGCTGCCCGGATCGCTGCCCGCATCGGGCTCGGTCAGGCCGAAACAGCCGACCCATTCGCCGCTGGCCAGCCGGGGCAGATATCTGCGCCGCTGTTCCTCGCTGCCATAGGCGTGGATCGGATACATGACGAGGCTGCTCTGCACGCTCATCGCCGAACGATAGCCCGAATCGACCCGCTCCACCTCACGCGCGACCAGGCCATAGGCGACATAGCCCAGGCCCGCGCCGCCATAGCTTTCCGGAATCGTCGGGCCAAGCAGGCCAAGCGCGCCCATTTCGCGCATGATCTCGCGGTCGAACCGCTCGTCGAGGAAGGCGCTGGTGACGCGCGGCAGCAGCCGTTCCTGGGCATAATCGCGCGCGGTGTCGCGCACCATGCGTTCCTCGTCGGTCAGCTGCGCGTCGAGCGCGAACGGATCCTGCCAGTCGAATCGGGCCGGCATGGCCATCGGGTGTCTCCTCTGTGCGGTTATTCTGCGGCGGGGGCGGCCGGCGCGGCGGGCTGGGCCCGGCCGGTGATCGCCGCCGCCTCCAGCGTGTCGAGCGCGCGGCGCGTCGCGATGTAGCGGCCGGCCGCCACCATCCAGCTTTCCGCGCCCTGCGCGCCGGGCAGCCGGTTGATCTCGGCCAATGACGCCTCGACATGGCCCTGGGCGAGCAGGCGGCGGGCACGGGTCAGCCGCTCACGCGGGTGCGAACTGGGCGAGCTTTCCTTGCGGACGATGACCAGGCTGCCGATCTCGCGCTGCACCGCGTCCCACCAGCCGGCACCGGGCGCGGCGGTCGACAGGCGCGGGGCGATCTGGTCGAGCGCGAAGCGCAGGTCCTCCAGCGTCACCGGCTCGTTCGCGGCGCGCACGATCGCCGCGACCGCTTCGGGTTCGATCGCGCCGAAACGCGCGCGCAATTCATTCTCGACATAGCCCAGCCCCTGCCCGCGCTCGATCGCGCGGCGGGCGGACGACACCAGCAGCATCGCTTCGGCACGGCCCGCCGCGCCGCCCGCGGCGCGCGCGTCGGCGTCGCTGGTCCGGATGCGCAGGTCGAGCGCGTCGAGCCGGGCGGCCAGCGCCTGCTCGCGTGAGGCGAGCGTGGCCATATCGGTGGCCGGGCGCGCGGCTTGCGGCGGCATGCCCGGCTCACGCGGCGCGGCTGCCGGCGCGGGCGCGGGCTTGCCCCAGTCGCCGAACCGGAAGATCGCGGCCATCGCCGCCAGGCCCAGCAGAAAGGCGACCAGCACGGCGATCAGCCCGACGATGAGCGTGTTGCCGCGGGGCGGGGCGGCGGACGGCGCTTGCGAAGTCATGGCTCCGCTTATTCTCCCGATGCGCTCAAGGGTCAATCGCGAGCGGGCGGGCGGCGGCGATCAGCGCGTCGTCGGTCGGCGTCGCGGCGATGGCGACGCGCGCCCAGCCGGGGCCGGCCGCGTCCGCCGCCTTGTCGCTGATCGCGGCGATGCGGATGCGCGCGCGCGCCACGCCATGACGATCCAGCTCGGCGGCGAGGTGACGTGCGGCGCGCGCCGAATGTAGCAGCGCGACGCCGTCCGTCAGGCGTTGCGTCTGTGCCGCGGTGAGCGCGCGCGAGTCGGCGCGATACACGGCGATGACCTGCCATGGCGCCGGATGGGTGATGGCGGTGCGATCCCGGCCGCTCAGCCAAAGCAGGCGCAGGTCCGGATCGAGATCGGCGAGCAGGGCGGCGGCGTCGCGCTTGCCGGCGATCGCGACGTCAAATCCCGCCGCCCGCGCTGCGTCCGCCGTGGCTGCGCCGACAGCCAGCACCGGCAGCGAGCGAAGCGCCGCCAGACCGGCACCGCCATGTCGCAGCGCATTCGCGCTCGTCAGCAGCAAACGGTCGAACGCTGCGGGATCGGGCGGCGTCCAGGGCAGCGGCGCGAGATCGAACAGCGGGAGTGAAATCGCGGGGAGGTCCATGGCGCGCAGCCGGTCGATCGTCGCTTGACCGCCCGGTTCGGGGCGGAGGACGACGACCGCGCGGGTCAATGCCCGAACAGCGCCCGTAGCGCGGGCGATGCGGCGGCCAGCAGCGCATGCGCGACGGTGGCGGCATCGTCCGGGCCGGTCAGGCCGGTGCGGTCGGCGGCGACATGCTCGCCGCCGTCACCGGTCAACAGTTCGGCGCGCAGCCGCAACCCGCCCTTCTCGATCGTCGCCAGCGCGGCGACCGGCGAGTGGCAATCGGCGGACAAGGCGGCAAGCAGCGCGCGCTCGGCCAGCACGCACCGCTGCGTCGCGGCGTCGCCGATCGCCGCGACCGCCGTGCGTGTCGCATCGTCGTGCGCGCGCACCTCGATGCCCACCGCGCCCTGTGCCGGGGCGGGCAGCATCGTTTCCAGCGCGATCGGCACGCCGATCTCGGGCCGGCCGAGCCGTTCCAGTCCGGCGGCGGCGAGCAACGTCGCATCGGCTTCGCCCGCCGCCACCTTGGCGATGCGCGTGTCGACATTGCCGCGCAGCGGCACGATGGAAAGGTCGGGGCGGATGCGGCGCATCTGCGCGGCGCGGCGTGGCGAGCTGGTGCCGATCCGCGCGCCATGCGGCAGCGCCGCGATCGACGCCGCGCCGATCAGCCGGTCGCGCACGTCCTGGCGCGGCAACATCGCGGCGATGGCGATCGCGGGCGGGCGGATCGTCTCGACATCCTTCATCGAATGCACGGCGAGGTCGATCTCGCCCGCCAGCAGCGCGCGGTCGAGCTCCTTGGTCCACAGCGCCTTGCCGCCGATCTCGGCCAGCGGGCGGTCCTGCACACGGTCGCCGGTGGTGCGGATCGGCACGATCTCGACCCGGTCGGGCGCCAGGCCGTGCGCGGCGCACAGCGCGTCGCGCACCAGACCGGCCTGAACGAGCGCGAGCGGCGAACCGCGGGTGCCAAGACGAAACATGCGCTGCCTCTAGCGGCTTCGCGTCAGTCGGTGAAGACGGGCGCGCGTTTCTGCAGATTGGCGCGCACCGCCTCGACCTGGTTGGGCGAGCGCAGCAGACCGGCCTGCGCCGCGCTTTCCGCCGCCAGGATCGCCGCCGCATCGGCATCGGCGGCCAGGTCGGCAAGGCGCTTGGCGGCGCGGATCGCCTGCGGATTGCGCGCGGCGATGGTGCGGGCAAGGTCGATCGCCGCGGCGTGCGGATCGTCCGCGATCCGCGTGACGAAGCCCAGCGCCAGTGCCTCGTCCGCCGCGAATTCGCGCGCACTGTACACCAGTTCGCGCAGCACGTCGTCGCGCACCAGCCCGCGCCACAGCGCGAATCCGGCCATGTCCGGCACAATGCCCCAGCGCAGCTCCATGATCGAAAAGCGCGTGTCGGGTGCGGCGATGCGGATGTCGGCGCCCGCCGCGATCTGCAATCCGCCGCCGAACGCCACGCCATGCACCGCCGCGATCACCGGCACCGGCAGCCGGCGCCAGCCCCAGGCCACCTGCTGGAACGGATTGGCCTCGCCATGGCTGCGCGCGATCAGATCGGGCGCCTCGCCGCCGTCCGCCATGCTCGCCATGTCGAGCCCGGCACAGAATGCCCGCCCCTCGCCCGACAGCACCACCGCGCGCAGTCCGGCGGCGCGTTCCAGCCGCGCGATCGCATCGGCGATCCCCGCGAACATCGCCGGATCGAGCGCGTTCAGCCTGTCGCCGCGCGTCAGCCGGACATCGGCCACGCCGTCCGCGATCTCGATTTGCACGCGCCGATCGGTCATCCGCCCCTCCCTATACCGTATCGAGGCGATAGCCGACTCCCTTGACGGTGTGGAGCAAGGTCGTCGCAAAGCCGCGATCCACCTTGGCGCGCAGCTTCGACATGTGCACCGCGACGACATTGGTGCCGGGGTCAAGCGGCAGCCGCCACACCGATTTCAACAGCGCGCGGCGGCTGACGCATTCGCCGCGCCGCTGCGCCAGGTGAAGCAGCAGCGCATATTCGCGCGGCAGCAGCGCGATCGCCGCGCCGTCACGCGCCACCTGGCGGTGCACCGGATCGATCCGCAGGCCGCCGACCTCGATCGCGCGCGGCGAATGGTGACGGATGCGGGCATCGACCCGCGCGGCCAGCTCGCCCGGATCGACCGGCGCCATCATCGCATCGGCCGCGCCCGCGTCGAGCGCGGCGGCGAGCGACGCCCGGCACCCGGCGATGACGATTTCGGGAATGCCCGCGCCGCGCAGCGCGATGCCCGGTCCCCAGCGGCGCAGGATCGCGGCGTCGTGCATCGGATCGGGCGCGGCGTCGGCGGGGACGAGCGCATAGCCGCGCGCGCCCATCGCCTCGGCAAGGCGGGGAATCGAAATCTCGGTGATGACACGCTGGCCCACCGATCCAGCCTAAAGCGCGGCGCTGCGATATTCGCGCATATTAGCCTCCGCGCCGGATCGGTTTTCGAGTTGCGCCAGCGCGTGCCGGGCGCGCGCGCGGACGATTGGGTCCGCATCGGACGCGGCTTGCTCGATCGTCGCGACCGCTTCGTCCGGCACGCCGGCCGAAAGCCGCGCGGCCAGCGCGGTGGCGCGCATCCGCGGGTGCGGATGACGGGCGGCGAGCTGGGCGACCAGATCGCGCCCGGCCGCTCCGCCCAGGTGCGCGGCAAGCATGGCCAGCGCCTCGGACGGCGCCATCGTCAGCGCCTCGGCGATCACGCCGCGGCGGATGTCGAAGCGGTACTGGTCGATCCATGGATGCGCTTCATGCTGGCCCAGGATGTTGAGCGACACCGAAAAGGCGTCCGGCGGCAGCTGCACATGCACGTCGCGCCGCATGCGATAGAGCATGAGCTTGCCCGGATCGAGCCGCGAACGCTCGACAAAGCGCAGCCCCGCCGCCTCGCCCACGCGGCCGCCGCCGTCATGCTCGTAATAGTCGCTCCAATAACCCGGCCCCAGATAGCCATAGGTCAGGAACGGGAAATTATGGTCGTGCGGCAGATCGTAGAAGAATGGCGCGGTGCCGCTGGCCTGCACCACCGGATCGGCGGCCGCCGGCCAGAAATTGGCGCGGATCACGTAACGGCCATTGGGCGGGGCGAGCAGGAAGACCTGGGGGCCATAGCCGTTCGTCGCGCTCTGCCGGGCACAGCGCGCCTCCAGCTCCGCCAGCGCCAGATCGGCCAGGAAATGGCGGTTGCGCCCCAGCCGGGCGAGCAACGGCCCCAGCGCGGCGAATTCGTCTTCGTCATGGGAATCGAACCGCGCCGCATCGAGCGTGTCGATCAGCTCGTCCAGCCCGATCGCGCCGCCCGCGCCGGGATCGATCAGGCGGGGCATGGCGCGGGCGTCAGCGAATCCAGGCGCCGGTCGAGCGCGGCGAGCGTGGCGGTGGCGGCCTGGCGGACTTCGCGATTGGGGTCGCGCGCGCCCAGTTCGGCAAGCCGGCCGCGCGCGCTGGCGGCATCCAGCATCAGCCATTCGCGCATCGCCGCCCAGCGCAGGTGGAAGGCGGGGTGGCGCGAGGCGGCGTCGAACGCCGGCCCGGCATCGGCCCGCCCCGACACGCGCAGGAAGGTCAGCAGCATCTCCATGCGCGAAGCCATGTCGTCGGCACTGGCGGCGCGCACGAACCGGCCGTCGGCCACGGCATATTCGCGCATCAGCGGCGCGGCGCCCGGCTTGATGGTGAGCGTCAGCGCGACGATGTCGCGATCGGCGGCGACGATCAGATGGCCGTCGGTCCGCCCGTCATGCCGCACCACCTGTCCATCGCGCAGCGTCAGGGGCGCCAGCTCGATACAGGGCGGCGCATCCGCCGCGCTGAAACCGGGGGTGACCGGGGCGGCCCGCCAGCGCCGCATCCGCGCATTGCCGCTGCCGACATAGCGGGTGAGGGTCATCCGGCCGGGCACCACCAATGTCGCCGGCTGGGCGATCGTGGCCAGCGTCGCGGCGCGCGTGACCGTGGCGGCGATCGACACCGTTTCGCTGTCGATCAGCACCGCGCCGGTGCGCAGCGCGTCATGGCTGGTGCGAAACCCCGGCTCGAACCAGTCGTCCGCCGCCAGCGCCGCGATCAGCGGGGCCAGCAGCTCGCCCGTCCAGTCATCGTCGGCCAGCAGCGCCGCGGCGGCATCGGCCAGCGCCGCGGGGTCGGCCGCGCCGGCGAACCGCGCCGCCAGCGACCGGCCGGGCCCGGCATGCCAATCGGAATTTATCGGGCGGGAACGGCCCCGCGCGCCGGCCAGCGCCGCCGGCCAGCATTGCGGCGGCCAGGGTTCCAGCGGCACGCCGGCCGCCGGTCAGGGATAGGTTTCATAGATGAGGATCGCGATCGAGATCATCATCTCGAACACCTCGTCCCCCGCGATCTCGGCGGCACGCAGCGCGCCATGGGTCGCGACCTGGGTTCCAAGCGTCGCGATCTCGGCAAGCGGCAAGGCGATCATGACCAGTCCCTCCTGTGATATCGGCACAGGCTAGAAGCCGCCCGGCGCGGCGCAGAGTTAATTCGAATTAACCATGATTTTCCCGCGATGTTGTGCCCTGGCGCGGGGCCGGCTAGGGCGCTTGCCATGGCGTCGACTCCGATCCCGTTCGACCCGGCGGCGTTGTTCGCGCGCATGCCGCACGGGCATGGCAGCCGGCTGGGCGTGCGCTATGTCGCGCATGGCGACGACTGGTGCGAACTGGCGCTGCCCTTCGCGCCCGAACTGATCGGCGACACGACGCGCGGCGTGCTGGCATCGGGGCCGGTGGTCGCGCTGCTCGACATGGCGACCAGCGTGGGCGTGTGGATGAAGCGCGGCGGCTTCCTGCCGCATGCCACGCTCGATCTGCGCGTCGATTATCTGCGTCCGGCAGCGCCGGGGCGCACGGTGATCGGGCGCGGCGAATGCTATCGGCTGACGCGCTCGATCGCGTTCGTCCGGGGACTCGCGCATGATGGCGATGCGGACGATCCGGTGGCGCATGTCGCGGGCACGTTCATGACGACCGGTACGGGCGCATGACGCTGCCGCCCTATGCCGCGCTGTTGGGCGTGACGCTTGAACCGGCCGGGCCCGGATCGGCGGACGCGCCGGTGCTGACGATGCAGTTCGGCGACGATGTGATCGGCCGGCCGGGTTTCCTGCATGGCGGCGCGCTGGCCGGGCTGCTCGAACTGGCGGCGATCACCGCGCTCACCCACGCGCTGGAACGCGACGGGCGCGGCGCTGCCGGGTTCAAGCCGGTCAACGTCACCGTCGATTTCATGCGCGGCGGGCGCGAAAAGCCGACCCGCGCGCAGGGTCATGTCACGCGACTGGGCTCGCGCGTCGCCAATGTCGAGGCGGTGGCATGGCAGGACGAGCGCGACCGTCCGGTGGCGGCGGCGCGGCTGAACTTCCTGGTCAGCGATTCGGCGTGAGCTTGAGCAGGCGGCCCTGCGATTGCCCCCCGCCATCCTCCAGCAGCCAGATCGCGCCGTCCGGCCCCTCTTCCACCTCGCGGATGCGCGCGCCCATCGGCCATTGATCGCCCTTGGCGGCGCGCGTGCCGTTCACATCGACCCGCACCAGCGCCTGGCTGGACAGGCCGCCGATGAACAGGTCGCCCGCCCATTGCGGGAACAGCCTGCCCGAATAGACGATCAGCCCGCCGGGCGAGATCGACGGGTTCCACGACAGTTTCGGCGCCTCGAATTCGGGCCGCATCTTGTGATCTGGGATGTCGCGGCCGTCATAATGATCGCCGTCGGACACGATCGGATAGCCATAGTTGCGGCCGGGCAGGATCAGGTTGACCTCGTCCCCGCCCTTCGGCCCCATCTCCTGCTCCCACAGATTGCCCGCCTTGTCGAAGGCCAGGCCCAGCAGGTTGCGATGGCCGTACGACCAGATGGCGGGATGGAAGCCCCTGGCCGTCAGCGCGGGGTCGCCCGCCGGCTTGCCGTCGATCGTCAGGCGCAGCACCTTGCCCAGCGTCGCCTTGGGATCCTGCGCCGGATCGAATTTCTGCCGCTCGCCATTGGTGAAGAAGACGTGGCGGCCGTCGCGCGCGAAGGCGATCCGGCCCGAATAATGGCCGCTGCCCTCGACATAGGGGGTGGCGCGGAACACCGTCTCGACACCCGCAAGGCTGGGCGATCTGCCGTCGGTGAAGGTGCCGCGCGCCAGCACCACGCCCTTGCCGTTGGTTGCCGCTTCCGAATAGCTGAACCAGACGCGCTTGTTGCGGGCGAATTGCGGGTCGATCACCACGTCCTTGAGCGCGCCCTGCCCCATGCTGTCGACCACCGGGATGCCGGAGACCGGGCTGCTCGACTTGCCGTCGGCGGCGACCAGCAGCAGCACCCCGGCCTTTTCGGTCACCAGCATGCGGCCGTCGGGCAGGAAGGTCATCGCCCAGGGCGAATCGAAATCGGCGACCGGCGTGACGGTGAACGGCATGCCGGTCGCGGCCGGCGCCTGTTGGCTGTTGCCCGGCTCGGCGGCGGTGCAGGCGAGCAAGGTCAGCGAGACGGCGGCGATCGGGAGCAGGCGCATCGGTTTCTCCGGTGATGACGGTCGCGCAACGCGCGGGTCGAAGCGATGTTGCATGACGGGCATGCGGGCGCCACTCGAAATCCTTGCCGTCGCCCGCGCAAGCGCCTATAGCGGCACCGTTCTCGACATTGGAAACTTGCCGAGGCCGGCCCGCAGGGGTCCGGCGCCAACGAGTTGCATCTGGAGTCTGTGCGTGGCGAACCTCGCCGATCTGACCGCGATCATCGAACCCGAAGCCACGGCGCTCGGGCTCGCCCTGGTGCGCGTCAGGATGTTCGGCGGCACGTCCGATCCGACGCTGCAGGTGATGGCCGAGCGGCCCGACACGCGGCAGCTGACGATCGACGACTGCGCCGATCTGTCGCGCCGCATCTCCGACCGGCTCGACGAACTGGAGGCGGCGGGCAGGGATCCGATCGACCATGCCTATCGGCTCGAGGTGAGCTCGCCGGGGATCGACCGGCCGCTCACCCGACTCGCCGATTTCCAGGACTGGAAGGGGCATGAGGCGCGGATCAACCTGACCGCGCCGACCGAGGATGGGCGCAAGCAGCTGACCGGCGACCTGATCGGGGTCGAGGGCGACCAGGTCAGCATCGACGTGCGCAAGCATCGCGCCGTCACCATTCCGTACAGCCAGGTCGGCGACGCCAAATTGCTGATCACCGACCGGCTCATTGCCGCCACCGCGCCGCTTTCGTCCGAAGGCGCCGACAAGATTATCGAAGAAGAGGTTTGACGATGGCTACTGCCGTTACCGCCAACCGTGCCGAGCTGATCGCGATCGCGAACTCGGTCGCCAGCGAGAAGATGATCGACAAGGGCATCGTCATCGAGGCGATGGAGGACGCGATCCAGCGCGCCGCCCGCGCGCGCTATGGCGCCGAGAACGACATCCGCGCCAAGCTCGATCCCAATACCGGCGATCTGCGGCTGTGGCGCGTGGTCGAGGTGGTCGAGCAGGTCGACGATTTCTTCAAGCAGGTGGACTTGAAGGGCGCGGAGAAGCTGCAGAAGGGCGCCGCGATCGGCGACTTCATCGTCGATCCGCTGCCCCCGATCGAGTTCGGCCGCATCGCCGCCCAGGCCGCCAAGCAGGTGATCTTCCAGAAGGTCCGCGACGCCGAGCGCGAGCGGCAATATGAGGAATTCAAGGACCGCCAGGGCGAGATCATCACCGGCGTGGTCAAGCGCGTCGAGTTCGGCCATGTCGTGGTCGACCTGGGCCGCGCGGAAGGCGTGATCCGCCGCGACGCGCAGATCCCGCGCGAGGTGGTGCGCGTCGGCGACCGCGTGCGCAGCCTGATCCTGAAGGTGGTGCGCGAGACGCGCGGGCCGCAGATCTTCCTGTCGCGCGCGCATCCCGACTTCATGAAGAAGCTGTTCGCGCAGGAAGTGCCCGAAATCTATGACGGCATCATCGAGATCAAGGCGGCCGCCCGCGATCCGGGTTCGCGCGCCAAGATCGGCGTGATCAGCCATGATTCGAGCATCGATCCGGTCGGCGCGTGCGTCGGCATGAAGGGCAGCCGCGTGCAGGCCGTCGTGCAGGAGATGCAGGGCGAGAAGATCGACATCATCCCCTGGTCGCCCGACACCGCGACCTTCGTCGTCAATGCGCTGCAGCCGGCCAATGTCGCGCGCGTGGTGATCGACGAGGAAGAGGATCGGATCGAGGTGGTCGTGCCCGACGATCAGCTCAGCCTCGCGATCGGCCGGCGCGGGCAGAATGTCCGCCTCGCCAGCCAGCTGACCGGCAAGGCGATCGACATCCTGACCGAGACCGATTCGAGCGAGAAGCGGCAGAACGAGTTCATCCAGAACAGCGAGATGTTCCAGAACGAGCTCGACGTCGACGAGACGCTGGCGCAGCTGCTGGTGGCCGAAGGCTTCAGCAGCCTTGAGGAAGTCGCCTATGTCGAGCTGGACGAGATCGCCGGGATCGAGGGCTTTGACGAGGAACTGGGCCAGGAGCTGCAGAGCCGCGCGACCGAGGCGCTGGAACGGCGCGAGGAAGCCAATCGCCAGGCGCGCCGCGAACTGGGGGTCGAGGACGATCTGGCGACGATGCCCTATCTGACCGAAGCGATGCTGGTCACGCTGGGCAAGGCGGGCATCAAGACGCTCGACGATCTTGCCGATCTGGCCACCGACGAGCTGATCGCCAAGAAGCGCGCCGAACCGCGCCGTCGCGGCGACGGGCCGGCGGCCCCGGTGCGCGAGCAGGACAAGGGCGGCGTGCTCGGCGAATATGGCCTCAGCGAAGAACAGGGCAACGAGATCATCATGGCCGCCCGCGCGCACTGGTTCGAGGACGAACCGGCTGCCGCCGGTTCTGAGGGGTTCGAGGACGAGCCGGCGTCGGCAGGTGAGGAGGACGCTGTTGCGGACTCCGAACAATGAGACCCGATCGCTAACGCCTCTCCCCTCCCGCTTGCGGGAGGGGCCGGGGGAGGGCCTGTCACCGCAGGCCGCACCTCCCGAGGACACGCCCTCCCCTAACCCCTCCCGCAAGCGGGAGGGGAATGAGTCGATCCGCACCTGCATCCTCTCGCGTGAGGAAGCCCCGCGTGACGGGTTGATCCGGCTCGCGCTGTCGCCCGACGGCGAAGTGCTGCCCGATGTGCGCGCCAAGGCGCCGGGGCGCGGCGCGTGGATCGGCGTGAACCGCGCCGAGCTGGACGCATCGGCCAAGAAGCTGCGCGGCGCGCTCTCCCGTGCGTTCAAGACTGGCGACCTGCGTATCCCCGACGATCTCGGCGCGCGGATCGCGGCGCAGCTTGAGCGCGCGTTCCTCGATCGCCTCGGGCTGGAGGCCAAGGCCGGCCATGTCGCAATCGGCGGCGAGCGCATCGAGAAGGCCGGGCGGATGGGCAAGTTGCATCTGTTGCTGCATGCATCGGACGCCGGCGCCGACGGCAGCCGCAAGCTCGACCAGGCGTGGCGCGTCGGCGCCGACCGTGAGGGATCGGGTGACACGGGCTTCACATTGCCGGTGCCGCGCACCATATTGTCCTTGGCGCTTGGCCGCGAAAATGTGGTACATGTCGGCCTTATAGACCCCAAGGCAGCTGGCCGGGTGCGCGACGCGCTCGCCCGCTGGCTGCATTTTATCGGTCCCGATCCAGTCCCCGAACCTTGCGAAATGGCTTCGCAAGGCGCATCGGGCGCTGGCGGCGGCCAAGACGAACGAAGCACAGACGGGAATTAAAGTTGAGCGATACCGAAAACGACAAGCCGAAACTGGGCATGCGCCAGCCGCTGGGGCTGAAGCGCACGGTCGAGACCGGCAAGGTGAAGCAGAGCTTCAGCCACGGACGCTCGAACACCGTCGTGGTCGAGGTGAAGCGTCGCCGCGTGCTCGGCCCGCAGGGCGCGCCGGTGCAGGAGGAAGCCGCCCCCGCGCCCGAGCCGGTCGCGGCACCGCCGCCCCCGCCAGCCCCCGCGCCGCGCCCGTCCGCCCCCGCCGGCGAGACCGCGCAGGAACGTCAGGCGCGCCTGCTGCGCGAGGCCGACGAGCAGCGCATGCAGGCGCTGGAGGAAGGCCGCCGCCGCGAGGAGCGCGAGCGCGCCGCCGCCGTGGAAGCCGATCAGCGTCGCGCGGAGGAGCGCGCACAGGCCGCCGAGGCTGCGAAGGCGCCCAAGCAGGAAGCCGCTGCCCCCGCGCCGGTCGCGGAAACGCCGGCGCCCGCTCCAGCCGCGCCCGCGCGTCAGGAGCCGGTCGCGCTCCAGCTCGACTCGAGCCGCCCCGCCCCGCGCCAGTTCACGCCGGTGCAGCGTCCGGAAATCCCGCGCCCGGCGCCCGCCCGCCCCGAGCCGAACGTGGCCGCGAGCAACACCGGCGGCGCCGCCGCGCCGCGCACCCCCAATCTGGGTCCGAACCGCGCCCCGGCGCGTCCGCCCGAGCCGCAAAAGCCGCAGCCGCGCGACCGCAAGGGGGGCGACGAGCGCCGTGGCGGCAAGCTGACCGTCAACCGCGCGCTGGGCGGCGACGACGGCGCGCGGGCGCGCAGCCTCGCCGCGCTGAAACGCGCGCGCGACAAGGAAAACCGTCGCCATTCGGGTCCGCGCGAGCCGCAGGTCAAGCAGGTCCGCGACGTGCAGGTACCCGAGGCGATCACCGTCGCCGAGCTGGCCAACCGCATGGCCGAGAAGGGCGCCGATCTGGTCAAGGCGCTGTTCAAGATGGGCATGCCCGTCACGCTCACCCAGACGATCGACCAGGACACCGCCGAGCTGCTGGTGACCGAGTTCGGCCACAACATCGTCCGCGTGTCGGATTCGGACATCGACCTGGCCGTCGACGCGGTCGAGGACGCGCCCGAATCGCTCAAGTCGCGTCCGCCGGTGGTGACGATCATGGGCCATGTCGATCATGGCAAGACGTCGCTGCTCGACGCGCTGCGCGGTACCGACGTGGTGCGCGGCGAGGCCGGCGGCATCACCCAGCATATCGGCGCCTATCAGGTGACGTTGAAGGACAAGTCGAAGGTCACGTTCCTCGACACGCCCGGCCACGAAGCGTTCAGCGAGATGCGCGCGCGCGGCGCCAATGTGACGGATATCGTCGTGCTGGTCGTCGCCGCCGATGACGGGCTGATGCCGCAGACGATCGAGGCGATCAACCACACCAAGGCGGCCGGCGTGCCGATGATCGTGGCGATCAACAAGATCGACAAGCCCGAGGCCAATGCCCAGAAGGTGCGCGAGCGCCTGCTGGAGCATGAAATCGTGGTCGAGGGGCTGGGCGGCGACACGCAGGACGTCGAGGTTTCGGCGCTCAAGAAGACCGGCCTCGACGAGCTGATCGAGAAGATCCAGCTCCAGGCCGAGCTGCTCGAATTGAAGGCCAATCCCGATCGCGATGCCGAAGGCACGGTGGTCGAGGCGAAGCTCGACAAGGGCCGCGGCCCGGTTTCGACCATCCTCGTCACGCGCGGCACGCTCAAGGTCGGCGACGTGTTCGTCGTCGGCGCGGAGAGCGGCAAGGTGCGCGCGCTGGTCGACGACAAGGGGCGGCAGCTCAAGTCCGCCGATCCGTCGATGCCGGTCGAGGTGCTGGGCCTGTCGGGCGTGCCGATGGCCGGCGATCCGCTGCAGGTGGTCGAGAACGAGGCGCGCGCGCGCGAGGTCGCGGCCTATCGCGCCGGCGTGATCCAGACCAAGCGCACGACCAACGCCCCGGCCAGCCTGGAGAATATGTTCTCCGCACTGCGCGAGAAGCAGGCGATGGAGTATCCGCTCGTCGTCAAGGCGGACACGCAGGGGACGGTCGAGGCGATCATCGGATCGCTGCACAAGATCTCGACCGACGACATCAAGGTGCGTATCCTGCACTCGGGCGTCGGCGGCATCACCGAAAGCGACGTCAACGTCGCGGCGGCATCGGGCGCGCCGATCATCGGCTTCAACGTCCGGCCCAACGCCAAGGCGCGCGAGATCGCCGAGCGCAACAAGGTCGCGCTCAAATATTATGACGTGATCTACGACCTGACCGACGAGATCCGCGCCGGCATGGCCGGGCAGCTCGGGCCGGAAGCGTTCGAAACCGTGGTCGGCCGCGCCGAGATCCGCGAGGTCTTCTCGGCGGGCAAGCACGGCAAGGCGGCCGGTCTGCTGGTGGTCGACGGCGCGATCCGCAAGGCGCTCAAGGCACGCATCACGCGCGACGACGTCATCATCTATCAGGGCGAGATCGCGTCGCTGCGCCGCTTCAAGGACGATGTGGCGGAAGTGCGCGCGGGCCTCGAATGCGGCGTGACGTTCAGCCAGAACTTCACCGACATCAAGGCCGGCGACTTCCTCGAGACGTTCGAGGTCGAGCTGCGCGAACGGACGCTGTAAAGCCATTGCCCTCTCCCGCTTGCGGGAGAGGGAGGGGCCCGCCGCGAAGCGGTGGGAGGGTGAGGGAATGTGGCTTGTTCGCTGCGTGCGGACAGGCCCTCCCCCGGCCCCTCCCGCAAGCGGGAGGGGAGAAATATGCGCCACAACGAAACCGCCGAGACCCGCTCCGTCCGCCTGCTCAAGGTGGGCGAACAGGTGCGTCATGTGCTGTCGGACATCCTCCAGCGCGGTGATGTGCATGACGAGGTGCTGGCGTCACATCTGGTTTCCGTGACCGAAGTGCGCATGTCGCCCGACCTGCGCCATGCGACGGTGTTCGTGAAGCCGCTGCTGGGCAAGGACGAGGACGCCGTGCTCAAGGCCCTGCGCACCAACACCGCCTATCTCCAGCGCGAGGTCGCGCATCGCGTGAAGATGAAATATGCCGCCCGGCTCAAATTCCTGGCCGACGAGAGTTTCGACGAGGGCAGCCATATCGACCGGTTGCTGAGCGATCCCAAGGTGGCACGCGATCTGGAAGGCGACGGCGAAAGCTGATCGCGCTACAATATCGCGATGGCCAAGCTCTATTTCTACTATGCCAGCATGAACGCCGGCAAATCGACCATGCTGCTGCAGGCTGATTTCAACTATCGCGAGCGCGGCATGCGCACGCTGCTGTTCACCGCGGCGATCGACGATCGCGCGGGTGCCGGGCGGATCGCGTCGCGCATTGGCCTCGCGGCCGAGGCGATCGCGTTCGACGGCGAGATGGACCTGCGGCTGCGCGTCGAGCGCGAGGCCGATACCGGGCCGGTGCACTGCATGCTGGTGGACGAAGCGCAGTTCCTGACCGCCGCGCAGGTGGATCAGATCGCCGCGGTCGCCGATGTGCTCGGCATTCCGGTGCTCGCTTATGGGCTGCGCACCGACTTTCGCGGTGAACTGTTCGCAGGCGCGGCGCGGCTGCTCGCGCTGGCCGATGCGCTGGTCGAGATCAAATCGGTGTGCCGCTGCGGGCGCAAGGCGACGATGAACCTGCGCGTCGATGCCGAGGGGCGGGCGGTGGCCGAAGGCGCGCAGACCGAGATCGGCGGCAACGACCGCTATGTCGCGCTGTGCCGCCGCCATTTCACCGAGGCGGTCGCGGCGGCCGCCAACTAGCGGATGGGCGGCCAAGCGCCTAGATCGCGGCGATGAGCCCCGATTCCATCTTCTATCGCGCGGCGGTGTGGATCATTCCGCTGGTGATCGCGATCGTCTTTCATGAGGTCGCGCATGGCTGGGTGGCGCGG
This sequence comes from uncultured Stakelama sp., assembly GCA_964413495.1. Taxonomy (GTDB): domain Bacteria; phylum Pseudomonadota; class Alphaproteobacteria; order Sphingomonadales; family Sphingomonadaceae; genus Sphingomonas. The sequence continues at coordinate 25,766 of CAYPRW010000013.1, read as the reverse complement.
GCGCTGGGCGATCCGACGGCGGCGGAGCGCAAGCGGCTGTCGCTCAATCCGCTGCGCCATGTCGATCCGATCGGGACGGTCGCGCTGCCGCTGATGCTGGCGTTGGTGAAGGCGCCGGTGTTCGGCTGGGCGAAACCGGTGCCGGTCGACTATCGGCGGCTGCGCGATCCGCGGCGGGGCATGATGCTGGTGGCGCTGGCCGGGCCGGGCATGAATTTCCTGCTGGCGCTGATCGGCGCGGTGCTGCTGGGGCTGCTGGTGGCGGCGCAGGGCCAAGCGGTACCGGGCGGCGGCATGGCGTTCGCGCTGGAAAACCTGTTCAACTTCATCGCGGTCAATGTCTTTCTCGGCCTGTTCAACCTGCTGCCGGTGCCGCCGTTCGATGGCGGGCATGTCGTGCAGGGGCTGTTGCCGCCGCGCCTGGCGGAACGTTGGGCGTCGCTGGCGCGGTTCGGGTTTCCGCTGCTGTTCATCCTGCTGCTGGTCGTGCCGGCGATCTGGCCGCAGGCGGATATCGTCGAGCGGATCGTGATGCCGCCGGCCCAGGCGGTGACCGACGTCTATCTGCGTATCGCGGCCGCGCTGGCCGGCTGACGCGCGATGCATGGCTGGATCATCCTCGACAAGCCGCTGGGACTCGGCTCGACCCAGGGGGTGAGCGCGGTCAAGCGCGCGCTGCGCGAGGGCGGCTATGGCAAGTGGAAGGTCGGGCATGGCGGCACGCTGGACCCGCTGGCGACCGGCGTGCTGCCGATCGCGGTCGGCGAGGCGACGAAGCTCGCCGGGCGGATGCTCGACAGCGACAAGGTCTATGAGTTCACCGTGCGGTTCGGGGTGGAGACCGACACGCTGGATCTTGAAGGGCGCGAGATCGCGGTGTCGGAAGTTCGCCCGACACGTGAATCGATCGAGGCGATCCTGCCGGGCTTCACCGGGCCGATCGAGCAGGTGCCGCCGGCCTATTCGGCGCTGAAGATCGATGGCGCGCGCGCTTATGACCTCGCGCGCAAGGGCGAGACGGTCGAGCTGGCGACGCGCGCAGTGACGGTCCACGACCTGACCATCCTCCCCGGCACGGGGAGGGGGACCGCCAGCAAGGCTGGTGGTGGAGGGGGTGGGCCGCAAACGACATCGCTCGTGGCGCGCCCCCTCCACCCTCCTTCGGATGGTCCCCCTCCCCGTGCCGGGGAGGATCTGGAAGAGATTACGCTGATCGCGCACGTCTCAAAGGGCACCTATATCCGCAGCCTGGCGCGCGATATCGCGCGGGCGCTCGGTACGGTCGGGCATGTGACGATGCTGCGCCGGATCAAGGCGGGGCCGTTCGGGCTCGAATCCGCGATTTCGCTGGACAAACTGGCCGATGCCGCTAAGGCCCGCACGCTTGAACAATGCCTCCTGCCGTTGAGGGCGGGGCTGGACGACATCCCGGCTCTAATCCTCGCACCCGGTCAGGCAGGGGCGCTCCGCCAGGGGCGAATATTGACCGGGATCGCTGCCCATGACGGCCAACACTTCGCGCTGGACGGCGACACGCCGGTCGCGCTGGTCGAGGTTTCGGACGGAATTGTCCGGGTCGTGCGCGGCTTCAACCTGTAGAATGATGTCGAAGGAAGACATATGACCATCACGACCGAGCGCAAGGCCGAGCTTTCGAAGGAACATGGCCGCGCCGAAGGCGACACCGGCAGCCCCGAAGTCCAGATCGCCATCCTGACCGAGCGCATCGTCAATCTGACCAGCCACTTCAAGGGCCACGCCAAGGATAACCATTCCCGTCGCGGCCTGCTGATGATGGTCAACAAGCGCCGCAGCCTGCTCGATTATCTCCGCAAGACGGATGGTGATCGCTACACGGCACTGATCGCGAAGCTCGGGCTTCGCAAGTGACGCAATCGTTCGGCCCGCTTCGGCGGGCCGTTTACGTATTGCGTCATCCCGGACCGGATCCGGGATCCAGAGCCACGGGCGAAACCGCCTGCGATCCTGGGCCCCTGTTTTCGCAGGGAAACGAGCTGGAAGGGCAATTCGGCTGCTTCCACGAGCCAATAACGGCTCACTCATAGGCCCCCGCCGCATCGGGCAGCGGGTGTAAAGGAAATCAAATGTTCGACAAGAAAACCGTATCGATCGAGTGGGGCGGACAGACCCTGACACTCGAAACCGGCAAGGTTGCCCGCCAGGCCGACGGCGCCATCATGGCGACGCTGGGCGAAACCGTGGTGCTGTGCGCCGTCACCGCCGCGAAGACCGTCAAGGAAGGGCAGGACTTCTTCCCGCTGACCGTCCACTATCAGGAAAAGTACAGCGCGGCCGGCCGTATCCCCGGCGGCTTCTTCAAGCGTGAGCGCGGCGCGACCGAGAAGGAGACCTTGGTCTCGCGTCTCATCGATCGTCCGATCCGCCCGCTGTTCCCCGAGGGGTTCTACAACGAGATCAACGCGATCGCGCAGGTGCTGTCGTACGATGGGCATAACGAGCCCGACATCCTCGCGATGGTCGCGGCGTCGGCGGCGCTGACCATTTCGGGCGTGCCGTTCATGGGCCCGATCGGCGCGGCGCGCGTCGGTTATGTCGACGGCGAATATATCCTCAACCCGACCGACGAGCAGGTGGCCGCTGGCGATCTCGATCTGGTGGTCGCCGCCACCTATGACGCGGTGATGATGGTCGAGTCCGAAGCCAACGAGCTGTCGGAAGAGGTCATGCTGGGCGCCGTGCTGTTCGCGCACGACGCCTGCCGCGACGTCATCAAGGCGATCGTCAAGCTCGCCGAACAGGCCGCCAAGGAGCCGTGGGCGCTCGACAAGGTCGAGGACAAGTCCGCGACCATGAAGAAGCTCAAGGACGCGATCGGCAAGGACCTTGCCGCCGCGTACAAGCTGACCAACAAGTCGGCCCGCCAGGACGCGATCAACGTGGCGCGGACCAAGGCGCGCGAGATCTTCGCCGACCTCAAGGAAAGCGATCCCGCCCAGTATCTCGGCACGCTCAAGCTGGTGAAGAAGCTGGAAGCCGATATCGTGCGCGGCGCGATCCTGAAGGACGGCATCCGTATCGACGGTCGCTCGACCACGCAGATCCGCCCGATCGTGGCGGAAACGCACTTCCTGCCGCGCGCACATGGTTCCGCGCTGTTCACCCGTGGCGAGACGCAGACGATCGCCACCGCGACGCTGGGCACCAAGGACGCCGAGCAGATGATCGACGGCCTCAACGGCCTGTCATATCAGCATTTCATGCTGCACTATAACTTCCCGCCCTATTCGGTCGGTGAAGTGGGCCGCTTCGGCGCGCCGGGCCGGCGTGAAGTCGGCCATGGCAAGCTGGCGTGGCGTGCGCTGCACCCGGTGCTGCCGACCAAGGACGAGTTTCCCTATACGATCCGCCTGACCAGCGACATCACCGAGTCGAACGGCTCGTCGTCGATGGCGTCGGTGTGCGGCGGCAGCCTCGCGATGATGGATGCCGGCGTGCCGATCAAGCGGCCGGTGTCGGGCATCGCGATGGGCCTGATCCTGGAAGGCAAGGACTATGCGATCCTGTCCGACATCCTGGGCGACGAGGATCACCTGGGCGACATGGACTTCAAGGTCGCGGGCACGTCGCAGGGCATCACCACGATGCAGATGGACATCAAGATCGCCGGCATCACCAAGGAGATCTTCGAGGCCGCGCTCAACCAGGCCAAGGACGGCCGCGCGCACATCCTTGGCGAGATGGCGAAGGCGCTGGGCGAGACCCGCTCGGAGCTGTCGGCGCACGCGCCGCGCATCGAGACGATGCAGATCGACAAGTCGAAGATCCGCGACGTGATCGGCACCGGCGGCAAGGTGATCCGCGAGATCGTCGCCACCACCGGCGCCAAGGTCGATATCGACGATGAGGGGATCATCAAGATCAGCTCGTCCGACGTGTCGCAGATCGAAGCGGCGATGAACTGGATCAAGGGCATCGTCGAAGAGGCCGAGGTCGGCAAGATCTATAACGGCAAGGTCGTCAACCTGGTCGATTTCGGCGCGTTCGTGAACTTCATGGGCGGCAAGGATGGCCTGGTCCACGTCTCCGAGATCCGCAACGAGCGGGTCGAAAAGGTCGGCGATGTGCTGAGCGAGGGCCAGGAGGTCAAGGTCAAGGTGCTGGAGATCGACCAGCGCGGCAAGGTCCGCCTGTCGATGCGTGTCGTCGACCAGGAGACCGGCGCCGAGCTGGAGGACACCCGCCCGGCGCGCGAACCGCGCGGTGACCGGGGCGATCGCGGTCCACGCCGTGACGGCGAAGGCCGTGGCGACCGGGGTCCGCGGCGCGATGGCGACCGCGATCGCGGCCCGCGTCGCGACGGCGGCCCGCGCGGCGATCGCGGTCCGCGCCGCGAGCGTTCGGAGGGCAAGGACGACGGCGCCGAGGCGTTCTCGCCGCCCGCCTTCCTGACCGGCGATCGCGATTGAGCTGACGTCCAACGGGACGCGGAGAGGATGGGGCCCCGGCGCAATGCCGGGGCCCTTCTTCGTCTTGGGAACTGGCGGCGGAGCGATCGCCGCGCGGGTCGGCCGGTCAATGCCCCCGGCAGGCCAGCGTCTCGACGATCTCCTCGATCCGCGCGGGGTCGCCGGCGGCGATCACTTCGCCATTGCTGCCGGCATGGAGCGGATCGCCCTGCCAGTCGCACATGCGCCCGCCCGCGCCCTCGACGACGGGCACCAGCGCGGCGAAATCGTGGAGCTTCAACCCCGCTTCGATCACCAGGTCGAGATGGCCCGAGGCGACCAGGCCGTAATTATAGCAGTCGCCGCCCAGCACGGTGCTCATCACCTGGGCGTCGACATGTTCGAAGGCGTGCAGCTGATCGTCCTCGAACAGCGCGGGCGAGGTGGTGGCGAGCAACGCCTGGCTCAGTTCGCGGCAGGTGCGCGCGCGCGCGGGCTGGCCGTTGAACAGCGTGTCGCGGCCGGTGACGCCCAGCCAGCGTTCGGCGATGATCGGCTGGTCGATGATGCCCAGCACGGGCCAGCCGTCGTCGAGCAGCGCGATCAGCGTGCCGAAGATCGGCCGGCCGGCGATGAAGCTGCGCGTGCCGTCGATCGGATCGAGCACCCAGGTGCGCCCGCTGGTGCCGGGGCGGTCATCCTCTTCCTCGCCGACGATCGCGTCCATCGGGCGTTCGGCGATGATCAGGCGGCGCATCACCGCCTCGGCTTCCTTGTCGGCGAGCGTGACGGGCGAGGCGTCGGCCTTGGCCTCCAGCCCGTGCTCGGCGCGGAAATAGGGGCGGATCGCCGCGCCGGCCGCGTCGGCGAGGCGGTTGGCGAGATCGATATCGGCTTGGGTGACGGGCATGACGAACGCCTAGCTCTTGGGATCGACCGCGCCTAGCCTGCAAACGCGCCGACTCATCACGTCATCCCGGCCTTGAGCCGGGACCCAGCTGCCTTTGCGCCGATGGTGAGGAACAAGCTGGGCCCAGGGTCAAGCCCCGGGTGACGATATCGTTTGGGGCGGTTCACCCGCGATGCTGCTTGCGGCCCTCCAGCGCGGAGAGCACGCCGCGCAGCGTGCGCAGTTCCTGCGCGGTCCAGCCAGGCTTGGTGAGGACGTTGCGCAAGGTCAGCCGGGTGGTCGGCACGCGGGCCGGCGGGTAATAATAGCCGCTGCTTTCGAGCAGCTTGTCGAAATGGCCGATCAGCCCTTCCAGTTCCTCCTGCGGAGCGGGCGGGTCGAGCTCGGTGCGCGGCGGTTGCGCCAGGTCGCGGTGCTTCGACCATTCATAGGCGACCAGGATCACCGCCTGCGCCAGGTTGAGCGATCCGAATTCGGGATTGATCGGGACGGTGACGATCGTGCGGGCCAGGGCGACGTCCTCGGTTTCCAGCCCCGAGCGTTCCGGGCCGAACAGGATCGCGCTGCGGCCCGGTTCGGCGTGGATCTCGGCGGCGGACTGCGCCGGCGTGACGACCGGCTTGGTCACGCCACGCTTGCGGACGGTGGTGGCATAGACCTGCGCGCAATCGGCGGTGGCGGCGGCGACCGATTCATATACCCGCGCCCGCTCCAGCACGATGTCGGCGCCGCTCGCCGCCGGGCCGGCGCCGGGGTTGGGCCAGCCGTCGCGCGGGGTGACCAGCCGCAGCTCGGTCAGCCCGAAATTCAGCATCGCGCGCGCCGCCTTGCCGATATTCTCGCCCAGTTGCGGTCGGACCAGAACGATCACGGGTTCGCTCACTTCTTCGCGACCTCGCTGACGTTGCTCGCGAATTCCTCGAAATCGCGGGCCTCGCGGAAGTCGCGATAGACGCTGGCGAAGCGGATATAGGCGACCGAATCGAGGCCCTTGAGCGCGTCCATCACCATCGCACCGATGCGCTGCGAGGGAATTTCGCCGTCGCCCTGGGTTTCGAGCTGGCGCTGGATGCCGGAGACGAGGCGTTCGATCTGCGTCGCGTCGATCGGCCGCTTGCGGCAGGCGATCGAGACCGAGCGGATCAGCTTCTCGCGCTCGAACGGCTCGCGTTTCTCCTCCGACTTGAGGACGGTCAGCTCGCGCAGCTGGATGCGTTCGAAGGTGGTGAAGCGCGCCGCGCACGCCTCGCACTGGCGGCGGCGGCGGATCGCCGCGCCGTCTTCGGTGGGGCGGCTGTCCTTTACCTGCGAATCGTCATTGGCGCAGAACGGGCAGCGCATTAGCCCTCTCCCCGCTGGGGAGAGGGTTGGGTGAGGGGCCGGTGGCTCGCAGAGCGGCCGGTCTCGGTGAGACGTCCGCCCCTCTCCCCGGCCCTCTCCCCAGCGGGGAGAGGGAGATTCACGCTCATCCCTCCGGATAGATCGGGAAGCGTTCGCACAGCGCGCGCACCCGCTCGCGGACATTCGCTTCGATCTGCGCGTCGCCCTGCTCGCCATTCTTGGCAAGGCCGTCGAGCACGTCGGCGACCATGTTGCCGATCTCGCGGAACTCGGCGGGGCCGAAGCCGCGCGTGGTGCCGGCGGGCGATCCGACGCGGATGCCGCTGGTCTTGACCGGGGGCAGCGGATCGTTGGGGATGCCGTTCTTGTTGCAGGTGATCGCGGCGCGCTCCAGCGCCTCGTCCGCGTCCTTGCCGGTGACGCCGAGCGGGGTGAGGTCGATCAGCGCGAGATGCGTGTCGGTGCCGCCCGAGACCACCGCCGCGCCGCGTTCCCTGAGCGTCGCGGCCAGGATCTTGGCGTTCTCGACCACGGCGGCGGCATAGCTCTTGAACTCGGGCCGCAGCGCCTCGCCGAACGCCACCGCCTTGGCGGCGATGACATGCATCAGCGGGCCGCCCTGGAGCCCCGGGAACACCGCGCTGTTGATCTTCTTGGCCAGCCCCTCGTCATCGGTGAAGATCGCGCCGCCGCGCGGGCCGCGCAGCGTCTTGTGCGTGGTGGTGGTGACGACATGCGCGTGGCCGAACGGCGTCGGGTGGACGCCGCCGGCGACCAGCCCGGCGAAATGCGCCATGTCGACCATGAAGAACGCGCCGACCTCGTCGGCGATCGCGCGGAACTTCGCGAAATCGATATGGCGCGGATAGGCCGATCCGCCGGTGATGATGACCTTGGGCCGATGCTCGCGGGCGAGCGCGGCGACCTGGTCGTAATCGATCAGATGCGTGTCGGGGGTGACGCCATATTGCACGGCGTTGAACCACTTGCCGCTCATCGCCGCCTTGGCGCCATGCGTCAGATGGCCGCCCGAATCGAGGCTGAGGCCCATGATCGCGTCGCCGGGCTTGGCCAGCGCCAGCATCACCGCGCCATTGGCCTGCGCGCCTGAATGCGGCTGGACGTTGGCGAAGCCGCAGCCGAACAGTTGGCGCGCCCGGTCGATCGCCAGCTGTTCGACCTCGTCCGAGGGGTGGCAGCCCTGATAATAGCGTTTGCCCGGATAGCCCTCGGCATATTTGTTGGTGAAGACGCTGCCCTGCGCCTCCAGCACCGCCTTCGAAACGATATTCTCCGACGCGATCAATTCGATCTGGTGCTGTTCGCGGTCGAGTTCGTGCGCGACGCCGGCGAAGACGGCGGGATCGGCATCGGCGAGGGTGCGGGTGAAGAAGCCGCCATCCGTCTTGTAGGGCGTCTGGACCGCGGCGATCGGGTTGGTGCTCATATCTGTGTCCTTCAAAGGCTCGGCGCGGTCAGCTTGTCGACTCGGCGCTGGTGACGGTCGCCGCCGAAACCGGTGGCGAGGAATGCGGTGACGCACGCCTTGGCCATCTCGGTGCCGATCAGGCGCGCGCCCATGGCGATGACGTTGGCGTCGTTATGCTCGCGCGCGAGGGCGGCGGATAGCGGCTCCGATACCAGCGCGCAGCGCGCCGCCGGGTTGCGGTTGACCGCGATCGAAATGCCGATGCCCGAACCGCACAGCGCGATGCCGCGCTCGGCGGCCCCGGCCGCGATGGCGGCGGCAAGCTTGTAGCCGTAATCGGGATAATCGACGCTGGCGGCGGTGTCCGGGCCGAGATCGGCGACGTCATGTCCCGCGCCGCGCAGCCAGTCGGCGAGCGCCGCCTTGAGTTCGAGGGCGGCGTGGTCCGAAGCGATGGCGATACGCATGGGAAGAGCGGTGCGATCCTCTGGCGGTGGATGCGCGCTCTCTAGGCGTTTGTTGCCGGGATGGCTACACCGGATGCATCGTCTTGCGTTTTCGGAGGCCTGTATGCGTCCTTGGGTGGTTGGTGTGGCAGCGTTGGTGTCCGCTTGCGGCGGCATGAGCAACGAGCAGGAAGCGGCGCTGGTCGAAAACGCCGTCGCCACGGCGGAGGCGCAGGCGCAGAACGCCACCGCGTTCGGCGAGGCGGCGGAAAAGGCGCGGGCGGCGCCCAGCCGCGATGCCTGGATCGGCAAATGGATCGGCGTCGAGGGGCTGGTGCTGACGATCGAAAAGGATCCGGGCGGCGCGGTCGGCCGTTACCGGCTGACCAACAAATGGAGCCTCGACGACGACGCCACCGGCACGTTCGACGGGGTGGCAACCGCCAAGGGGCTGGCCTTCAACCGCCCGGATGGCGCCAAGGAGCTGGTCGCGAGCGACGGCAATGCGATGGGCCTCAAATACCTCGCCGGCAAGAAGGATTGCCTGACGGTGGCGCCGGGCGAGGGCTATTGCCGCGACTGAATTCATTTGCGCGCCATCCGGCGCATCGATCCGCGCAGGAAGCGCGCGCCGAACCACATGCGCCGCGCGGTCTTGCCGACCAGATAGTGCAGCCCGTCGCCATGCACGGCGTCCCACACCGCCTGCGCGGCGACCTCGACCGGCGTGAATTCCAGGCGCGCGGCGCGCACGCCGTCGCGCATGCTGCGGTTGCTGCCGACGGGCGTGCCGTCGAGGATCGCGGTGTCGATGAAGCTGGGCAGCACTGCGCGCACGCGGATGCCCTGGCGATGCCATTCACCGTCGAGCGCCTCGGTCAGGCCGCGCACCGCGAACTTGGTCGCCGAATAGATGCCGACGCCGCCCGTGCCATAGATGCCGGCGGCCGACGCGGTGTTGACCAGGCAACCGCGGCTTTCCTTGAGATAGCGGTAGCCGGCATGCGCCCCCCACACCACGCCCATCAGGTTGACGTCGACGCAGCGTTGCAGGTCGTCGGGCGGGGTCGCGGCGAAATCGCCGCCCACGCCGATCCCGGCATTGTTGAAGATGGCGTAGATCCGCCCGCCGGCCGCCGCTGCGAAATCGGCCAGCGCCGCGTCCCAGGCCGCGCGGTCGCGCACGTCGAGCCGGTGCGTGGTGACCGGTGCGTCGCCGATCAGCGCGGCCGTTTCCGCCATGCCCGCTTCGCTGACATCCGCCAGCCCGACTCGCCAGCCGCGCGCCGCGAACAGGATCGCGGTCGCCCGGCCGATCCCCGATCCGCCCCCGGTGATGAAGATCGCCTGCATCGCCTTCTCCGTTTCGGCGCCGCCCTTCGTGGCCTGTCCATCGATGCTTCGCATCGCTGGAGCCTTGGGCCACTCCGCCCGCTCCCCCACCCGGCCACCCATAGGATACTGGCGTTGGGTGGCCGGGTGGGGGAGCGGGCCGGCGCCGCCTCCTAATCCACCAGCGCGTCGATCGCCTGCGCCATCTCGATATCGCGTTCCGATAAACCGCCCGCGTCATGGGTGGTGAGCAGGATATCGACCCGGTTCCACACGTTCGACCATTCGGGGTGGTGGTCGGCCTTTTCGGCGAGCAGCGCGACCTGGGTCATGAACGCGAAGGCCTGGCTGAAATCGTCGAAGGTGAAGCTGCGCGTGATCGCGTCGCGGCCATCGTCATGATCCCATTCGGGCAGGCCTTCCAGCGCGTCCTCGCGTTCCGCCGGGCTCAATTGTTCGACCATCCTTCCCCTCCTGTGCTGGCTAAGGCATAGCGCGGGCCGATGGCCGATCAACCCGAGACCTTTGCGCCCGACGCCGCGCGGATCGAGGCGCTGGCCCGCGCGGCGCTGGCCCGCATTCCGGCGCCGTTCGCGGCGCACCTGACGGAGGTGGTGCTGGTGATCGAGGAATTCGCCGACGACGCGGTACTGGCCGACATGGGGATGGAAGACCCGTTCGAGTTGACCGGCCTGTATTCCGGGCGGCCGGTGGGGGAGAAATCGGCGTTCGATACGGTGTCGCTGCCCGACACGATCCATCTTTACCGCCGCCCGCTGCTCGACGAATGGGTCGAGACCGGCGTGAGCCTGGAGGCGCTGGTCACCCATGTCGTGGTGCACGAGGTGGGGCATCATTTCGGCCTGTCGGACGACGACATGCACGCGCTGGAGGATGCGGCTCAATGAGCGGTCAGGCGTGAGCGGCGCACGGCTCGTGCTGGACGGCGTGACGTGCGTGCGCGGCGGACGGACGCTGTTCGAAGCGTTGAGCGTGATGCTGGAACCGGGCGGCGCGGCGCTGGTGAGCGGGCCGAACGGCGCGGGCAAATCCAGCCTGATCCGGATCGCGGCCGGGCTGCTCGCACCGGCGGCGGGCCGGGTCGAGGCGATGGGGGAGCGGGCGTTGCTGGCCGAGGCGGCGGCGCTGGATCCGGAAACGACCGTGGCGAAGGCGCTGGGCTTCTGGGCGGCGCTGGACGGGCGGCGGGACGCGGTGGCCGCGGCACTCGATGCGGTCGGCCTGGCGGCGCTGGCCCCGGTGCCGGTGCGGATGCTGTCGACCGGGCAAAGGCGCCGGGTCGGAATCGCGCGGGTGGTGGCGAGCGGTGCGCCGGTGTGGCTGCTCGACGAGCCGGCGAACGGGCTGGATGGGAAGGCGATCGAACGGCTCGAAGGCCTGATCGCGGCGCATCGTGCAACGGGCGGGATCGCGCTGGTCGCGACGCATCTGCCGCTCGACGTGCCGGATGCGCACAATGTGGTGATCGGCGGATGAGCGGGTTTGGCTGGCTGGTGATGCGCGAGCTGCGCCGGGCCTGGGCGGCGGGAAGCCTGACGCTGCCGCTCGCCTTCTTCCTGCTGGTGGCGGTGCTGTTTCCGTTCGCGGTGGGGCCGGAACCCACGCTACTGGCGCGGATCGGCGGCGGGGTGATCTGGGCGGCGGCGCTGCTCGCCGCGCTGCTGCCGGTCGAGCGGCTGGTGGCGCCGGACCTGGAGAGCGGCGTGCTCGATCAGCTGGCGGTGCGCGGGTTTGGCGACACGAGCGTGGCGGCGGCGAAGATGGTGGGCCATTGGCTGGGCTTCGCGCCGGCGCTGCTGCTGGCGGTGACGGTGGCGAGCGGGCTGCTGGGGCTGTCGCTGGACCAGGCGCTGGCGGCGGGGTTGAGCCTGATGATCGGCACGCCGGGGCTGGCGGCGCTGGGCGTGGCGACCGCGGCGCTCACCGCCGGGCTACGCGGGGCGGGCGCGGTGGCCGGGCTGGTGATGCTGCCCTTCGCGGTGCCGCTGCTGATTTTCGGCGCGGGGGCGATGGGAGATGATCCGAGCGCGATGAAGTTGCTGGGCGCGGTGAGCCTGCTGCTGGTGGCCGGGTGCCCGTTCGTCGCGGGCGCGGCGATGCGGATGGGGCGGGGCTAGCGGCGCCATCGCGCGAAGATCGCGGTGGGGAGGAGGAGGCCGCGCGCTTCCTCGCGCACGGCGAGTTCGCCGCATTCGATTTTGCCGCCCAGGTCCGCGAAATGCTGGCCCAGCAATTCGCCGATCGCGAGCGCCGACATGCGGATCGCGTAGACGGTCAGGAACAGGAAGCGCGAATCGGCATCCAGCAGCCGGCGGCAGTCGGCGATCAGGCCGGGGAGGTCGCGTTCGAGTTGCCACACCTCGCCGTCCGGGCCGCGGCCATATTTGGGCGGATCGAGCAGGATACCGTCATAGCGGCGACCGCGGCGGACTTCGCGGGCGACGAACTTGGCGGCGTCATCGACGATCCAGCGGATCGGCCTGTCGGTCATCGCCGACAGCGCGGCATTGCCCTTGGCCGCCTCGACCGATTTCTTCGACGCATCGACATGCACCATCTGTGCGCCGGATGCGGCCATCGCCAGCGTGCCGACGCCGGTATAGCCGAACAGGTTCATCACGGTGGGCGATTCGACGTTCGCGGTCTGCTCGCGTATCCATGTCCACACCGGAGCCATATCGGGGAAGAAGCCGAGATGGCGGAAGGGCGTGGTCTGCGCGGTGAACTTCGCTTCGTTCCAGGCGAGCGGCCAGCCTTCGCGCGGGACGGGTTTGCCGAAAACCCAGCGGCCGCCGCCCTCGTCATCGGGGGCGGGCATGAATTCGCCATGCGCATCCCAATTTTCCGAAGCGGGCGCCCACATCGCCTGCGGTTCGGGACGGATGAAGCGGTACGCGCCATAGCGTTCGAGCTTGCGGCCGTTGCCGCTGTCGATCAGGCCATAGTCGGCCCAGGGTTCGCCGGTGAGGGTGACAAGGTCCATCAGCGCGGCTTGGCGCGTTCCGCGATATAGGCGGTGACCGCGTCGAACGTTGCGGGCAGGACGTCATAGCGTTCCTCGCGCTCGAACAGATTGCCGATGCGCGTGGGCAGGCCGGGGCGGATGCCGGTGGCGCGCTCGACGGGATCGCGGAACTTGGCCGGGTGCGCGGTGGCGAGCGTGACGACCGGCACCTCTGGCGCGATATCGGCGCGACGCGCGGCGGCGAGGCCGATCGCGCTGTGCGGGTCGAGCACCTCGCCGGCGCGGGCGGCGGCCCAGGCCATCGCCTGTGACATTTCGTCCGGCTCGATCCGGTCGCTGGCGAACAGCGTGGCGGCGCCCTGTCGCTGCGCGTTGGTGAGGCGCATCGCCCTGCTCGCCTCGAAGCCGCGCATCTGGTCCGCCAGCGCGGCGCCGTCGCGGCCGGCAAGGTCGAACAGCAGGCGTTCGAAGTTCGAGCTGACCTGGATGTCCATGCTCGGCGCGGCGGTCGGCGTGACGGTGCCGGTCGAATAGTCGCCCGACGACAGCGCGCGGTGCAGGATGTCGTTGACGTTGGTGGCGACGACCAGCCTGGCGACGGGCAGCCCCATCCGCGCGGCGACATAGCCGGCGAAGACGTCGCCGAAATTGCCGGTCGGCACGCTGAACGCGACTTTCCGGGCGGGCGCGCCGAGGCGGACGGCGGCGTAGAAATAATAGACCACCTGCGCCATCAGCCGCGCCCAGTTGATCGAATTGACCGCCGTGACCTGAAAGCGCGACGCGAAGGCGGCGTCGTTGAACATCGCCTTCACCATCGCCTGGGCGTCGTCGAAACTGCCCTGGATGGCGATATTATGGACGTTGGGGGCGAGCACCGTGGTCATCTGGCGGCGCTGCACGTCGCTCACCCGCTTGTCGGGGTGGAGCATGAAGATGTCGATGCCTTCCCGCCCGGCCACCGCGTCGATCGCGGCCGATCCGGTGTCGCCGCTGGTCGCGCCGACGATGGTGAGGTGCTGATCGGTGCCCTTGAGAAAGCGTTCGAAGAACAGGCCGAGCAGCTGGAGCGCGACGTCCTTGAAGGCGAGGGTGGGACCGTGGAACAGTTCGAGCAGGAAATGGCGATGGTCGAGCTGGACCAGCGGGGTGACCGCGTCGTGGCCGAAGCGGCCATAGGCCTGGGTGCACAGTTCGCGCAGTTCCTGCTCGGTCAGGCTGCCGGCGGTGAACGGGGCCATGACGCGCACGGCGGTCTCGACATAGGAGAGGCCGGCAAGCGCGGCGATCTCGTCCGGCGTGAAGCTGGGCCATTCGACGGGCACGTACAGGCCGCCGTCCTTCGCCAGCCCGGCGAGCGTGACGTCACGGAAATCGAGTTCGGGCGCGGCCCCCCGCGTGCTCTGGTAGCGCATGGGGGTGCGGGTTAGCGGCGTGGCGGCGGCGGGGCAAGGAAGAGTAGGTTGTTTCACGCGAAGGCGCGAAGGCGCGAAGAAGAAGCGAGTTTGTTCGCGCAGAGGCGCGGAGACGCAGAGATGGGGTTCTGCCGCGGCAGCGGCTTTGATTTTTCTTGGCGGTACAACTTGGCTCGACGTCATGGATGAGAGGGCGCTTCGCGCCGAAGACGCACATCTCTGCGTTCTCCGCGTGAACCTAATCCTTTACTTCGGTCCGCTTCTCCCGCCAGCGTAGCGCGAGAAGGTAGATCACCGCCGCCGCCGCCGCGAACAGGAACCATTGCACGGCATAGGCAAGGTGGTTGTTGGGCACGCTCGACGGATCGGGGCGGGCGCTGGCGGCCAGGCCGGGCGCGGGATCGTCGGCGACCAGCATCAGCGCGCGGGGCGGGCGCTTGGCGAACAGGCCGGCGAGCAGCGGGGTCGAATCGGGCGCGTGGGTGATCGTGCCGGTGACCTCGCCGCCCTTCCATATCGGGATGACGCCCGGCGCGGTGCCGACGCCCATGTCGAACTTGACCGTCAGCGCCTCGACCCCGGTGCGGCATTCGGCGAGGTGGCGCCAGCCCTTGGTGCCGTTTTCGGCGCGGCCGGCCTGCTCGCTCCAGCCGACGACCGAAAGGCACATGGCGGTGGCGCGGCGGAAGAGATGTTCGTCGCCGACCGGCGGGCGCGGGAAGGCCATCGCGGGAAGCGCACCGGCGGTGGCGTAGCGGGCGATGGCGGCTTCCTTCTGCGCGCGGCGGTCGAGCTGCCAGATGCCGAGGCCGATCATGACCGCGATGGCGAGGCCGACGACGATCGTGGGAAGCACGGGGAGCTTCACGGCTTGGGCGCCTTCAAACGACCTTCGCGCGCGGCGTTGCGATATTCGAGCGCGAGCAGCACGCCCTTGGCCCAGCGCAGCGGGATCACGACCAGCACCACCGTCAGCGGAATCCACAGGATCAGATGCAGCCAAACCGGCGGGCTGAAGCTGAGTTCCAGCCAGATCGACAGCACCGTGACGATCGTGCCGACGATCAGCGTCAGGAACGCCGCCGGGCCATCGCCGACGTTGAACGCCGAATAATCGAGGCCGCAGGCGGGGCAGCGATCCGCGAACCTGATCCATCCGGCAAACAAGGAGGGCGCGCCGCATTGCGGACACGCCCCCTTCAAAGCCGAGTCGATGATCTGAGGCCGCGCCTCGCGCATCGCCGGTTAGCCGTGGACCGGCGCGCCGGCGCTGCCCCAGACATAGACGACGACGAACAGGAACAGCCACACGACGTCGACGAAATGCCAGTACCAGGCCGCCGCCTCGAACCCGAAATGCTGGCGCGGGGTGAAGTCGCCCTGATAGGCGCGCAGCAGGTTGACCATCAGGAAGATGGTGCCGACCAGCACGTGAAAGCCGTGAAAGCCGGTCGCCATGTAGAAGGCCGACGAATAGTTCGACTTGCCGAACACGAACGGCGCATGGGCATATTCATACGCCTGGATGCTGGAGAACAGCAGGCCGAGCACGATCGTCAGCCACAGGCCCTTCTTGACCACGTCGTTCTCGCCGACGCCGAGCGCGCCCCACAGCCCCTTCAACTGGCCGCCGCGCTGGTTGTGGATCAGGCCGTGATGCGCCCAGGTGACGGTGGTGCCCGAGAGCAGCAGGATGAAGGTGTTGAGCAGCGGCAGTTCGAATGCGTTGAGCACCTCCATGCCCTTGGGCGGGAAGGTGGCGACGGCGTTCTGCACGATCTCGACCACGCTGGCATGTTCGCCGCTGACCTGCAGCGCGACCGGGAACAGCGAGAAATCGAACCACGCCCAGAACCAGCCGACGAAGAACATCACTTCCGACGCGATGAACAGGATCATGCCATAGCGCAGGTGAAGCTGGACCACCGGGGTGTGATCGCCGGCCTTCGCCTCCTTGATCACGTCGACCCACCATGACGCCATGCAGAACAGGGTGGCGGCGAGGCCGGAGAGGAACACCCACATGCCGTGGTTGGCGTCCTTCATCCACATCAGGCCGCCGGTCGCCAGCCACAAGGCGGCGAGCGAGCTGAGCATCGGCCACGGGCTGGGCGGGAGGATGTGGTAATCGTGGTTCTTGGCGCCTGCCATCGTTCGTCCCTGTTGCTTTTAGGCGTGATTCAACGCCGCCTTAAGCGGTGCGGTGAAGCTGTGCAATGGTGGTTGAGCGGGCAGGCCGTGCGAGCTTGTTCCCCCGCGAAAGCAGGGGCCCAGAGCCAAGATCGCTATCGCTCGTGATCCTGGGCCCCTGCCTTCGCGGGGGAACGGTATCATTCGGTCGGGCGCTCGATGAAGCTCAGCTCGCCTTCTTCGCCGGATCGACGGGGTAGAAGGTGTAGGACAGCGTGATCTTCTGCACGTCCTTGGTATCGGGATCGGTCATGATCCTGGGGTCGACGAAATAGATCACCGGCATGCGGATCGTCTCGCCCGGTTTCAGCGTCTGCTCGGTAAAGCAGAAACACTGGATCTTGCTGAAATACTTCCCCGCCGCTTCGGGCGTGACATTGTAGGTGGCGGTGCCGGTGATCGGCACGGTGCCGGTGTTGGTCGCGGTATAGAAGGCCATGTCGCGCGCGCCGATCGAGATCGTGTCGGAAGCGACTTCGGGCTTGAACTGCCACGTCAGCTTCGGGCTGACATTGGCGTCGAATGCGACGGTGACCTTGCCGTCGACCGCGCCGGGCGCGGCGTCGGCGCGCATCGTCGTGCCGCCGAAACCGGTGACCTGGCAGAACAGGCGATAGAGCGGCACGCTGGCAAAGGCGACGCCGGTCATCGTGCACACGCCCAGCACGGCGAGCAGGGCGGTGCGCGTCTTGCGATCGATCATTGCGGAATCCCCGCGCTGATCTTCACGATGCTGATCGCAAAGACCAGGATGACAAAGGCGAGCAGCAGCAGCGCCATGATGCGCGACCGCGACCTTTGCCGGGTGCGGACGAGTTCTTGTTCCTCAGGGGTCATGCCATCGCGATCCAGCGGTCGGCGGCGACCGCGCCGAACAGGATGAACAGATAGGTGATCGAAAAGGCGAACAGCCGCTTTTCGGGCTGCATCGCGTCGTCAGGGCCGGCCATGCGCGTCGCCACCCGCAGCGCAAGCGCGGCGAAGGCCAGGGTGAGCAGGCAGGCGGTGACGCCATAGAGCGCGCCGGTCAGGCCCAGCGGCCATGGCGCGATCGCGGCGATTGCCATGGGAATCGTATAGAGGCCGATCTGGATGCGCGTCGCCTTTTCGCCCGCCACCACGGGGAGCATCGGCACGCCGGCATTGGCGTAATCGGTCTTCACGAACAGCGCGAGCGCCCAGAAATGCGGTGGCGTCCACAGGAAGACTAGGGCGAACAGCAGGACGGGCAGCAGCGCCACGTCGCCGGTCGCCGCCGCCCAGCCGATCAGCGGCGGGAAGGCGCCGGCCGCGCCGCCGATGACGATGTTCTGCGGCGTGCGGCGCTTGAGCCACACGGTATAGATGAGGACGTAGAACAGGATCGAGGCGAGCAGGATCGCGGCGGCGACATAGTTGACCGCCAGCCCCATCAGGATGACCGACAGCGCGGCGACGCCGACGCCGAAATGCAGCGCCGACTGCCGATCCATGCGCCCGGCGGGCAGCGGGCGGCCGGCGGTGCGGCGCATTTTGGCGTCGAGGTCCGCCTCATACCATTGGTTGAGCGCCCCCGCCGCGCCCGCGCCCAATGCGATGCACAGGATCGCGGTGAAGCCGAGCACCGGATGGATCGGCACCGGCGCGGCGAGCAGGCCGCACAGCCCGGTGAAAACCACCAGCGTCATCACCCGCGGCTTGGTGAGCGCAAGGAAGTCGCGCCAGTCGGCGGGCAGGATCAGGGCATGGTTGGCGACGGACATTTGCGGGGGCCTATAGGCCGGGTTGGCGCGCGGGGGAAGGGCGGCGCGGCGAAACGAAAACGCCCCGGAAGTTTCCTTCCGGGGCGCTCGTCATTTCAGCGGTTGCGCGACTCAGTGATGCTTGTCGTCGTCGATCACCGGCAGCGTCTCGAACTGGTGGAAGGGCGGCGGGCTGGACAGCGTCCATTCCAGCGTCGTCGCGCCCTCGCCCCACGGATTGCCCTCCGCCTTCCTGCCCGCGATCAGCGAGATGATCACGTTCACGAAGAAGATGACCATGCCGACCAGCATGATGGCATAGCCCCAGCTCGCGATCTCGTTGTAATGCGCGAAGGCGTCGGGATAGTCGGGATAGCGGCGCGGCATGCCCTGCAGGCCCAGGAAGTGCATCGGGAAGAACAGCACGTTCACGCCGATGAAGAACACCCAGAAATGCAGCTGGCCGAGCAGCTCGCTGTACATCCGCCCCGACATCTTCGGGAACCAGTAGTAGAAGCCGGCGAACAGCCCGAACACCGCGCCCAGCGAGAGGACGTAGTGGAAGTGCGCGACGACATAATAGGTGTCGTGCATGTAATCGTCGACGCCGCCATTGGCGAGCACCACGCCGGTGACGCCGCCCACGGTGAACATGAAGATGAAGCCGATCGCCCACACCATCGGGGTCTTGAAGCTCATCGAGCCGCCCCACATCGTCGCGATCCACGAGAAGATCTTCACGCCCGTCGGCACCGCGATGATCATCGTCGCGGCGGTGAAGTACATCTTCACGTTCACGCTCATGCCGGTGGTGAACATGTGGTGCGCCCACACGACGAAGCCGACCACGCCGATCGCGACCATGGCATAGGCCATGCCGAGATAGCCGAACACCGGCTTGCGGCTGAAGGTCGACACGATCTGGCTGACGATGCCGAAGCCCGGCAGGATCATGATGTACACTTCGGGATGGCCGAAGAACCAGAAGAGGTGCTGGTAGAGCACCGGATCGCCGCCGCCGGCCGGATCGTAGAAGGTCGTGCCGAAATTGCGGTCGGTGAGCAGCATGGTGATCGCCGCGGCGAGCACCGGCAGCGCGAGCAGCAGCAGGAAGGCGGTGATCAGCACCGACCACACGAACAGCGGCATCTTGTGCAGCGTCATGCCCGGCGCGCGCATGTTGAAGATGGTGGTGATGAAGTTGATCGCGCCGAGGATCGAGCTGGCGCCGGCAAGGTGGAGCGAGAGGATCGCCATGTCGACGCTCGGCCCGGTCTCGCCATAGGTCGAGAGCGGGGCATAGACCGTCCAGCCCACGCCCGCGCCACCGCCGACGAAGGGCGAGGCCAGCAGCAGGATGAACGCCGGGCAGAGCAGCCAGAAGGACAGGTTGTTCATGCGCGGGAACGCCATGTCCGGCGCACCGATCATGATCGGCACGAACCAGTTGCCAAAGCCGCCGATCATCGCCGGCATGACCATGAAGAACACCATGATGAGGCCATGCGCGGTGATCAGCACGTTCCAGAAATGCAGCGATTCGTCGAACGTCTGCTCGCCGCCATGGACGAAGCTCGCCCAGGCGCCGAGATACTGGATCCCCGGCTCGGCCAGTTCGAGCCGCATCAGGCCCGAAATGCCGCCGCCGATGATCCCCGCCAGAATCGCGAAGATCAGGTACAGCGTGCCGATGTCCTTGTGGTTGGTCGACAGGAACCAGCGCGCGAAGAAGCCGGGCTTGTGATCGGCATCATGGGCATGGTCGTCATGGTGGCCGGTGAAGGCGTGCGCGTCGCGGGCTGCGTCGGTCATCTCTTAGTTTTCCAGATTGCCGGTGGCGGCTTGATTGGTGGTCGCGGGCTCGACGATCGCGTTGACGAGGCCGTCTTCGTCGGTGGCGTTGTCCGCCGCCGGCGCTTCGGGCTTGGTCGAGGCCGCCTTGGGCGCGGGCATCTTGCCGCCCTTGGCCGCGACCCACTGGGCGAAGACGGCGGGTTCCACCGCCTCGACCACGATCGGCATGAAGGCGTGGCGCGCGCCGCACAGCTCGCTGCACTGGCCGAAATAGACGCCGGGCCTGTCGACGGTGAAGCTGGTTTCGTTCAGGCGGCCGGGGATCGCGTCGATCTTGATCCAGAAGGCGGGGACCGCCCAGCTGTGGATCACGTCGTTGGCGGTGGCGATCAGGCGGATCGGCGTGCCGACCGGCACGACGATGCGGTTGTCGACCGCAAGCAGGCGCGGCCCGTCGACATCGGTGCGATAGCGCACGCCCGCGCCGACCTCGCTCTTTTCCTTGAGCATGTTGGCGGTGATCGCGATGCCGCCATGGTCGGGATATTCGTACGACCAATACCATTGGTTGCCGATCGCCTTGATCGTCACGGCATTGTCGGGCGCCGGCTTGAACTGCTTGGCGAGCAGCGAGATCGACGGCCAGGCGATGAACGCCAGGATCAGGACCGGGACGACCGTCCACACGATCTCGATGAAGGTGTTGTGGCTGGTGCGCGAGGGGGTGGGGTTGGCCTTGCGACGATAGCGCACGATCGTCCAGCCGAGCAGGATCAGCACGAAGATCGAGATGACGGTGATGACCGGCAGCAGGATGTGGTTGTGGAAACCCTCGGCGCGCTCGCCGAGTTGGGTCACCTGCGGCTGGATGCCGATGCGGCGGTCGACCGGCAGGCCGATGCCGTCCATCGGGCCGTTCTTGTGCGTGCCGTCGGCATTGAGCAGCGGGTCGGCGGGCGTCGCGGCGGCGGGTGCCGCGGCCGGGGCGGCGCCCGGCGTGGCGGCGGCCGGCGTTTCGACCGCGACCGGCGCGGGCGCCGTGGGCGCTTGCGCCGCCGGTGCCGCCGGGGCGGTCTGCCCCTGGGCGACACCGCCGGCAAGCGCGAGGCCGGCGGCCAGGACGATCGCCTTCAATCCATGGATGCGCATCTTGTCGTTCAACCCCATGTTTCCAACTTCCCCATCTTGCGGGGGCGCCGGCTCTCCCGGTCGCGCGGGCGAGAGCTTGCCCGTTGGACGCCGCCTATAGCAGCAAGATCGCACGTCTCAAGCTTGTCCGGGCTCTTTTTCAGGCCGGTTGCGGCGCGACTCGCGCGCGCCTAGATGCGTGCGAGCATAAAAGGGAGCTTGGCCGCACGATGACCGACGACGAGGTTCTGGACGAGTTTCGCGCGGCGCAGGCGCTGCTGGAAGGGCATTTCATCCTGTCGTCGGGATTGCGGTCCCCACGTTACCTGCAATGCGCGCGGGTGCTGATGAACCCGGCGCGCGCGGCGCGGCTGGCGGCGGCGGTGGCGGCGAAGATCCCGGCGCAGCTGCGTGCGCGGATCAGCGCGGTCGTCTCACCCGCGATGGGCGGGGTGATCGCCGGGCAGGAAGTGGCGCGCGCGCTGGATGTCGACGCGATGTTCGTCGAGCGGCCGACCGGGACGTTCGAGCTGCGCCGCGGCTTCCGCCTAGCGCCGGGACAGCAGGTGCTGATGATGGAGGACGTCGTCACCACGGGCCTGTCGTCGCGTGAGGCGATGAAGGCGATCGCGGCGGCGGGCGGCGAGGTGATCGCGGCGGCTGCGCTGGTCGATCGTTCGAACGGCACCGCGGACCTTGGCGTGCCGTTCTTTCCGCTGATCCGGCTCGACGTGCCGAGTTACGCGGCCGACTCGCTGCCGCCCGAACTGGCGGCGATTCCCGCGATCAAGCCGGGGAGCCGCGTGGCGGCATGAATCACCTCCGCCTGGGCGTGAACATCGATCATGTCGCGACCGTGCGCAACGCGCGCGGCAGCGGCTA
Organism: uncultured Stakelama sp.; assembly: GCA_964413495.1. Classification (GTDB taxonomy): domain Bacteria; phylum Pseudomonadota; class Alphaproteobacteria; order Sphingomonadales; family Sphingomonadaceae; genus Sphingomonas. The sequence goes on along the minus strand of CAYPRW010000013.1, from coordinate 3,765 downwards.
TCCCGATCCGGTGCGCGCGGCGCTGCTGGCGGCGCAGGCCGGCGCGGACGGGATCACCGCGCATCTGCGCGAAGACCGGCGGCACATCACCGACGCGGATATCGCGCGGCTCTCCGCCGAACTGCCGGTGCCCCTGAACCTGGAGATGGCGGCGACCGACGAGATGCTGGGCATCGCGCTGCGCCACCACCCGCACGCCGCGTGCATCGTGCCCGAAAAGCGCGAGGAGCGGACGACCGAGGGCGGGCTGGACGCGGCGGGGCAGCATAACCTGCTGGCGCCGATGGTGCGCGAACTTCGCAACGCCAATATCCGCGTCTCGCTGTTCATCGAACCCGATCCCGCGCAGATCGAAGCGGCGCTGCGGCTGGGCGCGCCCGTGGTCGAGCTGCATACCGGGCGCTATTGCGAGCTGGATGGCGAGGCGCAGACGGCGGAACTGCGCCGCATCGCCGACGCGGCGGCGCTGGCGGCGAAGAACGGGATCGAGGTGCATGCCGGGCATGGCCTGACCTTCGACAATGTGGTGCCGATCGCGGCGATCCCGCAGCTCGCCGAACTCAATATCGGCCATTTCCTGATCGGCGAGGCGATCTTCGACGGACTGGGGCCGGTGGTGCAGCGGATGCGTGCGCTGATGGACGAGGCGCGGTGAGCGGAGGCGTGTACATCCTCCCCGGCACGGGGAGGGGGACCATGCGCAGCATGGTGGAGGGGGCTTTCCTCAGACGCTGCGCTTCGTGGCTATCCCCCTCCACCACGCCGCTTCGCGTCGCGGTCCCCCTCCCCGTGCCGGGGAGGATGTGTTGATCATCGGCATCGGCTCCGACCTGTGCAACATCGAGCGCATCCAGGCCTCGCTCGACCGGTTCGGCGCGCGGTTCGAGCAGCGCGTGTTCACGCAGGTCGAGCTGGCCAAGGCCAGGCGGCGGCCGTTCACCTATGCCGCGACGCTGGCGAAACGCTTCGCCGCCAAGGAGGCGTTTTCCAAGGCGGTCGGGACCGGATTCAAGGCCGGCGTGTTCATGCGCGATATCGGCGTGGTCAACGCCCCCTCGGGCGCGCCGACGCTGGCGCTGACCGGCGGGGCGAAGGCGCGGCTTGACGCCATGGTGCCGGCGGGCCACGGCGTCCGCGTGCATCTGACGCTGACCGACGACCATCCCTGGGCGCAGGCGCTGGTGGTGATCGAGGCGCTGGCGGAACCGGCAGATCCGGGGGCATGAAGGGCAAGGCATGGCCAAGGACGCGGCGTTGAGCGTTGACCAGGGCGAGACGGAGGCGAAGCGCGGCACCGACTGGTGGAGCGAGCTCAAGGGCGTGTTCTGGCTGATCCTCGCCGTGCTCGGCTTTCATAGCCTGATCGCCAAACCCTTCTACATCCCGTCCGAATCGATGATGCCGACGCTGCGGGTCGGCGACCGGCTGGTGGTGACCAAATATCCCTATGGCTATTCCTATGTCACCCCGACCTTCCACGTCCTGCCGTTCATCAAGGGACGGCTGCTGGGCGGCCTGCCCGAACGCGGCGACATCGTGATCGTCACGCCGACCGACGCGCGCACCGATTATATCAAGCGCGTGATCGGCCTGCCCGGCGACGTGGTCGAGATGCATGGCGGCATCCTCTATCTCAACGGGCGGCAGGTGGCGCGCGAACGGCTGGGCGCGCGCGCGCTGAAGGTCGACGCCAATCTGCGATGCGATCCGGCGCATTATCCCGGCGCGCTCGGCCGCGACGCATTGGGCGCGGCGGTCTGCAATGTCGGGATCGTGCGCGAGACGCTGCCGAACGGCAAGCGGTACGACACGATCGACATCGGCCCGACCGCGGCCGACAATTTCGCGCCGGTGCGGGTGCCCGCGGGGCATGTGTGGCTGATGGGCGACAATCGCGACAACAGCGCCGACAGCCGCGTCGGCATCGCCGAACAGGGGCTGGGCGGGCCGGTGCCGGTCGAGAATATCGGCGGGCGCGCCGAATTCATCACCTTCAGCCTCGATGGATCGGCGGGCTGGAACCCGCTCGGCTGGCCGGGATCGTTCCGTCCGGGCCGCGCGGGCAATTCGCTGCATCCCGACAGGACCGGAGACCAAGGATGACGAAGGAACGTGTCTCGGTCGTCCAGGAACCGGGCCCCAACGAGATGCGCGATCCGATGATGCGCGCCGAACTGCGCCGCGCATCGGTGTGGTTCGGGCTCGCCATCGCCGCGGCGCTGGTGGTGCTGCTGATCCAGCCGCTGCTGCTGATCTTCGCGGGGCTGGTGGTGGCCGCGATGCTCGACGGCGGCACGCGGCTGATCCGCCGCTTCGTGCCGGTGCCGCGCGGCGTCGCGCTGCTGATCGTGGTGCTGCTGGTGATCGCGTTCGTCGGCGGCGTCTTCTACCTCACCGGGGTCGAGATCGCGGCGCAGGCCGAACAGTTGCGCGCCACGCTGGAAGTGCAGGCGAACCGGCTGTCCGGCTGGCTGACCCAGCTTGGCGTGATGCCGCAGGCCGCCGACCTCAAGGGGCTGGCGCAGCAGGCGCTGGGCAGCGTGGGGCGGGTGACGTCGTTCATCGGCGGCGCGATCGGCGCGCTGGGCAGCTTCTTCCTGGTGCTGGTGATCGGCCTGTTCGTGGCGATGGACCCGCGCATCTATGAACGCGGGCTGCAATGGATGGTGCCGATGGAATCGCGCGGCCAGTTCGCGATCACGCTGGCGCGGATGGGGCGGACGATGCGCATCCTGCTCGCCGGGCGATTGCTGGGCATGGTGTTCGAAGGCGTGCTGACCTGGATCCTGCTGTCGATCGCGGGGGTGCCGATGGCGCTGCTGCTCGGCATCCTCACCGGCGTGCTGGCCTTCATCCCCAATATCGGCGCGTTCGTTTCGGGCGTGCTGATGGTCGCGGTGGGCTTCAGCGCGGGGCCGACCGAGGGGTTCTGGGCGATCATGATCTATTTCGGGGTGCAGACGTTCGACGGCTATGTGCTGCTGCCGCTGGTCGCCAAGCACACCGTCGACATGCCCCCGGCGCTGACCGTGTCGTCGCAGATCCTGATGAGCACGCTGTTCGGGGTCCTGGGCCTGGCGCTGGCCGATCCGATCGTGGCGATGATCAAGGTGGCGCTGGAACGCAAGTCGGAACAGGCGGTCGAGGCCGGGCTGGGCCCCGATCCCGATGCGCATCCGGCGCCGCCGGAAATCGATCCGGCATGATCCTGTACGATTATTTCCGCTCGTCCGCCGCCTATCGCGTGCGGATCGCGCTCAACCTCAAGCGCGTGGCGTATCAGCGGGTGCAGGTGAATCTGGTGAAGGGCGAACAGCGTTCGGCCGCGCACCTCGCGCGCAACCCGCAGGGCCTGGTCCCCGCGCTCGACATCGGCGGCGGAACGATCCTGACGCAAAGCCTGGCGATCATCGAATGGCTCGATGCCGCCTGTCCCGAACCGCGGCTGATCCCGGCCGATCCGGTGGCGCGGGCGCGGGCGATAGCCCAGGCGCTGACGATCGCGGCGGACATCCACCCGATCGACAATCTGCGCGTGCTCGATCGGCTCGAAGCGCAGTTCGGCGCGGACGCGGCGGCCAGGGGCGACTGGTATCGCCACTGGATCGCCCAGGGGTTCGCGGCGCTGGAGGCGACGGCCGGCGACGGCCCGTTGCTGGGTGGGCAGGCGCCGGGCATCGCCGACGTGCTGCTGGTGCCGCAGATGTACACCCACATTCTCCAAGTAAGTCGCTGATTTCGCTGTCGTAATCGTGATATTTCGCA
>CAYPRW010000012.1:0-93599 GCA_964413495.1 uncultured Stakelama sp. | reverse complement strand
TGCGCGACATGTTCGAACAGGCCAAGAAGAGCGCGCCGTGCATCGTCTTCATCGACGAGATCGACGCGGTCGGCCGCCATCGCGGCGCGGGCCTGGGCAACGGCAATGACGAGCGCGAGCAGACGCTGAACCAGCTGCTGGTCGAGATGGACGGGTTCGAGGCGAATGAGGGCATCATCATCGTCGCCGCGACCAACCGTCCCGACGTGCTCGACCCCGCGCTGCTGCGGCCGGGCCGGTTCGACCGCCAGGTGGTGGTGCCGCGCCCGGACATCGAGGGGCGCGTCAAGATCCTCGAAGTGCATATGAAGAAGGTGCCGCTGGCGCCCGACGTCGACGCGCGCGTGATCGCGCGCGGCACGCCGGGCTTTTCCGGCGCCGATCTTGCCAACCTGGTCAACGAGGCGGCGCTGATGGCCGCGCGCAAGTCGAAGCGCCTCGTCGCGATGCAGGAGTTCGAGGAGGCCAAGGACAAGGTCATGATGGGCGCCGAGCGGCGTTCGATGGTGATGACCGAGGACGAGAAGCGGATGACCGCCTATCATGAGGCGGGGCATGCGATCGTGTCCTTGCACGAGCCGGCGAGCGACCCGATCCACAAGGCGACGATCATCCCGCGCGGCCGTGCGCTGGGCATGGTGATGCGCCTGCCCGAGCGCGATTCGTACAGCTATCACCGCGACAAGATGTATGCCAACCTCGCGGTCGCGATGGGCGGCCGCGTCGCCGAGGAGGTGATCTTCGGCTATGACAAGGTCTCGTCGGGCGCGTCGGGCGACATCCAATATGCCACCGGTCTTGCCCGCGACATGGTCACCAAATGGGGCATGTCGGACAAGGTGGGGCCGGTCGAGTACGCGCAGCCGGAGGGGGAGAGCTTCCTCGGCTATTCCTCGTCGCAGCCGCGGCACATGTCGAACGAGACGCAGCAGCTGATCGACGATGAGATCCGCGCGACCGTCGAAGGCGGATTGAAGCGCGCGCGCGACGTGCTGACCGAGCATCTCGACCAGCTGCACCAGCTGGCCGGCGCGCTGCTCGAATATGAGACGCTGTCGGGCGACGAGATCAAGAAGCTGCTGAGCGACGGCGATATCGGCCGGCCCGATCCGGGCATGGGCGCGAAGCCGGCGGTGAGCGCGGGCGCCGCGATCCCCAGGACGCGGCGGCCCAAGGGTCCGTTCGGCAGCCCCGCGCCGCAGGGCGCCTGACGGCCGGTTCGGGCGGACCCGGCTCGCCGGCAAAGTCCCGCTATCGCCGCGGCAACGCGCGCGATGGCGACTTTGCCGCCGCGATATGATAGCGGGCGCGCCATGGACCAGACGCCCGAAACCCTGATCGCCGACCTTGGCGCCCGTGCCCGTATCGCCGCCGGGACGCTTGCCGGCCTGCCGACCGTGCGCAAGGCCGCGGGGCTGCGCGCCGCCGCCGCCGCGATGCGCGCGCGGGCGGACGAAATCCTTGCCGCCAATGCCAGGGACGTCGCGGCGGGCGAAGCCAACGGCCTGTCGGGCGCGCTGCTCGACCGGTTGCGGCTCGATCCCGCGCGGCTCGAGGGCGCGGCGCGGGGGGTCGAGGCGGTGGCCGCGCTCCCCGATCCGGTCGGCGAGACGATCGGCGCGAGCGAGCGGCCCAACGGCTTGCAACTCAGCCGCGTGCGCGTGCCGATCGGGGTGATCGGCATCATCTATGAAAGCCGCCCCAACGTCACCGCCGACGCCGCCGCGCTGTGCGTGATGAGCGGCAATGCCGCGATCCTGCGCGGCGGCTCGGAGGCCGCGCACAGCAACCGTGCGATCCATGCAGCCTTCGCGGCGGGCCTGGAACAGGCCGGACTGCCCGCCGACGCCGCGCAGCTGGTGCCGACCACCGATCGCGCGGCGGTCGGCGCGATGCTCAAGGCCGAGGGCGCGATCGACATGGTCGTGCCGCGCGGCGGCAAGAGCCTGGTCGCGCGCGTGCAGGCGGAGGCGCGCGTGCCGGTGCTCGCGCATCTCGACGGGATCAACCACACTTACGTTGACGGCGCCGCCGATCCCGCAATGGCGCGCGACCTTGCGGTCAACGCCAAGATGCGGCGCACCGGCATCTGCGGCGCGACCGAGACGCTGCTGATCGACCGCGCCTTCGCCGACCCCGCGCCGGTGCTGGCGGCGCTCGCCGACACCGGCTGCGAGCTGCGCGGCGACGCCGACATCCGCGCGATCGAGCCGCGCGTCGTGGCCGCCAATGCCGAGGACTGGGACACCGAATATCTCGACGCGATCCTGTCGGTGAAACGGGTCGACGGCGTCGAGGGCGCGATGGCGCACATCGCCGCACACGGATCGCACCATACCGACGCGATCGTCACGCAGGACGCCGCGACCGCCGAACGCTTCCTGAACGGCGTCGACAGCGCGATCGTGATGTGGAACGCCTCGACCCAGTTCGCCGATGGCGGCGAGTTCGGCCTGGGCGCCGAGATCGGCATCGCCACCGGCCGCCTCCATGCGCGCGGCCCCGTCGCGCTGGAGGGGCTGACGACGTACAAATGGATCGTGCGCGGGACGGGACAGGCGCGGCCTTGAAGCCAAGGGGCGACGGGCGTAACCTTCAACCATGAACAAGCCTGCCTCCATCACGGCGCCGATAGACGCCGAGACTTTCGCGCTCGTCGAACAACTCGCAGAGGCGCGAGGACGAAGCGTCGAGGATTATGTCGCGGAGGCAGTTCAGCGTGTTGCGGAGAGCGACGCTGATCTGCGCGCGTTCATACAGCTAGGCATTGATGCTGCCGACCGTGGGGAGGTGATTCCACATGAGCAAGTCATGGCCGAACTGGAAGCGCGAATGGAAAAGCACCGGGCGCGATGCCAACGCTGAGCTGGACGCTGCCGGCCACTGATGACCTTTGGTCGATCGACGCTTGGCTGACGGAAGAAGCATCCGGCGAAGTCGCTCTGGCCACACTCGCCGCCATTCGCTTTCGCGCACAGTTTCTTGAAAATTTCCCCCGCGGAGGACGTCCGATCGGAGAAGGCGTACGAATTCTGCGCGTGATCGAAACGCCGCATTTGATTTTCTATCGCCTGGTCGACGATGTGGTCGAAATTCTGCGCATCAGGCATGAGCGTGAAGACTGGCAAATAGAGTTTTGAAACGCATCGGCCTTCTCGGCGGGTCGTTCAACCCGGCGCATCACGGGCATCGCGCGATCTCGCTCCACGCGCTGCGCGCGCTGGCGCTGGACGAGGTGTGGTGGCTGGTCTCTCCGGGCAATCCGCTCAAGGAGGCGCAGGGCATGGCGCCGTTCGCCGCGCGCCTCGCCTCGGCGCGCGCGATGGCGAAGCACGCGCCGATCCGCCCGAGCGCGGTCGAACAGCGGCTCAAGACCCGCTTCACCGTCGATACGCTGACCCGGCTGCCGCGCCTTTATCCCAGGCACCGCTTCGTCTGGCTGATGGGCGCCGACAATCTCGCCCAGTTCGATCGGTGGAAGGGCTGGCGACGGATCGCGCGGCAGGTTCCGATTGCGGTGATCGCGCGGCCGGGCTATGATGGCCGGGCCCATGCAAGTCCTGCGATGGGCTGGCTGCGGTGCCATGTGCGGCCCGCAGGCCAGGCGAAGAACTGGACGAGTTGGAGTTTGCCGGCCCTGGTGCTGCTGCGCTTCCGCCCTGATCCGACTTCGGCGACTCGCATCCGCGCCGCCGACCCTGCCTGGCATCGGCGTTTCACGCCGTCACCTGACGCCAAGGAGCCCTCTTGAACGCATCCCCCAATGTGTCGCCGCCGACCGCCGCCGCCAGTGCCGCGCGGGACGATTCCGACGCGCTGCACAGCCTCGTCCTCGCCTCGCTCGACGACGATCAGGCGGTCGAGACCGTCTCGATCCCGCTCGCCGGCAAGAGCAGCATCGCCGATTACATGGTGGTGGCGAGCGGCCGATCGACCCGCCAGGTCGCGTCGATGGCGCAGAAGCTGGCCGAGAAGATCAAGGCAGAGTTCGGCCGCACCCCGCGGATCGAGGGGCTGCCGACCGCCGACTGGGTGCTGATCGATGCCGGCGACGTGATCGTCCATTTGTTCCGCCCCGAAGTGCGCAGCTTCTACAATCTGGAACGCATGTGGGCGTTCGGCGACGGGCCGAGCGGCACGGCGTGATTTGATGAACCGCACCAGCCCGCTCCCCCACCCGGCCACCCACACGGTACACTCAATGGGTGGCCGGGTGGGGGAGCGGGCTGGTGCGGTAGGCCGATAACATGCTGCTCCACATCGTCGCGCGCGGGCGCATCGGGCGCGGGCCCGAGGCGGAACTGGTCGACCGTTACCTCAAGCGCGTGACCTGGCCGCACAGGATCACCGAACTGCCCGAGCGCGGCGGCAGGGTTCCCGACCCGCCGCCCGGCGCGCGGCGCGTCCTGCTGGACGAGACCGGCGACAACCTGCCGTCGCGCGTGCTGGCCGAGCGGCTGGGCGCGTGGCGCGACGACGGGGTGCGCGAATGCCGGTTCATGATCGGCGCGGCGGACGGGTTCGGCGAGGCCGAGCGGGCGCAAGCCGATCTGCTGCTGTCGTTCGGCCGCGCGACCTGGCCGCATCTGCTGGCGCGCGCGATGCTGGCCGAACAATTGTGGCGCGCGACCAGCATCCTTGCCAACCACCCCTATCATCGCGAGGGTTGAGGGGGTGGATGGGGCAAGGCCATTCGGGATCGTTCCCCTGCGAAAGCAGGGGCCCAGGGCGACATGGGATTCGCTTGGGGCCCTGGGCCCCTGCTTTCGCAGGGGAACGGGGCGCGCCGTCATCGGACTGGCGATCGTCGCGACCGGCGGCGGGGCGCTGACCGCCCAGACGCCGAGCCTCACCGATCAGCGAACGCAGCTCAACGCCGCCAATCAGGCGGCGAAGGATGCCGACGCGCGCGCGCAGGCGCTGCAGGCGGCCGCCGCGAACGAGCGCGACGAGGCGCGCCGCGCGCGCGTCGGCGAGGCGGCGGTCGCGGCAAGCATCCAGGCGGCCGAGGCGCAGATCGCGGCGGCGCGCGCGCGCATCGATATCGTCGACCGGCTGCTGGCGGCGCAGCGCGTGCGGCTGGCCGAGCGGCAGGGGCCGGTGGCGCGGCTGATCGCGGCGCTGCAATCGCTCGCGCGGCGGCCGGCGCTGCTGGGGCTGGTCCAGCCCGGATCGACCGCCGACATCGTCCATGTCCGCGCCGCGCTGGGCGCGGTGGCGCCCGTCGTGCAGGCGCGCGCGGCCGATGTCCGCGCCGACATCGCGCGCACCCGCCGCCTGCGCGAGGGCGCGCAGCTCGCCGAGCGCAGCCTGCGCGACGGGCGCGCGCGGCTGCAGGACGATCGGCTGGCGCTGGTCAGGATGGAGGCCGAGCATCGCCTGCGCTCGGCCGATTACCGCCGCAGCGCGATGTTCGAATCCGATCGCGCGCTGGCGCTGGGCGAGCAGGCGCGCGACCTGGTCGACCTGATGGACGTGATGGGCGCGGCGGCCGAGACCCGCGCCGAGCTGGAGGCGCTGCCCGGCCCCCTGCCGCGCCCCGGCGCCGAGGGCGAGGACGCACCGGCGCCGGCGGCGCGCAACACCGCCTCGCCGCCCTATCGCCTGCCCGTCGCGGGCCAGCTCGTCACCGGCCTGGGCGAGGTCTCCACCGAAGGCGTGCGCTCGCGCGGCCTCACGCTCGCCACCTGGCCCGGCGCACAGGTCGTCGCGCCCACCGGCGGCCGCGTGATCTATGCCGGCAAGTTCCGCCGCTACCGCAATATCGTGATCCTCGACCATGGCGGCGGCTGGACCTCGCTGGTCGCCGGGCTCGACCGCGTGCTGGTGCGCGTCGGCGATCAACTCGTGCAGGGCAGCCCGCTCGGCCGCGCGCCGCAGGGCGAAAGCCCGCGCGTCACCGTCGAACTGCGCCGCCAGGGCCGCCCGGTCGATCTCGCGCAATTGCTGGATTGATTCAACCTCCCCGCCAGGGGGAGGTGGCGCCGAAGGCGACGGAGGGGGCGGACTCCCCAACGCTGGCGGCCGCATCCTCCCCCTCCGTCATCGCTGCGCGATGCCACCTCCCCCTGGCGGGGGAGGATCGAAGCCAACGTCATTCATTTCCGTCCACGGCTTTTTTCGTCTATCTCAGGTTCAGCTCGTTTGCAGAAAGTAGCGTCATGGTCCGTCCCTTCCTTCAAGTCACCGCCGCGGTCGGCGCGCTCGCGCTGATCCCCGTCACCACCGGCGCGATGGCCAGCGTCGAGACGTCGAGCTATCGCGAACTCGACGCCTTCATGGACGTCTACAACCGCGTGAAGGCCGACTATGTCGAGAAGGTCGACGACAAGACGCTGATGAAGGGCGCGATCGACGGCATGCTCGCCAGCCTCGATCCGCACAGCTCCTATGTCGATGCCGTCGCGTTCGACAATATGCGCCTGCAGACCGAGGGCAATTACGGCGGCCTCGGCCTGTCGGTCACGCTGGAGGACGGCGCGGTCAAGGTCATCACGCCGACCGAGGACACGCCCGCCTGGCGCGCCGGGATCAAGGCCGGCGACTATATCACGCATATCGACAACAAGCTGATCTATGGCGGCACGCTGGACGAGGCGGTCAGCCAGATGCGCGGCGAGCCGGGCAGCAAGATCACGCTGCGCCTGGTGCGCAAGGGCCGCGACAAGCCGTTCGACGTCACCCTGACGCGCGAGACGATCGTGCAGAAGGCGGTGAAGTGGGAGGTGAAGGACGGCATCGGCATCCTCAACATCAACACCTTCAGCGCGACCACCGCGGCCGACATGCGCGCCGGCATCGCGGGGATCGAGAAGCAGCTGGGCGGCAAGCCCAAGGGCTATGTGATCGACCTGCGCGCCAATGGCGGCGGCCTGCTGACCCAGGCGATCGAGGTGGCCGACGCCTTCCTCTCGCATGGCGAGATCGTCAGCCAGCGCGGCCGCGACAAGGCCGATATCGAACGCTGGTACGCCAAGTCCGACGATCTGGCGCGCGGCCTGCCGATCGTCGTGCTGGTCGACGCCGGCACCGCTTCGGCGAGCGAGATCGTCGCCGGCGCATTGCAGGACCATCACCGCGCGCTGGTGCTGGGCGAGAAGACGTTCGGCAAGGGATCGGTGCAGACGCTGCTCCAGCTTGGCCCGCGCACCGCGCTGCGGCTCACCACCGCGCGCTATTACACCCCCTCGGGCCGGTCGGTGCAGGAGGGCGGGATCGAGCCCGATCTGGGCGTGCCGCAGCTGACCGACGCCGACTACAAGTCGCGCCCGGTGTTCCGCGAGGCCGACCTGCGCCGTCACCTCATCAACGAGACCAAGGTCGACAATTCGGTGCTGGAGGAAGACACCCGGACCGACCCGCGCTTTGCCGCGACGCCGGAACAGCTCAAGAAACAGGGCGTCGAGGACTTCCAGCTCCACTATGCGCTGCAGACGATCGCCCGCACCGCCGCGCCCGCGCGGCTGGCCGGGGGTTCGCCCAGGCGCGGCGGGCGGCGCTGAACGCCGAGATGTTCATGGGTTCGACCCCACAGCTGTTCCCCTGCGAAAGCAGGGGCCCAGGGTTACAAGCGGTGCGTACCGGGCTCTGGGGCCCTGCTTTCGCAGGGGAACGGTTCCGCCCTGATGGAACCGAGTCCAGGGCATGAGACCAACCCGCGTAGCTCAAATTTTGGCGCTGCTCGTCCCGCTCGGGCTGATGGCGGGGGCGCTGGGCAGCCAGTATCTGGGCGGGCTGTACCCGTGCGAGATGTGCATGTGGCAACGCTGGCCGCATTATGCGGCGATCCTTGTGGCGCTGCTGTCGTTCGCGGCGCGGCCCGTGCGCGTGCCGCTCATCTGGCTCGCCGCGCTGCTGATCGCGGTCAGCGGCGCGATCGGCGCCTTCCATGCCGGGGTCGAATATGGCTGGTGGGAAGGGCTGACGCGCTGCGCCACCACGCTGGGCGCGGGCGGGGGCGGCACGCTCGACGCGATCATGAACGCGCCGCTGATCCGCTGCGACGTCGCGCCGTGGCATTTCCTCGGCGTCTCGCTCGCGGGATGGAATGCGATCCTTTCGCTCGGCGGTGCGTTGGTCATCGCGATGCTGATGGTGAAAGGCAGGCGGGCATGAGGTGGAAGCCGGGCGATCCGCGCCCCGATACGGCCGCGATGATCCGCGTCGACCAGGCCGGCGAATATGGCGCGACGCGCATCTATGCCGGGCAGCTCGCCGTGATGGGCGACCGCTGCGACGCGGCGCGCGCGATTTCGGGCATGGCCAATCAGGAGGAACGGCACCGCAAGTTCTTCGATGCGTTGATCGCGCAGCGCGGCGTCCGGCCGACCGCGTTGCAGCCGGTGTGGCAGGCGGGCGGCTTCGCGCTGGGCGCGGTGACGGCGGCGATCGGCCCGGCGGCGGCGATGGCCTGCACGGCGGCGGTCGAGACCGAGATCGATCTCCATTATGCCGAGCAGCTGGCGGCGCTGGGCGAGGACGATCCGGTGCTGTCCGACGCGGTGGCGCAGTTCCGCGCCGAGGAGCTGGAGCATCGCGACGCGGCGTTGGCCGCCGGGGCGGAGACGGCGGTGGCCTATCCGCTGCTGTCGGGCGCGATCCGGCTGGCGTGCCGGGCGGCGATCGCGGTTTCGAAACGGATTTGAGGAGCAGGACGATGAAGACGACATTGCTGGCCCTGGCGGGGATCGCCGCGCTGCCGCTGACGGCGATCGGCCTGCCCAGCTTTGCGCAGGAAGCGGCGACCAACGGCACGCTCGTCATCTATGGCGACGACAAATGCCCGACCAACGCCGATGGCGACGAAATCGTGGTGTGCGTCCGCCGCCCGGCCGAGGAACGCTATCGCATCCCCAAGGACCTGCGCGACCAGGAAACCAAGCGCGAGAATGAAAGCTGGGCGGTGCGCCAGCAGGACACGCTGAGCGTCGGCGCGACCGGCATCGGCAGCTGCTCGACCGTCGGTCCGGGCGGCGGCATCGGCTGCGCCGCGCAGGAAATCCGCGCCGGCAAGGCCGAGGCCGACCGGCGCAAGGCGGCCGAGAAGGTGCTGCCGGACTGAGGGGCGACTCCGCGCCTGCTCTTTCATATTGTTGATTGGCGGCCTTGCCGGATGGCATGTTTCCCTGCGAAATCGGGGGCCCAGGGTTGCGGGCGACATCGCGCGTGGCCCTGGGCCCCTGCTTTCGCAGGGGAACGGGTTCGGTGGAGCAGCGGCGAATTGACACGATCCCTCCCCAGCCGGCGCACCCCCATCCTCCTCTTCGCGCTCGTCTGGCTCTCCTGCGCCTGGTTCGGCTCATGGCCGTTCAACCCCAACAACGCGACGCGCCTGTTCGCCGCGATCGCCATCGCCGAGACCGGCGACGCCAGCATCGACGGCTTTGCCGACATGACGATCGACAAGGCCCGGTTCGACGGCCGTTTCTATTCGGACAAGGCGCCGGGCATGACGCTGATGGCGGTGCCGTTCGTCGCCGCGGTCAACGCCGTCACGGGAATCGAATCGAACCAGGTGCAGCGCGTGTTCGGCGGCGCGGGGGTGGATCGGTATCTGACGTTGCGCCAGCGCGTCGTGACCACGCTGGTCGTGGCGGTGCTCACCGCGCTCGCGGCGGTCGCGCTGCTCGACCTCGTCGGCGGCATCACCGGCAGCCGCGGCGGCGGCCTGTTCGCCGCGCTCGCCTATGGCCTGGGTACGCCGGTCTGGGGCTGGTCGACCACGCTATTCGGCCATGCGCCGGTCGCCGCATTGCTGGTGATCGGCGCCTGGGCGGTGTGGCGCGGCACGCAGCCCGATACCGCGCGGCGTGGCCGTTTCGTGCTGGTCGCCGGCCTCGCGCTCGGCTGGGCGCTGGTGGTCGAATATGGCGCGCTGCTCACCGCGCTGCCGATCGGGCTATGGGCGCTGTGGCGCACGCGCGGCTGGGCCATCGCCGACAAGCTGCGGCTGTACGCCATCGCCGTCGCCGCCGAGCTTGGCGCGCTGCTGCCATTGCTCGGCTACAACCTCCTCGCCTTCGGCACGCCGTTCCGGCTCGGCTATTCGGGTGTGATCGGGTTCGAAGGGATGCAGCAAGGGCTGTTCGGTCTCACCTATCCCAAGCCGCATGTGCTGTACGAGATCCTGTTCGGCAGCCGCCGCGGCATGCTGTGGGTCGCGCCGGTGCTGCTGCTCGCGCCGTTCGGCGTCTGGACATTGCTGCGCCGACCATCGACGCGCGACGTCGCCGTCATGGCGCTCGCCGTCGCGGTGACCGCGCTCCTCTACAACGCCGCCTATGTCTATTGGGACGGCGGCAATTCGACCGGCCCGCGCCATGCCGTGCCCGCGCTCGGCTTTCTCGCGATCGGCATCGGCGCGCTGTGGGCGAGCGCCGACCGCTGGGAACGCGCGCTCGCCGCACCGCTGCTGGCGGCCAGCATCGCCATCAACCTCGTCATCGCCGCGACCGAGATCATGGCGCCGTCCGACATCAAGAACCCGCTGCGCGATCACCTGTGGTCGCGGCTGTTCGTCAACGGCCAGTTGCGCACGATCCCCAGCGAATTCTGGGGCTGGACGCCATGGTCGGGCCTGTGGCTGTACCTCGCGCTCGCTGCGTTGCTAGCCATCGCGCTCGCCATCTCACTTCGTCGCGAACGGCCAGGTTGAGCACTCATATTCCCGATCGTCGTCCCCGCGTCTCCCGATGGCTCGGGTCTGTCCTGTTCAGATTGACTGTTCCCCTGCGCAAGCAGGGGAACAAGCCGCATCAACGAAATACACTAGAGTCGGCCCAAGTCATTGACTCGACAAGGTTCGATCAAGAACATATATCGAACGAATGGCCCAGCTCGACCTGCGCGAAAAGCTCGAAATCCTCGCCGACGCCGCCAAGTACGACGCCTCCTGCGCCTCGTCGGGCACGGCCAAGCGCAAATCGGCCGGCGGCAGGGGGCTGGGCTCGACCGAGGGCATGGGCATCTGCCACGCCTATGCGCCCGACGGCCGCTGCATCAGCCTGCTCAAGATCCTGCTGACCAACAGCTGCATCTTCGACTGCCACTACTGCATCAACCGCAAGAGCTCGAACGTCCGCCGCGCGCGCTTCACCGCGCCCGAAGTGGTCAAGCTCACGCTCGATTTCTACCGCCGCAACTATATCGAGGGGCTGTTCCTCTCCTCCGGCATCATCCGCTCGTCCGACTATACGATGGAGCAGATCGTCGAAGTCGCCCGTTCGCTGCGCGAGGATCATGATTTCCGCGGCTATATCCATCTGAAGACGATCCCCGACGCCGATCCCGCGCTGATCCACCAGGCCGGGCTGCATGCCGACCGCCTCTCGATCAATGTCGAGCTGCCCACCGTCGCCGGCCTCGCGCGGCTCGCGCCGGAAAAGTCGGCGCCGCGGATCGAGGGCGCGATGCGCGGCCTCAAGCGCGATATCGACGACACCGCCGATGCCGGAAAACGCTATCGCTCGGCGCCCAGATTCGCGCCGGCCGGCCAGTCGACCCAGATGATCGTCGGCGCCGACGCCGCCACCGACCGCGACATCGTCCGGCGCTCGGCCGCGCTCTATGGCCGCTTCGACCTGCGCCGCGTCTATTATTCGGCGTTCAGCCCGATCCCCGACGCCAGCGCCGTGCTGCCGCTCCAGCGCCCGCCGCTGATGCGCGAACATCGCCTCTACCAGTCGGACTGGCTCATGCGTTTCTACGATTACCGCCCTGACGAGGTCGCCGACGCCGCCGATCCGGCGACAGGCATGATGCCGCTCGACATCGATCCCAAGCTTGCCTGGGCATTGAAGCATCGCCAGCGCTTCCCGGTCGACGTCAACCGCGCCCCGCGCGAGGCGTTGTTGCGCGTGCCGGGCCTCGGCGTGAAGGCCGTCGACAAGATCCTCACCGCGCGGCGCTGGCGGCGGCTGAGCCTGGCCGATGTCGGGCGGCTCACCGTATCGGTGGCCAAGCTGCGCCCGTTCCTGATCGCCGACGACTGGCGTCCCGTGACCCTCTCCGACCGCGCCGATCTGCGCCCGCTGGTCGCGCCCAGACGCGAGCAGATGGAATTGTTCGCCGCCTGAGAATGAGTCGCGGCTGAAACAAGCGGCGGGTTCGTGCGGTTGTCCCGCAAAGGAGATTGTCATGGCCCAGGAACGCATCTTCGAGGATCTGATCCGCGATCACGACCGCCAGCGCGACCTGCTCGACCGCATTGCGCAGACCAGCGGCGACAGCGAGGACCGCCGCACGCTGTTCGAGGAATTGCGCCTCGAACTCCAGGCGCATGCCGCCGCCGAGGAGGAATCGCTCTATGCGACGATGCTCGCCAACCCCGATCTGCGCGACGAGGCGCGGCATTCGGTGTCCGAGCACAAGGAGGTGGACGACATGCTGGGCGAACTCATCGAGATGGAGATGAGCAGCACCGGCTGGCTCACCCGCTTCAAGACGATGCGCCACCGCTACCTCCACCATATCGACGAGGAGGAGGAAGAGATGTTCCCGGCCGCGTCGAAGGATCTCGACGACGCCACCAAGGCAAAGCTCGCCGCGATCTTCGAGAAGCGCAAGCCCAAGGAACTGGCCCGCGCCGGGGAAGAGCTGCCGGGCGACGCGCGCGAGTAGATGCGGGTCGTCGCGCTCGCCGCCGAAGACGATTTCGAGGGCTGGCGCGACGCCGCGCGCGCATTGGCGGCGGCGCGCGTGGCGCCGGGCGAGGTGGTGTGGCAAGTCGGCGATGCGCCCGCCGACCTGTTCGGCGACGAAGCCGTGCTCGGCGGATCGGACGCGCCGCGCCGCGTCCCCCGCCGCTTCGTCGAGCTGGCGCGCGAGGTCATCCTGCACAGCGACCCCGAACGCTTCGGCCTGCTCTACACGCTGCTCACGCGCATCGCCGCCGACGCGCATGTCATCGACGACGGCGCCGACCCGCTGCGCCAGCGGCTCGAACGCATGGCCAAGGCGGTGCGCCGCGACATCCACAAGATGCGCGCGTTTTTGCGCTTTCGCGAGGTGGCGGACGAGGCCGGCGCCCGCTTCGTCGCCTGGTTCGAGCCGGAACATCACATCGTCCGCGCCAACGCCCGCTTCTTCGTCGACCGTTTCCACACGATGCGCTGGTCGATCCTCACGCCCGAAATATCGCTGCACTGGGACGGCGAGACGCTCACCGAAGGCCCCGGCGCGAGCAAGGCCGACGCGCCGCAGGACGACCCGACCGAAGCGGTGTGGAAGACCTATTACGCCGCGATCTTCAACCCCGCGCGCCTCAAGACCGGCGCGATGCTCAAGGAAATGCCGCGCAAATACTGGAAAAACATGCCCGAAACGGCGTTGGTGCGCGAACTCATCAAGGGCGCACGGTCCCGGGAGACGGCAATGGTCGAGACGGCGCGCGGCGCGCCCGGCGGCAACAGCGAAACGGCATGGGCGGCGCTGCGCGACGAGGCGGCGCACTGCACCCGCTGCCACCTCTATCGGCACGCCACGCAGACCGTGTTCGGCGAGGGTCCGGTCGATGCCCCGCTGATGCTGGTCGGCGAGCAGCCCGGCGATCAGGAGGACCTGGCCGGCCGCCCCTTCATCGGCCCGGCGGGCCAAGTGCTCGACCGCGCGCTGGCCGAGGCCGGGATCGATCGCGGCAAGGCCTACCTCACCAACGCGGTCAAGCATTTCAAGTTCGAACCGCGCGGCAAGCGCCGCATCCACAGCAAGCCCGATGCCGGCGAGATCACCGCCTGCCGCTGGTGGATCGAGCAGGAGCGGCTGATCGTGCGCCCGCAAGTGACCGTCGCGCTCGGCGCCACCGCCGCCCGCGCGCTGCTCGGCCGCGCCGTCACCATCGCGCGCGAGCGCGGCCGCGCGGTCGCGCTGCCCGATGGCGGGGGCGAGGCGTGGATCACCGTCCATCCCAGCTTCCTGCTGCGCCTGCCCGACGAGGCCCGCAAGGCCGAGGAATATGCGCGTTTCGTCGAGGATCTGCGCAGCGCCGCCGCGCGGCTTTGACTCTCTCACCGAACCGGCGCAGGCTGGGCGCGGGGGAATTCATGCCGGCACGCGGCTGCGCATTGCTGATCGTGTTTGCGCCGGCCCGCCGGGCGGGACCGCCCGGCTGATGCGCGATGCCGCCCTGCCCGCGCTGATCCAGCCGATCACCCGCGCGCTCGCCGAACTTCAGACCACCATCGTCAGCAAAGGGGTGCGGGCGTTCGACGGCTGGCTCGACCGGTTCGTGATCTATACGCTGATCGCGCGGCTGAGCGGCCTGCCCGACCCGGACGGCGCCACGCCGATTTCGGTCCATGCGCTCGCCGCATCGCTGGGCCAGCCTTATGAAACGGTGCGGCGGCATGTGAAGATCCTGACCGCCGACGGGCTGTGCGCGCGCGCCGGCGCGCGCATCGTCGCCCACCCGCCGGGGCTGCAACGGCCGCATATCGCACGGCTGGTGCGGGTGACGCACGACAGCTTCGTGCGCTTCGTCGAACAGCTCGCCGCCACCGGCGAGGCGATGCCCGAACGGCGGCAGGTGCGTTACGATCCGGCGGCGGGGGTGCAGGCCGCCGCCGACATCATGCTGGCCGTCACCCAGACCAATCGCGAGAAACATGCCGGCTGGCTCGACCTCGTCCTGTTCTCGACCGTGGCGGCGGGCAATTGCCGCGCGCAGCCGCCGGGGCCCGCGCCCAGCCCGGCGATCCTGCCGATCGGCACGATCGCGGTCGCGCGCACGATCGGCGTCAGCGCGGCGAGCGCCAGCCGGCATCTGGCGGCGATGACCGGCACCGGCCAGCTGCGCCGGGTGCGCGAGGGCTATCTGGTCAACCGCGCCTGGCTGGATCAGCCCGCGGCGCAGGCGGTGACCCAGCTGAGCCTGCAGAATGTCCGCCGCCTGCTGGGCGCGATCGCCACGCGGGGGTTTCCGTTCGACGATCCCGCCGCCGCCTATCTCGACGGGCGGCCGCCGCTCACGCCGATCGCCTGACGCTCAATCCCGCCGGTTGAGCCTGGCCAGCGCCGCGAACGGCCCGGATTGCGCCGCCGCCTCCGCCTCGGTCAGCACCCCTGCCTCGCGCAGCGCGGCCGCGGCATCGGGGCCGCGCGGAAACGGATCGAGCGCCAGCGCCAGCGTCTGTGCCGCCGCTTCGCCCAGGTCGATCGCGCCGCCGGTGTAGAAGATGGTGTCGCACGCATCCTCGCTCAGTTCGACCTCGTCGGCGCCGTCCTGCGGTTCGGGCAGGAAGCGCAGGTCGAACGCCTCTTCGATCGCCGCGGGCACCGGATCGCCGGTCACGCCGCATGCCTGCGTCACCGCGCCCGACAGCGTGCCGCGCGCGACGACCCCCGCCGCGTCGCGCCGGATCGCGAAATCGGCCGCCAGCCGCGCGATCGCGATCAGGCCGAAGCGCCGCGCCAGCGCCGCGCGCTCGGCCGCGTCGGCCGTGACGGTCACGCGGCCCTCGCCCTCGCCGATCGCGTCGAGCCGGTGCGGGCGCGAGAATTCGGGCGCCGTCACGAAAGCTGGCCCGCCATCAGCGCATCCAGTTCGACCTTCGCCAGCGCCGCATGCAGCGCGCGCAGCCGCGCCGCGCCGTGCGCCAGCGCCGCCTCGCCCGGATGGGCGCCGCGATAGAGATTGCGCAGCAACGCATCCGCAAAACCCGCTTCGCCGGAAAGCCCCGCGCGATAGGCGCCCAGCCGCCCGCCGACCAGCCCCATGATCTTGCCCACGCGCTTGCCCACCACCACGTCGCCGACGCCGAACTGGCGCAGCTGCCCGTCCATGTCGTCGACGAAACATTCGACCAGCCGCGCCGATGCCGCGCCGGCCGCGGGGGTCGGCTCCGCCTCCAGCCGCAGCATGACGATCGCCAGCACGGTCGCGATCATGTCGAACCGGCCATCGACCGTATCGGGCACCGCCGCCGCGACATACCAGTCCGGCTCCCGCCCGGCGGCCACGACCGCGGCATAGAGCGCGGCGGCGGGATTCTCCGCCTTGCGTCCGGCCAATCGCTGCCACAATGTCATGTCATTCAAGCTCCATCGCCCATATATTCGACGCCGCTTGTTCAACCGGGCGCGGACGCATATTGAGGCGAACGGCGCGCGATGCAATGCGCGCCGCCCCCGCGTCGCGAAGGGGCCGTGTCCGTGTCGGAGAGTGCCGAATGAAGTCCGCCCGTTTCCTGTCCGCCGCCGCCGCGGGCGTCGCCCTGCTGGGCGCGGGCGCCTGCGCGCCGCTGCGCAGCTATCAGGGCTATGTCGTCGATGCGGACCTGGTCAATTCGGTGCAGGTCGGCGTCGACAATCGCCAGTCGGTGCTGGCGACGCTGGGCAAGCCCACGCTGACCAGCCAGTTCAACGACGGCGACTGGTATTATATCGGCCGCGACAGCCGCAACTATGCCTTCAACGATCCCAAGGCGCGCACGCAGACCGCGTTGCGCATCCGCTTCGACGCGCAGGGCAATGTCGCCGAGATCACCCGCACCGGCGCGGAGCAGATCGCGTCGATCGACCCGTCGGGCAAGACCACGCCGACGCTGGGCCGCAAGCGCGGCTTCTTCGAGGATCTGTTCGGCAATATCGGCACGGTCGGCGCGCCGGGCGCCGGCGGACCGGGACCGGGCGAGGGGCCGTAATATTGGTGAGCGGTGCCGCTCACCCTGCGAAAACGGAACTTCTCAGCTTTCATTTCGCTGACAGCTCCATTCCCGCGGCGTTCAGTCGCGCGGGAATAGAGGATGTCGGACGCCGGGAAACGTCCCGGTGCGACTCGAAGGAGGAGCAAGATGAAGAAGCTCATGATGACCGCGCTGATCGCCGCCGTGGCGATGCCGGCGATGGCCCCCGCCGCGATGGCCCAGTCCAGCCGCGAAGTCCGCCGCGACCGCGAAGACCTGCGTGAGGAACAGCGCGAACTGCGCCGCGCCGAACGCTATGGCTCGCCACGCGACGTGCGCCGCGAGCGTGAGGACGTGCGCGAGGCGCGCCGCGACCTGCGCGATTCGGTTCAGGACCGCAACCGCCGCTGGGGCCAGGACGACTGGCGCGGCTGGCGCGACCGCAACCGCGGCACCTATTCGCGTGGCAGCTGGCGCGCGCCGTTCCGCTATTACGGCTTCCGTCCGGGCGTACGGATCGCCCCGCAATATCTCGGCAGCCGCTATTTCATCAGCGATCCGTGGCGTTATCGCCTGCCGCAAGTGGGCTATAACCAGCGTTGGGTGCGCCATTATGACGACGTGCTGCTGGTCGATGTCCGCCGCGGCGTCGTGATCCGGGTGATCCGCAACTTCTTCTGGTAATCGCCCGATAAAAAGCCGCGCCGGCACATACGCAGCCGGCGCGGCCCTCACAAAGCCGGTCCCGAAAGGGAAGGACCGAACAGCCGCAACGCGCGCGAATCGCTTTGGTTCGATTCGCCATGGGATGCGGCCGGCGCCCGGCGCTTTTCCCGTGGACCTGTGGCGCTGCGGCAACGTCCGCCACAGGCCGTGCCGTCCCTCTGGCGCGCTTTGCCGACGCCGCGATCCTGCGCCGTCATCATCGCGCGCGAACTCACCGCACCGTGAACAGGATCTGATCGACCACCCGCCCGCCCGGCGCGATCAGCCGCAGCCGGTGCCGCCCCGGCCCGGCCAGCACCAGCGGCCGCGCATCCGCCGCGCCCAGATCGCGCCCGTCGAGCACCAGCCGATGCCCGGTCACCTCGCCCGACACCGCGATGGCCATGCGCTGCCGCTCGATCGGGATGTCGGGATCGAGCGCATAGACGCTGCCCGACACCGGGCTGACGATCTTCGCGCGCCGCGACAGCGCGGGCGCGGCGGCGATCCGGCTCATCCCCGTGCCGGCCAGGAAATATTCGCGGCGCGGCTGCTCGATCCCGCCGTCGAACACGATCCGCCGCGCCTCGATCCCCGCGGGCGGTGGCGGCGCGCGGCCCGGCAACCCGGCATGCAGCGCGATCATCACGTCGCGCCACACCGGCGCCGCGCCGCTGGTGCCGGAGACCGCGCGCATCGGATCGCCCTCCAGATTGCCGACCCACACGCCCACCGTGTAGCGGCTGCTGAACCCCACGCACCAATTGTCGCGCATCGCCTTCGACGTGCCGGTCTTCACCGCCGCCCAGAACGGCAGGCGCAGCGCCGATTCCATCCCAAACGTGCCGGCGCGGGCATTGGGATCGGCCAGCATGTCGGCGACCAGCCACGCCGCCTGCGGCGTGGTGGTCGATCGCAGCGAACCCGCCTTTTCCCCCTTGCGCACATGCAACGCCCCCCAGCGCCCGCCCAGCGCCAGGCTGCGATAGGCCGCGACCTGCTCGACCAGCGTCACCTCGGCCGATCCCAGCGCCAGGCTATAGCCGTAATAGTCGCCGCTCTCGGTCAGCCCGCGATAGCCGGTGTCCCACAGCCGGTCGCGGAACGGCTCGACCCCGGTCAGCAATAACGTGCGCACCGCCGGCACGTTGAGCGACCCCGCCAGCGCCGCCCGCGCGCTCACCGGCCCCTTGAACGCCCGGTCGTAATTCTGCGGCACGTACAGCCCCGAAGCGGTGTCGAGCTGCACCGGCGAATCGTCGAGGATCGAGGCCGGCGTCAGATAGCCCTTCTCCAGCCCCAATGCGTAGAGGAACGGCTTGAGCGTCGACCCCGCCTGGCGATAGCTCGACGCCCCGTCGACCGACGGCGCGGTCGAGGACCCGCCGATCCCGCCGACCCAGGCCAGGATCTCTCCGGTCGCATTGTCCGCCACCACCACCGCGCCGTCGCGCGCGCGCGTGCCGCCCAGCCCCAGCAACTGCCGCCGCAGCGCGCGGCTCGCCAGCCGCTGCACATCGAGGTCGATCGTCGTCGCCACCTTGACGCCCGGCCGCGTCAGCAGCTTGTTGGCGAGATGCGGCGCCAGCCCCGGATCGAGCGCCAGGCTGCGCGCCGGCCCCAGCATCGATGCCGCCGCGCCGAGGAAACGGCCGCAATCGGCGTCACGCGAAGCCGCCGAACGATCGAGGGCGCACGCCCGCCGCGCCACCTCACCCGCGTTCGCGGACGGGTCTGGCAGCAGCGCCGCGAGCAGCAGCCCGTCGTCGCGCGTCAGCGCGTCGGGCGTCTTGCCGAACAGCCCCAGCGCCGCCGCGCCGATCCCCTGCGCCTCGCCACGAAACCCGGCGAGGTTGAGATAGGCTTCGAGAATCTGGTCCTTCGACCATGCGCGCTCCAGCGCAGCGCCCGCGCGCATCTGGCGCAACTTGTCGAGCCACCCGCGCGATCCCGGCGCGGCCAGTTCGGGCGCGAGATAGGCCGCGACCTGCATCGACAGCGTCGAGGCGCCGCGCGCGCGCTTGCCCTCCACCCGGTCGCGCAGCGATCCGGCGAGCGACCACCAGTCGATCCCGCCATGTGTCCGAAACCGTCGGTCCTCCGCCGCGACCAGCGCCGCCACCGCATCGGGCGCGATCCGATCGAGCGGCACCCACGCCAGCCGCCGCGCCGCGAAATCGACGCGCGAGCTGTCGAGCAACCGCCCCGCGCGATCGTACAGCCACGCCTCGGACGGGGTCCATGCCGCCATCGTCGCGCGGTGTGACGGCAAGAGCGGCGGCAAGGTGGCGTAATCGGCCCCGGCATAGAGCGCGCCGAGCCCCAGCACCGCCGCCGCCGCGATCCGCGGCCCGCGCCACCAGGCACGGTGGGTGACCGCTTCGACGCGGCCCCAGCCATGGCGGACATGCCTCCACAGGCGCCGCATCATGACGCCGGCAACGCCGTCAACAGGGTCGGGATGTCGCGCATCGCACGTCTGGATGCCAGCAGGATGCGGCAAAAGCGAGCGGGCATCGCGTTCGGCAACCGGCCCTTATGTCGCCAGCCGCAGCAGCGTTTCGATCGTGTCGGCTTCGGCGGCCGGCTTGTCGGTGCGGATGCGCGCGATGCGGGGGAAGCGCATCGCGAGGCCGGATTTGTGGCGTTTCGACGCATGGATCGAATCGAACGCGACCTCCAGCACCAGCGTCTTCTCGAC
Source organism: uncultured Stakelama sp. (assembly GCA_964413495.1). Taxonomy (GTDB): domain Bacteria; phylum Pseudomonadota; class Alphaproteobacteria; order Sphingomonadales; family Sphingomonadaceae; genus Sphingomonas. Next base: position 73,574 of record CAYPRW010000012.1, on the reverse strand, counting down.
CTCACGCACCGGGCCGAAGCGCGCCAGCGTGTGGTTGCGCACGAAGCGATCGAGCCATTTCAGTTCGTCGTCGGTGAAGCCGAAATAGGCCTTGCCGACCGGCAGCAATTCGCCGCCTTGCGTCCACGCGCCGAAGGTATAGTCGGAATAGAAGGACGACCGCTTGCCGCTGCCGCGCTGGGCATACATCAGCACGCAATCGGCGGTGAGCGGATCGCGTTTCCATTTGTACCACAGGCCGACGCGGCGGCCGGTGACATAGGGGCTGTCGCGGCGCTTGAGCATCACCCCTTCGATCGCGGCATCGCGCGCACCGGCGCGGATTCCCTCCAGCGCCGCAAAATCGGCGGCGTCGATCAGCGCGGAGACGTCGAAGCGTTCCGGATCGAGCCGCGCCGCAAAGGTTTCGAGCCGGGCGCGGCGCAGCGTCCAGGGGTGTTCGCGCATATCCTCGCCCCCATCGAACAGCATGTCGTAGAGGCGGACGAAGGCGGGATAATCGACCAGCGTCTTCGCCGACACCTGTTTGCGGCCGAGCCGCTGTTGCAGCGCGTTGAAACTGGCGGCCTCTCCACCCTGCGCATCGCCCTTCACCAACAATTCGCCGTCCAGCACGCCGGGCGCGGCGAACGCGGCGGCGATTTCGGGAAAGCTGGGGGTGATGTCGTCGCCCGCGCGGCTATAGAGCCGGGTCTGCCCGGCGACATGGACCAGCTGGACGCGGATGCCGTCCCATTTCCATTCGGCGGCATAATCGGCGAGATCAACGCGCACCGCCTCCAGCGGATGGGCGAGCATGAACGGGCGGAACACCGGCGCATTGGCGGCGCTGGGCTGGGCGGCGCGGCCCTCGGCCCAATCGAACAGCGCGGCGTAAGGGGGCTTGAGGCCGTGCCACACCTCCTCCACCGCATCGACCGGGATGCCGAACGCCTCGGCCAGCGCGGTCTTGGCGAGGCGCGCGGACACGCCGACGCGCAACGCGCCGGTGGCGAGCTTGAGCAGGGCATAGCGTTCATCGGCCTCGAGCCGGTCGAGCAGGTCGGCGAGCACGGCCGGCGCCTCGGATCGGGAGAGCGTCATCAGCCGGTCGATCACCGCGGCGACGGTGAGCGGTTCGGCTTGTGGCGGCGGCGTCAGCGGCTCGGGCCAGATCAGCGCGACGGTTTCGGCGGTGTCGCCGACGAAATCGCGGCTGAGGCGGAACAGTACCGGATCGACCCGCTGGTCCACCATCGCGCGGATGATCGCGGGCTTGACCCCCGGCAAGTCGAGATCGCCGGTCAGCGCCGCCATCGCCCAACCGCGATCGGGATCGGGCGCGGATTTCAGATAATCGCCGATCAGCCGCAGCTTGGCATTGCGCGAACGCGTGTAGATCAGCCGGTCGAGCAGGTCGGCAAAGGCGCGCATGGGGGTGCAACATGGCGCGGGCGGAACGGTTCCGCTAGAGGTGCGGGATGAAGCGCGCCCTGGCCGTCCTGTCGCTGATCGCGCTTGCGCTCACGCTACTGGGCTATCGCAATGCGACCGCCGATCCGGTGGTGCGGCGCGGCCGGGTGGCGATGGCGAGCTGGCCCGCGGACACGCCGCCGCTGCGCATCGCGCTGTTGAGCGATGTCCATGTCGCCGGTCCCGACATGCCGCCGGCACGGCTGCGGCGGATCGTCGATCAGGTGAACGCGGCAGCGCCCGACCTGGTGCTGATCGCCGGCGACCTGGTAAGCGACAAGCGCGTGGCGACCTGGCGTTACGAGGTCGCCGCAGCGGTCGCGCCGCTGCGCGCGCTCAACGCGCGGCTGGGCGTCGTCGCGGTGCTCGGCAATCACGATCACTGGCGCGACACCGCCGCCTTCCGGCGCGAACTGCCGCGCATCGGGGTGCGCGTGCTGGCGAACGCGGCGGTGCGCGTCGGGCCGATCGTCGTCGCCGGCGCGGACGATCCCTATACCGGCCGCGCCGATCCGGCGGCGCTGGTGCGATCGATATCGGCGATCGCGGGGCCGGTGGTGGCGTTGAGCCACAGCCCCGACATCGCGCCGCGGCTGCCGCCACGCTTTGGACTGGTGCTGGCCGGCCATACGCATTGCGGGCAGATCGCGCTGCCGCTGGCGGGGCCGATCGCGACGATGTCGGATTATGGCCGACGCTATGCCTGCGGGATGATCCGCGAGGGCGGGCGCACCACCATCGTCGGCGCGGGCCTGGGCACCAGCCTGCTGCCGCTGCGGTTCGGTGCGCCGCCCGATTTCTGGATTGTGACGTTGGGGCCACTCGCGCGGGCGCCCGGTTCGCGCTAGCGTCGCTTCCGCCCGCTGGGCCGGCCGCGATTCGCGCGGCGCGTTGAGAGGGATGTTGCGCATATGAAGACCTTGGCTCTGGCCGCGATCGCGGCCGTTTCGCTGGCGCCCGCCGCGCTGGCCCAGACCGCGCAGCCCGCCCCGCCCGCGCCCACCGCCGCCGCCACACCGGCAGCCAGGTTCAACCTCGACACGCCGATCCAGGACATCGTCGCCGACGACAAGGCCAAGGCCGCGCTGGAAGGCGTGTTCCCCGGCATCAGCACGCATGAATCCTATGAAATGTTCAAGGCGATGAGCCTCAACCAGGTCGCGCCCTATTCGAATGGGCTGATGTCCGCCGAGGCGCTCGCCAAGGCGCAGAAGGCGCTGGCCGCGGTGAAGTGACGGCGTCGGGGCCTATTCATCCGCATCGATGTTGAGCACGCGCGTCACGCGATAGTCGAGCACGCCGACCACGAAATAGATCGCCGCCTGCTTGATCCGCGTCCACGGGCCGGTGCGCGCGCGGTGCAGTTCGGCCGTGACCGCACGCGAGCGCGCCACCTCGCCATCGACATAGGCGCGGACATGGGCGGCAAAGGCGCGGTCGTCGATGCGCAACATCACTTCCAGGTTCAGGAACAGGCTGCGCATGTCGAAATTGGCCGATCCGATCTGCACGGCGTCGTCGATCACGAACAGCTTGGTGTGCAGTTTCGTCGGCAGATATTCGAAGATCCGCACCCCGCGCCGCAACAGCCCGCGATAGGTGAAGCGCGCCGCCCAGATCGTCAGGTGGTTGTCGGTGATCGAGGGCAGCACCACCCGCACATCGCCGCCGCGCCGCGCTGCGCGGCCGAGGCGGCGCAGCATGGCGGGGCTGGGAAAGAAATAGGCGGCGAGGATGTCGATCCGTCGCGCGCGCTTGAGATCGCGGCGCACCGCGCGCGCCCAGGGCGAGAGGCGGCGGGTGGGGCCGCCGAGCAGCCAACGCAGCCGGCCGTGCGGCTCGCTCCAGTCCGACAATGCCCGGCGCAGCACGCGCAGCGGCGCGCGCGGGCGTTTCGCCCAGCGCCACAGCGCATCGAAATAGCCGCCAAGGCGCGCCGCGGCGGGCCCTTCGACCAGCAGGCCGAGGTCGCGCCAGGCGTCCGTGCCGGGCGCGCCGAAATAATCGTCCTGGATGTTGAAGCCGCCGATGATGACGCACGCATCGGGCGTTTCGGCGTCGGCGAGCGCGATCTTCTGGTGATTGCGCAGCAGATAGCGGCGGCCGAGCCGGGGCACGAAGAAACAGACATTGCCGCCCGCGTCGCGCAACGAGGCGAAGAAATCGTTGCCATAGGCCGGATCGCTGCCCAGGCCGTCGACGATCAGCGTGACCGCGACGCCCCGCGCGACCGCGGCGGTGAGCGCGTCGCGCACCCGCGCGCCGACCGCATCGTCGGTGTAGATATAGTAAAGCAAACGCAGCGAGCGCCGCGCGCCGCCGATCAGGCCGAGCAGCGCGTCGAGCCGGCGCGGGCCGGTGTCGAGCAGCGTCAGCCGGTTGCCGTCGATGCCGAACACCGGCTGCGGCGGCGGTTCGGACGGCAGGCCGCGGGGAATCGCGGCGGAGGGCGGCGCGGCGGGCTGCATCGCCGCCGCGAATGCACGAACCGGGCGCGCGGGGCCAGCCCAAGGCCGAAAATCTTGACTCCGGCAAGGGCGGCGCCTAAGTGCCGCGCTTTCCAATATCCTGGCTTTTGAGGAAGCGTTCATGGCGCGCGTCACCGTTGAAGATTGCGTCGACAAGGTCTCGAACCGGTTCGACCTGGTGCTGCTGGCGGCGCAGCGCGCGCGACAGATTTCGGGCGGCGCCGAGCTGACGCTGGAGCGCGACCGCGACAAGAACCCGGTGGTCGCGCTGCGCGAGATCGCCGAAGAGACGGTGCGTCCGGACCATCTGCAGGAGGCGCTGGTCGGCAGCCTGCAGCGCGTGCAGATCGATGACGAGGAAGCGCCCGACGAGGTCGGCAATCTGGCCGCATCGGCCGAGGCGCTGCGCCTCACCGCCGCCGCGCCGCCGCGCAACCAGAATCTGGGCGCCGATTACGACGGCTGATCCGGTTCATCGCTGGTTTTGCGGAAAGCGCCGGGACTTCGCATTGAAGTTCCGGCGTTTTCTTTGCGTGTCGAGCATGATCGCGCTTGATCGACAATATCCGTTATGGACATTATCCACGCCGAATCGGAAGGGTCGGGGGTGCCGGGCAGCGATACCATCATCATGGCGGTGGACGCGATCGCGCGTGAGACGATGCTGTTCGCGGCGATCGGCATGCTGATCGGCGGGGCCGACGATGTGCTGGTCGATCTTGCCTATTTCATAATGCGGGTGCGCCGGTGGCGTGCGCCTGAGGAAAGACCGGTGCCCGCCCGCGACGACGCGGCGATGGCGGTGTTCGTCGCCGCCTGGGACGAGGCGGCGGTGATCGCACCGATGCTGCGCAGCGCGCTGGCGCGCTATGACCATGCGAATTACCGCATCTATGTCGGCACCTATCCCAATGATCCGGCGACGATCGCGCAGGTCGCCGACGTGGCGCGCGACGATGGCCGGGTCCGGCTGGTGATTGGCGGCAGGCCGGGTCCGACGACCAAGGCGGATTGCCTCAACACGCTGTGGCGCGCGCTGCTGGCGGACGAGGCCGCCGGCGCGGCGGTGGCGGCGGTGGTGCTGCACGATGCCGAGGATGTGGTGCATCCCGACGAGTTGCGCATCTTCGCAGCCTGTCTGCGCGATCATGATGCGGTGCAGCTGCCGGTACTGCCGCTGGCCGATCCGCGTTCGCCACTGATCGCCGGCCATTATCTCGACGAGTTCGCGGCGGCGCATGGCCAGGCGCTGGTGGTGCGGCAGGCGCTGGGCGCGGCATTGCCCTTTGCCGGGGTGGGCTGTGCGATCCGGCGCGACATGCTGGGCCGCATCGCCGAGTCGCGTGGTGGCACCCCGTTCGACGAAACCAGCCTGACCGAGGATTACGAACTGGGCCTGACCGTCGCGGCGCTGGGCGGGCGCAGCCGCTTTCTGCGGCAGCGGGATGCCGACGGCCGGCTGATCGCGGTGCGGGCGTTCTTTCCGGCGACGCTGGATGCGGCGGTGCGGCAGAAGGCGCGCTGGATGATCGGGATCGCGCTGGCGGGATGGGATCGCACCGGCTGGGCGCGCGGCGCCGGGATCGGCGAGCACTGGATGCGGATGCGCGATCGCCGCGCGACGCTGGCGATACCGGTGCTGGGCGTCGCCTATCTCGCGCTGGTCTCCTGGGGGGCGTCGCTGTCCGTGCATCTGGTCGCGGGCACGGCGATGCCGATGCCGGAAGGCGCGATGCGCGGGCTGCTGGCGATCAATGCCGGACTGCTCGGCTGGCGGCTGGCGATGCGGATGATGCTGACCGGCCGGGCGCATGGTCCGGTCCAGGCACTGTTGTCGCTGCCGCGCGTGTTCGCCGCGAATCTGGTGGCGTTGCTCGCGGCGCGGCGCGCGCTGGCGCAATATATCCGGATGCTGCGCGGCGCGCGGATCGCATGGGACAAGACCGCGCATCATTTTCCGGGACAGGCGGCGCCGTGAACGGACGCGGCCGTCCATTGCGTTTCGTCGCGCTGGTGGCGGCCGGATGGGCCGGCGCGCGTGTGGCGATATTGTGGCCCGACGGCGCGACCCTGCCGGAGGCGATCCAGCACGCCTTTCCGATCCAGGACGCGGTCGCCGCGACGGCGCCCGGCGCGCCGCCGGCGGCGCTGCCGGTGCATGGGCCGCGCCTTGCCGTTCCGGCGATGCCGCCGCCAGCCGCGGTGACGGCGATCACGCCGCATCCCGAACCGGCGCGGGTCCAGCTGGCGATGCTGGGCATGATCTCGTTCGGCGCGGAACAGCCGCTGGGCGCGCCGTCCGGGGCGATCCCGTCCCTCGCCCCGCCGCCGGTGACGCTGCCGCAAGCCGCGCAGCCACCGTCGCGCTGGTCGGCGAGCGGCTGGTTCGTCACGCGGCGCGGGACGCCCGCCGGCGCGGCGATGCTGGGCGGCGACCAAGCCGGGCTGCGTGTCGCCTATGCGCTGGGCCGGCAGCGGCGGATGCGGCTTTACCTGCGCGCGACGGCGCCGCTGGCGATGCCCGGCCGCGAACTGGCGCTGGGCGTCGAATGGCAGCCGGGGAAGCTGCCGTTGCGCGTCGCGGCCGAGCAGCGCATCGGCCTGGACGGCAATCGCGGCGGCCCGGCGGTGGCGGTGGCGGGCGGAATCGACGCGGTCGAGCTGCCGTTCGAGTTCGAACTTGCGGCCTATGGCCAGGCCGGTGCGGTCTGGCGCGGCCGGATCGAGCCGTTCGCCGACGGCGCGCTGCGCGTGACGCGCGAAGCGGCGCGCGGCGGCGGGGCGCGGCTGGAGATCGGCGCGGGCATGTGGGGGGCGGCGCAGCGCGAGGCCGTGCGGCTGGACATCGGCCCCAGCGCGGTGGCCACTGTGCCGCTGGGCAACCAGCCGGTGCGGGTGGCGATCGACTGGCGCGAGCGGGTGGCGGGCGACGCGCGGCCGGGATCGGGGCCGGCCCTGACGCTGGGCGCGGATTTCTAAGAGGGCGCGGATTCAAGCGGCGGCTTTCCACCGGTGCGCCTTCCGCCCTCCGCATCGACACGCTAGGGTCTGCGGCACGCATGGACCTTTACCTTCCCATCGCCAGCCTGTCGGTCAACGCGCTCGTCATCGTGCTGCTGGGGCTTGGCGTCGGGCTGTTGTCGGGCATGTTCGGCGTGGGCGGCGGGTTCCTGACCACACCGCTGCTGATCGTATACGGCATTCCGCCGACCGTCGCCGCCGCCTCTGCCGCCAGCCAGGTGACCGGGGCGAGCGTGTCGGGCGTGTTCGCGCACCTGCGGCGCGACGGGGTCGACCTGCACATGGGCGCGGTGCTGATCGCGGGCGGCGTGCTGGGATCGGGCGCGGGCGCGGTGCTGTTCCGCCTGCTGCAATCGACCGGCCAGATCGATATGGCGATCGCGATCCTCTATGTCGTGATGCTGGGCGCGATCGGCTGGCTGATGCTGGCCGAATCGTGGCGCGCGATCCGCGCCGCGCGCCACGGCGCGGCCCCGCCCGCCCGGCGGCGGCGGCATCATCCGATGGTCGCCGCGCTGCCGCTGCGCTGGCGCTTTTACCGATCGGGCCTGTATATCTCGCCGTTCGCGCCGCTGTTGCTGGGGTTCGCCACCGGAATCCTGACGATGCTGCTGGGCGTGGGCGGCGGGTTCGTGCTGGTGCCGGCGATGCTTTATCTGCTGGGCATGCCCGCGCAGGTGGTGGTCGGCACCTCGCTGTTCCAGATCCTGTTCGTCAGCGCCGCGGCGACGATGGTGCATTCGCTGACCACCAAGGCGGTGGATATCGTGCTGGCGGCGCTGCTGCTGCTGGGATCGGTGGTCGGCGCGCAACTGGGCGCGCGCCTGGCCCAGCGCACGCGGCCCGAATATCTGCGGCTGGCGCTGGCCGTCCTGGTGCTGTTGGTGGCGATCCGCATCCTGCTGGGCCTGGCGTGGCGGCCGGACGAGATCTTCACCGTGGAACTGGCGTGAGCATCGCCGATAACCTTCGTCCAGGCGGCGCTGTTTCACTGCGAAAGCAGGGGCCCAGAGCCAAGCGCGCATCGCTTGCGACCCTGGGCCCCTGCTTTCGCAGGGGAACCGGGGCGAAAAGGCCGGCTCTGTTGCTTTTCGCCCCGCTGTTGCTGGGACAGGCCAAGCCCGTGCTCGTCCCCGACGTGTCGCAGCGCGAGATCGAGATCGCCTATTCCTTCACCGGCGCCGATCTGCTGCTGTTCGGCGCGATCCTGCATGCCGGGGGCAGCGCGGACGGCCCGCCGGCCGATATCGTGGTGGTGGTGAAGGGGCCGACGCAATCGGTGCGGGTGCGCGAAAAGCGCCAGATCGCGGGCATCTGGGTCAATGCCGTCAGCACGCGCTATCGTTCGGCGCCCAGCTTCTATGCGATCGCCTCGTCGCGGCCGATCCGCCAGATCGTCGATGCGCGGACGCGGGCGATCTATGAACTGGGGCTCGACAGTCTTCAGCTTTCGCCGGCGTCGGGCGCGGTGCCCACGGTGCAGGCGCGGTTCGACGCGGGGCTGGTCGACCTCAAGACGCGCGGCGGCCTGTATTATGAAGCGCCGCGCAGCGTCGAGATCACCGGCGACGTGCTGTATCGCGCACGGCTCAACATTCCCGCGCGCGTGCCGGTGGGGCGGTTCACCGCCGAAACCTTCCTGATCCGCGACGGCCGCGTGCTGGCGGCGGCGGTGCGCGACATCGACATCCGCAAATCGGGGTTCGAGCGATGGATCGCGCGCGCGGCGGAAAAATCGTCGCTGCTGTACGGCCTGGCCGCGGTGTGCATCTCGATCCTGTTCGGCTGGGCGGCGGGCGCGATCTGGCGGCGCTTTTAACGGGCGCAGCGCCAACCCCATCTTAACTTTATGGCGCGCATAAGCCGGCTCTGTTCGTGTCGGGGGAGTTTCCAGATCGCATGACTGACCAGGTGAGCGATCATCATTTGGACCGCATTCGTCCCGCGTCGGCAGCCACCGCGCCCACCACGTTCGTGCCGGCCGTGATCGGCACGCTTTCGGCGATCGGCGGCGCATCGAGCGAAGTGGTGTTCGATCCCGCCGCGCTCGAGACGCTGGCCGGCCATGCCGATCCGGCGGTGGCCGGTTCCGGCACGGTCGGCAGCCAGATCAAGATGCGATCGGGCACGGCATGGCTGATCGCCAATGTCCGCGCGCTGCGGCTCGAGGCTGGTAACGTACTGGCACAAGTAGATTTTCTGGGTGAGGGGGATGAAGAGAAGCTGACCGGGAAGCTCTATAGCTTTCGTCGCGGCGTGACGCGCTATCCCTCGCCCGGCACGCCGGTCTTTCCGGTTTCGACCGCCGACCTGAAGCAGATCTATGCCGCCGACGACCGCGCGCATATCGAGGTCGGCAACGTCTATCCGACCAAGGACATCCGCGCCGCGCTGTATGTCGACGCGATGCTGGGCAAGCATTTCGCGCTGCTCGGCTCGACCGGCACCGGCAAGTCGACCAGCGCCGCGCTGATCCTGCACCGCATCTGCGAACTGTCGCCGCAGGGCCATATCGTGATGATCGATCCGCACGGCGAATATTCGGCGGCGTTCAAGAGCAACGGCGCGCTGTTCGACGTGTCGAACCTGGCGATGCCCTATTGGCTGATGAATTTCGAGGAGCATTGCGAGGTCTTCCTGACCACGCAAGGCTCCGATCGGCAGGTCGATGCCGACATCCTCGCCAAATGCGTGCTGGCGGCCAAGCAGAAGAACCGGCTGGCCGCCGAGTTCGGCAAGCTGACCGTCGACGCGCCGATCCCCTATCTGCTGTCGGACCTGACCGCCATCATCCAGAACGAGATGGGCAAGATGGACAAGGCGACCGACACCGCCCCCTATCTGCGCCTCAAGTCCAAGGTCGAGGAGATCAAGGGCGACCCGCGCTATTCCTTCATGTTCAGCGGCATGCTGGTGTCGGACACGATGGCGAGCTTCATCAGCCGCATCTTCCGCCTGCCGAGCGAGGGCAAGCCGATCTCGATCATCGACGTGTCCGGCGTGCCGAGCGAGATCACGTCGGTGGTCGTCGCGGTGCTGAGCCGGATGGTGTTCGACTATGCGATCTGGTCGCGCGGCGAGGCGCAGCGCCCCGTGCTGCTGGTGTGCGAGGAAGCGCACCGCTATGTCCCCAACGAGCGCAACGCCGACGGATCGTCGGTCGGCCGCATCCTGAGCCGCATCGCCAAGGAGGGCCGCAAATACGGCGTGTCGCTGGGGCTCATCACGCAGCGCCCGTCGGACCTGGCCGAGGGCGTGCTGTCGCAATGCGGCACGATCATCGCGATGCGCCTCAACAACGAACGCGACCAGGCGTTCGTGCGCGCGGCGATGCCGGAGGGCGCGCGCGGATTCCTCGATTCGATTCCGGCGCTGCGCAACCGCGAATGCATCATGGTCGGCGAAGGCGTGGCGACGCCGGTGCGCGTGACGTTCGATTCGCTCGCCGAGGGCAAGCGACCGGCGTCGAGCGACCCGCTATTCTCCGAGCTGTGGCGGCATTCGGGCGGGGAGGACGCGATCCTTGAGCGCACGATCAAGAAATGGCGGGCACAGGGGCGGTAAAGCGTAAGAAGAAATTGGTTCACGCAAAGGCGCGAAGGCGCGAAGAGGTTCTCCTTTGGCGCGAAGCGCCCGCTCACCGCCGACGGGGCGACAAGCAGAAACGGATTGAGGATGAAAGCCGCTGACGCGGCAAGACAACCTCTTCGCGCCTTCGCGTCTTTGCGTGAACCAAAATCCACGCGGCGCGCGAACCGTTCAGTCCTCGGTCGCGTCCGACTTCTTGCCGCGCGTGCCGCCGACCGGAACGGCGAGCAATTGCGCGAGCTTGGCCTTGAACGCGCGCAGGTCGCCGCCGCCGAGCTGGTCGACCACCGAGAAGCTGACCGAACGCGGGTTGATCGCCACGCCGTTGCGGTACAGTTCGTAATGGAGGTGCGGGCCGGTCGACATGCCGGTCGATCCGACATAGCCGATCACCTGGCCGCGCGCGACGCGCTGGCCGCTGCTCACCGCGATCCGGCTCATATGGCCATAGCCGCTGCCCATGCCGCCCGCGTGATTGAGCCGCACGAAATTGCCATAGCCGCCGCTGCGCCCGGCAAAGGCAACGGTGCCGTCATTGGCGGCACGGATCGGCGAGCCATAGCCCGCCGCGATGTCGAGCCCCTTGTGCATGCGCGCGAAGCCCAGCACCGGGTGACGGCGCAGGCCGAAGGTCGAGCTGATGCGGCCGGCGGCGGGCAGCGCCATCTGGCCCTTGCGTTCACCCGTGCCGCGCCCGTCATACCAGGTGGTGCGGCCATCCTCTTCCCAGCGCACGAGCTGGAGCCTGCCCGCATCGCCATTGAGCCCGGCGAACAGCAGGTTGCCGAGCTGGACCTCGCCGGTCGCGGCCTTGGCCTGTTCGACGATGATGTCGAATTCGCTGTCGGCGCCGACGCGGCCGATCGGCATGCGCGTCGCGATCGAGCGGATATAGGCCTCGACCGCGCTGGCCGGCGCGCCGGCGGCGCGCGCCGAGCGGTAGAGCGAGTCGCCGACGCGGCCGCGGATGCGCAAGGGCGTGCGGTCGATCGCGATCGGGATTTCGTTGAGCGCGAGCCCGGCGGCGCTGCGCACCAGTTCCAGGCTGAGGTCGAAGCGCGCGCGAAAGGCGAGCTTTTCCAGCGGGCGCGGCTGCGACTTGTGGGCGCGACGGCCGAGCGTCAGGTCGAGCTGGGTGCCCGATTTGAGATCGGCGAGCGAGACCGCGCCCGCGACGAGATCGGCGGCGCGCGCGGCGTCGCCCTTGCCCACGCCCGAGCGTTGCAGCGCGGCGGCGAGCGCGGCGCCGTCGCCCAGCGTCACGCTGTGTTGCAGGATCGGGCGTTCGGGCGTGTCGGTAAGGTTGGTGACGAGCGCCGTCGCGCCCAGCCGCGTGCCCGTCTTGCCGCCCTTCGCCAGCGGGGCGATCGCCTGGGCGCGGGCGATGGCGGCGTCGTTGCCGGTCAACGGGGTCGGGACGGCGCCATAGATCGGCCGTTCGAAACCGGGCGAAAGCAGCGCGGCGCCGGCCAGCAATGCGGCGCAGGTCGCCGTGCCGCGCCACCAGTCGGCGCTGCCGATGCGCGCGCCGAGATCCGGGGCGATCTCGAAATCGGGAAAGCGTTCGCGCAGCCGCGCGATCGGCCCGCGTTCGGGCAGCGGCGACGCGCGGCCGAACGACAGCGCCGCGGCGGCGCCGGCCTGCTCAAATCCGTGATCGCTGCGCAGGAACAAGGTGCGCCGCCCCCCTTTTGTCGACTTCCGGCCTGCCGAACCCCCGGCATGGGTCGAAGCGTTGTGGCGCAGACTTCCTAAAGTCAAATTAAGCAGCCGCGCCCGTGGCTTGCCATGCGGCGAGCCGTGCGGTGGCGGGGACGAGGCGTGCGCACGGAATGCCGATCGCGACAATGGCTTGCGCACGCGCCGATCTGGGACTTGCGCCACGCGCGCCGCGCGTCGATCTTGGCGGCAGGATGAGCCTGTTTCCAAATGCCCCGGTCACTGCGGTGCTGGGCCCCACCAATACCGGCAAGACGCATCTGGCGATCGAGCGGCTGTGCGGTCATTCGAGCGGGATGATCGGCTTTCCGCTGCGGCTGCTGGCGCGCGAGGTCTATGACCGGGTGGTCGCGATCAAGGGGCCGAAGGAGGTCGCGCTGGTGACGGGCGAGGAGCGCATCGTGCCGCCCGGCGCCAGGTGGTTCCTGTGCACGGCAGAGTCGATGCCGATCGGCGGAGGCATGTTTGCCGGAGCCGGCAACAAAATGCCCCGCGAGGTCGGATTCGTCGCGATCGATGAGGGGCAATTGGGTGCCGATCCCGAGCGGGGGCATGTCTTTACCGATCGCATCCTGCGCGCGCGGGGCCGCGACGAGACGATGATCCTGGGTTCGGATTCGCTGCGGCCGGTGCTGAAGAAGCTGGTACCCGAGGTGGAGATCGTCACGCGGCCGCGCTTTTCGACGCTCTCCTATGCCGGCGCGAAGAAGCTGTCGCGGCTGCCCAAACGCTCGGCGATCGTCGCGTTCAGCGCCGAGGAGGTCTATGCCGTGGCGGAGGCGCTGCGGCGGCTGCGCGGCGGGGCGGCGGTGGTGATGGGGGCGCTCTCGCCGCGCACGCGCAACGCGCAGGTGGCGATGTTCCAGGCGGGCGAGGTCGACTATCTGGTCGCCACCGACGCGATCGGCATGGGGCTCAATCTCGACGTCACGCATGTCGCCTTCGCCAGCCTCGACAAGTTCGACGGGCGGCGGCAGCGGCGGCTGAGCGTGGCGGAGATGGCGCAGATCGCCGGGCGCGCCGGGCGGCACCAGCGCGACGGCACGTTCGGCGCGCTGGCCGAGGAGGGACCGGGCGCGTTCACGCCCGAGGAGATCGCAGCGATCGAGGGGCATCATGTGCCGCGGCTGGAGCATCTCTATTGGCGCGAGGGCGAACCGGACTTCGCCAGCATCGAGGCGCTGATCGCGAGCCTGGAGCGCAAGCCCGATCTGCCGGCGCTGCGCGCCGCGCCCGAAGCGGTGGATCTGGCGGTGCTCAAGCGGCTGGCGGGTGAGGATTGGGTGCGCGATCGGGCGCGTTCGCCGCGCGCGGTGGCGCGATTGTGGGCGGCGTGCGGCCTGCCCGATTTCCGCAAGCTGGGCGGCGATCCGCATGCGCGCTTTGTGGCGCGCGTGTTCCGGCATCTGAGCGAAGGCGACGGCCATATCCCGCAACAATGGTTTGCCGACGAACTCGCGCGGCTCGACCGGGTGGACGGCGATGTCGAGACGATCGCCGGCCGCATCGCGGCGGCGCGCAGCTGGGCCTATATCGCGCAGCGCGCCGACTGGCTGGCCGAACCGGCGCATGGGGCCGATCGCACGCGCGCGCTGGAGGAGAAATTGTCCGACGCGCTGCACGCGGGCCTGACCCAGCGGTTCGTCGACAAGCGCACCACGGTGCTGTTGCGGCAGATCGGCGCCGATGCCTCGCACCTGCCGGTGGTCGTCGGGCCGGACGGCGAAGTCAGCGTCGAGGAACATGTGTTGGGGCGGCTGCATGGCTTCCAGTTCGCGGTCGATGCCGGCGCGCGAGTGGCGGACAAGCGCATGCTGCTCGCGGCGGCGGAGAAGGGACTGGCGCGCGAACTGACGCGGCGCGGCGCGGCGCTGGTCGCAGCGGCGGACGATGAATTTTCCCTGTCCCCCGTTCGCCCTGAGCCTGTCGAAGCGCCGGGTGCCGCGAGCGATGTGGTTGCGAGGGCGCGTCCTTCGACAGGCTCAGGACGAACGGGGGTCTATTGGCGTGGCGTGGCGGTCGCGCGGCTCGATGCGACCGGCAATCCGGTGCGGCCGCGAGTGCGGACCGATCGCGCGCTCGACGTGCTGGAGGCGAAAGCGCGGGCGGCGGCGCAGGCGCGGATCGAACGCTGGTTCGCCGATCGCATCGCCACTGACCTGCCGGCGCTGGTCGCGCTCGACGCGATGCACCGCGACGCCGCGGCGGGCGGGCGGGTGCGCGCGCTGGCCGGGGCGCTGGTCGAAGCCGGCGGGCTGCTGCCGCGCCGCGCGGCGGGCGCGCTGGTCGAACCGCTGACGCCCGACGAGCGCAGGACGCTGCGCAAGGCGGGGGTGACGATCGGCACGCTCGACCTGTTCGTGCCGGCGCTGCTCAAGCCGCGCGCGGCGGCGGCGCGGCGCGCGCTGCTGGGGCTGGGCGACGCACCAGCCGAGGGTGCGACGGTGCTGCCGCGCGGCGCTGCGGGCGCGGACCTGATGCATGGGTTTCGGCCATTGGGGCAGCAGGCGGTGCGCGTCGATCTGGCCGAACGCATCGCCCAGGCGGCGCACGACCAGCGCAAGGGGCGCGCGCCGTTCAGCCCCGATCCGGCGCTGGCGACGTCGATGGGGCTGACCGCCGACACGTTTGCGCGGCTGATGGCGCAGCTCGGCTTTCAGAGCGTGCGGGCGCCGAAAGATCAGCCAATGCGCTGGGTCTGGAAGGGGTTGACGCCGCTTGCCAAGCCCAGGGCCGCGCCGAAGGACACGCCTTTTTCCCGGGCCTTCGCCAAGCTCGCGGAGCTGGTGGATGAGTGACGGCATGCGGCTCGACCGCTTCCTGTGGTTCGCGCGGCTGGTGAAGACGCGCGGCGCGGCGCAGGGGCTGGCGGAAACGGGGCTGTTGCGGCTCGACGGGCGGCGGATCGAGCGTTCCTCGGCACAGGTGCGGGTGGGATCGGTGATCGCCTTTCCGCTGCGCGGCAAGGTGCGCGTGCTGCGGATCGAGGCGCTGCCCCAACGGCGCGGTCCGGCGCCCGAAGCGGCGGCGCTGTACCAGGAATTGACGCCGGGATCGGCGGAAACCCGCGAAGCATGAGAATGTATCGCAGAAAGCGGGTCTTGATTGACGCGCTCAAATGCCGGGCATAGCAGGGACGGGTTACCCGCCCGGACGGGCGCTTATGGGGCCGAATTGCCATGACCTATGTCGTCACCGATGCCTGCATCCGCTGCAAGTATATGGATTGCGTCGAGGTCTGTCCGGTCGACTGCTTCTATGAGGGCGAGAACATGCTCGTCATCAACCCCAATGAATGCATCGATTGCGGCGTGTGCGAGCCCGAATGCCCGGCCGAGGCGATCCTGCCCGACACCGAGAGCGGGCTGGAACAGTGGCTGGAGCTCAACAACAATTTCAGCGCGCAATGGCCCAACGTGACGCGCAAGGCCGACCAGACCCCCGCCGATGCCGATGCGCACAAGGGCGAGGACGGCAAGTTCGACAAATATTTCTCGCCCGAGCCCGGCGCGGGGGATTGAGGCGCCTTTTGTTCGAGCCGGTCTGACGACCGGCTGCGGCACCGCCCTGCGCAGCGCAAGCTGAACCCAACAAACCGAATCCGCGCAGCCATTTGCCGCAACGCACCATCCGCCCTCCGCGCGCATTGCGGGGTGGTAATTTTATTGCATCTGTGTTAAACAGCGCGCCGGACGCGAGGAATCGCGTTTCGGTACTGGAGACCGTTGTTGATTTGCCCCACCGCGCCGCGCAAGCCCCGGTAACCTCGCCGGGCTGGCGGCGCAATCCCCGAGGGGCATGGTTCTATAAGAAAGGCTTCCCGCACATGGCTGCCAAGGCGCTGTCCTTCGATGTCGGCGATTATGTCGTTTACCCCAAGCACGGCGTGGGCCGTGTGATCGAGCTCCAGAAATCGGAAATCGCGGGCATGCAGCTCGAGCTGTACGTGCTCCGCTTCGAAAAGGAAAAGATGACCCTGCGCGTGCCGACCAACAAGGCGGAGAGCGTGGGTATGCGCAAGCTGTCGTCGGACAAGACGATGAAGGAGGCGATGGACACGCTCAAGGGCAAGCCCAAGGTCAAGCGCACCATGTGGTCGCGCCGCGCCCAGGAATATGAGGCGAAGATCAACTCGGGCGACCTGGTGTCGATCGCCGAGGTGGTGCGCGACCTGTTCCGCGCCGAGGACCAGCCCGAGCAGAGCTATTCCGAGCGGCAGATCTTCGAAGCGGCGGCCAGCCGCCTCGCCCGCGAGCTCGCGGCGATGGAAGAGACCGACGAGAAGGGCGCGCTCGAGAAGATCCTCGACATCCTGCGCAAGGCCGCGGCGATCTATAACAGGGACAAGACCCCGGCATAAGGACCGCCGGATGGCCTGGACGATGAAGGGCGGTCCCGCGGGGCCGCCCTTTTCATTTGCGTCGCTGGTGAGTTGGTGTATTATGTGAGTAACACAACTCGGAGAGACGCGATGCACAAGCTGTTCGCCGCCATGGTCGCCGCGCTGCCGCTGGCCGGGTGCGGGATCGCCAACGGGATGAGTGGCGACGTGGTGCGGCCGAGCGGCGGCGGCGGCATGCGGACGTTCGATGCGGCCGGCTTCACGCGGGTCACGCTGAGCGGCGCGGACGATGTCGAGGTGCGGCACGGCGCGAGCTATGCGGTGAGCGCGCAGGGCGACAGCGCGCTGCTCGACCGGCTCGAGATCCGCAAGGACGGCGAGACGCTCGAGATCGGCCGCAAGCACGGCGCCTGGAAATGGGGCGGCGACGGCCGCGCGAAGATCGTCGTGACGCTGCCCAGGCTCACCGCCGCCGCGATCGCCGGATCGGGCGACATGCGCGTCGATCGCGCCACGGGCGACTTTGGCGGCGCAGTCGCCGGATCCGGCGATCTCGACATCGCGCACCTGGCCGGCGGCAAGGCCGGGCTGACGATCGCCGGATCGGGCAATATCCGCGTCGCCGGCGGCCGGGCGGACATGCTGAGCGCGCGGATCGCCGGATCGGGCGATATCGATGCCGCCAAGGTCAGCGCCGAGCGCGGCCATGTCGCGATCACCGGGTCGGGCAATGTCCGCGCCCGATTCACTGCCGAGGCGAACGTCGCGATCACCGGATCGGGCAATGCCGAGCTGACCGGCGGCGCGCGATGCCGGGTCAGCCGGATCGGATCGGGAATCGCGCGCTGTAGCTGACGCCCCTTGTGCGCGGCATCGCATCGGTGCGATGCGTGGCGCATGCGCTATCGCCTCTTCCTGCCGCCTCTGGCACTGCTTGCCCTCGGCGCGGCACCCGCGTCCGAGCGGCGCTTCATGCTCACCGATTTCGATCGCGTGCGGCTGAGCGGCCCGTTCATCGTCGAGGTGAAGACCGGCGGCCCGCCGGGCGCGGCGGTCAGCGGCGACGGGCGCGCGGCGGACCGCGTCGACCTGCGCGTCGATGGCGGCGTGCTGGTGATCGCGGCGAGCACGCAGGGTTGGGACGGCTGGCGCGACGGGCGCGAGGGCCAGCTGGTCATCCGCGTGTCGGGCCGGCAGCTGCGCGGCGCGCGGGTCAATGGCGGCGGCCGGCTGGCGATCGACAAGATCGGCGGCCAGCGCGTCGAACTGGGGCTGGCCGGATCGGGCCGGATCGATATCGGCGCGGTGAGCGCGGACCAGATGATCGCCACGCTGACCGGCACCGGCGCGATCGCCCTGAAGGGCGGCAGCGTGCGCACCGCGCGCTTCATGCTGCAGGGGGCGGGTGCGATCGACGCGGCGGGCGCGCGCGTCTCCGACCTTTATGTGCAGTCGCAAAGCTCGGGCGACAGCCGCTTCACCGCCACCCTGACCGCCGCGATCGCCGCGCTGGGCACCGGGGCGGTGCGTGTCGCGGGCGATGCCAAATGCCGCCTGTCCGGCCCCGGCCCGATGAGCTGCGGCGACAAGGCGGTCGAACGATAGGATCAGTTCGGGACGTCGACGACCTCGATCGTCTCGACCGCGCCATAGCTGAACCACGGGATCGTCGCCGCCACCCCGGCCAGGCCGACCAGGATCAGGAAGGTGAGCGTAATGCCGATCTGCCGGCCCGGCTTCCACACGCCGTCCATGCCGAACGGGTGCAGGATGCGCGCCACCACGAACGCGCCCGCGATACCCCACAGCCACCCATGCGTGCCCACCGCCAGTTCGACCAGCGCGATCAGGATCAGTACGAACGGCGCATATTCGGCGAAGTTGAGTTGCGCCCGCATCCGCGCGATCAGCCGTTCGTTGCCGCCGTCGCCGATCGAGACCCCTTCGGCCCGGCGCACGATCCCCACGCGAATCGCGAGCCAGAAGTTGATGAGCGCGCACGCGGCGGCGGTGGCCAGCGCGACGGGCAGGATGATCGCGTCCATATGTGAAGTCTCCCCTCGAACGCGCCATTCTTCCATGCCGCCGCGCGCCTTGCAACTTGGGGGAAAATCGGTATAGGCGCTCGCTCGCTTCGCGGCAGCTTGTCTGGCGTCCGGCGAGCGCCGGGCCCCGGCGCTTGCCCGTTCGCCGTGACGGGCCTATCGCGAGTCCGGTTTTAGACGACAGAATCCAGAAGGTTTGCCGAAATGGCCGTCCCCAAGAGAAAAGTTTCGCCCAGCCGACGTGGCATGCGCCGGTCGCACGACGCCCTGAAGGTCGCGGCGTTCCAGGAATGCCCCAATTGCGGCGAGCTGAAGCGCCCGCACGTGCTGTGCGGCGGCTGCGGCCATTATAACGGCCGCGAGATCGTCTCGGTCGAGGGCTGAGCCTCTTAGCAATCAGGAACCGCCGTCAATGACCTCCAGCGCGCGAATCGCCGTCGATGCGATGGGCGGCGACGAGGGGTTGGCGGTCATGCTGGCCGGCGTCGCCCGCGCGCGCCGCCGGTTCGACGGGATGCGCTTCCTGCTGGTGGGCGACGAGGCGGCGATTCGCGACGGCCTCAAGCACCATCCCAATCTGACCGCCGCGTCGCAGATCGTCCACGCGCCCGACATCATCACCGCCGACGACAAGCCCAGCCAGGCGATCCGCCGCGCCAAGACCACGTCGATGGGCATCGCCATCGATCTGGTGAAGCGCGGCGAGGCGGGCGCCGCGGTCTCGTCCGGCAATACCGGCGCGCTGATGGCGATGGCCAAGCTGTCGCTGCGCACCCTGCCGGGGATCGACCGCCCCGCGCTGGCCGCGCGCATGCCGACGCTGGGCGAAAACGACGTGGTGATGCTCGACCTGGGCGCGAACACCGAGGTCGACAGTCGCAACCTCATCCAGTTCGCGGTGATGGGGGCGGCCTATGCGCGCACCGTGCTCGACCTGCCCTCGCCGCGCGTCGCGCTGCTCAACATCGGCACCGAGGAGATGAAGGGCACCGACAGCATCCGCGCCGCCGCGTCGAAGCTGCGCGCCGCCCGGCATCTGCCGCTGACCTTCACCGGGTTCATCGAGGGCAACAGCCTGTCGCGCGGCGATGTCGACGTGATCGTGTGCGACGGGTTCTCGGGCAATATCGCGCTCAAGACGATCGAGGGGACGGCGCGTTTCGTCGCCGACCTGCTCAAGCGCGCCTTTTCCAGCTCGACGCGATCGAAGATCGGTTTCCTGATCTCGCGCCCGGCGACCGAGCTGCTCAAGCATCATCTCGATCCCAATATCCATAACGGCGCGGTGTTCCTGGGGCTGAACGGCATCGTCGTGAAGAGCCATGGCAGCGCCAGCGAGATCGGCGTCGAGACCGCGATCGGCGTCGCCGCGAAAATGGTGCGCGACGATCTGACGCGGCGCATTTCCGAAGACCTGGGCAATTTCGAGGCGCAAGCTGCATGACTTCGATACGGCGCGCCGTGATCACCGGGACCGGATCGGCGCTGCCGCCGCGCCGCGTGTCCAATGCCGAACTGGCGGCGCAGGTCGATACCTCCGACGAATGGATCGTCGAGCGCACCGGTATCCGCTTCCGCCATATCGCCGGGCCTGACGAGACCACCGCGACGCTGGCGACCGAGGCGGCGCGGGCGGCGCTGGTGGCAGCCGGCACCGCGGCGGCGGACATCGACCTGATCGTGCTGGCCACCGCGACGCCCGACCAGACCTTTCCCGCCAGCGCGACCAAGGTGCAGGCGGCGCTGGGCATCGACGATTGCGTGGCGTTCGACGTGGCGGCGGTCTGCTCGGGCTTCCTCTATGCGCTGCAGGTCGCTGAAAGCATGATCCGCGCCGGCAGCGCCAACCGCGCGCTGGTGATCGGATCGGAGACGTTCAGCCGCATCCTCGACTGGGAGGATCGCGCCACCTGCGTGCTGTTCGGCGACGGCGCCGGCGCGATCGTGCTGGAGGCGCAGGAAACCGCGGCGGATGGCGGGCGCGGCGTGCTGGCGGCGAAGCTGCACGCCGATGGGCGGCACAACCAGCTGCTCTATGTCGATGGCGGCCCGTCGACCACCGGCACGGTGGGCAAGCTGCGCATGAAGGGCAAGGAGGTGTTCCGCCATGCGGTGGTCAACCTGGCCAGCGTGATGACCGAGAGCCTGGCGCTGGCCGGGCTGAGCCCCGACGATGTCGACTGGGTCGTACCGCACCAGGCCAATGCGCGTATCCTCGACGCCACGGCCAAGAAGCTGGGCCTGGCGCCCGACAAGGTGATCGTGACGGTCGACCAGCATGCCAATACCTCGGCGGCGTCGGTGCCGCTGGCGCTGGACGCGGCGGTGCGCGACGGGCGGATCAAGCAGGGCGACCTCCTCGTGCTGGAAGCGATGGGCGGCGGTTTTACCTGGGGGGCGGCGGTCGTCCGGTTTTGAACCATTTGATCGCGGCGTGCCCGGCCCGCCCATATCGTCACGATGGCGTAACGATAGTTGCACCTTGTTTCCAACCTGATAGGGTGGCGGCAAGCCCCAATGGAGAATTTTCGCATGGCGACCGCGGCGACGCTGACCAGAGCTGATCTTGCCGATGCACTGCATCGCGAGGTGGGTTTGTCGCGGGCCGATGCCTCGCGGCTGGTCGAGCAGATCCTGCACCATATGTGCGAAGCGCTGTCGCGGGGCGAGAATGTGAAGATTTCCGGCTTTGGCAGCTTCATCCTGCGCGACAAGGGCGAGCGCGTCGGCCGCAATCCCAAGACCGGCGTCGAGGTGCCGATCGCGCCGCGCCGCGTGCTCACCTTCCGCGCCAGCCAGATGCTGCGCGATCGCATCGTCAACGCGGGATGATCCGGTGAGCGATCCGGCAAAAGGGGCTGCGGACAAGAAACCGGGCGCCTTTCGCACGATCGGCGAACTGGCGCAGGATATCGGCCGGCCGCAGCATATCGTGCGTTACTGGGAAACGCGCTTTCCGCAGCTGAAGCCGCTGCAGCGCGCGGGCGGACGGCGCTATTATCGCCCGGACGATGTCGTGCTGGTGCGACGGATCGACGCCTTGCTGGCCAGGGACGGCTATACCATTCGCGGCGTGCAGCGCCTGCTGGCGGCCGAAGCGCCGGCGCGGGCGGACGATGGCGACGGACTGCGGCAGGTGCGCGACGCGCTGGCGCGGGCGTTGCGGGAGGACGCGCGCGGCTGACGCGGGGCGATTGCGCCGACAAACCGGCTGGACGCCGCACAAACCCAGTCTATGCTGCACCTGCGAAGGGTGGGTCATGCGAATCGTCATCATCGATGACAGCGGCGTGCGGGCGTCCGTGCTCGAGGCGGGCCTGCGGGAGGCGGGGTACGAGGATATCCATCTGTTGTCCGGCCGGGGCGCCTTTGTCGCGCGCCTGGAACGGCTGCAGCCCGACGTGGTGCTGATGGACCTGGGCAATCCAAGCCGCGACGCGCTGGAGGAAATGCTGCTCGTCAGCCGCGCGCTGGCCAAGCCGATCGCCATGTTCGTCGACGAATCCGACGACATGATGATCGGCGCGGCGATCGATGCCGGGGTTTCGGCCTATGTCGTCAACGGCCTGCGCAAGGAACGGGTGAAGCCCGTGCTCGAACTGGCGGTGCGGCGGTTCAACGCCTTTACCCGGATGCGCGACGAGCTGGAGGAGGCGCGGACGCAGCTCGCCGACCGCAAGGTGATCGACAAGGCCAAGGCGATCCTGATGCAGAGCCGCGGCCTGGCCGAACCGGACGCCTATGCGCTGCTGCGGGGTTCGGCGATGAACCAGGGGCGCAAGATCGCCGATATCGCCGCTGCGCTGATATCCGCGCACGAATTGCTGGGAGGATCGCCTTGAGACCCGTTCGTGCGGCATTCCTGGCGCTGACCGACGCCGCCGTGCTGATCGCGGCGCGCGAGCGCGGCTTTGCGGAGGCCGAGGGCATCGGGCTCGAGCTGGTGCGCGACACGAGCTGGGCGACCCTGCGCGACCGGCTAATCTATGGCGACGTGCAGGCCGCGCATATGCTGGCGGGGTTGGCGGTGGGGGTTTCCTTGGGGCTGGGGCAGCATGCGGCGTCGCTGTCGGCGCCCTACAAGCTCAACGTCAACGGCAATCTTCTGGTGATGAAGCCCGATTTCGCCGTTGCGCTCGACCAGGATCTGGCGGCACGGCTGAACGATCCGATGGCCGCCGCGCACGATTTCGCCGGCGCCATCGGCCTGTATCGCCGCAAGCCCGTGATCGGCGTCGTCCACCGCCATTCGAGCCATGCGCTGATGCTGCGTTACTGGCTGGCGAGCGCGGGGATCGATCCCGATCGCGACGTCGCGCTGCGCGTCCTGCCGCCGTCGCTGATGACCGAGGCGATGGCGCTGGGCGAAACCGACGGCTTCATCGCCGGCGAACCGTGGGGCAGCGTCGCGATCGCGGCCGGCGTCGCCGAAGCGGTCGCCGCCGGCGAGCGCATCTGGCGGCGCGGCGTGGAAAAGACGCTGACCTTCCGCACCGACTGGATGGAGCGCAACGCCGACACCGTCGACCGCCTGTTGCGCGCGGTCGCGCGGGCGGCGGCATGGTGCGACGATCCGGCCAATGGCGAGGCGCTGGTCGAGCTGCTCGCCCGGTCGGACCATGTCGACCAGCCCGCCGAGCTGATCGAGCGCGCGCTGCGCGGCCGCATCGTGCCGCGGCGCGGCGCGCCGCCGGTGCCGCTGGACGATTTCATGCTGTTCGCGCGCGAGGCGACCGGCTTTCCGTGGCGCAGCCAGGCGCTGTGGATCTATTCGCAACTGCTGCGCTGGGGCATGATCGACGCCTCACGCGCGAACGAGGCGGCGGCGGCGGCGGTGTTCCGCCCCGACATCTATCGCCGCGCGCTGGGCGCGCTCGACCTCGCGATGCCGGGGGCGAGCAGCAAGGTCGAAGGCGCGATCGACGCGCCGCTGCCGATCGGCACCTATCGCGGCGAAGTGACGCTGGGGCCGGATCGCTTTTTCGACGGCAGGCGCTTCGATCCCGAGGATATCGCCGGCTATGTCGCCGGTTTCGCACGATAAATCCGCGCGGCGAAAAAATCGCTTGCAAAAAGCTGCGCCGCAGCAATTCTAGAGGACGAGCGTGCGCAGCCGCACGCCCTAATCGGCAAGGGCGCCCAGTGCCGGGCGGCCCGGTCCACACGAACATTCAGCAACGCCGCTGTCCGGCGCCTGCCCCGCAGGCCGCCGGCCCGCGGCGTTCGTCGTTTCAACATCACACGATCGGGGGACGATCATGGCAACGGCATTCTGGAACCAGACGAACGATAAGGGGGAAGCCGGCGATGGCGCGCGGACCGACAGCTTCTGGCGCGCGGGCCATTGGCCGACGCTGCTGGCGTCGTTCCTGTATTTCGACCTGGCCTTCATGGTGTGGGTGATCCTGGGGCCGCTGGCGCCGGAGATCGCCCGGACGCTGGCGCTGACCCCGGCGGAAAAGGGGCTGATGGTGGCGACGCCCACCCTGGCCGGCGCGCTGCTGCGCGTGCTCAACGGCCTGCTGGTCGATCGCATCGGCCCCAAGACGGCGGGCGCGATCAGCCAGGTCATCGTGATCGCCGGGCTGCTGACCGCCTATCTGGCCGGTGTCGGCAGCTTTGCCGGCACGCTGGCGCTGGGCGTCGTGCTGGGCTTTGCCGGCGCGAGCTTTGCGATCGCGCTGCCGCTTGCCAGCCGCTGGTATCCGGCCGAGCATCAGGGCAAGGCGATGGGCCTGGCCGGGATGGGCAATTCGGGCACCGTGCTCGCCGCGCTGTTCGCGCCGCTGCTGGCCCGGGCGTTCGGGTGGAATGCGGTGCTGGGCCTCGCCTGCATCCCGCTCGCCATCGTGTTCGTGATCTATATGCTGTTGGCCAGGGACGCGCCGAACCCGCCCGCGCCCAAGGCGATCGGCGACTATTTCCGCCCGCTGCGCACCGCCGACGCCTGGTGGCTGATGGGGTTCTATGCCGTCACCTTTGGCGGCTTTGTCGGGCTGGCGGCGTCGCTGCCGATCTATTTCACCGACCAGTTCGGCCTGAGCCCGATCGCCGCCGGCTATTGCACCGCGGCCTGCGTCTTCGCCGGATCGCTGGTGCGCCCGATCGGCGGGGCGCTGGCCGACCGCATCGGCGGGATCAGGACGCTGTCGGTGGTGTTCGTCGTCGCCGCCGCCGCGCTGGCCGGGGTTTCGGCGGCGCCGACGCTGGGCGTGGCGCTGGCCTGTTTCTTCGTCGCGATGCTGGCGCTGGGCACCGGCAACGGATCGGTGTTCCAGCTGGTGCCGCAGCGGTTCCAGGCGGAGATCGGGATCATGACCGGGCTGGTCGGCTGTGCCGGCGGCATCGGCGGCTTCTACCTCGCCTCGTCGCTGGGCCTTGCCAAGCAGCTGACCGGCAGCTTCGCGCCGGGCTTCCTGATCTTTGCCGGGCTGGCGGTGCTGGCGCTGGGCGGCCTGATGCTGGTGAAGCCGCGCTGGCGCAGCGCGTGGCGGACCGGCGCCCGTATCTGAGCAACGCGCGGCGCGGCCGGCGCCCGTGACGGCGGTGCGCCGGCCGGCGCCGGGCAAGGGGGAAAATCCATGAAACACACGGCATTGACGGCCGCCGCCCTGGCGGCCGGGGGGATGGCGGCCGGCGGGACGGCCTGTGCGCAGGACGTGAAGCTGACGCCGCTGATGGAAGCGCGGGTGCGGTACGAACATGTCGAGCAGGTGGGGATCGCGGCGGATGCCGACGCGCTGACGCTGCGCGCGCGGGCCGGCGTGCGGGCGCAGGCCGGCCCGCTGACCGCGACGATCCAGGCGCAGGGCACGCTGGCGGCGGTCGACACCTATCATGACGGGTTGCACGGATCGGCGGTCCGTCCGCTGGTCGCGGACCCCGAGAATGTCGCGCTGTACCTTGCGAATATCGGTTACCGCGCCGGAGGAATGACCCTGACCGCGGGCCGCCAGCGCATCGCGATCGACGACGAGCGGTTTATCGGCAATGCCGGCTTTCGCCAGAATGCCGTGACCTATGACGCGGTGCGCGCCGAATGGACGCCGGCCAGGGGGCTGAAGCTGGACCTGAGCTATGCCTGGTCGGTGCGCACCATCTGGGGCATCGAGGGCACCGGCGCGCGGCCGCGCGCGGTGGGCGGCGACAACGTCCTTGCCAACCTGGCCTATGCGACGCCGGTCGGCACGGTCACCGGCTTTGCCTATCTGGTCGATCAGGACGCGGCGGCGGTGCAGGGCTTTCGCCTGTCGAGCGCGAGCCTGGGCGTACGGATCGCGGGGGTCAGGACGCTGTCTCCGGCGGCGAAGCTGAGCTATGCCGCGAGCTATGCCACGCAGCGCGGCCACCACCGCAATCCCAACCGCTATCGCGCGGATTACTGGTCCGCCGACGCGACGCTCGACCTGCGCGGCTGGAAGCTCAACCTGGGCTATGAAGTACTGGGCGCGGGCGATGGCACGCCGCTGACCAGTTTCCAGTTCCCGCTGGGCACCAATTTCAAGTTCCAGGGCTGGGCCGACAAGTTCCTGACCACGCCGCCCGATGGCGTGCGCGACCTTTATGCCGGCATCGGCCATGGCTGGAAGGCGGCGGGGCCGTTCAAGGCGCCGGCCGTCAGCATCGGCTATCACCGTTTCCGCAGCGACCGGCTGGGGATCGCCTATGGCAAGGAATTCGACGCGCTGGCGACCGCGCGGCTGGGCAAGGTCGCGATCGCCGCGCGGTTCGCGCGATACCGGGCGGCGCGCTTTGCCACCGACACCGACAAATTTTGGCTTCAGCTCGACTGGAGCCTGTGAGCCGGGACTGAGCCGCCGCGGCTTGAGCGACCGCGCGCTTTCGGCTAAGGCGCATATGCGAGGGACAGCGTCGTCCTTCACCCATGGCCCCGAATCGCCCTGCCGGGCGGTTCGACGGCAAAAGATGGCAAGGCCGCCATCCAGGCCCCGTTCGCACGGGGCCCGGATGGCGGCTTTTTTTCGTTCTGGAGCATTGCGCATGGATTTTCGGCATGGCCCGCGCGCCATCGAGGACAGCGGAGCCGAGGCGCCGCCGGCACCGTCCGGCGGCCGCCGGCGGCTGGTGGTGATCGGCAACGGCATGGCCGGATGCCGCGCCGTCGAGGAGCTGCTGGCGCGCGAACCCGACGGGTTCGACATCACCATCCTTGGCGCCGAACCGCATGTGAACTATAACCGCATCATGCTGTCGCCCGTGCTGGCGGGCGAGAAGACGTTCGATCAGATCGTCATCAACGGCCATGACTGGTATGCCGAGCATCGCATCGAGCTGGTGACCGGCGACCCGGCGATCGCGATCGACCGCGCGGCGCGCACGGTGACGGCGCGATCGGGGCGGGTGGCGCGATACGACAAGCTGTTGATCGCGACCGGATCGGACCCGTTCATCCTGCCCGTGCCGGGCCATGACCTGCCCGGCGTCATCGGCTTTCGCGACATGCATGACGTCGACGCCATGCTGGCGGCGGCGGCGCGCGGCGGCGACGCGGTGGTGATCGGCGGCGGGCTGCTGGGGCTGGAGGCGGCGCATGGCCTGACCCTGCGCGGCATGAAGGTGACCGTGCTGCACCTGCCCGCGACGCTGATGGAGCGCCAGCTGGACGAGGCGGCGGCGTGGCTGCTGAGATCGGCGCTGGAGGCGCGCGGCCAGACCGTCATCACCGGCGCCGACACCGCCGAGATCCATGGCGCCGATGCGGTCGCGGGCGTGCGGCTGAAGGACGGGCGCGACATTCCCGCCAGCCTGGTGGTGATGGCGGTGGGCATCCGCCCGGCGGTGGCGCTGGCGCGCGCGGCCGGGCTGGCGGTGGGCCGCGGCATCCAGGTCGACGACCATATGGTGACCAGCGATCCCGATGTGCTGGCGGTGGGCGAATGCGTCGAGCATGACGGGCAGGTCTATGGCCTGGTGGCGCCGCTGTGGGACATGTGCCGCAGCCTGGCCGACGGGCTGGTGGCGCGCGCCAATCCCTATCGCGCGCCACCCATGTCGACCAAGCTGAAGGTCGCCGGGCTCGACGTCTTTTCCGCCGGCCAGTTTTCGGGCGGGGACGGATGCGAGGACATCGTGCTGCGCGACGCCGCGCGCGGGATCTACAAGCGCGTCGTGCTGAAGGACGACCGGCTGGTCGGCGCGGTGCTGTATGGCGATACCGCCGACGGCAACTGGTATTTCGACCTGATGAAGCGCGGCGAGACCATCGCCCCGTTGCGCGACGTGCTGATCCATGGCCAGGCATTCGCCCATGGGGGTGGGCAGGCGGACCCTAAGGCGGCCGTTGCGGCGCTCTCGGACGATGCCGAGATCTGCGGCTGCAACGGCGTGAGCAAGGGCCGGGTGGCGGCGTGCATCGCGGGCGGCGCGCACAGCCTGGATGCGGTGCGATCGGGGTGCAAGGCGTCGGCATCGTGCGGGTCGTGCACCGGGCTGGTCGAGACGCTGCTCGCCCTGACGCTGGGCGACGAGGTACAGCGCGGGCCCAGGACGCTGTGCGGTTGCACCCGGTTCGGCCATGACGACGTGCGCCGCGAGATCGTGGCGCAGGGCATGCGCTCGATCCCCGAGGTGATGCACAAGCTGCACTGGTCGACCCCCGACGGCTGTTCGGCCTGTCGCCCCGCGCTCAACTATTACCTGCTGTGCGCGCTGCCCGGCGACTATGCCGACGACCAGCAGAGCCGTTTCGTCAACGAGCGCATGCACGCCAACATCCAGAAGGACGGCACCTATTCGGTCGTGCCGCGCATGTGGGGTGGCCTGACCAATCCGCGCGAGCTGCGCGCGATCGCCGATGTGGTCGAGAAATATGATGCGCCGATGGTCAAGGTGACCGGCGGCCAGCGGCTCGACATCTTTGGCATCCGCAAGGAGGACCTGCCCGCGGTGTGGGCCGATCTCAATGCCGCCGGGATGGTTTCGGGCCATGCCTATGGCAAGTCGCTGCGCACGGTGAAGACCTGTGTCGGGTCTGAATGGTGCCGGTTCGGCACGCAGGATTCGACCGGGCTGGGCGTGAGGATCGAGCGGATGAGCTGGGGATCGTGGATGCCCCACAAGTTCAAGATCGCCGTGTCGGGATGCCCGCGCAACTGCGCCGAGGCGACGATCAAGGATTTCGGCGTGGTGTGCGTCGATTCGGGCTATGAGCTGCATGTCGGCGGCAATGGCGGCATCCATGTCCGCGCGACCGACCTGTTGTGCAAGGTGGCGACCGAGGCGGAGGCACTGAATCACTGCGCCGCCTTCATCCAGCTGTACCGCGAGGAGGCACGCTATCTGGAGCGGACCGCGCCGTGGATCGAGCGCGTCGGGATCGATTATGTGAAGGCGCGCCTGGTCGAGGACGCCGCGGGCCGCGACGCGCTCGCCGAACGCTTCCTGTTCTCGCAACGCTTTACCCAGGACGATCCCTGGGCCCGGCGCGCCGCGGGCGAGGATGCGCAGTTCCACCAGCCGCTGGCGATGGCGGCACAACCGGCGAGGGCGGGATGAGCGACTGGATCGATATCGGCGCGGTCGCCGACATCCCCGTGCAGGGCGCGCGCACGCTGACGCTGGACGCCGTGCCGATCGCGGTGTTCCGCACGATCGACGATCGCGTGTTCGCGCTGGTCGATCGCTGCCCGCACAAGGGCGGACCGCTCAGCCAGGGGATCGTGCATGGGCACAGCGTGTCGTGCCCGCTGCACAATTGGCGCATCGGCCTGGCCGACGGGCGGGCGCAGGGCGACGACCAGGGCTGTACCCATACGCTGGCGGTGGAGGTGCGCGAGGGGCGCGTGCGGATCGCCCGCGGCGGGGCGCTGGCGGATGCCGCCTGAGATGCGCGAGCCGGTCTGCACCACCTGCGCCTATTGCGGGGTGGGATGCGGCATCCTGGCGACGCGCACGGGCGAGCGCGGGCTGACCGTCGCGGGCGATCCCGCGCATCCGGCGAATGCGGGGCGATTGTGCTCAAAGGGCACGCATCTCAGCGAAACGGTGGGGCTGGCGGGGCGGCTGCTCCACCCGATGATCGGCCAGCGCCGGGCGGACTGGGACAAGGCGCTCGATCTGGTCGCGCGCCGGTTTCGCGAGACGATCGCGCGGCACGGGCCGGACAGCGTCGCCTGCTATGTCTCGGGCCAGCTGCTGACCGAGGACTATTATGTCGCCAACAAGCTGATGAAGGGATTCATCGGTTCGGCGAACATCGACACCAATTCGCGGCTGTGCATGTCGAGCGCGGTCGCCGGGCATCTGCGCGCGTTCGGCGAGGATGTGGTGCCGGCCGGCTATGCCGACCTGGACGAGGCCGATCTGGTGGTGCTGGTGGGGTCGAACACCGCCTGGTGCCATCCGATCGTGTATCAGCGGATCATGGCGGCGCGCGCGCGGCGCGGCACGCGGATCGTCGTCATCGACCCGCGCCGGACCGAGACGTGCGAGGAAGCCGATCTGCACCTGGCGCTGCGGCCGGGCAGCGACGTCGCGCTGATGAACGGCCTGCTTGCGCATTGCCGACGCGAGGGGCTGGTGGACGCGGCCTATCTGTCGGCGCATGTCGCGGTGCCGGAGGGGTTCTGGGAACCCCTCGACACCGGCCACGACCTGTGGAGCATCGCCGCGGCCTGCGACCTGCCGGCGGCCGATGTGCGGCACTTCTATGAGCTGTTCGCCGCCCAGCCGCGCACCGTCACGCTGTTCAGCCAGGGCGTGAACCAGTCGGTGGCGGGCACCGACCAGGTGAATGCCATCCTCAACCTCCATCTGGCGACCGGCCGGATCGGCCGGCCGGGCGCGGCGCCCTTTTCGATCACCGGGCAGCCCAACGCGATGGGCGGGCGCGAGGTCGGCGGGCTGGCGACGACGCTGGCCGCGCACCGCGGCTTCGGCGACGACGACCGCGCCGATATCGCGCGTTTCTGGGCGGCGCCGTCGATCGCGGGCAAGCCGGGATTGAAGGCCGTCGATCTCTTCCGCGCCGTCGGCAGCGGGCGGATCAAGGCGTTGTGGATCATGGCGACCAACCCGGCGGTATCGATGCCCGATGCCGGCCGCGTGCGCGAGGCGCTGGCGGCGTGCCCCTTTGTCGTCGTGTCCGACGTGATCGCCGATACCGATACCGGCCGCCTTGCCCATGTCCGCCTGCCCGCCGCCGCCTGGGCCGAAAAGGACGGGACGGTGACCAATTCGGAGCGGTGCGTCAGCCGCCAGCGCGCCGTCCTGCCGCTGCCCGGCGAGGCCCGGCCCGACTGGTGGATCGTGTGCCAGGTCGCCCGGCGCATGGGCTGGCGCACCGCCTTCGGCTATGACCGGCCGGCCGAGATCTGGCGCGAGCATGCCCGGCTGACCGCCTATCGCAACGGCGGCGCGCGCAAGCTGGACCTTGGCGCGCATGCCGCGATCGGCAATGCCGATTACGATGCGATGGCGCCGTTCGTCTGGGGCGGCGACGCCTTTGCCGACGGCCGCTTTCCGACGCCCGACGGCCGCGCCCGCCTGGTCCCGGTCGCGCAGCGCGCGCTGACCGCCCCGCCGGCGCGCTTTGCGCTGACGCTGAACACCGGGCGTTATCGCGACCAGTGGCACACGATGACGCGCACCGGGCTTTCGCCCACTTTGGCGCGGCACCGCGACGAGCCGCTGGTCGAGGTCCATCCCGACGATGCCGCCGCCGCCGGGCTGGCCGACCGCGCGCTGGCCCGCGTGACGACGCCGTCGGGCGAGAGCCTGTTCCGCGTCGCGCTCAGCCCGGCGCAGCGGCGCGGCGAGCTGTTCACGCCGATCCACTGGACCGATCGCCAGTCGACCGGCGGGCGGACCGGATTGTTGCCGCGCGACCGCGTCGACCCGCATTCGGGACAGCCCGGTTTCAAGCTGACGCCAGCGGCGATCGCGCCGGTGGCGACCGACTGGCGCGGCTTCCTGATCGTGCATGGCGATGATGCCGCCGCGCCCGATTGCCTGTGGGCGACGCGCGTGGCCGTGGCCGGCGGCACGCTGTTCGAACTGGCCGGCACCGGCGATCCCGGCGCGATCGAACGCATCCTGCCGCGCGGCGACCGGATCGAGGCGAGCGACCCCGCGCGCGGATCGCGCCGCATCGCCGTGCTGCGCGACGGCCGGCTGGCGGCGGTGCTGTTCGCCACCGTTTCGGGCGAGCTGCCGCCGCGCGACTGGCTGGTGGCGCAGCTGAACCAGCCACAGGGGCCGAGCGTGCTGGCGGGCCGCGCGCCCGGCGCGGTCGCCGATAGCGGGCCGCTGGTCTGCGCCTGTTTCGACATCGGCCTGAATGCGATCGTCGCGGCGATCCGCGACCAGTCGCTCGCAACCGTCGCGGCGATCGGCGGCGCGCTGTCGGCGGGCACCAATTGCGGTTCGTGCCGTCCCGCGCTGGCCCGCATCCTTGCCGACCAGGCCAGGGAGAAGGCCCATGCCTGACGATTTCGCACCCGGCACCGTCTGGCTGGTGGGCGCGGGGCCGGGCGATCCGGAGCTGCTGACGCGCAAGGCCGAACGGCTGCTGGCGCGGGCCGACATCGTGTTCCACGACGCGCTGGTCGGGCCGGCGATCCTGGACATGGCGGCGCAGGCGACGCGCATCTCGGTCGGCAAGCGCGCCGGGCGGCATTCAAAGGACCAGCGCACGATCGACGCGCTGCTGGTCGACGCGGCGCGGGCCGGGCTGCGCGTCGTGCGGCTGAAGGGCGGCGATCCGTCGGTGTTCGGCCGTTCGATGGAGGAGCTGACCGCGCTGAGCGCGGCCGGGATCGACGTGCGCATCTGCCCCGGCATCACCGCTGCGAGCGCCGCCGCCGCCGCATCGCGCATCTCGCTGTCGCTGCGCGGGATCGCCCGGCGCGTGCAGTTCGTGACGGCGCACAGCCAGCGCGGCCGGGCGCTCGACCTCGACTGGACGGCATTGGCCGATCCCGACGCCACGCTCGCCATCTATATGGGCCGCGAGGCGGCGGGCGAGATCGGCCGCGCGCTGATCGCGGCGGGGCTGGACGGGGCGACGCCGGTGCTGATCGCGAGCGACGTCTCGCTGCCGCACGAGCAGTTGCTGACCACCCGGCTCGACCTGATCGGCATCGCCGTGCGCGCCATGCCGGCGGGGGCGCCCACGCTGATGCTGGTGGGACAGGCGGTGGGCCGCGCATCCGGCAATGTGCCGCCGGCCGGGGCGAGCGGCCGCGTGCCGGCGCCGGCCGGCTCGGCCTTGGCCCGGCCGGCGCCGTGACGATGCGCGTGCTGGGCGCGATCCTGGCGGGCGGGCGATCGAGGCGGTTCGGATCGGACAAGGCGCTTTACCCGATCGCGGGCCGGCCGATGATCGAACATGTGATCGCCGGCCTGGCGCTGCAGGTCGACGGGCTGGTGATCTGCGGGCGCGACTGGCCGGGCATGACGTCGCTGGCCGATCGCCCGGCCGCCGATCCGGGTCCGTTGGGCGGCCTGTCGGCCGATCTGGGTCCGTTGGGCGGCCTGTCGGCCGCGATGCACTTTGCCGGCGCACATGCGTTCGACTGCGTGCTGTCGGTGCCGGTCGATACCCTGCCGGTGCCGCTGGACCTGCGCGCGCGCCTGGCGCCGGGGCCGGCGGTGCTGGCCTCGCAACATGTGATCGGATGCTGGCCGGCGGGCCTGCGGCACACGCTGGACGCGCATCTTCGCGCGGGCGGGCGCGCCGTGCGATCCTGGATCGCCGCCACCCGCGCCGTGCCGGTGAGCGACGCCGCGCTCGACCTGCGGAACTTCAATCGTCCGGCCGGCGGCCAGGATTTCCGCGCCTGAAATTCACCGGCACCCGTCCTGCCGGCTCATGGCGCGAAGCTGAACCACATGGTCTGCCGCCGCGTATAGCCCTGAAGGCCCGCCAGCCCGCCCTCCGATCCCACGCCCGACAGGCCGAACGGCTCCGCCGTGAAGGCGTCGCCCGCCCCCTCGCCCCCGGCGGCGGCATAGACGACGGTCACGCCGGTCTGCAGCGCGTTGGTCATCCGAAAGGCCGTCTGGACGCTGCTGGTCCACACATAGGCGGCAAGGCCGTAATCCGTCGCATTGGCCAGCGTCACCGCCTCGTGCGCATCGTCGAACGGGATGACGGCCAGGACCGGCCCGAACACCTCTTCGCGCGCCAGGCGCGCGGACGGCGGAACATCGACGAACACCGTCGGCTGGATGAAGAAGCCGCCCGAATCGGGCAATAGCCGCCCCCCGCCGCAGGCGAGGGTCGCGCCGTCGCGCGCGGCCGTTTCGATGAACGAGGTGACGCGATCGAGCTGCCCGCGCGATGCGATCGGGCCATAGCTGGTATCGGGGCATTGCGGATCGCCCACGCGAATGCGCGCGAGACAGTCGACGATCCGGTCGACCAGCCGGGCCTGGATCGAGCGTTCGACCAGCACGCGCGAGCCGACGCTGCACACCTGGCCCTGGTTGAGCGTGATGAGTTCGGCGATGCTGGCCGCGGCGACATCGAGATCGTGGCAGTCGGCGAAGACGATATGCGCCGACTTGCCGCCGCATTCCGCATTGACCGTCTTCATGTTCGAGCCGCCGGCCGCCTGGAGGATGCGCCGCCCCACGGCGGACGAGCCGGTGAACGCCACCATCTGCACCCCGGCATGCTCGCACAGCGCGCGGCCGACGATGTCGCCCCGCCCCGGCACCATGTTGAGCAGCCCCGGCGGGATACCGGCCTCCACCGCGAGCCGGCACAGGCGCAGCGCCGATTGCGACGCAAGCTCGGACGGCTTGAGCACCACGCCGTTCCCCGCGGCCATGGCCGGCGCGACTTTCAGGCAGACATTATAGGTCGGGAAGTTCCACGGCACGATCGCCGCGACGACGCCGCGTGGGACGCGCTTCTGGAACACCGTCGAACCCCGGTCGCTGGGAAACACATCGCCATTGAGCTTGTCGATCGCCTCGGCATTGAAGCGGATGAAGCTGGCGGCCGCCGCCGCGTTGAAGGCCAGGGTGCTGATCGGCTTGCCCATTTCGAGCGCATCGAGCGCGTCGAGCAGATCGCCGTCCGCCTCCACCCGATCGGCCCAGTCGAGCAAGGTCCGCTTGCGAAAGGCGGGTGCCGCCGCGCCCCAGGCCCCGCCCGCCCGCCGCGCCGCCGCCACCGCGCGATCGGCATCCTCGACGCTGCCGAGCGGGATGCCGGTGAGCCGCCGCCCGTTCGCCGGATTGACGACGGCGATGTCGTCCGGGCTGGATGCCGCCTGCCCTTCACCATCGATGAAGGGCGTGACATTCGCCAGAGACGCCGCGTCGAGGCGGCGCGTTCCATTCGGCTCCGGCTGCGGTCCGCCCTGCCCCATCTTCAACTCCCTACTGAGCGAGGATCCGTCGCATCGACCGGCGATCCGCGCCGCTTCAACATTGCTTCACCCGAGGCCCCGCCGGATCGCCGCGCCGAACGTGCGGCCCGGCGATCCGTGGCGGCACGCGGGCGCGAGGCCGCTTCGACCCGCCGGTCAGGGCCGTTGCAGGCGGATCGAGTGGAAGACCGGCGCGGCCGGACGCAGTTAGCGAAACCGGTATTCGAGCTGCACGCCGATCCGCCGCGGCTGCACGCGGGCGGCCCTGAACGGATCGAGATCGTTCTGCACCCTGCCGCGTTCGTTCGAGATGTTGTCGACGAATGCCGTGATGTCCAGCCTGCCCGGCGTCGAGACGGTGAAGCTGGCGCGCGCGATCAATGACGAATCGCCGTTGAGCACGATCACGGCCGCCGCCGGATCGGACTGGTCCTGGGCATGAAGCTGATTTTTCGAGCTGTAGTTCACGCCCGTCGAAAACCGGCCGGTCCAGCCCGAGCGATCGAGCGGAAATGAATAGTCGGCGAACGCCCCGAGGGTGAGCCGTGGAGAATTGTTCAGCCGATCGCCCTTGGCGAACAGCAACGTGCCGCCCGAAATGACGTTTCGGTCCAACTCGAGCTTGTTCCAGCTGAAATTGACGCCCAGGTCCAGGCCTGGAAAGGGCCGCCCGGTCAGCGCCGCATCCACGCCGAAACCGCTGGCCGATTCGCCGTTGACGACAGCCAGGACCACGGCCCCCATGTTGCCGAACGGCACCAGCAGGCTTTGCTGAACGTCCTTCCAGTCGATGAAATAGACGGCCGCCTCATAGTTCAGGCGCCCCCCGAAGACATCGCCCTTCATCCCCAGCTCGTAATTGCGCAGCTTGTCCGGTTCGACCGCGGGCAGGCCGGGATACTGGGCCTGAATGAAGACGTCCTGCTCGAAGCCGCTGCGAAACCCTTCGCTGTAGGAGGCGTAGACCATCTGTTTGGGCGCCGGACGCCAGGTCAGCACCACGCGCGGCGTGGTCGCGCTGAAATCGGCCTGGGTCCGCAGCAGCGGCGCGGTCGGATCACCCGACGCGGACGTGTTTTCGGCCTGCCCGACCCGATCGTGGAAATAGCGCAGGCCCGCGGTCAGCTCGAGCTTGTCGGCGACCAGGGGAAAGGTGATCTCGCCGAACAGCGCGTAGGACCTGGACGTGTCGTCATAATCGAACGGCGCGGGGATGGCCGTCCCCGTCGGCAGCACGTCCTGGAACGGCGTATCCCGACCTTCGCGGTAGAAGGCGCCGACCGACCAGCCGAGCTTTCCCTTGCCGTTGGAGCTGAGCAGCAGCTCCTCGGTGAAGATACGGGACTGGTAGTCGGTAACGAGCAGGTACGGATCGCCGTAATCGTAACCGCTCTTGTTGCTGTAGCGCAGATAGCTCGTCGTGCTCTTGAGCGATGCGCCCCCGAAATCATAGTCGACGTTCAGCCCGTAGGAATCGAATTTCAGCTCGTTCTGCTCCACGTCCCGGTAAGGCGACCGGTCGTCACTGCCGCCGGCGTTCGGCGCGCCGAACCTGGTCCGCGAAAGCCAGACCGATCCGCCGATCGACAGCCGGTCGGTCGGTTCGGCGCGCACCTTCAGGCGGATGTTTCGCAGATCCGCTTCATTCGCGCGC
This sequence comes from uncultured Stakelama sp., assembly GCA_964413495.1. GTDB lineage: Bacteria > Pseudomonadota > Alphaproteobacteria > Sphingomonadales > Sphingomonadaceae > Sphingomonas. Next base: position 36,945 of record CAYPRW010000012.1, on the reverse strand, counting down.
TCCGCACCGGGCCGATCGATCCAGCCCCCGACATGATTGTGGCCCAGCACCAGCCGCGCGCCCAGCGCGTCTTCGATCAGCGGCACGTTGACGGCAAGGTCGCCGCGATAGCTCTGGTCGCCGCCCTTGGTCCAGGACGTCGAGGCCAGGCCGCGGAAGTCGAAATTCGCCAGATCCGGTTCGCGCGTCAGCACGCGAACGACGCCGTTGATCGAGCTGGCGCCATAGAGCGTGCCCTGCGGACCGCGCAGGACCTCCACCCGCTCCAGATCGTAGACCGCGGGATCGGGAACCAGCGCGGACTTCACCAGGCCGAAGGGCACGGCATCGACATAATAGCCGACCGGCGACGAACCCGCGAAAATGGGGCTTCCCGCCGATACGCCGCGAACGGCCAGCGACGTGCCGCCCAGCGAGGTCGACGTTATGGCCGAGACCCCCGGCGTGCGGCCGATCGCATCGGCGACGCCCTGCACCCGCATCTGCTCGAGCGCATCGCCGCCGATCGCGGTCACGGCGATCGGTACGTCGCTCAGACGCTGTTCGCGTTTCTGCGCGGTGACGACGATCTCGCCTTCGTCGGCCGCGGCCGGACGGGGCGACGCGGCTTGCTGAGCCCGGGCCATGCCCGTCCCCGCAAGCAGCATGGCGGTCGTTATCAGGAGCGAGGCGGCCTTCTGCATCTTTGAATCCCCCGTTTCGGCGCGTTCGATGGCACCTTGTCTGACGTGGATCATGCGGATTCGACGAGCGAGCAGCCATGACCGGACGTTTCGCGCGTCTCGCATCGCGTCATTTATTGGTCGCGGATCGGGGCGGGCCCGGAAAGACCGCCGAGCGCGATATATTTGATCTCCAGATAGTCCTCGATCCCGTATTTCGACCCCTCGCGGCCGAGCCCGGAGGCCTTCGTCCCGCCGAACGGGGCGACCTCGGTCGAGATCAGGCCTTCGTTGACGCCGATCATGCCGAATTCGAGCGCCTCGCAAACGCGAAAGATCCGCCCGACGTCCCTTGAATAGAGATAGGCCGCGAGCCCGAACGGCGTCGCGTTGGCCAGCTCCACCGCCTCGGCCTCGTCCTGGAAGCGGAACAGCGGCGCGACGGGGCCGAACGTCTCTTCGGCAAAGATCCGCGCGTCGCGCGGCACCCCGGTCAGCACGGTCGGCTGGAAGAAGGTGCCGCCCAGCGGGTGCCGACCGCCGCCCGTCGCCACCTGCGCGCCCCTCGCCACCGCGTCGGCGATCTGGCCTTCGACCTTGCGCACGGCCGCTTCGTTGATGAGCGCGCCCTGCGCCACGTCCGGGTCCATGCCGTTGCCGACGCGCAGCTTGCCGGTTTCCTTCGCCAGCCGGCGCGCGAATTCGTCATGGATGCCGTCCTGCACCAACAGCCGGTTCGCGGCCACGCAGGTCTGCCCCGCATTGCGATATTTCGCCGCCAGCGCGCCGGCGACCGCCGCATCGAGATCGGCGTCGTCGAAGACGATGAACGGCGCGTTTCCGCCCAGCTCCATGCTGCATTTCTTGATCGAGGGCGCGCAGGCCGCCAGCACCTTCGCCCCGACCTGAGTCGAGCCGGTGAACGAGATTTTGCGAACGACAGGGCTGGAGGTGAGCTCGCCGGCGATCTCCACGGCGGCCCCGGTGACGATGTTGCACACGCCACCCGGCAACCCCGCCCGCTCCGCCAGCACCCCCAGCGCCAGCGCGGACAGCGGCGTCTCGATCGCCGGCTTGACGATGCCCGTGCACCCGGCGGCCCAGCCCGGCGCGGCCTTGCGGGTGATCATCGCCATCGGGAAATTCCACGGTGTGATCGTGCCGAAGACGCCGATCGGCGCCTTTTGCACCAGGATCCGCCGCCCCCCGACATTTTCGGGAATGATGTCGCCATAGACGCGCTTGGCTTCCTCGCCGAACCACTCGACGAACTTCGCGGCGTACAGGATCTCGCCCCGCGCCTCCGCCAGCGGCTTGCCCTGTTCCGCCGTCATGATGCGCGCGAGGTCGTCGATATGCGCGAGCATGAGATCGTAGAGCGTGCGGAGGATCCGCGCCCGTTCGCCCGCCAGGGTGGCGCGCCATGCCGGCAGCGCCCGCTCGGCCGCGGCGATCGCGCGCCGCGTTTCCGTCGCGCCGCCCATCGGAACATGGGCGATGACCGCGCCGGTGGCCGGGTTGCGCACCGCGACCGTTTCGCCGCCATCGGCTTGCAGCCAGACGCCATCGATCAGCATCGATTGACGCAGCAGCGTCGGGTCCTTCAACGCCAGCGCATTCTTGCTCATGGCTTTTTGCCTCTTCGTGATTGTCGGATGTGGGCGGCGCCTAGGCCGGCGCGGCGGTGGTTCGTCGCAGCATGGCGATCAGCGGCGGCATCAGATCGCCGCCGATGCCGTGCGCGTTTTCCAGGACCGAGAAATAGACCGCGACCGTCCCCGTCTCCAGATTGGCGAGCGCATATTGCCCGCCCCATCCGCCATGGCCGATCGTCGTGCCCGACACCATCAGGTGATTGGAATATCGCAGATCGTCATAGGGATAGGCCATGTTCAGCCCGCCCTTCAGCGTTTCGGTCAGGAACGCACGGCTTCCGACCCGTTGCCCGGCCAGGCCCTCCCCCCCTGTGACGAACAGCGAGAAATAACGGGCAAGATCCAGCGCCGTGAGGCTAGCGCCCCCACCCATGGAAGGGGAGCCCGCGCGATCGGTCGTCATGTGCAGGGTTCCGGCAAGGCCGGCGGCGTCGGCGAGCTCCGCCAGAAACGCCCGCATCGGCAGACCGCTCGCACGTTCGACGATCCAGGCCAGCAGATCGGTATTCGCGCATTTATACTGGACCCGCCGGTCGGGATTGCCCTGCCCGTCGCCGGTTATGCCGGCGAGGAATTCGTGCTGGGTCGGAATGTTCCGATCGTTCGGGGCCAGCCGCCATCCCATCGCGGCCTCATGCTCGAAATACACCGAGCTCGGATCGGAGAAATCCTCGGAATAGGCATTGACCACATCCATGTTCAGGATCTGCCTGACGGTCGCCGTTCGATAGCCGCTGCCGATTTCCGGGATATAGTCGGCAGCCGTGCGGTCGAGCGCGATCACGCCGTCCTCGACCAGCCTGCCCACGATCAGATGCATCATCGTCTTGGTGATCGATTGGATGCTGTGCACGCAGTCCGGCCCGAAATCCGGCGCATAGCGTTCGAACAGGATCTGCTGGTGACGCACCACGACCATGGCCGAGAAGCCGGGTTGGCGGGTCAGCCGATCGACATCCTCGAGCGCCGCGATATGCCGGTCCGGCCGCCGTTCGAGCGCCAGCACCCTGGCCGCCCGAAAGCTGGACGCATAGCGGGCGAGCCGGTGGAGATTGTGAAATCCGTGCCGCCGCCATTCGGGCATGTTCCAGCGCGGCAGCCCGTGCGGACCGACCACGAGGTCCGGATTTTCCATGCCGTCGACTATCGGCATGGCAGGCGCAGGCGAAGCCGCCCGAGCTGCGACGGGCCTGCCGGCGCGGCCCGGCTCAATTGTCCGGCTCCGCGGCGGTGCCTGCGCAATCCGCCAGCGCCGTCCGCAGCCGCGCGAATCCCGCTTCGAACGTCGCGTCGTCGATCGTGAGCGGGTAGAGCAACCGGATCGTCTCGCCATGCACGCCGCAGGACAGCAGGATCAGCCCCCGTTCCACGCAGGCGCCGACGACGCGCCTGGCGGCCGCCCCGTCCGGCCTGCCGGCATCGTCCACCACGTCGAACGCGATCATCGAGCCCAGGCCCCGGACATGCGCGAGCCGCGGGCCGGCGGCGCGTTCCGCAAGCCGTTGCAGATGGCGCCTGGCGCGATCCCCCAGCGTCTGCGCACGGTCGCACAGCTGCTCCGCCTCGATCACGTCCAGCACCGCCAGCGCCGCGGCGCAGCCGACGGGCGAGCCGCCATAGGTGCCGCCCAGGCCGCCGGGATCGACGCTGTCCATCAGCTCGCTCCGGCCGGTCACGGCGGACAGGGGAAGGCCGCCGGCGAGCGATTTGGCCATGGTCACGATATCGGCGCGGACCTCATGATGATCCATCGCGAACATGCGTCCGGTGCGCGCGAAGCCGGTCTGCACCTCGTCGGCGATCAGCACGATGCCGTGCGTGTCGCAGATCCGGCGAAGCGCGGCCATCATGTCCGGCGGCACCGGATGGAAACCGCCTTCGCCCTGAACCGGTTCGACGATGACGGCCGCCACGTCGGACGGATCGATATCCGCCCGGAAGATGCGATCGATCCCGGCCAGCGCCGTGGCGACATCCTCGCCATGATGCGGGATCGGAAACGGCGCATGATGGATCCCCGCCGGCGACGGCCCGAACTGGCGCTTGTAGGGCGCGACCTTTCCGGTCAGCCCCATGGTCAGCGCCGTGCGGCCGTGAAACCCGCCGGAGAACGCGATCACGCCCGGCCGCGCGGTGGCGGCGCGCGCGATCTTGACCGCGTTCTCGACGGCTTCGGCGCCCGTCGTGAAGAGGACCGTCCTGGCCGGACCGTCGACCGGGACCAGCCGGTTGAGCCGTTCGGCCAGCTCGATATAGCAATCATAGCCGGCGACCTGGAACGCCGAATGCGTGAAACGCCCGAGCTGCGCCTGCACCGCCGCGATCACGCGGGGATGGCAATGGCCGGTATTGAGCACCGCGATCCCGCCGGCGAAATCGATATATTCGCGCCCGTCCCGGTCCCAGACATGCGCGTTCAGCGCGCGATCGACGACGATCGACGTCGCGCTCGCGATCCCCCGCGGCACCGCGTTCGCGCGGCGGCCCTCAAACCCCTTTCCTTGCAGACTCCCCGCCACCGTACAGCTCTCCGTCAGGCATCGGGCGCGGCATCGCGTGCAGCGGTTCGCCCGACCATGTTCCGGCCCCGTCTAGCGAGCGGGCCGGGCGGCGACTTGGCCCCCAGTCCGATCGAATGGGCAGCGCGTCACTATTCGGGATCCTGGCCGCCGCTTTCGGGCCTGTCCGCCAGGCCGTGCGCCGCGCTTGAATTCAGCACATCGTTTGCAAGGTTTGCTCGCGCGTCACTTCCCCGCGTTTCGCGCTTGCCGCGCCGCGTTCATGATGAGCTATTGGGCCCATAAGCCATTGCTACGATGGGGGAGGTCGTTCTGAACACGCGCGAGGCAAATCGGCATGTCATCTGACGAGCGCGGCGCGGCGGGCCCGGCGCGGCCGGCGGCCGCCAGGCGCAGGGGCTGGGGCGGTTTGAGCGCCTATGGCGCGATGGCGTTGCCGCTTTCGATCGCCGAAACCCCGATCCTGCTCTATCTGCCCGCCTTCTATGCGCAGAAGCTGCATCTCGACGCTGGCCTGGTCGGGCTGGTCTTCCTGATCGCGCGGCTGTGGGACGGGCTTTCGGATCTGTTCATCGCCTGGGCATCGGATCGCACCCGATCGCGCTTCGGGCGGCGCAAGCCATGGGTGGTGATCGGCACGCCGGTACTGGTGGTCTCCACCTGGTTCCTGTGCAATCCGCCGCGCGATGCCGGCCTGGCCTATCTCTTCATCTGGGCGGTGGTCTTCTATCTCGGCTTCACGGGCGTGAAGATTCCGCACATATCCTGGGGCACGGAACTGGAAACCGACTATGTCGAACGCAGTCGCGTCACCTCCTGTCGCGAGACCTTCACGATGCTCGGCAATGTCCTGTTCGTCGCCGCGCCGCTCATCCTGTTCGGATCGAATGCGCAGCTCGACGAGATATTGTTGCTGATCGCCGTGACGGTGGCGGTCACCGCGCCGCTGTCCGCAGTGGCGGCGGGCATGTTCCTGCGCGATCCCTTGCCGCGCGAAACGTCCGCGGTCTCCTTGCGGTCGACGCTCACGCCGATCCTCACCGACAAGGTGCTTCGCACGTTCCTGATCGCCACGCTCTTCATCTGGATATCGAGCGGGATGTTGAACTCGCTCATCGTGTTCGCGCTGGGCGTCGGGCTGGGCCTGCCGGACGGCCTGCTCTGGATCATCCTCGTCGTCTATATCGGCACGCTTTGCGCCGTGCCCGCGATGATGGCCCTGGCCCGGCGCGTCGACAAGCATGTCATGCTGACGGTGGGGCTCACCGGGACCTGCATCTTCGGCGTGGCGCTTGCCTTCGTGCCGCACGGCGATTTTCCGATGGTCGTCGCCTTGTGGGCCGTGGGCGGCTTTTTCGGCGCCGCCAATCTGGTGCTGCCCACCTCGATGCTCGCCGACATGATCGATCAGGGCGAGATCGCCACGGGCGAACGGCGCGCCGGGCCCTATGTCGCGCTCTATAACCTGGCCTGCAAGCTGGGGCTCGCGTTCGGCGTGGGCATCGCGTTCATGCTGCTGGACGTTATCGGCTATGATCCCGCCGCGACCGCCTATTCGGCCGCCGACGTGCAGAATATCCGCTGGATGGGGTTCGTCGTGCCGTTCCTGGTCCTGGTCCCGGCGATCGCATTGCTGGCGAGATATCCCATCACGCGCACGGTGCAGGCCCGATTGCGCCAGGCACTTTCCGACCGGCAGGGATAATCGCTAGCGCGCCGCGACAGCGAGGAAGCGGCGCAGCGCATCCGCGCTGTCGCGGCGCGCGCGCGACGAGATCCCCGCCTCCGGCGCGAACACGTCGAACCCGTGGAAACCGCCGGGATAGACATGCAGCTCGACCGGCACGCCGGCGTGCATCAGGCGGCGCGTATAGTCGATATTCTCGTCGATCAGCAGATCGAGCGTCGGGCAGGCGATGAACGCGGGCGGCAGGTTCGAAAGGTCGGCCGCGCGCGCCGCCGCGGCGTAGCGGGATGTGTGCGGGCCGCCCGGTTCCGCGCCCAGCATGGCGCGCCAGGCATAGGCGTTCGATGCGCGGGTCCAGCCGATCGTCCCGGCGTGGAGATTGCGGACGGGCGCGCTGGCGGTGCGGTCGTCCAGCATCGGATAGGTCAGGTGTTGAAACGAAAGCGCATATTCCGCGCGGTCGCGCGCCAGCAGCGCGAGGCAGGCGGCAAGGCCCCCGCCGGCGCTTTCGCCCATGACGCCAAGCCGTGCCGGATCGATGCCGCACTCGCCCGCATGGGCATGGAGCCAGGCCAGGCCCGCATAACAATCCTCGATATTGCCGGGAAACCGCGTTTCGGGCGCCAGGCGATAATCGATCGCGGCAACCGCGCAGTGGAAGTCGAGCGCCATCTGCCGGTGGTACGTTTCGAATTGCGCCGTCCGGCCGCAGACATAGCCGCCGCCATGGATGTGGTAGATGCAGGGCAAGGGTTCCCGCGCGTCGTTCGGGCGATAGAGCCAGAGCGATGCGTCCGCGGTTTCGGCGCGGACGCGATGCACCGACCTGTCGATCCGTTGCGCCAGATCGTCGGGGATGGCCGGCGCATCGTCTTCGTCCGCACGTGCGCGGTGGGCACCGAGCGTTTCCGCCGACAACTCCTCGCGGGGCAGGCGTTCGAGGGCGGCCAGAAGTTCGGGGTCCAGCAGATCGTGCGGTTCGATCATTCGCATCGCATGTGACTCCGGGTCGGGCCAGGGCCGTTCTAGCGATGGGCCGGCGCCGCACAATGTCGCGCGCGCGCCCCTTAACTTGGGGGCAAATAAGAAGAACGTTCCGTCGCATGGGCGCGAACGGCTTCTGCTATCGGGCGGGAAGGTTGCCGGCGCACGGCAAGCCGGAGCAATGTCGGTCGTCATGTCCGAAACGGCGCCGCGCGCGCAGGCAATGGCGATGCAGGGGAGCAGGACAAGGCATGAGTGAACACGGCCATCGCGATACCGCCGCGCTTGAGGCCATCCGCGCGAAATACAAGTTCGAGCGCGATCGCCGCATCCGGCCCGAAGGCGTGGCGCAATATGTGCCGGCCGCCGGGGACTATCGCGCCTATGCCGACCGCGATCCGTTTGCGGGGCCGCCGCCGCCGCGCGCGCCGTTGCGCGACCTGGTCGAGGTGCTGATCGTCGGCGCGGGGTTTGGCGGGCTGTTGTCGGCCGCCATGCTGAAACAGGCGGGCATCGAGGATGTGCGGATCGTCGATGCCGCCGCCGATTTCGGCGGCACCTGGTATTGGAACCGCTATCCCGGCGCGCAGTGCGACGTCGATTCCTATTGCTATCTGCCGCTGCTGGAAGAGACCGGCTATATGCCGAAGGAACGTTATGCGTTCGCGCCGGAAATCCATCGGCATACCCGCCGCATCGCCGAACATTACGACCTCTATCCGCATGCCGTGTTCCAGACCCGCGTCGAGGAGATGACGTGGGACGAGGCCGAACATCACTGGCTGGTGCGCACCGACCGCGGCGACGCGATCCGGGCGCGGTTCGTGCTGTGCGCGATCGGGTTCGCCCACAATCCCAAGCTGCCCGGCATTCCCGGCCTGGATCGGTTCGAGGGGAAGACGTTCCACACCGCGCGCTGGGATTACGACTATACCGGCGGCGATTGCCATGGCGGGCTGACCAAGCTCGCCGACAAGCATGTCGCCTTGATCGGAACGGGCGCGACCGCCGTGCAGGTGGCGCCGATGCTGGCCCGATACGCCAGGCACCTGAACGTGTTCCAGCGCACACCCTCGCCGATCGATCTGCGGCGCAATCACCCGACCGACCCGGCCTGGTTCGCATCGCTGGCGCCCGGCTGGCAGAAGCAGCGCCAGGACAATTTCGATGCGATCCTGTTCAACCGGAAGGTCGACGCCGATCTGATCGGCGACGGCTGGACCGAGTTTCCGCGCAAGCTGGATGCGTTGCTGAAGCAGGCGGGCGAGGGCGCCGATGTGGAAGCGATCAGCGAGTGGGCCGATCTCGAACGCATGGAGGAGCTGCGCCAGCGGGTGGGCAGCGTCATCGCGGATCCCGAAACCGCCGAGGTGCTGAAGCCATGGTATCGCTATGGCTGCAAGCGCCTGACCTTCAGCGACGACTATCTGCCGACGTTCAATCGCGCCAACGTCACGCTGGTGGACACCAGCGCCAGCCATGGCGTCGAACGGATCGACGCGCACTCGATCCACGCCAATGGCGTCGACTATCGCGCCGACTGCATCGTCTTTGCCACCGGGTTCGAAATCAACACCACGCTCAAGCATCGCATCGGCTTTGCGGTGACGGGGCGCGAGGGGCGTTCGCTGTTCGAACATTGGGGGGCGGGCCTGCGCACGCTGCACGGCCATTCCGCGCACGGCTTTCCCAACTGGTTCTTCGTGGGCGCGTCGCAGAATGCGGCGACCACCAACTATTCGGGAAACATCACCGAACAGGCGCGGCACATCGCCTATATCCTGCACGAGGCGAAGCGGCGCGGCTTTGCCGCCATCGAGGCGACGGCCGAGGCCGAGGCCGCCTGGATCGGCGAGATCCGCAAGACGGTCGAGGCCAGTCGCGCCTTCCTGGATAGCTGCACGCCGGGCTATTACAACAATGAGGGCGATACCAAGTCGATCGGCATCGCCGAAGAAGCCTATCAGGGCGGCGCGGTGGAATTCTATGCCCTGCTGGACGCCTGGCGCGCGCAAGGCGACTTGCAGGGCATGGCGGGACGGCGAGGCCGGCGATGAGCGCCGCGCCCGACCTGCGCGCCATCGCCGGCAGCGATCTTCGCGTGTCCCGCATCGCCTATGGCGTGGCCGCGCTCGATTGCCCGTGGGACGGCGCGGACTTCCTGCCCACGGTCAAGCGCGCCATCGCCGCCGCGCACGACCATGGCGCGCGGCTGTTCGACCTCGCTGACATCTATGCGTTCGGCAAGGCGGAGCTGGCGTTTGGCGAGGTGCTGAAGGAACGTCCGGGGCTGCGCGACGAGATCGTGATCCAGTCCAAGTGCGGCGCGCGGCTGCACCCCGATTATGCGATCGACGGGCCGCAGAAGATGGGGTTCGTCGACACGCGCGCCAGCTTCATCCAGAGCTCGGTCGAGGCGAGCCTGAAGCGGCTCGGCACCGATCGGCTCGACATCCTGTTGTTGCATTGGCCCGACGTGCTGACCCCGCCCGAGGAGGTGGCGAAGGCGTTCGACACGCTGTTCCACCAGGGCAAGGTGCGCCATTTCGGCGTGTGCAATCATGGGCCGATGCGCCTTGACCTGCTGGGCCGCCATCTGTCGCGGCCGATCCTGTTCAACCAGGTGCCGTTGGGCCTGGAGCGGTTCGGCGCGATCACGCACAATCCCTATTCGAGCGAGGCGCATTATCCGCTCAACGAGTTTCACGGCGTCGTCGATTATTGCCAGGCGCGCGGGATCTGCGTGCAGGCGCATTCGCCGTTGCGGGGACGGCTGCTGATGACGCCCCGCCCCGACGACACGCCGGAACTCGTGGAGCTGAGAAGCCTGGTCGCGCGCATCGCCGAACGCCATGGCGTGCATGCCTCTGCCATCGCGATCGCGTGGCTGCTTGCGCATCCGGCCGGAATCCTGCCGATCGTCGGGGCGACGGCGCCGAACTTCATCGCGGACAATTTCGCGGCGTCGAACGTGACGATCACGCATGAGCAATGGTATGATCTGCTCAATGCCGCGGCCCTCGTACAGTCGGTCTGAGCCCGGCGTGCGACTTCGCTGCCTTAATGGGCCGCTCGCGAGCGCCGGCAACTCTTGGGCTGAACGCCGAATTTCCGGCTGAACGCGCGGGTGAAGGAGGACAGTTCGGCATAGCCCAGACTCAGCGCCACTTCGGTCACGCGCGCGTCTTCGTCCCGCAGCAGATCCCTGGCGTGGTTCAGCTTGGCGTCGCGCCAGAACGCCTGCACCGACAGGCCGTAGACCGCCTTGAAGCCAAGCGCGAGCTTGGTGCGATTGAGGCCCACGCGCCGCCCCAGTTGCGCCAGCGTCAGGTTGAGCTCCAGATCCTGCGCCATGATGTCTCGCGCCATCGCCAGCCGGCCGATGTCCGCCGACGACAGCTTGATGCTTTCGGTCTTTTCCGGCGCGCTTTGCAGGCCGTGGATGACCGTGGTCAACAGTTCCAGCGCCTTGCCCCGCATATAGGCCTGGCGGTGCCCGCCATGGAAATCGCAGGTGAGGATATCGTTCACCGCCAGCGCCATGGCCGGCTGCAACGGCAGCGTATCGCCCCTGAACGTGCCGAATTCCTCGACCAGCCAGGCGACCTGGGCGGGCAGATGGGATGCCGACACGTCCAGCAGCTGCGTCAGCGCATCGGGCGTCATGTAGAGGCAGGCGACGCGCCATTCGCTCGTATCCTCGGATCTTCGTTCGATCACGCTGTTCTGCGGATAGCGGGCGACCGCGCAGCTGCGATCCGGCGTTTCGAAGATTTCCTCGGCTGAAATCGTCTCGGCGCCGCCGCCGCGCACCCGGAACTGGAAATGCAGCCAGTCGCTGTCCCCGACGACCTGACGATGTACCTGCTCGGATTCGCCGTCTTCGCAGCTGGCGATGAGATAGGCGAAGTCGTTCAGCCGGACCACGTCCTGCACGGAACGGAACCCCTCTCCCGCGCTGCGGAACTGGACCCCGCCCCAGCCACCATAGGCGTTGTCGAGGCGCTCGAACCCGGACCCGAGCTGGACGCCCCGGTCGAGCAGATGTCCGAAGTCGATCGTCTGCATCTTCCGCTACCTCATGGCGCATCATTCACCGGGACGGCTGCCGCGGTCAAGATCGCGGCCGGCGATCCGCGCCGATCGACCGTCAACGAACCGATCGGCAAGGGGAAGCGAACGATCGGTCAACTATTCGCACGCCCGGCGGCGGGTACGGCCAAGCCGCGCGGCCCGATATGGCGGGCCGTCACCTGGAACCGCGCGGCAGCGCAAGGGACGGCAACTGGATGCCCCGCGTGGATTCGAACCACGATTGACGGAGTCAGAGTCCGTAGTCTTACCATTAGACGACAGGGCAGCGTCGCAGGAGCGGGCGCATCTAGGCGGGCACCTGTCGAGGGTCAAGGGGATTTGAGGAAACGCCGGCCCGGCCCGCGCGCTCGCCTTGCCCCGTTCCGCCTGTTGCGCTAGCCTTGCGCCCAAGCACCGGCGGCCGACCCGGCCGTGACGGAAGAACATAAGTGAGTGGTTGATGGGGGATGGCTCCGCCAGGATGCCGCGCCCGCCGGCGTCGAAACCGGCCCGCCCGGCCCCTAATCCAGTCCCCGCCCAGCACGGGCGGGCGCGTTGGCCCGAAGCGCGGCATTATGCCGCACTGGATCTTGGCACCAACAATTGCCGGCTGCTGATCGCGCGGCCGCAAGGGTCGGGCTTCACGGTGGTCGACGCCTTTTCGCGGATCGTGCGGCTGGGCGAGGGGCTGGCGTCGAGCGGGCGATTGTCCGACGCGGCGATCGAGCGGACCATCGCCGCGCTGCGCATCTGCGCCGACAAGTTGAAGCGCCGCCATGTTGCGCTGTCGCGATCGGTGGCGACCGAGGCGTGCCGGCAGGCGGAGAACGGGCCGGAATTCATCCGTCGCGTCTATGCCGAGACCGGCATCGTGCTCGACATCATCACCGCCGAGGAAGAGGCGCGGCTGGCGGTGCTGGGCTGCCATGCGCTGCTCGAGCCGGGGGACGGTCCGGCCTTGGTGTTCGACATCGGCGGCGGATCGACCGAGCTGGTGCTGGTCGACAATTCGGACGAACAGCCGCGGATCCTCGACTGGCACAGCGCGCCATGGGGCGTGGTGTCGCTGACCGAGGCGCGCGGGGTGATCGGCGACCAGGACGAGGCGACGCGGACCGCGGCCTATGCGCGGATGCGCGAGAGCGTGGCGGAGGCGTTCGCGCCGTTCGTCGCGCGGCTGCCGGCGGTGAGCGGAACGCCGCGGCTGTTGGGCACGAGCGGGACGGTGACGACGCTGGCGAGCGTGCATCTGGAACTGCCGTCCTATGACCGGTCCGCCGTGGACGGGCTGATCGTGCCGACCGCGGCGATGCGCGCGGTGAGCCGGCGGATTGCCGAGCTGGACCTCGTCGGGCGATCGGCGGTGCCGTGCATCGGGGCGGAGCGCGCCGACCTGGTGGTGGCGGGCTGTGCGATCCTGGAGACGATCATGGACGTGTGGCCGGCGGAACGGCTGGGGATCGCCGACCGTGGGATCCGTGAGGGCATCCTGCGGCATCTGATGCGGAATTCGGCCCGATGAGCAGGGGCGGCACGCGGGGGACGACGCGGGTGCGCACCGCGCGGGGGCGGACGGCGCAGTCGGTGCGCTGGCTCGAACGGCAGCTCAACGACCCCTATGTCAAGCAGGCCAAGGCTGAGGGTTATCGCAGCCGGGCGGCATATAAGTTACTGGAATTGGATGAGAAGTTCGAGTTTCTCAAGGGCACGAAGCGCGTCGTCGACCTGGGCCTGGCGCCGGGCGGGTGGAGCCAGGTGGTGCGGCGCAAATGCCCCAAGGCGGCGGTGGTCGGCATCGACCTGCTGCCGGTCGATCCGATCGACGGGGTGACGATCTTCCAGATGGACTTCATGGACGATGCCGCGCCCGAGCGGCTGATGGACGCGCTGGGCGGCGCGCCGGACCTGGTGATGTCCGACATGGCGGCGAACACCGTGGGGCATCCGCAGACCGATGCGCTGCGCACGATGGGGCTGGTCGAGGCGGCGTTCGACTTCGCGGTGCAGAATCTGGCGCCGGGCGGGACGTTCGTGTCGAAGGTGTTCGCGAGCGGCGGCGACGGCAAGTTCGTGGCGCAGATGAAGCGCGCCTTCGCCAGCGTGAAGCATGCCAAGCCGCCGTCGAGCCGCAAGGGATCGGTCGAGTGGTTCGTGGTGGCGCAGGGGTTCAAGGGGCGGGTGGAAACGGATTGATCCTGCGATCCTGACACTGGATTTTGCCGCGCGCCTTGTTACGCTCTCGCCGATCCTGCCTGGGGAGAGGGTTGTCGTGAAGCACTTCGCACGCGCTGCCGCGTTGGTTGCCCTGGCGCTCGCGCCGATCGCGGTGTGGGCGGATGACAGCCCGCAGGTGGTGCTGGCGACGCCGGGGATGGGCGACGGGGCGATCGAGCGGTTCACGATCCGCTTCAACCAGGCGATGGTGCCGCTGGGCGATCCGCGCGCGGCGGCGCCGGTGAAGGTGACTTGCGCGGTCGGCGGCGAAGGGCGGTGGGTCGACCAGCAGACCTTCGTGCATGAGTTCGCGTCGCCGCTGCCGGGCGGGACGGTGTGCGAGCTGAACCTTACCGAGAAGCTCAAGAGCCTGGCGGGCTATGCGGTCGGCGGATCGCGGACGTTCAAGGTCGATGCCGGCGGGCCGACCGTGAAGGGGCTGTTGCCGTCGCGCTATGGCGGCGAGATCGAGGAGGACCAGGTCTTCCTGATCGGCACCAACATGCCGGCGACGCGCGCGTCGATCGCGGCGGGGGCCTATTGTGCCGTGGAAGGCCTGGGGGAGAAGATTCCGGTCGAGGTGCTGGCGCCCGAGGTGCCGGGCAAGCTGATCCGCGACCTGGACCCCGAACGCTGGGAGGTGCGCAACTTCCTGGACGATGCCGGGGTCGCGCAGAAGCTGCCGGAGAAGGCGGAGGATCGGGCGAAGGCGCTGGCGGGGCTGGTCGCGGTGAAATGCGGGCGGCCGCTGCCGCCGGGGCGTGACGTGGCGTTGGTGTGGGGCGCGAGCATCGCCGGGGCGGGCGGCAAGACCGCAGGCGCCGACCAGCGTTTCGACTTCACCGTGCGCAAGCCGTTCACCGCGCGCTTCGAGTGCTCGCGCGTCAACCCGCAGGCGGGGTGTTCGCCGGTGCAGGACGCGTGGGTGCGCTTCACCGCGCAGATCCCCAAGGCGCTGGCGACGCAGGTGCGCATCGAGCTGCCCGACGGCAAGACGCTGGCGCCGGTGCTGAGCGACGACGACAAGCGCGCCAATACGGTGAGCGACCTGAAGTTCGCCTCGCCGCTGCCCGCCTCGACCGGGGCGAAGCTGGTGCTGCCGGCGGGGATCAAGGACGAGAGCGGGCGTAGTCTTGCGAACGCCGAACGCTTTCCGCTGGACGTGCGGTTCGACGAGGCGCCGCCGCTGGTGAAGTTCGCGGCGAGCTTTGGGATCATCGAGGCCGGCGAAGGCGGTATCCTGCCGGTGACCGTGCGCAATGTCGAACCGGCGTTGCAGGGGCGGAATCTGAGTGTCGCCGGGCAGCAGATGCGGGTCGACGCTTCGGACGGGGTGATCGCCAAGTGGCTGCGCACGATCGACAAGGCCGACGATTACGAGGTCGACGAGGTCAAGCGCGGCGAGGAGACGGTGCGGATCAACCGGACCGGCGCCAAGCCGATCCTGACGGGCAATGGCGGCGCGCCGCTCAACATCGGCCTGCCGGGCAAGGGCAAGGATTTCGAGGTCGTCGGGATTCCGCTGAACAAGCCCGGATTCTATGTGGTCGAGCTGGCCTCGCCCCAGCTGGGGCGGGCGCTGCTGGGGCGGGACGCGCCGCGTTACGTGGCGGCCGGGGCGCTGGTCACCAACATGGCGGTGCATTTCAAATGGGGGCGGGAAGGCTCGCTCGCCTGGGTGACGGCGCTCGACAGCGGCAAGCCGGTCGGCGGCGCGGCGGTCAAGGTAACCGACAGCTGCACCGGGCAGGCGCTGGCGAGCGGGACGACCGATGCGCAGGGGCGGCTGGCGGTGAACGGCGGCATTCCCGAGCCGCAGAGCTGGGGCAGCTGCGACGAGGGGTCGGACGCGGCGCCGCTGATGATCTCGGCGCGCAAGGGCGATGACATGAGCTTCACGCTGACGGCGTGGGGCGAGGGCATCCGGCCCTATGATTTCGACTTGCGCTACGGGTACGAAGCGGCGGGGGAGATCGTGCACACGATCTTCGACCGCGCGCTGGTGCGGCAGGGCGAGGCGGTCAACATGAAGCATGTGCTGCGCCGTCCGGTGGCGCAGGGCTTCGTGACGCCGGCGGGGTTCGACGGCACGCTGCGGCTGACGCACAACGGATCGGACGTGAAGTTCGAGCTGCCGGTGACGATCGGCGCGAGCGGGATCGGCGAGACGCAGTGGAACGTGCCGCAGGGCGCGCCGATGGGCGATTATGCGCTGCAGTTCGTGCGGCCGCATGTGAAGACCGGCGAGACCGACACGGTCGAGGAGGATGTGATCTGGGCCAACCAGACGATCAAGGTCGACGAATACAAGCTGCCGACGATGAAGGCGTCGGTGAGCGGGCCGAAAGAGGCGGCGGTCAAGCCCAAGACGCTGCCGCTCGACCTGTTCGCCGGCTATCTGTCGGGCGGCGGGGCGTCGAACCTGCCGGTGGAGTTGCGCATCGGCTATTACGAGGCGATCCCGCGGCCTTCGGGCTATGACGGCTATAGCTTTACCGGCGCGCCGATGGCGGAGGGCGTCAAGCCGATGAACGGCGATGGCGGCGAGGAGAATGTCGCGCTGCCGCCGATGCAGACGATCCCGGTGACGCTGGGCGCGGACGGGACGGCGCGGACCAGCGTGGACGTGCCGCAGACGCTTGCGGGCAACAATTCGATGCGCGTCGAGATGGACTATCAGGACGCCAATGGCGAGATCCTGACCGCGTCGAAGCGCATCTCGCTTTACGGCTCGGGCGTGCAGCTGGGCATCAAGAGCGACGGCTGGCTGATGAAGCAGGACGACCTGCGGCTGCGCTTCGTCGCGCTGGATACGCAGGGCAAGCCGATCAAGGGACAGCGCGTGCAGCTGGCGGTGTACAGCCGCGAGATATTGACCGCGCGGCGGCGGCTGATCGGCGGCTTCTATGCCTATGAGAATAATATGCGGACGACGAAATTGTCCGCGAGCTGTTCGGCGACGACCGATGCGCTGGGGCTGGCGCAATGCCAGGTCGATCCGGGCGTGTCGGGCGAGGTCTATGCGGTGGCGAGCACGCAGGATGCGCAGGGCAATACCGCTTACGCCAGCAGCTCCGTCTGGCTGGCGGGCGAGGACGACTGGTGGTTCGGCGGCGACAATGGCGACCGCATGGACGTGGTGCCCGAACAACAGGACTATAAGTCGAGCGACACCGCGCGCTTCCAGGTGCGCATGCCGTTCCGGTCGGCGACCGCGCTGGTGACGGTGGAGCGCGAGGGCGTGCTGTCGAGCTTCGTCACCACCCTGTCGGGCGACAATCCGGTGGTCGAGGTGCCGTTGAAGGGCGTGTATGCGCCTGATGTGTACGTGTCGGTGATGGCGGTGCGCGGGCGCATCGGCGGGTGGAAATTGTGGTGGGCCGATCTGGCGCGGCGCTGGAACCTGCCCTTCTTCTCACGCGAGGGGGCGGCGCCGACCGCGACCGTCGATCTGGCCAAGCCGAGCTTTCGCCTGGGGATCGCCAAGATCAAGGTCGGCTGGGAAGGCCATCGCATGAACGTGGCGGTGAGCGCCGACCGCGAACGCTATGCCGCGCGCGATACCGCGAAGGTGGCGTTGCAGGTGAATAACCCCGACGGCAGCGTGGCGCCGGGCGCGGACGTGGCGTTCGTGGCGGTGGACGAGGCGCTGTTGCAGCTGGCGCCCAACGAGAGCTGGGACGTGCTGGGCGCGATGATGGGCGAGCGGCCGCTGTCGGTGCTGACCGCCACCGCGCAGACGCAGGTGGTCGGCAAGCGGCATTATGGGCGCAAGGCGGTGGAGGCCGGCGGCGGGGGCGGCGGCGACCTGTCGGCGCTCAACCGCGAGAATTTCCAGCCGGTGCTGTTGTGGAAGGGCAAGGTGCCGCTGGACGCGCAGGGGCGGGCGCGGGTCGACGTGCCGCTGTCCGACGCGCTGACCTCGTTCAAGCTGGTCGCGATCGCGCTGGACGACAAGGGGCAGGCGTTCGGGACGGGCGAGGCGAGCATCCGTTCGGCGCAGGATTTGTCGATCTTCGCAGGGTTGCCGCCATTGGTGCGCGATGGGGACTTCTTCTCGGCGGGGTTCACGCTGCGCAACGGGTCGAGCAAGGCGATGCGCGTGACGGCGCGGGTGGAGCTGTCGCCGAAAGTCGCTGAGGGGCGCGACCTGACGGTGGAGATCCCGGCGGGCGGGGCGGTGCCGATCGCGTGGAACCTGACCGCGCCGCGCGGCTTCGAGCGGCTGCAATGGAAGGTGACGGCGCGCGACGCGAGCGGCAAGGCGAGCGACGCGATCACGGTGAGCCAGGACATCGCCCCGGCGGTGCCGGTCGAGACCTGGGCGGCTTCGCTGGTGCGGGTGGGCGAAGGTGGCCCGATCGCGATATCGCCGCCTGCCGGGGCGCTGCCTGGGCTGGGCGAGGTGAGCGTGCGGCTGACCGATACGCTCCAGCCGCCGTTGCAGGGGGTGCGCGACTATATGGCGGCATACCCCTATGGCTGTTTCGAACAGCGCACGTCGCAGGCGGTGGCGCTGGGCGACATGGGGGCGTGGAACCGGCTGGCCGGGGAAATGCCGGTGTATCTGGATGGCGACGGGCTGCTGAAATACTTCCCGTCGGACGGGCTGCGCGGGTCGGAGGCGCTGACGTCGTACATATTGTCGATCGCGGCGGAGGCGGGGTTGCCGGTGCCGGACGGGCCGCGGGCGCGGATGATCGAGGCGCTGAAGGCGGTGCTCGACGGGCGGCTGCGGCATGACGATTATGGCGATGTACGCTTGCAGAAGGTCGCGGCGTTCGCGGCGCTGGCGCGGCAGGGCGCGGCTTCGGCGGCGATGCTGGGGCAGCTGGGGATCACGGCGCAGGAGATGCCGACCTCGTCGCTCGCCGATTATATCGCGGCGTTGGGCAAGGTGCCGGGACTGGCGAACGGTGCGCAACTGCGTGCGGCGGCGGAGGGCGTGCTGAAGACGCGGCTGGTATATGAGGGGACGCGGATCGATTTGAGCGACAGCGCCGACACGCCGTGGTGGCTGATGGCGTCGGGCGACGAGGCGGTGCTGAAGGCGCTGGCGGCGACGCTGGGGCGGCCGGGCTTTGCCGGCGAGGGGCCGAAGCTGATGGTCGGCGCGGCGTTGCGCCAGCAGCGCGGGCATTGGGATACCACCACCGCCAATGCCTGGGGCGTGGTCGCGGCGCGGCGGTTCGCTGCGCTGTATCCCGCGAGCGCGGTGGCGGGGATCACCACGGGCACGCTGGGCGGGCAAAGCGTGACGCGGGGGTGGCCGCTGCCCGATCCGGCGCGGACCTTCGTGTTCGCGCTGCCCCAAGCGCAGGCGCCGCTGGCGCTGAGCCAGTCGGGCGGGGCCGGGCCGTGGGGACTTGTACAGGTGCGCGCGGCGGTGCCGCTGACCGTGCCGCTCAACGCGGGCTATACGCTGACCCGCAAGGTCGAGGTGGTGCAGGCCAAGACGGCGGGCACGCTGACGCGCGGCGACGTGATCCGCGTGACGCTGACCGTGGTGGCGAGCGCCGACCGCAACTGGGTGGTGATCGCCGATCCGGTGCCGGCGGGGGCGACCGTCATCGGATCGCTGGGCGGGCAATCCGAGATGCTGGCCGAGGGCGGCGAAAGCGCGGGGTCGCAACCGAGCTATATCGAGCGCGGGCGCGATGCGTGGCGCGGCTATTTCGCGTGGCTGCCGCGGGGCACGCATGCGGTGAGCTATACGATGCGGCTGAATGCGGCGGGGCGGTTGCAGCTGCCGCCTTCGCGGGTCGAGGCGATGTATTCGCCCGAAATCCGCGCGGCGGTGCCCAATGCGCCGATGGTGGTGGCGCAGCGGTGAGCGAAGGCGCATAAGGCGGGGAAATTCATTGGAGAGTCGCATGCGCACGCTCGCTTTGGCCGTCTTCGCCTTTACCGCCCCGCTTGCCTTCGCGCCGCCCGCCGCCGCGCAGCTCGCCACCGGGGCGCCGGCGCCCGATTTCACGACCCAGGGGGCGCTGGCCGGCAAGGAATTCACGCTGAACCTCAAGGCGCAGCTGAAGAAGGGCCCGCTCGTCCTCTATTTCTATCCGATGTCGTTCACGCCGGGGTGCAGCGCCGAGGCGCAGGCATTCGCCGCCGCCACGCCCGAATTCAAAAAGGCCGGCGCCACCGTGATCGGCATGGCCGCCGATCCGATCGACAAGCTCAAGGATTTCTCGACCAAGGATTGCGCCAGCAAGTTCGCGGTCGCGCAGGCGACCCCGGCGGTGATCGCGGGCTATGACGTGGCGCTGGTCCGCAACGGCGCGAAGACCGCGATGACCACGCGCACCAGCTATGTCATCGCGCCCGACGGCAAGGTGCTTTACGCGCATAGCGAGATGAGCCCGGCCAATCACGTGCGCAACACCCTGGCCGCGGTGCGCGCGTATCGAAACAAAAAGCGTTGATGCGCGAGCAATTTGGTTCGTAACGGTTTCAAAATGAGTAGTGCGTCGCTTGCCGGCGGCCCGCATTTCATCGGATTTTAGCAGTTGCCGCGCTAGTGGCGGCATATCGAAAGCGTAAGCGGGCCTGTAGCGCGCCCGGATCAGCTTGGGGACGGGGGATTATGGGCGGGGCGACAGCCGTTCAGGCGGCCGGTGACGGACATCGTTCCGGCCGGCAGCTGTACGAGCGCATCGGCACATTTCTGTTCGATCAGCGGCTGGAGCCCGATCCGGCCAATTTCGCCTTTGCCTGGGCGTTGCTCCACGATCCGCAGGGCGCGCTGGCAAAGACGGTGGCGGCGTTGACCGACGGCGGCGTCCGGCTGACCCAGCGCGATATCGAATCGCTGGGCTGCGAGGCGCCGGCCAATGGCCGCAGCGCGCGCGAAAAGGCCGACGGGCTGGTGGCGCAGACCCAGCTTCAGGTCGAGGGCTTTGCCGACATGGTCCAGGCGATCCGCGCCGAGACCGAAGGGTTCGGCCGCGATCTCGCCGCCAGCGCCGACGCCATCCGCCGGTCGAGCGAGGGGTTCGACGGTCCGCTGCTCGACGAGGTTTCGCGCATCACCGCGGCGATGGTCGAGCGCGTCCACAATGCCGAGGCGCGGCTGGAAAACGCCACGCGCGAGGCGAGCGAATTGCGCAGCAAGCTGGAGGAGGCGCGCGACAATGCCCGCCGCGACCCGCTGACCGACCTGCCCAACCGCCGCGCGCTGGAAGAGGCGTTCGCCGCGCAGGTCAGCACCGGCAGCCCGCTGTGCATCGCGGTGTGTGACATCGATCATTTCAAGCATGTCAACGACCGGTTCGGCCATGTCGTCGGCGATCGCGTGCTCAAGACGATCGCGCAGGCGCTGACCGAAAGCTGCCCCGGCCATCTCGTCGCCCGCTATGGCGGCGAGGAGTTCGCGGTGCTGTTCAGCGGCATCGACATCGGCGCGGCGCGCGCGACGCTGGATCATGCCCGCGCGACCGTCGCCGCCAAACGCTATCGCCTGCGCGAGACCGACGCGCCGCTGGGCGAGGTCACCTTTTCCGCCGGCGTGACCCTGGTCGATCGCGAGCAGAAGTTCGGCACCAATTTCCACCGCGCCGATATGCTGCTGTATCGTGCCAAGGAAAATGGCCGCAATCGCGTGGAGAGCGATTGAGTGGGATTTTTCACCAGATTTATCTCGTGAATTTTCCCATATCTTGCCGCGATGAAATCGTAAATCGTGCCAAATCAGCCAGTTGCGAAAACTGGCACGGTCCCTGCTGACGGTGCGGCATCCGCCGGACATGCCGGCGCAACGCCAACAGGGAATATGTTCATGGCACTGCGTTTCGAGAACCTTGCCCGTCATGCGGTATCGCTGGCCGGCGCGGTCGCCTTCACCGCGTTGCTGATCGTCAATTCGGGCACGATCGGCCCGGCCGCCTGACCGCGCGCGCCGCGTCGACCGGCGAATTGACGGGCGGCGGGCCGGGGCGCATGGGGCGGCCATGCGCTTTTTCTCAGACAATGCCGCGCCCGGCTGTCCGCAGGTGATCGCGGCGCTTGGGCGGGCAAATGCGCGGGACGCCGCCTATGACGAGGATCGCATGAGCCGATCGCTCGACGCGCGGCTTGCGGAGCTGTTCGAAGCACCGGTCGCGGCGCCGTGAACCCGGCCCGCCCCAATTCGACGCGGCTGGCGGTGCTGATCCCGTTCGCGATCGTCACGCTGATCTGGGGATCGACCTGGATCGTCATCGCCGATCAGCTGGGCGTGGTGCCGCCGGCCTGGTCGGTCACCTATCGCTTTGCGGTGGCGGGCGCCGCGATGCTGGGCTGGGCGGCGTTCACGCGCCAGCCGCTGCGGATCGACGCGGCGGGCATCGGGTTCGCCGCGTTGCTGGGGCTGTTCCAGTTCGTCGTCAACTTCAACTTCGTCTATCGGGCCGAGGCGCATGTCACCTCGGGGCTGGTGGCGGTGATCTTTGCCCTGCTGCTGATCCCCAACGCCGTGCTCGCGCGCCTGTTTCTGGGCCAGCGCATGGGCAGGCAACTGGTGCTGGGATCGATCGTCGCGGTCGCGGGCGTCGCGCTGCTGTTCGTGCATGAATTGCGCCGCGATCCCGGCGCCAGCGGCGAGGTGCTGACCGGCATCGGCCTTACCCTGTGCGCGGTGCTCGCCGCGTCGATCGCCAATGTCATGCAGGCGACGCGACGCGCGCGGCGCTATCCGATGGCGACGATGATCGGCTGGGCGATGCTGATCGGCGCGGCGATCGACGCGGGGTTCGCATTCGCAACGGCGGGGCCGCCGGTGTTCGAATGGCGGACGGGCTATGTCGCGGGCATCCTGTATCTGGGCATCGTCGCATCGGCGGTGGCGTTTCCGCTGTATTTCGGCGTGATCCGCGCGATCGGCCCGGCCAAGGCGGCCTATTCCAGCGTCATCATCCCGGTGCTGGCGATGCTGATCTCGACGCTGTTCGAGGGTTATCGCTGGTCGGGGCTGGCGGCGGCCGGCGGCGTGCTGGCGGGCGCGGGGCTGATCGTGGCGTTGAGGGCGCGCAGGCCCAACCGATAGTCGCGATAGCGCGGCGCCCAGCCGAGCACGCGCCGCGCCTTGCCGTTGGCGACGCGCCGGTTCTCAACATAGAAGGCGCGCGCCGCCGGGGACAGGTCGGCCGCGTCCAGCGGCACCGCGGGCGGCACCGGCAGGCCGAGCAGGCGGCAGCCATAGGCCACCACGTCGCCCTGCGCGGCGGGTTCGTCATCGGCGAGATTGTAGGCGCCCGGCGGCGCGTCGAACCCGGCGATCACGCCGCCGGCGAGATCGGCGACATGCACCCGGCTGAACACCTGGCCCGGCACGTCGATGCGCCGCGCCGTGCCGTCGCGGATGCGATCCAGCGGCGAGCGCCCCGGCCCGTAGATGCCGGGCAGGCGGAACACGCGCGCGCCGAGCGCGAGCCATGCGAGGTCCGCCGCCGCCCGCGCGCCGCGCCGCCCGCCGCCGACCGGTGCGGCTTCATCGACCCACGCGCCGCCGGTGTCGCCATAGACGCCGGTCGAGGAGAGATAGCCGAGCCATGCCCCGGTTTCCTCCAGCGCGTCGCGATAGGCCGCCAGCACCGGATCGTCTTCGCCCGGCGGCACCGAGGCGAGGATGTGCGTCGCCCGGGCGATCTCGAACCGCACGCGCGCCGCATCCTCGAACGCGACATTCCCGGCGCTGCCCGTCGCCGCGATCCGCGCGCCGCTGAGCCGCGCCGCGATGTGGGAGGCGGCATAGCCGAGGCCGAAGATGAAGAGGCGCATCAATCCTTTCCGGCACGGGGCGGCGGCGGCGTTCGACGCTGGCTGCGGCGTCGAACGGGATGAGTTGCGTCATGGGCGCAGCGAGGGCGGACGGGGCGGGCCGCAAACGCTGCGCTGCTGGGCGAGCTCCCTCCACCACCCGCTTTGCGGGCGGTCCCCCTCCCCGTGCCGGGGAGGATCGGCTCACTTCGCGCCATAGCCGTTGTACAGCAGCCCGAAGAAATCGCCCTTCTTCCATGCCGGCCGCGCATCGGCATCGGCGATCCCGCGCGCGATCGCATAGTTGGCGTCGATGAAGCGCACGCCCTGATCCCATTTGATCTCGGGATTGCCGACCTCGTCCGACGGGCGGTGATAGCGTTGCGCGAGGAAACGGTTGAACGCCTCACCCCCCGGTCCGGCCAGGCCCGGCCACAGGAAGACCGACGGGATGCCCTGCTGCACGAAGCGATAATGATCGGACCGCACGAAGAAACCCTGTTCGGGCATCGGGTCCTGACCCACGCCGACCCCGACGCTTGCGGTCGCGCGCGCGACGATTTCGCCCAGGTTCGACCGCGCCGCGCCGAACGCCACCATGTCTTCGAACTTGTAGGTGATGACCGGCATGTCGAGATTGACGTTGGCGACCAGGCCGGCCTTGGGCACCGTCGGATTATGGGCGAAATAATCGGCGCCGATCAGCCCCTTTTCCTCCGCCGTCACCGCCAGGAACAGGATCGAGCGCCGCGGCGGCCGACCCGAGGCCTGGAACCGCTTCGCCTCTTCGATCAGCGCGGCGACGCCCATCGCATTGTCCATCGCGCCGTTGTGGATCGTGTCGCCGCGCGCGTCCGCCCGGCCGACGCCGACATGATCGAGATGCGCGGTGAGGACGACGACCTGGTCCTTGAGCTTGGGATCGCTGCCGGGGATGATGCCGGCGACGTTCGAGCTGACCACCGTCTTGCGCTCGGTCTTGAGCGCCACGGCGAGGCGGGCGCCGCTGGCGAAGGGGGCGATCACCGGCTTGCCCGCCTCGGCCGCCCTGAGCGCGGACGCCCAGCCCCGGTCGCCCGCGAACAGCCGGTCCGCGCCCTTGAGGCTCAACGTCGCCACGATCGGCGTGCCGCGCGAGGGGAGG
The DNA here is from genome assembly GCA_964413495.1 of uncultured Stakelama sp. Taxonomy (GTDB): domain Bacteria; phylum Pseudomonadota; class Alphaproteobacteria; order Sphingomonadales; family Sphingomonadaceae; genus Sphingomonas. The sequence goes on along the minus strand of CAYPRW010000012.1, from coordinate 12,271 downwards.
TGCCCGCGCCCCTGCGCGTCGGCCCAGGTCATCCGCCATTCGTCCCAGCTTTCGGCCAGCCGCGCGAACGGCCGCACCCTGGCCGAAGCCGGGGATTCGAGCACGATCACCGCCGCCGCGCCCTTGCCCGCCGCGATCGCCGCCTTGTTGGGGATGCTGCCGAAATGCGCGCGTTCCTCGCCGTCGAAGCCGCCGGGCGCGCCGCTGAGGATCGCGACGATCCGGCCCTTGACGTCGACGCCCTTGTAATCGTCGCGCTTGTACTGCGGGGCGACGATGCCATAGCCGGCGAACACGACCGGCGCGTCGAGCGTCGTCACCGCCCGTTCCGGATCGGCCGACGGCAGATAATCCTCGCCGAACGCCAGCGCGACCGGCGCGCCGCGGCCGCGCGTCAGCGCCAGCGTGCCCTTGTCCGCCGGGCGCGCGCTGAGCAGCGGCACCGGCTGGAGATAGGATCCGTCCACGCCCGCCGGCCGCAGCCCCGCCGCATAGAATTGCGCGGCGACATATTGCGCCGCGATCTCATATTCGTTGGTCCCCGCCTCACGCCCGCGCAGCGCGTCCGACGCCAGGAACATCACATGCGCCTTCAGCGCCGCCTGGTCGGCGGGCAGTGCCGCATTGACGCGGGCATTCTCCGCCGTGTCCGGCGCGGGCGCCGGTTGCGCGGACAGCGCGGGGGACAGGCCGAGCAGGGCGAGCGTCAGGACGGGACGAAACATTCGCGGGACTTCCGGATTGAGGACGGGAAGCGTCGAGGTATCGCGTTTGGGCGATAGGCGGCAACGCGAATTTTCCGTGCGAATTTTCCGTGGTGCCGTGCGCCGGCGCCGACTTATAGGTTGGATCATGATCGACGCCCTTGCCGCCGCCCCGCCCGTCACCCGCCGCGCGGATTATCGCGCGCCCGACTGGCTGGTGCCCGAAATCGCGCTCGACTTCGCGCTCGATCCCGCCGCCACGCGCGTGCGCGCGACGCTGACGGTGACGCGGAACGGCGCGCATGACCGGCCGCTGCGGCTCGACGGCGACGGGCTGGCGCCGCTGTCGGTCAAGGTCGATGGCGTGGATGCCGCCTATGACATGGACGGCCCGGCGCTGGTGATCGCGCTGCCCGGCGACACGCACCGGATCGAAACCGAAGTGGAGATCGCGCCCGAATCCAACACCCAGCTGATGGGCCTCTATGCCTCCGGCGGCAATCTGTGCACGCAGTGCGAGGCGGAAGGGTTTCGGCGCATCACCTTCTTTCCCGACCGCCCCGACGTGCTGAGCCGATACCGGGTGAGGATGACCGCCGACAAGGCGCGTTACCCCGTGCTGCTGGCCAATGGCGATCCGGTCGCGCAAGGCGACTGTACGGGCGAGGCCGGGGACGGCAGGCATTGGGCCGAATGGCACGATCCGTTTCCCAAGCCCTGCTATCTCTTCGCGCTGGTCGCGGGCGACCTTGCCGCCAATCGCGCGACGTTCACCACCCTGTCCGGGCGCGCGGTGGCGCTGGGCATCTGGGTGCGGCGCGCGGACCTGCCCAAGACCGACCATGCGCTCCACGCGCTCAAGCTCAGCATGGCGTGGGACGAGCAGGTCTATGGCCGCGAATATGACCTGGACGTGTTCAACATCGTCGCGGTCGACGATTTCAACTTCGGCGCGATGGAGAACAAGGGGCTGAACATCTTCAACAGCCGCTACATCCTGGCCGATCCCGACACCGCCACCGATTATGATTACGACGCCGTCGCCGCGGTGGTGGCGCACGAATATTTCCACAACTGGTCGGGCAATCGCGTCACCTGCCGCGACTGGTTTCAGCTGAGCCTCAAGGAAGGCTTCACCGTCTATCGCGACCAGAGCTTTTCCGCCGACCAGGGCAGCGCCGCGGTCAAGCGGATCGAGGATGTGCGCGGGCTGCGCGCGGCGCAGTTCCCGGAGGATTCAGGGCCGCTGGCCCACCCCGTCCGCCCCGACGAATATGCCGAGATCAGCAACTTCTATACCGCGACCATCTATAACAAGGGCGCCGAGGTCATCCGCATGATGGCCACCATATTGGGGCCGCGCAAGTTCCGGGCGGCGACCGACCTGTATTTCCGGCGGTTCGACGGCACGGCCGCGACGTGCGAGGATTTCGTGGCGTGCATGGAGGAGGCCGGCGGCGTCGATCTGACGCAGTTCCGCCGCTGGTATGCGCAGGCCGGCACGCCGCGCGTCACCGCCACCCTGGAGCATGAGGCGGGCAGCGCGCGGGCGCATCTGGCGCTGCGCCAGTCGATCCCGCCCACGCCCGGCCAGCCCGACAAGGCACCGATGGTGCTGCCGCTCAAAATCAAGCTGTTCGGCGCGGAAACGGCGAAACCGATCGCCGGGGAACGGCTGGTCCTACTGTCCGACGCCAATGCGCAGCTGAGTTTCGAGGGTGTCACCGAACGGCCGGTGCTGTCGATCAACCGCGGCTTCTCCGCGCCGGTCATCGTCGACACCAACCGCAGCGCCGCCGACCTCGCCTTTCTTTCGGCGCATGACGACGATCCCTTTGCCCGGTACGAGGCGATGCAGCAGCTGATGCTCGACACGCTGGTCGCCGCCGTCACCCAGGGCCGCGCCGATCACGCCCCGGTGATCGAGGCGGTCGGCAACACGCTGGCCGATCCCGCGCTCGACCAGGCATTCGTCGCCGAGGCCGTGCTGCTGCCGTCGGACAGCTTCATCGGCGATCAGTTGCCGGTGGTCGATCCCGAAGCGGTCTTCCAGAAGCGCGAGGCGCTGCGCCGCGATCTGGGCAAGGCGCTGGCACCGCAATGGCGCGCCGCCTATGACGCCGCCAGGGCCGACCGGTTCGAATATTCGCCCGCGGCCAAGGGCGCGCGGCGGCTGAAGACGGTGGCGCTCGGCTATATCAACGCCAGCGGCGCGGGCGACGGCCCCGACCTCGCCTTTGCCCAGTTCGACGCCGCCGACAACATGACCGACCGGCAGGGCGGCCTTGCCACGCTGGCCAACAGCGCGTCCGACAAGCGCGTCGCCGCGCTCGACATCTTTCACAACCGCTATGCCGACAATGCGCTGGTGCTCGACAAATGGTTCCAGACCCAGGCGCTTTCGACGCGCGAGGATACCGCGCAGGCGGTCGAGGAACTGGCGATGCACCGCGACTTCGCCCTGGCCAACCCCAATCGCGCGCGCGCGCTGGTCGGCGCGTTCGCGGTCAACCAGCGCGCCTTCCATTCGGGCGAGGGGCGCGGCTATCGCTTCGTCGCCGACCAGCTGATCGCGCTCGACAGGCTCAATCCGCAGACCGCCGCCAAGCTGATGCCCCCGCTCGGCCGCTGGAAACGGTTCGACGCGGCGCGCGCGGCGCGCATGCGCGCGGAGCTCGAGCGGATCCTGGCGACCCCCGGCCTCAGCAGGGACATGACCGAACAGGTGAGCAAGAGCCTGGACGGCTGAACGCGAACAAGTGACAGATGAAACCGGTGCGCCTAGGTTGCGGCGCATGCCCGACCCCCGGAGAACAGCCATGCGCAAGTCCGTCCTCGCCGCCCTGTTGCTTGCCCCCTTGTCGCTGGGCGCCGCCTGCACCCAGGCGCCGGTCGCGGGCAACGACAGCGCCGCCGCGCCGGAGGGCTATGACCTCGCCGCGCAGAAGGCCAAGCTGGCGGTGATCGATATGAAGCCGGACACGAGCTTTCTCACCGCGGAGGAGCGGCGGGTGGTCAACCTGCTGATCCAGGCGTCCGACGTCATGTCCGACATCTATCGCAAGCAGCGCGACGCGAACTGGCAGGCGACGCGCGCGGCGATCGCCAAGGCGGGCGATCCGCTGAAGCTCGACATGTACGACCGCTATTTCGGGCCGTGGGACGAGCTGGCGGACAAGCGCGCCTTCTGGGGCGAGGGCGCGATGCCGGAGGGCGCGGGCTTTTATCCCGCCGACCTGACGCGCGCGGATTTCGACGCCTATCTGGCGACGCATCCGGGTGAGAAGGCGGCGCTTACCAGCCCCTATACGATCGTCGTGCGCGATGGCGACGGGCTGAAGGCGGTGCCCTATTCGGTCGCCTTCAAGCCCGAGCTGACCAGGGCGGCGGACCTGCTGAACCGGGCGGCGGCGATCACCACCAATGCGAGCCTCAAAACGTTTCTCAGCCTGCGCGCCAAGGCGTTTCTGGATGACGATTATTTCGCGTCGGAGCTCGCCTGGATGGACCTCAAGGACACCCCGATCGAGGTCGCGATCGGCCCGTATGAAGTCTATACCGACCGCCTGCACGGGCAGAAGACCGCGTTCGAAAGCTTTGTGACGCTGAAGGACCCCAAGGAGTCCGCCGCGCTCGACAAATACAAGCGTTACCTGCGCGACATGGAAGCCAACCTGCCGGTCGACGAAAAGCTCAAGAATTTCCAGCGCGGCTTTGAATCGCCGATCGCCGTCGCCGAACAGATTCGCGGCGGCGGCGACAATGTGCCGGGCGTGCAGACCATCGCCTTCAACCTGCCCAATGACGAGCGCGTGCGCGAGGCGAAGGGCGCGAAGAAGGTGATCCTGTCCAACGTGCTGGGCGCGAAATACGATCGCATCCTGGCCCCGATGGCGCCGCTGGTGCTGGTGCCCGACCAGTCGAAGCTGGTCGCGAAGAAATACATGCAGCTCGAAACGCTGTTCCACGAACTCTCGCACAGCCTGGGGCCGGGCACGATCACCGTGGCGGGGCGCAAGACCACGGTGAACGAGGCGCTGAAGGACCAGGCATCGGCGCTGGAGGAGGCCAAGGCCGATGTCATGGGCGTGTGGAACATCCTGTTCATGATGAAGAAGGGCGAGCTGCCCGCCGCCGAACGGCCGCAGCTGTTCGCCACCTATCTGGCCGGCACGTTCCGCGCGATGCGGTTCGGCATCGCCGAGGCGCATGGCCAGGGCGCGGCGATGCAATATGGCTATCTGAAGGCCAAGGGCGCGTTCGCCTGGGACGCCAAGGCCGGCCGCTATCGCATCGACGAGGCGAGGTTCGAGGGGGCGGTGCGCGACCTGTTGCGCGAGATGATCGTGCTTCAGCACCATGGCGATTATGACGGGGTCAAGGCGTTCATGGGGAAATGGGCGGTGCTTGACGAGCATGCCAAAGGCGTGATCGCGTCGATGGGCGCGATCCCGGTCGATATCCGCCCGGCCTATCCGGACCGGGTGTGAGCGCGGCGGAAACGACCGGGCCGCGCATCGCCACGGGGCTGGGGCTCGCCGCCGTCCTGATGCTGTTCGCCTTTGCGCGGCCGATCGACCATGATGAAAGCCAATATGTCGCGGCGGCGGTGCTGGCCGCGCAGGGCTGGCCCTATCGCGACTTCGCCTATCTGCAGACGCCGCTCCAGCCGCTGCTGACCGCGCCGGTCGCGGTGCTGGCCGGGATCTATGCCTGGCCCGCGCTGCGCCTGCTCAATGCGCTGCTGGGCGCGGGACTGGTGGTTGCGAGCCACGCCGCGATGCGCGCCGCCGGGGTACGGCCGCGGGTCGCGCTGATCTGCGCCGCGCTGCTGGCGGCGAGCGACATCCTGTTGTTCAGCGCCACGGTGGCGCGCAACGACGCGCTGCCCGGCGCGCTGCTGGCGCTGGCGCTGCTGGCGGCGGTGCGCATCGCGCGGGGCGAGCGGTCGCGCTGGCTGAGCGTGGTGGCAGGCGTCGCGCTGGCCGGTGCCGCCGCCGCCAAGATCTCCTATGCCCTGCCCGCCGCCGCCTATGGCTGTTACGCGCTGGTCGATCGCCGTCACCGGCCGGTGACGCTGGCGCTGGCGGCGCTGCCGGTCTGCGCGCTGGTGGCGTTCAGCTGGTGGCAGGCGCGGGCGGGGTTCGTGTTCGGCGTGTTCACCTTTCCGGCGATGGCGCCGGCGGAATATTACACCGCGATCGGCCGGCCCGAAAAGCTGTCGCCGGGCGTCAAGGCGCTCGATCTTGCCAAGTTCATGGCGCTGGGCGTGGCGCTGCCGGCGGCGGCGCTGATCGCGCGCAACCGTCCGCGCGGGCCGGTCGCGCGGCTGTGCGTCGTGTTCCTTGCCGCCGGTGTCCTTGCCGCCGTGCTGCCCAGCCCGACCTGGCGGCAATATCTGTTGCCCGCGCTGCCGCCGCTGTTCGTGCTGCTGGCGCTGGCCTGGGATCGCGCGGCGATCGGCCGGGGGTGGCGGATCGCCTTGGCGACCTTTGCCGTGGCGGGGGTGGTTCCGACGCTGGCGTCCTTCACCCAGGGCAAGCCGGCGATGCCCACGGCGCTGGCCGAGGCGCGCGCGCTTCGCGCCGGGCTGGATCGGGCCGGGATCGGTGACGGGGTGGCGACGCTTTCGCCGCAATTCCTGCCGGGTACGGGCCGCCTGCCCGATCCGCGCTGGGCGGCCGGCCCCTTCTATTTCCGCGGCCAGGGGCTGCTTTCGCCTGGGGAGGAAGCGCAATTGCGCCTCGTCTCACGCGGTTCGCTCGATGCGGCGTTGCGACGCGCCCCCCCGTCGGCGATCCTGGTCGGCGGCGAGGGGGAATGGACCGCCGGTTCGGCCGCGCTCGACGCGGCGCTGGAGGGCTGGGCGCGGCAGGCGGGGTGGCAACCGGTTGCGGTGGCGAGCCGCCGCTTCCGCCTCTATGCCCCGCCCGCCGCCATCCCGGCCACGGCGCCGGCCGCCTTGCGCGCGATCAGCTCGCGATAGAGCCCGACCAGCGCGAGCGCGTGGTCGCGGTCCGACAGCACCAGCCCCGCCGCATGCCGCGCCGCCGCGCGCAATGTCGGCTGGTCGCGCGCGAACAGCCGCCGGATCGCGTCGGCGCAGGCACGCGGATCGCCGCCGCGATAGGTTTCGGCGAACAGCGGATCGGCGACCTCCGCGCAGCCGCCGTCGTCGGGCACGATCAGCGGCAGGCCCGATGCCAGCGCCTCCGACGCGACCAGCCCGAACGGTTCCTGGTCCGATCCGTGGATGAACGCATCGGCGCTGGCGAGGATGCGGCTGAACCGTTCGCGATCATAGACCGGGCGGAACAGGCGGATATGCTGGTTGCCCGCGATCTGCCGCTCAAGCTGCTTGCGCTGCATGCCGTCGCCCAGCAGCATCAGCCCGACCGGCAGGTCGGCGCCGACCCGCTCCACCGCCTCGATCACCGTCGGCCAGCGTTTTTCCCAATTGTGCCGCCCCAGCCCGATCAGCAGATGCCCCTCGGGCGGCAGGTCGAGCTGCGCCAGCATCGATACGCGCAGCCGTTCGTCGCGCAGGTCGGGCGAGAAATGGCCGCGATCGATCCCCAGCGGCATCGCGGCATCGACATGGATGCCGCGCCGGGCATAGCGTTTCGCCAGCGCCGGGCCGTTGGTGACGAAGGCGTCGAACATCGTCAGGAACCGTTCGAAATAGCGCGCATACCAGGCAAACATCGCCTCGACCCGCGCGATGCCGGCGATGCCGTCGAACAGGCGATAGCCATAGGCGCCGACATTGTCGTTATGCGCGAAGAACACTTTCAGCGCATCGCCCCGCCAACGCCCGATCACCCAGGGCGGCCGCCAGGGCGAGCTGATCTCGACCACATCGGGCCTGAGCTGGTCGAGCAGCCGCACCACCGGCGCCATGTCGCGGAACAGCCAGTAGTTGCGGTCGAAGATCAGCGGCGGCGATTTCACCCAATGGATGCGGCCGCCGTCCAGCCGATCCTCGATCCGATCCTCGTCATAAGGCGCGATCACGATCAGTTCATGGCCCAGTTCGGCCATGATCCGCATCTTGCGATCGAGATAGGTGCGCACGCCGCCGCCGGTGGGCGAATAATATTCGTTGACGTCGACGATCCGCATGCCCGTCAACCTACCCGCGCGGCGCGCAGGATCACAGGTCCTTCCTGACCAGGCCGGCGAGCGCGAATCCGACGATCAGCACGACATGCGCCAGCAGCGTCAGCGCGGTGGTGAACGCGATCAGATCGGACAGCGCCTGTCCCTGGCCGATCAGCAGGATCGCGAAATTGGCGAACAGCACGTCCTTGGCCGGCACCAGCGGCAGGCGCGACACCAGCATGCGCGCCGCCGCCAGCAGCACCCACATGCCCAGCGACACGCCCGGCAGCGCGAAATGCCAGGCGAGCGCGACGAACAGCGATCCGCCGACCAGGCGCACGCAATGCACGCCGAACACCCACCACAATTCGCCCCGTTCCAGCGAGAAGACGCGCCGCGAGAACAAGAGGAACGGCAGCGACATCACGACGATCACCCCCGCCGCGGTCAGCCCGGTCTTGAACTGGGCGGGCGTCAGCAGATCCGCCGCAAAGCTCAGCGCCAGCCCCAGCAACAGCAGCGTGATCGCATTGCCCGCCATCGCCGACAGGATCGTCACGTCCTTGACCGCGCCGAACGGGGCGGCCACCATCTTGGTCCGCTGCCGCGCCCAGGCATAGAAATAGGCTTCGCCCGAATAGCCGAGCACCACGTCGTTGGCGATGCGCTTGCGGTGCAGCGCGACCATGCCGGACAGCGGAATGCGCCACAGCCGGCGAAAGATCACGAAGTCCATCGTCGGCGCGAAGAAATACATCGCGGCGAAGAACAGGTAGAAGATCCAGCTGCCCGGCGCGGTCTGGGTCAGCCCTTCCAGCCCCCTGTCGAACAGCTCACGCCCCAGGCCGATCACCATCAGCAGCGACAGCAGCGCGCCGAGCAGCGTCGGCCAGCGCCGCTTGATCGTGCGGATCGGCTCCAGCCCGGCCAGCTCGCTCGCGCCCGGCAGCGGCGGGACCGGATCGGCGAGGGACGTGTTCATCGAAGCCTGCGCTCCCGGTGGTTCAACATAGGCCAATACGACGCCCTTCTCCGGGACCCCCACGAACCGCGGTCAAACGCATGACGGCGTGCAATCGACCCCGCTGCGCCGCCTTGCATCAGAATGCGGTTTCTTCGCGGGACGATTTGGGCTTTAGCAAGGCAAGCTGCAACCCAATCTCGCATCGATGCCGGAACGATTTTTCCCCGCCACACATATTTTCGCGTTCGCGCAGACGCTTAAGGGCGGCGGCGTCGAGCGTGCGCTGCTGCGCATGGCGGCCGGCTGGGCGGCGGCCGGGCGGCGCGTGACGCTGGCGATCGGCGATCCCAACGGCGCGCTGGCGCATGAACTGCCGCCGGGGGTGGAACTGCGCGATCTGGGCGACGGCCGCTATCGCGCGCTCCACCGCCTGCCCGAGATCGTGCGCGAGCTGTCGCCCGACATCGTCTTTTGCCCCGGCAACCATTACAGCGGCGCCGCCTTCTGGCTGCGCGCGCGGCTGGGCAAGCGATGCCCGCCGATCGTGGGCAAGGTGTCGAACACGCTGGCCCGCCCCGATCTGCAGCGCGGCGCGGGCGCGGCCTATCGCTTCTGGCTGCGGCGGCATCCGCGCTTTCTGGACGCGGTGGTGGCGATGACCCCGGCGATGGCGGGCGAGGCGGTCGGCGCGATGGGCCTGCCGCCGGCGCGCGTCCATGTCATCCCCAATCCGCCCGCCCGGCCGATCCCCGGCGCGCCGCCGCCGCCGATGCCGCAGGGGCGATTCATCCTGGGCGTCGGCCGGCTGGTGCCGCAGAAACGCTGGGACCGGCTGATCGAGGCGCTGCCGCGGCTGCGCGACCGCGAGGTCGGGCTGCTGCTGCTGGGCGAGGGGGAGGAACGCGGCGCGCTCGAACGGCTGGCGGCGCGCGTCGGGGTGGCGGATCGCGTGTCGATGCCGGGCCATGCGCCCGACCCGCTGCCCGCCATCGCGCGCGCGACGGTGGTCGCGCTCACTTCGGAATATGAAGGCGTGCCGGGCGTGCTGCGCGAGGCGATCGAGCTGGGGACGCCCGCTATCGCCACCGAATCGAGCATCGCCATCCACGAGCTGATCGATGGGCCCGCGCGCGGCACGATCGTTCCGCCCGGCGATCGGGCGCGGCTGGTCGGCGCGCTGAACCACTGGCTGACGCCGGGCCGCGCACGGCCCGCGCCGCGCCCGGCCGACGGACCCGATCCGGTCGCCGCCTATCTCGACCTGTTCGACCGGCTCGCCGGAGGCGCTAGGGTCTAACGCAACCGGTAGCGCAGCCCCAGCCACAGCGTGCGCGGCGCGGCGCGTTCGACGATGTCACCGCCGGTGATCGCGGTCTCGACCCGCGCATCGCCCAGATTCTCGGCCCGTGCCTCGATCGCCAGCGCCGCGCTCAGCGGCAGCGCGGCGCGGGCGTCGATCGTGAACGCCTTGACCAGCACGCGCGCATTCTGATCGTCCTCGAACTGCGGCGCGATATAGCGCCCGGTCAGCGACAGCAGCGCATCGTCGCGCATCCAGCCCAGCGTCACCGACCCCTGGTGCCGCGCGGTCTGCGCCGGCCGCAGCCCGTCAAGCGCGGCGGCCGCGCCCGATGCCGCGACCCGCGCGTCGGTATACGCCCAGGACGCGCTCGCCCGCCACGGCCCCGCCCGCCAGCGCAGGTCGAGCTCCGCGCCGGTCGCGGTGACCGCATCGAGATTGAGCCGCTGGCGATAGGCGCCGCCCGCCGCGACGAAGCCCACGCCGGGGAACGTCCCCGGCCCGCCGCCCAGCGTGACGTTGCCGATCGCCCCGCCGATGCGGTTCCAATAGACCGTGCCGGCGAGGCTGAAGCCCGCGCCCGGCGTCAGATCGAACCCCGCCTCGATCCCGCGCGAGCGTTCGGGATCGAGCAGCGGGTTGGCGGCGGTCGCGTCGGTGCCGGCGCGGAACGGGCGGTACAGTTCGTTGAGCGTCGGCAGCCGCCAGCCGGTATAGCCCGCCGCGCGCAGCGACGCCCCCGGCGCCAGCTCGAACGCCAGGCCGGCGCGGCCGCTCGCCTCCCAGCCATGGCGGTCGGCGAAGCGCGCATCGGTCAGCGGTGCGCCGCCCGCCAGCGGGATTTCGAACAGCGCGCCGTTCGCGATCGTCCAGCGATCGACGCGCCCGCCGGCGCTGAGCGTCAACGGCCCGCGTTCGAGGCTGAGATCGGCGAACAGGCCGCCGGTCAGCGTCTCGCCCCCCGCCACGCGCCGCCGCGTCGGGCTTCCCGCGACATAGGTGTAAAGCTCTTGCGTGCGCCCCGACGTGCTGCGCAGGTCGCCGCCCAGCCGCAGCGTCGTGCCCGCGCCCAGCGGCGGTGCGATCTCGATCCGCGCGCCCGCGCCGGTCGCCGGGACATGCTGGTCGAGCGTCGCGCTGGCCGTCGCGCGGCCCGCGCCGATGCTGGCGAACCCGCTCGAAAAATCGCGATGCTGGAGATAGGCCAGCACCGACCATTGCAAGTCGCCGCGCCCGACCAGCCGCACGCTGGCGTCGGCGCCGCGGCTGCGCACATCGGTAAATGCCGTGCCGCGATCGCGCGCGTCGGTGAAGCCCGCGACGCTCGACTGGAGTTCGATGCCTGCCGACACCGGCACCACCGCGCGCAGCGCCAGGCTGGCCTGTTCATAGGGCGCGGCGCGATCCGCCGGTCCGCGATCCTCCGCGACGATCGGCACGAAGCCGTCGCCGCGCGCATATTGCCCGGCGATCGTCAGCGCGCCGCCGCCCAGCCGCATCCCGCTGGTGGCGACCAGATCGGCCGACTCGCGGCTGCCGTAGAAGCCGGTCACCGCCAGCGGGCCGAGCAGCTCCGGCCCGGCGCTGAACAGCTCGACCGTCCCCGCCAGCGCGCCCGCGCCGTGATAGCCGCTGCCCCCGCCGCGCGTGATCCGCACCGACCCCAGCCGTTCGGGCAGATAGGCCGGGAACGGCACCCAGCCGCCGAACGGATCGGCCTGCGGCACGCCGTCGAGCAGCAGCAGCGCGCGGCTCGACGCATTGCCGCCCAGGCCGCGCAAGGTGATGCCCTGTGCCGTCGGATGCGCCGATCGCGAATCCGCGCGGCGGAACTGCGCCGCCCCGGCCGCGTCGCGCAGCACGTCCTCGAACCGCCCGCTGCCGGTCTGCGTCAACCGATCGCGGTCGATCTGCGCCACGGCATAGGCCGCCTCGCCCGGCGGCGCGTCGAGCCCGCGCCCGGTCACGACGATGTCCTGCGCCATCGCCGGCAGGGGGAGGGCCAGCAGGATCGCGGCAATTCTCATTCGCTATCACTCCATTCCGGGCTCGCCTTCGCGAACGCTTCAATCTCGCGCGCCGCCCGATCCGCCGCGACCAGCCGCGGATAGGGGTCGAGCGGCAGCTCGAACCGGCGGGCATTGTACCCGACATTCCCCAAGTGGCCCGCCGCTTGACTTCAAGATCGCCTGATTTTGCTCG
>CAYPRW010000011.1:0-103968 GCA_964413495.1 uncultured Stakelama sp. | reverse complement strand
ACCCTGGCAACCCCGGACTCTACTTATGAGTGGAGGAGAAAAGGGGAACACGTCATGCCGTCTCAAGGCCGTCAGAGCATATCGAGAGAAACAGGCCAAAACAGGCTTGAATTCGCATCGCCTTGGTTGACACTCACCCGCGGAACCGCGCGCTTCCAGATCTCGCATGCGTTGGCAGACTGCCTGGCTGGGGCGGCAGGATTCGAACCTGCGAATGGCGGCACCAAAAGCCGCTGCCTTACCACTTGGCGACGCCCCAGCATGGCGGGCCGGACGCCCTTAAAGCGCCTGCCGCTGCATGAAAAGGGGGCTCAGCCGAAACGATGCACCCAGCCGTGCGGATCGGGCGCCTGGCCGCGCTGGATCGCGGTCAGCCGCGCCTTCAGCGCCTGCGTCACCTGGCCAGGCCCGCCGCCGCCGATCGCGAATTCGCCGTCGCGGCTCTTCACCTTGCCCACCGGCGTCACCACCGCGGCGGTGCCGCACGCGAACGTCTCGACCAGCCGGCCGCTCTTCGCATCCGCTTCCCACTGGTCGATCGCATAGGGTGCCTCGCGCACCGCGATCCCCTGATCGCGCGCCAGCGCCAGGATCGAATCGCGCGTGATGCCGGGCAGGATCGTGCCCAGCGGCGGCGTGACCATGCTGCCGTCGTCGAACACGAAGAACAGGTTCATGCCGCCCAGTTCGTCGATCCAGCGCCGCTCGGCCGTGTCGAGGAACACCACCTGGTCACACCCCTGCGCGATCGCCTCGCGCTGGGCGATCAGGCTGGCGGCGTAGTTGCCGCCGCACTTGGCGGCGCCGGTGCCGCCGGGGGCGGCGCGGGTGTAGTGATCCGACACCCAGATCGACACGGCAGGCGCACCACTCTTGAAATAGTTGCCCGCGGGCGAGGCGATGACGAGGTAGAGATATTCGGACGCCGGCTTCACGCCCAGGAACGCCTCGCTCGCGAACATGAACGGCCGCAGATACAGCGAGCTGCCGTCGACCGTCGGAATCCAGTCGCGGTCCGCCTTCACCAGCGCCTCGATCGAGCCGAGGAACAGCTCGTCCGGCAACAGCGGCATCGCCAGCCGTTCGGCCGAATCGCGGAACCGGCGGGCATTTTCCAGCGGCCGGAACAGCGCGGTGCCGCCGTCTTCCAGGCGATAGGCCTTGAGCCCCTCGAACACCTCCTGCGCATAGTGCAGCACCGCCGTCGCCGGATCGAGCAGCAGCGGCCCGCGCGGCATCACCTTCGCATCGTGCCACCCCAGCTCGTCCGACCAGCGCACCATCGCCATATGATCGGTGAAAAGCTTGCCGAAACCGGGATTTTCGAGCAGACGGCTGCGCTCGCTCGCCTCGACCGGTGCGGGGTTGGCTTGAAACTCGAACGAAGGGCTGCTCACTTCCGACTCCTGTGCACGGCCTGGATCGTCCAGGTTGCGCACGCCTAAGCCCGATGTCAAAACAGGTCAACATGGCTGTCCCAACCGCTTCCCCGCTGTTCCTGCGCGAGGCCGAGATCCGGCGCGGCGTCGAACTGCTCTATTTCGGCTACAGCCACCTCACCCGCTCGATCGACGAGGGGCTGGCGGCGCAGGGGCTGGGCCGCGCGCACCATCGCGCGCTGTATTTCATCGCGCGCCAGCCCGGCCTGTCGGTGGGCGAACTGATCGCATTGCTGGCGATCACCAAACAATCGCTGGGCCGCGTGCTGACCGACCTTACCGACCGCGGCCTGATCGGGACCCAGCCGGGCAAGGAAGACCGCCGCCAGCGCCTGTTGCGGCTGACCGATGCCGGCGCGGCGCTGGAAGCGGAATTGTTCGAGGCACTGCGCGACAAGCTCGCCGCCGCCTATTCCAGCGCCGGCCAGGGCGCGGTCGGCGGATTCTGGGCGGTGCTGGAAGGGCTGATCCCCGAGGCCGAGCGCAAGCGCGTCTCGGCGCTCGGGAAATAGCGCGGCAATTCAGGCCAGCTTGAACCCTTCCTTGTTCATCGCCACGGTCAGATGCCTGGTTTTCTCGTCGGACGATCGATCGCGCAGCGTCGGGAACAGGTCGGTCTCCTCCTCACGCATGTGATCCTCAAGATCGGCGCGAAACTGCCGCACCTTCTCAAGGAACGCCGGGCCGGTGTTCGCCATATTCTCAAGCTCGTAGAGATACTGTTTCACATAGCCGTGCTCGCGCGTCAGCTCGTCGGCTTCCGCCACCTTCCCGGCCTCGCGCAGCGCGGGATAGATGACATTCTCTTCCTCGATCGCATGCTTGGCCAGCGCATGCTTGATCTGGGTCAGCAGCATCGTGCGGCGCCCCGCGGCCGCGTCGTCGGTCGCCTCAAGCGCGTCGAACAGCTTGCGCACCGCCTGATGCTCGGCGATCAGCCCGTCCATCCAGTCGCCGGCCAGCAGCGTCGGCGATTGCACCGCCGCCTTGCGCCCCAGCATCGCCAGCACGCCCAGCGCCGCGCCGCCCGCGACCGCGCCGGCGATCGTGCCCAGCCCGTTCCAGCCGCCTTCTTCCTTGAACCGGCCCTTGCCGTCGCGGGCCTGAGTCGTCGTCGCCATCACTGCCTCCATCCAAAGGGTGTGGCGCTTCAACCCTTTGGCGCGACGGGCGTTCCCCGTGGCGGGCGAACGATCAGGCCTCGCCCTGGGTCTCGATCAGCGCGGCGGCCAGCGCCTCGCGCGGGGTCTTGCCGCCCCACAGCACGAACTGGAACACCGGATAGAAACGCTCGCACTCGTCGATCGCGCTCTCGACCAGCAGCTCGGTCTGGGCGAGCGTCATCGCCCCGGCCTCCTCGCCGCCGATCATCGCGGCGTGGCGGAACAGCAGGATGCCGCTCGACGACCACAGCTCGAAATGGCCGACCCACAATTGTTCGTTGACCAGCCCGATCGCCTCATAGATGTCGCCGCGCCGCTCCTCGGCCACGCGCACGTCGGGAAAGGCCAGGAACTGCAACACGCCATCGTCCTCGCGCCAGATCGCGCGCAGCTCATACTCGGTCCAGCTGCCCTTTACGCGCGCGACGATCTCGTCATCCTCGCGCTCATGGCTCCAGCCATGCGCGGCGTAATAGCTTTCCAGCATGTCGATCGGCGCGGCGTCGTCGCGCTCATATTCGCTCTCATCGAGCATCCGGTCGTCCCTCCGCCCGGCCCTTGCCAGATCCGTGCGTGCCACGAGCGCGCTGCACCGCACAAGCAGTCATGGTGAACAAAGCGGAAATAGATGTGGAAAAGCGCGGGCGTCAAAGCGCCGGATCGGCATCGCCCTTCTTCGGCTTCACCTTCTTCGCCGGTGCCTGCGCACCGCCCAGCTTCGCCTCCAAGGCCTCGATCCGCGCGCGCAATGCGTCATTCTCGTCGCGCGCCGCCGCGGCCATCGCCTTCACAGCTTCGAACTCGTCGCGCGCGACGAAGTCCATGCCGCCGACAAAGCCCTTGAACCGCTCGCGCGCCGCCGCCTCGCCCTCACGCGCCATGCCCGCGAAGGTGCCGGCCGCGCCGTTCACGAACTTCACGAAATCGTCGAAAACCCGGTTGTCGCTCTGCATGATCGCCTCGTTGTTGATCCGGCGTTGCCGGATGGCGGTGTCGGCCCGCTCCCCCACCCGGCCACCCATAGGTACTGGCGCTGGGTGGGGGAGCGGGCCGGCACCGCGACCGTTTCAGCGAAGCTGAAACGATTTCAGATCTTCATCTGGGGTGCCTGCGCCCCTGGAACAAGGGTTTCGGCATTGGGGTTCATCGCGTCGATCTTGTAGTTGAGGATGCTCGCAAAGCTCAGCCACATCAGATAGGGCACCATCAGCCACGCCGCCGCCTTGCGCACGCGGCCGAACACGATCGTCGTGGCGAAGGCCAGCACCAGGATCGTCAGGATCAGCACCAGCGCCCAGAACACCTCATGCGCGCCGAAGAACAGCGGCGACCAGGCGAGGTTCGCCGCCAGCTGCGCCGCGAACAGCGCCAGCGCCGGTCCGCGCAGCCGCGATCCGCGCGCGTTGACGATCATCGCCAGCGCCAGCCCCATCAGGATATAGAGCGTCGTCCAGGCCACCGGAAACACCCAGCCCGGCGGCGTCTCGGCCGGTTTGCGGAGCAGCTGATACCACAGATTCTCATCGCCGCTCGGCACCAGCCGGCCCGACGCGAAACCCAACAGAAGCACGAACGGCACCGTGACGATCGCCCAGCGCAGATAGGCAAGGCGCAACTGACCCTTGGATGCGATCTCCATGCACGTCCTCTTTACGCAGCGTCACTCCGCGGGCTGGGGCGCTCCCATCGCGGCGTCCAGCTCGCGGCTCACTGCTTGGGGCGAACCGGTCCACTTCGCAAGCCTGCTGTAGAGGATCGGGATCAGGAACAGCGTGATGAGCGTCGCCAGGATCACGCCGAACACGATCACCACGCCGATCGCCTGGCGCGCGGCGGCCCCCGCGCCGCTGGCGATCATCAGCGGCACCGCGCCCGCCGCGGTCGCGATCGACGTCATCAGGATCGCGCGCAGGCGGCGGGCCGAGGCCATGCGGATCGCCTCGGCGATTTCCTTGCCCTCGTCGCGCAGCTGGTTGGCGAATTCGACGATCAGGATGCCGTTCTTGGCCGCCAGGCCGACCAGCATGACGATGCCGACCTGGCTGTAGAGGTTGAGCGTCTTGCCGAACAGGAACAGGCCGGCCACGCCGCCGGCCACCGCCAGCGGCACCGTCATGATGATGACGCCGGGGTGGACAAAGCTTTCGAACTGCGCGGCCAGCACCAGATAGACGATCAGGATGGTCAGGCCGAACACCAGCAGGATCGATCCGCCGGTCTCGATGAACGACTGGCTCTCGCCGCGATAGCCGACGGCGATCACCTCGGGCGATTGCGCCGCCTGATCCTGCAGGAAGCGCAACGCCTGCCCCAGCGAATAGCCGGGCGCGAGGCCGCCCGACAGCGTGATCGCGCGCAGCTTGTTGTAGCGGCCAAGGTCGCGCGGGCCCGAAACCTCGCGCGTGCGGACCAGGTTCGACAACGGGATCTGCCCGCCGTCGCGCGCGCGCACGTTGATCTGCGCCAGATCGGCGAGCGTCGAGCGGCCGGCGGCGTCCGCCTGCACGATCACGCGATATTCCTCGCCGCGATCGACATAGGTGGAAACGCGGCGCGAACCGAGCAGCGTCTGCAGCGCCTGGCTGACGTCGTTGACCGACACGCCCAGGTCGCCGGCGCGCGCCGTGTCCACGTCGATGCGCAGCTGCGGCTTGGTTTCCTTGTAATCGGAATCGAGGTTGACGATCCCCGGATTGCGCGCCGCCGCCGCCAGGATGCGGTTGCGCGCCGCCGCCAGCCCTTCATAGGTCGTACCCGCCAGCACGAAGCCGATCGGCTGTCCGCGCCCGCGGCCCAGCGCCGATCGCACCTGCGCGTTGCCGCGCACCGCCGGCTCGTTCGACAGGATGCGGTTGATCCGTTGCGCGACGGCCTGGGTGGTCGTCTCGCGATCCTCCCAGGGTTTCAGGAAGACGATGAAGTTGGCGCTGTTGAAATCGTCGCTCGATCCGAACCCGCCGGGCACGCGGGTAATCATCGTGCGGACCGCGTCCTTGCCGACCATCGGCATCAGCTTTTCCTGCACCTTGCCGGCATAGCGGTCCATCTGGTCGAAGCCCGTCCCTTCGGGCGCGCTGATCTGCACCTGCAACGCGCCCTGATCCTCGGCCGGCACCAGTTCCGACTGGAGCGACAGGAAGCCGAGCGTCGCGATGCCCAGGAACGCCGCCACCCCGATCAGCGGGAGCAACGGGCGGCCGATCGCGCGGTCGAGCAGCTCGCCATAGCGCCGTTCGAGCCGCTGGAACCGGTCATCGACCCAGCCGGTGAAGCGGCCGCGCGTCTCCTTCCTCAGCATCTTGGAACACAGCATCGGCGTCAGGCTGAGCGCGAGGAAGCCGGAAAAGGCGACCGCGCCGATCATCGCCACCGCCAGCTCGCGGAACAACAGGCCGGTCTGGCCCGACAGGAAACAGATCGGCACGAACACCGCACAGACGACCAGCGTGGTCGAGATGACCGCGAAGCCCACCTGCCGCGTGCCCGCGAACGCCGCCACCAGCGGCGCCTCCCCCGCCTCGATCCGGTGATAGACATTCTCAAGCACCACGATCGCGTCGTCCACCACCAGCCCGATCGCCAGCACCAGCGCCAGCAGCGTCAGCAGGTTGATCGAAAAGCCGAACGCCCACAGCACCGCGAACGCGCCGAGCAGGCAGATCGGCACCGTCACCGCCGGGATCAGCGTGGCGCGCCACGATCCCAGGAACAGGAAGATCACCAGCACCACCAGCACCGCCGCCTCGGCCAGCGTATGCCACACGCCCTCGATCGCGCGGCCGATGAACTGCGAATCGTCCGACCCCACCGCCATGGTCATGCCTTCGGGCAGGTCCCTGGAAATCTCGGCCATCGCCGCCCTGGCCGCATCGGCGACCTGCAGCGTGTTGGCGCCCGATTGGCGGATGATGGCCAGCCCGACGGCCGACCCGCCGTTCAGGCGGAAGGTGGAATAGGGATTTTCCGCCTCCTGCTCGACCCGCGCGACATCGCCCAGCCGGACCAGATAGCCGTCGGCGCCGCGCCCGACGATCAGGCGCGTGAAGCTGTCCGGCGAGGCATAGGGGCGATCGACCCGCAACGTCACATTCTGTTGCCGCGATTCGATGCGGCCGGCGGGCAGCTCGACATTCTGCGTGCGCAGCGCGGTCTCGACATCGGCGGGGGTCAGCCCGAACGCGGTGAGCCGGGCGGCGTCGAGCCAGACGCGCATCGACGGACGCGCCTCGCCACTGACGAAAACGCGCGCCACCCCGTCGATCGTGCTGAAGCGATCGACCAGGTTGCGGTCGACATAGTCGGACAATTGCAGCCGCGACCAGCCGGGGCGCGAGATCACGACGAACATGATCGGGCTGGCATCGGCATCGACCTTGCGCACTTCGGGCGCCAGCGCCTCTTCGGGCAGGTCCTGGGTCACGCTGCCCACGCGGTCGCGCACGTCGTTCGCCGCGGAATCGATGTCGCGGCCGGGGCGGAACTCGATCGAGATGTTGGACGATCCGTCGCGCGATTGCGACGTGATCGTCTGGATGCCCTCGATCCCCGACAGCGCATCCTCGATCGGCTGGGTGATGCGCGATTCGACCACGCTGGCGGCGGCGCCGGTATAGACGGTCTGGACCGAGACGATCGGCGGGTCGGTGTCGGGATATTCGCGGACCGACAGGTTCATGAACGCGACCACGCCCACGATCGTCAGCAGGATCGCCAGCACCGCGGCGAACACCGGCCGCCGGACCGAGACGTCGGACAGCTGCATCAGCCGCCGCCCTTGCCGTTGTCGCCCCTTGGCCGTTCCCCGTTCGGGGCGGGGCCGGTGCGCACCTGCTGCCCCTCGGCGATCTTGACCACGCCCTCGGTCACCACGCGCCGGCCCGCGCGCAGGCCGGCGCGGATCTCGACCAGCCCGTCCTGGCGCAGGCCGGTGACGACCTTCAGCCGTTTCGCCTTGCCGTTCTCGACGGTGAACACGTAGCTTTGCTCGCCTTCGCCGACGATGGCGAGTTCGGGAACCGCCGGCGCGGTGCGCGCCGCGGCCTCGATGCTCACGGTCAGCAGCATGCCGGGTTTCAGCTTGCGGTCGCCATTGGCCAGCACCGCGCGCACCGTCGCGGCGCGGGTCTGCGGGTTCAGCACCGGATCGACCGTCGCGATCGTGCCGCGAAACGGCTGGTCGGGATAGGCCGCGGCGACCGCCTGGATCGGCTGCCCCGGCCGCACGCGCGCGAGCAGGGTTTCGGGCACCGCGAAGTCGAGCTTGATGCGGCTGATGTCGCTGACCGTCACGATCTCCGCGCCCGCGCCCACCACCGCGCCGGCCGAGATGTTGCGCAGCGAGACCCAGCCGCCGAACGGCGCACGCACCACCCGATCGGCGATCGTCGCGCGCGCCTCGGCCGCCTGCGCGCGCGCCTGTCCTTCCAGCGCGACCTGCGCATCGACCGCGCTGCGCGTCGCGAAGCCGCGCGCCTTGAGTGCCTCGAGCCGCCGCAACTGCTGCTGCGCCTCGCGCTGGACGGCGGCGGCCTGTGCCAGCTGCGCCTGTTGCTGGCCCTGTGTCAGCACGGCGATCACCTGGCCCCGGCCGACATAGGCGCCGTCGTCGAAATTCAGCCGTTCGATCCGCTGGGTGACCGGCGCGGTCAGCGTCACCTGTTCGTTGGCGCGCGCCGTGCCGACCGCGTCGATGCGATCGACGAAGCGCGCGGACTGGACCGGCGCGAGCGTGACCAGCGGCGCCTCCCGCCCCTTTTTCTGCGCGGAATCGCCACCGCCGCATGCCGCGACGAGCAGCGCGGGCGCGAACAGGATGAGGATGGATCGCATTTTACCACGCGCGCTAGGATCGCCGGTCGGCGGGACCAAGCCTTTCCCACGAGAATGTCGCAAAACTATGTCAGTGGACTGGGCAACGCCGAAAGCAGGCGCCTGGTTTCACCCGTTCCGCGGGGTCAGGCCGCGCGTGTCGCCCCCAGCGGGGCCAGCGCGGCGAGGAACTGGCGCGCGCTCGCCTGCCAGGTGAACCCCCGGCCATGGGCGGCGCAGGCCGCGCGATCGCGGGTCAGCGCGGCGGCGATCGCCAGGTCGAGATGTTCGTCCATCGCGCCGGTCTGCGGCGTCAATATGTCCACCGGCCCGGTCACCGGATAGGCGGCGACCGGCGTGCCGCAGGCCAGCGCCTCGATCATCACCAGGCCGAACGTGTCGGTCCGGCTGGGAAACACCAACACATCGGCGGCGGCATAGGCGCTGGCGAGTTCCGCGCCGAACATCGGCCCCAGGAAACGCGCATCGGGATATTTCGCCGCCAGCGCGCGGCGCGCCGGCCCGTCGCCCACCACGATCTTCGTCCCCGGATGGCCGCTTGCCAGAAACGCTTCGAGATTCTTCTCGACGGCGACCCGGCCGACATAGAGCTGCACCGGGCCGGGCAGGCCGGTGATCGCCGGATGCGGTGGCAGGCCGGGCCGGAAGCACGACAGATCGACGCCGCGCCCCCAATGCCGCACCTGGGCAAGCCCGTGCGCGCGCAACGCCGCGCGGGTCGATTCGGTCGAGGCGAGGATCGCCTGGGCGGGTTCGTGGAACCAGCGGATATAGCGCCACACCCATAGCGCGGGCACGCCCGATCGCGCCTCGACATAGTCGGGAAACTGAGTGTGATAGGCGGTGGTGAAGGGAAAATCGCGCCTGAGGCACCAGCGCCGCGCCGCGACGCACACCGGCCCTTCGGTCGCCAGATGCACGGCATGCGGCGAGAATGGGTCGAGCAGGTCGCCGATCGTCCGGCTGCCCACCATCGCCAGCCGGATTTCGGGATAGGTGGGGCACGGGATCGAATGGAACCGGCCGGGCGAGATCACCAGCACCTGGTGCCCCTGGCGTTCCAGCACGTCGCGCACCGATTGCAGCGTGCGGACCACGCCATTCACCTGGGGCTCCCAGGCATCGGTCACGATCGCGATCCGCATCGGCGTGTCCAGCTCAGGCCGCCGCCAGCGCCTCGACCCGTTCCGGGCCGCCGGCACCATTTTCGTGAACACGCGCCGCGATCTCGTCGGCCCAATGGAGGATTTCCATGCGGCCGTCATGATGCTCGACCAGGGCGGTGCAACCCTCGACCCAGTCGCCGTCGTTATAATAGTCGATGCCGCCGATCGTGCGCATCCCGGCGGTGTGGATATGCCCGGCGATCACGCCGTCCACGCCGCGCGCGCCGGCTTCCCTGGCGAGGATCTCCTCGAACCCGCAGATGAACTCGACCGCGTTCTTGACCTTCTGCTTGGCGTGCTTGCTGAGCGACCAATAGGGCAGCCCGCGCCAGCGCCGGTATCTGTTGCACCAGCGGTTCAATGCCATCACCGCGCTGTACGCGGCGTCGCCGACATGTGCGAGCCAGCGGTGCGACAGCGTGATCGCGTCGAACTCGTCGCCGTGCAGCACCAGCAGGCGGCGGCCGTCGGCGGTGTGGTGGATCGCCTGCCGCTTGATCTCGACCCCGCCGAAATTGAGCCCGCTGAACTGGCGGAAGATCTCGTCATGGTTGCCGGGGATGTAGATCACCCGCGCGCCGCGCTTGGCGCGTTTGAGGATGCGCCACACGATGTCGTTGTGCGCGGCGGGCCAGTAGAATTTCCGTTTGAGCTGCCACCCGTCGATGATGTCGCCGACCAGATAGATCGTCTCGCTGTCGACATGGTCGAGAAAGTCGATCAGCATTTCGGCATTGCAGCCGCGCGTGCCGAGATGGATGTCGCTGATCCAGATCGTGCGGTACTGCTTGCGCCCGCCGCCACAAAGTCCCTCTGGCACCCGCTCCGGTATCGACGGATCGGCGGCGGTGAAATCGGAAGGATCGGCGACGTGCCCGTCGAACGGAAGCCGAGTGATCGTGGCCATCTGCGCCCCGCAATGTCCTTGCCCGAGGTGGCCAATGGCCTGGAAATGTTACAGCCGACCGCGCCCGGCCGTCACCGCACTGTCACGCCCCGATGCCAATATAGCCCGCTTGCCGCTCGACCCGCGCGATCCAGGCGCGCACCGCCGGCCACGGCTCGAGCGGAAAGCCGCCCTGCTCCGCGACATGCGTATAGGCATAGAGGCAGATATCGGCGAGTGTCGGCCCGTCGCCGACGAACCACGCGCGGCCCGCCAGATGCTCGTCCATCAGCTTGAGCGCGGCGATACCGCCCTCGCGCTTGCCCGGCAGCAGCGCACGCTGGAGGTCGCTCAGCTTCGCCTCACCGATCCATCCCATCCAGAACCGCACCGTCGCGATATTGGGTTCGTGATTATACTGTTCCCAGAACATCCAGCGCAGCATGTCGGCCCGGTCGAACGGATCGGCCGGGATCAGCGCGGTGCCCTCGGCGAGATACACGCAGGCGGCATTGCTTTCCGGCAGGAAGCGGTCGCCCGCCTGCAACACCGGGATGCGGCCGTTCGCATTGACGTTCGCCAGAAATTCGGGCGTCCGCGTCTCGCCCTTCATGATGTCGTATTCGCGCCGCGCCAGCGGCTTGCCGGCCAGCGCCGCGGTCAGCCGGATCTTGTAGCAGTTTCCCGACGCGGCATATTCGTGAAGCACCAGCTCGCTCATGCGATCTCCAGCACGATCTTGCCGACATGTGCGCCCGATTCCATCCGGCGATGCGCCTCGGCCGCCTGCGCCAGCGGAAAGACGTGGTCGATCACCGGCTTCAGTCGCCCGGCCTCGACATGCGGCCATACCGTGCGCGCCAGTTCGTCGGCGACCAGCGTCTTGAACGCCACGTCGCGCGCGCGCAGCGTCGATCCGGTCAGCGTCAGACGGCGCCGCATGATCTCGAACACCGGCACGCTCGCCTGCATCCCGCCCTGCACCGCGATCGACACATGCCGGCCATCGTCGGCCATGCATTGCATGTTGCGCGCGACATAATCGCCGCCGACCATGTCGAGCACGACATCGACCCCGCGCCCCGCGGTCAACGCCTTGACGCGCGCGACGAAATCCTCGGCCCTGTAATTGATCGCGTGATCCGCGCCATGCGCCAGACAAGCGGCAACCTTGTCGTCGCTGCCCGCGGTCACGATCACCTTCACCCCGAACAGGTTGCACAGCGAAATCGCCATCGTGCCGATCCCGCTCGTCCCGCCATGCACCAGCACGGTATCGCCCTCGCTCGCATAGCCGCGCTCGAACAAATTGGTCCACACGGTGAACAGCGTCTCGGGCATCGCCGCCGCTTGCGCCATCGTCAGCGCCGCGGGCACCGGCAGGCACTGGCCCAGCGGCGCGACCGCATATTCGGCATAGCCGCCACCGGCGATCAGCGCGCACATCGGCTGGCCGATCACTTCGGGCGGCACCTCGTCCCCGATCGCCACCACCTCGCCCGCGATCTCCAGCCCCGGAATGCTGGTGACGCCCGGCGGCGGCGGATAGGCGCCCATCCGCTGGATCACATCGGGCCGGTTGACCCCCGCCGCGGCGACGCGGATCAGCACCTCGCCCGCCCCCGGTTGCGGCACCGGGCGTCGCACCTCGACCAGCACCTCCGGCCCGCCCGGCGTTTCGGGGTCGATCGCTCGCATGATGTCCGGCAGCGTCACGTGGTCCCCCGATTTTTGCGCGCCGGGCGCGCTGGCCCCTTTTGCGCTGGGGCGTTATTGACATCGCCCGCTCTCCGGTCAACGCTGCACTGCAATGGAACTGGACGATCTTCCCCGCCGGAAAGACGATCCCGCCGCGCAGCTCGGCCGCCAGGATCTCGACCCCTTTTCGGTCGAGGAGCTGGACGAACGGATCGCGCTTTTGGAAGCCGAAATCGCACGCTGCCGGCAAAAGAAGGAACGCGCCGTTCACCATCGTGCAAGCGCCGACTCGCTATTCAAGCGATGAGCGTCGCATCGGAGCAGGGGCGCAACGCCGTCGAACTCCGGTGCGGGGCCATCGCGCTTGATGCGCAGGAGCTTGATGAGGCGCGCCGCACTTCCAACATTGGAAAAGACGGGCCGCGTAACCTGACGGTCCGACTGGAGTTGTATCCGAATGCCTAGTTTCGCCTCCGCCCTCGAATCCACCCTGCACCGCGCGCTGGAAGCGGCCAGCTCGCGCCGTCACGAATATGCGACGCTCGAGCATCTCCTGCTCGCGCTGGTCGACGACGAGCATGCGTCCAAGGTGATGAGCTCGTGCGGCGTCGACCTGGGCGAGCTCAAGACCACCGTGGCGCATTATCTCGACACCGAGCTGCAGGCGCTGCGCGTCGACCAGCAGACCGACCCCTCGCCCACCAGCGGCTTCCAGCGCGTCGTCCAGCGCGCGATCCTGCACGTCCAGTCCTCGGGCCGCGACGAGGTGACCGGCGCCAATGTGCTCGTCGCCCTGTTCAGCGAGCGTGAGAGCTATGCCGTCTATTTCCTGCAGCAGCAGGACATGAGCCGGCTCGACGCGGTCAGCTTCATCAGCCACGGCGTCGGCAAGGGCTCGGCGCCGACCGAAGCCTCGCCGCCCAAGGGCGTCGAGGAGGAGAAGGCGGCCAAGAACGACGGCGGCAAGAAGAGCGAATCCGCGCTCAAGCAGTTCACCGTCGACCTCAACGAAAAGGCCAAGGCCGGCAAGGTCGATCCGCTGATCGGTCGCGGTCCCGAGGTCGACCGCACCGTCCAGATCCTGTGCCGCCGGTCCAAGAACAATCCGCTCTATGTCGGCGATCCCGGCGTCGGCAAGACCGCGATCGCCGAAGGCCTGGCGCGCAAGATCGTCGAGGGCGATGTGCCCGAGGTGCTCAAGGAAGCGGTGATCTATTCGCTCGACATGGGCGCGCTGCTCGCCGGCACGCGCTATCGCGGCGATTTCGAGGAACGGCTGAAACAGGTCGTCAGCGAGCTGGAAAAGCTGCCGCATGCCGTCCTGTTCATCGACGAGATCCACACCGTGATCGGCGCCGGCGCCACCAGCGGCGGCGCGATGGATGCGTCGAACCTGCTCAAGCCCGCGCTGTCGGGCGGCTCGATCCGCTGCATCGGATCGACCACCTACAAGGAATTCCGCAACCATTTCGAGAAGGACCGCGCGCTGCTGCGCCGGTTCCAGAAGATCGACGTCAACGAGCCGACGATCGAGGATACGGTGAAGATCCTGGCCGGGCTGCGCACCGCGTTCGAGGACCATCACGCGGTCAAATACACGCCCGACGCGATCCGGTCGGCGGTGGAGCTGTCGGCGCGCTACATCAATGACCGCAAGCTGCCCGACAAGGCGATCGACGTGATCGACGAAGTCGGCGCGATGCAGATGCTGGTGCCGCCGTCCAGGCGCAAGAAGACGATCACCCCCAAGGAGATCGAGCAGGTCATTGCGACGATGGCGCGCATTCCGCCGAAGACGGTGTCGGCCGACGACACGCGCGTCCTCGCCAGCCTCGAAACCGATCTCAAGCGCGTCGTGTTCGGCCAGGACAAGGCGATCGAGGTGCTGTCCTCCGCGATCAAGCTGAGCCGCGCGGGCCTGCGCGATCCGAGCAAGCCGATCGGCAACTATCTGTTCAGCGGGCCGACCGGCGTCGGCAAGACCGAGGTGGCGCGCCAGCTCGCGGAGATCCTCGGCATCCCGCTGCAACGCTTCGACATGTCCGAGTATATGGAGCGCCACAGCGTCAGCCGCCTGATCGGCGCGCCGCCGGGCTATGTCGGCTATGACCAGGGCGGCCTGCTGACCGATGCGGTCGACCAGAATCCGCACAGCGTGCTGCTGCTGGACGAGGTCGAAAAGGCGCATCCCGACCTGTTCAACATCCTGTTGCAGGTGATGGACAACGGCAAGCTGACCGACCATCACGGCAAGACCGTCGATTTCCGCAACACGATCCTCATCATGACCACCAATGCCGGCGCGTCCGACATGGCGCGCGAGAGCATCGGCTTCGGCGAACTCAGCCGCGACGACGTGCAGGAAGAGGCGGTGAAGAAGCTGTTCACCCCCGAATTCCGCAATCGCCTCGATGCGATCGTGCCGTTCGATTATCTGCCGCCCAAGGTGGTCGAGCGGGTGGTGGAGAAGTTCATCCTCCAGCTCGAACTGCAACTCGCCGACCGCGGCGTCCATATCAACCTGGACGAGGCGGCGAAGGCGTGGCTCACCGAACGCGGCTATGACAAGCTCTATGGCGCGCGCCCGATGGGCCGCCTCATTCAGGAGAAGATCAAGCAGCCGCTGGCCGAGGAATTGCTGTTCGGCAAGCTGGTCCATGGCGGCGAGGTCGAGGTGAAGCTCAAGGACAATGCGCTGAGCTTCGCGATCGTCCCCGCCGCGCCGAAACGCCCGAAAAAGGGCGGCGGCCGGAAAAAGGTGGCGGCCAGGACGCGGTAATTCCCCGGGGGCGGGCCGCGGCCCGCCCTTGCGGATAAGCCGGTGTAATCTTTACGAGTTGTTCGTTCACCGCAGGTACAGCTTCAGCCATGCGGATGAAGTTCGCCTGGTGGATTGCATCCGCGACGATCGCCTTGTTCGTCCTGTTCGGCGCGCCCGGACGCGCCGAGGCGGCGGGCTTCGGCGCGGGGCCGGTGGGACGCGAGCTCAAGATATGCATCCTGCGCGCCCGGCCCGGCGACGATCCGGCGCGCCTGATCCGCCACCCCGAAAAGTTCGATTGCCGGACGAAACAGACCGCGTTCGGCCCCGGCGATTATTGGGCGATCTCGAACCCGATCGACCTGCGCTCGCGCTCGCGCCAGCCGCTGGTCGCCCGCAGCGGCAGCCTGTGGCAGCAGGCGCTGACCTTGCATGTCCGCTATGCCGACGGCCACCTCGCCACGATGCGCGACGATCGCGCCACCCTGTCGCGGCGCCTTCAGCTCGGCGCGATCGTCGAATATCCGCTGCCGCGCCGCGGCGCAAAGGTTCAGCGGCTGATGTGGAAGGTCGAGGGCGCCGCCAACATGCGCGGGATCCTGATCGGCGCGCGCCTCGCCAGCGCGGCGCAGAGCCATCATTCGAACCTGATGATGGCGGCGGTCTATGCGGCCTTTGGCGGGCTCGCCTTCGCGCTGCTGGTCTATAACCTCGCGCTGTGGGCGTCGCTGCGGCACCGGTTCCAGCTTGCCTATTGCGCGATGGTGACGTCGCTGATCGCCTATACCTTCACCTCGTCGGGCGCGGTGGCCTGGCTGTGGCCGGCGATCGACAACAACGATCGGATGCGGCTCAACTATGTGCTGCTGACGCTCGCCAGCGCATCGGCGCTGCTGTTCGCGCGCGCCTTTTTCGAAGCGCATGTGTTCGGCCCCAGGCTGCGGCTGGCGATACGCATCACCGTGGCGGCGCTGCTCGGCGCCGGCCTCGCCTTCACCGCCATCGCGCCGGTCGGCGTGCGCTATGTCGATCCGCTCTATACCTGGATGTTCGTCGGCGTGCTCGTCACCGTCGGCGCGATCCTGTGGCAGGCGTGGCGTGCGCGATCCAATTTCCTGTGGCTGTTCGCCTTTGCCTGGGCGCTGCCGATCTTCGCGGCCTCGCTGCGCATCTTCGCCAATTTCGGGATCGTCCCGTGGAGCTTCTGGCTCGACAATTCGACGATCCTGTCGATGGCGGCAGAGGCGCTGATCTCGTCGGTCGCGATCGCCTATCGCATCCGCCTGCTCAGCCGCGAGCGTGACGAGGCGGTGGCGGCGGAGACGGTCGCGCGCCGCCTCGCCGATACCGATCCGCTCACCGGGCTGCTCAACCGCCGCGCCTTCCTGGCCTCGGCGATCGGGCGCGACGGGCCGCAAACGCTGCTGATCCTCGACCTCGACCATTTCAAGCAGGTCAACGAGACACTCGGCCATGACGGCGGCGACGAGGTGCTGCGCGCCGTCGCCCGCACCTTGCGCGCGCTCGCCCCGACCGGCGCGGTCGTCGCGCGGATCGGCGGCGAGGAATTCGCGGTGGTCGCCGATGCCGGCCATGCGCTCGATCCCAACCCGCTGCTCGCCCGGCTGCGCGCCACGCGCATGCCGTTCGACCTGCGCGTCACCGCCAGCATCGGCACCGCCACCGGCCCGCTGACCAGCGAGCCCGACTGGAAATCGCTGTACCGCGCCGCCGACGCCGCGCTGTACGCCGCCAAATCGGCCGGGCGGGACCGGGCACGCGCCGCGCCGCTCGCCGCCTGATTTCTGGCCTTGTCCCCCTGCGCAAGCTGGGGTCCAGGATCGCAAGCAGTGCGCTGCGGGCCGTGGCCCCCTGCTTGCGCAGGAGAACAAATCACTTGAACGACAGGTCGCCCGGTTCAGTTGCAGTTCGGCGATCGTGCGCGTAATGATCGTCCGCTCAGGGAGGCGGCGATGAACAGCTTGGACAGGCGCAGGATCGTGATGGCGAGCGGCGGCCTGGCAGTGCTGGCGCTGATCGCCCTGTCCAACCCGATCGCCGACATCCGCATCATCCACGACGCCACGGGCACGGCGGTCAGCCGGATCGAGACCAGGATCGATCTGGGCGTGGTCGCCTTTTCCTATCTGCACAGCTGGAAGCGCGCGGCGCGGATCGCACTGCCCTGAAGCCGTGTTGCGTTGCCATCGCGTTGACTTGCCGCACGGCCTGCTTACACTTCTGTAAATGAACGATCCCGAGCAGGCCTGGCGCACCGCCTATCGTCACCCCGGCCCCTGGGACCAGCAGCTCCCACCGCTGTCGATGGCCGCGGCGTTCGAGGAATCGGCGCGGCATATGGGCGACGCGCCGCTGCTCGATTTCCTGGGCCGGCATTACAGCTATGCCGAGACGCTCGACGGCGCCAACCGCGTCGCCTGCGGCCTCGCCGCGCTGGGCTATGGCCCGGGCGACCGCATCGGGCTGTTCCTGCCCAACGTGCCGCATTACGTCGCGGCCTATTACGGCATCCTCAAGCTCGGCGCGACGGTGGTCAATTTCTCGCCGCTCTATTCGGTCGAGGAACTGGAGGCGCAGGTGGCGGATTCGGGCACGCGCCTGCTCTTCACGCTCAGCGCCACCGCCCTGCTGCCCACCGCGCTCAAGGTGCTGGCGGCCAGCAGCCTCGAACGGCTCGTCGTCGGCTCGGTCGCCGGCGCGCTGCCCCCGGCCAAGTCGCTGCTCTACCGTATGTTCAAGGGCAAGGAGGTCGCCGAAAAGCCCGACGATCCGCGCATCCTCGCCTTCTCGAAACTGATCGCCAATGACGGCGCCTGCCCCACCCCGCACATCGACCCGCAAACGCATCTCGCGCTGATCCAGTATACCGGCGGCACCACCGGCGTGCCCAAGGGCGCGATGCTCACGCACCAGAACCTGTCCGCCAACGCGCGCCAGGTCGCCCGGCTCGATCCCGATCTCGGCACCACGCATGACAAGGTGCTGGGCGTCCTCCCCTTCTTCCACGTCTTCGCCAACACCTGCGTGCTCAACCGCACGGTGATCGCCGGCGGCGAGATCGTGATGCTGCCGCGCTTCGACGGCGCGCAGGCACTGGACGCGATCAACCGCACCCGCCCGCACGCGCTCCCCGGCGTGCCGACGATGTTCCAGGCGCTGCTCGATCATCCCAAGATGGCCGGCACCGACTGGTCGAGCGTCAAATATTGCATCTCGGGCGGCGCCCCCCTGCCCGCCGAGCTCAAGACCCGGTTCGAGGCCGCGACCGGCGCGCGGCTGATCGAGGGCTATGGCCTGTCGGAAAGCTCGGGCGTCGTCTCCGCCAACCCCTATCGCGGCGAGGGCAAGGCCGGCACGATCGGCCAGCCGATCATCGCCACCCGCGTCCGCCTGGTCGACAAGGAGGACCCGCGCCGGCCCGCGCCGCACGGCGAGCCGGGCGAGATCGTCCTGGCCGGCCCGCAGATCATGCAGGGCTATTGGGATCGGCCGGAAACCGACGAAAGCACCTTCTGCACCGACGAAGGCGGCCGGCGCTGGCTGCGCACCGGCGATGTCGGCCAGATCGACGAAGACGGCTTCATCCGCATCGTCGATCGCCTGAAGGACATGATCGCGGTCGGCGGCTTCAAGGTGTTCCCCAAACATATCGAGGACGTGCTGTACCGCCACCCCGCGGTGAAGGAGGCACTGGTCGTCGGCATGCCCGACGCCTATCGCGGCGAAGTGCCGCGCGCCTATGTCGCGCTGAACGAGGAGGCCGATCCCGTCACCGGCCAGCAACTGCACGACTGGCTCAACCCCCAGCTCGGCAAGCACGAGCGCGTCGATGCCGTGGTGATCCGCGACAAGCTGCCCAAGACGATGATCGGCAAGTTGAGCCGCAAGGACCTGTTGCTGGAGATCGCGGCCGAGGCCTCTTCATCGTCACCCCGGGCTTGACCCGGGGCCCAGCTTCTTCTTGCGACCTCGAAGGCAGCTGGGCCCCGGGTCAAGCCCGGGGTGACGCAAATGGAATTGAGGTCAAGCCATCATCACCGTCTTCAAATTCATCAGCTCGTGCAGCCCCCACGGCCCCAGTTCGCGGCCATGGCCCGATCGCTTGATCCCGCCGAACGGCGCGCCGGGAATCGAGGAAAGCATCTGGTTCACCGCCACCATCCCCGCCTCGATATCGCGCACGAAGCGGTCGATCTCTTGACTGTCGGACGTCCACACGCTCGATCCCAGGCCGAACGGCACGTCGTTCGCCAGCGCGATCGCCGCGTCGATATCGTCGGCGCGGAACACCATCGCCACCGGCCCGAAAATCTCCTCCTGCGCGAAGTCCGCATCGGGATCGACACCGGTCAGCACGCCCGCCGTCATCCACGCCCCGTCGCGCTCGATCTTCTCGCCGCCCGCCAGCGTCGCGCCGCTCGCCGTCGCGCGCGCGAGCTGTTCCAGCACCGTATCGCGCTGCCCGACGCTCGACAGCGGTCCCATCTCGGTCCCATCCGCCATCGGATCGCCGATCTTCACCGCCCGCATCGCCGCCGTGAACTTCTCGACGAACGCATCATATACGTCGCGATGCACGATCATCCGCTTGGCGCAGATGCAGCTCTGTCCGGCATTCTGGACGCGCGCCTTCACCGCGGTCTTCACCGCCAGGTCGAGGTCGGCCGAGGGCATCACGATGAACGGGTCCGATCCGCCCAGCTCCAGCACCACTTTCTTGAGCGCCTTGCCCGCCGCCTGCGCGACCTGCGCGCCGGCCCCCTCGCTGCCGGTCAGCGTCACCGCCGCGATACGCGGATCGGCGATGATCCGCGCCACCTTGTCCGACTTGACCGGCAAATTCTGGAACAGCCCGTCCGGCGCGCCCGCCGCCTGCACCGTCCGCTGGAGCAGCGCGGCGCAGCCCTGCGTCAGCGAGGCGTGCTTGAGCAGCCCGACATTGCCCGCCAGGATCGTCGGCGCCAGCCAGCGCACCACCTGCCAATAGGGGAAGTTCCACGGCATCACCGCCAGCACCGGCCCCAGCGGCTGCCAGTGCGACACCGCGCCCGCCACTTCGATCGGCGCCAGATGCGCCGGGCCATGGTCGGCATAATAGCGAAACGCCGCGACGCATTTCTCGATCTCCGCCACCGCGGCGGCCAGCGTCTTGCCCATCTCGCGCGTCGCCACTTGCGCCAGGTGCCGCTTGTCGGCGTCGAACCGGTCGGCGATTGCGTGCAACAGCGCGACGCGCCGGTCGATCCCGCTCACCCGCCAGCCGCGAAACGCGGTCGCGGCGCGGTTCAGCGCAAGGTCGATGCCGTCCTGGTCCAGCGCCGCGAATGTCTCGCCCTGCGCGTTCGTCGCCGGATTGATGCTGGTAAACATGTCGCGTCTCGCTCGGCCATCCCCGGCCGGGGGCATAGCGGGAGGTTGAATTGGTTCAACCCCCGGCGCATAGCGGGCGCCATGACCGGCCAGCCTGACCCCGCCGCGCTTTCGTTCGAGGAAGCGCTCAAGCAACTCGAAACGATCGTCGGCCGGCTCGAAAGCGGCGAGGTGCCGCTCGACCAGGCGATCAGCCTGTATGAGGAGGGCGACCGGCTGCGCAAGCTGTGCCAGGCGCGGCTCGACGCGGCGCAGGCGCGGATCGAGCAGGTGCGCGCCGATTCGTCGGGCAATGTCACCGGCACGACCCCCTTCGCGGCAGGATGACGCTCGCGGTGGCCGATGCCTCACTGACGCTCGAAGCCGCGCTGCGCGACGTCGCGGCGGAGGTCGATCGCCAGTTCGACCTGCTGCTCCCCGTCCCGGCCGATCCGCGCGCGCGCCTCTATGAAGCGATGCGCCACGCCGCGATCGGCGGCGGCAAGCGGCTGCGGCCGCTGCTGGTCTTCGCCACCGCGCGGCTGTTCGGCGTCGACCGCGCCTGCACCGCCCGCGCCGCGACCGCGATCGAGTGCATCCATGTCTATTCGCTGATCCATGACGATCTGCCGGCGATGGACGACGACGACCTGCGCCGCGGCAAGCCCACCGTGCACCGCGCGTTCGACGAGGCGACCGCGATCCTCGCCGGCGATTGCCTCCACGCGCTCGCCTTCGAGATCCTCGCCGACCCCGCGACTCATGCCGATCCGTTCACGCGCGCCGAACTGGTCGCCGATCTCGCCCGCGCCGCCGGCCCGGCGGGCATGGCCGGCGGGCAGATGATGGACCTTGCCGCCGAGCAATCCAGCTTCGATCTCGCCACCGTCACGCGGCTCCAGGCGCTCAAGACCGGCGCGCTGATCGCCTGTTCGGTCGAGGCCGGCGCGATCCTCGGCCGCGTACCGGTGGAGGGGCGCACCGGCCTGCGCGGCTATGCCCGCGACATCGGCCTCGCCTTCCAGATCGCCGACGACATCCTCGACGTCGAGGGCGACGAGGCGGCGGTCGGCAAGCAGCTGCGCAAGGACGAGGCGGCCGGCAAGGAAACCTTCCTCACCCTGCTCGGCCTGCCGCGCGCGCGCGAACAGGCGCAGCTGCTGGTCGATCAGGCGATCGATCACCTGCGCAGTTTCGGTGCCGAAGCCGATCTGCTGCGCGACATCGCCCGCTACACGCTCGAGCGGGACCGATGAGTTTCGTTAGGGGAGCCTGAACCCATGACCATCCGCACCGGCGTCTATCCCGGCACCTTCGATCCGATCACGCTCGGCCATATGGACATCATCCGCCGCGGCGCGAAGCTGGTCGACCGGCTGGTCATCGGCGTCACCACCAATCCGTCGAAGAACCCGATGTTCGCCGTCGAGGAACGGCTGGCGATGGTCCGGCGCGAGGTCGCCGGCATCGCGGGCGAGATCGACGTGGTCGCGTTCGATTCGCTGCTGATGGACTTTGCCGAGCGCCAGGGCGCCAGCATGATCGTGCGCGGCCTGCGCGCGGTCGCCGATTTCGAATATGAATATCAGATGGCCGGCATGAACCAGCAATTGAACAGCCGGATCGAGACCGTCTTCCTGATGGCCGACGTCTCGCTCCAGCCGATCGCCAGCCGCCTGGTCAAGGAGATCGCCGTCTATGGCGGCGAGATCCGCAAGTTCGTCAGCCCCGCCGTGCGCGACGAAGTCGCCACGCGCGTCGAGCAAATCGGCCGCAAAGGTTCCTGAACTCTGATCCTCCCCCGCCAGGGGGAGGTGGCATCGCGCAGCGATGACGGAGGGGGCG
Source organism: uncultured Stakelama sp. (assembly GCA_964413495.1). Classification (GTDB taxonomy): domain Bacteria; phylum Pseudomonadota; class Alphaproteobacteria; order Sphingomonadales; family Sphingomonadaceae; genus Sphingomonas. The sequence continues at coordinate 81,811 of CAYPRW010000011.1, read as the reverse complement.
GTCACGATACCCTCTCGCCAGACTCGAACCCGTTCAACTTGAATCGTCACCCGGGGCTTGACCCGGGGCCCAGCTTCTTCTTGCGACCTCAAAGGCAGCTGGGCCCCGGGTCAAGCCCGGGGTGACGGAAATCGGCGGGGGAGGATCGAAAACCCGCCCCAATTTCGCCACCAGCCGCATTCACTTTACCGACAGCCGCGAATTGCTCTAAGCCGCTGCTTGCTTCCGACCGGTGGGGATATCGATGCGTCTTGTTGCCCTGTTGCTTGCCCTTGCGGGATCGCTGTCCGCGCTGCCCGCCAGCGCCCAGATCGTGCCCGGCCCCGCCGGCCGCGCCACACCGCCGCTGACGACGGACAAGGCCAATCTGTGGCTGCTCGACCTGTCGACCGGCGGCCGCGTCACCATCTGGCTGCGCCCCGACGTGGCGCCCAAGGCGGTCGCGCGGGTCAAGGAACTGACCCGCCGCAAATTCTATGACGGCCTGCTGTTCCATCGCGTGATCGAGGGGTTCATGGCGCAGGGCGGCGATCCCAAGGGCGACGGCAGCGGCGGATCGGACCTTCCCGATCTGGAAAAGGAGTTCAACTATCTCCCCCATGTGCGCGGCGCGGTGTCGGCGGCGCGTGCGGAGGACGAGAACAGCGCCAACAGCCAGTTCTTCATCATGTTCGCGCCGCGGCTTCAGCTCGACCAGAAATACTCCGTGTTCGGCCGCGTGATCGACGGCATGGCCTGGGTCGATTCGATCCCGCGCGGCGAGCCCCCGGCCCAGCCGGCGCGTATCCTCCACGCCTATATCGCCGAGGACAATCCGCCGCCCTACACGCCCGCGCCGGCCGCCGCCCCGGCGCCCGCGCTCGACGTCCCCGCCGCACTGCCGCCGGGTCCGGAAAAGAAGTGATCCATGTCCTCCCCGGTACGGGGAGAGGGACCGCGGCGCGAAGCGGCGTGGTGGAGGGGGCCAGCCCCAAGCGTTGCGCTTCGTGGCGAGCCCCCTCCACCATGCTGCGCATGGTCCCCCTCCCCGTGCCGGGGAGGATTTGAGTTTCGCATGAACGTCGACCTGTTCGATTTCGACCTCCCGCCGGAGCGGATCGCACTGCGGCCCGCTTCTCCGCGCGACGCCGCCCGCCTGTTGCTGCTCGACGGAGATCGCACCGAAGACCGCACCGTCCGCGACTTGCCCACGCTGCTTCGCGCCGGCGACCTGCTCGTCTTCAACGACACCCGCGTCATCCCCGCCCAGCTCGAAGGCACACGCGGCGCCCGTGATGACGGCGCGCCGAGCGCGCCTCGGGCAGGGATCGGCGCCACCCTCCACAAGCGCGAAGGCCCGCGCCACTGGATCGCCTTCATCCGCAACGCCAAACGCCTGCGCGTCGGCGAGACCATCGATTTCGGCAACGCCGTCACCGCGATCGCTGAGGCGCGGCACGACGACGGCAGCTTCACCCTGCACTTCCCCGGCGACGAGCCGGTCGAGCTGCTGCTCGAACGCGCCGGCCGTATGCCGCTGCCGCCCTATATCGCCGCCAAGCGCCCGACCGACGCGCGCGACGCCGACGATTACCAGACGATGTTCGCCAACGAACCCGGCGCCGTCGCCGCGCCCACCGCCGCGCTGCACTTCACGCCGGAGCTGATGGCCGCGCTCGACGTCGCCGGCATCGGCCACGCCACGCTCACCCTGCATGTCGGCGCGGGCACCTTCCTGCCGGTCAAGGCCGACGATACCGACGCGCACCGGATGCACGCCGAATGGGGCCGCATCGACGCCGCCACCGCCGATCGCCTCAACGCCGTCCGCGCACGCGGCGGCCGCGTCATCGCCGTCGGCACCACAAGCCTGCGCCTGATCGAGAGCGCCAGCGGCGAAGACGGCATCGTCCGCCCGTTCGAGGGCGACACCTCGATCTTCATCACCCCCGGCTACCGCTTCCGCGGCGTGGACGGCCTGATCACCAACTTCCATTTGCCGCGCTCGACCCTGTTCATGCTGGTCTCGGCGCTGATGGGGCTCGATCGGATGCAGGCGGCCTACGCCCATGCCATCGCCGCGAATTACCGCTTCTACAGCTATGGCGACGCCTCGTTGCTGCTGCCACCTCGCTGAGCTTCACCGCGCCGGCAGCCCCAACAGCGCATCGGGCGCGCCATATTCATCGGGCCAGCCGGCATAGGCGATATCGGTCGCGCCGATCGCATAGCCGCGCACGGTCCATTTGCCGCCCCGCGCCTGCAACAAGGCGTGGATCGTGCCGTCGCGCTCGAACATGCCCTGCCGCAGCGCCAGGGCATGGCGCGTCCGGCCGAAATCGATTGGCCCGCCCGATGGCGTCTGCGCCCTCACCACCGCGAACGCCCAATCCCCCTGCATGCGCAAGCGGGTGACGGCGAACCGCACCTTCTGCCCCAGGTCGCGCTCCACCGTCGGACGTAGCGCGTCGAGCAGCACCACGCGCAAGCGATCGCCCACGCCGATCTCACGCACCGCCGCGTCGCCCGGTCCGCCCATCCACCTCGATCCGGCCGCGAAGTCATGGGCGTCGGGCAGCGCCTCGACCGCGGAGACGGCGGTGAAAACCCACTCGCCGGGCGCGCGCTGCACGATCGTGCCGGTCACCTTGCACTTCGCCGAACAAGCCTTGCGAATGCGCGCGCCGGCCGGCTCGCGATCGACCATCGCGATCATCGTGAGCCCCTCCAGCGCCCGCTCCATCGCGGGCGTGCGCGACGCCTTCACCTGTACGATCGCGTCGCGATCCATCGACAACAGCCGCTCGTCGAAGACCAACGCGCTTTCATATTCCCCGACCTGGATCGTGCCCAGGAAAATGCCGGTCAGGCGCGGCGCCGTGCCGGGCGCGGCCTGCGTGCCGGCCAGCAATGCCAGGACAAGCGCGGATCGCAGCATCATTCACCCTCCGTTGCGTTGCCGCATCCTATCCGATCCGCCTTGTCCGCCCAACAACCCAGTCGCGCGTCGAGCGCCATCGATTCGCCGCAAAGCCGCGCGATGGCCGGATCGGCCGCAGCCGCCGGAGCCTTCATGATCCGTCCCCTCGCCCTCTTGCTGTTCCTGTCCGCGCCCGTTCTGGCGCAGGATCGCCCCCAGCCGCCGGGCGTTCCCGTGCAGCAGCCACAGCCCGGTGCCGAGCCGATCCCGCTGATGATCGCCGAGCCGGTGGCGATGGCCATCGCCGCGTTCGACCGCGACGGCGACGCCGCCGTCACCCGCGCGGAGTTCACGGCGGGCGTGGCGCAGAGCTTCGATTCGGTGGCCAAGGGACAACCGACCATCGGCTATATCGCGTTCGGCGACTGGGCCGATCGCTGGCTGGGCAACCGCAACGCGCTGCCCAGTCCGTTCGAAGTCGACCAGGACGGCGACAACCGCATCTCGCTGCCCGAACTGCAGGCGCGCTTCGCGCTGTTCTTCGACCGTTTCGACCGCGACAAGGACGGCGTGCTCAAACGGTCCGAGCTGCTGACCGTGCGCCAGGCGGCGCGTCCCGCCGGCGATCGGCCCGGCGAAGGCGATGCCCGCCCGCCACAGCGCCGCCGCCGTTAGAGCATTCCTGTTCAAGCTGATCTGTTCCCCTGCGAAAGCCGGGGCCCAGGGCCAAGTAGCGCACCGCTCGTAACCCTAGGCTCCTGCTTTCGCAGGGGAACGGTTCCGGCCCAATCCATGCAGGACCGAATTCCAACCTTGTCCTAGCATCACATGCTGCACCGCGGCTAAGACACGTTCCGATGCACGGCTCGCACCACCATAGCCATTCGGGCCACGACCATGGGCATGGGCATGGACACGGCCATGCGCCGGCCGATTTCGGCCGCGCCTTCCTGATCGGCACCACGCTCAACCTCGCCTTCGTGATCGTCGAGGCTACGGCGGGCATTCTCACCGATTCGATGGCCCTGCTCGCCGATGCCGGCCACAACCTCTCGGACGTGCTCGGCCTGCTGATCGCCTGGGGCGGCGCGTCGCTCGCCAAGCGCCCCGCTTCGCGCCGCTTCACCTATGGCCTGCGCAGTTCGACCATCCTCGCCGCGCTGGCCAATGCCGTGCTGCTGCTGTTCGCGGTCGGCGCGATCGCGCTGGAAGCCTCGCGCCGCTTCGCCGATCCGCCGCCGGTTCAGGGCGCGACGGTGATGATCGTCGCCGGCATCGGCATCGTCATCAACACCGCCACGGCATTGATGTTCGCGCGCGGGCGCAAGGGCGATATCAACATCCGCGGCGCCTATCTCCACATGGCGGCCGACGCGGCGGTCTCGGCCGGGGTGGTCGCCGGCGGCGCGCTGATCCTGTGGACCGGCGCGGCGTGGATCGACCCCGCGCTCAGCCTGGTGATCGTCGCGGTGATCCTGTGGAGCACCTGGGGCCTGCTGCGCGATTCGGTGACGATGGCGCTCAACGCCGTGCCGCAGGGGATCGACCCGGAAAAGGTCGAGGCGGCGCTGGCCGCGCTGCCCGGCGTCGCCCGCGTCCACGATCTCCACATCTGGCCGATGAGCACGACCGAGGTGGCGCTGACCGCGCACCTGCTGATCCCCGCCGGCCATCCCGGCGACGCCTTCCTGCGCGACGCCGAACACCGGCTCGAACATGATTTCGGCATCGGCCACGCGACGCTGCAGATCGAATTGGGCGACAGCGATCCGTGCGGCCTGCACGACGGCCATGGCTGAGCGAGTGCCACCGATCCGGCTGGTGATCTTCGACTTCGACGGCACGCTTTCCGACAGTGGCGGCTGGTTCCTGTCGGTGATGGACCACCTCGCCGACCGCTACGGCTTCCGCCGCGTCGATCCGCATGAAGTCGAAACGCTGCGCCGCCTCCCGACGCGCGACGTGATCAGCCGCCTCGCGATCCCGCGCTGGAAACTGCCGTTCATCGCCCGCTACACGCGCCGCCTGTTCGGCCTGAACACGCATCACGTCCAGCTCTTCCCCGGCGTGCCTCAGATGCTCGCCGCGATCCAGGCCACCGGCGTGAAGCTGGCGGTGGTCACCTCGAACAGCGAAGCCAATGCCCGCGCCGTGCTGGGCGCCGCCAATGCCGCGCGGATCCACTTCTGGGCATGCGGCGCCTCGCTGTTCGGCAAGGCGCCCAGGTTCCGCCAGGTGCTGACCGCAAGCGGCATCCCCGCCGCGCAGGCCCTGTCGCTCGGCGACGAAACCCGCGACATCGACGCCGCGCGGGCGACCGGCGTACGCGCCGGCGCGGTGCAGTGGGGCTATGCCAACCCGGCGGCGTTCACGCATCTGTCGCCCGACATCGCGTTCGATACGCCGGCCGCCGTCGCCACATACCTTACTGCTTCGGCACAGGCCTAGGGTGTATCGACATTCAGTTCAGGCCGAGTCGAAAATGGTGGTTTTGCGTGACCCGGAGCGCAGCGTACTTCCAGTACGTGAGCACCGGAAGCACGCGAAAACGCCATTTGCAGGCCGGCATGGGCTGAATGTCGATACACCCTAGTTCCCCTGCGAAAGCAGGGGCCCAGAGCCAAGCAGCGCATCACCAATGACCCTGGGCCCCTGCTTTCGCAGGGGAACTGCTCACCCGAAATGCACCGCCAGCCATACCGTGGGCGCATCCGGATCGGTCCGCGTCACCCAATGCCGAGTCCTCGCCGGGATCAGCAGATGGTCGCCCGGCTCCAGCGCCGCTTCCGCGCCATCCTCGAACCGGATCGCCGCGCTCCCCGCCAGCACCACCACCCATTCGTCCCGATCCTGCCGCATCGGCTTGTCCTCCGGCGTCGCCTGCCCGCCCGACACGATCCGCTCGATCCGCACCCGTCCCACATCCACCAGCGCCGTGAACACCTCGCCGCGCTTCGCCGCCGGCAGCTTCGCCAGCAAATTGGCGACCTTGAGCTTCTTCAACCTCGGCTTGGGCGGCACCTTCGGCTTCGGCGCGGGCTTGCGCTTCGGCAAACCCTTCGCCGCCGCCTTCCAGTCGCTCCGCATCGCCCCGCGCAAATACGTCTCGATCTCCCCCGCGCTCGCCGTCAGCCCATCCTCGCCAAAGCCGAACAGCTTCCCGCCCTTCGCATCGGTCAGCCCGTATTTGCCGAAGTCGCCACCCGCCTTGCGCCGCCGCGATTTGACCAGCCGCAACCCCCGGTGCCGCGCGCTCGTCCGCAATTCCTCGTCACGCTCGCTTGCCATCCGTCCTCCAACGCACCAATCGGTCGAAATGCCCCCGCGTTTCGACTTCACGATTCACCGCACCGACGGCAAGGCCCGCACCGGCACGATTGCCATGCGCCGCGGCGAGATCCGCACCCCCGCCTTCATGCCGGTCGGCACCGCCGCCACGGTGAAGGCGATGAAGCCGCACGACGTGCGCGCCAGCGGCGCCGACATCCTGCTCGGCAACACCTATCACCTCATGCTGCGCCCCACCGCCGAGCGAGTCCACCGCCTCGGCGGGCTGCACAGGTTCATGGGCTGGGACCGCCCGATCCTCACCGACAGCGGCGGCTATCAGGTGATGAGCCTGTCCGACCTGACCAAGCGGAGCGAGGACGGCATCGTCTTCAAGTCGCATCTCGACGGCAGCCGCCACCTGCTCTCCCCCGAACGCTCGATGGAAATCCAGCGCCTGCTCGGCTCAAACATCGTCATGGCCTTCGACGAACTCGTCCCCACCACCTCCACCCGCGAGGTCCAGGCCGCCGCCATGGAACGCTCGATGCGCTGGGCGAAGCGCAGCCGCGACGCTTTCGACGCCGGCGGCGAACATGCCGAACACAACGCGCTGTTCGGCATCCAGCAGGGCGCGCTCGACCAATCCCTGCGCCAGGCCAGCGCCGACGCGCTGCGCGACATCGGCTTCGACGGCTATGCGGTCGGCGGCCTCGCCGTCGGCGAAGGCCAGGACGCGATGTTCGCCGTGCTCGACTATGCCCCCGGCCAGCTCGACGCCGCCAGGCCGCGCTATCTGATGGGCGTCGGCAAGCCCGACGACATCGTCGGCGCGGTCGAGCGCGGGATCGACATGTTCGACTGCGTGTTGCCGACTCGCTCGGGCCGCACCGGCCAGGCGTTCACCGCGCGCGGCCCGCTCAACATCCGCAACGCGAAGCACGCCGAGGACCAGGACCCGCTCGATCCCGCCTGCGCCTGCCCGACCTGCGGCAATTTCACCCGCGCCTATCTCCACCACCTCGTCCGCGCGGGGGAGATCCTCGGCGCGATGCTGATGACCGAGCATAACCTGTGGTTCTACCAGAACCTCATGGCCGGCCTGCGCGCGGCGATCGCGGACAAGCGGCTGGCCGAACACGCCAACGCCTTCCGATCCGCCTATCATGGCGGCGAAGGCTGATTGCGCGCGCGCGCCGACCGTCCTACCTGTCGATCACCCCAGGAGAGTAGCGTTGACCGACCATCCCGAATCCACCGACGAAATCGCCAACGAGATCACCGCCGCCGCCCGCGCCGCGCGCGAGACCGCCGAACGCGCGCAAGGCACGCCGCAACCGGGCGAGGACCGCAAATGGCCGCTGGGCAAGATCGGCATCGGCATCGGTTCCGCCGCGCTCGCCGCCGCCGTGATCTACGCCGCGCGCCGCAAGGGCCGCTGACCTCAACTTCCCGCCGGAGACCCGAATGCGCCTGACCCGCACCGCGCTGTACCTCGGCGCCGCCCTCCTGCCGTCCCTCTTTTCTGGCGCCGCCCACGCGCAGGACGCCGCCCCCGCGCCGCAACAGCGGATCGCGGTCGCCCCGCTCGCCTATACCGAGCGCACGCTGCCCAACGGCCTGCGGGTCTACGCCATCCGCGACACCTCGACCGCCAACGTCTCGGTCCAGGTCTGGTACGATGTCGGCAGCAAGGACGATCCGGCGGGCAAGTCCGGTTTCGCGCACATGTTCGAACATCTGATGTTCAAGGGCACGCGCAACCTGGTCGACGAGCAGATGGACCGGCTGACCGAGGATGTCGGCGGCTACAACAACGCCTCGACCAATTCGGACTATACCAACTATTACGAGGTCGTCCCCGCCAACCATCTCGAACGCCTGCTGTTCGCCGAAGCCGACCGCATGGCCAGCCTGGTGGTCGACGCCAAGGTCTTCGCGTCGGAACGCGACGTGGTGAAGGAGGAGCTGCGCAGCCGCGTCCTCGCCCAGCCCTATGGCAAGCTGTTCTACGTCTATTTCCCCAACATCTCCTATGCCGTGCACCCCTATGCCCGCCCCGGCATCGGCAGCATCGCGGATCTGGACGCGGCGACGGTCGACGACATCCGCGCCTTCCACGCGACCTACTACCGGCCCGACAACGCCGTGCTGGTCGTCGCCGGCAATTTCGACCCCGCCCAGCTTGACGCCTGGGTGGACAAATATTTCGCGAAGATCGCCCGCCCCGCCCGCCCGATCCCGCGCGTCACCGTCGCCGAGCCGCCGCGCACCACCGCCACCCGCCAGACGGTCCATGAAGCGAACACCCCGCTTCCCGCGGTGCTGCTGAGCTATCAGCTCCCCGCCGATAACGATCCCGACACGCCCGCGCTCACCGTGCTCGACGGCATCCTGTCGGGCGGCGAGAATTCGCGGCTCTACCGCAACCTCGTCTATCGCGACCAGCTCGCCGCGCAGGCCGACACCTTTCTCGACACGCGCCAGTCGATCGGGTCCTACGCGATGTACGCGATCCTCGCCGGCGGCAAATCGGCCGACGAGGGCGAAAAGGCGATGCGCCGCGAACTCGCCGACCTGCGCGACAAGCCGGTGAGCGAAGCCGAACTGGCCGAGGCGAAGAACGAGATCCTCACCGCCGCGCTCAAGAGCCGCGAGACCGCCGAGGGCAAGGCATCGACCCTCGCCGCCTCGATCATCATCGACCGCGATCCGCGCGCCAGCGACCGCCAGCTCGCCGACATCGCCCGCGTCACCGCCGCCGACGTCCAGCGCGTCGCGCGCAAATATCTCGGCGACCACCAGTCCGCCGCGCTGACCTATCTGCCGCAGGAACCGGGCAAGCAGGGCGACACGATCGCCGTCGCCGCCACCGTCAAGGCCGCGCCGCTCGTCGCGCCCAAGGACATCGTCATCCACACCCAGGCCAGCGCCACCGATCGCATCGCCGTCCCCGCCCCCACCGCGCCGATCGCGCCCGCCATCCCCAGCGCGAGCGAGACGAAGCTCGCCAACGGCATGCGCGTGATCGTGGTCGAGAAACGCGACCTGCCGATCGTCACCGCCACCGTCGTCAGCCCCGCCGGCGGCGCGCGCGATCCCCAAGGCAAGGCCGGCACCGCCAGCCTCGCCGCCGACCTGCTGACCAAGGGCACGAAGACCCGCTCGGCCGAGCAGATCGCGCAGCAGATCGAATCGCTCGGCGGCTCGATCGGCGCGGGTGCCGATTGGGACGCCGCCTTCGCCACGGTCACGGTCAAGGCCGACCAGGTCGCCCCCGCGCTGACCCTCCTCGCCGATGTCGCGCGCAACCCCGCGTTCGCGCAGGAAGAGCTCGACCGCGCGCGCAAACAGGCGATCGACGGCGTCACCGTCCAGCTCAAGGACCCCGCCGCGCTGTCCGGCTATGTCGCCGGCCGCGCGGTGTTCGGCGACCGCGCCTATGGCAACGTCCTCGGCGGCACGGCCACATCGCTGCCCAAGATCACCCGGCAAGACATCGCCGCCGCCTATGCCAATGGCTGGGGTCCCGGCCAGTCCGCGCTGGTGGTGGTCGGCGACATCGCACGGGCGGATGCAGACGCCCTTGCCCAACGACTGTTCGGCGACTGGAAACAGGGCGATATCGCGGTGTCGACCGGTCCGCGGACACTCGATCCCAAGCCGCGCGTGATCGTGGTCGACATGCCCGATGCGGGCCAGGCCGGAATCGTCGTCGCCCGCCCCGGCATCGCGCGCAACGACCCCGATTTCTACGCCGCGCAAGTCGCCAACGCCACGCTCGGCGTCGGCTTCACCTCGCGCCTCAACCGCGAGATCCGCATCAAGCGCGGCCTCGCTTATGGCGCGAGCAGCGGCGTCGACACGCGCAAGCTGCCCGGCATCGTCACCGCCTCGACCCAGACCAAGAACCCCTCCGCGCCCGAGGTCGTCGCCCTGCTCGCCGCCGAGATGAAGCGCATGGCCGACGAACCCGTCCCCGCCGCCGAGCTCGATACGCGCAAAGCGGTGCTGGTCGGCAGCTTCGGCCGCCGCATCGAACGCACCGACGGCATCGCCGCCGCGCTTGCCGACTATGTCGCCGAAGGCGTGCCCCTCGACACGCTGCGCAGCTACATCCCCTCGATCCAGGGCGTCGATCCGGCCGCGGTGCAAGCCGCCGCGAAGAAGATACTCGATCCGGCCGCGGCGAGCATCGTCGTGGTCGGCGACGCGAAACAGTTCATCGACGCGCTGCGCAAGACCTACCCGCAGGCCGAAGTGATCCCGGCAGCCTCACTCAACCTCGACAGCGCAACGTTGAAATAGCGAGCCACAATCCTCCCCCGCCAGGGGGAGGTGGCATCGCGCAGCGATGACGGAGGGGGAGGACGGCGGGCGGCCCGTGTCCGCCCCCTCCGTCGCCTTCGGCGCCACCTCCCCCTGGCGGGGAAGGATCAGCACCGCCCACCACCCCCAAAACTTACATTAACCATCAACCGTCTCACCCCGGCACGCCCCGAAATCAGCGGCAGAAATCCACCCCCCTTTCCGCTACACGCCCGCCCTCAATCGGGACGGGCAAACATGCTGCGGCGATTCACGCGACTTCAGCTTCGGGGCATCGCGGCGGCATTGCTGGTGTCGCTGGTCGGCGCCGGCATGTCGGCACAGGCCGGCCTCGCCTCGCTCCACGCCGCCGAGCAGCAGTCCCGCGCCGTCGCCCCCGCCGCGACCGGCTATGAGGCCGACGATCACTTCCCCGGCGCCGCCTACTACCAGCTCGCCGCCGACGACACCGGCCTCGCCGCCCCCGCCGCCGGCACCACCGGCACGGTGGCGCTGCCCGACACGCCGGTGCCGCAAAACGCCGTGCTCGATCCCACGCTGCGCCCGGCCCCGCCCTTCGTGCTGCGCGGCACCGCGCAGGACAAGGCGCGCGCGCTCGAATGCCTGACCACCGCAATCTATTACGAGGCGGCGAGCGAGCCCGATGACGGCCAGCGCGCCGTCGCGCAGGTGATCCTCAACCGCGCCCGCCATCCCACCTTCCCGTCGACGATCTGCGGCGTGGTCTATCAGGGGTCGGAAAAGGCCGGCTGCCAGTTCAGCTTCGCCTGCGACGGTTCGATGGCCCGCGTGCCGTCACGCGCCTATTGGCAGCGCGCCGCGCGCGTCGCCGCCTCGGCACTCAATGGTGAGGTGTTCGCCCCGGTCGGCATGGCGACGCATTACCACACCTATGCCGTCACCCCGAGCTGGAACAAGTCGCTGGTCATGACCGGCGTGTTCGGCGCGCACTTCTTCCACCGGTGGAAGGGCTATTGGGGCACCGGCGCCGCGTTCCGCCAGGTCTATGCCGGCGGCGAACCCTGGCCCGGCCCGCACCCGCGCGCCGCGACGACCCTGGCCACGGCGCTGCCGCTCGCGCCGCTCGAAATGACCCCGCCGCTGCCCGGCAAGCCGGCCCGCACCGAAACCGCCGCCGTACAGCGCGAATATGTCCAGAGCGGCGACGTCCAGCCGCAATATGCCGCGACGCCCGATTCGCAGATCCTCGATCGCTGGAAGGACAGCGGCCAGCCGCTTCGCTAGAATCTTGTTCCCCTGCGCAAGCAGGGGCCCAGGGGCCCCAGGCGATGCGCTCCGGGCTCTGGGCCCCTGCTTGCGCAGGGGAACACAGAACTTAAGTCCAAGATGCGAAACGGCCCCCGCCCGGTCGGGGCGGAGGCCGTCATGCCATCAAGCCGCGCTCGGCTTAGCGGCGGTTCTGCCAATCGCGGCGTTCCCAGCGGATGCGCTGTGCCAGCCGGTCGAACCGGTTGTCGAGATCGCGGCGCTCCCACTGGGTCAGGCCCGGCGCCGAGCGGCGATAGCGATATTCGAGGTTGACGATCCCGCGGAATTCGCTGCGCAGCCGCGCCGCTTCCGGGCGGGTCAGCTGGCCACGGCGCACACCCTGGTCGATGCGGCGATCCAGCTGGGCCTTGCGCTGTTCGACGCCCCACCAGCCCTGCTGTGCCGAAGCGGCGGGAATGGCGGTGGCGGCGATGCCAAGACCCGCGATCATCAGTGCGATCTTCTTCATGACGTTTACTCCTCACTCAAAATTTCCGGCCGTCGCTGCGGCCTGAACCCGTTATCGGCGGCAGATGTCGCAACGGTTTTGCGGCAACCATGCGTTTGTGTCGCGGTATGTCGCAATCGCGACGGCTTCGTTCATCTTGTGGCCCCAACTTGCCAAACCCGCTGAAGGGTCCCATCTTTCCTTCATGCTGAACCTGCTTTCGCTCGTCACCGGCGCGGTTGCCCTGCTGATCGCGCTCGTGGGCATCCTGCCCATTCCGCTGCTGCCGCTGGTCAACTGGATCGCCTTTCCCATCGCGGTGATCGGGCTGGTCCTGGGCCTGCTGTCCAGCGGGACGTCAGGCCGCAACCTCAACCTGGTCGTGCTGGTCGTCAGCGGCCTGCGGCTGATGCTGACCGGCGGACTGATCTGATCGCAACGGGGGCCATGCCAATCTCCTGCCTTTCGATACCGGCTCAACGGGCGGAAGCGCGGGCAGGTTGCGTGAACGCGAAACAACGCGCCGTTCATCCCATGGCCAGTTTTCAAATCCGGTCGTGGCCGGGATAGGCGAACAGCAGATCGGCATCGTCCGACGCATCGATCACCGCCGATCCGGTCACCGTCACACACTCGCCCGCGCGCCACGCCACGCCGTCCACCTGGCCCTCGCCGCGCACCGGCACCAGCCACCCCGTCACCCCCTCGGGCAGCCGCACCCCGCGCTCGCCGCCCGGCCAGCGTTCCAGCACGAATTTCGGCCCTTCGACCAGGATCGTGCGCCCCGGCGCGACCGCGCCCGGCATCGGCGCCGCCACGAACGGCCGCGCATCGGCCACCGCCACGCCGTCCTCCAGATGCAGTTCGCGCGGGCGCCCGTAATCATACAGGCGATAGGTCGTCTCGCTGTTCTGCTGGATCTCGATCAGCGTGATCCCCGCGCCGATCGCATGCACCGTCCCCGACGGCGCATAGAAGAAGTCGCCCGCCTTCACGCGCTTCCAGTCGAGCAAGTCCTCGATCGACCCGTCCAGCGCCGCCGCGCGCAGCGTGTCGGCATCGACCGGCGCATGCGTGCCCAGCGCGATCGTCGATTCGGGCTGCGCATCCAGGATCACCCAGCATTCGTCCTTGCCGCGCGGCAGCCCGCGCGCCTGCGCCTGCGCGTCGTCGGGATGCACCTGCACCGACAGTTTCTCGCTGGTGAACAGATATTTGACGAGCAGGTCGGGCGCGCGGTCGCCCGGCGTCTGGAACCACACTTCGCCCACCGGCTCGCCGTCCGGCGCGGGGTCGGCAAATCCCGGCCACAGCCGGTGCCGCCCCCAGGGCTTGTCGACTCGATGCGTGTGCAGAAGCGTGGCCGGCATTTGTCCTCCATGTGTCGCGATCACGGCGGTAAACGCGCCGATTCTGGGTCGCGATCCACTCGCCCGCAAGCCATGCCAAAAAACATTTCGCGCGATGGCATCGCTAAGCTAAGAACCCCGCCATGCGTATCTCTTCCACTCGTCCGCTGGCACTCGTTCTGGTCGCGGCGCTCGCGCTTCCGCTGGCGGCATGCAACCGCGGCGGCGGCACCCGCGCCGATCTCCCCTATGTGGCGCGCGATGTCGGCACGCTCTACACCGCCGCCAAGGACCGGCTCGACCGCGGCCAGTACAAGCTCGCCGCCGCCCTGTTCGACGAGGTGGAGCGCCAGCATCCCTATTCGATCTGGGCGCGCCGCGCGCAGCTGATGGGCGCCTTCGCCTATTATCTCGACAAGAACTATACCCAGTCGATCCAATCGGCGCAGCGTTTCCTGGCCGTCCACCCCGGCAACCGCGACGCGCCCTATGCCTATTATCTGATCGCGCTCAGCTATTACGAGCAGATCAGCGACGTGACGCGCGACCAGAAGATCACGCAACAGGCGCTCGACGCGCTGGGCGAACTGGACCGCCGCTTCCCCAATACGCGCTACGCCGCCGATGCGCGGCTCAAGGTCGATCTCGTCCGCGATCACCTGGCGGGCAAGGAGATGGAGGTCGGCCGCTATTACCAGGTGCGCGGCCAGTGGCTCGCCTCGATCCTGCGCTTCCGCAACGTGATCGACACCTATCAGACGACGACGCACACGCCCGAGGCGCTGATGCGGCTGGTCGAAAGCTATCTCGCGCTCGGCGTGAAGGACGAGGCGAAGAAGGCGGCCGCCGTGCTCGGCGCCAACTATCCCGGCACCGACTGGTACGAGCGCGCCTACGAGCTGATCCAGAAGCATGGCGAACCGGTCCCGGTCCCCGCGCTCGAAACGCCGGCCCCCGCCGCCTCGCCGGCCCCCGCGACGACGAGCTGAGCGAACGCCTGTAAATCGTGCATATGTTCCCCTGCGAAAGCGGGGGCCCAGGGCCCCAAGCGAAGCGCCTGCGGCTCTGGGCCCCTGCTTTCGCAGGGGAACAACATCGGGCGATATGCTGAAAACCAGCTCCCCACACGGAACAAACCGGGGTAACAGCACCCCATGCTGACCGCGCTTTCCATCCGCGACGTGGTGCTGATCGAGGCGCTCGACCTCGACTTCCGCGCGGGCCTCGGCGTGCTCACGGGCGAGACCGGCGCGGGCAAGTCGATCCTGCTCGATTCGCTCGGCCTCGCGCTCGGCGCGCGCGCCGACAGCGGCCTCGTCCGCCAGGGCGCGGCGCAGGCCTCGGTCGCCGCCAGCTTCGAGCCGCTCGACCCCGCCCCGCTCGCCGCACTGCTCGCCGACGCCGGGCTCGATTTCGATGCGTCCGAACCCCTAACCATCCGCCGCATCGTCAAGGCGGACGGCGGCAGCCGCGCCTATGTCAACGACCAGCCCGCCTCCGCCGGCCTGCTGCGCGAACTCGGCGCGCACCTGGTCGAGATCCACGGCCAGCATGACGATCGCGGCCTGCTCAACCCCCGCGGCCACCGCGCGCTGCTCGACGGGTTCGGCAGGCTCGACACCGCCGCCGTCGCCGCCGCGCATCGCGGCTTCCGCGACGCCGAGGCCGCGCTGACCCAGGCCCGCGCCACCCAGGACAGCGCCGCGCGCGACCGCGAATGGCTCGAACACGCCGTCGCCGAATTGACCACGCTCGCCCCCGAACCCGGCGAGGAAGCCCAGCTCGCCGAACGCCGCGCGGGCATGCAGCGCGGTGAGAAGATCGCCTCCGAACTCCAGGCGATCGCCGACCTGCTCGACGGCAATGACGGCGCGCTCACCCGCCTGCGCCAGGCCGCGCGCATCCTCGATCGCATCGCGGAGGATCACCCCGCGCTCGCCGAAGCCCTCGCCGCGCTCGACCGCGCGCTGATCGAAGGCGGCGCGAGCCAGGACAAGGTCGACGAGGCCGCCGAAGCCCTCGCCTTCGACCCCGCGCAACTCGAAGCCGACGAGGCGCGCCTGTTCGAACTGCGCGGCCTCGCCCGCAAGCACCGCGTCCAGCCCGACGACCTCGCCGAGCTCACGCAAACCCTCACCGCCCGCCTCGCCCTGATCGAGGGCGGCGAGGGCGAGATCGCCCGGCTCGAAGCCGCCGTCGCCACCGCCGAAGCCGCCTACACCCAGGCCGCCGAAACGCTCTCCACCGCCCGCACCGCCGCCGCCGCCCGGCTCGACGCCGCGGTCGCCGCCGAACTCGCGCCATTGAAGCTCGACGCCGCCCGCTTCCGCACCGCGGTCGATCCGCTCCCGCGCGAATCCTGGTCCGCCGCCGGCCGCGACCGCATCGAGTTCGAAGTGTCGACCAACCCCGGCGCGCCCTTCGCCCCGCTCGTCCGGATCGCCAGCGGCGGCGAACTCTCGCGCTTCATCCTCGCGCTCAAGGTCGCGCTGGCCGAGGAAGGCGGCGCGCGCACGCTGATCTTCGACGAGATCGACCGCGGCGTCGGCGGCGCGGTCGCAAGTGCGATCGGCGAAAGGCTCGCCCGCCTGTCGCAGGCCGCGCAATTGCTCGTCGTCACGCACAGCCCGCAAGTCGCCGCGCGCGGCGCGCACCATTTGCTGATCGCCAAAAGCCATGACGGCCTCGTCACCCGCACGGGCGTCCGCGCGCTCGACCCGGCCGAGCGCCGCGAGGAAATCGCCCGCATGCTCTCCGGCGCCCAGATCACCGACGAAGCCCGCGCCCAGGCCGAACGGCTGCTGGAGGCGGCATAACCCAAACGCTTCCTTAACCCTGTGCTGGCATCACCGCCCGGAATTTGGAGCGTGATCGCCGTGCGCAACGTCAAAGCCCTTGCCGTCTTCCTCGCCCCGCTCGCGCTCGCCGCATGCGGCGGCAGCGACGACGCACCGCAGAACAATGTCGCCGCGCTCGACGACGAACTGGCCGGCAACGGCGCCGATCCCGCGCTGATGGGCGCGCTGCAGGACCAGATCATGGTCGATCCGCAACTCGCGCAACAGTCCAACAAGGACGCGATCCGTCCGCCCAGCCAGCCCTATGCCGCCCCGCTGCCGGCCGAGACGGTCGCCGCCGGCAAGACCGCGATGCCCAAGGACGGCGAGCTGATGAAGGCCCCCGCGCCCACCACGGCCAAGGCCGGCGCCTTCGCCGCGCAGGAGCAATCGGTCACGCTCGGCGGCCTCGCCGCGCGGCAGAAGAATCCGCGCACCGCGTCGTGCGCCGCCAAGCTCGCTTATTCCGCCGGCTGGGCCGCGCGCATGCCCGCCGCGATGCCGCTCCACCCCCAGGCCCGCGTGGTCGAGGCGGCGGGGACGCAGGCCGATGGCTGCTCGCTGCGCGCCGTCACCTTCTCGGCGCCGCAGCCGCTGCAGACGATGATCGACTGGTATTACACCCGCGCGGTCAAGGGCGGCTATTCCGCCGAGCATCAGCTCAAGGACGGCACGCACCTGCTCGGCGGCACGCGCAAGGCCGATGGCGACGCCTTCCTCATCTTCCTCACCGCCCGTCCCGACGGCGGCACCGATATCGACCTGCTCGCCGACGGCGGCAGGTAACCGGGCTCTCCCGGGGGGCGACGCGCAAGCGTCGCCCCCAACCCGCGCCATACCCGAACCCGGCAAGCGCACGCGCCATTGACGATACAGCCTGTTCCCCTGCGAAAGCAGGGGCCCAGTGCCACGAACGCTGCCCTGCTTGGCTCTGGGCCCCTGCTTCCGCAGGGGAACGATATGCTCGAAACGGACGAACCCTAGCCCCCACCCCCGAACCGCGCTAACGGAACGCCATGTCCCATCTCCTCCTCGTCATGCTCGGCGGCGCGATCGGTGCCGGCGCGCGGCACCTGACCGGCCGCGCCGCGCTCGCCTTGTGGGGACCGAACTTCCCCTGGGGCACGCTGATCGTGAACCTCGCCGGCGGCTTCGCGATGGGCGCGCTGGTCGCCTGGCTCGGCACGCGGACCGGCACCAACGAAGCGTTGCGCGATCTGCTCGGCGTCGGCGTGCTCGGCGGCTTCACCACCTTCTCGGCCTTCTCGCTCGACGCGGCGCTGATGCTTCAGCGCGGCGACCACGCCATCGCGCTTGCCTACATCCTCGCCTCGGTCGTCGGCTCGATCCTCGCGCTGTTCGCCGGCCTCCAGCTCGCGCGGGTCTTCGCATGAGCGCGGAGTCGGCCAATGTCCGCCAGTTCACCGTCGGCATCGACGATGACGGCATCCGGCTCGATCGCTGGTTCAAGCGGCACCTGCCCGACGCCAGCTTCAACCTCGTCTCGCGCTGGGCGCGCACCGGCCAGCTGCGCCTCGACGGCGCGCGCGCCACGCCGGGCGAGCGCATCCAGGCCGGCCAGCTCATCCGCGTCCCCCCCGCCGAAGCCCCGCAGCCCGCCACCGCCAAGCCCAAAAAGGCCCGCCCCCAGCTCACCCCCGAACAGATCGAGTTCGCCGAAGCGATGGTCATCCACCGCGACGATCAGGCGATCGTGCTCAACAAGCCGCCCGGCCTCGCCACGCAGGGCGGCACCAAGACGCACGATCATGTCGACCAGCTGCTCGACGGCCTCTATTTCGACCTCGATACGCGGCCCAAGCTGGTCCATCGGCTCGACAAGGACACGTCAGGCGCGCTGGTCCTCGCCCGCACCGCCCGCGCCGCCGCCTATTTCTCGAAAAGCTTCTCGGGCCGCACCGCGCGGAAAACCTATTGGGCGATCATCGTCGGCGTACCCAGCATCGAGGACGGCTTCATCGACTTGCCGCTGGGCAAGCAGCCCGGCACCGGCGGCGAGAAGATGCAGGTCGATGAAAAGGAGGGCCAGCCCGCGCGCACCCGCTATCGCGTGATCGACCGCGCCGGCAACCGCGCCGCCTGGGTCGAACTCCAGCCGCACACCGGCCGCACCCACCAGCTGCGCGTGCACATGGCGGCGATCGGCCATCCGATCGTCGGCGACGGCAAATACGGCATGGCCGACGCGTTCCTCTCCGGCAGCATCAGCCGCAAGATGCACCTCCACGCCCGCCGCATCCGCATCGATCACCCCGATGGCGGCAAGCTCGACGTGACGGCGGACCTGCCGACGCATTTCGCCGACACGCTCAAGCAATTGGGCTTCGACATCGCGCGCGGCGACAACATGCCGCCCGACGAGCGAACACCGCTGACGAAAGACCAGGAAAAGGCCAAGGCGAAAGCCCACGCCAAGACCTATCGCAAGGAACGCCGCGGCGAACGCCGCGGGCGCGGCGAGAAGCCGGCCAAACCTAGGAAGCCGAAGAAGTAGGCCTAAGGCTGCGCGTCGGCATCACCAATTGCTCAGCAACTACTCATGTCTTCGCCAACTGCCCTGGATATGCCCCCCGGACGGAGGCATCATGGTCGATCAACAACAATCTCTTAAACCGCTGCTTCACCGAACCGGCGCGTTGGTTTGGAATCTGTTCAAAGCTTCGTGCATGGTCACGGGATTCACGATCCTCGTGCTGCTGCCTTCGTGCCGCGCAATGCCGCTCTTCTACGTCGATCATCTGATGCCCGGGCCATCAGCGCCAGCCGGCGAAATGAAAGCCATCACGCAAATCACGCGCGGCGGCTTCGGAACCGTCTGGACCACCCGTATCTTGATCGAGGACACGCTCACCGGTGACCAGCGCGCGATATACAAGGCCCGCGACAGCGACTGGCAGCCGCTGATCCGCTGGACAGGCCGGCAGTCTTTGGTTTTGACGCTACCGTGCGATCGTGTGGACTTTCTTTCCAATCCCGGAAACGATAGCGCGGGGCAGCAACCGCTCGATCGTCTGGTCGTGCGTTTCGATTACCCTGCGCGATGCGAAGATATGAAGAAGACCGTGCTCCCATGACCCGCCTCGCCGTCTTCGACTGCGACGGCACGCTCGTCGATTCGCAGGCCAATATCTGCCGCGCGATGGAGGCGTGCTTCGCCGAGCATCGCCTCGACCCGCCCGGCCGCGACGCGATCCGCCGCATCGTCGGGCTCAGCCTGATCCCCGCCATCGCGAAGCTCGCGCCCGAAGCCGAAATGCGCCAGCACGAGGCGATGGCCGACGCCTATAAGCGCGCCTTCTGGGCGATGCGCGGCGACCGCAGCCTCGACCCCGAGCCGCTGTTCGACGGCGTCGCCGACGCGATCGCGGCGCTGCACGACGCCGGCTGGCTGCTCGGCGTCGCCACCGGCAAGTCCGATCGCGGCCTGAGCCATATCCTCGACCATCACGGCCTGACGCACCGCTTCGTCACGCTCCAGACCGCCGACCGCCACCCCTCGAAACCGCATCCGGCGATGCTCGAAGCCGCCATCGCGCAAGCCGGCGCCGCGCCCGAAACCACCGCGATGATCGGCGACACCAGCTTCGATATCGAGATGGCGGTGGCGGCGGGCGCGCATCCGGTCGGCGTCGCCTGGGGCTATCACGCCCCCGACGAGCTGCACGCGGCCGGCGCGCGCGACATCGCCACCGATGCGCACGCCCTGCCCGCGCTGCTGGCGGCGCTATGAACGAAGACCCCGCCCGCAACCGCTATTTCGCGATGGTCGGCGTACAGCTGGTCGCGGTGATCGGCGCGGTGTTCGGCCTCGTCCTCGCCGGCCGCGCCACCGGCTGGGTGCAGACCATCCTTGGCGGCGCGATCCTGCTGTCCGGCCTGTACGTGATGGCCGTCGTCCCACGCGCGATGGCCCGCAAATGGCGCACCCCGCCCCCGGTCGAGTAAGCCGCATGAAACGCTTCTGGAAAGACGTCGCCACCGTTCCGATCGAAGGCGGCCACGACGTCCATCTCGACGCCCGCCCGGTGCGCACCCCCGGCCGCGCCCCGCTCACCCTGCCCACGCTGCCCCTCGCCCAAGCCATCGCCGACGAATGGCGCGCGGTCGGCGAAACGCTCGATCCACGCGCGATGCCGCTCACCGGTCTCGCCAACGCCGCGATCGACCGCATCGCCGCCGATTCGCCAAGCTTCGCTGCTGGCCTCGCCGCCTATGCGCAAAGCGACCTGCTCTGCTACCGCGCCGACCACCCGCTCGAACTCAAGCTCCGCCAGGAAGCATCCTGGGACCCGCTGCTCGACTGGGCCGCCACCCGCTACGCCGCCCCGCTCGTCACCGCGACCGGCATCGTCCACCGCGCCCAACCGCCCGAAAGCCTCGCCGCGCTCGCCGACGCAGTCGCCGCGCGTTCGCCATTCGAGCTCGCCGCGCTGTCCCCGCTGGTCACCGTCACCGGCTCGCTGGTCGCCGCGCTCGCCCTGCTCGAACGCGCCGCCACGCCCGACGACATCTGGTCCGCCGCCAATCTCGACGAGGATTGGCAGGTCGAACATTGGGGCGAAGACGACCTCGCCCGCCAGGCCCGCGCCACCCGCCGTGCTGATTTCGATGCCGGCGTGCGGTTGCTGCAATTGCTGTAGCTTTCATCCTCCCCCGCCAGGGGGAGGTGGCATCGCGCAGCGATGACGGAGGGGGAGGACGGCGGGCGGCTCGTTTCCGCCCCCTCCATCGCCTTCGGCGCCACCTCCCCCTGGCGGGGGAGGATAATTACAGCTCCCGCGATTGAGGCACCGCCGCATCCGGCAACAGCTTGGCGGCGATCGCCCCCGCCGCCAGCCAGCCGACCACCTCGTTGATCCACAGATAGACGAAATAGCCCCACGGCGCGTGGTTGAACACCGGCTGCCCGATCTGGCTATAGGTCGTGATCGCCACCGCGAAGACCGCCACCAGCCGCAGCCGCCCGCCGAACGTCGCCGCCCCCGCCATCCGCAGCCCGAACCCCAGCAACAGCGCGCAGACGATGCTCAGCACCAGCCCACCGACCAGCGCTCCCATGTCCGGATTGGGAAAGCCGCTCGCGTTGAACAGCACCAGCGCCACCGGCCCCTGGCCATAGGCCGCGGTCCCCGCCGCCGTGCCCGGCCAGGGAATCGGATAGGCGCCGGTCCCGCCCGGCCCCAGATTCTGCGCCAATGCCGCCTGCACCGCCAAACTCTGCGCATCGCCCACCGTGCTCAGCGCCAGCAAGTTCAGCGGCGTGCCCCAGAAGATGAATCCCACGAACCACATCGCCAGGCCGCCCAGCACCCCACCCAGGATCACGCGCGCCATCATCCGTCTCCCGTTGTTGAACGGTCAGGCTACGCCGATCGCCCGGCGATGCAACTCACCGATGCGCCGCGCGGCGCAGCCTGTCATTGATCGCGACCCCGATCCCCTCATCCGGCACCGGCGCCACCGCGATTGCCCCCGCGTCCGAAGCATCCGCCCGGTGCAGCGCATCGAACAGCCGCGCCGCCGCCTCGACCAGATCGCCGCGCGCCGACAGCGTATCGTCCCCCGCCACTGCGCCGAATCCGATCAGCCACTCGCCCTCGCCGCGCCGCGATGCACCCAGCCGCAGCGGCTTGACCGGCGCATAATGGCTCGCCAGCTGCCCCGGCGCCTCGATCCGCCCGTCCTCGCCGCACTCCAGCCAGCGCCCGATCTCGCGCTCGATCGCCTCCACCGCCACCGGCCCCGGCCGCAGCAGCCGCGCCGCACCGCCCAGCGCGACGATCGTCGATTCGATCCCCCCGCTGGTCGCCCCATCGTCGACGATCAGCGGAATGCGCCCGCCCAGACTCGCCGCGACATGCGCCGCCCGCGTCGGGCTGATCGCGCCGCTGGCATTGGCCGAAGGCGCAGCGAGCGGCTTGCCCGTCGCCGCCAGCAACGCCTGCATCGCGCGGTGCCGCGGCACGCGGATCGCCACCGTCTCCAGCCCCGCCGTCACCAGCCCCGCGATTCCCGCCTCCGCCCGCAGCGGCAGCACCAGCGTCAGCGGCCCCGGCCAGAACGCGTCGGCCAGCGCGCGCGCATCACGGTCGAACATCGCGATCCGCTCCGCCGCCGCCCGATCCGCCACATGCACGATCAGCGGATTGAACGAAGGCCGCCCCTTCGCCGCATAGATCCCCGCCACCGCCGCCGCATCGGTCGCATCCGCCGCCAGCCCGTACACCGTCTCGGTCGGCACCGCGACGCACCCGCCCGCGCCGATCACGGCGGCCGCCTGCGCGATCGCCGCATCGTCACAGGGTAGCGTCCGGGTATCGGTCATGCGCATGCGGCTGGCTATCGCCACCACGAAAGCGCGGCAAGTATCCGGGTAGGGTAATTGTGCCCCCGATCGCCTAACAACCGGTCATGACTCGCTCCGGCCGCCCTCCACACCCCGATCAGCTGACGCCCGGCGAGTGGCGCGTCGCGGAAAGCGTGCGCCACGGCCTCACCAACCCGCAGATCGCGGCACGCCTCGGCATCAGCGCCGACGCCGTCAAATATCATGTCGCCAATACGCTGGCCAAGCTGGGCTTTTCCAGCCGGGCGCAGCTGCGCCAGTGGACCGGCGTGCGCCGCGACAGTCCCCTTTTCATGCAGGAGATGTCGATGACCGGATTGCGGCTGGGCATGCTCGGCCAGATCGCCCGCAGCGTGCGCGACATCGCCGCGGCGCGCATCTGGTATGAGGAGACGCTGGGCCTCCCTCACCTCTATTCCTTCGGCAACCTCGCCTTTTTCGACCTTGAAGGCGTCCGGCTGATGCTGTCGCAGGGCGATGGCGAACCCGCGCAGTCCGTCCTCTATTTTCGCGTCCCCGATATTCGCAAAGCGCATGCCGACCTGACCGCGCGCGGCGTGTCCTTCATCAATGCGCCGCATCTTATCCACCGCCATGACGACGGGACCGAGGAGTGGATGGCGTTCTTTGCCGACAATGAGGATCGCCCGCTGGCGATCATGGCGCAGGTGCGCGCATGATCGTCAGGCGATCTCGCGGTCGATCAGCTCGCGCGCGTCCAGCCCCAACAGCGCGATATAGTCGCGCATCTTGGGCCAATAGCTCTTCAGGAACCGCTCGCGCTCGGCGATCTTCAGCCGCTCGACCGCGCCGGGCAGCACGAACATGCCCACCCCGCGCCGCACCTCGACATAGCCGTCGTCCTGGAAACTCTGATAGGCCTTGGCCACGGTCAGCGGGTTCGCGCGATATTCGGCGGCCAGCGCGCGCACCGACGGCAGCTGGTCCCCCGCGCGATATTCCCCGCGCAGGATCGCCGCGGCGATCGTGGCGCGCAGCTTCAGATAGACCGGGCTGTCTTCATGATCCAGGGCTGTCATGCTGACTTAATACAGCATGGGGCAACAGGATTCCAGTGCGAAAGCAGCCGGTTCACGACCGATCCGGGACGCCGCGCCATATCGACGCGACCCGATCGGGATCGGGCCGGGGCCGCTCCTCCAGCGCGCGCGCGGGCGTGCCGACGAACATGAACCCGGCGATCCGCTCGGGCGCCGCGCCGAACAGGTCGCGCACGCGGTCGCTGAACGCCGCCCAGCCGGTCAGCCAGCACGCCGCATAGCCCAGCGCGTGCGCGGCGTGCGCCAGGTTCATCGTCGCCGCACCGGCCGACAATTCCTGCTCCCACAGCGGAATATGGCTGTCGGTCCGGGGCGAGGCCAGCACCACCACCAGGCACGGCGCCTGCCGCGCAAAGCCGTCCATCGCCTCGATCTCCAGCCGCCCGGCGCCCGGCCGGTCGGCGCGATAGGCATCGACCAGCGCCGCCGCCAGCGCCCCGCGCGCCGCCTGCGGCACCACCACGAAGCGCCACGGCGCCAGCTTGCCGTGATCGGGCGTGCGCGCCGCGATCTCCAGCATCCGCCGCAACTCGCCCGCGTCCGGCCCCGGCGCGATCAGATCGCGCGCCTTGGCCGAACGGCGCGTGGCGAGGAGCGAAAGCGGCGTCGAGCGGTCGTTGAAGGTCATGGGTGGCGCGTTACGGGGTTTGCCCGCCATGGGGAAGCAATTCACGACCGTTCCCCTGCGAAAGCAGGGGCCCAGGGCCACGAACGCATCGCCCCAGGTTCTGGGCCCCTGCGTTGGCCTACGGCCGCCCTCCGGGTCGCAGGGGAACCGGCGGCATCGAGATGCTAACACCCGATCCGCGCCGCTACCTATCATCGTCGCCCCAGGCCTGGCCCGGAGCCCAGCTTCTTCAACCGCCAAAGCCACCCCCGCCCGCCCCATTCCGGTTTCAACCGACACAATATCGCTTCACACCGCGCATTTCGCCGCTAGGTTCCACCGATCAAGACGCCGGCCCCCGAAAGGCCGCGCAATTCAAAGGGGTAGGCGCGTGGACATCATTCCCGCAATCGCACTGGGTTTCCTCATCCTCCTGCTCGTCGGCGGCGGGCTGATCGCGCTGAAACCCGGCACCGAATTCGCCGGGCACCCGAAAGGCCTCTACGTCCTGTTCTTTGCCGAGATGTGGGAGCGTTTCTCCTATTACGGCATGCGCGCGCTGCTGATCTTCTACCTGACGCAGCACTGGCTGTTCAGCGACGGCAAGGCCAACGTGATCTATGGCGCCTATGGCTCGCTGGTCTACATCACGCCGGTGCTCGGCGGCTATCTCGCCGACCGGTTTCTGGGCCAGCGCAAGGCGGTGCTGTTCGGCGCGGTCCTGCTCACCTTCGGGCATGTGCTGATGGCGGTGGAGGGCGATGGCGGCCAGGCGGATGCGACGATCAACGTCTTCTGGCTCGCGCTCGCCTTCATCATCGTCGGCTCGGGCTTCTTGAAAGCCAACATCTCGGTGATCGTCGGCCAGCTCTATGGCCTCACCGACGTGCGCCGCGACGGCGCCTATACGATCTTCTATGTCGGCATCAATGTCGGTGCGGCGATCGGCACGATCCTCGCCGGCTGGCTCGGTCAGACCTATGGCTGGGCCTATGGCTTCGGCGCGGCGGGTGTCGGCATGCTGCTCGGCCTCGTCGTCTTCATCCTGGGCAAGCCGCTGCTGATGGGCCGCGGCGAGGCGCCCAGGCCGCTGTCAAAACAGCTCGAATGGGGGCTATACGCCGCCGGCATCGCCTCGGTCGGCGTGATCTGGGCGCTGGTCCAGTATCAGGACGTGATCCAGACGCTGCTGATCGTCTCGGGCGTCGCGCTGCTCGGCTATGTGCTCTGGTCGGCCTTCCGGCTCGAACCGCATGCGCGCGATCGGCTGCTGGTCGTCCTGTTCCTGATCGCGCTCAACCCGGTGTTCTGGGGACTGTTCGAACAGGCCGGCGGCAGCCTCAACCTCTACACCGATCGCTTCGTCGACCGTGCCGGCGTGCCCGCCTCGCTGTTCCAGTCGATCAACCCGATCTACATCGTCCTGCTCGGTCCGGTGTTCGCCGGCCTGTGGGTCTGGCTCGGCAGGAAGGGGCTCGAACCCTCCGCCCCGGCCAAGTTCGGCCTCGCGCTGCTTCAGGTCGGTCTCTCGTTCCTGGTCTTCGTATGGGGCGCGCAGTCGGTCGGCATGGCCGCGATGACCCCGGTGATCTTCGTCTTCCTGATCTATCTGTTCCAGACCACGGGCGAACTGTGCCTCTCCCCGGTCGGCCTCTCGGCGATGAACCGCCTGGCGCCCACGACGCTCGCCTCGCTCATCATGGGCGCGTGGTTCTATATGACGGCGGTGGGCAGTTTCGTGGCGGGCAAGATCGGCGAGGCGACCGGCGGCCATGACGGCGAGATGACCAAGGAAGGCACGCTCGCGGTCTACAGCACGATCGGCTGGTGGACGATCGGCATCGGCGTCGCGGTGTGCCTGGTCGCGCCGCTCGTCAAGAAGATGATGCACCTCGATACCCTCAAGGACGACGATCTGGCCGGCCAAAGCGAGATCGGCGAGCAACAGGCGGCCGGCACCCGCCCGGACCTGGAAACGAAACCCGGCTAGGGGAGAGCCGCTTCCTGTTCCCCTGCGAACGCAGGGGCCCAGGGCCACCAGGCGCCGTCCCTTGACCTGGCCCCCCGCTTCCGCCGGGGAACACGGAACTATGGGAGGACGATATGAGCTATCTGATCGCCGCCTGCGTCGCGTTCGCCGGCACCCATTTCCTGCTCTCCCACCCGTTGCGACGACCGATCGTCACGCGGATCGGCGAAGGCCCGTTCCTCGGTCTCTATTCGCTGGTCGCCTTCGCCACGCTCGGCTGGATGGTCTGGACCTATCGCGCGATCGCCGATCAGGCGCCGCTCTGGCCGGTCGGCAACACCCTGTGGGCGCTCGCCACCCTGCTCACCTGGCTCGCCGCGATCCTGCTGGCCGGCTCGCTCAGCGGCAATCCGGCGCTGCCCGATCCGACCGGCGCGCCCAGGGCCGTCCCCACCCCGCGCGGCGTCTTCGCGATCACCCGCCACCCGATGATGTGGAGCTTCGCGCTCTGGGCGCTCGCGCACATGCTGGTCTTCCCCCAGCCCGCCCAGCTCGTGCTGGCTTTCACGATCCTGTTCCTCGCCCTTGCCGGCGCCGCGCTGCAGGACGCCAAGAAACGCCGCCTCCAGCCCGATTTCTGGCCGCGCTGGCAGGCTGCGACCAGCTACCTCCCCTTCGCCGCGCTCGCCGGCGGGCGCGGGCGGATCGCGGGGGTGTGGCCCGGCCTTGTCCCGATCGTCGCCGGCACCGCCGTCTGGCTCGCGGCCAGCTGGGCGCATTGGCCGCTCACCGGATGGCAGGCGGGGATCTGGCGCTGGCTCGGCGCCTGACCGTCACCCCACCCGGTTCGCCACCAGATCGTCGACCACGGCCGGATCGGCCAGCGTCGAGGTATCGCCGAGCGACGACACGTCCCCCTCGGCGATCTTGCGCAGGATGCGGCGCATGATCTTGCCCGACCGCGTCTTGGGCAGGCCCGGCGCGAACTGCACCGCGTCGGGCGTCGCGATCGGCCCGATCTCGCCGCGCACCCACTTCACCAGCTCGGCGCGCAGCGCGTCGTCCGCCGCGCAGCCGGCGTTCAGCGTGACATAGGCATAGATGCCCTGCCCCTTCACCTCGTGCGGCATGCCCACCACCGCCGCCTCGGCGACCTTGGGGTGCAGCACCAGCGCGCTCTCGACCTCGGCGGTGCCCATGCGATGCCCGCTGACATTGATGACGTCGTCGACCCGGCCCGTGATCCAGTAATAGCCGTCCGCGTCGCGGCGGCAGCCGTCTCCGGTGAAGTAATTGCCGGGATAGGTAGTGAAATAGGTCTGGAAGAACCGCGCGTGATCGCCCCACACCGTGCGCATCTGGCCCGGCCAGCTGCGCGTGATGACCAGGTTGCCCTCGGCCGCGCCGTGCAGCACCTGCCCCTTGTCGTCCACCAGCTGCGGATCGACCCCCGGCATCGGCGTGGTCGCGCTGCCGGGCTTGAGCGCGGTCGCGCCCGGCAGCGGCGCGATCATCGCGCCGCCGGTCTCGGTCTGCCACCAGGTGTCGATGATCGGGCAGCGCCCCTCGCCCACCACCTCATGATACCAGCGCCACGCCTCGGGATTGATCGGTTCGCCGACCGTTCCCAGCAGTTTCAACGATTTGCGCGACGTCCTTGCAACGAACTCATCGCCATCCTTCATCAGCGCGCGCAGCGCGGTCGGCGCGGTGAAGACGGTGTGCACGTCATGCCGGTCGACCACCTGCCAGATGCGGCTGGCGTCGGGCCAGTTGGGCAGCCCTTCATACATCAATGTCGTCGCGCCATTGGCCAGCGGGCCATAGAGGATATAGCTGTGCCCGGTGACCCAGCCGATATCGGCGGCGCACCACCACACATTGCCGGGGCGATAGTCGAAGCACAGCTCGTGCGTCAGGCTGGCCCATAACAGATAGCCGCCGCTGCTGTGCAACACGCCCTTGGGCTTGCCCGTCGAACCGCTGGTATAGAGGATGAACAGCGGATCCTCGGCATTCATCGCCTCGGCCGGGCAGTCGGCGGACACCCCGGCCGCCGCCTCGTGATACCAGACATCGCGGCCCCCGGTCATCGCGATGTCGCCGCCGGTCGCCCTGACGACGATCACCTTTTCCAGCGACGGCGCGCGCGCCGCGGCGGCATCGACATTGGCCTTGAGCGGCACGCGCTTGCCGCCGCGCCGTCCCTCGTCGGCGGTCACCACCACCGCGCTGTCGCAATCGCTGATCCGCCCGGCCAGCGCCTCGGGCGAAAAACCGCCGAACACCACCGAATGGATCGCCCCGATCCGCGCACAGGCCAGCACCGCGAACGCGGCTTCCGGGATCATCGGCAGATAGATGGTCACGCGGTCGCCGCGCTTCACGCCCTGCGCCTTGAGCACGTTGGCGAACCGGCACACTTCCCGATGCAGCTCGACATAGGTGAAGCGGCGCGGTTCCTCGGCCGGATCGTCGGGTTCCCAGATGATCGCGACGTCCCCGCCGCGGCGCGCCAGATGCCGGTCGATACAGTTGGCGGCGACGTTCAGCTTGCCGTCGGCGAACCATTCGATGCGGAAATCGCGCTCGTCGAACGACCAGTTCCCGGCCATCTCCGGCCGCTTGATCCAGTCCAGCCGCTTCGCCTGCTCCAGCCAGAAGCTGCCGGGATCGGCGAGGGAACGGC
This sequence comes from uncultured Stakelama sp., assembly GCA_964413495.1. GTDB lineage: Bacteria > Pseudomonadota > Alphaproteobacteria > Sphingomonadales > Sphingomonadaceae > Sphingomonas. Next base: position 52,720 of record CAYPRW010000011.1, on the reverse strand, counting down.
CATAGAGGCGCGCATATCCGGCCTGGTCGTAACGCGCCGTTCGCGCCCATTGCTCGGGTACGGGATAGACGGTTTCGGTCATCGACTCTCCTCTCGCGCGCCGTCTTACCGATGCCGTCGGGAAAGATACAAGGAAACGATGCGACGTTACGGCAGCGCCGGGCAATGCGCGTCCGGCGCGGCAAAGGCCCGCGCGAAATCGGCATCCGCCCGGCGATCGGCGCGATCGTGCCGTCGCTGTTGGGCGCCGACCGGGACCCTATCCCACCAGCGCCGCCAGATCCTCGGGCGTGTCGATATCGGCCAGTTCGGCGGGCGAGGTCACGACATGATGGCCGTGTTTCACCAGCTCGCGCGCGTCCATCTCGCCGCGGCCGCGCAGCAGCGTCGCGAAATGCCCGCAACCGAACAGCACGGGCGGACGCGGATCGACGCCGTCGCTCGACGCCACGATCGCCTCTGGTCCCTCGGCGCGATCGAGCAGGCGATAGACATGCGTGGCGGTGACGCGCGGCATGTCGGCCAGCGCGATCAGCACCGCCTCCGCCCCGCCCGAACACGCCGCCTCGACCCCCAGCCGCAGCGATCGTCCCAGCCCCGCCGCCGCATCGTCGTTATGGACCATCCGATAGCCGCACGGCGCCAGGTCGAGCGCGGTGTCGCCCACCACCGCGACCCGCGCGCAAAACGGCACCGCCTCCAGCGCCACCACCACATGCATGCCCAGCGGCCGCCCCAGATAGGGCGCCATCAGCTTGTCCCCGCCGCCGAACCGGCGCGACCGGCCCGCCGCCAGCAACACCAGCGCCACGCGCTCCGCCCCGATCATCCCGTCACCACCGCCATCCCGTCACCGCCGCCTCATTCCCGTCATTCGAATCGGCTATCCGCCCCGTGAATTCAGGGAGATAGGGCGATGCCGCGCCGCTGGCGAGCCGCACTGACACTGGCTATGCTGGCCGCCCCCGCGCTCGCCCAGGAGGCCGCCATCCCAACGCCTGCCCCGCGCACCCCGCCGATCGTCATCGCCCATCGCGGCGCCAGCGGCGAGCGCCCCGAACACACGCTCGCCGCCTATGCGCTTGGCATCGAGCAGGGCGCCGATTTCATCGAGCCCGATCTGGTGCTGACGAAGGACGGCCAGTTCGTCGCGCGGCACGAAAACGACATTACCGACACCACCGACGTCGCTTCACGCGCCGAGTTCCGTGACCGCAAGACCACCAAGAAGATCGACGGGGTCAAGCATGGCGGCTGGTTCACCGAGGATTTCACGCTCGCCGAATTGAAGACGCTGCGCGCCAGAGAGCGCCTCCCCCTGCTGCGTTCGGCCAACAAGGCCTATGACGGCCAGTTCGAAATCCCGACGCTGGGCGAGATCATCGCGCTCGCCAAATCCGCATCGGCCCGCACCGGCCGCACCATCGGCATCTATCCCGAGACGAAGCACCCCGGCTATTTCGCGTCGATCGGCCTGTCGATGGAGGCGCTGCTGGTCGCCGAGCTCAAGGCGGCGGGCTGGGATCGCGCCGACGCGCCGGTGTTCATCCAGTCGTTCGAGGTCAACAATCTCAAGACGCTGAGGCAGTTGACGCAAGTGCCGCTGATCCAGCTGATCGACGCCCAGGGCGGCCCGGCCGACGGCGCCTATCCCAGCTATGCCGCGATGATCGCGCCCGATGGGCTGAGCGCGATCGCCGCCTATGCCGCGGGCATCGGCCCGCACAAGTCGCTGGTGGTCGAAAATGGCGGCGCCGTCACGCGGCTGGTCGCCGACGCGCACGCCGCCGGGCTCAAGGTTCATCCCTGGACCTTCCGCGCCGAAAACTTCTTCCTGCCCAGCAACTTGCGCGCCGGACTCAATCCCGCCGGCCACGGGCGGCTGGACGAGGAGATTTCGCGCCATATCGCCGCCGGGGTGGATGGCTTCTTCACCGATTTCCCCTATGCCGGGGCGCAGGCACGGGACCGCCGCGCGCGCTGACCGGCCTGAAAGGTGTATCGCATGCGTAACCGACTGATCCTGTGCGTCGTGGCGCTGCCGCTGTTGTCGGGCGGCTGCGTCGCCAAGACCGCGTTCGACATCGTCACCATGCCGGTCAAGGCGGCGGGCCAGGCCGCCGACTGGGCGACGACCAGCCAGGACGAGGCCGACCGCAACGCCGGCCGCAAGCTGCGCAAGCAGGAAGCGCGCGAAGGCCGCGAGCGCCAGGCGCATGACAAGGCATGCCGCAAGGACCCGGAAAATTGCGGCCCCTATCGCGGCTATCGCGCGGGCGATCCGGAATAAGTCGGGATTTGAATACGCCGTTCCCCTGCGACCCGAAGGGCGGCCGTAGGCCAACGCAGGGGCCCAGGATCACGGGCGATCCGCTCTAAACTCTGGGCCCCTGCTTTCGCAGGGGAACGGCAAGCGTTAGCGCCAGCGTTTCGGCCACGGCGCGCAAGACTTCCGGCGACATCTGCGCCAGCAGATGCCCGTTCCGCACCTCGATCGAGCGCGCGCTCGCGCCATCGGCCTCGCGGCACACCTCGCCATTGACCAGCCCGTCGCAACGGCTCCAGATCGCGGTCGCCGGCACGGGCAGCGGCGCCGACGCCTCTTCCAGCAGTGCGCGCACCGCCGGATCGCCGGCGCGCTGCCCCGATGCCAGTTCGAACACGCGCCACACATTCGTCGCGGTCGGCAGGCCGGCAAAGGGCGAACAGATCGTGACGACCTCGCGCACCAGGTCCGGCGCGCGATGCGCCACGACCCGCGCCATGATCCCGCCCAGGCTGACGCCGACCAGCGTCACCGTCTCGCCCGTTTCGTCATGGATCGCGGCGATTCGCGCCAACAGCCGCTCGCCTTCCATGCCGATCGCGCGCGTGCCGAAATTGCGCCCCAGCGCCCACGGATAGGCGCGATAGCCCAGCGCATTCAGATAATGCCGCAGCACCAGGTTGGAATTGTCGCCATTGACCAGCCCCGGCAGCGCCAGCACCGGCCGCCCGTCACCGCGCGGCGCCGCCATCAACCCCCGCCACGCAAAGGGCAGCAGGCCCAGCCGCACCGCCGCGCGCGGCCATTCGCTCAGCATCACGCCCCTGGGCGGGGCCTTGGCATCCAGATTCAACGCCATCGATCACCTCGACAGCCTGAAATGGTGGCGCCGGTACGAAGTTCCAGTCCCGCGAAAAGTTTCAGATGTAACCACTCCCGCCTCGCCCCGCCGCATGCTATGCCGCGCGGCATGCACCGCGACAGCCATGTCCTCGACCATCCGCCCAAAGGCGCCGCATCCGACTGGACGATCTCGCAGGACTGGGCCGCCTTCACGCGCGAGGACCATGCCGTGTGGGACCGGCTGTACGCCCGGCAGATCGCGCTGCTGCCCGGCCGCGCGTCGCAGACATGGCTGCGCGGGCTTGACCTGCTCAAGCTCTCCGACGCCGGCATCCCCGATTTCGAGGAGCTGTCGCGACGGCTGATGAAGCTGACCGGGTGGCAGGTCGTCGCCGTCCCCGGCCTGGTGCCTGACGCGGTGTTCTTCGATCACCTCGCCAACCGCCGCTTCGTCGCCGGCAACTTCATCCGCCGCGCCGACCAGCTCGACTATCTGCAGGAGCCCGACGTCTTCCACGACGTGTTCGGCCATGTGCCGATGCTCACCGATCCGGTGTTCGCCGATTACATGGCCGCCTATGGCCGGGGCGGGCGCCGCGCGCTTGAGCTGGGCGCGCTCGAGCAGCTTTCGCGCCTCTATTGGTACACGGTCGAATTCGGCCTGGTCGAAGAGGCCGGGGGGCTGCGCATCTATGGCTCTGGCATCGTGTCGAGCTTTGCCGAAAGCCGCTTCGCGCTGGAGAGCGACAGCCCCAACCGGATCGGCTTCGACCTCGCGCGCGTGATGCGCACCGAATACCGGATCGACGATTTCCAGCAGAATTATTTCGTCATCCGCGACTTTGACGAATTGCTGCGCGTCACCGTCGAGACCGATTTCGCACCGCTTTATGCCGACATCCTGGCGCGGCCCGACATTCCGATCGCCCAAATCGAGCCCACCGACCGCGTCCTCACGCGCGGCACCCAGGCCCATGCCCGCGCGCGGGGGTGGAAAGAGTCCTGACTCAAAAATCCTCCCCGGCACGGGGAGGTGGCATCGCCCTTCGACGCCGCTTGCGGCGTCGCTCAGGATAAACTGCTCCGTAGGAGCAGCGATGACGGAGGGGGCGTGCCGCGAAGCGCAGCGTCTTTGGCACTCACCCCACCTCGCTCAGCAACAGCTTGTCGATCTTGTGCCCGTCCATATCGACGATCTCGAACCGCCAGCCCTGTTCGACAAAGCTCTCGCCCTCTTGCGGAAGCCGCTTGAACACCGCCAGCGCCAGCCCCGCCACGGTCGCGAAGTCGCGATCGTCGGGCAGGTCGATGCCGATCCGCTCGGCCAGCGCGTCGGCGGCCAACTGGCCCGATACCAACAGCGATCCGTCGTCGCGCACGGTGATTGCCGGATGGTCGCCGGCATCGGCATCGGACGCGAATTCGCCCGCGATCGCGGCCAGCAGGTCGGCCGGCGTCACCAGCCCCTCGAAATGCCCATATTCGTCATGCACGAACCCCATCGGCACCGCCGCCCGCCGCAGCGCGCCCAGCGCGTCCATCGCATCGACCTGATCGGGCAGCACCGGCGCGGGGTGCAGCAGCGCGCGCAGATCGAGCGGCTCGCCGCGGATCAGCGCGCTCACCACGTCGCGCGCCTGCACCACGCCGATCACCGCGTCGACCGATCCTTCCGCCACCGGCAGCCGCGTGTGCGGCGTCGCGGCCAGCGCGCTGCGGATGCCCGCCTCGTCCAGGTTCGCGTCGATCCAGTCGACCTGGGTGCGCGGCGTCATCACCTCGCGCACCGGCCGGTCGGCCAGCCGCACCACGCCCGAGATGATCGAGCGTTCATGCTCCTCGATCACGCCGGAATGCGTCGCCTGCGCGACCAGCATGTGCAGCTCCTCCGCGGTCACATGGTTTTCGGATTCGCGGTTCATGCCCAGCAGGCGGAAGATCAGCGCGCTGCTCCGGTCCAGCAGCCACACCAAAGGCGCGGTGATCGACGCCAGCCACGTCATCGGCGTCGCCACGATCACCGCGATCGGCTCGGGCGAGCGCAGCGCGAACTGCTTGGGCACCAGCTCGCCCACGATCAGCGAGGCATAGGTGGTCAGCGCGATGACGATCGCAAAGCCGATCGTCTCGGCGGTCTCATGCTCGACGCCCAGCGCCTCGATCCGCGCGGCTGTGGGCGTGCCCAGGCTTGCGCCCGAATAGGCGCCGGCGACGATGCCGATCAGCGTGATGCCGATCTGGACGGTGGACAGGAACTTGCCGGGATCCGCCGCCAGGTCGATCGCGGTCTGCGCGCCGCGCTTGCCCGCGCGCGCCAGCGCCTCCAGCCGCGCCCGGCGCGCCGAGACGATCGCCAGCTCCGACATCGCGAACACGCCGTTGAGCGCGACCAGCGCCAGGATGATCGCGACGTCGATCCAGGGAAATGGGGGAAGCGGGTCCATCGGCCTGCATCGTCCTTAGGCGGAATCGGCCCATCCGCACAATCACCTATCGCAGCGCGGTCGATGCGCGAACGGAACAAGCGCGCGCCGGATCGGTTCTTGAAGGGCGTTCACAGGAGAGTTTCGATGTCCATCCGCCGCAACTGGCCCCTGATCCCGGCCGTCGCCGCCCTCGCGCTCACCAGCGCGTGCGTCACCGATCCGGTGACGGGGGAACAGCGCATGTCAAAGGCGGGGATCGGCGCGATCGGCGGCGCGCTGGGCGGCTATCTGCTCGGCGACATCGTCGGCGGCCGCCGCGACCGGACCGAAAAGATCGTCGGCGCAGGGATCGGCGCGATCGCGGGCGCCGGCATCGGCAGCTATATGGACCGGCAGGAACGCGAGATCCGCGAACGCACCGCCGGCACCGATGTCGAGGTGATCCGGCGCGGCGACGACCTCATCCTGCAAATGCCCTCGGGCATCACCTTCGCGACCGACAGTTCGACCGTCCAGCCGCAGTTCCGCCCGACGCTCGACAAGGTCGCCGACGTGCTCGATCGCTACAACCGGACCTATGTCGATGTGTACGGCCACACCGATTCGACCGGATCGCCGCAATATAACCAGGCCCTGTCCGAACGCCGCGCCGACGCCGTGGCCGACTATCTCGTTTCGCGCGGGGTCGAGGCCGCGCGGCTCGAAACGCTGGGCTACGGCCTCACTCAGCCGATCGCCACGAACGACACCCCCGAAGGCCGCGCCGAAAATCGCCGCGTCGAGATCAAGATCGTTCCGATCCGCGAAAGCGACATGCGCTGATCGATCGGTCCCCAAGCGTCCACCGCCCTGCCTCAACCCGTTCCCCTGCGAAAGCAGGGGCCCAGGGCCAAGCGCGCCGCCCTTGCAACTCTGCCCGCCGCCCCAGTGACGCCGCTGGATCACGGCGCCACCCTCACCGCCGCGCCGCGAAAAAATCCCGCAGCAACGCCCCCGCCTCGCCCTCGCCAATCCCGCCATATACGTCCGGCCGATGATGGCAGGTCGGCTGCGCGAAAAGGCGCGGTCCATGTTCCACTGCCCCGCCCTTCGGGTCCGCCGCGCCATAATAGACGCGCGCGATCCGCGCATGCGCGATCGCCCCCGCGCACATCGCGCATGGCTCCAGCGTCACCCACAGGTCGCAATCTTCCAGCCGGTCGCGCCCCAGCTTCGCCGCAGCCGCGCGAATCGCCAGCATCTCGGCATGCGCGGTGGGATCGTTCAGCGCGCGCGGCGCATTCGCCGCGCGCGCCACCAGTTCCTCGCCCAGCATCACCACGGCGCCCACCGGCACCTCGCCGGCCCGTGCGGCGGCACGGGCGGCGTCCAGCGCGGCGCGCATCGGATCGGGTAGCGGAAACATCGCCCCGCTATGCCCGATCCGCCCCGCATGCGGCAATCACCGCGTCACTTGGCCTGCGCGGGCGGCGCCTTCTCGACTTCGACGGTCGGCACCTGGATCACCTTGTTCTCCATCACCACCGTCGGCACCTGGACCGTCCTGTTCGTGGTGCCCATGCCGACCTTGCCGACATCGGCTTCCACCGCCGGCGCCTTGCCGCCCTCCAGCTTCACCTGGGGCAGCGATCCCGACTGCATGTTGAAACTCACCATGCCCAGCGACATCATCACCACCAGCACGATCGCCGCCAGACCCAATATCGCCAATATCGCTCGCATCGCACCTTCTCCCTGTCGAATCGTAACCGTAATAACGCGCGGCCAGCCGCACGAGTTGCATGGCGCGGCCCGAACAAGGTTGACGAAAACCCGCCATCCCGTTATCGGCGCGCTCTTTCCGGGGCGACCGGATCAGGCATGAACCTTAGGATTTAAGCGATGTCGCGCATTTGCGAGCTGACCGGCAAGGGCCGGCAGGTGGGCCACAATGTTTCCCACGCCAATAACAAGACCAAGCGCACCTTCCTGCCCAACCTGCAGAACGTGACGCTGATGTCGGAGGCGCTGGAGCGTTCGATCCGCCTGCGCGTGTCGACTCACGGCCTGCGCTCGGTCGAGCATAATGGCGGCCTCGACAACTGGCTGCTCAAGACCGGCGACGACAAGCTGTCGCTGCGCGCCCGCCGCCTGAAGCGGGAAATCGCGAAGAAGGCGGCCGCAGCCGCCTGATTCGCTCCGGCGATCAAGTCCATCGATCGGCCCGCTTCCCTCAAGGGATGCGGGCCGTTCGGCGTCTGCGCCCCGGCGCATCGTCCAGCCGGAACTTGAGCAGCAGCGACCGCTGAAAGAAATACTGGTTGTCGTCCGACGCGATCCACAGGATCGTGTCGCCCCCCTCGCGCGTCGTGGCCAGCGCCTCGAAATTGTCGTGGACGACCGGCGCCTCGAACCGCGCGATCTCCCGGCCCGTCACGATTCCCCCCGCGCGAACGGCGCGGCGATCGACGATCGCCAAGGCCGCCGTGAACGCGCTGCGCAACGACACCTTGCGGTGCAGCACGATCAGCCGCCCGTCGGGCAGCTCGGCCATGTCGGTCGGCCGGAACCCATCGGGCGCGCGATAGAGAAACCGAAAGCCGCGCGCGCGCCGCACCGGATCCCCCGCGAACCAGATGCCCGGCCGCGTCGAGCGCGTCCGTCCCTCCGCGCTTTCGGCCAGCACGATGAAGCTCCCGTCGTGCAGCCGCACCATCGCTTCCGCCCCGCCATTTTGCGGCCATTCGGCCATTTCGGGCGGCGCCACATGCGCCGCTGCGCGACGAAGCCCGGCATCATAGCGCCAGATCTCATTGGCGCGTTCGAACCCCACCCAGAACCGCCCGGTCGCCGGATCGCGGGTCAGCGACTCGCTGTCCCGATCCAGCTTCGACCATCCCGTTCCCGGCCCATCACGCAGCGCAAAGGCCCGCGCCCCGCTGATCCGCCAGTGCGAATCCATCGCGAACCGCACGACATTGCCGCCATCGGTCAGCAGCGTGAACCGATCGCCATCCACCGCCATCGCCGAAAAGCCGCCGAAATCATGCGCCCGGCTGGTCAACCTCACCCCGCCCAGAAAGGTCAGCGCGCCCAGCCGCCTGCGCGCCGGATCGCGCCAGTCCAGTTCCACCCGCTCGGCCGACACCGTCAGATCGCCCGGCAACAGCGCCAGCCGTTCCTCCCCCGAATATCCGGGCAGCAGCGCAAGCAGCAGCAGAATCGACAACAGGATACGCATCGCACCGTCTTTAGCGGCCACCCGCGCGCCGCAAAGCTGAACCTTGGATGACAGCGCCGTTCAGCCAGGGCTAAACCGCGTTCATCCAACAGCAAGCCAACGAGCCGCGCCAGCGCGCTCGCCGATCAGCCGGTACGCGTTCCGGCCGCGTCCCCGCCCGTTTTCCCGCGTTGCGTATCGGGAAGCGGGGGTGGCCATCCAACCGCACCGGTACCGCCCATCGGCGCTCCAATCCAGCTGAACGGCGGATAACCGCGCCATTCAGCGTCGGTTCGCCGCCGATATGCGACTCCCTCGTTCAACGTGATGCCGGCCTCCCGCCGCATCGCCGGGAACAAGGAGACGACCGATGTTCAAGAAGCTTTCCCTGATCGGCGCCGCGCTGGCGATGACCGGCACCGCGATCGCCCCGGCGACCCAGGCCGCCGCGCAGAGCCGGTACGAATATCGCGACGGACGCGGCTATGACCGCGGCTATTATGGCGACGATCGCGGCTATCGCCAATATGATCGGGCGGACCGCCGCTATCGCTCGCGCACCAGCCAGCGTTGCGATTCGAGCGCGGGCACGATCGTCGGCGCGATCGCCGGCGGCCTGATCGGCAACGGCGTCGCCGGCCGCGGCGATCGCACGATCGGCACGATCCTGGGCGGTGCGGTCGGCGCGCTGGCCGGACGTGAGATCGATCGTTCGGGCCAGCCGGGCTATTGCCGCCGCTATCGCTGATCCGGTAAGCCCCGCTCGGCAACGGCCGGGCGGGGCTTCGCGCGTCAGCCGCGCGCCGCCATCTGCTGGCGCAATTCAACGCCGTTGCCGTCCGGGTCGGTCAGCACCGCCAGCCGCACCGGGACCTGCGGTTCGGGTTCGCGGATCTCGACCAGCACCGCGCCCGCCGCCACCGCCCGTGCGACCGCCTCGTCCAGCGCATCCACTTCCAGGTTCAGCCCGGCATAGGGCACCGGCCGTTCGTCCACGCCCGGATAGATGCCGTGCAGGCCGACCAGCGCATCGCCGCACGCCAGCATCGACCAGCCGGGCGACGTGGCGATCGGCGTCAGCCCCAGTCCCTTTTCGTGAAAGTCATACGCCCGCGCCATATCGTGGACATAGCGGATCACCATCAGGTTTCTCGGCTGGTTCATTCGGCGCATCTCCCGTCGGCGCGACCCGGCAAGCGGGCGGCTGCCATCATGTTATCGAACGTGAACTGGTGCACCCGACTGGATTCGAACCAGTGGCCCCCAGATTAGGAATCTGATGCTCTATCCTGCTGAGCTACGGGTGCGCGCCGGCGGGGTTATCGCGCGAGGCTATTGCGGTCAATTGCGCTGCTCGGGCGGCACCACCGGCAACAGCAGCGGCGCGACCGCCACGCCCTCATCGATCAGCGCCCTGGCATCGGCAACGCTCGCCTGGCCGTGGATCGGCGCTTGCGGCTCGTCGCCCAGATGCATCGCGCGCGCCTTGTCGGCGAACGCCATGCCGACATAGCTCGATCCTTCCAGCAGCTTCGCCTGCGCCTGCGCCAACGCCGCGATCATTGCCTTGGGATCCGGCTTTGCCTCCGCCGGGGCGCGGCGCCGATTGCCCTTGGCCGCCACGTTGGGCGCCATCACCGCCTTTTCGATCCTCGCATCGCCGCACATGGGACAGGCGATCAGCGCCCGCTCGCGCTGGCTCTCATAATCGCCGCTCGATCCGAACCACGCCTCGAACACATGGCCGCCGCCGCATTTGAGGTCGAAGACGATCACACCAGCCGCTCCACCGCGGGAATCGCCCGCCGGTGCGCGATCGCCGGCACGCGCCCGCGCACCTCGTCCACCCGCGCGGCATCGATCTCGACGAAACCGATCCCCGCCGCCTCGCCCATGTCGATCAGCACTTCGCCCCACGGATCGACCGCCAAGCTATGACCATAGGTCGCGCGCCCGTCCTCATGCGCGCCGGTCTGTGCCGCCGCGATCACATGCACGCCGGCCTCGATCGCCCGCGCGCGCAGCAGCACGTGCCAATGCGCCGCGCCGGTCGGCCGGGTGAATGCCGACGGCACCGCCAGCAACGCCGCCCCCGCATCGGTCAACCTGGCGAACAGGTCGGGAAAGCGCAGGTCGTAACAGATCGCCAGCCCCAGCACGCCCAGCGGCGTCGCCACCGTCACCGCGCGCGCGCCCGGCGAATAGGCATCGGATTCGCGCCACCGCTCGCCGGTCGGCAGATCGACGTCGAACAGGTGGATCTTGTCGTATCGCGCGCGCACCGCGCCCGTGCTGTCGATCACAAAGCCGCGATTGACGAAGCGCCCGTCCGCCCCGCCACGCAGCGCCAGCGATCCCAGATGCACCCACAGCCCGTGCCTTGCCGCCGCCTCACGCACCGCCGCCAGCACGCGGTCGTCGCCCTCCGCCACGATCTGCCCGCCCGCCCGCGCGCGGTCGCGATCGATCAGGCCCGACATCTCCGGCGTGAACAGCATCGTCGCGCCCTCGCCCGCCGCCGCCGCCGCGCCCCGTGCCAGCACCTGCGCGTTGGCGAGCGGATCGATCCCGCTCGTCATCTGGAGGATCGCGGCCTTCATCTATCCGCCCAGCAGGCCGTCCAGCTTGCCCTCGCGCTCCAGCGCCGCCAGATCGTCCGATCCGCCGATATGCGCGCCGTCGATGAAGATCTGCGGCACGGTGGTGCGCCCGCCCGCGCGCTCGATCATCTCCGGGCGCTTCGGGCCGCCCATGGTGATGTCATATTCCGCATAATCGACGCCCTTGCCGTCGAGCAGCGCCTTGGCCCGCGCGCAATAGCCGCAGAACGCCTTGGTATAGATTTCGATCTTCGCCATATTCCCTCGCAGGTGAGTTCGGCAGCGCCGCTTGTCAATCCGCGCCACGATCGCCCGCGATCACGCGCGCCCAGCACGATATCGTTACCCGCCCGGCGCCCGCGCGTTTCAGCACGCGGACACAGGCATCGGTGGTGGCGCCGCTGGTGTAGACATCGTCCACCAGCACAACCGATCGCCCCTTCACCCGTTCCCGCGCGCCCGGCGCCAGCGCAAAGGCGCCCGCCACCGCCTTCGCCCGTCCACGCGGCCCCAGCCCGCGCAGCACCGGCGTCGCCTTGACCCGGCGCAGCAGGCCAGACTCGACCGGCACGCCGCTCGCCGCCGCCAGGCCGCGCGCGATCAGCGCCGCCTGGTTGAACCCGCGCGCCCAGATGCGCCAGCGGTGCAGCGGCACAGGGATCAGCATGTCCGCCCCGTCCGGCAGATGCCGCGCCATCAGCCGCGCCGCCGTCGCCGCGTGCGACGTGCGCCCGCCATATTTCAATCGCAGCACCAGCGTCCGCGCCGTCGCGCCATAGCTCACCGCCGCGCGCACCCCGTCATGCACCGGCGCCTCCGCCAGGCATGGCGCGCACAGCGCGTGCGGCCCGCGGTCGAACTCGAACGGCAGGTTGCACGCCGCGCACCAGGGCGGCGCGATCATCGTCAGCCCGCGCCAGCAATCCGCGCAGAACCGGTGATCGGCCTCCACCACCTCGCCACAGCCGGGGCAGCGCGGCGGCAGCGCCAGCGCGACGAGAGTCAGGATCGGATCGCGCAACACGCCCACCCCGCCTTGTCGCCCGGACACGAAAGCGGCACAAGCCGCCGCGTGATTCCCGGCCCGCCCCCGCCCGACATCTTCGACCGCGCCTGCCGCCGCGTCCGCCGCGACCGCGCCGCACCACGCTTCGCCGATTTCGCCTTCATCCGCGACTGGATGCTGGAGGGCATCGCCGAACGGCTTAGCGCGGTACGCCGCGAATTCCGCGACGTGCTCGACCTGGGCTGTTGCGACGGCGGCTTCGTCGCGCCGCCGGGCGCGCGGGTCGCCCGGCTCGATGCGGGCGCGCGCTTCGCCGCGCTGGCGAGGGGTATCCAGGGCGACGAGGATCAGCCGCATTTTCCCGACGCCAGCTTCGATCTGGTCATGTCGGCGGGCGTGCTCGACAGCGTCAACGACTTGCCCGGCGCGCTCGCACTAGCGCGCCGCGTGCTACGCCCCGATGGTCTGTTCCTGGGCGCGTTTCTTGGGGGCGCAACGCTCACCACGCTGCGCACGGTGCTGCTCGAGGCCGAGGCCGATCGTCCCGCCGCTCGCGTCCACCCGCAAGTCGATGTGCGCTCTGCCGGTGATCTGCTCGTCCGCGCCGGCTTCGCGCTGCCGGTGGCGGACCTCGAAACGCTGAACGTGCGCTATGCCGGGTTGTTCGACCTGGTCCGCGACCTGCGCGGCATGGGCGCGACCAGCCTGTTGCCCGGTGCGCCGCCGTTCACGCGCGCCGCCGCCGCCCGCGCCGCCGCGCTGTTCGCCGCGCGCGCGGATGCGGAAGGCCGCACCACCGAGCGGTTCGACGCGATCTTCGTCACCGGCTGGGCGCCCGACGCCTCCCAGCCGCAACCCGCGCGCCGCGGTTCGGCGACCGCCTCGCTCGCCCAGGCGCTGAAACCGCGCGGCTAGAGCAGCCTTTCCAGCAGCCCGATCAACGGCAGGTCCGCCGGCGGCATCGCCAGTTCGCGCAACCCCGCCGGCGGCACCCAGCGCAGCGCGGTCGCATGCCGCGCCTGCGGCGTGCCGTGCCAGTCGCGCAACAGGTACAGCAACAACAGCAGATGCCGGTCGCCCAGCGGCTCGCTCGCGAAGGCGGCGGGCGCCAGCCTGGTGGAATCGGCCGCGATCCCCAACTCCTCGTTCAGCTCGCGGCACAGCGCCGCCTCGGGCGTTTCGCCGGGATCGACCTTGCCGCCCGGAAATTCCCACAATCCCGCCATCGGCTTGCCCGGCGGCCGCTGCTGCACCAGGACGCGCCCGGCATCGTCGATCATCGCCGCGGCGACGACGATCAACAGCGCCGTCGGCGGGACATTTGCGGCCGGTATCGACACTTCGTTAACCCTCCTCGTCCTAAATCCGGGGCGCGTTTGAGTGGAGATCGCCCAGCAATGCGGGACCGTGGCCGCCCTTATCGACGTCTGGTCCGCGACCGCAAGGGCGCAACCGCCGTCGAATATGGCTTCATCGTCGCGCTGATCGTGATCGCCATCGTTGCCAGCATCCAGGCGCTGGCCGGCGCCAATACCGGCATCTGGAACAACGTCAGCGACAAGGTCCAGAAGGCGGGCTGATTTTCGTTACGCCGCCATCGGCATCTAAGGTCTTTGTTAACTTCCTGCCCCTAATTCCCGGAATTGCTGAACCGGGTCTCACATCCGGCGAAGCCGGGAATGAAGCTTACGAACAGGATGGAGACCGTTATGACCAAGATCCGCAACTTCCTTCGCAACAACAAGGGCGCGACCGCCATCGAGTACGGCCTGATCGCCGCGCTGATCGCCGTCGCCGCGATCGCCGCGATGCAGGGCCTGGGCAACCAGCTCACCAAGACCTTCGGCAACGTGACCTCGAACATGAAGGCTGGCTCGTAATCGCTTACGCCTAGCTTGAAGGAGGGGTGGCGGACCGGGTGTCCGCCACCCCTTTTTCGGATTCGAAGCAAAATATGGTGAACAAGCTGCTTGCCCTGCTGCGCCAGGCCCGCGCCGCGACCGCAATCGAATATGGCCTGATCGCCGTCGCCGCGATGCAGGGCCTGGGCAATCAGCTCAACAAGACGTTCGGCAATGTGACGACGAACATGAAGGCCGGTGCCTGATCGCACCCATAGCGGTGGCGGACACGCCCGCCGCCTTGTCGCGACGCCGGGCGCTGCGCTTCAGATACGCCCCATCGCCAGGAACTTCGCGCGCCGGCTCTGCCGCAACGCTTCTGCGCGCTGCCCGTCCATCTCGTTCAGCGCCGCAGCGATTGCATCGCCCAGCGCGTCGATCGCCGCGGCATGATCGCGCTGCGCCCCGCCCAGCGGCTCACGCACGATGGTGTCGATCACGCCCAGCGCCTTGAGGTGCTGCGCGGTCACCTTCATCGCCTCGGCCGCGTCGGCGGCCTTGTCGGCGGTACGCCACAGGATCGATGCGCACCCCTCGGGCGAGATCACCGAATAGACGGCATGTTCCATCATCAGCACGCGGTTGCCCGCCGCCAGCGCCACCGCGCCGCCCGATCCGCCCTCGCCCAGGATCGATGCGACGATCGGCACCCCGGCATTGAGGCACGCTTGCGTCGATCGCGCGATCGCCTCGGCCTGGCCGCGCTCCTCGGCCTCCATGCCGGGAAAGGCGCCCGATGTATCCACCAGCGTCACCACCGGAATGCCGAACCTGTCGGCCAGTTCGACCAGCCGGATCGCCTTGCGATAGCCTTCGGGTTTGCCCATGCCGAAATTGTGCTTGAGCCGGCTGGCGGTATCGTCGCCTTTCTCGTGCCCGATCACCATCACCCGGCGGCCGCGGAACCGCCCCAGCCCGCCCTGGATGGCGGCATCGTCGGCAAAGGCGCGATCGCCGCCCAGCGGCATGAAATCGGTCATCAGCCGCGCGACATAATGTTTGAAGTGCGGCCGTTCGGGATGCCGCGCCACCTGCGTCTTCTGCCACGGGGTCAGCCGCGCATAGGCGTCCTTCAGCAGCTTGTCGGACTTGGCCTGGAGGCGGCCAACCTCCGCCTCGATATCCATCTCGCCGCCCGCCGCGGTGTCGCGCAGTTCGTCGATGCGGTTGCGAAGCTCGGCAATCGGCTTTTCGAAGTCGAGGAAAGTCGCCATCCCGGCCACCTATGCGCCACCGCGCCCCGCGTCAACGAATAGGCTTGTCGGCCAGCGGATGCCGCTCATTGACCAGCTTCACCAGCCGGGCGCTGTCGACATGGGTATAGATCTCGGTCGTCGCGATATCGGCATGGCCCAGCATCGCCTGCAACGCGCGCAGGTCCGCCCCACCCTCCAGCAGATGCGTCGCGAACGCATGGCGCAGCACATGCGGGCTGATCCGGTCGGGCGGGATCCCCGCCTCCACGCCCAGCGCGCGGATCAGCTGATACAGCCGCACGCGCGAAAGATGCGCCTTGCCCGACGGGAACAGCCATGCCCGCCCGGCATCGACATGCGCGCGCCACGCCGCCACCGCCCCGCGCGCGCGGTCGGACAGCGGCACCAGCCGCTCGCGCCCGCCCTTGCCCTTCAGGATCAGATACGGCTTGTCGGGCTGCACCGCGCCGCGCGGCAGCGACACCAGTTCGCTCGCGCGCAACCCCGAACCATAGAGCAGCTCGACCAGCGCCAGCAGCCGCAGGTCGCGCGGGTCGGCGGGGTCGCGCGCCAGCCGCCGGTCGATCGCCGCGAACAGCCGTTCGACATCGCCGCCCGACAGCGTTTTGGGCAGCGCCCGCCCGCTGCCCGGCCGCGGGAGCGCCTTGCCCGGATCGTCGCCGCGCAGGCCCTCGTCCGCCAGAAAGGCAAAGAACCGCCGCAGCGCCGCCGACTTGCGCGCCACGCTCGCCCGCGAAAGATCGCGCCATTCATGCGCCAGCCGCTCAAGCCCCGCCTTGTCCGCCTCCGCCAGCCCGCCGCCCAGCGCCGCCGACGCCAGCCGCAGGTCGGTGCCATAAGCGGCCAGGGTATTGGGCGAAGCCCCCGCCTGCGCCGCCATCATCTCCAGAAAGCGCCCGATCAGCGCGGCATCTTCGCCAGCTGCGGTCAAAGCCGCGTCATCGCCTCGACGGCGATCATCCGCGCATAGCCGTCCAGGCCGACCCGGCTCAGCGCCCGCGTGATGCGATACAGCGCGGCGGGCGACACGCCCTGCCATACCGGCGACTGCATCCCTGCCGCCGCCAGCAGCACGACGGTGCCCGGCTGCCCGCGCTCCGCCGCCAGGTCGATCGCGCGCGTCCAGCCATTGTCCGCAAGCTCGATCCCCGCGTCGCGGACCATCTGCTCACCCTCGCCGCCCGGCACGCGCAGGCCCGCCATCGCCGCGATCAGCATCGCGCGCTTGCCCGTATCGCCGCCATAGGCCTCGACCTCGCCCGCCGCGATCCGCGTGCGCGCGGGATCGGCCAGCAGCAGCATCGCCCAGCCATCGCCGCCCCGCGGCACCACGCCGCGCCACCGCAACGCCGCGCGATCGAGCCCCGCGCTCAGCATCGACGCGATCAGCCGGTCGCCATGCTCGGCCAGCTCCGGCGCGGGCGCCAGCCGCGCCGCGGCACGCGCGGTCAGGATCAGGCGGCCATAGGCCGCCCGCGCGCCCTCCGCCTCATCCCACAGGCCGCGCATCTGCGCGACCCGCTCGCCCGGCGTCGCCGCGATGAACGCGGTGCGCAGGTCGCGCGCCACCGCAACCTCGGCCGTGCTGGCCTCCTCCTGTTCCTCGATCTCGCCATACAGGTCGGTCAGTGCCTGGCTCGAAACCACGCCCTGGCTCGCCGCCGCCTCGGCAAACGCAACCCGCCCGCGCAGCCCGGCGGCGGGCGATGTCGCGCGCCAATAGCGCAGCTGCGGGCTCGCCTTGTCGAACAGCGTCTCGGGAATCTCGGTGCCGGACGCGGTCGCCAGCCCCCAGCGCCACGCGCTCAACCGGTCGACGCCGTTCCACTCGATCGTCACCGCGCGCCGACCCGACACGCCCATGCCGACGACCTTCTCCGCCAGCAGCAGGTCGATCTCGTTCCCCATCCGCCGCCGCGCCGCATCGATCAGCGGCCCGGCCGTGGCGGGATCACCCGCCAGCCCGGCACAGATCGCCTCGGCCAGCCGCCAGTTGCGGTCCGGCACGGTTCGCAGCGCCGGGCGCACCATGCCGCACAGCCCGCCCGGATCGGCATTCGCCAGCATCGCCTGCATCGCCACCTGGAACAGCTTGGGCGAATAATTCTCGACATCGACGGACTGCACCATCGCCCGCGCCGCATCGGCCTCACCCATGCGGATCAACAGCCAGGCGCGCTCGGCCGCAAAGTCGGCGCCGTGCACCCCCGCCGGGGTATCGACCCGCGACAGCAGCGCGCGCCGCAGCGCGATCGACAGCCAGCGCGACGCGACCGGCGCGTTCATCCGCCGCATCAGGATCTGAAGGAACCCGCCATCCGCCGTGCCGAACGCATCCGCCGCCAGCCCGTCGCTCGCCGGCGACGACGGCCCCACCTGCGCCAGCGAACGCCTGGCGAAATCGGGCAGTTCATATCGCGCCAGCACCGCGTCGTCGGTCCTGCCGTCGCCGTCCCGGTCGATCGCGCTCGGCGCCGGCGTGGGCGTGGCGCCCGGCAACGGCGTCGCACCGGCCATCGGCACGCCCGGCGCGGGCGCGGCGGCGGGCGTCGCCGGCTGGCTCGGACGCGGCGCGGGGGTCGCGCGCGGTGCCGGCGCGGGCGCCGGATCGTCGAACCCGGGCGGCAACAGCGATTCGGGCCGATCCTGCCCCAGCGCGGGTAGGCCCACGCTCGCCAGCGCGATCAGCGCCGCCGCGACGCCCGTTTCAGTTCGAGAGATTTTCAAGCGGCACGACCTTTTCGACGCGCACCGGCTGTTTCTCGGTATCGCGGCCGGACAGGAAAAACAGCCCGCCGATCAACAGGATGGCAATGGCGACGACAAGGACGAGCAAACGGGACATCGATCCCCTCAAAGCGGATTCAGGCAACAGGCGCCCGGCCTTTTGCCCGAGCGCGGCCCTCGCTGTATAGCCCCCGCGACCATGGCGCAAACCCAACCCACCGAGCCGATCCCGCCGCCCCGCCCGCCCGCGCGTCCGCCCGCTCGCCCGATCGTGCTGGTCGGCCTGATGGGCGTCGGCAAGACCACCGTCGGCCGCCGCCTGGCGCACCGACTCGACCTGCCGTTCGTCGATGCCGATGCGGAGATCGAGGCGGCCGCCGGCATGACCATCGCGGAGATCTTCGAACGGTTCGGCGAAGCGCATTTCCGCGACGGCGAACGCCGCGTGATCGCGCGGCTGATCGACGGGTCGCCCAAGGTGATCGCCACCGGCGGCGGCGCGTTCGTCAACGACGAAACCCGCACGCTGATCCTTGACCAGGCGACCGCGGTGTGGCTGGACGCCGATCCCACCATCCTGGCGGAGCGCGTCGCCAAGCGCGATCACCGCCCCCTCCTTCGCGGAAAGGATCCGCTCGCCGTGCTGACCGAACTCGCCGCCGCGCGAAATCCCTATTACGCGCTCGCCCCGATTCATGTCGCGAGCAAGGCGGTGCCGCACGAAACCACCGTCGCCGCGATCGTCGAGGCACTGGCGCGATGAAGACGGTCCAGGTCGCGCTCGGCGCCCGCAGCTACGATATCCGGATCGAGGCCGGGCTGCTCGCCCGCGCCGCCGATCACCTCGCCCCGTTCGCGCGGCCGCGCCCGTTCGTGATCGTCACCGACGCCAATGTCGCGCCGCACGCCGAAACGCTACGCGCGAGCCTGCCGGGCAGCGAGGTCATCGTCCTGCCCGCGGGCGAAGCGACCAAGAGCTGGGCCCATCTCGAAACCCTCACCGACCGGCTGCTCGAACTCGGCATCGAACGCGGCGATCACGTCATCGCGCTGGGCGGCGGCGTGATCGGCGATCTGGTCGGCTTCGCCACCGCGATCCTCAAGCGCGGCTGCGGCTTCATCCAGATCCCCACCACCCTGCTCGCCCAGGTCGACAGCAGCGTCGGCGGCAAGACCGCGATCAACAGCGCGGCTGGCAAGAACCTGGTCGGCGCCTTTCACCAGCCCGGCCTCGTCCTGATCGATCCCGACCTGCTCGACACGCTGCCGCGCCGCGAGACCGCCGCCGGCTATGCCGAGGTCGTCAAATACGGGCTGATCGACGATTTCGCCTTTTTCGAATGGTGCGAGGGCAACGGCGCCGCGCTGCTCGACGGCGATCCCGCCGCCCGCGTCCACGCCATCGCCCATTCGGTCGCCGCCAAGGCGCGCATCGTGGCGGAGGACGAGCGGGAAACGACCGGCAAGCGCGCGCTGCTCAACCTCGGCCATACCTTCGGCCACGCGCTGGAGGCGGAGACCGGCTTTTCCGACGCGCTGCTCCATGGCGAGGGGGTCGCCGCGGGCATGGCGCTGGCCTTTGCCTATTCCGCGCGGCTGGGCCTGTGCCCCGGCCAGGACGCCGCCCGCGTCGCCGCGCATCTGGCGGCGGTCGGCCTGCCCCACGATCTCAAGACCGCCGGCATCACGGCGTCGGGGCCCCGCCTGGTCGAACATATGCGCCACGACAAGAAGATGGACGCCGGCACCCTGCCCTTCCTGCTCGCGCGCGGCATCGGTCGGACCTTTCTCGACAAGACGGTCGACCTGGCCCAAGTGGCGGCATTCCTGGACGAACAACCGCGCTGAACGTGTCAGGGCCGCTGATCGCGTCGCGACGCCAGCGCAAGCGTTGCGACCAGCGCGTCGGGGATGGGATTGGCGGGCGAGAACGTCACGCCGGTCTTGGTGAATTTGAGCCCGGCACCGGCGATTCATCGGCATGGGACGCGATCGCGGACGGATGGAGATACAGGCCGCATTGCCGGCTGAACGCCGCATAGCCCGCGACGATCGACTGCCCGATCCTGAACCCCGGCATGTTGTAAGCGATCACTTCCTCCGCATCGGGCAGCACGCACGCCAGCTGTGCGCGCAGCCGCATCAGCAGCGGACGAAGCACCTCGGGCGCCGCGTCGATATAGGCGTCGTGATCGGCCGACATGGATCAGGCGTTCCCCGGCATGGCATATGCACACCGCCGGTATATTAAACCGATCGGATGAATAAATAAAGTGCATCACCCGCCGGCGCGCGTCGCGTCCGCTTGGTCGTCCTTGTTCTTCGCGACGCTGGCGTTCATCCGCGCGACCTGTTCCGGCGTCGCTTCGCCCTGGTGCATCGCCTTCCACCGGGCATAGGGCATGCCATAGACCGCTTCGCGCGCGGCATCCCTGTCCAACGTGCCGCCGCTCGCCTCCGCCACCCAATCGCCCAGGCAGTTGCGGCAGAATCCGGCCAGCCCCATCAGCTCGATATTCTCGGCGTCGGTGCGGTGGCGCAGATGCCGTACCAGCCGGCGAAACGCGGCAGCGGCGGTCCGGTCATCGATCCGGTCGAGCGTCGTCATCTTGGCGTGCCTCCACGGTTGAACCCCTCGCATTTGCCGTTAGGAACCGCACGGCACAAGATCGCGCATATGGCCGGAGAAGACAGGATGACCAAGGCCATGCACCCCCGCTCCCGCAAGGTGCGCGTGCTCGCCACGCTGGGTCCGGCGAGCAGTTCGCCCGAGATGATCGCCCGGCTGCACGCCGCCGGCGCCGACGCGTTTCGCATCAACATGAGCCATGGCGATCAGGCGTCGAAGGCCCCGGTGATCCAGGCGATCCGCGCGCTGGAAAAGACCACCGGCCGCCCCACGACCATCCTCGCCGACCTGCAAGGCCCCAAGCTGCGCGTCGGCAAGTTCGCCGACGGCAAGGTGCTGCTCGAGACCGGCGCCACCTTCCGGCTCGACCGCGACCCCACACCCGGCGACGCCACCCGCGTCGAACTGCCGCATCGCGAGATCTTCGAAGCGGTGGCGGAGGGCGCGCGGTTGCTGCTCGACGACGGCAAGCTGGTGCTGCGCGTCACGCGCTATGGGCTCGACTGGATCGAAACGCGCGTCGAGGTCGGCGGCGCGCTGTCCAATTCAAAGGGGCTCAACGTCCCCGACATGGTGCTGCCGATGGCGGCGCTGACCGACAAGGACCGCAGCGACCTCGCCTTCGCGGTCGAGCAGAAGGTCGACTGGATCGCGCTGTCCTTCGTCCAGCGGCCCGAGGATCTGGCCGAGGCGCGCCGGCTGATCGGCGGCGGCGCGGCGTTGCTCGCCAAGATCGAAAAGCCGAGCGCGGTGGCGCGGCTGGAGGAGATCATGGAGGCGTGCGACGGGGTGATGGTCGCGCGCGGCGACCTGGGCGTCGAACTGCCGCCGCAGAACGTGCCGCCGCTGCAGAAGCGCATCGTCGAGACCGCGCGTCGCATGGGCCGCCCGGTGATCGTCGCGACGCAGATGCTCGAATCGATGATCGCTTCGCCCTCGCCGACCCGCGCCGAAGTGTCGGACGTCGCCACGGCGGTCTATGACGGCGCCGACGCGATCATGCTCTCGGCGGAAAGCGCGGCGGGCGACTGGCCGGTCGAATCGGTGACGATGATGAACGACATCGCCGATTCGGTCGAACGCGACCCTGCGCATGGCGACCGCGTCCACTTCACCGTGACCAAGCCCGATCCGACCACCGCCGACGCGCTCGCCGAAGCGGCCAAGTCGATCGCCGCGACGGTTTCGGCGGTGGCGATCATCTGCTTCACCCTGTCGGGCTCGACCGCGCGCCGCATCGCCCGCGAACGGCCCGCCGTGCCGATCCTGGTGCTGACGCCGAGGATGGAGACCGCGCGCCGCATGGGCCTGCTGTGGGGCACGCACGCCGTGCACACGCGCGACGTCGATTCGTTCGAGGTGATGGTCGCCAAGGCCAAGCGCATGGCGCTGCGCCACGGCATCGCCAAGGCCGGCGACCGCGTCATCATCTGCGCCGGCGTCCCGTTCGGCACGCCGGGATCGACCAATGTCCTGCACGTGGTCCGCATCCTCGGCGACGAGCTCAAGGGACGCAATTAACGCAACGCTTGCGGAACGATTCGGCTTGTTCGATCATTTTGTCGTTCGACAGCTTGATGGAGGTAGTGATGCGTAAGCTTGTTGTTCTGGCGATTGCCGGTCTCGCCCTTTCGGCGTGCAACACGATCGAAGGCGTCGGCAGGGATGTCTCTTCGGCGGGCAGCACCGTCGCGAAGACGGCCGACGACGCCAAATAATCGACGAAAATTCCTATTCCCCGGCGGCGGCTTCGGCCGCCGCTTCCTTTTCCCCCAATTCCTTCTGCCGGCGCCGCCGCGTGAACCAGATCGCGATCAGCGAGAGGAAATAGAGCCCGCACAAGGGGCCGGCGAGCAGCAGCTGCGATCCGATATCGGGCGGCGTCAGCACCGCCGCCACCGCGAACGCCGCGACCACCGCATAGCGCCACGCGCCCTTCAATTGCTCGTAGGTGACGATCCCCGCCCGCTCCAGCAGCATCAGCAGCACCGGCAGCAGGAACGAGATGCCGAACGCGAACAGGAATTGCATCACGAAGTCGAGATAATTGCCGACCGCCGGCAACGCTTCCTGCTTCACCCCCCCGCCCAGATCGCCCTCGAGCCCGAGCAGGAAGTGCAGCGCCACCGGAATGGCGAAGAAATAGGCCAGCGCCGCGCCCATCACGAACAGGATCGGCGTCGCCAGCAGGAACGGCAGCAGCGCGCGCTTTTCCTTGCGGTAGAGACCCGGCGCGACGAACTGCCACAGCTGGTTGGCGATCACCGGGAATGACAGCATCAGCGCGCCGAAGAAGCCGACCTTGATCTGCACCATGAAGGCTTCGAAGATCTGGGTGAAGACCAGCCGATCCTGGCCGGCCGCCGCCAGCGGATGGACCAGGAAACCAAAGATCTCGCGCGAAAAATAAAAGCAGACCGCAAAGGTCAGCACCAGCGCGATCACGCAATAGAGCAGCCGCCGGCGCAGCTCGATCAGATGGTCGAGCAGCGGGGCCTCGCTGTTGTCGATCTCGTCGTCGCCGGTCACGATGCCGCCTTCCTGGCGCGCGGCTTGCGCTTGGGTTTGGGCTTGGGCTCGCCGTCCTGCTTGAGCGCGGGCGGCTGCGTCATCGCCGGGGGCATGTCCTCGGGCTCGATCGCGGCGGGCGCGGCGCCGTCGGGGTTGGGATCATAGACCGGCGCGGGCAGCAGGTTCTCGGGCGGATGCTCGCGCATGATCCGCGCGTTCTCTTCCGCCCATTTCTTCTCCATCTCGGCCAGTTCGGCCTCGCGCACCATATTGTCGAAGCCGCTGCGGAACTGGCGCGCGACGCCGCGCGCCTTGCCGACCCAATGGCCGACGAAGCGCATCGCCTTGGGCAGATCCTTGGGTCCGATCACCAGCAGCGCGACGATCGCCACCACCAGGAATTCGGGCGCGTTGAAGTCCAGCATCTAATCGCGGCCCCAGCCAGCAGCGGCGCGGCTTACTGTTTTTCCGCCGGACGCGCTTCGGTCTGCGCCTGCGGCTGCGGATCGCCGACGCGCTTGGCCTCGATCTCGGCGGGCTTGGCCGGCGTCTCGTCCTCTTCCGCCATGCCCTTCTTGAACTGTTTGATGCCCTTGGCGACGTCGCCCATCATGTTCGAGAAGCGGCTGCCCCCGAACAGAAGGATGACGAGCACCCCGACGATCAGCCAGTGCATCAGACTCATGCTACCCATCGGAACTCTCCGTTGATTCCGTGGCCATCTAGTCTTCTTCCTCGACACTTTCCATGACTTCCTCATGCGGCTGCGCCGCCTCGAACGCCAGGTCGACCGGATCGAGCAGCCCGGCGGCGCGCAGATCGTCGATTCCGGGCAGGTCGCGGCGACTGGCAAGGCCGAAATGGGTGAGGAATTCAGGCGTCGTCGCGAAGGTCAGCGGGCGTCCGGGCACCTCGCGCCGGCCGGCGGGGCGGATCCAGCCGGCCGCCATCAGCACGTCGAGCGTGCCTTTCGAGATCTGCACGCCGCGGATCGCCTCGATCTCGGCGCGCGTCACCGGCTCGTGATAGGCGATGATCGCCAGCGTCTCGATCCCCGCGCGGCTCAATTTGCGGCTGTCCTCGCGGTCGCGGCGCAGGAAGTTGGCAAGGTCGGGCGCGGTCTGGAAATGCCAGCGCCCGCCGCGCTCGACCAGCTCGATCCCGCGCCCGGCATAATGTTCCGACAGGGCTTCGAGCGCCGCGCCGATATCGGCCTCGTCACCGACATAGGCGCGCAGATCGGCGATCGCGAGCGGCTGCTCGGCCGCGAACAGCACGGCCTCCACCGCGCGCCCAACTTCGTCCAAGGGCGTTTCGTCCGGCACGGTCATGACGCTGCCTTGAGATAGAGCGGCGCGAAGGCCGATTTCTGGCGCAGTTCCACCCGCCCCTGCCGCGCCAGTTCGAGCGCCGCGACGAAGGACGAGGCGAGCGCCGACCTGCGGTACGGCCCGGCGGCATCGGCGGGCACGAAGCTTTCGATCGTCGACCAGTCGATCCGTTCGCCGATCAATGACGAAACGCGCGCGATGGCGTCGTCCAGCGTCATCACCGGGCGCACCGCGACGATATGCATCACCGGCCGCGTGCGCGCGCTGATCCGGCCATAGGCGGCGATCAGGTCGTAGATCTCGGCTTCCCAGCGCGACTTGCGCACCACGCGCAGCCCGTCGGGCGCGCCGCGCGGAAACACGTCGCGGCCCAGCCGATCGCGCGCGACCAGCCGCGCGCCGGCCTCACGCATCGCGTTCAGCCGTTCGAGACGGAGTTGCAGGCGCAGCGCCAGTTCCTCGGGGCTCGGCTCGACCTCGGGATCGCGCGGCAGCAGCAGCGCCGATTTGAGATAGGCGAGCCAGGCGGCCATCACCAGATAGTCGGCGGCGACCTCCAGCCGCAGCTCGCGCGCCTCGTTCACATAAGCGAGATATTGATCCACCAGATCGAGGATCGAAAGCTGCCGCAGATCGACCTTCTGCGTGCGGGCGAGCGCCAGCAGCAGATCGAGCGGACCTTCCCAGCCATCGATATCGATCGTCAGCGGGCCGGGCTCGACGCTCATCGACGGGTATCCGGATGCCGGAAAGTCACAAATGTCCCGACCTGCTTCGCGCGAGCAGCGATGTGGAACGTCCCGAACGTCACGCCTTCACGCGCACGGGTGCGAACAATCGGGGCAAGGCCGGCGGCGATCATCGGACGAATGTGGCAGATTCGCCTGCTGTAGGACAGCGCCGGAATGACGCTTCGATCCTGCCGCGGCCGGTGGTGGTGGAGGGCGCCGCGGATGTTGCGCTGCGTGGCGCCCCCCCTCCGTCATCGCTTCGCGATGCCACCTCCCCGTACCGGGGAGGATACCCCCTGCGTCATCGCTGCGGTCAGGTCGCAGTTCATCCCGAGCGACGCCGCAGGCGGCATCGAAGGGCGATGCCACCTCCGTCCGGCGGGGGAGGATATGCGGGTCAGGCCAGCGCCAGCAATTCGTCGCGCCTGGCGATCAGGTCCGCCATGTCGGCCGCTTCGGGCGTCACGCTCGCCATTGCGCGGTCGAGCCGCGCCACCGTCTGCGGCGGCGCGTCGCCCAGCCGGGCAACGATATCCGCCATCTCGTCCATCCGCGCCCAGCAATCGAGCGCCACGTCACAGCCCGCCGCGATCGCGGCCGCCGCCTTCTCGCCCGCCGTGCCCGACAGCGCCTTCATGTCGATATCGTCGGTCATCAGCAGCCCGTCGAACCCGATGCGGCCACGGATCACCTCGGCGATCACCGTGGACGAGAGCGTCGCCGGGTTGGCCGCATCCCACGCCTCGAACACGACATGGCAGGTCATCGCCATCGGCGCGTTGCGCAGCGTGCGGAACGGCTCGATATCGCTTTCCAGCTCGGCATCCGCCGCGCGCACCACCGGCAGTTCGTAATGGCTGTCGACCACGCCGCGGCCATGGCCGGGCATGTGCTTGACCACGCCGACCACGCCGCCCTGCGCCATCCCGTCCAGCATCGCGCGGCCGAGCGCGGCGACGCGCAGCGGATCGCCGCCGAAGGTGCGCCCGCCCACCGCCGGGGTCGTCTCGGGCTGGCGCACGTCGAGCAGCGGCGCGCAGTTCACGTTGACGCCGACCTGCGCCAGCATCAGCGCCAGCGCATGCGCGTTGGCGCGCGCCGCCGCGATCGCCGAGGACGGCGCGCGATCATAGAGCCGGTCGAACGCCGGACCCGCCGGGAACAGCGGCCATTCGGGCGGCTTCATCCGCGCGACCGGGCCGCCTTCCTGGTCGATCAGGATCGGCACGTCGTCGCGGCCCGAAAGCGCGCGCAGGCTATCGGTCAGCGCCCGCATCTGCCCGCGATCGACGCAATTGCGGCCGAACAGGATATAGCCGAGCGGGTCGGCATCGCGAAAGAAATCGCGTTCGTCGGGGGTGAGAACCGGACCGGACAGGCCGAAGATGACGGGCTTCATGAGCGTTGCTGTAACCGATGCGCATTCAGGAGGGAACGCGCTGCATTCCTCGCCCCTTTGGGGAGAGGATAGCGAAGCTTGGCAGCTCGCTGCCTAGCGCAGCTTGGAGAGGGGGAGCGGCGCATCGCGCGCGCCGCGCGGCTGTTACACAGCCGCCCACCCCTCACCCAGCTCCGACTAAGGCTTCGCTTCGCAAAGCCCAAGTCTGCGCATCCCTCTCCCCTGAAGGGGCGAGGGACATCGCTCAATTCGCCGCCAGGAAACACGCCTCGCCCGCCGCCTTCAACCGGCCGCACAGTTCGCGTGCCTGGCCGTTGCTGCCCGCGTTGACGCGCAGGCGATACAGCGTCTTGCCGTTCACCTGCGCCTTGGCGACCGTCTTGCCCAGCGGGGCGATATAGTTGAACCGTTTCGACAAACGCGCCCAGGCGGTGTTCGCCTCACCCTCGCTCGGGAACGCGCCGAGCTGGATCACCGAGCTGTTGGCCGATGCGCCCGGCGACTTCTGCGCCGGCGCGGTCGCGCGATCGATCGCCGAAGGTACGCTGGCGGTCACGCGGCTGGCGCCCGTCACCGGGGTCGGCGATGCCTTGGGCGCCGCCTTGCCGGCGACCGGCGTTTCCGGCATCGCGCCGACATCGACCGATCCGTTGGTGGTCGCGCCCTCGCTGGCGGCGAACACCGTGTCGCCTTCGCCATCCACCTTCATGCCGCCGGGATCGTCGGGTTTCACCTTGTAATCGCCCGCCTGCGCATTGATGAGCGCGCCGCTGCCGCCACCGCCCTCACCGCGCTGGATCAGCCACCAGCCGCCCAGCAGCGCCGCCACGATCGCCAGGCCCAGCGCCGCCAGCAGCGCGATGCGCAAGGGCGAGGGGCGTTCCTCATCCTCCGTCTCGGCCGTTTCCAGCCAGGGCAGCCGATCCTCGTTCGGTTCCTCTTGCGCCGTGGTTTCCGCCGTCATCAGCTCAGCTCCTGAACCGCCTCCACGCCCATCAGCGCCAGGCCATTGCGGATAACCTGCCCGATCGCGTCGGCGAGGAAAAGCCGTGCGCACGTGACCGGCACATCGTCGGGCAGCAGGAAGCGACGCGACGGATCGTCGTTACCCATGTTCCACAGCGCATGAAATTCGGCCGCCAAATCATAGAGATAAAAGGCTATTCTGTGCGGTTCACGCGCCGCCGCCGCGCCTTCCACGGTGCGCGGATACTGCGCGGCAAGCCGGACCAGCGCCAGCTCGCCTGTGTCGAGCTGGGACAGATCGGGCGTGCCGCAGGCGATGTTGGCCTCCGCCGCGCGGCGATGGAGCGAGGCGATTCGCGCATGGGCATATTGGACGTAGAAGACCGGATTGTCCTTCGACGCCTCGACCACCCTGGCGAAATCGAAGTCCATCTGCGCATCGGCCTTGCGGGTCAGCATGGTGAAGCGCACGACATCCTTGCCGACTTCATTCACGACATCGGCAAGCGTCACGAAGTTACCCGAACGCTTCGACATCTTGACCGGTTCGCCCGCCCGCAACAGGCGCACCATCTGGACGAGCTTGACGTCGAAGCGGGTCCTGCCGCCGGTCAGCGCGGCGACCGCGGCGGTGATCCGCCTGACCGTGCCGGCATGGTCGGCGCCCCAGATGTCGATCAGCTGGTCGGCCGTCTGGGCTTTCTGGAAATGATAGGCCATGTCGGCGCCGAAATAGGTCCAGGCGCCGTTCGATTTCTTGATCGGACGGTCAGAATCGTCGCCGAACCGCGTCGAACGGAACAGCGGCAGCTCGACCGGCTCCCAATCGTCGGGCAATTCGCCCTTGGGCGCTTCAAGCATGCCGTCATAGACCAGGTCGTGGTCGCGCAGCCATTGCTCGGCGGCTTCGGGCTTGCCGGCGGCCTGCAACGCCGCCTCGGACGAGAACAGGTCGTGATGGATGCCGAGCAGGGCGAGGTCGCGACGGATCATCACCAGCATGTCGGCAACGGCTTCCTTGCGGAACAGCGCGAGCCACTCGCCCTCGGGCCGATCGGCGAAGGCCTCGCCATGTTCGCGCGCGAGGCGCTCGCCGACGGGCTTCAGATACTCACCGGGGTAGAGGCCTTCGGGGATCTCGCCCACGTCGCGGCCGAGCGCCTGGAGGTAGCGCAGATGCGCCGAACGCGCGAGCACGTCGACCTGCCCGCCCGCGTCGTTGACATAATATTCGCGCACCACCCGGTGCCCGACCGCTTCGAGCAGGTTGGCGAGCGCGTCGCCCACCACCGCGCCGCGGCAATGGCCCATATGCATCGGGCCGGTGGGGTTGGCCGAGACGTACTCGACATTGACGGTGACGCCCGCGCCCGTGTCGCTGCGGCCATAGCTGTCGGCGGCGGCGGCGATCGCCTGCAACTCGCCGCGCCACGTCTCGTCGGTCAGCCTGAGGTTGATGAAGCCGGGGCCGGCGACCGCGATCGAGGCGACCTCGTCGAGCTTCGCCAGCTGCGCGGCGATCCTTTCGGCCAGCGCGCGGGGATTGGTGCCGGCGGGCTTGGCCAGCACCATCGCGGCGTTGGTGGCGAGATCGCCGTGGCTGGGGTCGCGCGGGGGCTCGACCGTGATCGCGCGGCGCTCCAGCCCCGCCGGCAGATCGCCCGACGCGACCAGCGCGTCGAGTGCGGCATCCAGATGGGCGGCGAAACGGGTATAGAGCGTCATTGCACGGTCCGATGATTGGGCAAGCGCGGGCCTCTAGCGCACCCGCGCGGCTACGTCACGCGGTGACGCGGCGGCGGCGGGCGGCGATCGAGCCGTGGACCGCGAAGATCGCCAGGCCAGTCCAGATACAGGCAAAGCAGATCGCATGCGAGGGCGTCATCGCCTCGCCGAAAAAGGTGATGGCGAGGATGAAGCCGATCGTCGGCGCGACATATTGCAGCAGGCCGAGCGTCGAATAGGGCAGCCGCCGCGCCGCGCCCGCGAACATCAGCAGCGGGATCGCGGTGACCAGTCCGGCGGCGGCGAGCGCGAAATCGGTGACCGGATCGTCGCCCCAGGCCAGCCCCTGCGTGCCCGACCGCCACCACAGATAGGCGCCGAAGAACGGCGCGAGCAACGCGGTTTCGATCATCAGCCCCTCAAGCGCGCCGGCCGGCACCACCTTGCGGACCAGGCCATAGAAGCCGAACGAGAAGGCGAGCGACAGGCTGATCCAGATGCCGCCGCCCGCGCCGATCGCGAGCACCGCGACCCCGATCGCGGCGAGCGCCACCGCGATCAGTTGCGCGATGCCCAGCCGTTCGCGCAGGATCAGTACGCCCAGCAGCACGTTGACCAGCGGATTGAGGAAATAGCCCAGGCTGCCCTCAAGCAGGTGGTGATGCTGGATCGCCCAGATGAACACCAGCCAGTTGCACGAGATCAACAGCGCGCTGAGCGCCAGCAGGCCGATCGCGCGCCGATCGCGCAGCACGGCCGCGATCGCGGGCAGCCGCCGCGTCGCCAGGACCAGCAGGGTGAGGAAGGCCAGCGCGCCGATCACGCGCACCGCCACCACCTCGCCCGCATCCACCCCCGACAACAGCCAGAAGAACAGCGGCAGCACGCCCCAGATCAGATAGGCGCCGAGCCCCAGGACCAGCCCGGCGCGATTCAGGCGCTCAGGCGCTGCGGGGGGATCGGCACGGGCCATGCCGCGCAGATAGGCGCGATGCTGCACCGCGGCAAGGCACGCGGCGCGGTGGGAACCGGGCCCGCCTCAGTCGCCGGTCAGGATGCGGTCGACCAGTTGCTTTACCGTCGGCACGAACCCGTTGGAATAAAAGGGATCGCGCTTGAAATTGTAGGCGGCATGTCCCGCGAACATCAGATTCTGGTCGGTGTCGCCGCCATGCGCGATGTCCTGCAGCGTCTTCTGGATGCAGAAGCTGCGCGGATCGACCAGGCGACCGGTCGAGTTGGTCTCGGTATCCGCCCAGGACGAGAAGCTGCACTGGCTGAGGCAGCCCATGCAATCGGCCTGGTCCTTGCGGATGATCTGCTTTTCATCGGTGGTGACGAACACCAGCGTATTGTCCGGCGTCTTGAGCGCGTCGGTAAAGCCCAGGCCCACCCATTCGCGCGCGCGCAGCAGATCGTTGCGGGTGACCCAGAAATTCCTGCCCTTAACCCCCACATCGAGCTGGAAGACGTGATCGCCGGCATGCTCGGTCGAATAGGCGATCTGGCGTTCGGAGCGCGCCTCCAGGTTGCGCAGGAAGGGGTTCTTGACCGCCGAGGAATAGAAGCCGGTGGGCGAGAAGCGATGGAGCAGCACGTCGCCCTCCTCGATCTCCATCAGCCTGGCCTTCCACCCTTCGGGAATCGGGCTTTCCTGCGTGAGCAGCGGCCGCGTGCCGAACTGGAAGGCGATGCGGCCGAGCTCGGGATTGTCGATCCAGTCGTTCCAGTCGCGCAAGAACCAGACGCCGCCGGCCATCACGATCGGCACCTCGTCGCTGATGCCGCCCTCACGCATCACGTCGCGCAGTTCCTTGACGCGCGGATAGGGGTCCTGCGGGGCGCGCGGGTCCTCGGCGTTCGACAGGCCGTTATGGCCGCCCGCCAGCCACGGGTCCTCATAGACCACCGCCGCCAGCCATTCCGACGCCTTGGAATAGGCGCGCTTCCACAGCGCGCGGAACGCACGGCCGGAGCTGACGATCGGCAGATAGTTGACGCCATAGGACGCCGCGATCTCGCTCAATTTATAGGGCATGCCCGCGCCGCAGGTGACGCCCGCGACCATGCCGCGCGTCCGTTCCAGCACGCCGTGCAGCACGCGCTGCGCGCCGCCCATTTCCCACAGCACGTTGATGTTGATCGCGCCCTTGCCGCCGGCGATCTCGAACGCGCGCCTGACCTGCTCGACCGCGCCCTCGATCGCATAGGCGATCAGTTCCTCATGCCGCTCGCGCCGGGTCAGCGCGCGATAGATCTGCGGAATGATCTTGCCCTCGGCATCATAGCTGTCGGCATTGACCGCGCTGACCGTGCCGATCCCGCCCGCCGCCGCCCAGGCGCCGGCCGAGGCGTGATTGGTGGCCGCGACGCCCTTGCCGCCCTCCACGATCGGCCACACTTCCTGGCCGTTGTAGATGATCGGCGTCAAACCCTTGAACAACATATCCTCCAAGAAAATCGTACAACCCTAGCCGGGATTCCCCAGCGGCGCGAGGGGAATCAAGCGCCCTCGGTTTCCGCACCGGCCCGCTCCCCCACCCGGCCACCCACAAGATACTGCCGTTGGGTGGCCGGGTGGGGAGCGGGCCGGTGCCGTAATCAACCCAATGCGCCGGGCCGCCCCGCGGCCTGCGAATACAGCGCGGCATAGGCGGCGATCATCGCGCCCTCATCGAACAATTCGCGCGCGCGCGCCTGGTTCGCCCGGCCCACCTGGCGGCGCGCGGCGGGATCGGCGGCAAGCCGCTCGATCCGGTCGCGCAGCTGCACCGCGTCGCGCGCCGGGGTGATGAAGCCTTCATTCTCCGGCGCCACCATCCGCGCCACATCGCCCACCGGCACCGACGCGATCGGCAAGCCCGCCGCCATCGCCTCCATCACCGCGATCGGCTGCTGCTCGCTGCGCGAGGACAGCGCGAAGATGTCGAACAACCCCATATAACGGTGCGGCTCGGGTGCGAAGCCGGGCAGCAGCACCGTCTTCTCCATCCCCATATTCTCGACCGCGTCCATGATCGCGCCGCGTTCCGGCCCTTCGCCGACGATCACCAATTGCGCCCGGGTCTTCAGCCCGCCCATGGCATGCACCAGCATCGGCAGGTCCTTGACCTCACGCAGCCCGGCCAGCGTGCCGACCACGACATGGCCGGGCAGATGGCGATAGCCGGGCAGCGCGCGCGGATCGGGCTTTTTGGCATAGCGCGCGGTGTCGATGCCGTTCGAGATACGATGGACGCGGCCCGGCGGCTGCTGCCAGACGCGCAGCGCGATGGTTTCCAGCACATGGCTGGGCACCACCAGCGCCTGCGCGGCGGGCAGCGCCAGGCGGCGGTACATGTTGCGCACCGGATTGAGCCGCACCGCCTCGTCGGCGTTGAAGCCGTCTTCGTGATGGATCAGCGGCGGCATGTTCCTCGAAAAGACGCGCCGCGCCATCACCCCGTCGATCGCGCCCCAATTATAGGTCAGCACCAGGTCGAACCGCGCCATGAACCGGGCGATCGCCTCGTAACGCGCCACCGAAGGCCGGCCGGTGAGTGGCGGCGGATCCTGCGCGATCTCGTAGCGAACGCCGGGCGCGATCGCCGCGCGCGCGCCGAGCGCGTCCGGCACGCCGGAGACGACGACATGCTTCGCGCGGTCGCCGAACGCATTCATCAGCCGCACGGCGCGGGCTTCCTTGCCGCCCAGATCGAAACTGGAATGAAGGTGCAGGATGTTGAGCGGGTTGGGCATTTGCGCGCTGCTTAGCCGCACCGTCATCCCGGTGAAAGCACGACTTATCTATTCGCGGCCGGCCTGATCCTCCCCCGCCAGGGGGAGGTGGCGCCGAAGGCGACGGAGGGGGCGGACACGAGCGGCCCGCCGTCCGCCCCCTCCGTCATCGCTGCTCCTACGGAGCAGTCTATCCTGAGCGACGCCGCAGACGGCGTCGAAGGGCGATGCCACCTCCCCCTGGCGGAGGATCAGGGACATCCGGCAGCTCTAACCGATCCGCGCCAGCAGCCGATCGACCCCCGCCGCCGCTTCCGGCTCGTCCAGCGTCGGCGCGTGGCCGGTCGCCGCCACCGTCACCAGTTCGCTGCCCTTGACCCGGCGTTTCATCTCGGCCGCGGTGGCGGCGGCGAGGATGTCGGACCGCTCGCCGCGCACGATCAGCAGCGGCTTGCCCTTGAGCGCGTCGAACGCGCGCCACATGTCCGGCCCCGCCTCGTTGCCCGGCACGCGGAACGGTTCGGCGATCTTCATGTCGTAATCCAGCACGATGCGCCCGGCGCTGTTGAGGCGATAGCGCCGCTTGGCCATCGTCAGCCAATCCTCGATGCCATAATCGGGATGGATATCGGCATTCACCTCCGCCAGCGCGCGTGCGGCGTGCATCCAGGTCGGGTGCCAGTTGGCCTTGCCGACCTGGCCGCGGATACGCCCCAGGCCCACCGGATCGATTTCCGGCCCGACATCGTTGAGCACCGCGCCGGCGATCCGTTCGGGATGGGTCGCGGCCATCAGCATCGTCAATATGCCGCCCAGCGAGGTGCCGACCACGACGAACCGGTCGAGCTTCAATTCGCCGACCAGCGCCTCCAGATCCTGAAGGTAGGTCAGCGGCACATAGGACATCGGATCCCTGGCATAGCCGCTCTCGCCGCGCCCGCGCAGATCGACCGCGATCACGCGGCGTTCGACACATCTGCGCGCGGCGAACGCCTCATAATCGCGCGCGTTGCGGGTCAGGCCGGGGATGCACAGCAGCGGCGGCCGGTCCGCCGGCCCCG
This sequence comes from uncultured Stakelama sp., assembly GCA_964413495.1. Classification (GTDB taxonomy): domain Bacteria; phylum Pseudomonadota; class Alphaproteobacteria; order Sphingomonadales; family Sphingomonadaceae; genus Sphingomonas. The sequence goes on along the minus strand of CAYPRW010000011.1, from coordinate 18,465 downwards.
GATAGTCGCGATAATGCAGCCGCAGCCCGTCGGGCGACCACCAATAGCCATCGACATGATCGGGCAGGTTGTGCGCGCTCGCCATCCTGCCCCATATCGCCGCATGGCCGATTTCCCGCAAGCGTCGTTCCCGGATGGAAATCATCGAATTCCCGCGCGGGGATGTCGCATGCGAATTTGGTTCACGCAAAGACGCAAAGGCGCGAAGGAAAAACGAAGAAGGTTGATTCACGCGGAGGCGCGGAGACGCGGAGATGTCATATTCTCCGGCGGCGTCAGCCGCCTTTCTCATCGCCTGAACCTTGGCAAGCGACTGGGAATGAGAGCCGCCGGCGCGGCCGGAACCCATCTCCGCGTCTCCGCGCCTCCGCGTGAATCCAATCTTCTTCGCGCCTTCGCGCCTTTGCGCGAACCATGATCGCGCTGCCGGATTACCGCCCCGATCCCGCGCTGCTCAAGCTCGGCGATCCGTTCTACGACGAGGTCAGCGCGGCCGATTTCCCGCAGACGATCCTGCGCTTTCGCAACGATCGCGCGGCGCGAGAGGTCGGGCTGGAGACGCTCGACGACGACGCCTGGCTGCGCCATTTCGGCCGCTTCGAGCCGCTGCCCGGCAACCTGCCACGGCCGCTGGCGATGCGTTACCATGGCCACCAGTTCCGCACCTACAACCCCGATCTGGGCGACGGGCGCGGCTTTTCCTTCGCGCAGCTGCGGCGCGGCGACGGCGCGTTGCTGGAGCTGGGCACCAAGGGATCGGGGCAGACGCCGTGGAGCCGGTTCGGCGACGGGCGGCTGACGCTGAAGGGCGGCGTGCGCGAAGTGCTGGCGAGCGAGATGCTGGAGGCGCTGGGCGTCAGGACGTCGCGCAGCCTGTCGCTGATCGAGACCGGCGAGGCGCTGCAGCGCAATGACGAGCCGTCCCCCACGCGATCGGCGGTACTGGTGCGGATGAGCCTCGGCCATATCCGCATCGGCACGTTCCAGCGGCTGGCCTGGCATGGCGATGCCGACAATATGCGGCGGCTGGTCGATTACTGCCTGAACGAGATGTACGGCGTCGCACCGGGCGACGATCCGGTCGCGCAATTCTTTGAACTGGTGGTCGCGCGCACCGCCGCGCTCGCCGCGCAATATATGGCGGCGGGCTTCGTCCACGGCGTGCTCAACACCGACAATATCAATGTGATGGGCGAAAGCTTCGACTATGGCCCGTGGCGGTTCGCGCCGACCTTCGACCCCGGCTTCACCGCCGCCTATTTCGACCATTCGGGGCTCTACGCCTATGCCCGTCAGCCCGAAGCGATCATGTGGAACGTCGCGCAGCTCGCCGTGTCGCTGCGGCTGGTGAGCGAGGCGCCGCCGCTGATCGCGCGGCTGGAGACGTTCGAGACGCGGTTTCGCGAGGCCTATGGCGCGCCGCTGTGCCGGCGGCTCGGCATCCGTTCGGCCGGCGTCGATGCCGACTGGCGGCTCAAGCTGGCGATCGACGACGCATTGATCGCGACGCGATGGCCGATCGACCGCTTCTTCTTCGATGCCCATGGCGGCACGCTGCCGCCCGGTTACGACACGCAATGGGATGTCGTGCGCGCCGCGCTCGACCCCTTTGCCACCATCCCGGATGCTCGCGGCCACCCCTGTTTCAACCACGCCGAACCCTGTTCGATGCGGATCGAGGAGGTCGAGGCGATCTGGGCGGCGATCGACCGGGACGACGATTGGGGGCCGTTCCACGCCAAGGTCGCGGCGGTCCGCCGGTTCGGCGCGGCACTGGACGCGGGTGGGGACGCGGGTGGGTGCTGGAAACCCGTGGCGGAATGATGTTACAGCGGGCGCCACGGCGGGGTGCCGCAACAGAAAGTCCCAAGAACAACCCATGCCCGGATCGGAAATCATCTCGACCGAGCCCGCGACCGGCGCGGTGCTCTGGCGCCACGCCATTGGCGATGTCGATGCCGAAGTGGCGCGCGCGCGCGCGGGCTGGGCCGATTGGGCGGCGCGCCCGCTGGCCTATCGGATCGAGACGCTGCGCCGCTATGCCAATGTCGTGCGGCAGAAATCGAACGCCTTCACCGACCTGATCGCGCGTGAGACCGGCAAGCCGATCTGGGAAGCGCGCAGCGAAGTCGAAAGCGTGATCGCCAAGGTCGACATCTCGGTCACCGCCTTTTCCGAGCGCACCGGCCAGCGGCGGATCGAGGCGCCGATGAACTCGCGGCTGGCGCTGCGGCACAAGCCGCATGGCGTGCTGGCGGTGCTGGGGCCGTACAACTTCCCGGCGCACCTGCCCAACGGCCATATCGTGCCGGCGCTGCTGGCGGGCAATGCGGTGGTGTTCAAGCCTTCGGAAAAGACCCCGGCATCGGGCGCGTTCCTGATCGAGTGCCTGCATGCCGCGGGCGTGCCGGAAGGGTGCGCGCGGCTGTTGATCGGTGGGCCGGACGAGGGCAAGGCGCTGGCCGCGCATGACGGGATCGACGGGCTGTTGTTCACCGGATCGGCGCGCACCGGCATCGCGTTGAACCGCGCCTTCGCCGCCCGGCCCGAAAAGATCCTGGCGCTGGAGATGGGCGGCAACAACCCGATCGTCGTGTGGTCGACGCCGGACCTGTACGCGGCGGCGGTGCTGGTGGTGCAATCGGCCTTCACCACCGCCGGCCAGCGGTGCACCGCCGCGCGCCGGCTGATCGTCGACGAAACGCTGTACGAGCCGCTGGTGGGCGAGGTGAACAAGCTGATCGGCCGGCTCATCATCGGCGAACCGCATGCCGATCCGGCGCCGTTCATGGGGCCGGTGATCGACAACGAGACCGCCGACCAGCTGACCGAAAGCTTCCTCGAGCTGACGTTCCTGGGCGGGCGGCCGCTGCGCCACATGGAACGCCCGATCGATGGCCGCCCGTTCGTCACCCCGGCGATGATCGACATGACCGGCGCGCGCGAAAAGCCCGATGTCGAGCTGTTCGGCCCGATCCTGCAGGTGATCCGCGCCAAGACGTTCGAGGATGCGATCGCAGAGGCCAACAACACCCGTTACGGCCTGTCGGCCAGCCTCGTCAGCCAGGACCCCAAGCTGTACGACCAGTTCTGGGCCAATATGCGCGCGGGCATCGTCAACTGGAACCGGCCGACCAACGGCGCCAGTTCGGGCGCGCCGTTCGGGGGCATCGGCTGGTCGGGCAATCATCGCCCCAGCGCCTTCTATGCCGCCGATTACTGCGCCTATCCGGTCGTGTCGAACGAGGCGGACCAGGCGCGCGCATCGATCGGCGTGGGGATCAGCGACGGCTGAACCGATTTTCGCCGGTGCTTGCGACAAGCCGCGGAACCACATGGCCGGACGCGGATTATGCGGGCCGTGACCACCGCATCCCGTGCCAGACCCCCTTCCCGTGCCCATCGCCTTGCCCAGGAAGCCCGCAACTGCCTGACCATCGCGGTCGGGCAGAAGGACGCCGCCTTCGCCGCCGACCTGATCGACGAGGCGATGCGCCTCGCCGCGCGGGCGCGCGAGCTGGCGGCGTAAGCCCGGCCGAACCGACACCGACATAGTTTCGCTAGCTTGCGCCCAAGCAAGCATCGGTTGCCGGAAACGGGCGCCAGGGCCATCTGGCATCCATGGCTTCCCTGCTCGATCCTTCCGCCCGCGGGCGCGTGATCCTGGTCGGCGCCGGACCGGGCGACCCCGGCCTGCTGACCGTGCGCGCGGTCGAGGCGCTGAAAACCGCCGACGTCGTCGTGCATGACGGGCTGGTCGATCCCCAGGTGCTCGACCTTGCCCCGCAGGCGCACCGCATCTCCGTCGCCAAGCGCCGTTCGAAGCATACCGTGCCGCAGGACGGCATCAACGCGCTCATCATCGCGCATGTGAAGACCGGCGCGATCGTCGTGCGGCTGAAGGGCGGCGACCCGTTCATCTTCGGCCGCGGCGGCGAAGAGGTGGAGGCGGTGCGCGCCGCCGGCCTGCCGGTCGAGGTGATCCCCGGCGTCAGCGCGGCGCTGGGCGGCGCGGCCGAGGCGATGCTGCCGCTCACCCATCGCGACTGGTCGAGCGCGGTCAGCTTCGTCGCGGGCCAGTGCAAGGGATTGCAGGATCAGGACTGGTCCGGCCTTGCCGGCAAGGGCCGCACGCTCGTTATCTATATGGGCGTCGCGACCTGCCCCGACATCGCCGAAAAGCTGATGCGCGACGGCGTCGCCCCGGACATGCCGGTCGCGATCCTCGAGCGCGCGACACTCGCGGGCAGCCGCGCGATGCGCACCCTGCTCGCCGATCTGGGCCCGCTGGTCGAGCGCGAGAAGGTGCGGAGCCCGGCGATCATCGTGGTCGGCGAAGTGGTCGCGCTGTCGGACGCGCAGGACAAGCTCGCCGGCTGGGCGAAGAAGGCCGAACTCATGCACGGATTTGACCTGTGAAGATACTGACCGGAAACGATCTCGCCAGCGGCGACGTCACCTGGTGGACCGGCAACGGCTGGTCGCGCCACGTCGAGGATGCCGCGGACGTCGGCGACCGGGGCGAAGCGATCGCCCAGGCCGAGGAAGGCGCGCGCCGCGTCAACGCCCCCTATGTGATCGACGCCACCGCCACGCCCGAAGGCCCCCGCCCCGCGCATATCAAGGATCGCGTCCGCGCGCTCGGCCCCACGGTGCGTCTGGACCTGACGCTCAAACCCGCCGATCCGAACGCGGGGAGCTGGGTGATATGATTTGGTTCACGCGGAGACGCGGAGACGCGGAGATGCCGCATTGCCTGGGCGGCGTCAGCCGTCCTTTCGAACGCCCGGCGCTTGGGGCGCGGACGATGGCAAGAGCCGCTGGCGCGGCAAAGGTCTTCCTCCGCGTCTCCGCGCCTCCGCGTGAATCATTTTTCTTCGCGCCTTCGCGCCTTCGCGTGAACCCATTTCAGGCGACCCGCTGATGTACAAATACGACGAATATGACCACTCGATCGTCGCTTCGCGCGTCGAGGAATTTCGCGATCAGGTGCAGCGCCGCCTGGCCGGCCAGATCACCGAGGACCAGTTCAAGCCGCTCCGGCTGATGAACGGGCTCTATCTCCAGCTTCACGCCTATATGCTGCGCGTCGCGGTGCCCTATGGCACGCTCGACAGCCGGCAGATGCGGATGCTCGCCCATATCGCGCGCAAGTACGACCGCGATTACGGCCATTTCACCACGCGCCAGAACATCCAGTACAACTGGATCAAGCTGGAGGACGCGCCCGACATCCTCGCCGATCTCGCCAGCGTCGAGATGCATGCCATCCAGACCTCGGGCAACTGCATCCGCAACATCAGTTCGGATCAATATGCCGGCGCCGCGGCGGACGAGCTGACCGATCCGCGCCCCTGGGCCGAGCTGCTGCGCCAGTGGAGCACCTTCCACCCCGAATTCAGCTATCTGCCGCGCAAGTTCAAGATCGCGGTGATCGCGGCGGACGAGGATCGCGCGGCGATGAAGCTGCACGATATCGGGTTGCAGGTGATCGAGCGGGACGGCGCCCACGGCGTCGCCGTCTATGTCGGCGGCGGCATGGGCCGCACGCCGATGGTCGCGCCGCTCATCAAGGACTTCGTGCCGTTCGAGGATTTCCTGAGCTACATGGAAGCCTGCCTGCGCGTCTACAATCGCTACGGCCGCCGCGACAATATCTACAAGGCGCGGATCAAGATCCTGGTGCACGAGATTGGCGCCGACAAATACCGTAGCGAGGTCGAGGCCGAGTTCGTCGAGGTCAAGAAGCTGGGCATCGATCCGCCGCGCGCCGAGTTCGACCGCATCGCCGCCTATTTCGCCGACCCGGCATTCGAGACCGGGCTGAGCGACGAAATCGACCGCGGCGATCCCGATTTCGCCGTGTGGCTCGACCAGAATGTCGCCGCCCACAAGCAGCCCGGCTATGCCATCGTCAACATCAGCCTGAAGCCGGCGGGCGGCATCCCCGGCGATGCCTCGTCCGCGCAGATCGACCTGATGGCCGATCTCGCCGAAAAGCACAGCTTCGACGAACTGCGTGTCACCCACGCGCAGAACATCGTCCTGCCGCATGTGAAAAAGGCCGATCTCTACGCGATCTGGCAGCAGCTTTCCGAAGCCGGACTCGCCGAAGCCAATCTCGACCTCATCAGCGACATCATCGCCTGCCCCGGCCTCGATTATTGCAGCCTTGCCAATGCGCGTTCGATCCCCGTCGCGCAGAAGATCGCGAGCCGCTTCGCCGATCTCGGTCGGCAGCGTGAACTGGGTGAGCTGAAACTCAAGATCAGCGGCTGCATCAACGCCTGCGGCCACCACCATGCCGGCCATATCGGCATCCTCGGCGTCGACCGGAAGGGTGTCGAGAACTACCAGCTGCTGCTCGGCGGATCGGGCGCGGAGGATACGTCGCTCGGCACGATCACCGGCCCGGGGTTCAGCGAGGACGGCATCGTCGACGCGATCGAGAAGGCGACCAACGTCTATCTCGCGCAACGCGACGAGGGCGAACGCTTCCTCGACACCTATCGCCGCATCGGCATGGCGCCGTTCAAGGAGGCGATCTATGGTTGATACCCATGATTTGCCGGCGAACGCCGACGGGCTGCGCTATCGCGACGATGCGCCGCATGACGAACCCGCCGTCACGCTCGACGCATTCCTCGGCCAGAGCAACGCCACCGCCGTCCGCCTCGAATCGAGCGATGATGCGCGCGCGCTGCTGCCGCATCTCGACCGGCTGTCGTTGGTCGAGGTCAGCTTCCCCAAATTCCGCGACGGCCGCGGCTATTCGGCGGCACGCATCCTGCGCGAGGCGGGCTATGCCGGCGAGCTGCGCGCGCAGGGCGACGTGCTGGTCGACCAGATTCCGCTGATGCGCCGCTGCGGCTTCGACAGCTTCGCGCCCGACGCCGAGGTGGACGAGGCGGTGCTGGCCGCCAGCCTCGCGCGCTACGAGCATGTCTATCAGGGTGCGGCGGATGCCGCGGTGCCCGTCTGGAAGAAACGCCATGGCTGACCTGGCCGCACGCAAGATCGACCGTATCGACACCGCCCCGCGCTTTGCCGAGCGCGATGCGATGCGCCTCAACAACCTGTTCCGCGGCGTTTCGACCACCGAGATGCTGCGCACCGTGCTGGCCGAACAGATGGTCGGCGACGTCGCGATCGTCTCGTCGTTCGGCGCGGAATCGGCGGTGCTGCTGCACCTTATCGCCTCGGTCGATCCGTCGGTGCCGGTGATCTTCCTCGACACCGGCAAGCATTTCCCCGAGACGATTGCCTATCACGACCAGCTCGTCGAACGCCTCGGCCTCACCGATGTCCGCATCGTCACGCCCGACGCCGAGGTCATCGCGAAGAAGGACGAGACCGGCCTGCGCTGGTCCTATGACCCCGACGGCTGCTGCGAGATCCGCAAGGTCATTCCGCTGGAAAAGGCGATGGCCGGGTTCGACGCCAGCATCACCGGGCGCAAGGCGTTCCAGGCATCGACCCGCAACGCCCTGCCCCGCTTCGAGGTGGATGCCGCCGGCAAGCTCAAGGTCAACCCGCTCGCCGACTGGACCAAGGCCGATCTCGACGCCTATTTCGTCGAGCATGACCTGCCGCCGCATCCGTTGGTGGCGGAAGGCTATCTGTCGATCGGCTGCGCGCCGTGCACCAGCAAGGTGAAGCCGGGCGAGGACGCACGCTCGGGCCGGTGGGCCGGCTGGGACAAGACCGAATGCGGCATCCACACCCCGGTCGCGGACGGCGACCCGGACCAGCCGGTGTTCTGAATCCGCTTCAGGGACGCGATGCACCCCATCCGCTTCCCATGCGTTGGCGCTGCATGAAGCGGCTGTTCCATGTCAGCGACATTCATTTCGGCGCGCAGGACGAGGCCGCGCTCGACTGGTTCGCGGACGTCGTGCGCGCCGAACGGCCCGATGCGATCATCATGACCGGCGACCTGACGATGCGGGCGCGACGGCGCGAGTTCGCGGCGGCGGCGGCGTGGCTGGAGGCGCTGGGCCGCCCGGTGACGGTGGAGGTCGGCAATCACGACCTGCCCTATTTCAACCCCTGGGCCCGGCTCGTCACGCCTTACAAACACTATCGCGCGCTGGAACGGATGATCGAGCGTCCGCTCGACATCCAGGGCGTGTCGATCGTGCCGCTCAAGACGACCGCGCGCTTCCAGCTGCGGCTCGACTGGTCGAAGGGCAATGTATCGCGCCGCGCGCTGGACGAGACGCTGGCGGGCGTGGAAGCGGTGCCGCGCGGCAATCTGGTGTTCATCGCCTGTCACCATCCGCTGATCGAGGCCGGGACGCGCAGCAGCGGCAGCACGCGGCGCGGCGCGGCGGCGCTGGCCGCGCTGGCGGAGGCCGGCGCGCACGCCGTGCTGACTGGCCATGTCCACGATCCGTTCGAGGTCGAGCACGCGGCGAGCGCGGGAAATATCCGGCTGATCGGCGCGGGCACGCTGTCGGAGCGCGTGCGCGAGAGCCGGCCGTCGTTCAACGAGATCCGGGTGGCGGACGGCGGGTTCGAGACCGTGGTGCGCGCGATGGATTGAGTTCGAAACCCTCCCCCGCCAGGCGGAGGTGGCGCAGAAGGCGAAGGAAGGGGCGAACGGCGGTCCGCTCAAATTTCAGGCGCGCCGTTTCCTCCCCCTCCGTCAGCCCCCGCCTTCGCGGGGGCTGCCACCTCCCCCTGGCAGGGGAGGATCAGGATCTCACCAGCTGCCGAACCCCGGCGCCAGGCCGCTGCCGTCCGGCCCCGGCCGCGTCGTGCGGCCCCAGCCATAGCGCGCCCGCTTGCGCAGCCGCAGCGTCGGCCAGTCGCCCATCGCCGTCCGTCCCGCCAGCCGCAGCCCGTGGCGGCGATAGGCGTTCGCCACCCGCTCGGCCTGCGAATTCAGCAACCCGGCGACGATCAGCGTGCCGCCCGGCGCCAATGCTTCGCTGATGCTCGGCGCGAGGTCGATCAGCGGTCCGGCCAGCACATTGGCGATGATGAGGTCATAGGGTGCCCGGCCGATCAGCAATGGATGTTCCAGCCCCGGCGCGGCGGCGAGCGCGAGCTGGCCCGGCCCACCGCCCAGCGCGACGCCGTTCACCGCCGCATTCTCCGCCGTCACCGCGATCGCGACGGGATCGATATCCGATGCGGTGGCATGGGCACACGGCCACAGATGCATCGCCGCGAACGCCAGCAGGCCGGTGCCGGTGCCGATATCGAGCAGGTTGCGCGCCACCTCGCCCCGCGCGCGCATCGCGTCGAGCGTCAGCAGGCAGCCGCCGGTCGTCTCGTGCGTGCCGGTGCCGAACGCCCGCCCCGCCTCGATCCGCAGCGCCTTTGCGCCCGCCGGTACCTCGCCGCGATTCCCGCTGGTATGGACATAGAAGCGCCCGGCATGGACCGGCTCGATCCCCGCCTGGCTCAGTGTCACCCAATCCTCGTCGGGCAATCGCTCGATCGCCGGCTTCGCCTTGCCCGCGCTCGGCACGAGGGTGCGCAGCGCGGCGGTCTCGGCCTTGCCGGGCTTCGCTTCGAAATAGGCTTCGAGCTGCCACGCGGCGGGATCGTCGGGGATCGTTTCGCTGGTCAGCAGCACCGGCGAAGGGTCTAGCGCCAGCAGTTCCATACCCTCGAAATCGATAGCCTCAGCCTCGGCGCGCGTACAGGGCAGCGTCAGCTTCCAGCTCATCGCCGCGCCCTTCGCTCAACGAACATAGCTCGCCCCGTTCACGTCGAGCACCGCGCCGGTCATCGACGGCGGCGCCTCCAGCGCGCAGAAGCACGCCATCGTCGCCACCTCGTCCGGGTTCGCCACCCGGCCGAGCGGGATATCGGCGAGCAATTTGTCGCCGCCGCGGCTCGCCAGATACTCCTCCGCCATGCCGGTCATGGTGAAGCCGGGGCAGATCGCGAAGGCGAGGATGCCCTCACGCGCATAGCCGCGCGCGATGCTCTTGGTCATGCCGATCATCCCGGCCTTGGACGCGGCATAGTGCCAATGCGCGGGCGAATCGCCGCGATAGGCGGCGCGGCTGGCGATATTGACCAGCCTTCCGCCGCTGCCCCCCGCCTGCCAGTGCTTGACCGCCAGCCGCGAAAGCTGCGCCGACGCGGTCAGGTTGATCCGCATCGTCCGCTCCCACGCGGCGACCCAATCGTCGTCGTCGAGGTCGATCGGCGCCGCCTCGAACACGCCGGCATTGTTGATCAGCACGTCGATCCGCCCGTCGAGCGCATCGAGCGCCGCGTCCCACAAGGCGCGCGGCGCGGCGGGATCGGCGAAGTCGGCGGGGATGCCACCATTTGCCTGACCAGCGCGCGTGCCCTGTCCCACGGCGCGCACGTCCGCCCGATCGAGCGCCGTCAGGATCGCGGCGCCGATGCCCCGGCTGGTCCCGGTGACAAGGATATGAATGGCCATGCGCCCCGCCTAGCGGGTTAAGCAGCGGCCGTCATCCTGCGGATCAGGCCGCGATCGTCGCCGAAAAGGTCGTCGTCGTTTCGCTCAGCCGGCGCAGTTCTTCATCGATCTGGCCGAATTCGCGCTCCAGCATGTCGATCTCGCCGGCCACCGCTTCGGTATCGCTGCGGATCGCGCCGATCGTCGCCGACATCGAATCCGCCGCCAGCGCGGTTTCATCGACCGCCGCGGTGATCGCCGTCACGGTCTGCGCCTGGATCTCCATCGCCGTGCGGATACGGTCGGCGCTGGCCTGGACCTCGTTGACGGTATCGCGGATCGTGCCGTTGGTCGCCACCGTGTCGTGCGCGGCCGACTGGATCGCCGCGATCTTCGAGGCGATGTCGTCGGTCGCGCGCGCGGTCTGGTTGGCCAGGCTCTTCACCTCCTGCGCCACCACCGCGAAGCCGCGCCCGGCATCGCCCGCCCGCGCCGCCTCGATCGTCGCGTTGAGCGCCAGCAGATTGGTCTGTCCGGCAATGTCGCGGATCAGCCCCAGGATCGATTCGATCGACTTGGCATGATCGCTCAACATCGCGCTGATCCGCACCGCGTCATCGGCATGGTCGGATGCCCGGGTGGCGATCTGGGCCGAGGATTCGACCTGGTCACGCGCCTCCTCGATCGCGCGGATCAGCCCGGCCGCGGTCTGCGCGGCCTCGCGCATCGCGATCGCGCTCTGTTCGGCGGCGGCGGCGACTTCGCTCGTCTTGCTCAGCATCCCGCGCGTCGACCCGGCGGCGCCCTGCGCCTGGACACGGACGCGCGCGCCGAGCGCGGACGCGCCGCCGATCGAGTCGGCGATCTGCTCCTGGAACACGGTCGCGTGCTTCATCCGTTCTTCGCTGGTGTGGTTCGCGGTGAGCAACCACAACATCGACGCCATCATGTCGGCATCCATCATCGCCATGCGCTGGCTGATATCGCCGAGCCGCGCCAGCCGCGCGGTGTCGCCGCCCAGCCTGGTCTCGAGCAGGCGGAGCTGCGCGGTCGTGGACGCGGCATAGGAACTGATCACGTCCGCCAGCGGCACGCCGAAATTATAGGTCACCTGCGCCGCCGAGGCCGCACGCTGCCGGCCGTTCGGGCTGAACGGGTCCGCATAGCGTTTCTGGAGATGAGACGCGGTGATGGCAACCCGCCGGTCCATGTCGGCATCGATCTGCTCGCGATACGGCAGGTTCGACGGCTGGGCGCGATGATGCTCCCAGAAGGCGCGGCTGACTTGCGTGAAATCACCGTCCAGCAGTTCGAGGATTTCGGCGCAGCCCGGTACGATCGCGCCGTCCTGGTCATAGGCGGCGCGTTGCTGGTCGATCATGCGACCGGCCTCGTACCAGGGCGGTTGCGGTGCGGTGCCTGTTTCAGCCATCCTGGACTCCTCTCTTCTTTTCCTGCGCGCTCAGGCGGCGACTTTCGCGACGAACTCGCCCGCGCCGTTCTTCAATGCGCCAAGCTGTCCGTCGAGCGCGGCGAAACCCTCGCCCACGCGATCGATCGCGCTCGCGACGGTTTCGGTATCCTCGCGGATCGCGCCGATCGTCGCCGACATCGAATCCGCCGCCAAGGCGGTTTCATCGACCGCGGCGGTGATCGCCGTCACCGTCTGTGCCTGCACCTCCATCGCCGTGCGGATGCGGTCGGCACTGGCCTGCACTTCCTGCACGGTGTCGCGGATCGAGGCATTGGTATCGACCGTGCCCCTGGTCGCCGACTGGATCGCCGCGATCTTCGACGCGATGTCGTCGGTCGCGCGCGCGGTCTGGTTGGCCAGGCTCTTCACCTCCTGCGCCACCACCGCGAAGCCGCGCCCGGCATCGCCCGCCCGCGCCGCCTCGATCGTCGCGTTGAGCGCCAGCAGATTGGTCTGTCCGGCAATGTCGCGGATCAGCCCCAGGATCGATTCGATCGACTTGGCGTGATCCGACAGCGTCTCGCTCATCGACACCGCCTCGCTCGCCTGGCTGGAGGCGCGCGTGGCGATTCCCGCCGCCGCCTCGACCTCGGTGCGCGCGTCCTCGATCGCGCGGATCAGGCCGGCCGCGGTCTGCGCCGCCTCGCGCATCGCCACCGCCGACTGTTCGGCCGCGGCGGCGACTTCGCTCGCCTTGCCCAGCATGCCGCGCGCCGCCGCCGAGGTGTGCGCCGCCTGCGCGCGGAGGGCATCGCCGTCGCGTGTCGCCTGCTCGACCGTATCGCCGATCGATTCGCGGAACTGCGTCGCCAGCCGATCGCGCGAGGCGCGCGTGTCGAATTCGAAATAGGCCGAATAGAGCGCGGTATAGATTTCGCATTCCAGCGACCGCGAGCGGAACAACAGGTCCGTCGCCCGCGACAATTCAGGCGAGCCCGCGGCCATTTTCTGGTTGAGCACGTTCAGCGTCGCGCGCCCGCCCGCATCGCTCATCGACAGGATCGAGGTCAGCGACACGTTGCGCGCATAGGCCGTGGCGACCGTGCGTTCGGCCGACTTCACCCACTCCAGGCCGGCAAGGTCGGTATAGCGATTGCGCAGATAGGCGACCCCAAGCTCGATCATGCGGTCGTGATCGCGATGCGCGAAATTGCGCACATCGCCGTTGAAGCGCCCCCAATGTTCCCAATGCGCGAGCAGGATGTTCGCGGCCTCCGGCTCGATCATCGTCCACAGCTCACGCGAGGCGGCGATATCGGCGTCATTGAGGTCGAACAGCCGCAACCGTTCGCGCAGGTCGATCGTCTGGCTGACACTGCCCGGTGGCGGCAGTTGCTTGTTCGACGCGGCTTCGCTCACGATTCCCCCATTCATTCCCGTACGCAACCAGCGTTCCGTCTTTCGTCGGTGGCGTAGCGCGAAACCATTAAGGCGAGGTTAGCCACGTCCGCGCGGCGGGCAGCGCGCGACACGTGGCTTGCATCGCTGGCCGCTCTGTCTCATTAGGCCCGCAACATCATGAAGGGGTTTCGCCTTGGCCAAGGCACGCAACGTCGATCGACCGCTCTCGCCGCATCTGCAGGTCTGGAAATGGGGGCCGCACATGACGGTCTCGATCCTGCATCGCGTCACCGGCAGCGGCATGGCGACCGTCGGCGCGATCGTGTTCCTGTGGTGGCTCGGCGCGCTCGCCGGCGGCGAGAAGGACTATGCGCGGTTCATCGACCTGCTGACGGTCAAGAGCGGCGCGCCCAATATCGCGGGCTATATCCTGGGCATCGGCCTGACCTTGAGCTTCTTCCAGCACATGATGACCGGCATCCGCCATTTCGTGATGGACGCCGGCGCCGCGTTCGAGCTCAAGGCCAACAAGAGCTTTGCGATCCTGACCATGATCGCTTCGGTGCTGCTCACCGCCGCGCTGTGGGGCTATCTCAGCTATGACCAGCTGAAGGGCGCGCCTACGGCCAACGCGCCGATCGCGGTGGAGACGAAATAATGGGCAACGGAACCAGCATCGGCCGCGTGCGCGGCCTGGGCGCGGCGCATGAGGGCACGCATCACTGGTGGCAGCAGCGGCTGACCGCGGGATCGAACCTGCTGCTGATGCTGTGGCTGCTCGTCAGCCTCGTCCGCCTGCCCGACCTGTCCTATGCCACCGTCCAGGCCTGGCTGTCCGCGCCGATCGCGGCGGTGCCGATGATCCTGCTGGTCGTCAGCGTGTTCCAGCACCTCAGGATGGGCCTGCAGGTGGTGATCGAGGATTATGAGCGCGACGCGCGCCGCATCGTCCTGATGACCCTGCTCAATTTCTTCGCCATTGCCGGCGCGGTCTTCGCGATCTTCTCGATCCTCAAGGTCGCCTTCACCGCCACCACCGGAGCGCCCGCCTGATGCCTGCCGCCTACAAGATCATCGACCATAGCTATGACGCCGTGGTGGTGGGTGCCGGCGGATCGGGCCTGCGCGCGACGATGGGCTGCGCCGAAGCGGGCCTCAAGACCGCGTGCATCACCAAGGTGTTCCCGACCCGCAGCCACACCGTCGCCGCGCAGGGCGGCATCGCCGCGTCGCTCGGCAACAATTCGCCGGATCACTGGACCTGGCACATGTTCGACACCGTCAAGGGATCGGACTGGCTCGGCGACCAGGACGCGATCGAATATATGGTGCGGGAAGCCCCCGCGGCCGTGATCGAGCTGGAGCATGCCGGCGTGCCCTTCAGCCGCAACGACAACGGCACCATCTATCAGCGCCCGTTCGGCGGCCATATGCAGAATATGGGCGAAGGCCCCCCGGTGCAGCGCACCTGCGCCGCCGCCGACCGCACCGGCCACGCCATGCTCCACGCGCTCTACCAGCAGAGCCTGAAGTACGACGCCGACTTCTACATCGAATATTTCGCGCTCGACCTCATCATGGAAGACGGCGCCTGCCGCGGCGTGATCGCGCTGTGCATGGAGGACGGCAGCATCCACCGCTTCCGCAGCCACGCCGTGGTGCTGGCGACCGGCGGCGGCGGCCGCGTCTATCAGTCGGCGACCTCGGCGCACACCTGCACCGGCGACGGCAACGGCATGGCGCTGCGCGCAGGGATCGCGCTGCAGGACATGGAGTTTGTCCAGTTCCACCCGACCGGCATCTATGGCGCGGGCGTGCTGATCACCGAAGGCGCGCGTGGCGAAGGCGGCTACCTCACCAATTCCGAGGGCGAGCGTTTCATGGAACGCTATGCCCCCTCCGCCAAGGATCTTGCCAGCCGCGATGTCGTCGCGCGCTCGATGGCGATGGAGATCCGCGAGGGGCGCGGCGTCG
This sequence comes from uncultured Stakelama sp., assembly GCA_964413495.1. Lineage (GTDB taxonomy): Bacteria > Pseudomonadota > Alphaproteobacteria > Sphingomonadales > Sphingomonadaceae > Sphingomonas. The sequence continues at coordinate 3,286 of CAYPRW010000011.1, read as the reverse complement.
GCAAGGAAAACGACCACATCTTCCTGCACCTCGATCATATCGATCCCAAGGTGCTGGCCGAGCGCCTGCCCGGCATCACCGAGACGGGAAAGATCTTCGCCAATGTCGATCTGACGCGCCAGCCGCTGCCGGTGGTGCCGACCGTCCATTACAATATGGGCGGCGTGCCGACCAACTATCATGGCGAGGTCGTCATCAACAAGGACGGCAACCCCGACACCGTCGTCCCCGGCCTGTTCGCCGTGGGCGAAGCGGCGTGCGTCTCGGTGCACGGCGCCAACCGCCTGGGCTCGAACAGCCTGATCGATCTCGTCGTGTTCGGCCGCGCGACCGGCCTGCGCCTCAAGGAGATGCTGAAGCCCAACACGCCGCACAATCCGCTGCCCAAGGGATCGGAGGAGTATGCGCTGGGCCGCCTAGACCATTTCCGCAACGCCAAGGGCGGCTCGCCCACCGCCGAGATCCGCAAGGACATGCAGCGCACGATGCAGCGCCATTGTGCGGTGTTCCGCGACAGCGCGCTGCTGGCCGAGGGCGTCACGCACATGGATCAGGTCTACAAGCGGATGGCGGACATCGACGTGACCGATCGTTCGCTGATCTGGAACACCGACCTGGTCGAGACGCTCGAGCTCGACAACCTCATCAGCCAGGCGGTCGTGACGATGCGCAGCGCCGACAACCGCAAGGAAAGTCGCGGCGCGCATATGCACGAGGATTTCCCCGACCGCGACGACAAGACCTGGATGAAGCACACCGTCACCACCTTCGAAGGCTGGGGCGGCAAGGGCGGCGCGGTGTCGATCGACTACCGCCCGGTGCACGAATACACGCTGACCGACGAGGTCGAGTATATCAAGCCCAAGAAGCGGGTGTATTGAGGCGGATCGCCAGCCGCGACCGCGCGGTCGGCGTCGCGTTCAAATTTCGGCGCGATATTCGCTGACCGGGCTCTGCAAGGTGATGCGGGCACGCGTCACGTCCATCCGCTCGTGCAGCACGCGCACGATCACAACGGTGGCGTCGGTCGGCAGATAATAGATGCTGTGACTGCCCTCGCCGACCCGGCGCAGTCCAGGGTACAACCAATGCTGCGCCACGCCCATCAGCGGAAAATCCAGCAAGCCCTGCATGCGTGCATTCAACGCACCCAGATAGCCCTGCGCCTGCGCCACACCCCATTGCTCGACCGAATAGTCCCAGATCGAATCCATATCGGCGATCGCGCCGGGCAACAGCTCCAGACGCAACCTCATGCGGCGGTCGATTTGGCGGCCAGCCAGGCGTCGAAATCGAACGGCACCGGATCACCGCTGGCCAGCCCCTCCTCGATCGCCGAGCGCAACGCCTCGACCTTGAGCTCCTCATCCTCCAGCAACCGCAATCCCGCGCGCAGAACGTCGCTCATCGAGCCATAACGGCCCGACGCGACCTGCTCCTGCGCAAACGCCGTGAAATGCTCGCCAAGCGACACCGATGTATTTTTCGCAACCATGAGCCCGCTATACCAAATTTTGGTATAGTAATCAAGTTCCCTGAAACGCTTGACGGCTCCGGCCCGGCAGCGCCACCTTGGGCGGCGAAACCCGGGGATATCGATGCGCCTGTTGATACCATTCGCCATCGTCCTCGCGCTCCTTCCAGCGTCCGCGACGCCGCAGCAGCCCTATTCCCCGCCCCAGCACGGCGCCTCGCCCCCGCCCGGCATGGCGCGCTCAACCCCGATCGAGATCGCGCAACAGGCCGATGGCGGCACGCAGATCGAGCGCGACCGGCCCGCGCGTCATGCGCTCACCGAGCATCGCCGCCTGTCCCGCGCGCTCGCCACGCTCGGGCCCCAGCGCAAGGGCGTGATCGACGCCTATGTGCTGTCCGTCGCGCTCGACAGCGATCCCGTCTTCGGGCGCGAGGCGCGCGAAGCCGCAAAGGTTCTCGCCCGCCGCTATGACGCCGCCGGCCGCGCGATCACGCTGGGCGGCAGCGACGGCAGCGCCCCCTCCCCGTTGCCGATGGGCTCGCCGCAGAATATCGAGGCCGCGCTCGCCCGCATCGCCGAACTGATGGACCCGGCCGAGGACGTGCTGGTCCTCTACACCACCAGCCACGGCGCGCCGTTCGGCATGGTCTATAATGACGGCAACGAAGGCTATGGCGCAATCTCGCCGACACGCCTCTCCCGCCTGCTCGACGCGCTGGGCATCCACCGCCGCCTGCTGATCGTCAGCGCCTGTTATTCGGGCGTGTTCGTGCCGGTGCTGTCGGGCCCGCAGACCGCGATCTTCAGCGCCGCGTCGTCCGACCGCTCGTCCTTCGGCTGCATGGCCGAGAATGACTGGACCTTTTTCGGCGACGCGATGATCAACCGCGCGCTGCGCAAGCCCCAGCCGCTCGCCGCCGCGGCGAACGAAGCCGTCGCGCTGATCGGCCAGTGGGAAAAGCAGCGCAATCTCAAGCCCTCGCTCCCCCAACAGAGCATTGGCGTCGAGGTCGCTGCGTGGCTCGCCCCGCTGGAGGCGCGCATGCCGAAGGTGGCGACCGCGCCGGTCGGGCGGCCCTCGATCGACAGCCTGAACGACCTGCAACGCTGAAGGTCTGGAACCTCACGCCCCGCCGTCGGTTGCGCGGGCCATGACCGACCCGATCGCATCCACCGCACCCAACAGCATCAACTATCCGCTGCTCGCCCGCCCGCATGTCGTCCTGCAGGGCAATGTCGACCAGCTGATGTACCAGAATTTCCGCAACCAGCTCGAAACCGCGCCGATCGACGGCACGCTGGTCTTCGCCATCTCCACCCTCGGCGGCGATCCGGAGGTGGCGCGACTGATGGGCGACGAGGTGCGGCTGATCCGCGAGTTCGAAGGCCGCGAGACGCTGTTCCTGGGCAAGGTCGCGGTCTATTCGGCCGGCGCCACCTTCATGGCGCATTTCCCGGTCGACAAGCGTTTCCTGACCCGCGGCACGCGCATCATGATCCACGAACGCAAGCTGACCGCCGACATCCATCTCGAAGGCCCGCTCAAGACATTGGTGCCGACGCTCCAGGCCAGGCTGCACGAGATCGAGGAATCGATCCGCATCGAGGAAGAGGGGTTTCGCGATATCGTCGCCGGATCGAAACTGGCGTTCGAGGATGTGTGCGAAAAGGCGCCGTCCAACCTGTATCTGGAGGCGGAGGAAGCGCGCGATCTGGGCCTGGTGCTCGACATCATCTGAGCCTCCTCAAGGCGCTCGTACGCCTCATCCTCCCCCGCCAGGGGGAGGTGGCATCGCGCAGCGATGACGG
>CAYPRW010000010.1:0-115407 GCA_964413495.1 uncultured Stakelama sp. | reverse complement strand
GAGCAGGTCGATGACCTTGATCCCGGTGACCAGGATCGCGCTCTCGGTCGACTGGTCGACGAACAGCGGCGCCTCGGCGTGGATCGGCGCCTTGAGGTCGGTCGCGACGGGTCCGCGCTCGTCGATCGGCTCGCCGATCACGTTGAGGATGCGGCCGAGCGTCGCCGGGCCGACCGGCACCTGGATCTGCGCGCCGGTGTCGGTCACCGCCTGGCCGCGCGTCAGGCCCTCGGTCGAGTCCATCGCGATCGTGCGGACGGTGTTCTCGCCCAGATGCTGCGCGACTTCGAGCACCAGCCGCTGGCCGTTATTCTGCGTTTCCAGCGCCGAAAGGATCTTGGGCAGATGGCCGTCGAAGCTGACGTCCACGACCGCGCCGATCACCTGGCTGATGCGGCCGGCGCTGGTGCCGGCGACGGGCGCCGTTGCGGTCGTGCCAGTAACGGCCTTGGGCGCGCGGGGCTTCCGGGCGGGCTTTTCTGCGGTGGGGGCTGCGGTTGCCATGATCGGTTCCTTGGGCTTTCAGTTCGATTGCTTGGTGAAAGTGATGGTCGTGCGGGTGTCCTTGGCGGTCACCGCGTAATTCGCACCGGCAACGCTGCCGGTGGCGGGCTTGGCATCGGTGGCGAGTGCGGCCTTGACGACATCCTCGCCGTCCAGCCCGGCGACCCGCAGCACATTTCCGATCGATTCGATCGCGCGCTGGCGCGAGGCATCGGCCTGCGCTTCGTCCTCGATCACGACGTCGAACGACACGCCCGACAGCTGCTTGGCGTCGCCGCTGGCGTTGAAGATCAGCACGTTCTTCTTGCCCGCCGCGGTGTCGGCCAGGCTGATCGGCGCGCCATGCGACATCATCATGCCGCCCATTTCCTCATAGGCGCCGGGCCGCAGGCTCAGCTTCTCGAAGATCGCCAGCGCCTCGCCCGCCGGCTTGGCGAACAGCTCGTCCCAGCCCTGGGTCTCGGCAGCGACGGCGCCATTCTCCACCACGACATTCTCCGCGCCGGCGGCGTTGCCGGGCGCGGTCCCGCCGCAGCCGGCCAGCAAGATCGCCGGCAAGAGGAGAAGGGCAAAGCGCATCGCTTACAGCGCCTCCGCGCCCGAGATGATCTCGACCAGCTCGGTCGTGATCGCGGCCTGGCGCTGGCGGTTATAGACGGTGTTGAGCCGCTTGATCAGGTCGCCGGCGTTGCGCGTGGCGTTGTCCATCGCGGTCATCTTGCTGCCCTGCTCGGACGCGGCGTTCTCGCGCATCGCGCGATAGAGCTGGATCGCGACGTTGCGCGGCAGCAGGTCGGCCAGGATCGATTCCTCGTCCGGCTCATAGATCACGGCCGCCGGCGCGGCCTGGCTGGTCGGCGTGCCGGCCGGGACCGAGCTCGGCGCGACGGGGATGATCTGCTGCTCGGTCGGCTCCTGCGTCAGCACCGACTTGAAATTGGCGAAGAACAGGTGGGCGACATCGAACTCGCCGGCTTCATAGCGCGCGATCAGATCGTCGGCATAGCCGCGCGTGTCGGCGAAGGTCAGCTTGCCCAGGTCGCCCGGCTCGATCGAATGGATGAAGTCCTTGGGATAGAGCCGGTTCAGCACCCCGCGGCCCTTGCGGCCGATCGTGTAGAACTTGACCGTCTTGCCCTGCGCGATCAGCTCGCCCGCGCGCTTGCGGGCGAGGCGCGCGATATTGGTGTTGAACGCGCCGGCCAGGCCCTTGTCGCTGGTCGCGACGACGAACAGATGGACCTGGTCCTTGCCGGTGCCGGCGAGCAGCCTGGGCGAGGATTCGCTGACCGTCACCTTGCTGGCGAGGCTGGCGACGACGCTTTCGAGGCGCTGGGCATAGGGGCGCCCGGCCTCGGCCGCCTCCTGCGCGCGGCGCAGCTTGGCGGCGGCGACCATCTTCATCGCCTTGGTGATCTTCTGCGTCGACTTCACCGAAGCGATGCGGATCTTGAGGGCTTTCAAACTAGCCATCGTCTTCCTTCTTGTTCCCCTGCGAAGGCAGGGGCCCAGGGTGTCGAGCGAGCCGCTTGCGGCTCTGGACCCCCGCTTTCGCAGGGGAACCAAATGTTACGCGAACGTCTTGCCGAACGCGTCCAGCGCGTCCTTGAGCTTGCCCTTCACCTCGTCGCCCAGATCCTTGGTGTCGCGGATCGTCTTGAGGATGTCGGCATGCTTCGAGCGCAGCTCGGCCAGCATCGCCGCCTCGTAACGGGTGACGTCGGCCACCGGCACGCTGTCGAGGAAGCCGCTGGTGCCGGCAAAGATCGACGCGGTCTGCTCCTCGAACGGCAGCGGGTTGAACTGCGGCTGCTTGAGCAGCTCGGTCAGCCGCGCGCCGCGATTGAGCAGCTTCTGGGTCGATGCGTCGAGGTCCGAACCGAACTGCGCGAACGCCGCCATCTCGCGATACTGCGCCAGCTCCAGCTTGATCGAGCCCGACACCTTCTTCATCGCCTTGGTCTGCGCCGACGAACCCACCCGGCTCACCGACAGACCCACGTTGATCGCCGGACGAATGCCGGCAAAGAACAGGTCGGTCTCAAGGAAGATCTGGCCGTCGGTGATCGAGATCACGTTGGTCGGGATGTACGCCGACACGTCGCCCGCCTGGGTCTCGATGATCGGCAGCGCGGTCAGCGATCCGTTGCCGTTTGCGTCGTTGAGCTTCGCGGCGCGCTCCAGCAGGCGGCTGTGCAGGTAGAACACGTCGCCCGGATACGCCTCGCGGCCCGGCGGGCGGCGCAGCAGCAGCGACATCTGGCGATAGGCGACCGCCTGCTTCGACAGATCGTCGAACACGATCAGCGCGTGCATGCCGTTGTCGCGGAAATACTCCCCCATCGCGGTGCCGGTATAGGGCGCCAGGAACTGCAGCGGGGCGGGGTCCGACGCGGTCGCGGCGACGACGATGGAGTATTCCATCGCGCCATTCTCTTCCAGCGTGCGGACGAGCTGCGCGACGGTCGAACGCTTCTGGCCGACCGCGACATAGACGCAATACAGCTTCTTGCTCTCATCGTCGCCGGCGTTGACCGTCTTCTGGTTGATGAAGGTGTCGATCGCGACGGCCGACTTGCCGGTCTGGCGGTCGCCGATGATCAGCTCGCGCTGGCCGCGGCCGACGGGGACGAGCGCGTCGATCGCCTTGAGCCCGGTCTGCACCGGCTCGTGCACCGACTTGCGCGGGATGATGCCGGGCGCCTTCACCTCGACGCGTGAACGCTGGTCGGACACGATCGGCCCCTTGCCGTCGATCGGGTTGCCCAGGCCGTCCACGACGCGCCCCAACAGGCCCTTGCCGACCGGCACGTCCACGATCGTGCCGGTGCGCTTGACGGTGTCGCCTTCGCGGATCTCGGCGTCCGATCCGAAGATCACGATGCCGACATTGTCGGCTTCCAGGTTCAGCGCCATGCCCTGCACGCCGTTGGCGAACTCGACCATCTCGCCCGCCTGGACGTTGTCGAGGCCGTGGACGCGCGCGATGCCGTCACCCACGCTCAGCACCTGGCCGGTCTCGCTGACCTGTGCCTCGGAACCGAAATTGGCGATCTGGTCCTTGATGACCTTCGAGATTTCTGCGGCGCGGATATCCATGATTCTGCCTTCAGCCTTTCATCGCGTGCGCGAGGGAGTTCAAACGGGTCTTGATCGAACTGTCGATCATCTGGCTGCCGATCTTCACGACCAGGCCGCCGAGCAGCGAGCTGTCGACCGCAAGATCGACATTGACGTCACGGCCGACGCGCTGGCGCAACTGGCCTTTAAGCGCCTCGACCTGATCGTTCGAGAGCGGGTGCGCCGAAACAACCTCGGCGGTCACTTCGCCCCGGTGATTCGCGGCGAGCGTGCGGAACGCGCGGGCGATCGCCGGCAGTTCCTTCAAGCGGCGGTTCTGCGCCAGCACACCTAGGAAGTTGGCGGTCAGCGGATCGAGCTTCAGCGCCTTCGCCGCCGCTGCCACGCCCTTCGCCGCGTCGCCGCGGCCGATCAGCGGGCTGGTGGTGAGCGACGCGAAATCCGCCGACTCGCTCAGCGCCTGGCGGACGATGGCCAGGCTCGATTCGACCGCGGCAATCGTTCCGCCCCCCTGCGATCCACTGTCGCGTGCCAGTTCGAACAATGCGGTCGCATAGCGTCCGCTTAGGCTGGCTTGAATACCGCCGGAATTATCCACGCGATGCTGCTTCCTCTTGGGCTTACCGAAAATGGCCCCATGCAAAAAAGGGGCGCGCCGCAAAGGCAGCCCCGCTTGGGTTGGCGGGCGCGTAGCAAAGGGGTGCAAAGGATGCAACCCGAGTCAGGTTGCAGTGCGGCATGACGGGCGGATTACACCTCGGCGCGGCGCAGCGCCTCGTTGATCCGCGTCTGCCAGCCGGGCCCGGTCGCGCGGAACTTGGCCAGCACGTCCTTGTCGATGCGCAGCGCCACCTGCTCCTTGTTGGAGCCCTTGGGACGGCCGGCCTTGGCCTTGGCGAAGGCAGCTGCCAGCTCCGGAAATTCACTGATCGGTCGAGCGCGCGCAAAGTCTTCCGCGGTCCATTCCGGGTTGTCCTCATCATCAACGATGACCGGCAAATGCTTGGACATGACGCTTCACTTCCTTTCTACGGGCGCGGCGCAAGCTGATCACACGGAATATGCCCGTCCGCATCGTGATCGCCGCGCAATGCCATTCGCCGTCGATCAGGCCGTAAACGCGAAAGCGAGGTTCCGCATACCGATCGTCGGCGATGAACACCGCGCGTTCAAGATCGACGAACCGCGACAACGAGACGCCGTGCTTGTCCCGATTGACGGCATCCTTCGCGGGATCGAACTCGATTTCCACGTCGATTTATGTAGATGCAAAAATAGCTGAATACAAGCGAAAACGAAAAAGGCCGGCGCAAAGGCCGGCCTGATCAGTTTTGGAGTGAGCGCCGTGACACGGGAGTAAATCCCGTGTCGTCAGTCCTCGCTTTGCGAGGCTGGCCGGGCGTTCGCTCGGGCGGCGATTAGCTGCGCTACTCGCCTCGCTCCGCCCTACTTCGACCGCTCGACCTGGTCGAAATCCAGCTCCACCGGCGTCGCGCGGCCAAAGATCGACACGCTGACCTTGACCTTCGACTTGTCGAAATCCAGTTCCTCGACCAGGCCGTTGAAGCTCGCGAACGGGCCTTCCAGCACCTTGACCGCGTCGCCGATCTCGTAATCGACCTTGATCTGGTGCTTGGGCGCGGCGGCGGCTTCCTCCTTGGTGTTGAGGATGCGCGCGGCCTCGGCCTCGCTGATCGGCTGCGGCTTGCCCGAGCTGCCCAGGAATCCGGTCACCTTGGGCGTGTTCTTGACCAGGTGATAGACGTCGTCGTTCATGCTGAGCTTGGCCAGCACATAGCCGGGGAAGAATTTCCGCTCCGACTGCACCTTCTTGCCGCGGCGCACTTCGGTCACCGTCTCGACCGGCACCTCGACCGCCTCGACCAGCGCGTCGAGGCCCAGCCGCGTCGCATCGGACAGGATCTGGTCCCGCACCTTGTTCTCGAAGCCCGAATAGGCGTGAATGATGTACCAGCGCGCCATGACGATCCCTGTTCTTGTTATGCGGCGAGGCCGAGGAGGAACTTGACGACGGCGTCGAAGAACCGATCGACGCCGAAGAAGAAGACGCCCAGCAGCGACGCCATGATGAACACCATCACGGCGGTCATCACGGTTTCCTTGCGCGTCGGCCACACGACCTTCCTGGTCTCGGCCTGCACCTGGCGCATGAATTCGAGCGGACTGGTCTTCGCCACCTGATTTGCCTCGCAATAAACTGCCCGTCAGCGGGACAGGGTTCGCCGCCCGGCTCCGTCAAGGAACCCGGCGAAGCCCATCCACGCTGTCGGATTGGAGGCGGTATCTAGCGATTCGGGGTGCGGCGGGCAAGAGGGGCGGGAAGGTGGCTTCGCGCAGGCGCGACATGGCGATCAGGGGCGGCTCCCCTGGGGGAGGCACCCCTGATGCGACGACATCCGGCAGCGCGGTCAGTTGCTATCCGAATCGTCCGCGATTTCGATCGCGCCCCAGATCATCGCGCCCAGCACCACCGCGACCATGACATAGCCCAACGCCGATCCACCGGCGAGCTGGTTGCCGTCCCCGGCATCGCTCGACGCGCGCGCCACGGCGGGCGAATTGTTGAGGCTCAGCGCCTGCGCCGAGCTTGCCTGGACGGTGGTGGCGGTCAGCAGCGAGAGCGAGGCGACCAGCATCGCCATGAACTTCCGGATCATGTCTTCCTCCTTGAACGCGATTTGCCGGCCTTGCGCTAAACGGTCGCGCCGGCGCACGTCATCGGTCGAACGCTGACGCTCTCAACGACGCGCGTGCCGCAACGTTCCCGCCAAGGAAGCGGCGTCAACCGCGCAGGTCGGCCAGTTCGACGCGCGGCAGCATCACCGATGCGCCCTGTTCGCCCCAATGCGCGTGATTGAACACCGCGCCCTCGCGCCGCACGCGCGCGACCCGCGCCGGATCGATCTCGCCGAACACCCAGCCGGGCCGGTCGATCTCGCCCTGCGCGATCACCCCGTCGTCGGGAAAGCCCAGGTCGGGCGGACCATAGATCCCCGCCGCGCCATGGCTGGTGCCAAGCGAGGGCGTCCATTCCGCCGCGCCCACCACCGGCGACTGCACGACATGGCATTGGTTCTCCAGCGCCCGCGCCCGCGCGCCGATGCGCACGCGGTGATAGCCATGCAGCGAATCGGTCGCCGACGGCGCCAGGATCAGCGTCGCCCCCGCCTCGACCATCGCGCGCACAATCAGCGGGAATTCGACGTCATAGCAGATCGCGATGCCGATCCGCCCCAGATCGGTGTCGAACACGCGCAACACCGTGCCGCCCGCGATGTCCCACTGCTCGCGCTCGAACCGGGTCATCACGATCTTGCGCTGGATGCCCGATTTGCCGTTCGGCGCGAACAGCCGCGCCTGGTTGCGGAACCGGCCGTCCGCCTCGCGCACCGGCAGGCTCGCCGCGCAGATGTGCAGGCCATGCCGCGCGGCCAGCGTCGCATGCAGCGCATCGACCCGATCGACCAGCGGCCCGAGCGCGGCGATCGAACCGTGCAGATCGTCGACGCTCGCGGCATCGAGCGCGGTCAGTTCCATCCCGCCATATTCGGGAAACACGGCCAGCTTCGCGCCGCCCGCCACCGCCTGCGCCACCCAGCGTTCGAGCTTGGCCGCATAAGCGGCAAAGCTCGCCACCCGCTCGACCGGATAGGCGGCCGCCGCGACGATGAACGCGCTCACAGCGCGCGCCGCCAGAATTGCAGCGCGTGCGGCGTCTCGGCGTCCTCGCCGATGTCGCGCCAGGCGAGGGTGCAGCTCAGCCCCGGCACCGGCGCATAGCCGCGCTTCGCCCAGAAATCATGATGGCTGCGCGCATCGACGGGGCGCAGCGGATGATCGTCGGGACGGCGCACGGCACAGAACATCGCGGCCGTCGCGCCGGCCGCACGCGCCCCCGCCTCGCGACGGTCGAAGAACGCATGGCCGATGCCCCGGCCACGGTAACGGGGCAGCAGCACGGATTCGCCGAAATAGCAGCAGCGCTCGACATCGATGCCGCTCGCCGCCACCGGATCGCGGATCGCCCCGTCCTGCGCGGTCATCGGCGCGGCGGTCGCCATGCCGACGATCGCGTCGCCGTCGAACGCGGCGACCAGTACCGCATCGGGCGCACGGGCGAAGCTGGCGAGATATCCTGCCTCATAGTCGGCGTCGCCGTCGTACAGATACGGCCATTCGCGGAACACCGCGATCCGCAGCCGCGCCAGATCGCCCAGGCGTTGCGCGATCTTGCCGGGGTCGAGCGTGCGGACGGCGATCGTCATGGCCGAAGAAGGGATGACCGAAGACGGGGCGGGAACAGTGCTCAGGCCTCGACCTGCCGCGTCCAGTCGGCCAGGTTGTAATGGACGCTGACGCGCGCGATCTGCCCATCGAGAATGTCGAAGAACGCGCCGGCGGGCAGTTCGTAACGCTGGCCCGAAGCGGGCGGCAGTCCCTCGTCGGTGGCGAGATATTCGCCATGCACCACGAATTCGGCCGCGCCGTGCGCGCCATTCTCCGACGCCATCAGCACGATGTCGTCCAGCCGCTCGCGGTAACAGCGGTCCATATGGTCGAGGAATGCGCGGAACGCGGCCTTGCCGGTCTGCCGTCCGCCCTGGTTGATGTCGTGCGCCACGTCATGGGTCAGGCAGGCGAGCATTGCGTCGCGGTCGCCGGCGTTGAAGGCGGCGTAATAGCGCGCGAGCAGGTCGAGCGAATCGGTCTGGGTGGTCATCGCCGGGTGCATAGCAGCAAATCGCCGCCCGGCGATGCCGCGGTGCGGCGGGGCAGCGCAAAACGGTTGGTCACAAACTGGCCCGATACGAAAAATGGCGGCCGAAGCCGCCATTTCCCGCGATCCGTCAGGATCGAAAAAGGCTTAGTTGCTGTCCGAATCGTCGGTCAGCTCGATCACGCCCCAGACCACCAGGCCCAGGCCGATCGCGGCCAGCACCCATGCGGTGGTGCCAACCAGCTCGTTGCTCTCGCCGGTGGCGGTCGCAGCGCGCGGCGCGTTCGACAGGCTCAGCGACTTGGCCGAATTGGCCTGCGCGGTGCTGCCCATCAGCAGCGCGGCGGTGGCCGCGGCGGCAAACATCTTCTTCATTACGCTTCTCCCCTTCTCAGTCAGTTCGGCGAACACCGGCCGAACCGGCACGTCTCCAAAAATGCGCGGTGACGCTTAAGCCGCCAATTGACTACGAAATGGTTACACACAAGCGACTTTCTTTCGCGTTGCGGCATTTTTCATCCGTTCTGGAGGTATTTTGACGTCAAACGAGCGCGAGCACCGCAAAACCGCCGATCAGCGCGGCGAGCACCAGCCAGCCGATCAGGTTCAGCCGTTCCTCGATCACCTTCTGCACCGGCGCGCCGAACCGCTTGAGCAGATAGGCGACCAGGAAGAAGCGCGCCCCGCGCGTGATCGTGCACAGCAACACGAACATGCCCAGCGGATAGTGGGAAAGGCCGCTGGCGATCGTCACCAGCTTGAACGGGATCGGGGTCAGCCCCTTGACCAGGATCAGCGCGGCGCCCCAATGCTGATAGGCGGCGGTGAAATCCTCGAACGCGCCCTTGCGGAAGAATTCCAGCACCTGATGCGCGAACTGCGTCAGGAAGAACCCGATGGCATAGCCCAGCAGCCCGCCCAGCACCGATGCGGCGGTGCAGATCGCGGCGATGCGATAGGCCTGCTCGCGCCGCGCCAGCACCATCGGCACCAGCATCACGTCGGGCGGGATCGGAAAGAAGCTGCTCTCGGCGAACGACACCGCGGCCAGATAGCGTTCGGAATGGCGATGACCGGCAAGCTTCAGCGTCCAGTCGTACAGCGCGCGGAACATGCGGGGACGCCTCTGAGCGAAAATGGCAGGGGAGCTCGGATTCGAACCGAGGGCCTTCGGTTTTGGAGACCGACGCTCTAACCAGCTGAGCTACACCCCTGTGCGGTGCGCGCATTTAGCGCGGTGCACCTGCACGGGCAAGCCGCAGTTTCCCGATTGAAGGTAAGGAAGAACTTCCTTACCTTGCTGCCAAGGAGTTCGCGCGATGAATGCGATAACGATTACCTCCAAAGGCCAGATCACGCTGCGTAAGGAGCTGTTGCAGCATCTGGGAATCATGGCCGGCGACAAGATCCGGCTCGACAAGCTGCCCGATGGACGCGTCGCGATCGTGCCTGTGAAGCGCACGGGCAAGATTTCCGATGTCTTCGGCTCGCTCAAGCGTGAAGGCCAGCGGCCGATCTCGATCGAGGAAATGAACGAAGCCATCGAAAAGGGGTGGGCCGGCGAGCCGTGAGGATCACGGCTGATACCAACATATTGGTGCGGGCGATCCTCGGCGACGATTCCGTGCAGACGCCGCTGGCGCAATCGCTGCTGGAGGCGGCGGAGCTCGTGGCGCTTCCGCTAACGGCGCTTTGCGAGCTTGCCTGGGTGGCAACGCGCACCTACAAGGTGGAGGCCGCTGCGGTCGCGCAAATGATCCGCACGCTCATCGCGGCCGATAACATCAGCGTGAATGTACCGGCGGTAGAAGCCGGCCTCGCGCTGCTCGATGCCGGTGGCGATTTCGCCGACGGGGTCATCGCGCATGAAGGCCGCTGGCTGGGCGGCGAGACCTTTATCAGCTTCGACAAGCGCGCCGTGCGGCTGCTCCACGCCCGCGGTGAGGCGGCGCGCGTCCTGGCCTGATCGTTACGCGGCGACCGCCCCGCCGCTGCTGTCGTGCGTCGCCAGCCCGCGCGCTTCCAGCACCGGCAGCGGGCGGCCGAAATAATAGCCCTGCACCTTGGAACAGCCCAGTGCCTGGATCATGCGGTGCTCGTCCTCGGTCTCGACCCCCTCGGCCGTGGTCGCCATGCCCAGGCTGTCGGCCAGCGCGACCACCGCGCGGATGATCGCGATCGCCTCCTTGCTGCCCTTCGACGCGCCCTGCACGAAGCTGCGATCGACCTTGATCGACGAAAAGCGCGTGCGGCTGAGATAGCCGAGCGAGGAATAGCCGGTCCCGAAATCGTCGAGGCTGAGGCGCACGCCCAGGTCCAGGATCTTCTCCAGCGTCTGCACCGCCGCGGTGCCTTCGCGCATGAACACGCTCTCGGTCACTTCCAGCTCGAGCCGGTCGGGCCGCAGCCCGCTCTCGCGCAGGGCGCCGGCGACGAACGAGACGAATGCCTCGTTGTGCAGCTGTTCGGGGCTGACATTCACCGCGATGCGGATCGGCGCGTCCCAGCGCGCCGCCTCCATGCACGCATTGCGCAGCACCCATTCGCCGATCGGCGCGATCAGCCGCGCTTCCTCGGCCAGCGGCACGAACTTGGCGGGTGAGATGTTGCCATGTTCGGGGTGCGTCCAGCGCAGCAACGCCTCGAACCCGGTGAGCGCGCCGGTCCCGGCCTGTACGACGGGCTGGTAGACCAGATGGAATTCGTCATTTTCCAGCGCCGCGCGCAACGCCATCTCCAGCACGCGGCGTTCCTCCGCCTGGCTGTGCAGTTCGGGCTCATAGGCATGGTGCACGCCGCCGCCCGCGTCCTTCGATCGATAGAGGGCAAGGTCGGCCGATCGGATCAGCATTTCGGCCGTGCGCCCGTCGCGCGGTCCGATCGCCAGCCCGACGCTGGCGCCGATATACAGCGTGTGCTGATCCACCTCATAGGGTTGCGAGAGCGCGTCGATGATCGTGCGCGCCAGCCCTTCGACCGCCGCGGTATCCGTGGCGTCGCGCACCACCACGGCGAACTCGTCGCCGCCCAGCCGCCCGATCATCTCCTTGGCGCTCATCAATTGCTTGAGCCGTTCCGACACGCGCATCAACAGCCGGTCGCCGACCGGATGGCCCAGCGTGTCGTTGACCGCCTTGAACCGGTCGAGGTCGATCATCATGAACGCACAGCGCGACGACCATTTCTCGGCCTCGGCCATCGCCAGCGCCAGCGTCTCGTTGATGAGCAGCCGGTTGGGCAGGGCGGTCAGCGAATCATAGCGCGCCATGCGGCTGATCTTGGTGGCCGATTCCCTCGCCTCGGTGACGTCCGATCCCACGCCGCGAAAGCCGCAGAACGCGCCGTCCTCGCCAAAGCGCGGCGATCCGGTCATCTCCCACCAGCGTTCGGCGCCCTCGATCGTGACCGGCAGCAACAGGTCGCGGAACGGCTCGCGCTTCTTCAGCTTGTCGGCCATGTCGCGCAGTTCCGGCGCAAACTCGCCGCTGTCCCATGCCGGTCCCGCCAGCACCTGCAGGAACGGCATGCCGTTGATCGCCTTGGGATCGACGCCCAGCGACACCGCGAAGCGCGGATTGGCGCGCACCACGCGGCGCTGCGCGTCGATTTCCCACAGCCAGTCGGCCGCCTGGTCCTCGAACTCGCGCAACAGCAGGCTGACGGTCTCGTCGCGTTCGTTGAGGGCGATCTCGCCGGCGCGGATGACCACCAGCGCCTTGCCGCGCGCATAGCAGGCGATGATGAGCAGCGCGGTGAACAGCAGCGCGGCGGCGCCCAGCGCGGGCGAGACGGTCAGGCCCAGCCAGGCCGCCAGCGCGCTGCCCAGCACGATCATGAAGGCGATCGTCGCCAGCGGCAGCGCGGCCATCGCCACGGCGGATGCGGCCATCAGGATCGACAGGACGATCCACAGCCCCAGCGAAGCGCCCGCATCCGCCTGGCTGCCGAACAGCAGCGGCGCGATCGACCACACCGCGCCGAGCGAAAGCCCGTCGAGCAGCGTGTCGCGTACCTCGCCCAGGCTGGCGACGCGCTCGGTGCGATGACGCGCCGAGAGGCGGCGAAACGCCACCGCCACGCCGACCGCGCCGACCAGCGCGCCCCAGCTGGCAAGCTGCCAGACGGGCACGAGATGGGCGAAGTTGAGCGCGACCAGCGTGGCGCCCAGCAGGTTGGCGGCCAGCATGAACAGCGCAAGCTGGCTGCCGGCATTCATCTGGGCGGCGCGAATCGGCCCCCAATCGGTGGTGTCCGCCGGGTCGTACAAGCCCAGCAGCGCACGCACGTCGATGCGCGGCTTCGCGAATTGGGAAGTCGTCTGGCTGGTCACGCGGCGATGATAGCCGCGGTAGGTTAGCGAGAGGTTATGGCGCGTACGAAAAATGCCCGGAATTGCGCATTTTGGCGGCGCCCGCACCGCACGGCGCGTCAACTATGCCGCGATGCGATAGGGCTTGATCTCGCCGTTCAGATACTGGTTGCGCGCCTTGGCCCGGCTCAACTTGCCCGAGCTCGTTCGCGGCAGCGTGCGCGGCGGCACCAGCTCGATCACGCAGTTCATGCCGGTCACCGTGCGCACCCGCTCGCGGATCTCCTCGCGCAGCCGCACGCGCTCGGCCTCGTCGCTGGTGCGGCACTGCACCAGCACGGCGGGTGTCTCCTCGCCGCCCGGCGTAGTGATGGCAAAGGCGGCGACGTCGCCCTGCTTGAACGCGGGCAGCTGTTCGACCGCCCATTCGATGTCCTGCGGCCAGTGGTTCTTGCCGTTGACGATGATCATGTCCTTCGCCCGGCCGACGATGTAGATATAGCCGTCCGACAGATACCCCATGTCGCCGGTGTCGAGCCAGCCGTCGACCAGGCACGCGGCGGTCGATTCAGGATCGCGGAAATAGCCGGTCATGACGCTCGGCCCGCGGCACCACACCTTGCCGATCGCGCGCTCGGGCAGGGGGGTGCCGTCCTCCTCGCGGATCTCGATCGCCATGTCGCGCGCGGGCTTGCCGCAATTGACGATCGCGCGGAACCGCTGCGGGCGGTCTCCGCCGTGGCTGCTGCCCGACAGCTGCGTCTCCTCGACCAGCTCGACCACGATGCCCTCGCCCGGCGGCATGATCGACACCGCCAGCGTCGCCTCGGCCAGGCCATAGCTGGGCAGGAAGGCGCTGGCCTTGAATCCCGCATCGGCAAAGGCGTCGACGAAGCTCTGCATCACGTCGGGCCGGATCATGTCCGCGCCGTTGCCCGCGACGCGCCAGCGGGAAAGGTCGAACCGCTCGCTCGCCTTGGTCTGGCTCGACATGCGCCGCGCGCAGATGTCATAGCCGAAGGTCGGTGAATAGGAGAGGGTGGTGCCCGGATTGCGGCTGATCAGATCGAGCCATGCCAGCGGACGCCGCGCGAAATCCTCGGTCTTGAGGTAATCGGTCGACATCTGGTTGGCGACCACGGAGAGGAAACAGCCGACCAGCCCCATGTCGTGATACCAGGGCAGCCACGAGACGCAGCGATCGCCCTCGCCGACCAGCATGCCATGGCTGTGCGCGGCCAGATTGTTGAGCAGCGCATGGTGCGTGATCGCGACGCCGTGTGGAAAGCGCGTCGATCCGCTGGAATATTGCAGATAGGCGATGTCGTTCGTATCCGCCGCCGGCAATTCGGCCTCCGGCGCGGCGCGCCCGCCGAACTGCGCCCAGTCGATCCCCTCGACACCGCGACTGGCGGCCGCCTCGGCGCACATCGCGCCGATCTCGGGCGGATAGAACAGCATCCTGGGATCGCAGCTGGCGAGCTGAACGGTCAACTGGTCGATATAGCTCTGCGCCCCGCCGAAACTGGTCGGCAGCGGCAGCGGCACCGGCCAGGCCCCGGCATAGATCACGCCAAAGAAGATCGACGCGAATTCCGGTCCGGTCTCGGCGATCAGCGCGATGCGGTCCTGCGGCTTCACCCCCGCCGCGATCAGGCGGCGCGCCTGGGCCAGCGCGTCCTCGCGCAACTGCGAAAAGGGATAGGCCTGGGTCAGTGTGCCGCGCGCGTCGTGGAAATTCATGCCACGCGATCCCCGCGCGGCATAGTCCAGCGCCTCGCCCAGCGTGGCGAAATCCGCCAGCCGGCGGGGCAGCGCATCGTCGGTCGGCGTCGGCTGCAAGGCGCCGCCGCCCTCAATCCCATCCTTGACGTTCAAAGCCATTCTTTCAATCCGTGACCCTGATCTTGGCGGGCCGCCGTCCCGGCCCCACATCAGAAATACTGGCGGCTCTGCTACGCACTGTCGTTCAAAATCGGTTGCAACTGTGGCACGAACAAGGCGCATGAAGCGCGAACGCCGCCCCATCCCCCCGCTCGACACCGCCGCGCTCGACCGGCTGGCGCTGCGCTATGTCGAACGTTTCGCCACCACGCGGGGCAAGCTTGCCGCCTATCTCCACCGCAAGATCCGCGAACGCGGATGGGATGGGCCGCCGGCCGATCCCGCGGCGATCGCGGATCGCTTCGCCGCGCTCGGCTATGTCGACGACCGGCTCTATGCGCAGGCCAAGGCGGCGGCGATGGCGCGCCGGGGCCTGGGCGCCCGCCGCGTGAACCAGGCGTTGCGCCATGCCGGGATCGCCGGCGCCGATGCCGACGATCTCGCCCCGGCGATCGCGGCGCGGCGGGGCGAAACGGCGGTCGCCTTTGCCCGGCGCCGGCGGATCGGCCCGTTCGCGGCCGCCCCAGCCGACCGCGCGGCCCAGGCGCGGCAGGTGGCGGCGATGGTCCGCGCCGGGCATTCGCCCGATCTTGCATGGCGGATCGTGCGGATGGAGCCGGGGGCCAGCGTCGAGCTGTTGCTCGAAAGCGAATGGCAAACCGTCGAGCTGTTGCTCGAGAGCGAATGACGCAACGCCGCGGGAACGCGATGACCCGTTATTGGAAGGCGACGGTCAACAAAGGATTCGCCCCGGCCGGAAATGCTGTGTTAATGTTGCGCCCTGGGGGAAATCTTCATGCGCGTTTCGCCGCAGGGAGTGGAGAAGGAATATGACGCCGTGCCGATGGGCGCGGCGCTTTCCGCGCTGAACGGTGATGAGGCGGGGGTGCGGCATGCCGGCACCGTCAAATGGTTCGACGTCACGCGCGGCTTCGGCTTCGTGGTCGCGGACGAGGCGGGGGTGGGCGACATCCTGCTGCACTTCTCCGTGCTTGCGCCACATGGCCGGCGCAGCCTGCCGGAGGGCGCGCGCGTCGAATGCACGGCGGTGCGGCGTGAACGCGGCTTTCAGGCGCGTGAGATCCTGTCGATCGACCTGACCGACGCGGTCGAGCCGGTGAAGCGCGGCGGCGGCGCGGGCGATCGCGCCGACCGGCTCGAACTGATCGATTCGGCCGGCCCGTTCGAACCGGTCAGCGTCAAATGGTTCAATCGCCTGAAGGGCTATGGCTTTCTGGTGCGCGATGGCGATTGTGTCGATATATTCGTGCATATGGAAACGCTTCGCCGGGCGGAGATTTATGACGTCGAACCCGATCAACCGCTTCGCGCCCGCATCGTCGAGGGTGGAAAAGGCCCGCTCGCGGTGGTGGTCGAACAGCCGTAATCTCGCGCTCGCGCTCGCCGCCTGCGCGCTGCTTCCGGCCTGCCAGGGCGTCGATGCCGGCAATGCGTCCACCGCCCAGGCGACGGCGCAAGCCATCGTCACCATCGAAAGCGCCGGCGGCAAGCACGTCTTCAAGGTCGACGTCGCGCGCACCGCGGCCGAGCAACAGCGCGGCCTGATGTTCCGCACCGGCATCCCCGTCGACGGCGGCATGCTGTTCGCCCCCTATCCGGCGGGCGGCGGGGGCCCGAAAGAGGCGAGCTTCTGGATGAAGGACACGCCCAGTCCGCTCGACATCATCTTCATCCGCGCCGACGGCACCATCGCGCACATCGCCGAAAACACCGTGCCGTTCTCGACCGATCAGGTGAAATCGGGCGAGCCGGTCGCCGCGGTGCTGGAAATCAACGGTGGCCGATCGGCCGAACTGGGAATCGCGGTAGGTGACAAGCTGAGCTGGAAATAGACGGGCGCCTGCTCGTTTCTAGCCCTCTCCCGCTTGCGGGAGAGGGTTGGGTGAGGGCCTTCTTCTTCTTTCTTCCGTCCCCAATCCCACCACCGTCATCCCGGCCTCGTACCGGGATCCACCTCGCCCCCATGACACCGTCTCGCGGCGCACACCATCGTATCCAAAGTCGA
This sequence comes from uncultured Stakelama sp., assembly GCA_964413495.1. Classification (GTDB taxonomy): domain Bacteria; phylum Pseudomonadota; class Alphaproteobacteria; order Sphingomonadales; family Sphingomonadaceae; genus Sphingomonas. Next base: position 98,865 of record CAYPRW010000010.1, on the reverse strand, counting down.
CATCCCCCTCGGCAAACGCGACACCCGACCGGTGCTCCATCACACGAAGTTGGTGGACATGGTCGCTTTGGCGATTCCGCCCAATCCCCGCCGACCATCGTCAAACCGCGTCTCCCGAGCGATCACCGATAAGGATCGCACGTCAAAAATTACCTATAAATCATGATGTTACATAACCACATTTCCTACACGAACCAAATCGGTTATATCATCCGCACCGCCACAATCCGAAAGCCGCCGACGAACGATGACAACGCCAAGTCCCCACGCAAACCCGATTGCCGCCGCCGCACAGGTCCCGTAAAGCGCGGGCCATGGGTATCATCGCGAACATTTTCACCTGGTGGAACGGCGCCACCTTCGGCACCTGGGTCGGTCTGCGCGGCAAGGACGCGGTGGGCGAGGACGCGCTCGGCAACCTCTATTATCAGGGCGGCGCCGACATGCACGGCACCCCGCGCCGCTGGGTGATCTACAAGGGCGCGAACGACGCCAGCCGCGTGCCGCCCGAATGGTTCAGCTGGCTCCACCACCAGATCGACGACGTGCCCGCGCGCGCGCTGCCCCCGGTGCGGCAGTGGGAAAAGCCCCCCGCCGCCAACTTGACCGGCACCGCCGCCGCCTATCGCCCGGCCGGCGCGCTGGAGCAGGGCGGCCAGCGCATCGGTGCGACCGGCGATTATGAAGCCTGGACGCCCGGCGCCTGATGCGTCGCGCCCCACTCGTCGCCCTCATGCTGGCGCCGCTGGCGCTGGCCGGCTGCGACTGGGTGAAAAGCCTTCAGCCTGAGGCGAAGAAGACCGCCGCCGCCGACCGGGTCGAGGTCGCGCCCAAGGCCGGCGGCCCCGGCGAGGAGATCGTGACGGTCGACACCGGCGGCCCGTCCGCGTCGCTCGCCGGCGCGACGCCGATGCAGGACCGCGTCGCCGTGCTCGGGCTGCTCAACAAGCGCAACGGCGCGGCGCGCGACATTCAGCTCAAGCCCGGCCAGGCGACCCGCGTCGGCGACGTCATCGTGCGGCTGCGCGCGTGCGAGAAGACCGCGCCGTTCGAGAGCGAGCAGCAGACCGGCGCCTTCGCCCAGGTCGATGTGCGCGGCGCCGACGGCAAATGGTCGCGCGTCTTCTCGGGCTGGCTGTTCAAGGAACGGCCCGCGCTCAACGTCGTGCCGCACCCGATCTACGACGTGTGGGTCAAGAGCTGCGCGATGACCTTTCCCGAAACGGGCGGCGAGACGGTGGACGAGGCAGCGCGCGCAGATGCGGACGCTGAAGCGCCGAGGGCATCGAGCGCGCCGAAATCCGCCGCCACCAGCGCCGTGCCGGTCGCCAGTCCCGCCGAACCCTCGCCCAGCGACTCCGACAACAGCGCGAGATAGGTCTCGCGCGGCACCTCCACCGCGCCCAGCGAGGCGAGGTGGTCGGTCATGAACTGGCAGTCGAGCAGCGTGAACCCGCCGACGCGCAGCCGCGCGACCAGCGCCGCGATCGCCACCTTCGATGCGTCGCGCGCCCGGCTGACCATCGATTCGCCGAAGAACGCGCGCCCCAGCGCCAAGCCATAGAGCCCGCCCGCCAGCCGGTCGCCGTCCCAGCACTCCACCGAATGCGCGAAGCCGCGCCGGTGCAACTCGACGAATACGTGACTGATCGCCGGATTGATCCAGGTGTCGGGCCGATCCTCGGCCGCCTCGGCGCACAGCGCGATGACCCGCTCGAACGCCGTGTCGACGGTGACGCGGAAACGGTCGGCAACGATCGTCTTCCTCAGCGAGCGCGACAAATGAAAGCCATCGAGCGGCAGGATCGCGCGCTGGCGCGGCTCGACCCAGAACACGCTGGTCTCGTCGCGATGCTCGGCCATCGGAAACACGCCCATCGCATAGGCGCGCAGCACCAGATCGGGGTCGAGCTCCTGCGAGCGGGGGGTGGGGCGCGTCATCCTGACGGCACACTGGCACAATCGCGCGCACGGGCAAGCCCGGCCGCGCGCTGCCGATGCGGCGGGCATGAAAAAAGGCCGATGGCGCGAACCACCGGCCCCGTTCGACTGGATCAGGCCGCGGTCAGGCGCGACAGGTCAGCGTGCCCTTGCCGGGCAGCTCGACCGTCGCGGTCTTCGCATCGCCGGTCAGCTTGTAACCGCCCTCGGCAGTGAACGGCTGGCCCGCCTCCGCCGCCTTGAGGTCGACCGGCGCGCCGTCCTTTTCGGTGCGGACCTTCACCAGCTTGTCGCCGTCGAAGAACTCGGCAAAGACCAGTGCGTTGCCCGGCTGACAGCGCATCGAGACGCTGGCCTTGATCGCCGGCGGCAGTTCGACCTTGGGCGCGTTCTTGAGCTGCTCCTCAAGCGGATCGGGCGCGCGGCTGTCGACCACTTCGGGCTTGTTGTCACAAGCGGCGAGCGACAGGAGCGCGATCGCGGCGGCGGGGATGATGGAGCGCATGTTCATAGCGAGCGGTCCTTTTGCTTACGCAGCAATTGACGTCAAGAGCGACGTGATATCGTGCATCAATCGATTTTGCGGTGCAAAAGTGAACTTGACCGTTCACTCATGGAATTCGTCCAGATCCGGGATCCGGCCAAAGGCGATCCTGGTGCCGACGCGGTCGGTGCGGCTGCCGTCCATCGGCCCGACCGACACCGCGTGCCGCCCGAATTTCTCGTTGATCCGGTCCATCGCCTTGCTGAGCGAAAGCGTGCGCGTTTCGCGCGCCAGCGGGTCGTTGGGATCAAGCATCGCGAACAGCGACGCCTGCTCGCCTTGCAACGGCGCGATCTCGGCCAGCGTCACGCCGATCATGCGGATCTGGAAGCCGCCGGGGCGGGCCCGCCCGGCCTCTCTCAGCCGCGGAAAGATCGCGTCGAGCGCGGCCAGGACGGTAAAGCTGTCTTGCGTCGCGGGCAGGCGATACGAGGTGCGCCAGGTCGACTTGTCGTCCTCGAATCGCGCATGCAGCACCAGCAGGCGGCTGACATTGCCCTTGCGCCGCAGCCGGCTCGCGGCCTTGAGCGCGAGGCGGCGGGCGGTGAGCCGCACCGGTTCATAGCCGCGCTTGCGGGGCGAAAGGACGTGGCTGTGGCCGATGGTGCGGCTCTGCGTCGGCTTTTCGGGCAGATCGAAGCCGTGGAGCAGATACCAGAGCCGGTCGCCATTCACCCCGCCCCAGGCCGATCCGGCATCGCGCGGGCGGCGCTCGCACAGCTGGCCGATGTCGAGAATGCCCTGCTGCGCCAGCCTTTTCTCCATCTTCGCGCCGATCCCGGCGATGTCGCGCAACGGCATGTCGAACAGCCGGTGCGGCAGCATGTCCTCGCTCAGCACGGTGAGCCCATCGGGCTTTTGCATGTCGCTCGCCAGCTTGGCGAGCAGGCGGTTGGGCGCGATGCCGACCGACGAGGTGAGGCATTCGCCGACCTGGGCGCGGATGCCGGCCTTGATGCGGTTCGCCAGCGCCATGGCGGTGTCGCGGTCGTTCTCGTTGTCGAGCAGGCGGCAGGCGACCTCGTCGATCGAACAGACGCGGTCGACCGGGATGTGGCGCCACACTTCCTCGACGATGCGGTTGTGGAATTCGACATATTTCTCGTGCTGGCCGGGCGTGACGACCAGATCGGGGCACAGCCGCTTCGCCTCCCAGACGGGGGTGCCGGTGCGGATGCCGTATCGCTTGGCCTCGACCGAGGCGGCGATGGCGACGGTGGTGTCGCTGCTGACCGGCGCGACGATGATCGGACGCCCGCGCAGGTCCGGGTTCAACTGCTGTTCGACCGCCGCGAAATAGCTGTTGAGATCGAGATACAGCCAGCGCAGCGGCCGGGACGGAAGGTCGAGAGGCGGCGCGTCGGCCATCGCGGAACGATACCAGAACATCGCCCCGGAGTCACGCCCCGCGGCGCGGGTCGCCGGATCGGTCGGCAGGGCGGCGGCGGCCATGAAACATACGCTTGAACAAGGCGATCCGGACGCTTGGCCGAGCGATCCGGTTCGTTTCCGGTCAAACCGGCGCGGTACCGATAGCGGTGCGGCAATGCGGCGGTGTGCGGGCAAACCGCCGGTCCGGCGCGAACGAGGATGATTTGATGGCTCGGATGCTGGCCTATGACGTGCAGGGTGATGGGTCCTGCCCGGCGGTTGTCGCCCTGCACGGCCTGCTCGACAACCGCCGCCGCTTCGCGGATCTGGGGTCGGCGCTGTCGGACGGATTCCGGGTTTTCACGGTCGATCTTCCCGGCCATGGTCGCTCGCCGCGCTTGCCGTCCTATGAAACCGGCCGGCACGCCGCCGCCGTGCTGGAATTTCTTGCGGCGGTGGTCGGGCGTCCCGCGATCCTCGTGGGGCATTCGCTCGGCGGGATCGTCGCGGCGGAGCTGGCGGCGAAATGGCCGGAACGTGTCCGAGGCATCCTGCTCGAAGATTCCCCGCTCTACGACATCGCGGCGACCGACCGGATCGGGACCCGCCGCCGCCGCGACTTTCCCGACTGGCATCGGCTGCTCATCGACATCCATTCGGGGCAGGATCCGATCGATGCGGCCGCCACATTCGAACGGATCCGTCGCGCCACGATCGGCGATCTGGTGCTTGCGGATCTGCCCGAGCCTGAACTGCGCGCGATCGCGCAATCGCTTGCCGAGGCCGATCCCAATGTCGTTCCGCCCTATTTTCCGGGGGCGGATTGCGGTTTCGACCCGGCCTGGCTCCGCGACATCGAATGCCCGGTCACGCTCGTGAACGGCGCCGACGCCAATGGTGGCGCCTGGCGCCAGGCGACATTGCGTCGACTGGGCAAGGCCTTGCCCGATGCGCGGATCGTCGCCGACGCCGCGCTGGGGCACCATGTCTGGCCGCAAAATCCCGACCTGTTCCTGTCCGCATTTCACGGACTGACCGCTCGCCTGTGACCCTCGTGCGGGCAAGGGGCCCGCACGACCGCGGCGCACCTCTCACAGCCAGGTGCTCAAGGTGTGGCCGCCGTCGACGACCAGATTCTGTCCCGTGACGAAATCCGATGCGGGTGAGGCGAGGAAGAAGAACGGGCCGATCAGATCGTCGAGTTGCTGCACCTTGCCCATGGGCGTGACTTCGCGGATCCGCCCGCGCTCGGCCTCGTCGCGACCGGCGCCGAACACGCAGTCGACATAGCCGGGACTGACGCAATTGACGTTGATATCGAACCGGCCCCATTGCACGGCGAGCGAGCGCGTCAGATGGATGACGCCCGCCTTGGAAGCGTCGTAGGCCGAATTGCTGATGGCGGCGATGCCGCCGATCGATGCGACGTTGATGATCTTTCCTTGTCCGGGACGCTGTCGAACCATCTGCCGCATCTCGGCGCGCGCGCAATTCCATACGCCCTTGAGGTTGATCGCCATGACCAGGTCCCAGTCTTCCGCAACCATTTCGGCATCGGATCCGGCGCGAAAGATGCCGGCATTGTTGATGCCGACATCCAGCCGGCCGAATTCCCTTGCCACCCGTTCGACCGCCGCTTCGATCTGCGCCGGATCACGCACGTCGCATGCGATGGCGATGCCGCGCGCGCCGGCCGCGCTGCAATCATGCGCGCATTCGTCGGCGCGCGCCCCGTCGATATCGAGGACGGCGACGGCACAGCCTGCGCGGGCGAACTGCACGGCGCAGGCATGGCCGATGCCACGGCCGGCGCCGGTGACGAGAACCACTTTCCCGCTGATGTCCAGCAATTGGGTTGGATGCATCTTCCGTTGATCCCATTCGTCCGGAAGACGATCCGGCATGGCTGATCGTCGATCTTCCCCACGACGCGACAGGGATCAATATCGGCGGACGTCAGATCAACAAAGAATGACGCCGCGCCCCGGCTTGCCGCTCCCCAGGCCGGGGCAATGCGACACTTGCATGCCATACGGAATTGCACCGGATCGGCTATGCTATCTCCACGGGAGGCAGCGTTGCATATCTTCATCGACGAGTCGGGAACATTCACGGGCATAGGCGCGGACGCGCCTGCCGTCTCGGCGCTCGGCGCGCTGATCTTAACGTCTCACCGCCTTCCTAAGCTGTTCAACCGATATGGCCGGCTGCGTGCAAACCTACCGAAGAACAGCAAGGGGGAGGTGAAGGGCAGCAAGCTAAACGAGACGCAAGTCGCGGCCGTGGTGGACCTGTTGCGGATCAACGGCGCGATCTTCTGCGCGTCGATGATCGACCTTTCCGGGCAGTCGGCCGAGAACATCGCGGGGCATCGTGAACGCAGAATAGCCAGCCTGGCCGCCAATCTGACGAACGGACACACGCAGGAGTTGCGCGACGGTGTGGCCCGGCTTCAGGAACGCATGGCCGGCTTTTCAGACCAGCTGTACGTCCAAGCCGAATAATCATGTTCGTAACCGTTCGTTTCGACACAAAATCGACCGCTACAGAAATGTAGGTAGAACCGGGGGTCGGTGAACATCAATCCTGCCTAAGATCATGTAACATCACGAGATTTTAGACAGAATTGGCGGAGACGGAGTCCTGCTAGCTCTGTTGTCGTAGCGGTTCGCGAAGGTTCGGCCTTGGTTGTTGCTGAGTGCGCTAGATCTGTTCTTCTACTTCACGGCGGCGTGGAGGCGCCGCTCGTGTTCGCAACGGTTCGCCCCAATCCAGCGTACACAATGGGCATCAAGGTGGGCATGACTGGAAAGGAGCGAGCTGGGCAGTTGCCATCGCGACTGCTTCATCGAAGCAACGCGTTAAGATCCCCGCTGTCGAGATAGATAAAAGCTAAATCCATATTAGTGACGAATTCGCTCTCGGTTCGCCGCCAGGCCGTTGCGCTGTCACATTAACGCGGTAGCTTTCGGCTGGCCTTGGCTGTTCCGGGGTCGGGGGGAGCGCAATGGCCGACGGCGTGCATCTGCAATCATCTGCGGTTGACGAAACTGGTCTGGTCTCGTTCGCGACTCTATTGGCGATCCACCAGATTTCAGCTGATCCACGAGATCTTCGGCACGAGCTTGGGCATTGGGCAGCCGTAAGCGCTGACGATCTTTTGCGGCTTGCAAAGCGGCGGGACGGAGTACGGGCGAAACGGACCCGCGCAACGTTTGAGCGCCTCGCCCGTCTTCCGCTGCCCGCGCTAGCGCATGGCGAGCAAGGCTGGTTCCTGATCGGCCGGGTGGATGGCGGCCAAGTTCTGGTTCAGCGGCCGGCGCGTCCGCCAGAGGGGCTCGATCGCGCTCAGCTTGATAAGATATGGTCGGGCGAGGTGTTGCTTGTCACGACGCGGGAAAGTGTGGCAGGGGCGGCCGGCCGGTTCGACGTTACCTGGTTCATCCCGCAGCTGGTTCGATATCGCCGGTTGCTGGGCGAAGTGCTGCTCATTACATTTGCCCTGAATCTGTTGGGCCTAGCGGCGCCGCTCTTCTTTCAAAATGTTGTGGACAAGGTTCTGGTCCACAACACACTCGCGACATTGCAGGTCCTAGCAATCGGATTGGTGGCTGTCTCAATATGGGAAGTCATTTTCGGGTGGCTCAGGACGCGACTGTTCACCGAGACCAGCCAGAAGCTCGATGTCGAGCTTGGCGCCAAGTTGTTCCGGCACCTGCTCGCACTTCCGCTGGCCTATTTCGAAAGCCGGCGCGTGGGCGACACGGTAACCCGAGTGCGGCAGCTCGAACAAATCAGGGAATTCCTGACCAACGCTTCGCTGACCGTGCTTGTGGATCCGCTCTTCACGATCGTTTTCTGGTCGCGATGTGGATCTACTCGCCGCTGCTGAGGTGACTCAGCAAGCCGGGAGGGAGCGATGAGCGAATGCGAAAATGGACTTGCACACACCCGCATGCGTGCATCGGTCATCTCTTTGGCAAGCCGGCCGCAGCGCTGGAGTTCGGCGCGCTCTGGCATTCAGCCATATCGGTCTGAAAAAGGACTAGAGCTATGATGCGGAACGCCCTCCTTCGATCAATGATAATGACTATACTGGTGAGTTCTTGCGGAGATGCTGCAGTATCTGAAACTGAAAGAAAACCGATGGCTGATTTTCGCAAAGCTGTTGTACCTGAAAAGTTTCCGTATTCTGAGCGAATTGAAGGTAAGTTAAACCTAACGGAACAGACACACTTTTGTGTCCTAGCTCCAACTATTGGCGATGATAGTATGAAATCGCTTTTGCAGGCCGATCAAATTGAGGGGCAGCTAATAAGAATTTTGGAAAAAGTCTCCACTCAAAGAGGGTGGTCGCCTTTCATCGGATATATACCGCGCGTGATGAGTCCAAATGTTTCGGCGGAACGGTGTTCGAGGCTAACTGATCCTATCTTGGTTCGATTTGATATCCGTTTAAACGGGTCTGGCAAACCTTACCGGCTTGCTCTGGCGGCTTGGCAGGACGAGGCAACATGGCTCGGTGCCATAGAACGTCGTGACGGGAATTATAGCGCGCGCGCGCGCGTAGTTAGGCCAATTGAAGGCGGTGAAATCTCGGCAGAGAGCCTGATTCGGGGTAGCCTTGCGGCAGATGCGGATAAAATATCTGGGCGGCTTGTAGAAGTATTGAAAGGGGCGCGCGAAGCCGCTCCCGCAAAGCTGTCGCCTCGCACTCGAAACCTTCCATGAAGCGGCCAACATCGGCGGCATATTAAATGCCCAAGGCGAGTTCATCGGCGTGCCGTTGCTCGCGTGGCGGAAGGCGTTTTATCGCAAATCGCCAGCCGATATTGCGATTATCGCACGCGCCGAATGAGCCGCCCATAGACGCCCGCTCCATGTGGTAGCTGAAGTGGTAGAACAGCCGAAGCCCTAGCTAAGTTATTGATTTTGCTAGGGTATTGGCGGAGACGGAGGGATTCGAACCCTCGGTACGGTTCCCCGTACGACGCTTTAGCAAAGCGTTGGTTTCAGCCACTCACCCACGTCTCCGGCGCCTGGCTGGCGAAGCGCGGGCTATAACGAGGGCGGAGCTGGGGATCAACCGCCCGTTGCGGCGAAATCGACCGGCATTCCGACTCGTGTCGGCGCGAAATCGACTCGGGTCATCGCCGGTTCATTGCCCGCGTCCCAGTGCGGGGCATATGCGATGCTGGCGGGAGGGATTATCATGCGGCGTGGATTGATCTGGTTGGGAATGCTGGCGGCGGCGCCGTCGATGGCGATCGGGCCCGCCCTGGCGCAAAGCATCCGCACCGTCGATCCCGACAGCGCGATCGATGCCGATCTCAACCGGCCGCAGAGCAGCGCGCAGCCAGCCGCGCGTCCGCAAACCCCCATACCGGCCGACGAGCCGGTCGATCCCGGCCCCGACATGCCCGCCCAGGATCCCGCCGGCGCGCCTTATGCGGCGCCCGCCGCGCCGGTCGCCCAGGCGACGCCCGCGCCCGGCGTTCTCGCCAAGCCCGAAGCGCCCGCGACATTCGACCGGGTGCGCGTGGTTGCCGCGGCCGAGGGCGTGTTTGGCAAGGGCGCGACCGGCCTGGCCGCGCTGCTCGAGGATATCCTGAAGGATCAGGGCGAACCCAACGCCTATATCGCGGGCAGCGAGGGATCGGGCGCGATCGTACTGGGGCTGCGTTACGGTTCGGGCCAGATGGTTCATGCGGTCGAGGGCGAGCGCAAGGTGTTCTGGACCGGGCCGTCGGTCGGTTTCGACGTGGGCGGCGACGCCAACAAGGTGTTCGTGCTGGTCTACAACCTCTATGACAGCCAGGAACTGTACAAGCGGTTCCCGGCGGGCGAGGGGCGGGTCTATTTCGTCGGCGGCTTTTCGGCCACCTATCTGCGGCGCGGCGACGTGGTGCTGATCCCGGTGCGGCTGGGCGTCGGCTGGCGCGCGGGCGTCAATGTCGGCTACATGAAGTTCAGCGAAAAGAGCCGCTGGTTTCCGTTCTGAGGCGGCGGCAGATTTGGTTCACGCAAAGGCGCGAAGATGTGGCCCTGCCGCGTCAGCGGCATTCATTCATTCAGCGTTCCGTATGTCGCCACGTTGAAGACGTGAGGGCGCTTCGCGCGGAAGACCAACCTCTTCGCGCCTTCGCGCCTTCGCGTGAACCAAATCTTCCACCGCCGTCGGTTCGCCGCAACCCATTGACTTGCCGAACCTCCACCGCTAACCGCGCGCCTTCGCGATTGGCCCCGCACTCCGGTGAAGCGGCGGCCCTGTGATTTCCACAGGCGATACCGGAAGCGCGATCAGGTGAGCGATCACCGGGTCAACGTCACAAGCAGTTGTAAGGAATATCACATGTCAAAGCGTTCCAGCGCCAAGTTCAAGCTCGACCGCCGGATGGGCGAGAATATCTGGGGCCGCCCCAAATCGCCGGTCAACAAGCGCGAATACGGCCCCGGCCAGCACGGCCAGCGCCGCAAGGGCAAGATGTCCGATTACGGCATCCAGCTGCGCGCCAAGCAGAAGCTCAAGGGCTATTACGGCGACGTCACCGAAAAGCAGTTCCGCAAGACCTATGACGAAGCCGCGCGGATGAAGGGCGACACCAGCCAGAACCTGATCGGCCTGCTCGAGCAGCGGCTCGACATGATCGTCTATCGCGCCAAGTTCGCGCCGACGATCTTCGCCGCGCGCCAGCTGGTCAACCACGGCCATGTCAAGGTCAATGGCGAGAAGTGCAACATCGGCTCGCGCCGCATCAAGCCGGGTGAGACGGTCGAGCTGGGCGGCAAGGCGCAGGAAATGGCGCTGGTGATGGAGGCGCAGAGCCTGGCCGAGCGTGACATCCCCGACTACGTCGCGCCGGACGGCGCGTCGAAGATCACCTTTACCCGCGTGCCCACGCTCGACGAGGTGCCGTATCCGGTGAAGATGGAACCCAATCTGGTGGTCGAATTCTATTCGCGCTGATGTGAGGATTTAGCGAAGCTAAATCCGAACGAACCGATCAGCGCGAACGGCCAGCGCCGCACAAGGCGGCGACTGACGACGCGGCTTTGCCGCGGCGCTGCACGAACAGCAAAGGGCGGTCCCCATGGGCCGCCCTTTTCGTTTGCGCGCCGCTTGCCCGGCACCCGCCCCGCTGCCACAACATGCGCCATGATGTTTCGGGAGAGAAAGCCCATGCGTATCGCGTTTCTGGCCCTGCTCGGGCTTGCCGCTTGCAGCCCCCAATCCTCCGCGCCGCCACCCGAAGTGGCATTGCCGGCGATTCCGATGGACGTGATGAAGGAAGCGACCCGCGTCCTTTCGTCCGACGAATTCGAGGGCCGCGCGCCGGGCACGCCGGGGGAGAAGAAGACGCTGGATTACCTGGTCCAGCAGTTCCAGAAGGCGGGGCTGCAACCCGGCAATAACGGCAGCTGGTTTCAGGACGTGCCGCTGGTGGCGATCACCGCGAAGAACGTCTCGAACCTCAGCTTCACCGGGGGTAGCCAGCCGATCGCCCTCAAATACGGGCCGGAATTCGTTGCCGCCACCTATCGCGTGACGCCCAGGGTTGTGGTCGAGGACAGCCCGGTGGTGTTCGTCGGTTATGGCATCAACGCGCCCGAAAAGGGGTGGAACGACTATGCCGGGGTCGATGTGAAGGGCAAGACGGTCGTGATCCTGGTCAACGATCCCGATTGGCAGACGGCGGAGGCCAAGGGTGAGTTCAACGGCCGCGCGATGACCTATTACGGCCGCTGGACCTATAAATATGAGGAGGCCGCGCGACAGGGCGCGGCCGCCGCGATCATCGTCCACCAGACCGAACCCGCCGCCTATGGCTGGAACGTCGTCCAGTCGAGCTGGACCGGCGAACAGCAGGTCGCCGACGCCGCGGGCGGCCATATGGACCAGTCCGCCGCGATCGGCTGGATCCAGCTCGACAAGGCGAAGGCATTGTTCGCCGGCGCGGGCCAGGATTTCGACAGGCTCGCCGCCGCCGCGAAGACAAAGGGGTTCAAGGCCGTGCCGCTGGGCAGCGTGAAAGCCTCGCTCAGCTTCGACAACGACATCCGCAAACATGCCTCCAGGAATGTCGTCGGCATCCTGCCCGGTGCCAAGCGGCCGGACGAATATGTCCTCTACACCGCGCATTGGGACCATCTTGGCCGGTGCGAGGCGGCGAGCGACGGCGACGACATCTGCAACGGCGCGATCGACAACGCGACCGGCACGGCCGCGCTGATCGCGCTGGCCCAGGCCAACAAGGCGGCCGGCGCGCCCGACCGCAGCCTGGTGTTCCTGGCGGTGACCGCGGAGGAGAGCGGCCTGCTCGGCTCGCAATATTATGGCGACAACCCGATCTTCCCGCTGGGCAGGACGGTGGGCGGCGTCAATATGGACGCGCTCAACATGACCCCGCCGGCCAGGAACGTGATCGTGGTGGGCCGGGGCAAGTCGGCGCTGGACGGCTATCTCGATCGCGCGCTGGCCCAGCAGGGCCGCACCGCCAGCAGCGAGCCGACGCCTGAAAAGGGCTTCTACTATCGTTCCGACCATTTCATGCTGGCCAAGCATGGCGTGCCGATGCTGTATTTCGACGCCGGCGACGATCTGGTCGAGGGCGGCAGGGAAGCCGGCAAGGCGGCGGCGATGGACTATGAGAAGAACCGCTATCACGGCCCCCAGGACGAATATGATCCCGATTGGAACTGGGCGGGGGTCGAAAAGGACCTGCAGATCTATTATGCGGTCGGCCGCGCGCTGGCGATGACGACCGATTGGCCCAACTGGGTCGAGGGCGATGAATTCCGCGGCATCCGCGACAAGTCTCGCCAAGGCGCGAAATGAGGCCGACCCCGCCGCCCGAATGGGCCAGACACAAGGCCGTCTGGATCGGCTTTCCCAGCCATCCCGATCTGTGGGAGTCGCTCGGCGCGGCGCGGGCCGAGGTCGCGGCCTTCGCGCGCGCGGTGCATGCCGGCGGCGCGGGCGAAAAGGTGCTGCTGGTCGCCGCCGATCAGGAGGCGGCCACCGCGGCGCGGCTGGCGGCGGGGGAGGCGGCGCAGGTGGTGGTGACGCCGTTCGGCGACATCTGGCTGCGCGACACGGGCGTCATCATCGACAATCACGGCACCGGCCATGCGTTCGAATTCAACGGCTGGGGCGGCAAATATGAATATGACGGCGATGAGGAGGTCGGCGCCGCGCTGGCCGACAAGCGCCGCATCGACGTCGAGCCGCATGGCTGGGTGCTGGAGGGGGGATCGCTCGACTGGGACGGCACCGGGCTGGTGGTGACCACCGAACAATGCCTGCTCAACCGCAACCGCAACCCCGGCCTGTCGCTGCGCGAGGCGGAGGAGCGGCTGTACGAGGATTTGGGCTTCGATCGCGTGCTGTGGCTGGGCAACGGCCTCACCAACGATCACACCGACGGCCATGTCGACAATCTCGCCCGCTTCGTCGGCCCCAACCGGCTGGCGATTCCGGTGGCGGAGGAGAACGACCCCAACTGGCTGGTCTATCAGGACGCCCGCCGCCGCGCCGAGGCGTTCGGGGTCGAGGTGGTGCCGATCCCGTCGCCCGGCCGGGTGATGCATGGCGACGAAGTGGTGCCGGCGAGCTATATGAACTTCTATATCGGCAACGCCGCCGTGGTGGTGCCGCTCTATGGTCAGCCCAACGACCGCAAGGCGGTGGAGGCGATCGGCGCGCTGTTTCCCGGGCGCGCGGCGGTGGGCCTGCGCGCGGACCATATCCTGACTGGCGGGGGCAGCTTCCATTGCATCTCGCAGCAGATTCCTAAGTGAGCAACGGTCGGGTCGCCGCGCGTTTCGCCGTCGCTCTGGAACATGAAGCCGAGGCGATCGCCCATCTCGCCGCACGGGGCTTTCCTCCTGCGCGTATCGAGAAAGATGACGACGGTTTGGCAGTATTGGTTTTCATGGATGTGCCCGAGGCGCAGATGCCACTGCTGGCGCAAGCGTTGCCCGTGAGCTTAAGCGCCAAGCGCGGGATCGTATTGGGCAACCGTCCGCCGTTCGCTCCCGATCTTTGACCGTCATCCCGGCCCTGGGCCGGGATCCACAGCGCATCAAGCGACGGCGATTGAGGCTATGGCGCGTCGCCTGCCGCCTGGTGGGTCCCGGCACAAGACCGGGATGACGAAGAAGGTGCGAAATTCACCGCGCTCCTCTAAATACCCCCCATGACCCAGATCACCGTCGCCGCGCTCCAGCTCGCCTTTTCGACCGATACCGCGCGCAACATCGCCAATGTCGCCGAACTCGTCCGCGAGGCGGCGGGGAAGGGGGCGCAGGTGGTGCTCCCCCCCGAACTGTTCGAAGGCGAATATTTCTGCCGGGTCGAGGACGAGGCGCTGTTCGCCGGTGCCCGGCCGGTCGCCAGCCACCCGGCGGTGACCGCGATGCAGGCGCTTGCCGCCGAGCTGCGCGTTCACATCCCCACCAGCTTCTTCGAGGCGGACGGCCCGCATTTCTACAACAGCCTCGCGATGATCGGGCCGGACGGCAGGGTCGCGGGCGTCTATCGCAAGAGCCACATCCCGGACGGGCCGGGCTATGAGGAGAAATATTATTTCCGCCCCGGCAATACCGGGTTCAAGGTGTGGGACGGCCCGGCGGCGGACGCGGCGCTGGGCGTCGGCATCTGCTGGGACCAATGGTATCCCGAAACCGCGCGCACGATGATGCTGATGGGCGCGCAACTGCTATTCTATCCCACCGCGATCGGATCGGAGCCCTATGACGCCGATCTCGACACCAGCCGCATGTGGCGCCGCGCGATGATCGGTCACGCGGTATCGAACGTCGTGCCGGTGATCGCCGCCAATCGCATCGGGAGCGAGGGCGATCAGCATTTCTATGGCCACAGCTTCATCTGCGACGAATGGGGCGATATCGTCGCGGAATTCGGCGCGGAGGAAACCGGCGTGCTCACCGCCGCGCTCGACCTCGATCGCGCGCGCCGGCACCGTGCCGGCATGGGCTTTTTCCGCGACCGCCGGCCCGAGCTTTATGGGCGGATGATCGAGGACGTCTGACGCGGCGCTTCGGAAGAGAGGAAGAATTGGTTCACGCAAAGGCGCAAAGGCGCGAAGAAGATTTGTTCGCGCAGAGGCGCAGAGGCGCAGAGGCGCAGAGAGGTATCTCTGCCGCGTCAGCGGCCCTCATTCCGCCACGGATTCTGGAAGAGAGGCGCTTCGCGCCAGATCCGGGACATCTCTGCGCCTCTGCGCCTCTGCGCGAACAAAATCTTCTTCTCCGAGCCTCCGCGTGAACCCATTCTTTCCTACTCGCGCATCGCCCCGCGCAGCGCCACGGCCCGCTCGAACACCGCTTCGAACATCGCCGCCGTCAGCCGCCCGGTATTCTGGTTGTAGCGCGAACAATGATAGCTATCGATCAGCACGCGCCCGTCGGGCATGCGATGTTCCGCCAGATGGCCGAACCGGCATTTGGGCAGCCTGCCGCCCAGTATCTTGACCGCGCTCTGGTGCGCGATTTGCCCGAGCGCGATGAAGATGCGCGCCGGGATCGCATTGGCCTGTACATCGGCGAACGGCCGACAAGTCCGGATTTCCTCGGGCGTCGGCTTGTTCTCCGGCGGCAGGCATCTGACCGAGTTGATGATGATTGCACCGTTGAGCCGCAGCCCGTCGTCGGGCCGTGCGTCATAATCCCCCTCGCTCAGCCCGAATTTCGCCAGCGTCGCGAACATGAGGTCGCCGGCATGATCGCCGGTGAACGGCCGGCCGGTGCGGTTGGCGCCATGCTTGCCCGGCGCCAGCCCGATGATGCCGAGCCATGCGTCGGGATCGCCGAATGCCGGCACCGGCGCGTTCCACCAATCGTGATGTGCGGCCCGCAAATCCCGGCGCAACGCCGCCAGTCGCGGACAGCGCGGGCAGTCGCGCGGCGGCTCGCTGTCGGGCAAGGGGCCGGGCAGGGGGGCGGAAAGCGGGCTTGGCGCCGTCATCGGCTCGCGATAGGCGGGGCGGATGGGGCTCACAAGTCCGGCCAATCGCTATGTCGTCGCGCTCGGATCGAACCGCCGGGGCCGTCACGGTGCGCCGGCGGCACAAGTGCGTGCGGCGATCGATGCGATCGGCGGGGTGGTGACGGCCTCGCCGATCCTCGCCACCGCGCCGCTCGGGCCCTCGCGCCGCCGCTTCGCCAATGCGGCGGTACTGATCGAGAGCGATGAGCCGCCGCCCGTGCTGCTGCGCCGGCTCAAGCGGATCGAGCGCGCCTTTGGTCGCCGCCGCGGCCGGCGCTGGGACGCGCGGGTGATCGATCTCGACATTATCCTGTGGTCGGGCGGGGCCTGGGCCTCGCCCGACCTGATCGTGCCGCATCCGCGCTTTCGCGAGCGCGATTTCGTGCTGGCGCCGCTGGTCAGGCTGGTCCCGGCATGGCGCGATCCGATAAGCGGACTCACCATCCGCCAGCTCGCCGCCCGGCTGGCACGGCGATCCGGTGGATAGAGGCCAGTCGATCGCGCCGATCGATCGAGCGCGGCCGATCGGGGCGGTTGACCGGGCCGGGCCACGCCCCTAGGTGCTGCCCACCCTCAAGTGCGGGCTCGTAGCTCAGTTGGTAGAGCAACGGACTTTTAATCTGTAGGTCCCGGGTTCGAATCCCGGCGAGCCCACCACTTGCATACGGTTCAAGGCCGGCCGGACAATGCCCGGCCCAGGGCGGTCGCCGCGCCAGTTCCCCCGCCCGCCGCTTCGCGCCGCCACGGATTGCATCACCACCCCCTTGGGACAGGTATGGAGCGGTTGCCGCGCCCGTTCCGCCGCTTGCCGCTTCGCGCCGCCACCGATTGCATCATCGCCCCGCCGAACAGGCATGGAGCGGTCAGGATCGACCAGCCCGGAGCGAGCAACTGGGATCGCACAGCTAAAATCGAGCAGTCAAAATCGAGCAGCCGGGATCGATCCGCGTGCCGTCATGGCGGCGCCAGCCCCAAGGCTGACGGCCATATGCCAGGGTTCGTCATCCCCGAGCAGGCGAGGATCCATTCTGGCTGGGCCAACGGCAAGCCCGCGACGACAGCATCAATGGCGCCCCGGTTGCGCGGAAATGACGATCGGGATTTTCGGACCGATCCCAAACCGTCTCGAACTCGAACGCCGCTATCGGTCCCGGCCTAGGCGGCCGTCAGCCCCGCCTTCGCCGCCGCCACGAAATAGCCGCGCATCGCATTCGCCGCGCGTTGCGTCAGCGTGATGTGCGCGCGGCGCCGGTCGTTCGGATCGGGTTCCCGCCCGAACAGATCGGCATCGTGCATCGTGCCGATCCAGCGCAACGCCGTGGTCGGCGGCACCGCCGCGGCGATGCACAGGCTGGAGACCGAAACGCGCCGCCCCTCCAGCCGCGCGGCATAAAGATCGAGCAGCATGTCCCAGGCGGGATCGGCGAACAATTCGGCCGCGAAATGCTGGTCGCGCAGCCGCCGCGACCGGATCGTGGCGCGAACATCGCGCGGATGGGGATCGGGCTCATCCGGCGTTTCGGCATGATAGGCCGAATCGCGATCGCGCACGCCGGAAGGCGCCTCGGCGGCAAGCTGGCTGAGCACTTCGGCCAGCCGCGCCACCTCTTCGTTCAGCAGGCGCAGCCGTTCGGCCTCACGCTCGCGCGTCGCATCGTGCAGCCGCGCGGCGGGCTGGGGCAGGGCGGCCAGCAGCGCCGCCGCCTGCTCGGCCGCGTTCGCATCGCACAACAGGGTCGCCCCGGTCGCCAGCAGCGGCGAAGCGACCGCATCGATCGCGCCGGGGGTCAGCGTGGCGACCAGGCGGCAATCGCGCTCCCCTGCCCATTGCGCCAGCGCCATCGCGGTGTCGGCGGCGGTATCGGCCGACAGGTCGGTGGCATCGAACAGGATGAGGTCGAGCGCGATCTGATGGGCGATGCGCGCATCCGCCGCCTCGGGCGTCACCTGGCCGACCAGCCGCGCGCCCGACGCCTCGATCGCGCGGACATTGTCCGGCATTCGTTCGGGCGAGGCGACGACCAGCGCGGTCGGCGTATCGCCATCCCATGCCTGGCCGATCACTGCCTGGCCGGGCACTGCCTGCCCGGACAATGCCTGGCCTGCCGGTGCCTGCCCGCCGAATTCCCGGCCGATCAACGCCGACCCTCCCGATGTCGGGCGCCCCCATGCCATTGCGGCATTGCCCCGTTGTTCAACCATTGCCCTGTTTCTCGATCATCCGAAAACCTCCGCTTTGCACGGCATATTGGATGTTTTGCCCACGGCGCTCCGCTGCGTAAGCGGTAAATAGATCCGTTTTCAATCCATCCCGGATCAATTATGTCCGGAACGGATCAAGAACGCAAGGGGGTCAGCCGAACACTTGCTCCGCATCGTCGAACTCGCCGTCCAGCAGCAGCTTCGCCGCGCTCGCCGCGCTGCCGCCGCTCAGCGCGATCCAGATCGCACCGATCGCCGCGCCGGCCAGCGTCTGGACGATCTTCGCCGGGCTCAGGGCGGTTGCCGTCGCCATCTGCCGCTCGGCCAGCGTGGCGGCGGCTTCGGGATCGCCGGACGCCGCCATGATGTCGGCGAAATAGCTGCCCGCGGCGAACACCCCGACCACCATGGTCAGCATGAAGCCGATCAGCGTGACGACCAGCGCCGCGCCGAACAGCGTCCAGAACCGTCCCTTGCTCAGCGTCCACGCCTCGCCGATCACGAAGCGGCGGCGATGCAGCGTCAGCGGAAAGGCCAACGAAAAGCGGATCAGCAGGAACAGGAACAGGCCCAATACGGCAATGCCGCCGACAAAGCCCACCAGCACCGTCATGGCAATCGAATCGCTGCCCGCCGCCGCCCCGGCGGTGATCAGTCCGAAGATCATCGCAAAGCCGACGCCCAGCACCAGCCCGACGATGAAGAACAGGATGGTCAGCAACAGGATCCGCAGCTCGTCCATGCCGATCCGCAGGAACCCCAGCCCGCCGGCTTGCGGCAGCAGCACCGCGCGCATCGCCGCGGTATACAGCACGATGCCGACCAGCATCAGGATCAGGTTCATGGCATAGATCGGCACCATGGCGCTGACCATCGACGCGGTGTCGCCGCTGGCGGCCGAACTCATGATGCTCGCCATCGTCGGCTGCAACGTCAGCAACAGCGCGAGATTGGCCGCCAGATACACGCCCGCCCAGATCGCGACCGCCACGAACTGCTCGCGGATCAGTCCGAACGCGCCTTCCAGAATTCGACCGACACTCACCATGGACCACCCCCCTTCAGCGGCAGCCGGCACGTCCGCTCGGAATCAGTCGAGGCTCTTGACGATTTCCTCGACCATCTTCTTGGCGTCGGCCAGCAGCATCATCGTGTTGTCCTGATAGAAGACGTCGTTGTCCACCCCGGCATAACCCACGCCGCCCATGCTGCGCTTGATGAACAGCACGGTCTTGGCCTTGTTCACGTCGAACACCGGCATGCCATAGATGGGCGATGACTTGTCGGTCTTGGCGGCGGGGTTCACCACGTCGTTGGCCCCGATGATGAAGGCGACGTCGGTCTGCGCAAACTCGCTGTTGATGTCCTCCAGCTCGAACACCTCGTCATAGGGGACGTTGGCTTCGGCCAGCAGCACGTTCATATGCCCCGGCATGCGCCCCGCGACCGGGTGGATCGCATATTTCACGCGCACGCCATGCTCTTTCAGCTTGTCGCCCATCTCGCGCAACACGTGCTGCGCCTGCGCCACCGCCATGCCGTATCCGGGCACGATGATGACCTGTTCGGCTTGGCTCATCAGGAACGCGGCGTCCTCGGCGCTGCCGCGCTTCCACGGCCGGTCGGTCTTGGCCGCGCCGGCGCCCGCGCCGCCGCTGTCGCCGCCGAAACCGCCCGCGATCACGCTGATGAAGCTGCGGTTCATCGCGCGGCACATGATGTAGGAAAGGATCGCGCCCGAGCTGCCCACCAGCGCACCGGTGATGATCATCGCGGTGTTGCCGAGCGTAAAGCCCATCGCCGCCGCCGCCCAGCCCGAATAGCTGTTGAGCATCGACACGACCACCGGCATGTCCGCCCCGCCGATCGGGATGATCAGCAGGAAGCCGATCGCGAAGGACAGCGCGAGCACCGTCCAGAACACCCAGACCGGCGCCTCGATCTGCACCGTATGGAAGGCGATCAGGCCCAGGATACCGGCCAGCGTGCCCAGGTTGATGACATGCCGCCCCGGCAACAGGATCGGCGCGCCGCCCATATTGCCGTTGAGCTTCAGGAACGCGATGACCGAGCCCGAAAAGGTGATCGCGCCGATCGCCACGCCCAATCCCAGCTCGATCCGGCTGACCGGCAGGATCAACCCGGCATACTCGGACCCGGCGGGAAAGACGATCCCGAACGCCTGCGGATTAAGATACGCCGCGACACCGACCAGCACCGCGGCCAGACCGACCAGGCTATGAAAGCCCGCGACGAGCTGCGGCATGTCGGTCATCTTGATCTTGCGCGCGACGATCCAGCCAAAGCCGCCGCCGATCGCGATCGCCCCGACAATCTCGGCCAGCGAGGCGATCTCGTGCGTGACCAACGTCGTCACCACCGCGATCAACATGCCGGCCATGCCGAAGCGGTTGCCGCGGCGGCTTGTCGCCGGCGAAGACAGCCCGCGCAACGCGACGATGAAACAGACGCCCGCGATCAGATAAGCGAGCGCAACCCAGGGGTTGACGGGAGCGGCCTCGTGCATCGGCTCAGCCCTTCTTCTTGTACATGGCGAGCATGCGCTCGGTAACGGCGAACCCGCCGAAGATGTTGACGCTGGCCAGCGCCACCGCGACGAGACCCAGCCATTTGGCGGTCTCGCTCCCGGCCGCCGCCGCCGCGATCAGCGCGCCGACGATGATGACCGACGAAATGGCGTTGGTCACCGCCATCAGCGGCGTGTGCAGCGCCGGCGTGACCGACCACACGACATAATAGCCGACGAAACACGCCAGCACGAAGATCGACAGGATCGAGATGAAGTCCATTAGCGTGCCCCCAATCTATATTCGAGGTCGGCCAAAGCGCGCCGCGCCCGGTCGACTGTCCCGGCAGCCTTGCGGCAATATGCCGGTCCTATTCGATATCCGATTAGCAAAAACGTGGTGGCTTCCTCCACTCGCGTTTCGCCCCAAATCTTACTGATCCTACTCGTCGCAGCGTTCATCCGTGGATCGAAGTCTCGCCCAAGCGCCCTCTTTGCGGCACTTCGCGAGGCTCGACGGGAATATCCCCGGCATTGCATCTCGTAATCGGCGTACAATCTTCCAGAAGCCGCCTGCCTCAGCAGATCTAGTTCGACCTGGCCGTCGCTCGCTGGCCTGACTGCGGCATCGAACACCATCGCAAGCCCGAGCAGCGCCGTGATGCTCACCCGAGCAGCCTCGCGTTCACCACCTTGCCGCCCTGGGTCAGGCGGATCGCGTCGCCGATCTCCTCGTCCAGCACCGGCTTGCCCGCGTCCTTGTCCCAGAACGCCGACAGGAAGTTGTACAGGTTCCGCGCGAACAGCGCCGACGCATCGCTCGCCAGCCGCGACGATACGTTGCGGTGTCCCACGATCTTCACGCCATGCTTCTCGACCACCTCGCCCGCGACCGCGCCCTCGACATTGCCGCCGCTCTCCACCGCCAGGTCGACGATGACGCTGCCCGGCCGCATGCTCGCGATCTGCGCGTCGCTGATCAGGCGCGGGGCGGGGCGCCCCGGGATCAGCGCGGTGGTGATGACGATGTCCTGCTTGGCGATGTGCGACGAAACCAGCTCGGCCTGCGCCTTCTGATATTCCTCGCTCATCTCGGTGGCATAGCCGCCCGAGCCTTCGCCCTCGATCCCCGCGACGCTCTCGACGAACACCGGCTTGGCGCCCAGCGAAAGAATCTGCTCCTTGGTCGCCGAACGCACGTCGGTCGCCGAAACCTGCGCGCCCAGCCGCCGCGCCGTGGCGATCGCCTGAAGCCCCGCGACGCCCACACCCATCACGAAGACCTTGGCGGCGCTGACGGTGCCCGCCGCCGTCATCATCATCGGAAAGGCGCGGCCATATTCGCCCGCCGCGTCCAGCACCGCCTTGTAGCCGGCAAGGTTGGATTGCGAGGAGAGGATGTCCATCGACTGCGCGCGGGTGATGCGCGGCATGAATTCCATCGCCAGCGCCTCGATGCCCAGCGCGGCATAGCTATCGACCCGCGCGCGCGCCCCGAACGGATTGAGCCCCGCCGCCAGCCACGCGCCGGGCTTGATGCCGTTCAGCGCATCCGGCTCAGGCCCCTGCACGCCCAGCACGATATCGGCCCCGGCCAGCACCTCGGCCCGCGATCCGATCGTCGCGCCGGCCCCCGCAAAGCCCGCGTCATCGAACGATGCGGCGTCGCCCGCGCCCGTTTCCACGGCGACCTGCGCGCCCAGCGCGACATATTTCTTGACCGTTTCCGGCGTGGCGGAAACGCGCCGTTCCCCGGCGGCTGTTTCCTTGAGAACCGCGATCTTCATCGCCTGCCTCCCCAAAAATTCCGGCCAGGTGAACGAGGCCGGCTGGTTTCGCCGCGGATGCGGCGTCGTTGCGAAACCGCCGTCACGGCGGCGATTCGCATCAGGAAGCGATCAGGAAGATCACCAGCATGGCGGCGAGCGCAGAGATGATCGTGCCCACCTTCAGCATGCGCAGAAACCCGCCATAGGTGTTGTCGTGCGCCTTCATGTCGCCGCTGTGGGCCATGTATTTTCCCCTTGAAACACGTCTTTGCCGGTGTCTGTAGCGGCGGCGCGCGCCACCCTCAAGCCCCGCGCGCTATGGGACGCTTAAGCCGGTCTTTACCCGGCGCCCTTATGCCGTCCGACCAGGAACGGGACATTTTCGGGGACAGGTGGATGATGCGCAACGGCCAGCGCCAGTTGATGCTGATCGATGACGAACCGGCGCAGCGGCAGCTGGTGGCGGCGATCGCGGCGCGGCGCGGCTGGCGCACGGTCTTTGCCGGCGACGGCGAAACCGCGCTGGCGACACTGGGCACGCCCGACGGCATGGCGCTCGACGCGATCGTGCTCGATCACTGGGCGCCCGATTTCGATGCCGCCGGGCTGATCGCCGAACTGCGCACCAACCGCCCGATGCTGCCGATCCTGCTGCTCACCGCCAACGGATCGGTCGCCGCCGCGGTCAACGCGATGCGCGCGGGCGCCACCGATTTCCTGGTCAAGCCGCTCGCCGCCGATCGCCTGCTCGCCGCGCTCGACAGCGCGGTCGGCGCCATGGCCTCGGGCGAACTGCGCCCGCTCACCGAAAAGCTGACCGCCAGCCTTGCCTTTGACGAGATCGTCGGATCGGCCCCGCAATTCCGCGCCGCGCTGGCCATCGCGGCCAAGGCGGCGCGTGCGCGCGTGCCGGTGCTGATCGAGGGCGAAAGCGGCGTCGGCAAGGAAGTGGTGGCCGAGGCGATCCACGCCGCGTCGCCGCGCCACGCCAAGCCGATGGTGCGCGTCAATTGCGGCGCGATCCCCGCCAACCTCGTCGAATCCGAGCTGTTCGGGCATGAAAAGGGCGCCTTCACCGGCGCGTTCGAGCGCAAGATCGGCCGCTTCCAGGAGGCGGACGGCGGCACCATCTTCCTCGACGAGATCGGCGAGATGCCGTTGGAGGCGCAGGTCAAGCTGCTGCGCGTCGTCCAGTCGGGCGAAGTCCATCCGATCGGCGCGCGCCATCTGACCCATGTCGACGTCCGCATCGTCGCCGCGACCAACAAGACGCTGGCGACGGAGGTCGAGGAAGGCCGCTTCCGCGAGGACCTCTATTACCGGCTCAACGTCGTGCAGGTGACGATCCCGCCGCTGCGCGACCGCGGCGGCGACATCGCGCCGCTCGCCCGCCATCTGCTCGCGCGGATCGCCGAACAGCCGGGCCTGCGCCCGCTCGGCATCACCGACGATGCGATCGCGCTGCTCGGCGGCTATGACTGGCCGGGCAATGTCCGCCAGCTCCAGAACGCCTTGTTCCGCGCCGCGGTGCTGTGCGACGGCGACGCGCTGACCCGCGCCGATTTCCCGCAGATCGCCCAGCTCTCCGGCGGCCGCCCCGGCGCGCCGGCGGCGGGCGGCGCGGCATCGGGCGCGGGCGTCACCCTGTTCCGGCCCGACGGCAATCTGCGCGCGCTGGAGGAGATCGAGGCCGACGTCATCCGCCTCGCCATCGGCCATTATCGCGGACGCATGACCGAGGTCGCCCGCCGCCTCGGCATCGGCCGCTCGACGCTCTACCGCAAGCTCGGCGAACTGGGGATCGACCAGAACGCGGCGTGATGCCGCCCCCTTGACGCCCTCGGCAGCGGCTCCCCATCCTCGCGCGTACACGTAAGGACCGCTCGGAACCCCATGCAGCTCGTCATCGTCGAATCGCCCGCCAAGGCGAAGACCATCGAAAAATATCTCGGCAAGGATTATCGCGTCCTCGCCTCCTATGGCCATGTCCGCGATCTGCCGCCCAAGGACGGCTCGGTGAAGCCCGACGACGGTTTCGCGATGGACTGGGAAACCTATCCCGACAAGGCCAGGCAATTGAAGGCGATCACCGACGAGGCGAAGAAGGCCGACCGCCTGATCCTGGCCACCGACCCCGATCGCGAGGGCGAGGCGATCAGCTGGCACGTGCAGGAGCTGCTCGCGAAGAAGAAGGCGCTGCCCAAAGAGGTCGAGCGCGTGACCTTCAATGCGATCACCAAGCCCGCGATCCTGGCGGCGATGGCCGCGCCGCGCCAGCTCGATACCGACCTGATCGACGCCTATCGCGCCCGCCGCGCGCTCGATTATCTGGTCGGCTTCACCCTCTCGCCGGTGCTTTGGCGCAAGCTGCCCGGCGCCAAGTCGGCCGGCCGCGTGCAATCGGTTGCGCTGCGCCTGATCGTCGAGCGCGAGCGCGAGATCGAGCTGTTCCGCCCCCAGGAATATTGGAGCGTCCTCGCTCATCTCGAACATGACGGCACCGCCTTCGACGCGCGCCTCGTCCGCTTCGAGGGGAAGAAGCTCGACCGCCTGTCGATCGGCGACGAAGGCACCGCCAAACGCGCCAAGGCCGCGGTCGAGCAGGGCCGCTTCACCGTCGCCAGCGTCGAGACCAAGCCGGCGATGCGCAATCCGCCGCCGCCCTTCACCACCTCGACCCTCCAGCAGGAGGCGGCACGCAAGCTCGGCTTCTCGGCCAGCCACACGATGCGCGTCGCGCAGGGCCTCTACGAGGACGGCGCGATCACCTATATGCGCACCGACGGCGTGCAGATGGACGGCAGCGCGATCGACGCGGCGAGGCTGGCGATCGTGAACCGCTATCAGGCGAGCTACATCCCCGACAAGCCGCGCCAATACCAGGCCAAGGCCAAGAACGCGCAGGAAGCGCACGAGGCGATCCGCCCGACCGACTTCACTCGCGATCGCGCGGGCGGCGGCGATCATGCGCGCCTCTACGAGCTGATCTGGAAACGCGCGCTGGCCAGCCAGATGTCGAGCGCGCGGATGGAGCGCACCACGGTCGAGCTGGAGGAGCCGACCGGCCAGGACGCATTGCGCGCCACCGGGCAGGTGGTGATCTTCCCCGGCTATCTCGCGCTGTACGAAGAGGGCAGGGACGATGAAGGCGATGAAGACTCACGTCGCCTCCCCGTGATCCGCAACGGCGACACCCCGGCCAAGAAGGGCGTCGACGCCGAACAGCATTTCACCCAGCCGCCGCCGCGCTTCTCCGAAGCCAGTCTCGTCAAGCGGCTGGAGGAACTCGGCATCGGCCGCCCCTCCACCTATGCCTCGATTATCCAGGTGCTCAAGGACCGCGCCTATGTCCGCGTCGAGAAGAACCGCTTCTTCGCCGAGGAATCCGGCCGGTTGCTCACGGCGTTTCTCGAACGTTTCTTCGAACGCTATGTGAATTACGATTTCACCGCGGGCCTTGAGGAAGAGCTGGACGACGTCTCCGGCGGCCGTGCCGGCTGGCAGGCGGTGCTCGACGCCTTCTGGAAGGATTTCCGTCCGCGCACCGACGAGGTGATGGAGCGCAAGCCGAGCGAGGTGACGCAGGCGCTCGACCAGTTCCTCGAACCCTATCTCTTCCCCGACAAGGGCGACGGCAGCGATCCGCGCGCCTGCCCGGCGTGCGGCGACGGCCGCCTGGCGCTGCGCGGCGGCAAGTTCGGCGCGTTCGTCGCCTGCTCCAACTATCCCGAGTGCAAGTTCACCCGCCGCTTCGGCCAGCCCGGCGGTGAAGAGGGCGGCGATACCGGCCCCGAGGTGATCGGCCAGGACCCGGATACCGGCGAGGACATCAGCCGCCGCGCCGGCCGCTTCGGCCCTTATATCCAGCGCGGCGAGGGGAAGGAAGCCGCCCGCGCCTCGATCCCCAAGGACATTCCCGAACTCGACCTCGCGCTCGCGGTGAAGCTGCTCAACCTCCCGCGCACGATCGGCAATCATCCCGAGACGGGCAATCCGATCATCGCCTCGATCGGCCGCTATGGCCCCTATCTGGCGCATGACGGCAAATATGCGCGGTTGTCCTCGACGGCGGAGGTGTTCGAGACAGGGATGAACGCCGCCGTGGTCAAGCTCGCCGAAGCGGCGGCCGGCGGCGGCCGTCCCCAGCGCGGCTCGCGCGAGCCGTTGAAGGTGATGGGCGCACACCCGGTATCTGGGTCGGAAATCAAGCTGATGGAGGGCCGCTTCGGCCCCTATCTCACCGACGGCACGACCAATGCGACTTTACCCAAATCGGTCGATCAGGCCGCGCTCACGCTGGACGAGGCGGTACAGCTGATCGACGCCAAGGCGGCGGCGGGGCCGGCGAAGAAGAAGGGCCGCAAGGCGCCGAAAAAGGCGGCGCCCAAAAAGGCTGCGGCGAAGAAGAAATAGTTCAGGCCGCGCGCAACGTCGTCATCTGCAGCCAGGAGCGCGCCTGCTTCTGCGCTTCCACGATCTCGCGCGCGGTCATGTCTTCGGCCACTTCGCTGCGCATCTCGCACGCGCGGGCGCTGCCCTTCAGCGCGGCGATGTTGAACCACTTGTGCGCTTCGATCAGGTCGACATCGATGCCGGCAGCCCCGCTCGAATAGACCATGCCCAGCTCATAGGCCGCGTCGGCATTGCCGCGCGCGGCGTCGGCCAGCCGACTGTCGATCAGGAATTGTGCGCTCTTGAGACTGTTGCCCATGATGATGCCCCGTTTTTGCTCTGTGTCTTCATGCGACGGACATTGGGGCGGACATGGTAACCAAATCGTTAACGGCGATTCCGGCGATTTGTGAGGCGTTTAGCAGTCAATCTATTGCGATATTGTCAATCAGTCGCGTGCCCGCGATCCGCGCCGCCGCCAGCAGGCGGCGCGGCTGGCCGGCCACCGGCGTGCCCAGCGTCCGCGCATCGGCCAGCTCGACATAATCGATCTCGAACCCGGCCGCCTCCAGCGCGGCGCGTGCGGCCGAAAGCGCCGTTTCGACCTCCTCGCCCTTCTCGATCGCCTTCGCCGCCACGCCCAGCGCGCGCGGCAGCGCGACCGCGGCGGCGCGCTCCTCGGCGGGGAGGTAGGCGTTGCGCGAGGAGAGGGCGAGCCCGTCATCGTCGCGCTGCGTCGGCACGCCACGCACCTCGATATCGAAATCCAGATCGGCGACCATCCGCCGGATCACGGCGAGCTGCTGGAAATCCTTCTCGCCGAACAGCGCGATATCGGGCTTCACCTGGTTGAACAGCTTGGCCACCACGGTCGCCACCCCGTCGAAATGCCCCGGCCGCGCCGCCCCGTCGAGCGGCTCGCTGACGCCCGACACCGCGATGTTGGTCGCATGCCCCTGCGGATACATCACCTCGACCGGCGGCAGCCACAGCAGGTCGACGCCCGCCTCCGCCAGCATCCGCGAATCGGCCTGTTCCTTGCGCGGATATCTGGCCAGATCCTCGTTCGGGCCGAACTGTTTGGGATTGACGAAGATCGACACGATCACGCGGGCCGCGGCCAATTTCGCCGCGGCGACCAGCGCCATATGTCCGTCGTGCAGCGCGCCCATCGTCGGCACGAACGCGATCCGCTCGCCCGCAGCCTTGAATCCCGCGACCGCGTCGCGAAGCTCGGGAAGCTGACGGATGGTTTGCACGCGCGTTAGGCCTTGATATGGACTTGGAAGCGCGGCCTTTATGGGGGTAGGGCCGGGCGATCAATCAAGGAAGTTAGTCCATTGGCGGAAGCGTCGAACCCGTTGCATGTCATCGTCTTCGCCAACGAGAAGGGCGGAACCGGCAAGTCAACCACCGCCGTCCACACCGCGATCGCGCTGGCGGCGAAGGGCGCGCGGGTCGCGTGCCTCGATCTCGACCATCGCCAGCGCACGCTCGGCCGCTATCTCGACAACCGTAAGGCGACGATTCTGCGCACCGGGCGCGAGCTGCCGATGCCGCGCTACGAAACGCATGACGGTGAGAGCCAGGCGAAGTTCGGCGAATCGCTCGAACGGCTGAGCGAGGGCAGCGATTTCCTGATCGTCGACACGCCCGGCCGCGACGACGATTTCGGCCGCATCGCGATCACCAATGCCGACACGCTGGTCACCCCGATGAACGACAGCTTCGTCGATTTCGACCTGATCGGCCATGTCGATCCCGATACGTTCAAGGTCGTCCGCCCCAGCTTCTATTCCGAACTGATCTGGGATTCGCGCAAGCGCCGCGCCAAGGCCGACGGCGCGACGATCGACTGGATCGTCCTGCGCAACCGCATGCAGCATATCGAGGCGCGCAACATGCGCCGCGTGTCGCAGGCGATCGACCAGCTCGCCAAGCGCGTCGGCTTCCGCGTCATTCCCGGCCTGTCCGAACGCGTGATCTATCGCGAGCTGTTCCCCAAGGGGCTGACGATGCTCGACAGCCGCGAGTTCGGTGAGATGGGCTTGGCGCATGTCGCCGCGCGGCAGGAGTTGCGTGAGATGATGGCCGGCATGGCGCTACCCGAACATGCCGGCGCGCTGCCGCTGTTCGCCTGATCGCGGCGCATGATCTTCAAGGTCCTTGCCGGTCTCGCCGTCGCCTGGCTCGGCTGGCGGCTGTGGCATGGCTGGGGCCGGCCGCTGCCGGGCACGCCTGTCCCGCCGCCGGCACCGACCGGGCCGGATGCGGCGGCGCGCGCGGTATTGGGCGTGGGCAGCGATGCCGGACCGGACGAGATTCGCGCCGCGCACCGCCGACTGATCGCCAGCGTCCACCCCGATCGCGGCGGCTCGCCGGAGCTCACGCGGCAGGTGAATGCGGCGCGTGACGCATTATTGAAAAACAAATCTGACAGTTGAACTTTTTGCTGCACCTGCGAATTATCGCGCCAGACCATTTCCCCAGGAGATCCCATGACGCATCGTTTCGACCCGACCTCGCTGCGCGAGTACGACATTCGCGGCATCGTCGGACAGACGCTGGGCGAGGATGATGCGCGCGCGATCGGGCGCGGCTTCGCCACCTTGCTGCGCCGCGCCGGGGGCACGCGCGTGGCGGTGGGGCGCGACGGCCGCGTGTCGTCGCCCGCGCTCGAAGCGGCGCTGGTCGAGGGGCTGACCGCCTCGGGCTGCGATGTGGTGCGCGTCGGGCTCGGGCCGACGCCGATGCTCTATTATGCCGAAGCCATTTTAGAGGTTGATGGCGGCATACAGATAACCGGCAGCCATAATCCCGGCAATTACAATGGCTTCAAGATGGTATTTCAGCACCGTCCGTTTTTCGGGGCCGACATCCAGACGATCGGCAAGATGGCCGCCGAGGGTGATTGGGACGATGGCGCGGGGACGGTGAGCGACGCCGACATTCTCGACGATTATGTCGGCCGGCTGTTCGCGGGCTATGCCGGCGGCACCTTCCGCATCGGCTGGGATTGCGGCAACGGCGCCGCCGGCCCGGTCGTCGAGAAGCTGGTCAAGCTCCTGCCGGGTGAGCATCATACGCTGTTCACCGATGTGGACGGTAATTTTCCCAACCATCATCCCGATCCCACCGAAGAGAAGAATCTGGCCGATCTCAAGGCGCTCGTCGCCGAGAGAAGCCTCGATTTCGGACTGGCTTTCGACGGCGACGGCGACCGCATCGGCGCGATCGACGGGCAGGGCCGCGTGATCTGGGGCGATCAGCTGCTGTCCATTCTGGCCGAACCGGTGCTCAGAAAGGAGCCGGGCGCGACGATCATCGCGGACGTGAAGGCCAGCCAGATGCTGTTCGACCGCGTCGCCGAACTGGGCGGCCAGCCGCTGATGTGGAAGACCGGCCACAGCCTGGTGAAGACCAAGATGAAGGAAACGCATTCGCCGCTCGCCGGCGAGATGAGCGGCCATATCTTCTTCGCGCAGGACTATTACGGCTTCGACGACGCGCAATATGCCGCGGTGCAGCTGATCAACGCGGTCCACCTGATCGGCCGGTCGCTCAGCGACATCCGGGGCGGCATGCCGGCCTTCGTCAACACGCCCGAGATGCGCTTCCAGGTCGACGAGAGCCGCAAGTTCGCGGTGATCGACGAGGTGCTGGCGCGCCTGAAGGCCGACGGCGCCGACGTCAACGACACCGACGGCGCGCGCGTGAACACGCCCGACGGCTGGTGGCTGCTGCGCGCGTCGAACACCCAGGACGTGCTGGTCGCCCGCGCCGAGGCGCGCAGCCAGGACGCGCTCGACCGCCTGCTTGCCCAGATCGACGCCCAGCTCGCCGCCAGCGGCCTGGAGCGAGGACCGCAGGCGGGGCATTGATTTTTGGTTCACGCGAAGGCGCGAAGGCGCGAAGAAGAAGTTGATTTATTCGCGCGGAGGCGCAGAGGCGCAGAGAGGTGGCGCCTGGCGCGAAGCGCCCTCAAATTCTCAACAGTTCCACCAGCTGTGCCGGTTGGAGGAGGAGCGTCGCTGCGCGGCGGAACCACCTCTCTGCGCCTCTGCGCCTCTGCGCAAACCAAATTTCTTACTTAATCTTCGCGCCTTCGCGCCTTCGCGTGAACCAACTCTTCTTCCGCCCCGCACCCACCACGGTGCTGGCATTTCGCCGCCTGTGCCCCCAAATAGCGCGCATGGCCCCACCGCCACCTCAGATCGTCCGCGTCATCGACCTCGAGACCACCGGCGCCGCCCCGCCGCAGCACGCCGTGTGCGAGATCGGCTGGCAGGACGTCGCGCTGAACGCCGACGGCCGCTGGGAACTTCACGGCGAGGGCGGCAACCGGTTCGTCAATCCCGGCCGCCCGATCCCGCCGCTCACCATGGCGGTCCACCATATCCGCAACGAGGATGTCGCCGACGCGCCGTGGTGGCACGATGTCGCGCGCCCGATCCTCGATCCCTGGCCGCGCCGCGTGGCGCTGGCGGCGCATCGCGCGAGCTTTGAGGAGCAGTTCTGCACGCCCGCGCTGACGCGCGGCGCCGACTGGATCTGCACCTGGAAATGCGCGCTGCGGCTATGGACCGACAGCCCCGGCTTCTCCAACCAGTTCCTGCGCTATTACCGCATGCCCGAAGGGCTCGATCACGAACGCGGCCTGCCCGCGCACCGCGCCTTCCCCGACGCCTATGTCACCGCGCATCACCTGCGCGACATGCTCAACCAGGCCAGCGTCGCGCAGTTGATCGAATGGTCGAAGCTGCCCGGCCTGCTGCCGCGCGTGCGCTATGGCCCCGATCGCGGCAAGGCGTGGGACGAGCTCGACGACGACGCGCTCGAAAGCTTCGCGCAGGACCGCGACATCGACATCCGCTACTCCGCGCAGGTCGAGCTCGACCGGCGCCGCGGTCGCGGTCCGGCCGAGCGGCCGCCGGCAAGGCAGCCGCAACTGTTCTGACCGGTCAGTAGGCGATCCGCTCGCTCTTCACGCGCCGCTTCGCCAGCATCGCCTGCACGCTGTCGCCCCCGGCCAGATGCCCCGCGCCGACCGCCACGAACACCACGCCGGGCTTGTCCAGCCGCGCCTTGATCCAGTCGGCCCAGCGCGCATTGCGGTCGGCCAGCAGCACCTTGGCCAGCTCGGGCGAGCTGCGCAGCCCGTCGTTCATGATCACCGCCAGCCCCTCGGCATCGCCCTGCGCCCATTCCGCCACCAACTTGTCGAACTCGTCCGCCGCACTGTCGAGCTTGTCGACCGCCTCGGTCAGCATCAGCAGCTGCGCGCCTTCCGACATCCCGTCGAAAAAGCCGAACTGCTGCTCGATCGTCTCCAGCCCCGACACGGGCTTGCCCGCCGCCTTCGCCGCCGCGTTCAGCGCCTCTTCGGCCCCGCTCTTGGGATCATAGCCCGCCTTGATCAGCGTCAGCATCGACAGCTGGGTGCCGGCCAGCCACGGGTCGAACCGGTCGACCGCGGCCTGCGGCAGCCCGAAATCGGCCAGCGCCTTCAGAAACGCCGCGCGCTTCGCCTCGGGCAGCTTCTCGGTCAACGAAGGTCCGGTCATGCTGATCCCGTATTTCATCAGCAGCGGCTGCACCGTCGCCGGATCGGGCGGGCCGCTCAGCTCCATCACCAGCTCGCCGCTTTCGTCGAACGCCTTGCGCACCGCCTCGTCGAACCAGCTCAGCCCCGGCTTGAGCAGGTGCACCGTCCCGAACAGATAGATCGTCGTATCCGCGTCCTTGACCACCCACAGTGCCGGATCGGCGTCGCGCGTCGCCGCCGCGGGAGCAGGCGTCGCGTCTTGCGCGAAGGCGGGCGCGCCGAACAGCAGGGCCAGCGCGGCGGCAGGGCGAAACAGCTTGGTCAGCATCGATATTCCCGTTTCCGATCCATATCCCAAATCGAGCAGTTCCCCTGCGACCCGAAGGGCGGCCAAAGGCCAACGCAGGGGCCCAGAGCCCGGAGCGCACCGCCTGTAATCCTGGCCCCCTGCTTTCGCAGGGGAACGATTCAGCTTCGGCACAACGCAATCTAGGTGATCGCCCGGCGGACCGCCAGTAGCGCGCGCCGCCGTCACCCCACCTTCGCCAGCGCCTCGGCGATCAGCTTGCGGCTGTTCTCGATGCCATAGAGCGCGATGAAGCTACCCATGCGCGGCCCCTGGCTCGATCCCAGCAGCGTCTCGTACAGCGCCTTGAACCAGTCGCGCAGATTGTCGAACGCCAGCTCGTTGCCGATATGATAGACGATGTCCTGGATCTCGCCGGCGTCGATCTGCCCCTTCTTCGCATATTTCATCAGCGAATCGTCGAGTTCGCGCAGCCCCTCGATTTCCTTGCCCACCGGCGCGCGGCGCACCAGATGCGGCGTGATGAAGTCGCGCGCATAAGCCAGCGCATAGTCGATCAGCCGGTCGAGCTCGGGATGCGAGCTCGGCGTCACCCCGTGCACATAGCGCACCAGATAGCCCCAAACCTGGTCCTTCGTCGCCTCGCCCATCACGCCGACCAGGTTGAGCAACAGCCCGAACGTCACCGGCAGCGTCTCGCCCGGCACCTTGCCGTTATGGATATGGTGCACCGGATTGCCCAGCTTCTGCGCAACCTCCTGCGTCGGATAATTGGCGCGGAACTGCCAGTAATCGTCCACCGCGCGCGGGATCAGCCCCAGATGCAGCGCCTTGGCCTTTTTCGGCTCGCGATAGATATAGAAGGCAAGGCTCTCGTCCGGGCCATAGGTCAGCCACTGGTCCAGGCTCAGCCCATTGCCCTTGGACTTGGAGATCTTCTCGCCCCTCTCGTCCAGGAACATCTCGTAATTGAAGCCCTCGGGCGGCCGCCCGCCCAGCACGCGCGCGATCTTGCTCGACTGGATCACCGAATCGATCAGGTCCTTGCCCGCCATCTCGTAATCGACGCCCAGCGCGACCCAGCGCATCGCCCAGTCGACCTTCCATTGCAGCTTGGCCTTGCCGGAAAGGATCGACTGCTCGATCCGCTCGCCCTCGTCCATGAAGGCGATCAGCCCGGTCCCGGCATCGAGTACCTCGACCGGCACCTGCAGCACGATGCCGGACTTGGGCGAAACCGGCAGCACCGGCGAATAGGTCGCCTGCCGCTCCGCGCGCAGCGTCGGCAGCATCACGTCCATGATGCCCTGATAGTGCCGCAGCACCCCCTTCAGCGCGTCGTCGAACTGGCCCCCGCGATAATAGTCGGTCGAGGACACGAACTCGTAATCGAACCCGAACCGGTCGAGGAATTGCCGCAGCATCGCATTGTTGTGATGCGCGAAGCTCTCATATTTGCCGAACGGATCGGGCACCTGCGTCAGCGGCTTGCCCAGATGCTGCGCCAGCATCGCCTGGTTCGGCACATTGTCCGGCACCTTGCGCAGCCCGTCCATATCGTCGCTGAACGCGATCAGGCGGGTGGGGGTGTCGCTCAGCGTCTCGAAGGCGCGGCGCACCATCGTCGTGCGCAGCACTTCGTTGAACGTGCCGATATGCGGCAGGCCGGAAGGTCCATAGCCGGTCTCGAACAGCACCGGCGCGCCCGTCTTCCCGTCCGGATATCGCTTCAACAGCTTGCGCGCCTCCTCATACGGCCAGGCCTTGGACTCGAATGCGGCGGTGCGGAATGCGTCGGTCATGATGGTTCGGCGGTGCGCGAAGCCGCCGCGTTTTGCAACCTGGGTGAGCGTGGAGACAGAAGAATTGGTTCACGCGAAGGCGCAAAGGCGCGAAGGAGATAGGAAAGGTAATTCGCGCAGAGGCGCAGAGAGAGGTGGCGCTGCCGCGTCAGCGGCTCTCATTCCCCAACCGGTGCAGCTAGCGATGCCGTTGCGAATTTGAGGGCGCTTCGCGCCAGGCGTCACCTCTCTGCGCCTCTGCGCCTCTGCGCGAAACTTCCTTCTATCTCCTTCGCGCCTTTGCGCCTTCGCGTGAACCAACCTTCTCTACTCAGCATATGCCCACCTAAAGACACTGGCATTTCACCCCGCCAATTGATAATGGCTCGCATTATGACTCACCCGCTGGCGCGCGCGGCGCGCAACGTTCCGGCCACCGTTTCCTCGATCGACTGGGACTCGCTCACCCAGAGCGAAGCCCGCCGCCTGCGCGAATTCGGCCTGGACGAGGGCGTCGAGGTCGAACTGGTCAAGCCGGGCGGCTGGCTCGGCGGCCCCGCCGCGGTGCGTATCGGCCGCATGACCGTCGCACTGCGCCGCCACATTACCGAAGCGATCCTCATCGCCGTCCCCGCCGAATGAGCGCAGCCCCGCTCGTCGCGCTGGTCGGCAATCCCAATGCCGGCAAGACCGCGCTGTTCAACGCGCTCACCGGCGCGCGGCAAAAGGTCGGCAACTATCCCGGCGTCACGGTCGAGCGGCACGCCGGCCGCATGGCGCTCGACGACGGCCGCCCGGTCGAGCTGGTCGATCTGCCCGGCACCTACAGCCTCGATCCCTCCAGCCCCGACGAACAGGTGACGCGCGACGTCCTGCTCGGCCGCCAGGAAGGCGAACACCTGCCCGAGGCGCTGATCGTCGTCGCCGACGCCTCCAACCTCGAAAACCACCTGCGCTTCGTGCTCCAGCTGCGCCAGCTCGGCCGGCCGATGGTGCTCGCGCTCAACATGATCGACATGGCGACGCGCGACGGCCTGCGGATCGACACCGCCGCGCTCTCGACGGCGCTCGGCGTGCCGGTCGTCACCACCGTCGCGGTGCGCAAGCGCGGCCTCGACGAACTGCGCGCGGCGCTCGCCGGCATCCTGCTCGGCGCGAAACCCGCGCCGCCCGCAACCCCCAACTCCGACATCACCCATTTCCAGCGCGAGGCGCGCCGTATCGCCGCCCTCGCCATCGTCGAGCAACCACGCGGCCGCGCCTTCACGCGCCGCGTCGATCGCATCGTGCTGCACCCGGTGGCGGGGCCGTTGATCCTGCTCGCCGTGCTGTTCGTGATGTTCCAAGCGGTCTATGCCTGGTCCGAAGCGCCGATCGGCTGGATCGAGGGGCTGCAGGCCTGGCTCGGCGAAACCGCCACCGCGACCCTGCCCGAAGGCTTCCTGCGCGACCTGCTGGTTCAGGGGATCATCGGCGGCGTCGGCTCGGTCGTCGTGTTCCTGCCGCAGATCCTGATCCTGTTCTGCTTCATCCTGCTGCTCGAGGCGACGGGCTATATGGTCCGCGCCGCCTTCCTGATGGATCGGCTGATGGCCGGGGTCGGCCTGTCGGGCAGGGCGTTCATCCCGCTGCTCTCGTCCTTCGCCTGCGCGATCCCCGGCATCATGGCGACGCGATCGATCGATGATCCCAGGGAACGGCTGACCACGATCCTGATCGCGCCGCTGATGACCTGTTCCGCCCGCCTGCCGGTCTATGCCGTCATCATCGGCGCGTTCATTCCGGCGACGAGCGTCGGGCCGGGCATCGGCCTCCAGGGGCTCGTGCTGCTCGGCCTCTACCTCTTCGGCATCCTGGGCGCGGTCGCCGCCGCCTTCGTCCTGCGGCTCACCGCCACGCGCGGCAAGCGCGGCGGGTTCATGATGGAACTGCCGCGCTACCAGCTTCCCTCGCCGCGCGATCTCGCCATCGGCTTGTGGCAGCGCGCCTATGTCTTCCTGCGCCGCGCGGGCACGATCATCATGGGCGTGACCATCGCGCTCTGGCTGCTCGCCTCCTATCCCGTCGCGCCGCAGGGCGTGAAGCAGAGCGAATATTCGGTCGCCGGCCGCATCGCGAGCGGCCTCGAAGTCGTTCTCCGCCCGATCGGCTTCAACCACGAGATGAGCCTGGCGGTGATCCCCGCGATGGCCGCGCGCGAGGTCGCGGTGTCGGCGCTCCAGACCGTCTATTCGATCGATGCCGAGGCGGATGCGGAGGGGGAGGCGCTCGGCACCCAGCTCGCCGCGCGCTGGTCGCTCCCCACCGCGCTCGCCTTCCTCGCCTGGTTCGTGTTCGCCCCGCAATGCCTCTCGACGATCGCCGTCGCGCGGCGCGAGACCAATGGCTGGAAATGGCCGATCGTCATGATCGTCTATCTGTTCGCGCTGGCCTATATCGCGGCGGGCGTCACCTTCTGGACCGCGACCGCGATCGGGCTCTAGTCGCGCTTCGCCTCGTCCAGTGCGCGCGCATCGCGCGCCTGTTCGGCGGTCTCGCGCGCTTTTTGCGCCCTGGTCCGGCCGAACTTCGTGCGGTTCTCCACAGCCTTTGTGGCGGCGTCGGTCTTTGCGCGTTGCTTGCGCGCGCGATTAAGGTTGATGATATCGCCATTCGATTCGACTTACCAATTCCAAGGCGGAGTTTCCATGGCGGGCAGCGTCAACAAGGTCATCATCGTCGGCAATCTCGGGCGCGATCCCGAAAGCCGCTCCTTCTCCAACGGCGGCAAGGTGGTGAACCTGCGCATCGCCACCTCGGAAAGCTGGAAGGACCGCAACACCGGCGAGCGCAAGGAAAAGACCGAATGGCATTCGGTCGCGATCTTTTCCGAAGGGCTCGCCAACGTCGCCGAACGCTATCTGCGCAAGGGCTCGAAAGTCTATCTCGAAGGCCAGTTGCAGACCCGCAAATGGCAGGACCAGCAGGGCCAGGACCGCTATTCGACCGAAGTCGTGCTGCAGGGCTTCGACGCCAAGCTGGTGATGCTCGACGGTCCCGGCGGCGGCCAGGGCGGTGGCGGTGGCGGCGGCCGCGACGATTGGGGCGGCGGCAATGACGATTTCGCCGGCCAGTCGAGCAATCGCGGCGGCGGATCGGGCGGCGGCGTCGGTGGCGGCAATCGCGGCGGCGGCGGCGGCGGCCGCGGCGACTTCCCCGACGATCTCGACGACGACGTCCCGTTCTAGGGCGGCGTTGCGTTAACCGCCTGTTGACCAACGCCTTTCATAGCCGCTGGCATGAGCCAGCCGCTGATATGCGAAAAGGACGAGGATGACGGCAGCCACAGCGCGGCATGGCGTGCACTGTGCCGGTCGCAGGCGCTGATCGAATTCGATCTGGGCGGCACCATCCTGTGGGCGAACGATGTGTTCCTCGACCTGATGGGATATCGCATGGACGAGCTGGAGGGCCGGCATCACCGGCTGTTCTGCGAACCCGAACATGCCGCATCGCAGGACTATGCCGAATTCTGGCGCACGCTGGGCCGCGGCGAATTTGCCAGCGGCGAATTCAAGCGGCTGAGCAAGGACGGCGAATCGCGCTGGCTCCAGGCGACGTACAATCCGATTCTGGACGATGACGGGAAACCCCGCCGCATCCTCAAGATCGCGGCGGATACGACCCATGCCAAACAGCTCAGCCTCGCGCTCGCGACGCGGATGAGCCAGCTTTCCGATATCGTCGCGACGATCGACGCCATTGCCACCCAGACCAATTTGCTCGCGCTCAATGCGACGATCGAGGCCGCGCGCGCGGGAGAGGCCGGGCGCGGCTTTGCGGTGGTCGCGGGCGAGGTCAAGAATCTGGCGGGGCAGACCCGCGTGGCGACGGTGCGCGCCGGAGAAATGCTGAAAGCGGAGACCGCGGCGCGCGGGTAAGGACCCGTCCGTCGCATGCCGATGGCATCGATGCGTACCGAATGGCGGTCTCTACTTGAAAAATAGCATCTTATTATCACGATCGATAGGAATAATAATATTATAATCTGAAAAAGGAGGTGAACGCCGAGATGCAAGGCCTCACGCGCAAGCAGTTTTTGCATGGCACGCTCGCCACCGCTCTGAACTCGCTCCCCGCGGCGGCCCGCACGACGCGCTCCCGCCGCCGGCCCAACATCCTTTTGGTCATTGCCGACGAATGGCGCGCCCAGGCGTTCGGCCATATGGGCGATGCCAACGCGCAAACCCCGACGTTCGATCGGTTCGCACGCCAGTCGGTATCGTTCCGCCAGGCCGTTGCCGGCGTGCCGATCTGCTGTCCGGCGCGCGCCAGCCTGATCACCGGCCAATATCCGCTGACCCATGGCGTCTATATCAACGACGTACCGCTCAAGCCGCGGGCGACCACATTGGGGGAAGCCCTGCGCAACCACGGCTACAAGACCGGCTATATCGGCAAATGGCACCTCTACGGCAGTCCCGGCGGCCAATATGAACGCCGGCTTGCCTTCATCCCGCCGGAAGCGCGGATGGGTTTCGATTACTGGAAGGTTTGCGAATGCACTCACGATTATAATCGTTCGCTCTATTATGCCGGCGACGATCCGACCCCGCGCTACTGGCCCGGTTACGACGCGATCGCGCAGACCGACGATGCGATCGGCTTCATCGCGAACCATGCCGACAAGCCCGATCCCTACGCCCTCGTCCTGTCGTGGGGGCCGCCCCATTTCCCCTATGCCGCGCCGGCGGCCTATACCGATCGTTACAAGGATCGGCCGATCAGATTACGGCCCAACGTGCCGCCCGCCGACCGCGACCGCGCGATTGCGGAGCTGCGGGGCTATTATGCCGCGATCGCGGCGCTCGACGATTGCTTCGAGCGGCTCCTGCATGCGGTCGAGGCCCATGATCCGGACAACACGATCGTGCTGTTCATCGCCGACCATGGCGAAATGGCCTTTTCGCAGGGGCTCGAGAACAAGCTCTATCCGTGGGAAGAATCGATCCGCATTCCCTTTCAGCTGCGCTATCCGGCGCGCGGGCTCACCCATGGGACGAGCGACGCACCGCTGAATTCGCCGGATATCATGCCCACCTTGCTCGGCCTGGCCGGCCTGCCCGTCCCGCCCGGCATCGAGGGTAGCGACTTTTCGCGCGGCCTGGCGGATCGGCGGCCGGCAAAAGATCATCCCGGATCGGCCTTTCTCAGCATGGTGGCGCCGATCATCCACGCCCGGAAATATGGCTTCGCCCCCTATCGCGGGGTGCGCACGTCGCGCTTCACCTATGTCCGCTCGCTCGACCGCCCCTGGCTGCTGTATGACAATGTCGCGGATCCGTTTCAGCAGCAGAACCTGATCGAGGACGATCGCCATGTCGATC
Source organism: uncultured Stakelama sp. (assembly GCA_964413495.1). Lineage (GTDB taxonomy): Bacteria > Pseudomonadota > Alphaproteobacteria > Sphingomonadales > Sphingomonadaceae > Sphingomonas. The sequence goes on along the minus strand of CAYPRW010000010.1, from coordinate 59,113 downwards.
TGAAGCGGGCATTGGAAGCCGATCTGAGCCGCTGGCTGGATCGGCTCGAAGATCGCTTCGAACCGGCGGAAGCGTATCTGCAACGCGACGCTCTGACCCATTATGGCGAGGTGCAGTGGCCGGTCGGCTACAAGCAATCGTCCGCGGGAGACTGGCGGTCGACCATGGCGCCGCCCGCCGGGCAGGCGCTCTCGATCGATGCGTCCCTGAACGATCTGCTCGCGGACCCGGCTGCCCGGGCGTTGATCGAGCGAACGACCCCCGAACTCGTCAATGTGCCGGAAGCGGTTCGGGGACTCAGCCCCAGACTGCTCCAGCGTTGGGTGTCGCCCGCCCGGATCGACCTGCTCGATGTCCGGCTGCGTCAGCTTCGCGCGGCGCGTCAGTAGCTCGATCAGCGAGGTCTGACAGGTGCCGCTCTGCTGCGAGCGGCGTGGGCGATCCCTCTGGCAATGTCCAGCAGCTCGTTCGGCGTCCGCGCTTTCCCGTTATCGACCACCAGCGAAATCGCCTGGACGTTCCTCACATCCTTTGTGGGGTCCGCCTTGAGAAAGACGATGTCGGCCTGCAGGCCCGGCGCAATTTTTCCGGTATTCCTGAATCCCGCCAAGGATGCATTGCCCGACGTCGCCATCCGTAGGACCTCCCATGGCGAAATCCCGGCCTGGACGTGGTTGTACAGCTCGCGCGCATACATCGGCCCGCCACCGGGTCCGTCCGTGCCGATCATCATCGGAACATGGGACTGGTGAAGCAGGCGGGCGAGCCCAAGGACCTTCGGCCACACCGCCCGGCCTCGCGCCAGCTGACTCGCCGGCACCGCGGCCATGGCCTTGTGATTGGCCAGAAGCGCGGCCATGTCGGGATGCATATAGTCGGGCAGCTCGCCGGCAAGCTCCGCGAAATGGTCGGGATCGCCGGCAAAATAGATCATCTCGTTGACGAGCAGCGTAAGATCCACCGCCACCCGCCGGGCGCGCAGGGTGCGGATCATCTCCTTGAACACCGGGCCGTCATATTGCGCCAGCTCGAACCATCGGGTCATGAAATCGGGGCCCGCCTTGTACGCCTTTCGCGCATTCGGCTCGAGCAGGTCCGGACTCGTCGGCAGGGCGTGTTCAAGCTGGGCCACGCCCGCTTTGGCCGCCGTCGACCAGCTGACGGCGTTCAGATGGGCGATCGGGATCAGTCCGTGCGCTTTCGCCGCGGCGGCGCCCTCGACGATCTCCCGCGCCGTCAGATCGGTGTAGAGTTTGAAATAGGTCATGCCGAGCGCGGCCTGGCGCCTGGCCTCCCGATCCCATTCGGCGGGTGTGGTCGGATAGGCGAAACTCTCGCCGGTCATCAGCCTGGGCGGTTGCAGGATCTCCCCTGCATGGCGGGCTTCCGGCCCGACCCATTCGCCACGCGCGATCATCGCGTCGTAACGAGCGGCCGCGACGGCCGAGCCTCCGGGATTGCGAACCGAGGTCACGCCGAACGCGAGCGCGACAGCGCCGTTTATGCGAGAATATTCGTCGCCCGTCGCGATCGCGACTTTCGGCTTTCCGTCCTGGATCGTTACCCGCTGAGGTCCCGCCACGACATGCGCGTGCGCGTCCACCAGGCCGGGCAGGGCGTATGTTCCCGACATGTCGTGGACCTTGGCGAATACCCCCTTTGGCGGGGCGCCGCTCCCCCGCGCCGCGATGATACCGTTGCGGACCACCAGCCATGAATTCGCCGTCACCCGACGCGCGTCCGGATCGATGCGGCTAAAGCCCATGTAGAGCTCGTCGAGCGGTGCGCCACCACGCAGCGCCGCCGATGCACATCCCCCCAGAAGCGATGCGAGCGCGAACGCCATTGAAACCACCTTGATCATCTTCATCCTCGATCGAAACGGAAAGTATGCTTTCCATATGGAAAGCTTGTTTTCCAATGTCAATGTGGCTTTACATTCCAGGGCGGGATGATAACGGAAAGGAACCTTTCCTTTTTTGGGGGCGATGATGAAGCCAGGTCTCAGGCGAACGCTGTTCGCCATCTCGGTTGTGGCGTGCATGGGGTGCTGGGGGTTCACGTTCGGCAGCCTCGCCTTGTTCGGTCATCCCGGCGTCGCCCGATGGACCGCGATGGTCACGGTCTCCGTTTTCGCGACCGAAGCGATGATATGGGCTGGCGTCTTCCTGCTGGGCTGGTCCGCATTCTCGAACCGCAAGCGCCTTTGGGCGCGCATCACCGGGAAATCGGCGTAATGGCGCGCCGGCAATCGAGCGCGCCCGACGTTGCGCGCCGCCGCTTCGTCCTCGTCCAGTTCGGCCTGGTGGCGGCATTCACGGCGGCGATGCTGACCGCGAGCACGATGATCCCAAGGTTCGAGCAATCCCTCTATCGATGGCTTTTGGCGCTCGTGCCGATCTGGTTGTTGATCGTCTGGGCCTGGCGATTTTTCGAGATGATCCGCGCCGACGACGAGATGATGCAGGCGCTGCATCTGCGGGCCGTTGCAATCAGTGCCGGGCTCGTGCTGCTGGGCGTGTCCCTCTGGGGTATCCTGGAGCGCCTGGTCGGCGTTTCCGCCGTTCCGGCTTTCCTGCAACTCCCTGCCTTCGCTTTGATCTACAGTATGACGATGGTCTATCTGAAGGATCGCAAGTGAAGAACATATTGCGCGATCTGCGCAAGGGCCGCGACTGGACTCAGGAAGATCTGGCGGTGCGCCTGCAGGTATCCCGTCAGACGATCAACGCGCTGGAGGCCGGCCGCTATGATCCCTCCTTGCCGCTGGCGTTCAAGATCGCTCGTCTGTTCGAAAGGCCGATCGAAGAGATTTTCAGCGACATGGAGTGACCGCACCGTCACCGAGCGCCCGCCGCGATATCGATGGGTATGTCTTATTCAAGCTCCAGCGTAAGACAGCTCGCCGATCCGGCCGGGAACATGCAGGTGAAGCTCGAGCCGCTCGCCGTGACGGGATGCGGACGCGCGACGAGGGTCGTGGGGGCCTCGAACGTGTTCTGCGCCTTGAAATCCTGGCTCGCGATCGCCTCCAGCCGAGCCGAGCGGACCCGCGCATCGCGCAGATCGATGATCGTCTCACGCGCCGAATTCAGGTCCGGATTGACGACGGTGAGGGTCAATGTCTTGCCCTTGAGCGACGCCGAACCGCTCAGCCCCGCAACCGATCCGATCCGGCCATCGTGCGAAAAGCCCAGCGTCGGCGCGTCGATCACGCTGCGGACGAGATCGCCGCCCTGGTGCGCGGCATACATTCTGAAAACATGATAGATTCCGGTGGCGAGGAATTTGTCGCCTTCCGCAACGAAGAGACCGCCTTCCTGATTGATGAGGCCGGTAAAGCAGCCGACCGAGACCTTGTCGGCATGGCGATTGAGCGCATCCAGGCTGATCGCGGCGCCCAGCACGTCGCGGAGCGTCACCGCCCGGCTCCAGGCGTTGGCCGGGCTGAGCTCCGTCCCGCGCCCGCAGATCGCGCCCCATTCGTCGACGGCCAGCTTGATCTCATGCTTGGGATCGACGGCAGCGAGGGTATCCCAATGCTGGCGCAGATAGGCGTCGAGGCCGGCATATTCGCTCAGCATCCACAGATAGGCGCCCTCGTCCGGTGCGATCGCAGGGGGCGACCCCACCGGCCCGCGCGCCGCGGCTCGCTTGATCGTATCGCCGGGCTGCCAGTTGTTGAGCGGATGGCCGGCATAATAATGGACCGAGATCGAGTGCAGCGGGATCGCGGTCAGCGCCGCGTTGACGCCCTCGACCAGGCGGGTCACCCATTCGAGGCTGACGCCCGGCGGCGCGCCGACCGCGACCAGTGCGAGGTCGAGGCCATAGCGGGTCACCATCGCGACGAACCGCTTGTAGAGGGCGAGATATTCCTCGACCGTCGCGCCCCCGTCGAGGCCCCATGTCTCGTTTCCGATCCCCCACCAGCGCACGTTGAACGGATCGGGCGAGCCGCCTTTGGCGCGTTGATCGGCGAGCGTCGTGCTGCCTTTGGGCGAGTTGCAATATTCGACCCAGCGATCGAATTCATTGGGCCCGAGGCTGCGCGTATTGGCATTGAGATACGGGCGCCCGCCGGTCAGGCGGCACAGCTTGATGAATTCGTCCGTGCCGAACTGGTTGGGATCGAACCGCTGCGGACCCATCGGCGCGTCCTTGGGCAGCCGGTCGTTCCAGTAGCTCGTGCGCCGTGGCCGCGCGGCGCGCGGACCGATGCCGTCGCGCCAGTCATAGGCGTCGGCAAAGCATCCGCCCGGCCAGCGGATCACCGATGGGGCGATCTGCTTCAGATGATCGATCAGGTCCTTGCGGATGCCCGCGACATGGGGAATGCGCGACTGTTCGCCGACCCAGACGCCATCATAGATCGAGCATCCGATGACCTCGAGCAGATAGCCGTAATTGTCGGGTGAGATCGTCACGCGCGGATCGTCGAGCACAAGCTCGATCCGCGCACGCCGGGTATCCGCCCATCCCCCCGTCAAGTCCGCTGCAACGGGTCCGGGCGAACCGGCCCGCGAGGTACGCCTGCTCGAAGTCGTGCGGTTCAACGGAAATCCACCTTTAATGTCTATTTTTTATACTGAATGGGCGTCAGTAATATGACTAGAGCCTTTTTCGTCAAGGGATGCTGAGGATCGCGCATCGTGGCATGTGCGCCAACATATCCTGCGCTTGGCGCCGCTTGCCGATAATCTCCTCAAGCCGCTGAAACATTTCGCCATCGACACGCTGTCGCCGGCACAGGTGGAGGAATGCGCTGCGGCCGTTCTTGTTTCAGACGGATTCGCCGGGCGGGCCGAAGGGCGGGCCCGGACAACTCCAACGCATTTTTCATAAATAAAACCAACCCGCTATGGGATTGATTGGTGCGGTCGAGAAGACTCGAACTTCCACGGGCTTTCGCCCACAACGACCTCAACGTTGCGCGTCTACCAGTTCCGCCACGACCGCACTGATTTCGTCCGCCGGATGACCCGGCGGCTGGTAAGGCAGCGGCCCCTAGCAAAGGGTTTGGGGGCTGGCAACAGCGATCCTCAGCTTTCCTAATCCCGCCGCTGCGGCTACGCCCGCCGGCCCATGCTTCGCTCCGCCGACACCCGCGCCGAGATGCGCCGCATCCTCGCGCTGGCCTGGCCGGTGGTGCTGACCAGCCTCAACTGGACGATCCTGCACGTCACCGACGTCGTGGTCGTCGGGCTGGTGAGCACGCATGAGGTCGCCGCGCTGGGCGCCAGCCGCACGCTGACCTTCATCGGCATCGTCATGGCGCTGGGCTGGCTCACCGGCATCCTCGTCTTCGCCTCGCGCGCGGACGGGGCGGGGGATCTGCCCGCGACCGGCGCGGTGCTGCGCCAGGGGCTGGTGCTCGGCGCGATCCTCGGCCTGGCGTGCGGTGGCGCGCTGTTCGTCCTCGCGCACCCGCTGCTGCTCGGCGTCGGCGTCGATCCGGGTATCGCGCCCGCCGCCGCGCGCATGGTGCGGACGATGGCGCTGGCCTATCCGTTTCAGCTGGTGATCGTCGCCGCCAGCTTCTTCCTCGAAGGCGTCAGCCGTCCGCGCCGGGTGATGGCGGTCAACCTCGCCATCCTGCCGATCAACGCCGTGCTGGCTTGGGTGCTGGCCACCGGCCAGTTTGGCCTGCCGGTGATGGGCGCGGCCGGCGCGGCGGCCGCGACGCTGATCGCGGTGATGATCGGTGCGGTGGCGATGGTCGCCGCCGCGCTCACCCTGCCGCGCGCGCGCGAACGGAACGTGCGCGATTGGCGCGATTTCGGCACGCCGGCCATGTGGCGCGGGGTCTGGGCGCTGCTCGCCTTCGGCTTCGTGCCGGCCATCGCCTCGGGGCTTGAACTCGCCGGCTTCTCGATCCTGATCGCGCTGTCGACTCAGTTGGGCGAGACGGTGACGCACGCTTTCCAGATCGTCTTTTCGGTCCATAACGTCACCTTCTCGTTCGCGCTCGGCCTCGGCTCGGCGGCGGGCGTGCGCGCCGGCAATGCGGTGGGCGAGGGGGTCCCGGCCGAAGCCGGCCCGCGCACCGCGATCGCCGCGGGGCTCGCCGCGGCGATCCTCGGCCTGCTGGCGATCCCGCTCACCTTCGCGCCGATGCTCGCGGTCGGCGGCTTTCCGGCGAGCCCCGAAGTGGCGCTGATCGCCGCGACGATGCTCGGCGTCTGGGCACCCTTCATCCTGTTCGACGGGGTGCAGGTCGTGCTGGTCTATGCGCTGCGCTCGCTCGGCGATCAGGTGGTCGCGGGCGTCAACGGCATCGTCGCGTTCTTCCTGCTGACCGGCGCGATCGGGCTATGGACGGTGCATGCCGGCTGGGGGCCGATGGGCCTCGTCTGGGCATCCGCCGCCGGCATGGTCGCCGCCGCGCTGCTCAACGGTGGACGACTATGGTGGCTCACTCGGCGCTAGGTTGGCCCACAGTCATCTCATATAGCCTTTCGGCTCCGCCTGAGCTGAATCTAGGCAAACCTAGTCGGCCTCGCCCGAAAAGCTGAACTGGATGGATTTTCCGGTCGGCGGCACGTCAAGCTTGCCGCTGTTGAACTCCAGGCTCCCGCCCGGCGGCAGCGCGCGTGGCTCGGGCGTGATCGTCCAGTTATAGACGATCGAATTGTTGCCGTCGCGCAGCTCGGCCAGGATGTTGGGCACGCGCTGGCGCTCCTTTGTCGGGTTCATCACCTGGCCGCTGACCACGAACAGCTCGCCGCCGTTGAGCCGCGGCTTGCGCTCGACCGACTGGGCGGTGAAGATCAGCGGCGTGCGCGCCTCGCCGATCGGCAGACCCAGCTGCGCGGCCAGCCCCGGCGCACCGCTGTACAGGATCGCCCCGGCGCCCAGCAGCATCGAGACCCCGGCGATGATCGCGGCGGCGGTCCAGCGCCGTTCGGGATTGCGGCGGGGCCTGAACGGCGGCTCGTGCGCGAAGGGATCATAGTCGCGCGGTCCCTCCGCCGCTGCGGGCGGCGGCGGGGGCGGTGCGGAATAGGCGTCCGCGCGCACGATATCGGCGTCCGGCCGGGCGGCGGCGGCCGCCGCGATCGCCGGCGCCTGATGCCAGCTGTGGCGGCAACTGGCGCAGCGCACCGTCCGTCCCTCCACGCCGATCGCGGCGTCGGGAACCAGGTAACGGGTGCGGCATTCGGGGCATTCGAGGATCATGGCATAACGAAGCTCGGCACGGGACTTGTTGGGGTCGCCGATCCCGAATCTAAACACCTCGCGCGGCCCGTTGGCAAGTGGGGAGTGGCATGCGCACGGCGTGGCCGCGCTTGAGCGCGCCGGGCGGCTGTGCGATGGCTGGCGCTTCGGGGGCAGTGATTTCAGGAGCGGCCGGGCGCCGGCACATGGCCAATATCGTCCAGTTCGAGAATGTGGGGCTGCGCTATGGCACCGGCGCGGAGACGCTGAGCGACATCAGCTTCACGCTGAGCGCGGGCAGCTTCTATTTCGTCACCGGCGCGTCGGGCGCGGGCAAGACCTCGCTGCTCAAGCTTCTGTACCTGGCGCAGCGCCCGACGCGCGGCATCGTGCGGCTGTTCGGCGAGGATGCGGGCGCGCTGCCGCGCAACCGCCTGCCGGGCTTTCGCCGCCGCATCGGCGTGGTGTTCCAGGATTTCCGGCTGGTCCCGCATCTTTCGGCCTATGACAATATCGCGCTGCCGCTGCGCGTCGCGGGCATGCCCGAAAGCGAGATCGACGAGCCGGTGCGCGAGATGCTGGCCTGGGTGAACCTCAAGGATCGCGGCAACGCCAGGCCGCCGACGCTGTCGGGCGGCGAGCAGCAGCGCATCGCCATCGCCCGCGCGGTCATCAACCGGCCCGAAGTGCTGGTCGCCGACGAGCCGACCGGCAATGTCGATCCCGACATGGCCGAACGGCTGCTGCACCTGTTCGATTCGCTCAATCGCCTGGGCACCACCGTCGTCGTCGCGACGCATGATTTCCAGCTGATCAACCGCATCCCCGACGCGCGCATGATGCGGATCGAGCGCGGACGGTTGAGCGATCCCACCGGCGCGCTGCGCTTTCCGCCGGGCCGGGCGCCGGCATGAGCTGGATCGCCGCCGACAACCCCGCATCCCGCCTGCTCGACGAAGGTCGGCGCACGCGATCGATGCTGTGGATCATGGCGATCATGCTGTTCCTGACGACGCTGGCGGCGGCGCTGGGCCTGGGCATGGCGAGCGCGAGCGGATCGCTCGAGCGCCAGCTTGCCGGGCGGCTGACGATCCAGCTGGTCGAGGCGGATGCGGCGAAGCGCGACGCCGCGGTGCGCGACATCGTCCGGCGCGCGCGCGCCTTGCCGCAGGTGCGCCGCGTGGCGGAGGTGGACCGCGCGCGCCTTGCCGAACTGCTCCGGCCATGGCTGGGCGATGCCGGGCTGGACGCCGAATTGCCGATGCCGGCGATGATCGACATCGATCTGGCGTCGGGCGATCCGGCCGCGATCGACGCGGTGGCGCGCGCGGCACAGGCGGTCGCCCCGGCCGCGCGGGTCGATCGCCATGCGCAATGGCTCTCGCCGGTCGCCGGCTTCCTGGCGACGCTCACCTGGTTCGCCGTCGCGCTGGTGCTGCTGATGGCGCTGGCGACGACGGCCGTGGTGTTGCTCGCCGCGCGCGCCGGGCTCGACATGCACCGCGACACGATCGCGGTGCTGCACATGCTCGGCTCGACCGACCGGCAGGTGGCCCGGCTGTTCCAGCGCCGCATCGCGCTCGATACGCTGTTCGGCGGCGCGCTGGGCACGGCGGTCGCGCTCGGCGTCATCTGGCTGCTTGGACGACAGGCCGGCGGTCTGGAATCGGAACTGGTCGGCGGCGTCGCGCTCGGCCGGCCGGACTGGCTGCTGCTCGCCGCGATTCCCGCCGCCTTCGCGCTGCTGGCGATGGCGGCGGCGCGCGCGGGCGTGCTGCGCGCGCTGGGGCGGACGCTGTGATCGCGCGCATCGTCGCGCTGTTCGCGCTGGCCTGGGCGCTGGGCTTCGCGCTGTTCATGCTGTCGCTGGGCAAGCCGCTCGAACCGGGGGTGAAGACCGACGCCATCGTGGTGCTGACCGGCGGCAAGGGTCGTATCGATCGCGGCATCGCGCTGATCCGGGCCGGCGCGGCGCGGCGGATGCTGGTCAGCGGCACCGATCCCACCGTGCGCCCGATCGAACTGGCGGTACAGTATGAAACGCCCCCGCGGCTGTTCCGCTGCTGCATCGACCTGGGGCATGAGGCGGTCGATACCCGTTCCAATGCCGACGAGACCGCCGCCTGGGTGCGCCGGCGCGGCTATCGGTCGGTGCGGCTGGTCACCGCCGACTGGCACATGCCGCGCGCGAAGCTGGAACTGGGCTATGCGCTGGACGGGACGGTCGAGATCCGCGGCGACGGCGTGCCGACCCAGCCGCGCCTGGCCATGCTGCTGCGCGAATATCACAAATATCTGGTGCGCCGGATCGCGCTGCTGACGGGCATCGGCAATGGCTGACCGGCTGCGCAACCTGGTCTTCATCGCGGTCTTCTATGGCGGGTCGGTGCCGATCGTGCTGGGCGCGCCGATCGCCGCGTTGCTGGGCCGGCGGGTCATGCGTGCCTATTGCATGGGCTGGGCCGGGTTCGGCACCTGGTGCGCGCGGGCGATCATGGGCATCCGCGTGCGGGTGGAGGGCGCGCCGCTCGCCGGCCCGGCGCTCTATGCCGCCAAGCACCAGTCGATGTTCGAGACGATGGCGCTCGCCCGCGCGCTCGGCACGCCGGCGATCGTGATGAAGCAGGAACTGACGCGCATTCCGATCTGGGGCTGGGCGACGGTGCGCTACGGCATCATCCCGGTCGATCGCGCGGCATCGGCCAGGGCGCTGCGCCACATGATGCGCGCCGCGCAGGCCGCGCTGGCCGAGGGGCGATCGATCCTGATCTTTCCCGAGGGCACGCGCGTCGCGCCGGGCGATGCGCCGCCGCTGCGCTCGGGCTTTGCGGGCCTCTATCGCGCGCTCGCGCTGCCGGTCGTCCCGGTGGCGCTGGACAGCGGGCGGGTCTGGCCGCGCAAGGGATGGAAACGGCCCGGCATCGTCACCTTCCGCTTCGGCGCGCCGGTCGCCCCCGGCCTCAAGCGCGACGAGGTCGAGGCGATCGTGCATCGCGCGATCAACGCGCTGGAGGCTCCGCCGCCAGGCTCTCCGCCAGCAGGCCGTTCGCCTCGGCGATGAATTGCCGCGTGATCTCCCGCGCGAACGGATTGAGGCTCTGGATCGCGAAGAACAGTTCCTTGCTGTCGTCGCGGATCAGCGCGCACAGCTCCAGCAGATGCTGATAGCTGCTGGTCTTCAGATCCTCGTCGGGAATCCGGATATTGTCGAGCGACCGTCCGATCAGGTGAGTCAACGCCTGGACATAGGCCATTTCCCGGTCATGCTCCTCGGCCGTCACAATCGACACCTTCAGGCCCAGCTCGCGGCCGAATTGCGCGACCTTGTGATGCCGCTCGCCGCGCACCGGACAAATCACCAGCGGCTGCCCCGCCAACCCGTTCCGCGCGCTCTGCGGCCCGAACAGGGGGTGGGTGGCGACGATATCCACCGATTCCGGCAGCGCATCGGCCATCCACCGCGCCGGCAGCAGCTTGACCGAGGCGACGTCGAGCACCAGCGCGCCGGGCCGCACCGCGCCCGCCACCTGCGCGATCACGCCGGCCATCGCCTGGACCGGCACTGCCAGCATCACCACGTCGCAGGCGGCGGCGTCCGCGATCGTGCCGACGCGCACGTCCAGCGCCGTCGCGGCGGCGGCGATGTCGCCCGCATCGGCCACGACCACCTCGAAATGCCCGCGCAGGTGGCGCGCGGCAAGCTGGCCGAACCGGCCGAAGCCGATGATGCCGAAGCGTTTCGTCACGCCGCGTCGTCGCCCCGCGCGTCAGCGACCAGCCGTTGCAGGACGGCGATCACCGCGCGCGTCTCGTCCTGCGTCCCGATCGTGATGCGCAGGCCGTGCGGCAGGCCCTGGCCGGGCAGCCAGCGCACGATATAGCCCGCGTCCATCAACCCCTGATACGCCACCTGCGCGGTCAGCGCGCCTTCGAACAGCACCAGCACGAAATTGGCCTGGCTGGGCACCGCGCGCAGCCCGGCATTGCCCAGCCTGGCGATCTCGTCGGCGAACCAGCGCCGCCACTGCGCATTGTGGTCGCGCGTATGTTCGACGAACGCCGTGTCGCCCAGCGCCGCGATCGCCGCCGCCGTGCCGGCGATGGTGATGCTGAACGGCAGGCGGATGCGGTGCATCGCCTCGATGATCGCGGCAGACGCATAGCCCCAGCCGATCCGCTCGGCGGCCAGGCCATAGAGTTTCGAGAAGGTGCGTGTCACCAGCACGTTGGACGCGGTCTTCGCCAGTTCCATCCCGCCATCGTCGATCTCGCCGTCGATATATTCGGCATAGGCATGGTCGAGCACCAGCAGGATGTCGGGCCGCAACGCGGCGTGCAGCCGCGCGATCTCCGCCCGTGGGGCATAGGTGCCGGTCGGGTTGTTGGGATTGGCGATGAAGATCAGCTTGGTCCGCGGCGTCACGCAGGCGAGGATCGCGTCGACATCGGTGGCGTAATCGCGATCGGGCGCGACCACCGGCGTCGCGCCGCTGCGCCGCGCCGCGATGTCATAGACCGCGAAGCCGTAGCGGACATAGATCACCTCGTCGCCCGGCCCGGCAAACGCGCCGGCGGCCAGGTGCAGCACCTCGTCCGATCCGTTGCCATAGACGATCCGCGCCGGATCGAGCCCGTACCGGCTTGCCAGCGCCTCGCGCAGCTCGACCGCGCCGGCGTCGGGATAGCGTTCCAGCGTGCCTGCCGCGGCGGCGAATGCGGCGCGGGCGGCAGGAGAGGTGCCGAGCGGATTCTCGTTGGACGAAAGCTTGATCGCCTTGCGGCCGTCATCGGTCGTGGCGCGCCCCGGCACATAGGGGGCGATGTCCATGATCCACGGCTTGGGAATGGGAGCGTTCATGGCCCGCGCCTGTGCCCCTTAAGCGGGTAAGACGCAAGGTTTGAGGGCGCGCCACTTGTGCTAAGCAGCATGCCGGACGGAGGGATGCGATGCGCGGCGACACATCGATTTGGCGGGCGCTGCAACTGGCGCGGCGACACGATCTGGCGGTGCGGGGCAAGCCGCCGCCGCGCCCCGGACCCTCGGGCATCGGCCGCCGCGCGCTGTTGCAGGGCATGGCGGCGGGCGGCGTCGCGGCCGGCCTGCCCGCGGCGCGCGCGCTGGCGCTGCCCGCATCGGGACGAGTCGCGATCGTCGGCGGCGGCATCGCCGGGCTCGCCGCGCTGCACCACCTGACCCAGGCCGGTGTGGACGCGCGGCTGTACGAGGCGCGCAATCGCCTGGGCGGCCGCATGCATACCCAGCGCACCGCCGACGGACAATCGTTCGAGGCGGGCGGACAGCTGGTCAACAGCGACCATGAAGACATTCACGCGCTGGCCAGGGCGTTCGATATCGCGCTGGTCGATCGCAAGGCGGGGCCGCACCGGTCGGTCGTGCTGATCGATGGCCGGGTGGTGCCGCAATCCGATCTGGTGCGGCTGCTCGCCCCGCTGGCCGCCCGCATCGCGCGCGATGCCGAGGCGGTGGACGCCAGCCCGCGCGCCGCCGCCGCGATCGATGCGATGTCGGTGGCGCACTATCTCGATCGCCACGCCATACTGGTGCCCGATCCGCGCATCCGCCGCCTGATCGAAGCGAGCATCCGCACCGAATATGGGGCCGAACCGCGACAGGCATCGGCGCTCCAGCTGATCTTCAACCTGCCGACGGTAAAGGGCGAGCATATCGAGATGCTGGCCGGCAGCGACGAACGTTACGTCATTTCCGGCGGCAGCGGGCGGCTGGCCGTCGCGATCGCCGATCGGTATCGCGACCGGATCGAGACCGGGCGGCGGCTGCGCGCGATCCGCGACACCGGTGGCGACGTCGCGCTGTCGTTCCTCGACGGCACGGTCGCGCGGGCGGACATCGTCATCGTCGCCACGCCCGCGCCGATCCTGCGCCAGATCGAATTCGCCGTCCCGCTCTCGCCGCGCTGGCGGCAGTTCATCGCCCAGGCCGATCTCGGCCGGAACGAAAAGGTGCAGGTGACCGCCGGCGCCGCACCCTGGGCGGCCGTGCTGGGACCGGGCGGCGAATTGTGGGATGCCTCATCGGCCTATTCGCTGGGCTGGGACGGCACGGTACAGGGCGTCGCGGGCGGTGGGCCGGTATGGAACTGGTTCCTGGGCGGCGATCAGGTCGCCGCCGCCGGGAAGGACGCGCCCGAGACGCTGATGTCCGCCTTTGCCGGCCTTACCGAGCCTGCGGTGCCCGGCATCCGGCAAGCGGTCGCCGACGGCATTGTCCGCCGCACCAACTGGTGCAACGACGCGCTGACGCTGGGCGCCTATACCAACAGCGCGCCGGGGCAGCTCACGCGGTTCGGCCCGCTGTTCTGGATCGAATCCGACACGCCCGCCGAACGCCAGCAGGCGGTGGCGGGGCGGGTGATCTTTGCCGGCGAACATGTCTCAGACGCCTGGGTCGGCTTCATGAACGGCGGCGCGCAGACCGGCCGGCTCGCCGCCGATGCGATCGTCGCGGCGCGGCGGCGGCGCGACGCTGCTTGAACGCGCCGACGCTCGGCCCTAACACCCCGCCGATGTCAAACGATGCGCGGTTCGGCCTTGCCCGCCATGTCACGCTGCCGGGGCCGCTGCGGCTCGACGGCGGGGCGCTGCTGTCGTTGGTCGAGATCGCGTACGAGACCTATGGCACGCTCGCGCCCGGCGGCGGCAATGCGATCCTGATCTGCCACGCGCTGACCGGCGACCATCACGTCGCCTCGCCGCATCCGGTGACGGGCAAGCCGGGCTGGTGGACGCGCATGGTGGGGCCGGGCAGGCCGATCGATCCCGACCGTCACTTCATCGTCTGTGCCAACGTGCTGGGCAGTTGCATGGGCACGTCCGGCCCCGCCACGATCAACCCCGCGACCGGTGCGCCCTGGGGGATGCGTTTCCCGGTCATCACGATCCGCGACATGGTGCGCGCGCAGGCGATGCTGCTCGATCATCTGGGCGTCGGGCGATTGAAGGCGGTGGTCGGCGGATCGATGGGCGGGATGCAGGCGTTGAGCTGGCCCGCCACCTTTCCCGATCGCGTCGAGGCGGCGGTGGTGATCGCCTCGACCGCGCGGCATTCGGCGCAGAACATCGCGTTCCACGAGGTCGGGCGCCAGGCGGTGATGGCCGATCCGCGCTGGAACGGCGGCGCCTATTACGGCGCCGAACCGCCCGCCGCGGGCCTCGCGGTGGCGCGGATGGCGGCGCACATCACCTATCTTTCCGAAGCCGGGCTGACCGAGAAGTTCGGCCGTAAGCTGCAGGCGCGCGAAGCGAAGACGTTCGGGTTCGACGCCGATTTCCAGGTGGAAAGCTATCTGCGCCATCAGGGCCTGTCGTTCGTCGACCGGTTCGACGCCAATGCCTATCTCTATATCACCCGCGCGATGGACTATTTCGACCTGGCCGAGGAGCATGGCGGCGTGCTGGCCAACGCATTCCGCGAGACCAAGGCGCGCTTCTGCCTGGTCAGCTTCGACACCGACTGGCTCTATCCGACGCGCGAGTCGCGCGGCATCGTCCATGCGCTCAACGCGGCGGGCGCGCCGGTCAGCTTCGTCGAGCTGTCGTCCCCTTACGGCCATGACGCCTTCCTGCTCGACGCGCCGGAGCTGAACCGCGTGGTCGACGGCTTTCTGAGGGGCGGGCGATGAGTGGGTTCACGCAAAGGCGCGAAGGCGCGAAGAAGATTTTGTTCACGCGGAGGCGCGGAGACGCGGAGAAGAAGGATCTCTGCCGCGACAGCGGCCCTATCTTCCAATCGTTGGCCGGCTGCAATGGATTTGGCAAGGCGGCTGACGCCGCAAGGCAGAACGACACCTCCGCGTCTCCGCGCCTCCGCGTGAACCCATCTTCTTCCTTTTGCGCCTTCGCGCCTTCGCGTGAATCAATATGAGTTCACTCCGCCCCGATCTCGCGATCATCGCCGCCAACGTCACGCCCGGCAGTCGCGTGCTGGATGTCGGCTGCGGCGACGGCGCATTGATGGCGGCGCTGCGTGACGAACGCGGCTGCGACGCGCGCGGGCTGGAGCTCGACGCCGCCAATGTCGCGGCGGCGGTGGGGCGGGGCCTGTCGGTGATCCAGGGCGATGCCGATCGCGACCTGGCCGATTATCCCGACCACAGCTTCGACTATGCGATCCTCAGCCAGACGCTGCAGACGACGATGCGGCCGCATCTCGTGCTCGACCATCTGCTGCGCATCGGCGAGCGCGCGGTCGTCTCGTTCCCCAATTTCGCGCATTGGCGGGTGCGGCTATCGCTGTTGTGGGGCGGGCGCATGCCGGTCACGCGGCTGTTGCCGGTGGCATGGTATGAAACGCCCAACATCCACCATGTGACGGTCGACGATTTCCGCGCACATGTGCGCGATCGCGGGATCACGGTGGAGCAGGCATGGTTCCTGTCGGGCGACCGGCTGACCAGCGCCGCCGCCGCCAATTTCCGCGCCGAACACGCGGTGTTTCTACTCCGCCGCTAACAGCGTTTCCGCGCCGCCCAGGTCCACGCTGACCAGGCGGCTGACCCCGCGTTCCACCATCGTCACGCCGAACAGGCGGTGCATGCGGCTCATCGTCGCGGCGTTGTGGGTGACGATCAGGTAGCGGGTCGCCGTCTCGCGCGTCATCGCGTCGAGCAGGTCGCAGAACCGTTCGATATTGGCGTCGTCCAACGGCGCATCGACCTCGTCCAGCACGCAGATCGGCGCCGGGTTGGTCAGGAACAGCGCGAAGATCAGCGCCACCGCGGTCAACGCCTGCTCGCCGCCCGACAGCAAGGTCAGCGATTGCAGCTTCTTGCCCGGCGGCTGCGCCATGATCTCAAGCCCCGCTTCCAGTGGATCGTCGCTGTCGATCAGCGCCAGATGCGCCTGGCCGCCGTTGAACAAGGTGGTGAACAGCCGCCGGAAATGCCGGTCGACCGCCTCGAACGCTGCCAGCAACCGCTGCCGCCCCTCGCGGTTCAGCGTGCCGATGCTGCCGCGCAGGCGATGCACCGCCTGGGCCAGTTCGTCGCGCTCGGTCGCGCTTGCCTCGGCGGTGGCGGTCAGCTCGGCCAGTTCGGTCTCCGCGACGAGGTTGACCGGGCCGATCCGCTCGCGCTCGGCGATCAGCCGGTCGTGGCCGGCGGATTCGTCCTGCGGCGCGCGCACGGTGTCTTGCGCGAACCCGGCGCGCTGCGGCAACAGGGGCGGGGGGCATTCGAACCGCTCGCCCGACAACCGCCCCATCTCGATCCGGCGCATCTCCTGGTTTTCCAGCCGCGCGACCGCCCCGGCGCGCGCCTCGCGCGCACCGCCCAGCGCATCGCCGGCCGCGCGCACCGCGCCCTCGGCATCGCGCAACGCGGCCTCGGCCTGCTGTTCGGCGAGTTGCGCGGCCGAGCTTTCGCCGCGCAGCGCCTCGCTTGCCGCCTCCGCGCCGGCAACGGCGGCATCCAGCTCGGCGGGTCTGGATCTCAACGCCTCGCGCGCCTCGATCAGTTCGGCGGCGCGCTTGTCCATTTCGGCGATGCGCCGCGCCGCCTCGCCCGCGCGTGACGTCCAGCCACGGCGTTCGGCCTGCGCCGCCGCCAGCCGCTCGCGCGCGCTCGCGATATCGCGTTCCTGGCTGCCACGCTCCGCCCGCGCCGCGGCGACTGCGGCACGGCGTTGCTCGGCTTCGTTCGACAGCGCCGCCACGCGCGCCCGCGTCGCGCTGCCGTCGGGCAACGCCGCCTTTGCCGCTTCCGCCCGCGTCAGCTCGCTCGTCGCTTCATCCTGCTCGGCCGCCGCGCGTGCGCGCCGCGCCGCGATGTCCGCCCGCTGCGCGTCGAGCCGTTCGATCGCCGCCGCCGCGCGGTCCTCGGCCCGCGCCGCCTCGCGCGCCGCATGCTCGGCATGGTCGAGCACATGCTTGCAGTCCGCCGCCTGTCGCCGCGCCTCGGCGATATCGCCGTCGATCCGCGCCAGCTCGGCATCGGCGGCGTCGACCGCACGCACCGCCGTGGGCCGCGCCTTCCCGATGGCGCTCAGCCGGTTGACCCGCTCCAGCCGCTCTGCCGCCGCCGCGCCGCCCGATCTGGCGACATAGCCGTCCCATCGCCGCAATACGCCGGCCAGCGTGACCAGCCGCTGTCCGACCGCCAGCGGCTGGCCGGCATCCTTCTCCGCCACCAGCACCTGCGCCAGCCGCCGGGCGAGGGCGGGGGGCGCCTCGACATGCCGGGCGAGCGGCGTGGTTCCCGACGCCGCGTCGGGATCGCCCGCCAGCCGCTCGGCACCGGACCAATAGCGTTCTTCGCCGGCATCCAGCCCGGCCTCCAGATCGTCGCCCAGCGCCGCCGCCAGCGCACGCTCATAACCGGGCGTGACCTTCAGCCGATCGAGCAGTCGGTCCTTGCCGCTCGGCCGCGTCGCCCTGGCCAGGGCCGCCGCCTCGCTGTCGAGTTGCGCCAGTTCGGCATGCGCCTGCGCGCGCGCGGTGCGGGCCCGCGCCTGTACCTCATGCCCGGCGCGCTCGGCGGCGTCGGCGCGCGCGAGCCCGGTGCGGCCGGTCTCCGCCTGCCGTTCGGCCTGCGCCTTGGTGTCGGCGGCACGCTTGCGCTCGGCCTGCAGCGGTTCGGGATCGCCCAGTGCGTTCAGTTCGGCATTGATCCGTGCCGCCTCGCGCTCGGCCCGCTCCATTCGCGCGCGCGCGGCGGTGAAGGCCGCATCGGCCACGCGGATCTCTGCCGCCTCGCTCGCTTGCGCCGAAAGCGATTGTGCCAGCTGCACTTCGGTGTCGCGCGCGTGCTGTTCGGCGGTGGCCAGCGCCGCCGCCAGTGCGGGCAGGCCGCGCTCGGCATCCTCGATCCGTTGACCCAGCGCCGTCGCTTCGTCACCCAGCCGGGCCAGCGCCTCGGCCGCGTCATGCGCCAGCGCACCCTCGCGGCCCTTGTCCGCTTCCAGCCGCGCCGCGCTGTCGGCCAGATCGACGATGCGCCGTTCGACCGCCGCGCGCTCACCGCGCAGCGTGGCCAGCCGGTGCTGCGCCTCGCTCGCGCGGTCGCGCAACGTCAGCGACTCCGCGCGCAATCCGGCCAGCACGCCCGCCGCCGCCTGCTGCGCCGCCAGCACTTCCTCCTGCGCCGCCGTCCGTTGTGCCACCACCGCCTCGGCCGTCGCCGCTTCCTGTTTCGCCTGGTCCGCCGCCGCCGTCGCGTCGCGCCAGCGTGCGAAGATCATCCGGCCTTCGGCGGTGCGGATGCGATCGGAAAGTTCGCGATAGCGTTCCGCCTGCCGCGCCTGCCGCTTCAGCGTCGAGGCGCGCGCCTCCTGATCCGAAATCACCTCGTCCAGCCGGGCCAGGTTCGCCTCGGTCGCGCGCAGCCGCTGTTCGGCATCCTTGCGGCGCACATGCAGGCCGGAAATGCCCGCCGCTTCCTCCAGCATCTGGCGCCGCTCGCCGGGCCTGGCCATGATGATCGCGCCGATCCGCCCCTGACTGACCAGCGCGGGGGAATGTGCCCCGGTCGCGCTGTCGGCGAACAGCAGCGCCACGTCCTTTGCCCGCACGTCGCGCCCGTTGATGCGATAGGCCGATCCCGCGCCACGCTCGATCCGGCGGACCACCTCCAGCTCGCCACCCGGTCCGTCGGGGCCGTCATCGGCCTGATCGGCCAGGATCGAGACTTCAGCGAAGTCGCGCTGCGGCCGGGTCACGGTGCCGGCGAAGATCACATCCTCCATGCCCGCGCCGCGCATCGACTTGGCGCTGTTCTCGCCCATCGTCCAGCGCAGCGCCTCGAGCAGGTTCGACTTGCCGCACCCGTTGGGGCCGACAATGCCGGTCAGTCCCGGTTCGATGCGCAGGTCGGCCGGGTCGACGAAGCTCTTGAACCCCGTGAGGCGGAGCCGCTTGATCTGCATCGCCCCGCCCCCGCGCCGCGAATCAGGCCCCGGCGGCCTTCAGCGCCGCCTCGACCTGCGGCCAGGTGCCGATATTGTCCAGCACCTTGCCGTTGAGGATGAAGGTGGGCGTGCCGGGGATGTTGTACTGTTTGGTCGCATCCTCGTTGCCCTTGACCAGCGCCGCCGTCTTCGCCGGATCGGCGAGGCACGCGCGGGCCTGCGCCTCGGGCACGCCGCGTTCCTGCACGAAGGCGAGATAGCCGAAGCGTTCGGCGATCGCGGCGGTGCGCTGCTGCGCCGGCATCGCCTCGATCTGCTTGAGCGCGGGATCGTCCTGGCCGGGCGCGTTCTTCAGGATATCGGCCTGCTGCGCATACATTTGGTCCATGATCGCGAAGAACGGGCCGGGCCCGCCGCACTGGCCCAGCAGCGCCGCGCCCAGATCGATCGGGTTGAGCAGGAAGTCGCGGAATTCGAAGCTGACCTTGCCGGTCGCGACATAGGTTTTGAGCCCTTCCGCGCCGCCGCCATTGGCAAAGGCGGCGCAATGGCTGCAGGTGCGCGATCCATATTCGATCAGCTTGATCGGCGCATCGGGATTGCCCATGCGGAAACCGCCTTCGGGCGTCTGTTCGACCTTGTCGACCCATTGCGTGCCGGCGGGGGCGGTGGCGCCGGCAACGAGCGCCGAGGGCGCGGTGGTGATATTGTCGCCTTCGCCGCCGCCGCATGCCGCCAGCAGGGTCGCCGCGGCCAATCCGATCGCCATACGCATTCAGTCACTCTCCATTCGAAAAGGGGTCAGCGCGCGCCCGCCGCGCGCAATTGCGGTTCCAGGCCCGCCCAGTCGCTTGCCGCGGCGGGGGCGTCGTTGACGGTGAAGCTTGGCGTGCCCTGGATCGCGGCCCATGACGCCTTGGTCATCGCGGTCACCGCATTGAGATCGGCGGGCGCCGCGAAACACCGGTCGATCGCCGCCTGCGTCATGCCGCGCCCGCGCATCAGCCGGGCAAGGCCCGATCCGTTCGCCAGCGCCTTGATCCGCGCCAATTCGGTCTGGCTGCCCAACGCGGCGCCATTGGCCTGCCACCAGGTGACGCCCTGGCCGTACCAGTCCGCCTGGCTCGCGAACATCGCCGCGCTGGCCCCGGCGAAGTCGCGCGGCCCGGCACAGCGGGCCAGCAGCGACGCCGCCATGTCGAGCGGGTCGCGCACCGCATGGCGGAATTCCACCCGCACCACGCCGCGGCGCACCAGATCGTCGTGCAGCGGGGCCTTCGATTGTGCGACGAAATGCGCGCAATGCGGACAGGTGAAGCTCAGATATTCGACCAGCTTCACCCTTGCCGCCGGATTGCCGATGGCAAAGGCGCCCGACGGCAGCTTCACCACCGCCATGCGCCAATCCTTGGCGGACTGGGCAGGCGCCGCGGTGGCGAGCAGCGCGCCCGCGATCAACGAAAGCAACAGGCCGGCCAGCCGCAACATCGCGCGCATCAATCGATCTTTCCCAGTTTCAGCACCGGCATCGCCACCCCGGCGGCCAGCCCTTCGAGCACCGCGCGCAGTTCCGGATCGACGATGCCGCGCAGGCTCTCGCCCATTTCCACGGAAATCGGCGCCGGCTCGGGCAGCGGGGCCGGGCGGGGCGGGCGCACCACGTCGCCCTGCCGGATCGCGACGCGCGCCACCGCCGGATAGCCGAAGAAGCGGTTGACCCGCTCCATGATCTCGGGCGCGATATGCTGCATCATCGGCGCGTGCGCGCCCTGCACCACCAGGCTCAGCACGCCGTTGGCGCGTTCGCCGCGCGGAAAGCGAATCGATTCGGGCGCCGACACGCCGGCATAACGCTCGCCGACGATCTCGCTCCACCGCCGCACCACCGCGCTCTGCACGAAGCCGAACTTGCGAAAGGCGACGCGCCCGACATCGGGCACCAGCTCGGCCACCGGGCGAAGGCGGTTGCTGCGCTTGGGCGGCTCGGGCGGGGCGGTCGGCTTACGCATTCGATCCGACCATGCCATAGGCGGGGCGTGCCCGACAACGCCTCTCGCGATATCGGCAAGCAGGTCTCCGGGCCGCTGCTCGCCTGGTACGATGCCAATGCGCGCCGTCTGCCGTGGCGCGCGCCGCCCGGCACGCCGCCGCCCGATCCGTATCGCGTGTGGCTTTCCGAGGTGATGCTGCAACAGACGCAGGTTGCGACCGTCATCCCCTATTTCGAGAAATTCACCGCGCGCTGGCCCGATTTCGCCAGCCTCGCCGCGGTCGACGATGCCGATCTGATGAGCGCCTGGGCCGGCCTTGGCTATTATGCCCGCGCGCGCAACCTGCTCGCCGCCGCCCGCGCGGTGGCGGATCGGCATGGCGGACGGCTGCCCGGCACCGAGGCCGAACTGCGCGAACTCCCCGGCTTCGGCCCTTACACCGCCGCCGCCGTCGCGGCGATCGCGTTCGGCCAGCGCGCGGTGGTGGTCGACGGCAATGTCGAGCGAGTCGTCGCGCGGCTGTTCGCGCTGGCCGATCCGCTGCCCGGCGCCAGGCCGCGCATCCGCGATCTGGCCGATTCGATCACGCCGGCCGAACGGGCGGGGGATTTCGCGCAGGCGATGATGGATCTGGGCGCGACGATCTGTACCCCGCGCTCGCCCAGATGCCTGCTCTGTCCGCTGGCCGACCGTTGCGATGCGCGGGCGCAGGCGATGCCTGAGGCCTATCCGGTCAAGACGAAGAAGAAAGCGCGCCCAATACGTTACGGCACGATGTTCTGGGCCGAATGCAACGGCGACGTGCTGCTGGTGCGCCGCCCGGCCAAGGGACTGCTCGGCGGCATGCGCGCGCTGCCGACCGGGCCGTGGGGGGACGTGCCGCCCGGCCTTGCCGGCGCGCCGTTCGCTGCCGGCTGGATGCTGCATAATGCCGTGGTGAGCCACGGCTTCACCCATTTTGAACTGGTCAGCGCGCTTGCGAGCGCCGTCATCGACGGGCATTCAGATGTTGCGCACGGCGAGTGGTGGCCGATCGCCGATCTCGATTCGGCGGGATTGCCCACCGTGTTCGCCAAGGCGGCGCAACGGATGCGGAGGATGCGATGAAGAGGATGTGGGTCGCCGGTGCGGCGTCGGCGGTGATCGCCATCATGGCCGTGCCCGTCGCGATCGGACAGGCGGTCGCGCCGCGCGCGCCGGCGCAGGCCGCCCCGGCGACCGACGCGGTTACCGCTTTCGCGCGATCCTATGTCGCGGACGGCAGGGCGCCCGGCATCGTCGTCGCCTATGCCCGTGGCGACGTGCCGCCGACGGTGGTGGCGGCGGGCGCGCTCGCCGGCGAACCGGGCGCGGCACGGGCCGATATCGATTCGCTGTGGCGCGTCTATTCGATGACCAAGCCGATCACCGGCATGGCCGCGATGATGCTGGTCGAGGACGGCAAGCTCGGGCTCGACCAGCCGATTGCCGACTTCATTCCCGGCTTCAGGTCGATGAAGGTGCTGACCGACCCGGCGCGCAGTCTCGCCGCGCGCCCGGCCGTGCGGCCGATCACCGTACGCCACCTGCTGACCCACACGGCGGGATTGGGCTATTCGATCGTTACCAAGGGACCGCTGCTCGCCGAATATGACCGGCTTGGCATCGCCCCGGCCGCGCTTGCGCCGGCGGCCGAACCGGCCTTGCGCAGGGTCCGCCCGTCCTCGCTCAAGGAATTCGCGGACCGCGTCGCCACGCTGCCGCTGATCGCCGATCCGGGGACGGTGTGGAGCTATTCGATCAGCCTCGACGTGCTGGCCCGCGTGATCGAGGTCGC
The DNA here is from genome assembly GCA_964413495.1 of uncultured Stakelama sp. Lineage (GTDB taxonomy): Bacteria > Pseudomonadota > Alphaproteobacteria > Sphingomonadales > Sphingomonadaceae > Sphingomonas. The sequence continues at coordinate 36,268 of CAYPRW010000010.1, read as the reverse complement.
GGGCGGCATGCCGTTCGAGCGGTTCGTCGAGACGCGGATGTTCAGGCCGCTCGGCATGAGATCGAGCTACTGGACCGTGCCGCAAGGCGAGATCGGCCGTTTCGCCACTAATTATCTGTGGGTGGGCCGGCGCCTGGTGCCGTTTGATCGACCCGTCGTCTCCGTCTTCGCTACGCCGCCCTCCTTTCCCTATGGCGGCGCGGGGCTGGTCATGTCGGCGCGCGATTACGACCGCTTCCTGCACATGCTGGTCAACGAAGGCACGCTGGACGGCGTGCGCGTGATGAAGGCGGAGACGGTGCGGCTGGCGATGTCGAACCTGCTGCCCGCGGCGGTCGGCGCGTTCACCGTGCCGGGGCGCAGCGGCGGCGACACCGCGGCGGTCAAATTCGGGTTCGGCGCGGGCGGCTCGATCTATCTCGAAAGCGGCCCCGGCCGCCCGGCCACGGGCACCTATGGCTGGGGCGGCGCGGCCGGGACCACTGCCTGGATCGATCCGGTGAACAAGGTGCGGGCGACCGTGATGGTCAATTACATGCCGTCCGACAAATGGCCGCTGCGCGACGATGCGATCAGGGCGATCTATGCCGGCGCACCGCGCCCGTGAGCGTCACGGTCGGCTTCACCGGCGCCGCGCTCGACCGCGCCGATCACGAACGCAACGATCCCGAGGCGCTCGACCGCGCGCTCGGCGACTGGCGCGCGCGGTTGCTCAAGCTCAACGGCCTCGATCCCGAACTCGACCATGAAGGGCAGCTGGTCTGGACCAGCCTCGCTGACCTGCCCGACGATGCACAGCCGCTGCTGCTCGGCTATATCGCCGGCAAGCCGCATTTCGCGCCGCTGCGCCAGCGCGAACGCCATGCCGCGCTGCGCTCGCCCGCGCTGTTCCACATGCTCGGCCTGATGCCGCCCGACCAGGCGGGGCTCTATGCCGCGGCGCGCAGCCTGATCGACTGGCACCAGCGCCACGGCTTCTGCGCCAATTGCGGCGGCGCGACCGCGATCTTCCGCGCCGGCTGGGCGCGCCGCTGCACCGGCTGCGAGGCGGAACATTTTCCGCGCACCGACCCGGTGGTCATCATGCTGGCGGAATATGAGGGCAGGGCGCTCGTCGCGCGCCAGGCGAGCTGGCCGCCCGGCCGCTATTCGGCGCTCGCCGGCTTCGTCGAGGTCGGCGAATCGATCGAGGAAGCGGTAACGCGCGAGACGCTGGAGGAAGCCGGCATCCGCACGCGCAATGTTCGCTACGTCGCCAGCCAGCCCTGGCCGTTTCCCTCATCGCTGATGATCGCGTGCATCGCCGAAGCGGAAGACGACGCACTGACGCTCGACGCCAACGAGCTGGAGGACGGCTTCTGGGTCACCCGCGACGAGGCGCGCGCGGCGCTCGCCGGCGATCCCGCCGCCCGCTTCGGCGCGCCGCCGCCCTACGCCATCGCGCACAGCCTGTTGCGGCACTGGGCCGAGGGTTAGGGGGCCGAGGGTTAAGGGGCCGAGGGTTAGGCGCTTGAGCGGATCTGTTCCCCTGCGAAAGCAGGGTCCAGAGCCACGGGCGATGCGCCCGGAATCCTGGGCCCCTGCTTTCGCAGGGGAACGGTTCATCAAGGCGGAGAAGACTCAGCCCCACAACGCCGCGCGATAGGCGTCGAAACAGCGCGCCCCGCAGTTCAGCCGGATCAGCGCGCCTTCCGCGATCGCGGTGGCGCGGCGCGGGTCTTCCTCCACTGCCGGGCGGATCGCTTCCTTGTTCCACGCCGCGCTGTGCTTGACGTCGAGCACGGCATGGACCGAGAAATAGCGCCGCTCCTTGCCGGAAAAGCCGAGCCGCTTGAGCCCGTCCGCGACCATCGCCGAGCGGCCCGGTGCGGTCAGCTCGATCACGCCCAACGCGCCGACCGAATGCCACGCATAGCGGCGCGTGCTCGCCATCGCGGTCATCGCATTGGCCAGGCACAGACTCTCCCATCGCGTCCGCTCGATCGAGGGATCGACCTGCAGCGTCTCGACCAGCGCATCGAGCATCGGGCCATGCATGCCGATCTGCGTCCCATGCCCCATCTCGTCCCAATAGTTGCGCGCCAGCTCCAGCTTGGGCCGCACCGGCAGTTTCACCTGGGTCATCGCGACGAGGTCGTCGAACCCGGCCTCGCCCGCCGCTTCCTGTTCGAAGAACCAGCGGAACTGGCCGATGTCCGCCACGTCGCGCAGCCATGGGAACAGCGGATCGCCCTGGCCGGGGCCGGTCCGCGCCAATCCTTCGAACCAGGCCATGAACGCATCGGCATCGGTCGGCGCGGCGGCCGCCTGGTCGATCACCTGCGCGCGCAATTCCTCAAGGAACGCGCCTTCCAGCCGCTGCATGCGGATGTCGCGCTCGAACAGGCGCTGCCAATCGTCCTGGGGAAAGCCGGGCGAAAGCCGTTGGTGATTCCAATGTGCCAGGCCGCGCTGAAAGCTGGGGGTAAGGAACTGCGATTCCGCGAGCATATCGCCGCGGACGAACCGGGTTGCCATGAATGATGTCTCCTGCTTGCCCGGACAACAGGAGGCGTTGCGTTAGGTTCCCATCGTTGATCTGGGTAAAGCGGGGCGCATCAGTCGGGGATGTCGTCGGCCGCCATGTCGGCGACATGGGGCGCCCGGCCCGCCAGCGCAGCGTCGAACATGCCGCGGTCCAGCCGCCCTTCCCAGCGCGAGACCACCACGGTCGCCACCGCATTGCCGATGAAGTTGGTCAGGCTGCGGCATTCCGACATGAACCGGTCGATCCCCAGGATCAGCGCCATCCCCGCGACCGGCACCGCCGGCACGATCGACAGCGTCGCCGCCAGCGTGATGAAGCCCGCGCCGGTCACCCCGGCCGCGCCCTTGGACGACAGCATCGCGACGCCCAGCAGCAGCAGTTGCTGGCCGATCGTCAGTTCGACATTGCACGCCTGCGCGATGAACAGCGCGGCCAGCGTCATATAGATGTTGGTGCCGTCGAGGTTGAAGCTGTACCCCGTCGGCACGACCAGCCCGACGATCGATTTGGGGCAGCCCGCGCGCTCCAGCTTCTCGATCAGGCTGGGCAGCGCGCTTTCCGACGACGAGGTGCCGAGCACCAGCAGCAGCTCGGCCTTGAGATAGCCGATCAGGCGAAAGATCGAAAAGCCCGCCAGATGGCTCACCACGCCCAGCACGACGATCACGAACAGCAGCGAAGTGAGGTAGAAGGTGGCGACCAGCGCGGCGAGATTGGCGAGCGTGCCGACGCCATAGGCGCCGATCGTGAACGCCATCGCGCCGAACGCGCCGATCGGGGCGGCGCGCATCACGATCTCGACCACCTTGAACACCGCGAGCGACAGGCTGTCGAGCGCCGATAGCATGCGCTCGCCCCGTTCCCCGATCAGCGCGAGGCCGATGCCGAACAGGATCGCGACGAACAGCGTCTGGAGGATGTTGCCTTCGGTCAGCGCGGACAGGAAGGTGTCGGGGATGATGCCCAGCAGAAATCCGGTCAGCGTCGTTTCATGCGCCTTTTCGGCGAACTGCGCGACCTTGCCCGCATCGAGCGTCGCCGGATCGATGTTCAGCCCCGCACCCGGCCGCACGACGTTGGCGACCACCATCCCGACGATCAGCGCCAGGGTGGAAAAGAACAGGAAATAGGCGAAGGCCTTGCCCGCGACGCGCCCGACCGAGGCCAGGTCGCGCATCCCCGCGATGCCGGTCACGATCGTCAGGAAGATCACCGGGGCGATGATCATCTTGACCAGCTTGATGAACGCATCGCCGACCGGCTTCAGCCGCTCGCCCGTTTCCGGCGCGAAATGGCCGAGCAGGATGCCCGCCGCGATCGCGACGAGCACTTGCACATAGAGGTGACGATACCAGGGCCGGGGCGCGATGGCCCGTGCCGCTCCGGCGGTATCGCCAATCCCAGGTGCCATGATGCTTCCTCCCCCAGCCGTCGCGCCTTCTTTCACGTGTTGGAAAGCGCGTCAAAGCGGTTGTCGCTACGGCCCTTGCGTAATCACGATCTCCGCGTCGCCGCCCTGTCTGCGGATCGCCACCGCCGCCTGATATTCGGGCGAGTTGTAATATTCGATCGCCTGCCGCATCGACGCAAAGCGCAGCAGGACGAAGCGGTTGAACGCCTCCGCCCCTTCGAGCGTCACGGACTGACCGCCGCGCGCCAGCACCTCATAGGGGAATTTGTGCGCGATCGCGGAAACCTGTGCGGCATATTGCTGGAATATCGCGGGTTCCCGCACCCGCGCACGGCCGATCCAATAGGCGCTCATCGATGCTCCTCTGCTGTTGACGCGGGATCGGACAACCCGATCTCCGCCGGGTCGATCCGGTACGCGGCGCACGCCGTGCCCGAGAACAGCTGCCGCTTCTCGGCGGCCGAGCAGCCCGCCGCCAGCCGCTTGTAGGCGTTCCACAAGGTGGCATAGGACGCGGTCCTTGACGACATCGGATAGTCGCTCTCGAACATGCAGCGCGCCGCGCCGAACAGCTCGAGGCAGCTGTCGAAATAGGGCTGCAATTCGGCGGCTAGCTGCAGCGAGGATGCCGGGGCAGGGGCCTGGAACGAGGGCAGCCCCATCACCATCGTCGCGCCGCCCAGCTTCACCGTCACATTGGGGCATGCGGCCAGATCGCGCATCGCCGCCCGCCACAGCGGAAACCGCTCCGCCAGCTTGCCGGCATAGCCGGAAATGCCGAGCGGCATGCCGAAATGCCCCAGGATGGTCGGCGTGTCCGGCACGGCCCGCGTCAGATCGACCAGTTCGCCCAGCTGCGTTTCCAGGATCGTCACCTCATGCGACAGGCCGAATTGCGCGAGGCATGCCACCCCCTTGCGATAGTGCGGATCGGCCATGGTGCCGGGCATGCCCGACAGCCGCCCGAGCAATCCGCCGCGATCCGTGCTGTAGGCCAGATTGTTGCGCACCGCGCGATAGCGGCCGCCCCCCGCGCGGACATGCGCCTCGATCACCGGGGCGACCGCCGCACCCAGGCGCAGATCGGCGTTGCCGACGATCGCGGCGCACAGCCTGACGGGCCCCGCCAGTCCCGATGCCCCCATCGCGGCCACGCCATTGGCATATTCGACCTCGCCCAGCGCGCGCAGTTGCTCGGGCCCGTCCTGCCGGTACATCAGCCGGCAATCGATGAAGACGGTCGCGCGGATATCGTGGCCGCCGACGATGTCCGCCAGCAGCTCGTCGGCCAGATAGCGGTCGAACCGGCTCGCGCCGACCGGGCTGCCGGGCTTGTAGAAGAAATGATGGTGGGCATCGACGATCGGCAGATCGGGATCGACGATCGGCTCGACATCCGGGCCGGCCATCACCGCGATCCGCCGGGTGCATGGATCCGCCGCAATTTGTGCAGCGTGGGCAGCGATGACGGCTTCTCCACCGCCGGAAAGCTGCGCCGCCAGGCGGCATAGCTCACTTCGCCGACATAGATGTCGCCGCCCGCCGTCACCGCGATGCCGTGCGGCGCGATGAAGCGCCCCGCGCCGATCCCGGCCGGCCCGGCGCTCAGCTTCGCCAGATTGTTGCCGGCCGCGTCCCGGATGCTGATACGCGGGCCCAGATTGGGGAAATCGAGCGTCCAGTCGAGCGCGGGGCCAAGCTCCCCGATATAGAACAGCCCGTCCGCCGCGGCGCCCCGGCACAGGGCGCAGGGCCGGTGCATGTTGTTCCACTGGGTTTCATAGCGGCCCTTGCCGTCGAACACCTGGACGCGGTGATTCTCGCGATCGGCGACATAGACCCACCCCTCGTCGTCACACACGATGTTGTGCGGCACATAGAATTCCCCCGCGCCGCTGCCGCACTCGCCCCAGCTCAGCAGCAATTTGCCGTCAGGCGCATATTTGTGGACGCGCGCATTGCCATAGCCGTCGGAGACGTAGATCTCGCCCGACGGCGCCAGCGCGGTATGCGTGCACGCGCGGAACGGCTCGCCGCTCATCAGGGGCGCGGGCTTGCCGGGCATGCCGATCTCGAGCAGCAGCCGTCCTTCGGGCGTGAACTTGCGGACGACATGATGGCCGACATCGGTGCAATAGACCGCGCCGTCAGGGCCGATATCGAGGCCGTGCGCGCTGCCGAACATCCCATGCCCCCAGCTTCGCAGGACATTGCCCTGCGGATCGAGCACGATCACGGGCTCTGTGCCGCGGGTGAAGAGATAGACATTCTCGCTGCGGTCGAGCGCGATCGCCGCGACATCGCCCAGGTGCAGATCTTCGGGAATTCGGGCCCAGCCCTCGACCACCTCATATTGGAAATCGCCGTCGGACAGGATGATCATCGGCTCACGCTCCCTTCGCCATATCGGCTTCGATCCGGTCCGACGTCCGGATCGCGTCGGCGATCTTCTCGGCCGTCATCAGCACCGGCAAATGCGTGCAGGCGCGCGGCAGCGTGGGAAAGATCGAGGCATCGACGACATGCAGCCCGTCGACCCCATGGACCTGCCCCTTGCCGTCGACCACCGCATCGGCATCATCCACGTCGCCGATCGGACAGGTGCCGCACCAGTGATGGACCGGCTGCACATTGGCCTCGACAAGCTCGCGCAGCCGCGCATCATCGGCCAGCAACGCGGCGGGATCGACCAGGCGCCGGGCGAATGCCAGCCGGCGAACGGGGCGCAGGTTGAAGAAGGGCGCGATGACGGCGGCAAGCACGCGGTGCCGCAAGCGGCGGTGCGACAGCCGGGCGACCAGCTTCCCGCCCGGCAGGAAGATGTCGCCGGTCATCGCCCGCGCCGCGGGATCGCTCAACAGGGTCAGGACGAAGCGGACGCCGCCCATCAGCCGCGCGCGATCGCGATCGTCCGCCAGCGGATTGAAGCGGATGCATGGCACTGCTGGATCGCTGTCGGACAGCTCGATCGATCCGGTCGAACAGGGTCTGGTGAGGATCACCGTCAGCGCCGCCACCCGCCGCCCCAGCGCGTGCCAGGCGGTCTTGTTGACCGGGATCAGCATCATGTCCTGATCGTCGCAGCCCGGAAGCTTCGAGGAATAGCGCAGCCAGTTCTGGAACGCCCAGGGGATGCGCGCGGATTGCACGGCGGCGGGCTCGAGGTGCGTCGCCAGGGTCAGCGCGACATGATTGTACAGCTGCTTGCCGACGCCGGGCAGGTCGCGGACCGGATCGATGCCGTGCCGCGCCAGTTGCGCCGCCGGCCCGATGCCGGAACGCAGCAACAGCAACGGGCTCTGCAGCGCGCCGCAGCTCAGGATCGTCCTGCGGCCCCGCAGCCGCACCCGCCGGCCCGCCACGGTCGCGACCACCCCGACGGCGTTGTTTCCCTCGAAGATCACCCGTTCGGCTTGCGCATTGGCGCAGATCGACAGATTGGGCCGGCGGCGGACCTTGGCGGTCAGATAGGCGGCCGCTGCCGATACCCGTCCCGTCGCCAGGCTGTTCATCGGCACCGCCGACACGCCGTCGCGAAAATCGCTGTTGGAATCGGCGATCGCCGGATAGCCCCGCCGTTGCAGGACATCGGCGATCATGGCGGCAAAGGGCGACCAGGATGCGCGCGCCAGCCGGCGCACCGGGATCGGCCCGTCCTGCCCGTGCGCGGCATCGTCGGCATGCGCATCCAGGTCGCGTTCCAGCTTGCTGAAATAGGGCAGCACATCGTTCCACCCCCAGCCCCGCGCGCCGTGCGATCGCCAGTCGTCATAATCCGCCGATGTGCCGCGGTCGGCCGCCATGCCGTTGATGTTCGAACCGCCGCCGACGCCGCGCCCCTGCAACGGCGCCGCGCCACGCCGCACCGCGCCGGTTGCCGGATCGATGATCGCCATGGCGGGCAGGCCGTGCCAGCGCCATGCGGGATTGCCCGATGCGACCGGATAGGGATCGCGGATATCGGCATGCTCGCCACCCGGCGACGCATCCCCGCCGGCTTCGATCAGCAGCACAACGCGCGACTTGTCCTCCGAAAGACGGCTCGCCAGCACGCAACCGGCGGCGCCCGCGCCGACGATGATCACATCGAATATGCGATCCTCGGTCCAGGGGTCCGTCATCGCTTCAACCGCGCCCGACGAACGGCATGCCGGACGCCATCAGCGTCATGAAGGGAATATTCGCCGCCAGCGGCAGGTTCGCGATCATCGCCACGGCGTTCGCCACATCCTCGCACGCCATCATCGGTTCCTCGACCCGTCGGCCGTCGGCCTGCAACGCATTGGTGCTGAAGCCGGCGGCCAGCGATGTCGCGGCGTTGCCGATATCGATCTGGCTGCAGACGATGCCATGCGCCCGGCCGTCGAGCAGAATCGCCTTGGTCAGGCCGGTGACGGCGTGTTTCGAGGCGGTATAGGCGGCCGCGTGCGGCCGCGGCACCCGCGCCGAAAGCGAGCCGTTGTTGATGATCCGCCCGCCGGAGGGGATGCGCGCCAGCATGTGGCGGAACGCGGCGCGCGCGCACAGGAACGCGCCGGTCAGATTGGTCTCGATCGTGGCCTGCCAATCGGACAGGCCGATCCGGTCGAACCGGTCGGCGGGCGGAAACGTCCCGGCATTGTTGAACAGCATGTCGATCTGCCCGAACCGTGCGACCGTCGCCGCAAACACCCGGTCGACGGCCTGTTCGTCCGTTACGCTGGCGGCGATCGTCAGGACGGCGGTGGGATCGGCGCATCGCTCGCGGGTTTCGTCCAGGCTTTCCTGCCGGCGGCCGATCAGCGAAAGCCGCCACCCCTGATCGGCGAGCCGGATCGCCACCGCCCGGCCGATGCCGGACCCGGCGCCGGTGATGACCGCCACCTGCTGAGAGTCGCGTGGCGCCGCCGAGGCCATGGCGTTCATGTCGATCGTCATACCGCGTCGCGCCCAAAGGTTGTCGATGTTGAATGTCGGCCTCTTTGCTCGCTGCGCCGTTTCACCATCATCACCCCTTTTCTCGATAGACCTATCAACCTATAGGATAGGTTGCAAGGCGACGATTGCTCGATTGCGATCGCGATGCCCGGTGCCTAGGAGGGGATCATGCCGCCCGCCTTTCAGACCGTGAGACGCGAACGGCTCTACGAGCAGATCGCGAGCCAGATCGAAGCCCTGATCCGCTCCGGCGAACTGGCGGACGGCGACGTGCTGCCGTCCGAACGCGAGTTGCAGGAACGGTTCGAAGTCGGGCGCGCCACGGTGAGGGATGCGTTGCTGTCGTTGCAGCAGCGCGGGCTGGTGGTCGTCAGCAATGGCGAACGCGCGCGGGTGACCAAGCCGAAGGCCGACCGGCTGGTGGCGAGCCTGACCGGCGCCGTGCAGATCTATCTGTCCGACGAGAAGGGCGTGCGCGATTTCCAGGGGCTGCGGTCGATCCTCGAGATCGCGCTGGTGCGGCTGGCGGCGACCCAGGCCGATCGCGCCCAGCTCGACCGGATCGACGCGGCCCTGCGCGACAATGAGCGGGCGCTGGGCGACCCCGAAGCGTTCGGTCGAACCGATGTGGCCTTTCACCTCGCGATCGCCGAAGTCGCCCGCAACGGCCTGATCTTCGAAGGGTATCGGGCCTTGAATGGCTGGCTGACCGAACAGCGCGCGCGGGTGCTGGAAAAGAAACGGGTGGAACAGGCCGCGTTCGCGGCGCACCGCAGCCTTCGCGATGCGATCCGCGATCGCGATCCGGATCGCGCGGAGCGCGAGATGCGCGCGCATCTCGACATGGTCGCGGCCCATTACTGGGAGGCGCGAAACGCGGGTTAGCCGGGACTTGCGCCGCGGCAGGCCCCGTCATCGCCGCTACGTCCCCGCCGCCGAAAATATTTTCGATGCCGCGATCCGTTACATGTCGCCATTTCGTCTCCTGCATATTCGTTGAGGCATGGGAGAAACACAATGGCCCGATTGGTCGTCATCTACCGAAGGCCTGCAGACGTCGAAGCATTCCAAAACCATTATTTCGGCACGCACATCCCGCTCGCCAAGGCGATGCCGGGCTTCAGGAAATATGTTGCGCGGTGATCCTCAAGGGCGTGCTCGGCGATTCGATCGATGAGATCGCCGGTATCGCGGATTGCACGCCGGCCGCCGCCAAGTCCGCGCTTCAACGCGGCCGCGCCGAGCTGCGGCAATTGCGCAGATGTCCACGGACATCCGTCCGCCGCTCCTGCCCGATGCGTCTCGTCAAAGGATGGCGCACTTTGTCGACCTGTTTCGCACGGGCGACTTCGATACGATCCGCGCCATGCTTGCCGACGATGTGAAGCTGGATCTGGTGAGCCGGTTCAACCGGCAGGGGCGCGACACGGTCGCACCCTATTTCGCGCGCTACGCCGAAGCGACGAAATGGCGGTTCGCGCTCGGCGCGATCGAAGGCCGCCCAGCCATGCTCGTCTTCGAAAGCGGCCGAACAGAAACGCCGTCGCATTTCGTGCTGGTCGATTGGCATGGCGACCGGATCTGCGCGATCCGCGATTTCCTGTTTGCCGGCTATGCGCTTGAGTCGGCGGATTGGGTATGATTGGCCGCTTTCTGACCATGCAGACGTCAGGCCGGAATGACCGGCAGGATGATGCAGCTCGGGCGGGACGCGTCATGGAACACGGTCTGCCGGGCGGGGCGCAGGTCCTCATAGCGATCGGTGCCGGGCCGCTTGCCGGAATTGGCGTTGGGCTCGTACATCGGAAAGTTGCTCGACGAGATTTCGACCCGCAGCCGATTGCCCGCCGGAATGACGATCGAAGTCGCGAACATGTCGACCGTGAACTTGTAGACCGCTTCCTGTTGCAGCGGCACCGGATGCTGCAACCGCGCCCGCACGATTCCGTCGCAGATATTATAGGCGCGCCCATCGGGAAAGACGTTGAGCAGCTTGGCGGTGAAGTCGGTATCGGGCGCGTCGGTGGCCGCCCAGATCTCGGCGCTGACCGGTCCGGTGATCTCCATCGGCGCCGCCAGCGGTGCGCCGGTATAGGTCAGGATGTCGGCGCGCTTGGGCAAATTGCCCTGCTCGAGCGGGCCGCCGCGCGCGGAACCCGTGCCCAGCAGGCGGCCGCCGCGCGTCTGCACCGGATTGTTGGGATCGTACACATATCGATCCGGCGCCTGCTTCGCGCCCGGCTTCTTCGGACCGAAGCCGCTATCGGAGATGTACCAGCGGGTATATTGTGTGCGCGCCAGCGGCCATTCCTGTTCATGGCGCCACTTGTTCTCGCCCATCACGAAGATGCGCACGGGCGGCTCGTCCATCAGCTTGGAGGGCTTGCCCTTCAGCCAATGGCCGAGCCAGTCGACGCGCAGCGCGTGCGAATCCAACGTCGACTGCGGCCCGAAATCGACATCGCCCACCTTGGGAATAGTGATCCCCCAATGCGCCCAGGGGCCGATGATCAGGCGCTGCGCATCGCGCATCTTCTGCGAAGGCGCGTTCGCGCGCATGCCGGTGAAGTTCTCGATCGTGTCGCGGATGTTGACGTCGTACCAGCCGCCGACATGCACGACCGGATAGTCCATCATGGCATAATGGCTGGAGAGCGCGTTCTTCAGCACATAGGGATCGTCGGGCAGATAGTGATCGATCTGCTTGGCGTACCAGGGCGCGGCCTTGGCGAAAAAGGGCACGTCGCGGATCGGGCGATATTTCAGCAACGTATCGACCAGCGGCTCCATCGCCGCGAGCTGGCCCATGACGTTGCCGGGCGAGACCTTCGCCATCGCGGTGCGGAAGGCGTCGAGAAAGGGGTCCTTCAAATTCTGGCGCGCGGCTTCGTCCAGGCCGACGAACATCGCCAAGCCGACGCGGGTCGTCAGGTTGAACGCGCCGCCCGACCCCCAGCTCGTCTGCCAGGTGTTCGCCGGGCAGGTCTCAGGCAGCAGCACCCTGAGGTGCGGGGGCAATGCCGTCGCCGCCTGCCACGCGTTGATGCCGCCATAGGAGGTGCCGAACATGCCGACATCGCCGTTCGACCAGGGTTGCGCCGCGGCCCATTCGACCGTGTCATAGCCGTCCTCGGCCTCCGGCGCGGTCGGCATCCACACGCCTTCGGATTCGAAACGGCCGCGGCAATCCTGCGAGATGACGGCATAGCCGGCGCGGGCGAACGCCACCGCCTCGCTATTGGGGCCGCGCGAGCGGTTATAGGGCGTGCGGCTGACCAGCACCGGCACCTTCTCCGCCGATTTCGGCCGCCAGATATCGCAGAACAACCGGACACCGTCGCGCATCTTGATCGGCACGCTCTTCTCGAAGACGATGTCGTCCATCGCGGCGGCCTTGCCGCCCAGCTGCGCGTCGGCCTGGGTGACGGCGAGGGCGCCGAACGCCGCGCCGACCCCGGCGTTGAAGGTCCTGCGGCTCATGCTCTTCTTCATCGCTCCTGGCCTCTCGCTGTGACTTCAGCTGCACGGCGCACGGCCGGGCCGAAGTTCATTGTGAAGATGACATCCGGCCGAACCGCTCGCTCGACTCGGATCGAAATCCCTGTTTGATATCCATACAAGGGCTTTTCACGCCCTCGCAACCTCAATTTATCGACTATTAAATTCCTATGCTTGTCGCGTCTGTGCCAGCCATGTCAGGCTGATCCCGCATTGGTCATCCGGCTATTCCCTCAGACCAATTGAAGCAGGCATTTCGCCAGCGCATCGGGCGCCGAGAAGAAGGGCGAATGATCGCTGTCGAGCGTGAACACCGGATCGCACGGCAATTTCTGTTGCATCAGCCGCTGCAACTCGATCGGTATCGTGCGATCCTGAAGGCATTCGATATAGGCGCGCGGCACCGAGCCGAACCGTGCATCGGTGACCTGCAGCGGCGTGCCCGACGGCGCCATCGGTTCCGGGCCGATCTGCGCCTTGGCCCGCGCCACCCATGCCGGATCGGTGCGATTATAGAAGGTGGGGCCGATCGCCGGTTCGGCGACGCTGGTGGTGCCGTTGCCGGGAATCACGTTCCGCGTCCATGGCTGCGGCATGAGGCCCAGGCTGCTGACCAGCGATCCGCCCGCCGGCACAAGGAACGCAGTGAGATAGGCCAGCGTGCGAATCCGGTCGGGCACTCGTTCGGCGGTTTCACTAATGACGATGCCGCCGCGGCTATGGCCGACCAGTACCACCTTGTCCCCCGCGCGGCGCACGATGTCGGCGATCTGGTCCGCCCAGGCCGCCAGCGTGACCTCTGCCACGGGGGTCTTGTCCTTCCCCATGCCGAGCAGGTCCGGCGCGATGACACGATGACCCGCCGCTTCGAGCAGAGGCGTCACCCGTTCCCAGCACCATGAAGCATGCCACGCCCCCGACACCAGCACATAGGTTGCCGCTTCGGGTTTTCCGCGCGCGGCTCCGGAACGCGGCATCGCCGTTCGCCCGGACAGGTTCGCTGGAGGCGAAGACGCCCCGCTTGCCGCTGCCGGCGCGATGCCGGCGCTCGTCACGCCCAATGCCCCTAGCGATGCGCCAAGGCCGGCGTTGAAATTCCGACGATTGATGAGCTTGTTCATGCCAACCCCTTTTCGGCCGCTGGTACGGCGGTGGCCCGTTCCGCTGTCGCCCGGACAGTGCTTCGAGATGGTCACGCCCGCGAAAGCACGACGCCCCTTACTCATGTAACACACTTATCGTTCGTAAAGCGACTGAGGTCAAGTCGCCGCCTGACTCTGACCTATCCCTTTCTCGATCATCTTTCTGATTTTATGATCATTAAAAAATATATTGACCGCTTGCCTGTGATGCGACACCTTATCGATCGTTCAAGGACAGAACTCGTCTAGAGTCGCAGCATTGGGGAGAGGAAGATGACCAAGCTACATTCGCGCACCTATGCGCCCCATATATTCGCCATCGCGCTGGCTTCGTGCTGGGCGACGAGCGCGTCGGCGCAGGAAGCGGCCGCGCCGGCCGATGCCGCGCAGGCGGAGGATGTCGCGCCGGGTGACGATATCGTCGTCACCGGTTCGCTGATCGCCGGCACTCGGCAGGACGATGCGCAGCCGGTCGACGTCTATGGCGCCGAGGATATCCAGAAGTCCGGCATCTCGTCCTCGGTCGAGTTCCTCAAGCAGCTGCCCTCGGTCGGATCGGTGGCGGGCGACGCCAATGTCGCGCGCGCCGGCGGCCAGCAGGCGATCGGTACGATCAACCTGCGCAACCTGGGCGCCGAGCGCAATCTGGTGCTGTTGAACGGCAAGCGGACGATCACCACGCCGGGCACCAACTATACCGACACCAACCTGATCCCGATGTTCGCGCTGGCGCGGGTCGAGGTGCTCAAGGATGGCGCCGCCGCGACCTATGGCTCCGATGCCATTTCGGGCGTTGCCAACTTCATCACGCGGCGCAATTTCGACGGGCTGGAGCTGAACGCCAACTATACCGGCATTCATCGATCGGATGGCGATTATCAGCTGAGCGCGCTGTTCGGCAAGAAATTCGAAAACGGCAGCTTCATGATCGGCGTCGGGCACCAGGTGCGCTCGCAGCTTCGCACCGTCGATCGCGACTTCACGCAGATGCCCTATACGACGAATCCGCAGCGTTGGTCGACGCTCGGCAATCCCGGCACCTATCTCGCCCGGCTGGGCAATATCAGCCAGGGCAGGAACGGCACCACCGTCGGCCTGGCGCTGGACGGATCGGCGATTGGCGCCTGCCAGGCGACCGGCGGTACGCTGGGCACGCTGTCGGGCGCGCCGTCCTGCCTGCTCGCGGCCGATTTCGGCAATCTGGTCGAGCCCGAGCGGCGCTGGCAGGTCTATGCCCAGGCCGATGCCGAACTCTCGTCGGACTTCCGCGTCCATGTGGAGGGGCTGTATGCGCAGACGACCCAGTCCGACATCCGCTACCCGCCGGCTTTCCCGCCGGTGCAGGGGCCGCTGGGGCCGGGCGTCGCGAACGGCTATTTCGTGCCGTCGAGCAACCCAGGCTATCGCGCCTTCATCACGCAATCGGGCCTCGCCGGCGGTCCTGCCGATCCGTTCACGGCGGGAACGCCCGCCAACCTGCTCGGCAGCTATGCCTCGGTGCTGTTCTTCGTGCCGATCGGCAATGGCGGCGCCGACGAGCTGTTCGGCGGTAATGGCGGCGCTTCGGGATATGCGCGCAACTCCGCTTTCCGCGTTTCGGGCGGGGTGGAGTGGGACATCTCGTCCGCGCTCAAATTCCGCGGCGACCTCACCTATTTCGATGCGCGCCGCGAACTCGTCGTGTCCGACATCGTCAGCCAGCGGCTGCAGGCGGCGCTGGAGGGCTTTGGCGGCGCCAGCTGCAATCGCGCCACCGGCACCGCCGGTGTCGGCAACTGCCTCTATTTCAACCCCTTCATCAACTCGCAGCCGCGCAACCCCGCGCAGGGTCTGACCAACCCCGGTTTCGTCGCCGGCAATGCCAATTCGCGCGAGGTGCTCGACTATATCTACCAGCCGACCGGCAACCGGCTGCGTCAGAACGCCTTCATCGCGGACGGCGTGATCAGCGGCGATACCGGCATCGAGCTGGGCGGCGGCAGCGTCAAGTTCGCGATCGGCGGCCAGTATCGCTCGGTCGGCTATACCACCGATCCGCTTAACGCGCTGTCGAATGCCGAGATCAGCCCGTGCCCGATCGCCGGACAGCTGACCTGCCCGTTCCCGGTCGGTCCGTTCATCCTGCTCGGCCCGTCGCTGGAAGGTCGGTTCAGCCAGCAGGTCTATTCGGCCTTCGCCGAGGTCGCAGTGCCGATCACCGAGGCGCTGGAGGTCACCGGCGCGATCCGGTTCGAGGATTATGGCGGCGGCGTCGGCTCGACCATCAACCCCAAGGGATCGGTGCGCTGGCAGGTCGCCGATTTCCTGACGCTGCGCGGTTCGGCTGGCACCACCTTCCGTGGCCCGCCGCCCAGCTCGGTCGGCGTCGGTCGCATCGGCGGTCCGCTGCTGCAGATCGAGGCGATCGGCGGCGCGTTCCGCCCGACCGACAATTACGGCAACCCGAATGTGCGGCCGGAAACGGCGTTCACCTTCAATATCGGTGCGGTCGTGAACACCGGCGGCTTCTCCGCCTCGGTCGATTACTGGAGCTATGATTTCAAGGATGCTTTGACCAGCACGCCGGTGCAGGGCGTGGCGAATGCCGTGGGCAACGGGCCGGGCAGCGGGGCGCAATTTGTGAATTGTTCGCATCCGCTGGCGTATCTCATCACCTTCACGGGCAACAGCTGCGTGCAGGGGGTGACCACCGCCAACGAGATTCAGCGCATCCGTACCGACGTCACCAATGGGCCCGGCATCAAGACCTCGGGCCTTGATTTCGGGATCAACTACAGCGCACCGTTCGCGTCGGGCCGCATCACGCTGGGCGCCGAGGGCAGCTATGTGTTCCGCTATGACGTCAGCCCGTTCCGGGCCGGCGGCGTCCAGTTCCTGGCGGGGTTCAAGGCGGCGGGCTTCGCCAATTTCGACCGCAACACGCCGTCGATCTCGCGGTTGAAGGGCAATCTGTTCGCCAATTATTCGACGAGCAACATGAACCTGCGCTACGTGGTCGACTATGTCAGCGGTGTGCGGGACAATCGCGGGCCGGTTTCCACCCCGGCCGGCGTCACCAACTATGGCGTGGCGGGTGAAGACTTCATCCGGCACAATGTGGTCGGCGTGTTCGACCTGCCGTTCGACTTCGCCAAGCTCCAGCTGACCGTGGGTGTCGACAACATCACCAACGAAGACCCGCCCGCCGCGCGGCTGGAGCTGGGCTACAACGCGTTCGTCGGCGATCCGCTGGGCCGCACCTACAAGCTGGGCTTACGCCTGGCCCTGTAAGCCGATTGCAGAGCAGACGGGGAGTCCGCGGCGCAGGCTGCGGGCTCCCTCTTTTTTGGGCCGGATTTCCTGGGGAGTGAGGACCCTGATCTACCCGAAAATGGGCGCAAGTCGGCGTCGCATGGGAGGCTCAGCACAAAGCGTGAGAGGCTTCAGCAAACGGTCGGCCAACAATATATGACAGCCGGATCGTTTACCCCGCGCTGTCGTCGCAATCGGTCGAGCAGGCCAGTTCGCGCTGGGCCTGCAGCGCGGCCAGCCGGGCCTCAAGCGCCTGGGTCATGCCGGCATAGGCGTCGCTGCCCAGCGCCAGCCGCAACGGCGCGGGCGATCGTTCGACGCTGGCGATCATCGCCTCGACCATCTTGTCCGGATCGCCGGGGGATTTGATCGCCTCGTTCTTGATGACGTGATTGACCATGCGCGACGGCGAGGCGTCATAGGCGGGGTTGATCGGCCCCATCACCGCGCTGCGCTGGCGGAAATCGGTGCGCGCGCCGCCCGGCTCGACGATCGTGCAGCCGATGCCGAACACCGCGACTTCCTGCGCGACGGCTTCGACAAAGCCCTCGATCCCCCATTTGGTGGCGTTGTAGAGCGACCCGCCGGGCGAAGCGGTCTGGCCCGCGACGCTGGAAAGCTGGAGAATCCGGCCGCCGCCCTGCGCGCGCAGATGGGGCAGGGCGGCGCGGATCAGTTCGATCGAGCCGAGCAGGTTGACGTCGATCTGCTGCCGCACCTGCGCATCGGTCAGTTCCTCCGCCGCGCCCATCAGTCCATAGCCGGCATTGCTGACGACGACATCGATCCGGTCGAGCGAGGTCCAGGCGCGATCGACCGTCATGCGGATGGCGGAGGTGTCGGCGAGATCGAGCTGGGCGACGGTCAGATGGTCGCCGAGGCGGTCGTGAAGGCGCTTCGCCGTTTCGGAATCGCGGACGGTGCCAAGCACGCGATGACCGCGCGCCAGCAGCTTTTCGGTCATGATGAGGCCGAATCCACTGCTGATGCCGGTAATGAGCCAATTTGCCATGTCGACGATCCGATCCTGTGCGCGAAAGGCCATTCGCCTAGACAGCTCCTTAACAATCGTCAAGCAAGCCGACCGATGCCTCAACGCGCACATTGACACGATCTTTTACGATTATTAAGCGCGGCGTTGGAGGAGAGTTGCGCACGTGGCGTTGGACTATGACAGACTGATGGCGATGCCGCCGATCGTGACCGAGCAGGTGCTGACGGAACGCGACACGATCCTCTATGCGCTCGGCGTCGGATCGGACGAGCTGAGCCATGTCTATGAGCAGGGGCTGCAGGCGCTGCCGACGATGGCCGTGGTGCTGGCACATCCGGGCTTCTTCGCGATGGACCCGCGTTATGGCCTGACCTGGCAGAAGCTGCTGCATGGCGAGCAGTCGGTCGAGCTGCACCGGCCGCTGCCGGTCAAGGGGCGGCTGATCGGCGAGACCGTGTTCGATGAGATTTTCGACAAGGGCGCCGACAAGGGCGCGGTCATGCTGAGCAGCCGCGTGATCCGCGACGCCGACAGCGGGGAGGCCATCGCCACCACGCGGTCGACCACGGTGCTGCGCGGCGATGGCGGGTTCGGGCAGCGCGCGGCCGGTGCGCCGCCCGCGCCGCATCGCCTGCCCGAAGACCGCGCGCCGGATATGGTGATGACGCTGCCGACGCGGGCCGACCAGGCGCTGCTGTACCGGCTTTCGGGCGACTATAACCCGCTGCACGTCGATCCTGCGATCGCGGTGGCCGCCGGATTTCCGCGCCCGATCCTGCACGGGCTGTGCACCTATGGCGTGGTCGGCCGCGCGCTGCTGGCCGGGCCGTGCGAGGGCGATGCGAGCCGTTTCCGCCGCATGGACGTGCGCTTTTCGAGCGCGGTCTTCCCCGGCGAGACAATCCGCGTCGAGATCTGGAACGAGGCCGACGGCAAGGCCGGCTTCCGCGCGTTCGCCGTCGAGCGCGACGCGATCGTGATCAACAACGGTTATCTGGAGTACGCATGTCGTTCGGAATCCTGAGCAATGGCGCCTATATCCCGCAGCGCCGGCTTCAGCGCAGCGCGGTGCATGCCGCCAATGGCTGGTTCGCCGGCGGGCTGAAGGGCCTGGCCAAGGGCGAGCGCGCCGTGGCCAATTGGGACGAGGACCCGGTCACCATGGCGGTGGAGGCGGCGCGCACCTGCTATGGCGGGGACGACCGGCGATCGACCGATCTGGTGACCCTCGCCTCCACCTCGCTGCCCTTCGCCGATCGGCAGAATTCGGGAATCGTCAAGGAGGCGCTGACCCTGGCCGACGAGGTCGCGACGATGGATGTCGGCGGCGGCCAGCGCGCCGGCATCGCCGCGCTGCTCGCGGCGCTCGCCAGTCCCGCGCGCACGACCTTGTGCTGCGCGGCGGAAAAGCGGCCGGCGACGCCCGGATCGGAAGCGGAGATGGTGTTCGGCGATGCCGCGGCCGCGTTCCTGGTCGGAGAGGGCGAGCCGGTCGCCCGGCTGATCGGGCAGCATAGCGTGACGGTTGACTTCGTGGATCACTTCCGCGCCGCCACCGCCGCCGCGGACTATGGCTGGGAATCGCGCTGGGTGCGCGACGAGGGCTATGCCAAGGTGGGCGCGGGCGCGCTCAAGGCGGCGCTCGACAAGCTCGGCCTGGACGGCGGCAAGGTCGACCGGCTGATCGTGCCGATCACCGCGCGCGGCGTGCCCGAACTGTTCGCCAAGCGCGCCGGCATCCGGCCCGAGGCGGTGGTCGATCCGCTGACCGCGACGGTCGGTGACAGCGGCGCGGCGCATCCGCTGCTACTGCTGGCGGCGGCGCTCGACGCGGCCGCGCCGGGCGAGACGCTGGTGGTGGTCGGTTTCGGCCAGGGCTGCGACGTGCTGGTGCTGGAGACGACCGCGGCGCTGACCGGCGCGCGGCGCGGATCGGTGGCGGCGGCGCTGGCACGGCGGACGCCGGAGGCCAATTACATGCGCCACCTCTCGTTCACCGGCGCGCTGAATTACGAGAAGGGCATGCGCGCCGAGCAGGATCAGAAGACCCTGCTCACCGCGCTGTACCGCAACCGCAAGACCGTGCTGGGGCTGGTCGGCGGCAAGTGCGGCAAGACTGGCGCCGTGCAATATCCCAAGAGCGACATCCCGGTCGGCCAGGACGCGCGCAGCGTCGGCACGCTCGAGGATTATCCGCTGGCCGATGTGCCGGCGCGGATCATGACCTTCACCGCTGACGCGCTGACCTTCTCGCCCGATCCGCCCAACTGGTACGGCATGATCGAGTTCGAGGGCGGCGGGCGGATGCTGGCGGAGTTCGCCGATGTCACCGCCGAGACGGTCGAGGTCGGCCGGCCGATGCGGATGGTGTTCCGCGTCAAGGCGATCGACGAACTGCGCGATTTTAAACGCTATTTCTGGAAGGCCGTGCCCGCGACGGCGGCGGCGTAGGAGAACGGCAATGCCGAAGGGTATCAAGGACAAGGTCGCCATATTGGGCATGGGCTGCTCGAAATTCGGCGAGCGGTGGAACGACAATCCCGAAACGCTGATGGTCGAGGCGTATCTGGAAGCGATCGCCGATGCCGGTATCGAAACCGCGCAGATCGACGCCGCGTGGCTGGCGGTGGCGTTCGATTCGGTGAATGTCGGGCCGTCCGGCATCCCGCTCGGCATCGCGCTGCGGCTGAACGACGTGGCGATCACCAAGATCGAGAATTATTGCGCCAGCGGCACCGATGCGCTTCGCGGCGCGGTCTATGCGGTCGCCTCGGGCGCGGCGGATATCGCGCTGGCGCTGGGGGTCGAGAAGCTCAAGGACACCGGCTATGGCGGCCTGCCGGCGCGCACGCGCGGGACGATGTTCGACATGGTCGGCGTCACCGGCTCCGCGCCGGGCAATTTCGCGCAGCTCGCCGCCGCCTATCGCGCGCGCCATGGCGTGTCGGCTGACGACCTCAAGCGGGCGATGGCGCATGTGTCGGTCAAGAGCCACGACAACGGCACCCGCAACGAGAAGGCGCACCTGCGCAAGGCGGTCGACATGGACACGGTGCTGAACGCGCCGATGATCGCCGAGCCGCTGGGGCTGTACGATTGCTGCGGCGTATCGGACGGCGCGGCCTGCGCGATCGTGACCACGCCCGAGATCGCGCGCGCGCTGGGCAAGACCGACATCGTGACGGTCAAGGCGCTGCAGCTCGCCACGTCGAACGGCTGGGAATTGCAGGGATCGGGCTGGGACGGCAGCTATTTCCACACCACCCGCAAGGCGGCGGCGCGCGCCTATGAGGAGGCCGGCATCTCCCGCCCCGCCGAGCAGATCAGCCTGATGGAGGTGCATGACTGTTTCTCGATCACCGAACTGGTGACGATGGAAGACCTGTTCATCTCCGAGGAGGGGCAGGGGTGGCGTGATGTGCTGTCGGGCCGGTTCGACGCCGACGGCGAGATCCCGTGCCAGATCGACGGTGGCCTCAAATGCTTCGGTCATCCGATCGGCGCATCGGGACTGCGGATGACGTACGAGAATTATCTGCAGCTGCTCGGCCGCGCCGGGCCGCGGCAGCGCGCCGACAATCCGAGCCTCGGCCTGGTGCACAATCTGGGCGGCATGCCGAACCAGAATGTCAGCGCGATCGCGATCATCGGGCTGGCCGATGCCTGACGGCGCGCCGGCTGCGCATGGCGATATCCTGCGCGAGCGGCGCGGCGCGGTGCTGGTCTTCACGCTGAACCGGCCCGAGCGGCTCAATGCGGTGTCGCCCGATCTGTGCGAGCGGCTGACCGCGATGCTGGGCGATCTGGGCGGCGCGCGGGCGGTGCTGCTGCGCGGGTCGGGCACGGCGTTCTGCGCCGGCGCCGACCTCAAGCGCGAGCGGTCCGGCACGCAGGACCCCGGCGAGGCCAGCTATCGTTCGCTGACCGACAGCTACAACCCGCTGCTCGCCGCGATGGCGGATCTCGATGTGCCGATCGTGACCGCGGTGCGCGGCGCGGCGGCCGGGATCGGCTGCAGTCTGGCGCTGGCCGGTGATTTCTGCGTGATGAGCGAGACCGGCTATTTCCTGCAGGCGTTCGTGAATATCGGGCTGGTGCCGGACGGCGGCGCGTCATGGTTGCTGGCGCATATGACGACGCGCGCGCGGGCGGCGGCGCTGATGATGCTGGGCGAACGGCTGCCGGCCGCGCAGGCGCTGGATTGGGGCATGGTCCATCGGGTGGTGCCCGACGACCGGCTCGATCGCGAGGCGCTCGCGCTCGCCGCGCGGCTGGCGGCCGGTCCGACTCGCGCGCTGGGGCTGATGCGGCGGCAATTGAACCAGGCGGCGCATTGCAGCTTCACCCAGGCGATGCGGATCGAGGCGGAGCATCAGCGCATCGCCCGGCGCACGGCGGATAGCGTCGAAGGGACGGCGGCGTTTATCGAGAAACGGTCGCCGGTGTTCACCGGCAGCTGACTCGTGCTTGGCGATGCACATCGCCCTTTACGTATTTTCAAATATGCGGTTTGTCCTTGCTTTGGGCGGTTACACGATTTAACGATCGTAAAAATCGTGGAGGGAGACATAGTGACCGATCTGTCGAACAAGGTGGTCGCGGTGACCGGCGCGGGGCGCGGCATCGGGCGCGAGATCGCGCTGGAATGCGCGCGGCGCGGCGCGGCGGTGGTGGTCAACGATTTTGGCGGATCGGCCGAGGGTGAGGGCGGCGATGCCGGGCCGGCGCAGGAGGTGGTGGCCGAGATCGAGAAGTTCGGCGGGCGCGCGGTCGCCAACACCGCCAGCGTCGCCGATCCGGCGGGGGCCGAGAGCATCGTGTCGGACGCGGTCGACAAGCTCGGCGGGCTGCACGGTGTGGTCAACAATGCCGGGATCCTGCGCGACCGCATCTTCCACAAGATGAGCCAGGCCGACTGGCGCGACGTGATCGACGTCCATCTGCACGGCAGTTTCAACGTGACCAAGGCCGCGGCACTGCACTTCAAGGAACAGGGCGGCGGCTCGTTCGTGCACTTCACCTCGACCTCGGGCCTGATCGGCCAGTTCGGACAGGCCAATTATGCCGCCGCGAAGATGGGTGTGGTCGGCCTGTCGACCTCGGTCGCGCTCGACATGGCGCGGTCCAACGTCCGCTCCAACTGCATCGCGCCGTTCGCCTGGAGCCGGCTGATCGCGACCATCCCGACCGAGACCGAGGCGGAGAAGCAGCGGGTCGAGCGGCTCAAGTCGATGACGCCGGACAAGATCGCGCCGCTGGTCGCCTATCTGCTGACCGACGATGCGCAGGACGTGACCGGCCAGGTGTTCTGCGTGCGCAAGAACGAAATCTTCCTGTTCAACCTGCCGCGCCCGATCCGGTCGATGCAGCGCGAGGCGGGCTGGACGGTGGACAGCATCGCGAGCGACCTGATGCCGGCGTTCCGCCCGTCGTTCCAGCCGCTGCAACGCTCGTCCGACGTGTTTCCCTGGGACCCGGCGTGACCGGTCGGCCGGCGGCATGGCCGCGCGGCGCATGATATGAGAAGGATTGGGGCATGACCCGCGACGACATGATTTTCCGCGACGGCCTGCTCAAGGGGCAGCGGATCCTGGTGACCGGCGGCGGCACGGGGCTGGGCAAGGTGATGGCCGAGGGGTTCCTGATCCTGGGCGCCGAGGTCTATATCTGCGGCCGGCGCGGTGGCGTGCTCGACGAGACCGCTGAGGAACTGATGGCGGCGCATGGCGGCCGGGTGACCGGCATCGCCTGCGACATCCGCGACGCCGAGGCGGTCGAGGCGATGATCGAGCGGATCTGGGCGGACGGCGGCGCGCTGACTGGGCTGGTCAACAACGCCGCCGGCAATTTCATCAGCCGCACCGAGGATCTGTCGATCAACGGGTTCGACGCGGTGTCCTCGATCGTGTTCCGCGGCAGCTTCGCGGTGACGCTGGCGTGCGGCAAGCGGTGGCTGGCGGAAGGCGTGCCGGCGTCGGTCATCTCGATCCTGGCGACCTGGGTGTGGAACGGATCGCCGTTCACCGTGCCGAGCGCGATGTCCAAGGCCGGCGTCAACGTGATGGGCCAGAGCCTGGCGGTCGAATGGGCCGATCGCGGCATCCGCTTCAACTCGATCGCCCCCGGCCCGTTCCCGACCGAGGGGATGTCGAAGCGGCTGCGCCCGAACGACGGCGAAAAGGCCTATTCGGACATCAGCGACTACCCGATGGGCCGCGTCGGCCATATGCCGGAGCTGGCCAATCTGGCAGCCTATCTGATGAGCGAGCAGGCCGGCTATGTCACCGGCCAGACGATCGCCATCGACGGCGCGCGGTTCCTGGCCACCGGCGGCAATTTTTCCTCGCTGCGCGCATGGGACGATGAACAATGGGCGGCGTCGCGCGCGGCGATCCGATCGACCAACGCGCGCGACCGGGCGCAGCGCACCGCATAAATTGAGGAGAGCTGAGATGGCCGAAGCCTATATCGTCGCATTCGGACGCAGCGCGGGCGGACGCAAGAACGGCAAGCTGTCGGGCTGGCATCCGGCCGATCTGGGCGCGGCGGTGGTCGACGCCGTGGTCGATCAGGCGGGGATCGATCCCACGCTGATCGACGACGTCGTGTTCGGATGCGTGTCGCAGGCGGGGCAGCAGGGGATGAACGTCGCCCGCAACGTCGTGCTCAGCTCGCGGTTGCCCGAAACGGTGCCGGGCACCAGCATCGATCGCCAGTGCGGTTCGTCGCAGCAGGCCCTGCAGTTCGCGGCGCAGGCGGTGATGTCCGGAACGATGGACGTGGTGCTGGCGGGCGGCGTCGAATGCATGACGCGCGTGCCGCTCGGCACCACCAAGGAATTCGGCAGCCCGCAGGGCGAGCGGATGGCGACGCGCTATCCCGGCGTCCGCTTCAGCCAGTTCGACGGCGCGGAGGCGCTGGCGCGCAAGCACGGCCTCTCGCGCGAGGCGATGGACCTTTATGCGCTCGAAAGCCATCAGCGCGCGCGCGCGGCGGTCGATGCCGGGGCGTTCGACGCCGAGATCGTGCCGGTACCGGTCCGCAACGCCGACGGCAGCGGCGAGGGCATGCATCGGGTCGACGAGGGCATCCGGTTCGACGCGACGATCGAAAGCATTTCGGCGCTCAAGACCCTGCGCGAGGATGGCCGCATCACCGCTGCGACCGCCAGCCAGATCTGCGACGGCGCCTCGGCGCTGCTGGTGGTGAACGAGGCGGGGCTCAAGAAGCTCGGTGCCGAGCCGCTGGCGCGGATCCACAACCTCACCGTCACCGGCGGCGATCCCGTCATCATGCTGGAAACGCCGATCGCGGCGACGCAGCTCGCCCTTTCGCGCGCCGGCATGCGGATCGACGAGATCGACCTGTACGAGGTCAACGAGGCATTCGCCTGCGTGCCGATGGCCTGGGCGGAGACGCTGGGGGCCGACCCGGCGCGGATGAACGTCCATGGCGGCGGCATCTCGCTGGGCCACCCGCTGGGCGCGAGCGGCACGAAGCTGATGGGCACGCTGATCAGCGCCTTGTTCCGTACCGGCGGGCGTTATGGCCTGCAGACGATGTGCGAGGGCGGGGGGCTGGCGAACGTGACGATCGTCGAGCGTCTGCAACCCTCGGCCTATCCGGCCTGACCGGGCCAGGCATCACGGGATCCGCGCGATGGACATCGGCCCTTCCTCGATCGCGATCGTGACCGGCGGCGCGTCGGGCCTTGGCGCGGCGACCGCGCGGGCGCTCGCGTCGAAGGGCGCCAAGGTGGCGATCCTCGACCGTGACGCGGCGCTCGGCGAAACGGTCGCGCATGAGATCGGCGGCCTGTTCTGCCCGGCCGATATCACCGATGAGGCGAGCGTCGAGCGCGCGTTCGCGGCGGCGCGGGCGGCGCATGGCCAGGAATCGATCCTGATCTGCTGCGCGGGGCTGGGCAAATCGTTCAAGACCGCGTCGCGTTCGCGCAGCGACGGATCGATCGCGCATTTCCCGATCGACGCCTTCGCCATGGTCGTTAGCGTCAACCTGATCGGCACCTTCACCTGCGTCGCCAAGTCCGCCGCCGGCATGCTGATGCGCGAACCCGATGCGGACGGGGAACGCGGCGCGATCGTGATGACCGGATCGGTGGCGGCGCAGGACGGGCAGGTCGGGCAATCCGCCTATGCCGCGTCCAAGGCCGGCATCGTCGGCATGACGCTGCCGATCGCGCGCGACCTGATGAGCGAAGGCATCCGCATCAACACGATCCTGCCGGGCCTGTTCGACACGCCGATGATGCAACGCGTACCGGACGAGGTGAAGCGAGGCCTGTCGCAGTCGGTGCCGTTTCCCAAGCGGCTGGGCCGGCCCGAGGAATTCGCGCGGCTGGCGTTGACGATGGTCGAGACCGGTTATTTCAACGGCGAGACGGTGCGGCTGGACGGTGCGATCCGGATGGCGCCGCGCTGATGGCGCAGCCGGCGCATGATGTCGATGCCGCCGATTTCGGAAAGGTCGCCGCCGATCCAGTCGCGGCGCTGCACGGGCTCAAGGACGGCGCGACCGTGCTGGTCGGCGGCTTCGGCGACGCCGGCATCCCGTTCGCGCTGCTCGACGCGGTGCTGGCGCTGGGCGTGCGCGAGTTGCAGATCGTCGCGATCAATGCCGGCGCGGGCCTGGCCGGCATCGGCGCGCTGATCGCCGAGCGGCGTGTGCGCCGGATCATATGCACCTTTCCGCGCACCGCCGGATCGGTCGCGTTCGAGGCCGCCTATCGCGAAAAGCGCATCGAGCTGGAGCTGGTCGGCATGGGCACGCTGGCCGAGCGGCTGCATGCCGGCGGGGCGGGCATCGCCGCCTTCTACACGCGCACCGGCGTCGGCACGAAATTGGGTGAGGGCAAGGAAGCGCGGACGTTCGATGGCCGCGAGCATGTGTTGGAACATGCGATCCGCGGCGATGTCGCGCTGGTGCGGGCGCGTCTCGCCGATCCGTTCGGCAACCTCTGCTATCGCGGTGCCGACCGCAACCTGAATCCGGTGGTGGCCAGGGCGGGCGACCTGACCGTCGCGCAGGTGGACGAGATCGTGCCGCTGGGCGGGATCGCGCCGGCGTTGGTCACCACGCCGGGCGCCTATGTCCAGCGGGTCGTGGCGGCACGGGCGGCGTGATGGACGGCCGCGAAGCCATCGCCTGGCGCGCCGCGCTGGATCTGCCGCCGCGCACGATCGTCAATCTCGGCCGCGGCCTGCCGATCCTGGTCGCCGATCACGCCACCGATCGCAGCATCATGTTCCAGTCGGAAAACGGCTTGCTGGGCACCGGTCCCCGGCCTGCCGAAGCGGCGGCGGACCCGTCGCTGACCAATGCCAGCAAGCAGCTGGTGACGCTGCGGCCGGGCGGCAGCGTCTTCGACCTCGCCGAATCCTTCGACATGATCCGCGGCGGCCATGTCGATCTCGCGCTGCTCGGCGCGTTCGAGGTGTCGCAGGCCGGCGACATCGCCAATTGGGCGACGCAGGCCGACGGCGATCTGCCGCCCGCCGTGGGCGGCGCGATGGACCTTGCCGCCGGGTGCCGCGCGGTCTGGGCGCTGATGGCGCATTGCGATCGCGACGGCGCACCCAAGCTGGTCGAGCATTGCACGCTGCCGCTCACCGCCGCCGGGGTGGTGACGCGCATCTTCACCGATCGCGGCACGTTCGAGCCGGTGCCTGGCGGGCTGCGCGTGATCGAGCGCGATCACGGCATCTCCGCCGCGATGCTGCAGGCGATCACCGGCGCGAGGCTAATCGGGATCGATGATGCGCCACCGCTTCGCACCCGCGCCGAATAATGTTTAAGGCTTGGAAAGTGGCGGTTGATCCCGACTGCGGGAATGCTATCACGCTGCGATGAGCAGAGGGAATGCGCTGATCGCCACCAAACCCAGCGAGGAAGCGTCGGCGCGATCGATCCTGCTGTCCTCCGCCAGCGAATTGATGATCGAGAACGAGACCTATGACGTCTCGCTGCACGCGATCGCCAAGCGTGCCGGGGTGACCGCGCCGCTGGTCAAATATTATTTCGGCAATCGCGAGGGGCTGCTGGTCGCGCTGGTCCAGCGCGATACGGCCGATTCGCTCGCGCAGCTGGGCAAGCTGTCCGATCGTCCGCTCGATCCCACCACGAAGCTCAAGCGGCACATCTTCGGGATGATCGAGACCTATCATCGCTATCCGTATCTGAGCGGCCTGCTGAACCACCTGCTGCGCGAGGCGCGGGCCGAGGTGTCGGAGCAGATCAAGGACAGCTTCATCCGCCCGGTGATCGCCGCGCAGCGCGCGATCATCGAGGAGGGCGTCGCCGCCGGCGAGTTCAGGCCGATCGATCCCAACGACGCCTATTTCATGATCGTCGGCGCGTGCCAGTATCTGTTCGCCAACCGCCGCGCGTTCGACCGGCTGATGGACGATGATTTCCTCGAGGAAAGCTTCATCCGCCGCTATTCCGCACGGCTGGTCGAGACCATCCTGTCGGGCATCGGAAAACCTAGCTGATCGTTTCCTGCGACAGCGTACGGCGCGCCCGCGCGAAGCAGAAGGCGGGTACGACGAGCTGGACCGAAAGCACGATCAGCGCGACGCGCAGCCCCTCCGCCGGCCCCATCGCATGGCCCAGCACGTCGCTCAGCGCCCCCATGAACACGGGACCCAGGCCCAGCCCGACGATGTTCACCACGAACAGGAACAGCGCCACCGCGGTCGCGCGCGTGCCCGGCGCGACCAGGCTCTGCACGCCCGCGAATACCGGCCCGAACCACATCAGCTTGAAGAAGGTCGGGATCAGCAGCAGCAGCAGCGACATGCGCCCGTCCGGCACCGCGAACACCGCGACCAGGAACGGCACCGCCAGCAGGTTGGACCAGATCGGCACGATCATATAGCCGCCGGCATCGGTCGCGCCGAACCGGTCGGCCAGGCGCCCGCCGATCACCGATCCACAGGTGCCGGCGAGTCCGACGATCAGGCCGAGGCACAGGCCCAGCACGCCCAGCGCGCCGCCCACACCGAGCGATGCGGCAAGGCTTTCCAGATCCGCGCCATGGTTGCGCAGATAGAAGGAGGCGTAGAAGGTCTGGTGCGCGAAGGCGGTGAAGCTGACCATCGACGCCCCCGCCGTCAGCCACAGGAAGCTGCGCTGTTTGCGGAGCATGCTGAAGGTCTGCCACAAGGTCGGCACGTCCTTTGCCGGCGTCGCCGCGTCCTTCGCCGCCTGCATGCGCGGATCGCGGATCGTCAGCAGGACCAGCAGCGCCAGCGCGATGCCGGGAATGCCGCACAGGAAGAAGGCCGTGCGCCAGCCATAGGCGTGTGCGACCAGCCCGCCCACGCCCAGCCCGACCAGCGAGCCCAGCGGCACCCCGGCGGAAAAGATCGCGAGCGCGGACGCACGCTTTTCGCGCGGGGTGATGTCGGTGATCAGCGAATGCGACGGCGGCACGCAGCCGGCCTCGCCGACGCCGACGCCGATCCGCGCGAGCAGCAGGTGGGCGAAATTGCCGGCGAGGCCGGACAGCGCGGTGAAGCCGCTCCACACCAACAGCGCCGCCGAGATGATGCGCGAGCGGTTGCCATATTCCGAGTAGCGCGCGATCGGCAGTCCGACGACGGTGTAGAGCATCGCGAAGGCGAATCCGGCCAGTGCGCCCATCTGCCAGTCGGCCAGGTGCAATTCGTGCTTGATCGGTTCGGCCAGGATGTTGATGATCTGCCGGTCCACGAACGCCAGCGTGTAGATCAGCGTCAGCACCAGCAAAACATAGGTGCGTTGCCCCGCGCCAAGGGTCGGCGCTTGTGGCGTCGTGGAATCAGCCATAACCCTCTCCATTCGATTTAATGGTCGTTAACTCGACGAGCGGCGGGACGCAAGCGAAGCTTTGAGGCAGCTTTGCGGGTCGGGTTGAGTATTTGCGTGGGCGCAGTCAGCGCATTGCTCGACAGTCCAGGCGCAGGTCGTGTTTTACGTATATTAAATTCGATTGACGAACTGGGGTTGTGCGGTATTTACCGCCCATTCAGAGCCGCTGGTCAAGGCGGAAAAGGGAGAGAAGCATGACCATCAGACGTTCGCGTACATATGCCCATCATGTGCTCGCCATCGCTCTGGCGTCGTGCTGGACCGCGACGGCGACCGCGCAGGAGGGGCCTGTGCCGGCCGCGCCGGCTGATGCGTCGCAGGCGGAGGACGCCGCGCCGGGTGAGGATATCGTCGTCACCGGTTCGCTGATCGCCGGCACACGGCAGGACGATGCGCAACCGGTCGATGTCTATGGCGCCGAGGATATCCAGAAGTCCGGCATCTCGTCCTCGGTCGAGTTCCTCAAGCAGCTGCCCTCGGTCGGATCGGTGAACGGCGACACCAATCTGGCGCGCGCGCCGGGCCAGCAGGCGCTGGGCACGATCAACCTGCGCAACCTGGGCGCCGAGCGCAATCTGGTGCTGCTCAACGGCAAGCGGACGATCACCGCCCCGGGCACGGGCTTCACCGACACGAACCTGATCCCGATGTTCGCGCTGGCGCGGGTCGAGGTGCTCAAGGACGGCGCCGCCGCGACCTATGGTTCCGACGCGATCTCGGGGGTCGCCAACTTCATCACGCGGCGCAATTTCGACGGGCTTGAGCTTCAGGGCAATTACACCTGGATCAAGGGTTCGAACGGCGATTATCAGCTGAGCGCGCTGTTCGGCAGGAAGTTCGAGAACGGCAGCTTCATGATCGGCGTCGGGCACCAGGTGCGCTCGCAGCTCCAGATCACCGATCGCGACTTTACCCAGCAGCCGGTCTCGGTGAACTCGCAACGCTGGTCGCGGCTGGGCAATCCGGGAACCTATAACACGCGGCTGGGCGATATCAGCCAGGGCCGGAACGGCGCGATCATCACGCGCGCGCTCGACGGATCGGCGATCGGCGCCTGCCAGGCGACCGGCGGCACGCTGGGCACCTCGTCCGGTGCGCCGGTCTGCCTGCTCGCCGCCGATTTCGGCAATCTGGTCGAGCCCGAACAACGGTGGCAGGTCTATGCCCAGGCCGATGCCGACCTCTCGTCGGACTTCCGCCTCCATGCCGAGGCGCTGTATGCGCAGACGATCCAGTCCGACATCCGCTATCCGCCGAACTTCTCGCCGGTGCAGGGGCCGCTGGGGCCGGGGCTCGCGAACGGGTTCTTCGTGCCGTCGAGCAATCCCGGCTATCGCGCCTTCATCACCCAGTCGGGATTGGCGGGGACGGCTGCCGATCCCTTCACGGCGGGAACGCCCGCCAATCTCCAGGGCAGCTATGCCTCGATCCTGTCGTTCGTGCCCAACGGCAATGGCGGCGCTGACGAGCTGTTCGGCGGCACCGGCGGCGCGTCGGCGAACGCGCGCAATTCCGCCTTCCGCGTTTCAGGCGGAGTGGAGTGGGACATCTCGTCCGCGCTCAAGTTCCGCGGCGACCTCACCTATTTCGATGCCCGCCGCAAGGTCACCGTGCCCGACATCGTCAGCCAGCGGTTGCAAGCGGCGCTGGAGGGCTTTGGCGGCGCCAGCTGCAACCGCGCCACCGGCACCGCCGGTGTCGGCAACTGCCTCTATTTCAACCCTTTCATCAATTCGCAGCCGCGCAACCCTGCGCAGGGCCTCACCAACCCCGGCTTCGTCGCCGGCAATGCGAACTCGCGCGAGGTGCTCGACTACCTCTATCAACCGACCGGAAATGCCCTGCGCCAGAGCGCGTTCATCGCGGATGGCGTGATCAGCGGCGATACCGGCATCGAGCTCGGCGGCGGCAGCGTGAAGTTCGCGATCGGCGGTCAATTCCGCTCGGTCAGCTACACCACCGATCCGATCAACGCGCTGTCCAATGCCGAGATCAGCCCATGCCCGATCGCGGGACAGCTGACCTGTCAGTTCCCGGTCGGCCCCTTCCTGCTTTTGCAGCCAAGTCTGGAAGGCAGGTTCAGCCAGCAAGTCTATGCCGCCTTCGCCGAGGTCGCGGTGCCGATTTTCGAGACGCTTGAGGTTACCGGCGCCATCCGGTTCGAGGATTATGGCGGCGGCGTCGGCTCGACCCTCAATCCCAAGGGGTCGGTGCGCTGGCAGGTCGCCGATTTCCTGACGCTGCGCGGGTCGGCCAGCACCACTTTCCGCGGCCCGCCCCCCAATCTGGTCGGCAGGGGTCGCATCGGCGGCCCGTTGCTGCAGATGGAGGCGATCGGCGGCAATTTCCGACCGACCGACAATTTCGGCAACCCGAACGTGAAGCCGGAAACGGCGTTCACCTTCAATATCGGCGCGGTGGTCAATACCGGCGGCTTCTCCGCCTCGGTCGATTACTGGAGCTATGACTTCAAGGACGCGTTGACCAACACCCCGCCACAGGGCGTGGCGAATGCGGTCGGCAACGGGCCGGGCAGCGGCGCGCAGCTCGTGAATTGCTCGCATCCGCTCGCCTATCTCATCACCTTCACGGGCAACAACTGCGTGCAGGGCGTGACCACCGCCAACGAGATCCAGCGCATCCGCACCGACGTCACCAACGGGCCCGGCATCAAGACTTCGGGCATCGATTTCGGGATCAATTATGTCACCGGTCTGGGGTCGGGCCGCCTGACGCTGGGGTTGGAGGGCAGCTATGTCCTGCGTTATGACGTCAGTCCGTTCACGGTGGGTGGCGTCCAGTTCCTGCGCGGGTTCAAGGCCGTGGGCTTTTCGAACTTCGACCGCGGCGCGCCGTCGATCTCGCGGCTGAAGGGCAATCTGTTCGCCAACTACGCGATGGACTGGGTCAATTTGCGCTACGTCATGGACTATGTCAGCGGCACGCGCGACAATCGCGGGCCGATCGATACCGGTGCGGGGATTTCCAACTTCGGCGTGGCGCCCAGCGATTTCGTCCGGCACAATATCGTCGGCGTGTTCGACCTGCCGTTCGACTTCGCCAAGGTCCAGCTGACCGTGGGCGTCGACAACATCACCGATGAAGATCCGCCCGCGGCGCGGCTGGAACTGGGCTACAACGCCTTTGTCGGCGATCCGCTGGGCCGCACCTACAAGCTCGGCTTGCGGGTGGGTTTCTAGCATCCTTGCGTGCCGTGGTTGGGCAAGACCAGCCACGGGCCGCCGGGCATTGCGATATACAGAAAAGCTACAAGGCGAGATCACCCGTTGCGAACGAAGGAAAGTTGAAGACGATCATGGCCGCTGTTGATATCGAGACGCTGGGCACCGCCGTCCGCCGGCACGCCTTGCTGGCGCCGGACCATCCCGCGTTCCGGCTCGACGGCCAGGTGCTGAGCTATGCCGAACTTGATCGTGCCGCCTCATGCGTCGCCGCCGCGCTCGAACGCGATCACATCGCCGCCGGCGATGTGATCGCGGCGCTCGGCACGACCAGCCTGCCCTATCTGACGCTGATGATCGGTGCGGCGCGCGCGGGCGTCGTGCTGGCGGTGGTGCCGACCACGGCGAGCGAGCCGGCGATCCAAGGCATGCTCGCCGATGTCGGCTATCGCGCGTTGTTCAGCGACCAGACCATATCGCTGCCCGACGACATCGCTTCCGGCGCGCACGTCGATCTCGGCGAAGCGGCGTTCGAGCGGTGGCTGGCGCCCGCCGACCCGGTTCGCGATCAGGCGCCGGTACGGTGTGGGGACGCGGCGACGATTATCTATTCGTCTGGCACCACCGGCACGCCCAAGGGCATCGTCCAGCCCTATCGCAACTGTTCGGAACTGATCCGCACGGCGCCTTCTCGCGGGTTCGACGCCACCAGCGTCACGCTGCTCGCGACGCCGCTCTATTCGAATACGACGCTGTCGTCGCTCTACTCCACCCTGGGGGCGGGCGGTACGGTCGTGCTGATGAAGAAGTTCGATCCGGGCGCGTGGCTGGCGCTCGCCCAGCAGGTCGCTGCGACGAACATCTCGATGGTCCCGATCATGTATCAGCGCATCCTTGCCCATCCGGATTTCGCGCGGGCCGATTTGTCCAGCTTCCGAATGAAGTCATGTTCGGGCGCGCCTTTGTCGGTCGCGCTGAAACGCGAATTGCTCGATCGCTGGCCGGGCGGATTGAACGAGATCTACGGCCTGTCGGAAAGCGGCGTGCTGACCGTGCTGCGCGCGCACGAACATCCCGACAAGCTGCACACGGTCGGCCAGCTGGCGTCTGGCTGCGAGATGCGCGTCCTCGACGAGGCGTATCGCGACGTCGCGTCGGGCACTCCGGGCGAACTGGTCAGCCGCTCCCCCGGCGCGATGATCGGCTATCACAATCGCGATGCGGATACCACCGCGAGCTACTGGACCGACGCGCAGGGGCGCGAGTGGCTGCGCACCGGCGATATCGGCCAGTTCGACGCGCAGGGCTTCCTGACGATCGTCGGCCGCAAGAAGGATGTCATCATCTCGGGCGGGTTCAACATCTATCCGTCCGACATCGAGGCCGAACTGGCCGGACATCCCCAGGTTCGCGAAGCCAGCGTGGTCGGCGTGCCCAGCACCACCTGGGGGGAAACCCCGGTCGCCTTCGTCGTCGCCGACGATGAATCGGCGGCGGCGATCAAGGATTGGATCAACGCCCGGGTCGGCAAGATGCAGCGCGTCGCCGATGTCGTGCTGGTCGACGCGCTCCCGCGCAATCCGCTCGGCAAGGTCCAGAAGAACGAACTGCGCGACCTTTACGCCGCGCGACCGTGACCCTGTCCGCCTTCGAAACGCGCCCGATTCCCGTTCCCGCAAAGGACATATCCATGCCCGACAGCCAGATCCGCTTGCATGACTATCCCTATTCGTCCGCCGCCTATCGCGCCCGCATCGGTCTCGCGCTGAAAGGGGTCGATTATGTCCGCGTGGGGACCGATCTGCGCAGCGGCGCGCAGCGCAGTCCCGAATATCTCGCGGTGAACCCGCAGGGCCTGGTCCCCGCGCTCGAGATCGACGGCCATGTGCTGACGCAAAGCCTGGCCATCCTCGACTATCTCGACGCGCGCTTTCCGCAAGCGCCGTTCCTGCCGCGCGATGCGGCGGCGCGAGCGCGCGTGCTGTCGATGGCGCTGACCATCGCCTGCGACATCCAGCCGCTGAACAATGTCCGCGTCCTCAACTATCTCGCCGGCGAGATGCGGCAGGACAAGGTGGCGAACAAGGCGTGGTATGCGCATTGGATCGCACTCGGCTTCGAATCGCTCGAACGGCATGCCCGCGACGGGGGCAGCTATCTGTCGGGCGAGACGCCGGGGCTCGCCGATATCTGCCTGGTGCCGCAGATGCAGAATGCGCGCCGGATGAAGGTGCCGCTGGAAGCTTTTCCGACGCTCGTGCGGATCGACGCCGATCTGACGGCATTGCCCGCCTTCGCCGCGGCGCATCCCGATCGCGCCGTGTCATAGAACATGCTGGAGTATAGGCCATGAAGATTGACGATCGCCTTGTCGCCGTGGTGACGGGGGGCGCTTCCGGGCTAGGCGCGGCGACGGCGCGGGCGCTGGCCGCGAAGGGGGCCAAGGTGGCGATTTTCGACCGCAACGCCGAATTGGGCCGTGCGGTGGCCGACGAGATCGGCGGCGTCTTCTGTGAAGTCGATATCGCCGACGAGCACAGCGTCGATGCGGGCTTCGCGCAGGCGCGGGCGGCGCATGGCCAGGAAGCGGTGCTGATCTGCTGCGCGGGGTTCGGCAAGGGCGCCAAGACCGCCTCGCGATCCAGGACAGACGGTTCGATCCGTTATTATCCGCTCGATGCCTTCACCGCGATCGTCGGCGTCAACCTGATCGGCACCTTCGCCTGCGTCGCCAAATCCGCCGCGGGCATGCTGACGCTCACGCCCGATGCCGGGGGTGAACGCGGCGCGATCGTGATGACCGCCTCCGTCGCCGCGCAGGACGGGCAGATCGGCCAGGCGGCGTACGCGGCGGCAAAGGCCGGTGTTGTCGGCATGACGCTGCCGATCGCGCGCGACCTGGCGGGCGAGGGCATTCGCATCAACACCATCTTGCCGGGCCTGTTCGATACGCCGCTGATGCACAATCTGTCGGCGCCGGTGAAGGCCGCGCTGTCGGATTCGGTGCCGTTCCCCAAGCGATTGGGGCGGCCGGAAGAATATGCGCAGCTTGCCATGGCGATGGTCGAGAACGGCTATTTCAACGGCGAGCACGTCCGCCTGGACGGCGCGATCCGCATGCCGCCACGCTGATTCTTGGATACACGGCATTCCGAGCCATGGGGCGAATCCGTTGATGACGATGCAAGCGAATTTCTAGCGCGCCAGCGGCCCTTGAGAATGACGCCGTCGACAAATTCGGCAGACGGCAACCGATCCAGCGGATTTGCTTTCAGTAAAAGTAAGTTTGCCATCGCGCTGACATGAACCGTCCCCTCGTTCGGTCGCCCCAGAAAGCGAGCTGGATTGACGGTAGCGGTTCGCAGAACCTCGAAATTGGGTGACGTGTTCCCCTTTTCTCCTCCACTCATAAGTAGAGTCCGGGGTTGCCAGGGT
>CAYPRW010000009.1:23038-120127 GCA_964413495.1 uncultured Stakelama sp. | reverse complement strand
GGCAGCCTTGAATCAACCTCCGAGTCTCACGTCAAGCTTTGTCCACGACGCCTAGAGGACCCGGCACTGGCGACCGACGGCGACGAGCAGGAGGACGAGGCCGACCGGTTCGCGCTCACCCTACTCACCGGATCCGCCGAACCCGACATCCAGACCAACCTCGACCACTTCAACGCGCCGACCCTCGCGGCCGCCGTTCTGGACGCAGCAGGACGCTACGCAGTCGAACCGGGCACGCTTGCGCTATGCCTCGCGCACCGCAGGCACGCCTGGCCCGTCGCCATGTCGGCCTTGAAGTTCATCTATTCGGAGCGGAAGCCTGCATGGCGCGAGGTGAACGGGATCGCCGATGGCGAGCTCGACTGGGACGCGATAGGCGACGAGGCCGCCCACTATCTGCGCAACGTCATGATCGGCGACAATGACTGAGCGCGTCCTGATCGACAATGACGTCGTGCTCAAGACGGCCTGCTACGAGCTGGTCGGCGAGACGATCAGCGCCACGACGGTGGCAGGCGTGCCGCCCGCCATGCTCGGGGTCGGGCGCTTTGTCATCCGGGGCAGGCTGGCGCGCGCGACCAACATCGCCGATCGCGCACGTGCCAGCGCCGCTTTCGCGACGATGCTGCAAGTGATCGCGCTGGTCGAACCCGACGATGCCGAGCTTGCCGCCGCGGCAGATCTAGAGGCCGAGGCCAATCGGCGCGACCTCGAACTCGACGGCGGCGAGAGCCAGCTGCTCGCGATCCTCGCCAGCCGCGGATGCAGCCTGCTGCTCACCGGCGACAAGCGCGCCGTCGGGGCAATGGCGGTCGTGGCCACGACCGAGGCCGCCGCACGGGTCGCGTGCCTCGAGCAGCTGATCGCCCATATCGTCGGCATCGCCGGCTCCGCGGCGGTGCGTCCGCGGGTGTGCGCCGAGCCGCACGTCGATCGCGCGATCACCTCGTGCTTCGGCTGCTCGATGGCGGCCGCGCCCGCGGACACCGACATCCTCGAGGGCCTCGCCAGCTATGTCGCGCATCTGGACCGTGCAGCGCCGGGCATGCTGGCGCGGCATGGTCTGGCATCGCTCGCCGCGTAGAGACCGGGCGGGCTGCTCCGCTCAGCGCTGGCCGCGGAGGAACACCGCGTAGGGCTCCTGCAGCGTCGCGACCAGGCTGATCTTGATCTCGCGCGGATCGGCGTCGTTGGTCAGCTCGGGCGCATCCAGCACTTCGAGGCAAGCCTTGTCGACCCGCCCCTTGATGTAGCGGCTTCCGAGGCGGCCGGTGCTGGGTCCGACCGGCACCCGCGTCTGATCGAGCGGCAGCGTGAACTGCTCCTCGTGCAGCCTGTCGATGACCAGCGCATAGCGCGACCCACGGACCTCGATCGTCTCCGGTATCTCCCGCCACGTCAGACCGTCGACCGAGTATTCCTTGGCGCACAGCGGTTCGGCGAAATGGTTCGAATCCATCTGCTCCATGCACAGGTGGATGGTCTGGCCGCGCCCCACGAACGCCTTGGCGAACGGTTGGACCATCGAGGCGGGATGGCAGGTGTTGCCGCCATAGCCCCACATGCCAAACCCGGTCTGGTGGATCTCGTTCGTCTTCCTGGCGATGATCTCGGCGAGACCCTCGCGCGCATGCGTCCCGATCTTCATGAAGAGCAGCCCAGCACCTGGCTTAACGATGTTACTCACGGCCACTCTCCAGCAATTCCAATTCGTATTCGTCCTCGTGCGCCACTCCGTAGTCGAGCCGTCGCCGTGCCCGAACGTAGCGGACGCGCGGCTCCTGGGACAGCCCGTAGAAGTGCTCCAGCCGACGCGGGTCGCTGATCGTCTCGCTTATCGCCCGCGGCGGATTCCCCGGCACCGCGGCGAGATAAAGGTTGCATGACTTCAACTCGGGCGCATCATCTAGATGATACTCGTGCAGCTTGCGCTGCATCTTCGACACGTAGAATCCCTCGCGCGCGGCGAAGCCCTGGACGCTGGCCAGCACATATTTCGGCCAGGCAAGCTCGTCGTCGTCGGCGATGACCACGACGCCCTCTCCGACATGGCCTGTCGCCTCCATGCCGCGCTGGACGAACACGTTCACGCTCTCGCCGTTGTTCGAGGCACCCCAGGGCGGGTTCGTGTAGAAGCAGTCATAGAGATCCCCGGGCTCCATCGCGTCGAGCACGTTGTAGAGGCGCGCATCGAGATTCGAGATGCGCTCGCGATCGGCGAAGTTCATCACCGCCTCCACCGTCCGCTCGTCGAAGTCGAAAACCGTGATGTGAGACGGCCCGAAGTTCAGCACGTCGCGGGCACGCAGATATGCGACGCACACACTGATCGCGTCGCCGTCGCCGATGAAAGCCAGCCGCTTGCCGTCGGCCCAGTCCGCGATCATCTCGCTCTGCAACACCATATCGCCCGTCTTCATGTGGATCTGGTCGAACACGCGAAGCGGCCTGGGCCGGTTCTGCACGACATCCGACACCGCGTTGATCGCCTTCCGGAGATCAACCCGCCGGCGCTCCTGCGGCGCCACCGTGGCTTCCGGCTCGGCCGCTGCCTGCCCGCCGCTGCGGACGATACCGCCGATCCAACTGAGCAATCCGGTCATGCCAGCCTCTCCACCAGGCGATCGACCAGCTCGGCACGGGGCGCGGCCGTGTCGAACAGATACACCGGTCGCCCTAGCGACATGCCGTAGGTGGCCGCGACCGACGCCTGCAGCGCTGTGTGCGTCCGCGCTTCCTCCTCCGTCACCATCGGACGCCCGCCGTCGTCCGCTGCGATCCGCCTGCGTGTCTCCTCGGGGCTGGCATAGAACACCCAGATCTCGTCCGGCGCCAGTTGCGCGAACCGCTCCAGCGAGAACGGCGTGATGCGGTAGCCGTATGCCTCCTTCGTCACCGGATGGCTGTCGATGATCACGGATTGGTTTCCGCGGTGCTCGGCGACGAACGCGATCAGCGCGTCGTCGACCTCGTCCACGTCACGGGGCGTGACGACCGCTGACGACCGGGCGCGCAGGTCATCCTGCGTCGAGACATCGGCGGATCGCGCGATGACGTGGGCGGTCAGACGCGCGCCGTATTCCCACACCAGCAGGTCCGGAGCACGCTCGAGCAACAGTCGCGTCGTTGAACTCTTGCCCGAGGCAGGCGCTCCCGTCAGGTAAACGACCTTCGGCATCCACATGTCTCCCCCAGGGCTGATCGTCGCGCAAAGTGCCGCGAAGTCAAGGCGGGCTGAGCCAAAGTGGACGTTTCGGCCGCAAGCGGGTCGCCGTCCGGCGTCGTCTTGAGCACCTCGGGGATGACAGGCATCGCGAACGCCAACAGCCCCAAGCTACATAGGGATGTCTACGGCCACAGACATCCGCTACTCCTGCCAATGGAGTTGCGGCCGCGGAACGCGGAGAGCATCAGGCAGGAGAGGGTATGGCAAGGCGCGCTACGCGCAACCCGGCGAACAAGCTCGAACGGTGGGAAGTCTCGCTGGTCAAGCGCCTGGTGGCGACCACGACCAAGAACGACCAAGACATCCTGGCCTACTTCACGCGCCCGACCAGAAGCATCAACCATGCCCGGATCGCCGAGATCAGGGGCAACGCCAAGCACCGCGGAGTGCCAGCTGCAAGTGCCGACGACCTCG
This sequence comes from uncultured Stakelama sp., assembly GCA_964413495.1. Classification (GTDB taxonomy): domain Bacteria; phylum Pseudomonadota; class Alphaproteobacteria; order Sphingomonadales; family Sphingomonadaceae; genus Sphingomonas. The sequence continues at coordinate 116,487 of CAYPRW010000009.1, read as the reverse complement.
CCAAGTTCATGGCCGCGTGGCCCGCCATCGATCCAGCGACGGGGCTGAACATCCGGGGCGACGAACTTCTGCTCAAGGCCCGCGAGGCGATGCTGAACGCCGTCCAAGGTTTCAACAACCCCCGCGCGCACTTCAAGAGCGAGACGTTCATCGTCCTGGCCGTGATCGCCTTCACCTATCTCCTGCACTGGCACTATCGCCGGCACGGCGTCGACATACGGCAGAAGCGCATGGTCGCGGGCGTGGAGCAGGTGCTGCGGACCCGCCACGGCGCCGACCGATTATGGGAACTAGAGACGTGCCTGGACGACCCGGGATGCCCGCTGGACGCCGCGACTGTGAACAACCTCAAGTTCCTGATCACGATCCGGCACGAGATCGAGCACCAGATGACCAACCGCATTGACGATGCGATATCGGCGAAGCTGCAGGCCTGCTGCCTCAACTTCAATCGGGCGATCAAAGCCACCGCAGGCCCGGAACACGGGCTGGACGGCGAACTAGGGCTGGCACTGCAGTTCACGGCCATCGACCGCGACCAGCGCAACATTCTGCTGGCGGAAACGAACCTTCCCGCCAACGTTCAGGCGGCCCAGATGGAATTCGAGGACGGGCTGACCGACCAGATGATAGCCGATCCCCACTACTCCTATCGGGTCGCCTATCTCGAACAGTCCGTCAATTCGCGGGGCAAGGCGGACCAGGTGGTAGAATTCATCCGGGGGGATTCGGAAAAGGGCGAGCGGCTTCGCCTTCTGCTGAAGGAGATCGAACGCCCCAAGATGAAGCCTGGCCAGATCGTCTCCCTGATCCAGGCGGAGGGGTTTCCCCGCTTCACCATGCACAGCCACACGACACTGTGGCAGGCAGAGAACGCAAAGGCTGCAGGACGCAACTTCGGAACGACGCTCGCCGACGGGTCGTGGTATTGGTATCCCAACTGGGTCGACCACGTCCGCGCTCACGTCCTAGCAAACCAAGGGCAATACCTTTGAGAACAGCATCCGTGGCGCCGCTTCCGCGCGTGGCGCCGTCGCAGAAAATCCCCGTCGGCAAGCGTGAGAGGACTTGACCCTCTAGTAGCTGCAGGGTGCATATCGAGAACGACTCGCAAAAAGAAGCCCGACATGCCTTTCCGTCCGTTCTGCGCAACAGCCGCTGACCCAATCCCGCGCATGTTGGCGACGCTTGCCGCACTCCTCCTTGCGGGGATGGCGTGGAGTTCCCCGGCCTCGGCCCAAGGTCTCGACGCGAACGTCCAGACGACCTGGCGACTGCTCGACTATGTCTCGGTCGATTATGCAGGCGCGGTGTCCGGCGGCCGCGTGATCAGTGCCGCCGAATACTCCGAGATGGGTGAGTTCGCCCTGCAGGTTGAGACGCGCCTGATGGCGCTTCCGCATAGCCCGGCCAAGGCAGGACTGGTGCGGAATGCCGCCCAACTCCGCGGCCTGATCGCCCGCAAGGCCCCGGCGGATGCGGTGTCCGCGCGGGCCAAGGAGCTCGCGTCCGCGCTGCTTGCTGCCTATCCCGTTCCGCTTGCTCCCGGCGCTTCACCGGACTTGGCGCGTGGCAGCACCCTCTATGCGCAGAACTGTTCGGCCTGCCACGGCGCCACCGGCGACGGGCATGGGCCCCAGGCTGCACGGCTCGACCCGCCACCCATCGCGTTCACCGACCGGGGCCGCGCGGACCAGCGCAGCCTCTTCGGTCTCTATCAGGTCATCTCGCAGGGCCTCGACGGCACGGCGATGCCGAGCTTCGCCAGCCTGCCCGAGGCGGACCGTTGGGCATTGGCATTCCACGCCGGCGGCTTCGCTTATTCGGAAGAAAGTGCCCGCGAGGGCGAGCGCCTGTGGAAATCCGATGCAGCGTTGCGCTCGCGATTTCCCAACCTGGCGGCTTTGGTGGGAGCAACGCCGGCATCCCTGCGGGCCGAGCTCGGCGACAACAAGGCGGTCGCACTGACCGCTTTCCTCCGCCGGAACCCCGACGCGGTCACAAGCCGACCAGATGGCTCACTTGCACTCACGCGCGAGCGGCTGGAACTCAGCCTGACCGCCTATCGGCGCGGCGACCGCGGGGCAGCGTCGGACCTGGCGCTCTCCGCATATCTGGACGGCTTCGAGCCCGTCGAGCCGGTGCTCGCGGCCCGCGATGCAGCCCTCATGTCGCGGATCGAGACCGCAATGGGCGAGCTACGTGCCGCCATTGGCGCCTCGCGCCCGGTCAGCGAAGTGGAAACCGCGAACCGTGCGCTGGCGGCGCTGTTCACCGAGGCGGAGGCCGCGCTGTCACCAGACAAGGCGAGCAGTGCGTCCAGCTTCCTCGGCGCGTTCGGCGTGCTGCTGCGCGAGGGACTGGAGGCGCTGCTCATCGTCGTCGCGATGATCGCCTTTCTGCGCAAGACCGATCGCCCCGAGGTCCTTCGCCATGTCCATGCGGGCTGGATCACGGCGCTGCTCGCCGGGGTCGTGACATGGCTGGTCGCCACCTATCTCATTGGCGTCAGCGGCGCGTCGCGCGAACTGACCGAAGGCTTCGGCTCGCTGTTCGCCGCCGTCATCCTGCTCAGCGTGGGCATCTGGATTCACGGCAAGAGCAACGCCGAGGCATGGCAGCGCTACGTCAAGGAGAAGGTCAGCGCCGCGCTCACCCGGCGGTCCGGCTGGTTCCTGTTCATGCTGTCCTTCGTGGTCGTTTACCGCGAGGTGTTCGAGACGATCCTGTTCTACGCTGCGCTGTGGGCGGAAGGTAATGGTGCCGCCATGCTCGCGGGTGCCGCGACCGCCGCCGGGCTGCTTGCCATCATCGCCTGGGCCATGCTGCGCTTCAGCGCCCGGCTGCCGATCACCCAGTTCTTCTCGTGGAGCTCGATCCTGATTGCCGTCCTGGCAGTCGTGCTGGCCGGCAAGGGGGTGGCGGGGCTGCAGGAGGCGGGCATCCTGGGGGTGACCCCTCTGCATGGCATCCCGCGCATCGGTGTCCTCGGCATCTCGCCCACGGTTGAATCGACGCTTGCCCAGATCGTGGCGATCGTCGTGCTAGCCTGGGGTTTCTGGCGGACCAGCCGAACTCGTGCTTCAAGCCACGTCGTCGTCTCGCCTGCCAAGTAATCGGGACGGGAGCGCGATCTCGCGCCATGCATTCCCAATGATGTCGTATGCCGAATAGAGGAAAATCGCGGCGATCACCCCCGCCACGATCAGATCCGGCCATGCGCTTGCCGTCCACGCGACGAGGGCGGCCGCCACAATGACCGCCACATTCGCCAGCGCGTCGTTGCGCGAGAATAGCCAGATCGCCCGCGCGTTCGCGTCACCGCTGCCCCGAAAGCGCGCGAGCACCAGCGCGGCGACCACGTTCACGATCAACGCGACCACACCGATGCCGCCCATCAGATCCGCCTCGGGTGGAACGGCGTTGAACGCGCGCCAGGCCGCGGATGCGAGCACGCCGAGGCCGAGCACGGCGAGGAAAATACCCTGAACCAAGGCAGTTCGGCTCCTGGCCGCTGCCGACCAACCGAGCGCCAGCAGACCCACGAGGGTGATCGATCCGTCGCCCAGGAAATCGAGCGAATCGGCCTTCAGCGCCTGCGATCGCGCCATGAACCCCCCGAAGAGCTCGCACACGCCAAATCCCAGGTTCAGCGAAACAACGATCCACAGGGCCCGCCGATACGCCGGGTCCGCACCGGCCCGGACGGTGTCCGTCTCACATCCGCAATCGCTCATCCTCGACTCCGCAGCAATCCGACACCCAGATGCACCCTGAAGCCGCTACAGGGTCAACCCGTGCTCTCTGGCGGTCCCAGCGCCTCGATTATCCGGCATTCCGAGATCGAACCCAGTGCACTGGCCGATCAACTCGTCCAGCTCGCGGCGAAGCGAACGCAGGTCGGCGATCTTCTGGTCGATCTGCGCGAGGTGCGCACGCGCGACGATGTCCACCGCACTGCACGATTGGTCTCGGTCGTCCGAGAGTGCCAGCAGCTCGCGGATCTGATCGAGCGTGAACCCCAGGTCCCGCGCACGCCGGACAAAGGACAGGCGGGCGAGATGCGGCCGTCCGTAATCGCGGTAATTGCTCGACGTCCGGCCGGGTTCGGGAAGCAGGCCGATCTTCTCGTAGAAGCGCACGGTCTCGACCTTGGTCGATGTCGCGCGAGCCAGTTCGCCGATCTGCATTATGCCGCTTGACCCCGTAGTTGCTGCAGACCCCATACAGGTCGCCATATCGAGTCGTCGAGGGCACCATGGTCTGCACCAGTTGCGCGTCCGAATCTCAGGACGCATCCCGTGATCCGCGCTGGCGCCGCGCGCTCTGGATCGCGCTTGCGGTCAACGCGGCGATGTTCGCCGTGGAGATGGCCGCCGGCCTCGCTGCGGGTTCGAGATCGCTCCAGGCCGATGCGCTCGACTTCTTGGGCGACTCGGCGAACTACGCGATCAGCCTTGGCGTCGTCGGGCTGGCTCTCGCCTGGCGCTCACGCGCGGCACTGGTCAAGGGCGTGACCATCCTGGCCTTCGGTGTATGGGTGCTGGGGTCCACGCTCTGGGCGATCCGCGGCGGCACAGTGCCCCACGCCGAGGCGATGGGCGCCGTGGGCGTCTTGGCGGTGGTCGCCAACGCCGGGGTGGCCGCGATGCTCTACCGCTACCGCTCGGGCGACGCGAACATGCGATCGGTGTGGATATGCTCGCGCAACGACGCGATCAGCAACGTCGCCGTCGTGCTGGCCGCCGTCGGTGTGTTCGGCACGGGCACCGCCTGGCCCGACCTGATCGTCGCGGGCGCCATGGCCGGCCTGGCACTGTGGGGCGGCGCGCAGATCGTCATCCAGGCGCTCGGCGAACTACGGTCGTCCAAGGTGGCCGTGGCTGCCGAGTGACCAAGGCTGTGGCGAAAGCGCAAGGCAGGTGCTAAGGAAAACCCGAATGCATCGGCTTATCGCCCTCTTCGCCTGCGTGGCGGTTCTCTTGTCGTTCGCAGGCGGGTCGATCGCGCATGCCATGGAGCCACCGGCGTGCGTTGAGCTGACGAACGTCGCGGCGTTCGACGGCGGCCACGCCGAGGGCGATGGCGATCAGGTCCCTGCTGACGGCGAGAAGGGCTATCCGCACCACCACGGGGGTTGCCACGGTCACCATCTCGCGACGCCGCTCGGGGACGCTGCCGCCCTCGATCTCCTAGCCCACACCTCGGGCGCTCCGGTGCACGCCGACGCGCGATACGTCACCTCGGGTGGCGATCCCGCACTGAGGCCGCCGCAAGCCTGACGAACCGCCAAGCCGTGGGCTGAGAAGCCCGGGCTCGACGCTATTCGTCAGGAGTTCAAATACATGTATCGATTCATCGCGGCCGTTCTGGCCGCGTCGTCCTGCGCATCCATCGCGCAGGCGCAGACTGCGCCGCCGGCGTTGGCCGGTAGCGGTCTCACGCTCGAGGGCGCGCTGTCGCAAGCCGGCGCTGCCTCGCCCTCGACCGACGTCGCCACCTCCGGGGTGCGCGCCGCCGACGCCTCGCGCGCCGTCGCGGGGCTGCGCCCCAACCCGGAGCTTTCGGTCGAGACCGAGAACGTCATCGGCACCGGGCCCTATCGGGGCTTCAACGAGGCCGAGACAACGGTGGGCTTCGCGCTGCCGATCGAACTCGGCGGCAAGCGCTCCGCCCGCATAGCCGTGGCCGACGCGCGCGGCGCACGGGCTCGACTCGATGTCGTGATCGCAATCGCGGACCTGCGGCTCCGCGTCACCCAAGCCTATACGGAGGCAGTGGCGGCCGAACGCCGGCTTGAAGTCGCCGAGGATCAGGCACGGATTGCCGACGAGGGCCTTCGGGTCGCCGCCGACCGTGTGATGGTGGGCGCGGCGTCGCCAATCGACGAGCAGCGCGCCGCGGTCGTGCAGATCAATGCCCAAACTGCGCTGGCACGCGCACGCCGCGAGGTCGAGACGACGCGCGGCGTTCTGGGGATGCTGATCGGACAGCCCGTCATCGGGCCGCTGGACACAGCATGGTTTAACCGGACGGCGATCTACGGCCCGGTTGCGCCCATGAACATCAACGGCACATTGGCCCTCGCGGTCGCGACCGGCGATGTGGCCACGGCTGACGCCCAGGTGCGGCTGGCGCGCTCACAGCGGATCCCAGACATCACGCTGAGCGCCGGCACCCGCCGTCTTTCCGGCACGGGCGACCAAGCCGCGGTGTTCGGCGTCTCGATCCCCTTGCCGTTCTTCAACAATGGTAGCGCCGCCATCGGTGTCGCCCGCGCGGAACGCGACCAGGCGGACGCCCGCCGCCGGCTGGCCACACTCGACGCCAGTCAGGCAGTTGCCCGCGCGCAGGCGGACCTAGCGAACGCGGAAGCCGCTGCGCGCGCGGCCAATGGGCCGGTGCTGGCGGCGGCGCTCGAAGCAGCCCGTATAGCGCGCACAGGCTACGGGGCTGGCAAGTTCAGCCAGCTCGAGCTGCTCGATGCGGAGCGGACACTCGCGGAAACGCGGGCGGCCGCCATCGACGCGCTCGCCGCCTACCACGATGCGCAGGCCCGGCTGCAGAGGCTCATCAGCCCCGCGCCGGTCGGCCTCCAGAACTCCGGAGAATATTGATGACGCAATTCAACAGCCGCCTGCTCGGCGGCGCGGCCGCCATCGCGCTCGTCGCCGCCGCGGGCGGCTTCGGCATCGCGCGCCTGACCAACGGCGAACCCACCGCGCCTACCACTGAAGCTGCCGAGGAACATGAAGAGGAGTCGTCCGACACCGTGGAGATCACGGCAGCCGCCATCAAGGACGCTGGGATCGCTACCGAGACCGTTGGCGGAGGCGGCTTGGCGGCCGAGATCGTCAGCCAGGCCGTCGTCACTGCTTCCCCGACCGGAGAAGCCATTGTCACCGCGCGTGCTGGCGGCGCTGTCACCCGCGTCCTCAAGCGACTGGGCGATCCCGTCCGCGCGGGCGAGGCGCTGGCAATCGTCGAGAGCCGGGACGCAGCACAAATCTCGTCCGAACGAACTTCAGCCAATGCCAGGGCCGTGCTCGCCCAGAAGGGCCTGGCGCGCGAGCGTTACCTCTATCAGCAGAAGGTCTCGCCACGCGTCGATCTCGAGCGCGCAGAGGCCGAGGCTGCCGTTGCCGCCGCCGAAGCGCGTCGCGCACAAGCCGCTGCAAGTGCTGCCAAGATCACCAGCGACGGCCGTGGCGTTGTGCTGGCGAGCCCGATCTCGGGCCGAGTCACTGCCACCACCGTTCGCCTGGGGGCGTTCGTCACGCCCGAGACCGAGCTGTTCCGCATATCGGACCCACGCCAGATCCAGATCGAGGCGGCGGTGGGCCCAGACGATGCCTCGCGGCTGGCACCCGGCGATCGTGCCATCATCGAGCTATCCGAGGGACGGACGATCGAGGCACGTGTGCGCTCGGTGACGCCGACGCTAAGCGGTGAGACCCGCTCGGCGACCGCGGTCATTGATGTGCCGAGCGCGGGGCTGCAACCTGGCCTCGCCGTGCGGGTCCGGCTGATGCCGAGCCGGGGCGGATCGACGACTGCCATCGTCGTTCCCGAGGAGGCGGTCCAGTCGGTGAACGGTGCCGATGTCGTCTTCGTTCGCACGCCGAAGGGCTTCCAGGCCCGCCCCGTGCGCACCGGTCAACGCAGCGCGGGACGGGTCGAGATCCTGTCCGGGCTCACGCCGGGGATGACGATCGCCACCACCAACGCCTTCCTGCTCAAGGCCGAGCTCGGCAAGTCCGCCGGCGAGGAGCATTGATCCCATGATCGCGAACCTCATGGCGCTGTCCGTCCGGGCGCGCTGGGCCGTCGTCGCCCTCTTCATCGCCATCGCGGCGCTCGGCCTGTGGCAGCTCACCAAGCTGCCGATCGACGCTGTCCCCGACATCACCAACAACCAGGTTCAGATCAACACCGTCGAGCGCGGGCTGTCGCCAATCGAAATCGAGAAGCGCGTCACGTTCCCGATCGAGACGGCGCTGGCAGGCATACCGGGGCTCGAGACAACGCGCTCGCTGTCGCGCAACGGCTTCAGCCAGGTCACCGCGATCTTCACCGATTCCACCGACCTCTACTTTGCGCGCCAGCAGGTCAGCGAGCGCATCGCCCAGGCGCGCGACAGTCTGCCAGGCGACGTGCAACCGCAGATCGGGCCGGTCACAACGGGCCTGGGCGAGGTCTTCATGTATGCCGTCGACTTCACCCATCCCGGCGGCAAGGGCGCCCGGATCGAGGACGGAAAGCCCGGCTGGCAGCGCGACGGCAGCTTCCTCACCCCCGAGGGCGACCGGCTGACCGATGATGTGTCGCGCTCGGCATATCTGCGCACGGTCCAGGACTGGATCATCCGGCCGCAGCTGCGCACCGTTCAGGGCGTCGCGGGCATCGACTCGATCGGCGGGTTCGAGAAGACCTATGTGGTCGAGCCCGATCCCACCAAGCTCAGCACCTACGGCGTGTCGTATTCGGAACTCGCCAAGGCGCTTGAGGCCGCCAACCTCGCGGTCGGCGCCAATTACTTCAACCGCGGCGGCGAGGCGTTCCTGGTCCGCGCCGACGCGCGCATCGGCAATTTAGGCGAGATCGCGGATGCGATCATCGCGACGCGCGGCGGCGTGCCCGTCGCGGTCAAGGACGTGGCAACCGTCAGGATCGGCGGCGATCTTCGCACGGGCGCCGCCAGCATGAACGGCCACGAGGTCGTGGTCGGCACCGCGCTGATGCTGATCGGCGAGAATAGCCGTGTGGTCGCGCGCAACGTCGCCGAGCGCGTCGCGGCGGTCTCGAAGTCGCTGCCGCCGGGCATCAAGGTCACGCCGACCCTCGATCGCTCGGTGCTCGTAAACGCCACCGTCAGCACCGTCCAGAGAAACCTGATCGAAGGCGCGATCCTGGTCGCGGCCGCACTGTTCCTGCTGCTCGGCAACTGGCGAGCGGCGCTGATCGCGGTGCTCATCATCCCGTTCTCGTTCCTGATGATGGCCACGGGCATGAATTTCTTCGGCGTGCCCGGAAACCTGATGAGCCTCGGCGCGCTCGATTTCGGCCTGATCGTCGACGGCGCCGTCATCATCGTGGAGAACTGCCTGCGCAGGCTCGCCGAGCGACAGCACCGCGAGGGCCGACTGCTCCAGCTGCGCGAGCGGCTGGAGGAGACGATGCGGGCGAGCCAGGAGATGATCAAGCCAACCGTCTTCGGCCAGGCCATCATCTTCCTCGCGTTCGCGCCACTGCTCATGTTCACCGGTGTGGAGGGCAAGACCTTCTCGCCGATGGCGATCACCATCATGCTCGCATTGGCCGCAGCCTTCATCTTGGCGCTGACGTTCGTGCCCGCGATGGTCGCCCTGCTGATCCGGGGCAAAGTGGCGGAAAAGGAAGTCTGGGTCGTCGCGAAGATCAAGGACCGCTACGCACCGATCCTCGACAAGGCGGTCGCGCGGCCGTGGCCCTTCATCGGCGCCGGTTTCGCCTTCTTCGGCGCGGCGGTCATCGCGTTCGGCTTCCTCGGGCAGGAGTTCATCCCCCAGCTCGATGAGAAGAACGTGGCGATGGCGTCGAGCCGCGTGCCATCGGTGTCGATGGAACAGTCGCTGACCATGCAGCGCGGTGTTGAGCGGGCCATCACAAGCCTGCCCGAAGTTGCGATGATGTTCAGCAAGACCGGCACAGCCGAGGTCGCGACCGATCCGATGCCGTCCAACATCTCGGACGGCTTCATCATCCTCAAGCCGCAGGACCAGTGGCCCGCCGGCGTGAATACGAAGGCGGACGTGCTGGAGCGCATCGAGAAGGTGTCAGGCGCGCAGATCGGCAACTCCTACGAAGTCAGCCAGCCGATCCAGTTGCGCTTCAACGAGCTGATCGCGGGCGTGCGCGGTGACGTGGCCATAAAGCTCTACGGTGACGATCTCGACAAGATGGGCGTGGCGGCCGCGCGCATCGTCCAGACGCTGCAGTCGGTGCAGGGTGCCGCCGACGTGAAGGCCGAGCAGACGAGCGGCTCGCCGACTCTCGACATCCGCTTCGACCGGGCGGCCATCGCCCGATACGGGCTCACCGTCGAGGACGTCGCCGACACGGTCGCGGCGGCGATGGGCGGTCGCGAGGCCGGTCTGGTGTTCGAAGGCGACCGCCGCTTCGCCGTCTCCGTCCGCGTGCCGATGGAGGCGCGGGACAACCTCGACGCGCTGCGCAATCTGCCCGTGCTGCTGCCGCAGGAGGCCGGGGAGAAGCGCGGCTCGGTGCCGCTGGCGCAGGTCGCGCAGTTCCGGTTCAGCGAGGGGCTGAACCAGATCAGCCGTGAGAACGGCAAGCGCCGCGTAGTGATCCAGGCCAACGTGCGCGGACGCGATGTCGGGTCGTTCGTCGCCGAGGCACTGCCCAAGGTGGAAAAGGTGGCCTTGCCGACCGGCTCGTATCTCGAATGGGGCGGGCAGTTCCAGAATCTGCAGGCGGCTTCAGACCGGCTGGCGATCGTCGTGCCGCTGTGCTTCGCGATCATCTTCGGGCTGCTCTACATGGCGCTCGGCGGGTTCGCGCGGGCCGCGGCCGTGTTCGCAGCGGTGCCGCTCGGCCTCGCCGGCGGCGTGTTCACGCTGCTGATGACCGGCATCCCGTTTTCGGTCTCGGCAGCGGTGGGGTTCATCTGCCTCGCCGGCGTCGCGGTGCTCAACGGGCTGGTCGTCATGTCCTCAATCAGCGAGCGTCTCGAGGACGGCGTCGAACTCGGCAGGGCCATCATCGAGGGCACATTCGAGCGGGTGCGGCCGGTGATCATGACCGGGTTCGTGCCGGCCATCGGGTTCGTGCCGATGGCGCTGGCACACGGCACCGGCGCCGAGGTGCAGAAGCCGCTGGCGATGGTGGTGATCGGCGGGCTGATCGCCGCGACCATCCTGACGCTGCTCGTGTTGCCCGCCCTCGCCAAGGTCATCCTCGGCCTCGGCGAGCGCATTGGGCAGCGGCACCGCCCCAGCAAGCACGAAGAGCCGGCCACGGCCTGAACCCAGGAGAAGAACCATGTCGGAGAGTGTCAAGCTGCTGCGCATCTACACCGACGAGACGGCGTATTTCGGGGACCGCAAGCTATTTGAGGAAGTCGCGTCTCGCGCACGAGATGCGAAGATGGCAGGCGCGACCGTGCTTCAGGCCATGTTCGGCTTTGGGCATTCCGCGCACCAGCATCGCAAGCACTTCCTTGAGGATGACCAGTCGCTCGTCATCGAAATCGTGGACGAGGATGCCCGGCTCCGGGAATTCGCCGCCTCGCTTGTAGACGTGCACGGGATCGGGTTGATCACGCTGGAAGCAGTCGAAGTCCTGGGAGGCGACAGCAGCCTCATCGCTACGGCGAACAAGACATGATGCCCCGGCGCCGCATCAGCTTCCGCAACCTCTTAGGGATGCCTTGGCCGGTGTGGCGTTCGGCATCCCCTGCCGCGTGGCCGAGACGGAGGAATCTTCCATGTCCATGCTGAACTACACCTTCATTCCACTGCTCGCGATCGTGCTGGGCTCGATCGCCGCCGTCACTCGCCCGCCAGGCAAACGCGTGACAAGCGCGCTGCAGCATCTGGCGGCCGGCGTCGTCTTCGCGGCGGCCGCGACCGAGATACTTCCGCAGATCATGCACGGGAATTCGACGATGGCGACACTTGTCGGTGGCGCGCTCGGAGTCGCGGCCATGCTCGGGCTGAAGACGTTCGAGGCCCAGTTCAAGGGGCCGGCGGCGCTTTTAGGCGCGGTCGCGATCGACATCGCCATCGACGGCCTTGTCCTCGGCCTGGCCTTCGTTGCCGGCACGAGGGCCGGGGTGCTGCTGACCATCGCGCTCACGCTCGAAGTGCTATTCCTGGGCCTGACGCTGACGACCGAGCTGGGCAAAACGATCCGCTCCAAGGCGAAGATCGTCATGATCGTCGCGGCCATCGCTCTGCTCCTGCCGGGTGGTGCCTCTATAGGCCTTTCAGTCGCCGAGCTTCCCGCCGCCGCCATTGTCGGATTCCTGAGTTTCGGTCTGGTGGCGCTGCTCTACCTTGTGACCGAGGAGCTTCTGGTCGAGGCGCACGCGAATCCCGACACGCCGCTGATCAGCGCGATGTTCTTCGCCGGCTTCCTCGGCCTGCTGCTGCTCGAGGAACTGATCGGATGACCGAAAACGAAACGGGCCCAAACCACGCTACCGAAGGAACCACACACTTGGTCGACAAGCACGCCGAAGAGCAGCGAGAAGCAAAGGCTGCTGACACCCCCGTGGCTCTCGCCGAAACCGATGCGGAGGCCGGGCACGATCACGGCGCCGAGACCGTCGAAGGCGCGCACGCACATGGCGGCCTGCTCGGCGCCAACACCGAACTCTACTTCGCGCTGATCTGCGGCGCGCTGCTGGCGATCGGCTTCGCAGCAGAGAAACTGACAACCGCCGCCGGATGGGTGCCGCTGGCCTTCTACGTCGCGGCATACGTCTTCGGCGGCTTCTTCACGCTACGCGAGGCCTTCGCATCGCTGCGTGGCGGCAAATTCGAGATCGATACACTCATGCTAGTGGCCGCTGCCGGCGCAGCCGCGCTCGGCGCATGGGCGGAAGGTGCGCTGCTGCTGTTCCTCTTCAGCTTCGGCCACTCGCTGGAGCACTATGCGATGGGCCGCGCGAAGCGAGCCATCGAGGCGCTCGCCGAGCTCGCGCCGCAGACGGCGCTGGTGCGACGCGACGGCGGCACGACCGAGATCCCGGTCGATGAGCTGAAGGTCGGCGACACCGTCGTGGTCAAGCCGAACGAGCGCATGCCCGCGGATGGGTTCGTCGTGGTCGGCACGTCCAGCGTCAACCAGGCACCGGTGACCGGCGAGAGCGTTCCCGTCGACAAGCAGCCCGTCGCGGATGCCTCAGCGGCCGCTGCGCAGCCCGACAAGGTCCCGGCGGAGAGCCGCATCTTCGCCGGCACGATAAACGGTTCCGGCGCCATCGAGGTGCAGGTGACGCGCCTGTCTGGCGACACCACGCTGGCGAAGGTCGTCAAGATGGTCGGCGACGCAGAGGCGCAGAAGTCGCCGACGCAGCACTTCACCGATAGGTTCGAGCGCATCTTCGTGCCCGCCGTGCTGATCCTCGTGGTTGTCATGCTGTTTGCCTGGGTCGTCGTCGACGAGCCGTTCCGCGACAGCTTCTACCGCGCGATGGCGGTCCTGGTCGCGGCGAGCCCGTGCGCGCTCGCTATCGCTACGCCCAGCGCCGTGCTCTCGGGCGTCGCCCGCGCCGCGCGCGGCGGCGTGCTGGTCAAGGGCGGCGGGCCGCTCGAGAACCTCGGCACCCTCAGCGCGATCGCCTTCGACAAGACCGGCACGCTCACGGAAGGCCGTCCGCGCATTACCGACGTGGTCGCCGCCCAGGGCGTAACCGAGGAGGAATTGCTCCGGGTCGCGGTGGCGGTCGAGGCGCTCAGTGACCATCCGCTGGCGGCAGCTATCACGAAGGACGGGCGCGAGCGGCTGGGCGATGCCGCACTGGCCGCAGCCACCGACCTGCGCAGCATTACCGGGCGCGGCGTGGAGGCGACCTTCGAGGGAAAGGAGGTGCACATCGGCAGCCCAAAGCTGTTCGGCGAGGTCGATGGCGAGCCGCTTCCGTCCGCTCTAAGCGATGCGATATCGCGCCTCGAGGAGAGCGGGCGGACGACGATGGTCGTGCGGCTGGGATCGCAATACCTCGGCGCGATCGGCCTGATGGACACCCCGCGCAAGGCGGCGGTGGCGACGCTGAAGCGGCTGCGCGACCTCGGCATCACCAGAATGATCATGATCTCGGGCGACAACCAGCGTGTCGCTGACGCCATCGCCAAGGAGGTTGGGCTCGACGAGGCGTGGGGCGACCTGATGCCGGAGGACAAGGTCGACGCCATCAAGAAGCTGAAGGCCGAGGACAAGGTCGCGATGGTGGGCGACGGCGTCAACGACGCGCCGGCGATGGCAAACGCCACCGTCGGCATCGCGATGGGCGCCGCTGGATCCGACGTCGCGCTGGAGACGGCGGACGTCGCGCTAATGGCCGACGACCTGTCCCACCTGCCGTTCGCGGTCGGACTCAGCCGCCAGACCAGCCGCATCATCCGCCAGAACGTCTACATTAGCCTGGGCGTCGTCGGCGTGCTCCTGCCGGCAACCATACTCGGCCTCGGCATCGGCCCCGCCGTGCTCGCGCATGAAGGCTCGACGCTCGTGGTGGTGTTCAACGCATTGCGTCTGCTGGCCTTCAAGGAGCGGATCGAGGGCTCGGCATAAGACCGCGGCGGTCCTAGGGGACCGGTTTCGATCGACCTTCCAGATCGTCGATGATGGGGCAATCGGGTCGGTCGTCACCATTGCAGCGGGCGGCCAGGTTGAGCAGCGCGGCGCGCATGGCCTCAAGCGCGAGCGCCTTGTGACCTAGCTCTTCGGCCCGCGCGGTCGCGATCGCCTTGACGTCGCAGCTTGCCCGTGCGCCATCGCTCCACAGCCCGAGCAGCTTGCGTATCTCCTCGATCGGGAAGCCCAGGTCGCGCGCGTTGGCGATGAATCGCAAGCGGTGGACGTCGGAATCGGAATAATCCCGGTAGCCGCTGTCCCGTCGCGGTGGAGACGGGACCAGGCCGATCTTCTCATAGTGTCGGATCATGCGCTGCGAAACGCCGCTGGCCTCAGATGCCGGCCCGATCTTCATAGCTTCACCCGGTTGAGTCGCAGCGCGTTGGCGACGACCGTGAACGACGACAGCGCCATCGCCGCGCCAGCGATCATCGGCGACAGCAGGATGCCCGCCACCGGATAGAGGACGCCAGCCGCGACCGGCACACCCATCCCGTTGAACAGGAACGAGAAGAACAGGTTCTGACGGATATTGCGCATCGTGGCCTTTGCGAGACGGCGCGCTCGCACCATGGCCGCCAGGTCTCCCTTCGTCAGCGTCATGCCGGCGCTCTCGATCGCTACATCCGTTCCGGTCCCCATGGCGACTCCAACATCGGCAGCCGCAAGTGCGGGAGCGTCATTGATCCCATCACCGGCCATCGCAACCCTTGCGCCCGCAGCCTTCAGCTCACCGACGATCCGCGCCTTGTCCTCTGGCTGGAGCCCAGCATGAACCTCGTCGATGCCGCCGATCGTCTCGGCCACGGCCCTCGCCGTCCCCTCGGCGTCGCCGGTGAGCATCACGATGCGCAGACCCTCCGCGCGAAGGTCCTGTATCGCCGCCCGCGCTGACGCCTTGATCGGGTCGGCGACCGCCAACAGTCCAGCGAACATACCGTCGATCGCTACGAACATAACACCGGCGGCCTGAGCACGGTGGCGTTCGGCCACCCCGTCCAAGGACGAAACGTCCGCCCCCACGGCGGCCATCTGCGCGGCGTTGCCGACAGCGACCATGCGACCATGCACACGCCCGGTAACGCCGCGACCCGTCTGCGATTCGAAGACTTCCAGCTTGCCTAGTTCCAAGCCCTCGTCGCGCGCGCCGACAACGACAGCGTGGGCCAGCGGGTGCTCGGAGCGCGCCTCCACCGCTGCAGCGAGGGACAGCACATCCTGCCTCTCGAAGCCGTTCGCGGTCTCGACCGCGACGAGGGTCGGACGCCCCTCCGTCAGCGTGCCCGTCTTGTCGATGACCAGTGTGTCGACCTTCTCCATAAGCTGGAGCGCCTCGGCATCCTTGATGAGCACACCGGCTCGCGCGCCTCTGCCCGTGCCAACCATGATCGACATGGGCGTCGCCAGGCCGAGTGCGCAGGGGCAGGCAATGATCAGCACCGCGATCGCATTGAGGAGCGCGTGCCCGAATCGGGGCTCCGGACCGACCAGGTTCCAGATGACGAAGGTGGCGACAGCTATCGCGATGACCAGGGGCACGAACCAACCGGACACGCGGTCGGCGACGGCCTGGATCGGCGCGCGGCTGCGCTGCGCCTCCGCCACCATCTTCACGATCCGCGCGAGCACCGTGTCAGACCCCACGGCGCGCGCCTCGACCAGAAGCGACCCCGTGCCATTCACGGTGCCGCCGGTAACGTCGGCGCCATTCTCCTTCAGCACCGGCGCGGGCTCGCCCGTCAGCATCGACTCGTCGACCGGTGAACGGCCCTCTACGACCACGCCATCGACCGGGATAGCCTCTCCCGGGCGCACCCGCAGGCGGTCACCGGCGGCGATATGCCCAAGATCGATCTCCTCCTCCGAACCGTCGGCATGCACGCGGCGCGCGGTCTTAGGAGCGAGGTCCAAGAGAGCCCGGATGGCACGTCCCGTTGCTGCACGAGCGCGGAGCTCGAGCACCTGCCCGAGGAGGACGAGTGTCACCACCACTCCCGCGGCCTCGTAGTAGATGGGCACCATCCCGTGCATCCTGAAGGATGCCGGGAACAGGCCCGGCGCCACGGTGGCGACGACGCTGTAGGCGAACGCCGCCCCGACGCCGATCGCGACCAAGGTGAACATGTTGAGGTGGCGCGTTCGGAGCGACATCCAGCCCCGCTCGAAGAAGGGCCAGCCGGCCCAGAGCACGATCGGCGCGGTCAGCGCGAGCTGGATCCACGGCGATGCCGCAGGAGGGACGAACTGCATCCCGAGCAGTTCCGCAATCATCGAGATGGTAACGAGCGGCACCGTAAGCGCGCTGGCGATCCAGGTGCGGCGGGTGAAATCGACCAGTTCCGGGTTGGGACCATCGTCGAGGCTCGGCTCCTCCGGCTCAAGCGCCATGCCGCAGATCGGGCACGTGCCGGGACCCTCCTGACGGACCTGGGGATGCATCGGGCAAACCCAGATCGCCCCCGGCGTTGCCTTGGGCTCAGGACGCGGCCCGAGATACGCGTCCGCGTCGGCAACGAACTTGGTGCGGCAGCCCGCCGAGCAGAAGTGATACTGGTGGCCGGCATGCTCGGCATGGTGTTGCGTCTTGGCCGGGTCCACGGACATGCCGCAGACCGGATCTTTCACGGAGCCATCCGCCGCAGGCGATGCGGGCTCCTGATCGCCCCCGCTATGATGATCACCGTGGGCGTGACTATGACCCGGATGGTCGCCGCCGCAACAGCCTCCGCCCGTCGTGGGCTGTCCATGGACGTGTCCTTGCGGTTCGTCGGTCATATCATTCCTCCAGCGCAACCCATATGGCGTCTGACATCATGTCAGGGTCAAGCCCTAAAAGTGCGTCGCCTCACACAAGTGATTACGCGTTGATATGCACGGCCCCGCGCCGCCGCCGGTTGGCAGTTCACGCGCTGCGCCTAGCCAGACATAGGACCCGGCGGCTCAAGGGTGCCTAGCCAGGCGACAGCGGCCAGGATCGCAATTGCGCACGCCGCCTCGGCCGCAAGGCTTCTACGGAGCGCGAGAATGGCCGCTCCATGGTCGCCGCCTGCCACAGCCCGCTTCAGACCCGGCGTCAGCCTGAACCGATTCGCGGCAGCCAGGACCAGCATCCCGATAAACAGCGCGAGCTTGGCCAGCAGCAACTGTCCATATAACGTCGATGATAGGAGCGGCAGCCCCGCCCAGCCCACCAAAAGCCACGAATTCACGAGTCCGCTGATTACGAGCGTCGCGACGACGACAGCGCCCGTTCTGGAAAATCCTTGGAGCGCGCCATGGGTCAGCGTAATGTGGGCACCGTCGGCGATATCCCGACGCCGCGTCACCAGCAGCACAAGGCCGAGCAGCGCGCCGATCCACACGCCCGCCGCGAGCAGATGGGCAATGTTGGCCACGAGGTGCAGCCAGCCGATACCACCTTCGTCCATCGCACCGTGTCCACTCCAGGCGAGCGTAGCGAGCGCGATGCCGCCGGCACCCGCCGCTGCGGCCAGCCGGGCAAATCCGAGATGGCCGCAGGAAATCGAAATAGCGAGGACCCCCGCTAAGGCGACGTTTCGGGCTATCCAAGCGGTGCCGGCAGCGGTCTCGGTGACGAGCATCGCGACTGTCCCGCGGTCGACCTCGAGAATCGGGACACCGGCCATCGACGAGGCGAGCGCGAACAGTCCAATCATCGACAACAGGATACCCGCCACGCCGGCCGCAAGCAGGATAGCTCGAAAGGGCAGCGCCTCTGCGGTTCCGCGCGGTCCAAGCAGCCCGAACGCTGAAAGTCCGAACGCCACCGTCAGGTCGAGATAGAGTCCGAACCTGACAGCGACGCCAAGCACTTCCATCTCAGGCCACCTTGAAGACGTAGCTGCCATTCACTCGGTGGGTGTCGGCCGAGACGACGTGCCAGTCGATCTTGTAGGTGCCGCGGGGCAGTGGCTTTCCGAAGGTCAGCACAATCGACTTGCGGTCAGCGCCGATCGCGCTACGCGCCTGCATCTTCGCCGGCGCGCTCATCTTCATCCCAGGCATATTCGTCATTGCGACATCCACGCCGGAGAATTGCGGAACGAGCCTCTCGGAAAATGTGAGCTGAACGCTGGTGGTAGCCTTCACCACCGCATTGGGCGCCGGATTGGACGCGACGAGCTTGGGGTGAGCCAGCGCGGGGGACGCCGCGGTGAGCAGGGCGATCATGCCTGCGAGTTTCAAAAGGTGACTACGCATTTGCGATACTCCAAGGAGCGGCACGATGCCGACTTGGATGGATACGTGCGGGCGATGCGTAACCCTCATCAACTGGGGGCGTCGCGTTTTCGTTCCTGCGTTCGGGCAACTATATGAGGTCTTTCGAGGGCCGCGGCGGAACGGCGCGTAATCCAATCAGTCCATGTGGAGTAGAACCATGAGTCCCGATCTCGAAACCGCGCTGCGCCGCCTGGCGGCGCATGCCGACCATCCCGGACTCGATGGCATCGAGAATTCGGTGCTCGCACGCGTCCATGCCAAGGCCGCACCTCGTGCCGGTGTTGGCCCCGGTCTCGCGGCGATGGCGGCGATCGGCGCAATCGCGCTGGGGACGGTCGCGGCCCGGCCGGCGCCGGCCACGGCCTCCACGCCCTCGCTTTCTCCGTTCGGCGCCTCGAGCCCACTTGCCCCTTCCACGCTGTTGCTAGCCGGTCGATGAGAGCATACCGCTGGGCGATCGGCATCGCCGTCATCGCATTCATCGCGGCGATCGCCGGCGTGTTCGTCGGCCGGACGTTCATCCCCGAGCGACCCGCGCAGGGAACCGAGCTGCACGATCTGCTGCACCACGACCTCAACCTCGACGCCCAGCAGCAGGCGAAGCTGACCGTCATCGAGCAGCGGTTCGCAGTCCGCCGCCAAGCCCTTGAGCTCGAACTGCGCGCCGACAACGCGCGGCTAGCTGACGCCATTGAGGCCGAGCATGGCAACGGGCCGCGCGTCGCCGCGGCCGTGGACGCGTGCCACCAGGCGATGGGTGAACTGCAGAAGGAGACGCTCGCGCACATCTTCGCGATGCGACAGATCCTGCGGCCGGACCAGGCGGCCGCTTTCGACCAAGCGGTCGTGAAGGCGCTGACCGCCGACGCACGGTGAGCCTGGACTACAGCACTCTCTTGGACGGAGAGCTGGCGACCTTGTCCGTCGCTGGCCGCGACGTTGCGTTCGCCGAACTCGTGCGGCGCCACCGGAAGGCCGTCTATAGACTCATCGTAAGCAATGTGGCTGACGCAGACGAAGCGCTCGACCTCGTCCAAGAAACATTCGTGTCGGCCCACCGGGCGATGGCCCGCTTCGACGGGGCGCGCCCGATGCCGGCCTGGCTGGCGGCGATCGCCCTTAACAAATGCCGCGACTGGGCCCGGCGTCGCGCTGTCCGTCGTTTCATATGGTTCGCGCGACCCGTCGAGGAGTTGGCTGACGTGCTGGCCGATGACCAGCCTGGGCACGACATCCAGACGGCCGACCGGCAGGAGCTCGAACGGCTCCGTCGCGCCATCACCGAGTTGCCAGCCTCGCTGCGTGAGCCACTGGTCCTGCACACCGTGGAAGGGATGAGCCAAGCAGAGACGGCCGCGGTGCTTTCGATCACCGAAAAGGCGGTCGAGACCCGCCTGCGCCGGGCCCGCATCAAACTGAATGAGGTGCTCGCCCGCTGATGCCGGTGGTCGACCGGCTGATCACCGCGGCTAGCGGCGGCCCCGGAAGATCCCCCCGACGATCTTCACGATGATCGAGGAGCTCGCCACGGTGACGCCATTCCGCACAACGTTGCACGTCATCGAGCGCTTGACCCTGACACAATGTCAAACCCCATGTGAGGCAAATGGCGGTCCCAATGAGGGTTGGAGCGGGTCCGCACGTAAAAGACAGCAACGAGGATGGCGTTCGAATGAGCGAGGAAACGATGGCAACGACGATCGACAGGCGGCGACTGCTCCGCAATGCGGGCCTGGGCGGCACCGGACTGGCGCTCGCCGCCCATCTGCCAGCGTGGGCGCAGCAGGTGTCGGCTGGAATCGTCAAGTCGCTACCGAGCGTCTCAGGCGAGGACATCCGCCTGCGCATCGCGCATCAGATGATGACCATCGACGGGCGAGAAAGCCACGCGATCGGCATCAACGGCACGGTGCCTGCGCCGCTGATCCGCCTACGGGAGGGCCAGAATGTCCGATTGCACGTCGAGAACGCGCTGGACGAGGACAGCTCGATCCACTGGCACGGCCTCATCCTGCCGTTTCACATGGACGGTGTGCCCGGTGTCAGCTTTCCCGGCATCAAGCCGCGCTCGACCTTCACCTATGAATTTCCAATCGTGCAGGCCGGCACCTATTGGTATCACAGCCATTCGGGGCTGCAGGAGCAGCTCGGTCATTATGGGCCGATCGTGATCGACCCGCCCGGGGTCGACCCGATCCAGTCCGACCGTGAGCATGTGATCGTGCTCTCCGACCACAGCGAGATGCACCCGCACATCATCTTCAAGAAGCTCAAGCAGCAGGGCGGCTATTTCAACTACCAGAAGCAGACGCTGGCCGGTCAACTGCGCGGCGAGGGGCAAAGCGCGAAGGAGCGCCTCGAATGGGGCAGGATGCGAATGGACCCCACCGACGTCTCCGACGTGACCGGGTCGACCTACAGCTATCTCGTCAACGGTCACGGGCCGCGTGACAATTGGACCGCGCTCTTCACGCCGGGCGAGCGGGTGCGGCTGCGCCTCATCAACGCGTCGGCCATGACCACCTTCAACGTTCGCATCCCGGGCCTGAAGCTGACCGTGGTGCAGTCCGATGGCCTCAACGTGCGGCCGGTGACAGTCGATGAGCTCCAGATCGCCGTGGCTGAAACCTATGACGTCATCGTCGAGCCGACCGACGACCGCGCATACACGCTGGTTGGCGAAAGCGTCGATCGATCGGGCATGGCCCGCGCCACGCTCGCTCCACGCGCCGGCATGGCGGCCGAGGTGCCTCCCCTGCGCAAGCGACCGCTCGCGACCATGAAGGACATGGGCATGGGCGACATGGGGGGAATGGCAGGCATGGATCACGGTGCCTCCGCCGCGCCGGCCGCCGCGGTCGCCTGCGCGCCCGAACATGCGGCGATGGGGCATTGCGTTGCGGTCGCGGCTGCCGCTCCGGCCGGAGCGGTCGATCATGCGGCTATGGGTCACGGCACGCCGGCGGCACCGGTCGCGGCGCCCGACACCATGGCCGCGATGGACAAGGGCTCGGGCGGCATGAGTCACTCGATGCGCGACTTTTCGAACGCGCCCGGGGTCAAGAAGACGCCCACCGTGCAGACGATTTCACCGATGCCGATGGATCGCACCGGCGAGCCCGGCCAGGGGCTCGAAGGCGTCGGCCATAGGGTGCTCGTCTATCGCGACCTGATGGCGGTCGACCGCAATCCCGATGTCCGTGCGCCGGACCGCGAGATGCAGATCCACCTCACCGGCAACATGGAAAGATACATGTGGGCCTTCGATGGCGAGAAGCTCAACGAGGTCAAGGAGCCGATTCCGTTCCTGAAGGACGAACGGGTCCGCGTGACGCTCATCAACGACACCATGATGGGGCATCCGATCCATCTACACGGGCACTTCTTCGAGCTGGTCACGGGTCACGGTGAATATGCCCCGCGCAAACACACCGTGCAGGTTCAGCCGGGCGGCACGGTGACGTTCGACGTCACCACCGATGCGGTCGGCGACTGGGCCTTCCACTGCCACATGCTCTACCACATGCACGCGGGGATGATGCAGGTCGTCACCGTGCGACCGCGCGGGGGAGACACGAAATGAGCCTTGTCCTCAGCGCCATCCTGCTGGCGTCAGCCGCCCAGTGCACACCCGAACATGCGGCGATGGGCCACTGCAAGATGCCCGCAGCCGCCAAGCCGAAGGCAGTGACGCCCAAGGCCGCGCCCAAGCCAAAGGCGTCAAAGCCCAGGCCCGCGACCAAGCCGAAGCCGGCAACCAAGGCGTCCGCGCGTGCGGCAACGTCAACGTCCCCCACGGCGGCAACGGCTGCAGCGGCGGGCGATCCGTCGTGCCCGCCGGAGCATGCGGCGATGGGGCACTGCACGCCCAAGACTTCGGCCCCGGCGGGGCAATCGGCCGCGCGCCCTGAGGCCGCAGCGCCCGCTGGGCAGGCAGCGCCCGTCGCGAGCGATCCGGCCTGTCCTCCCGAACACGCAGCCATGGGCCACTGCACGCCGAAGGCCGCAGCGCCTGCCGCCCCGGCCGCGATGGGCACGGGCGGCACCGCGCTGCCCGCCGGGAACGCACCGGCGCCGGCGGCGCCCGAGGCGAACTACGCCGACAGCGTCTGGGGCCGCGACGCGATGTCGCCTGCGCGCGCCGCGCTGCGCAGCGAGCATGGCGGGATGTCCTATTCCCAGTTCATGCTGAACCTCGCCGAGGTGCGGTTCCGGAACGGGCGCGACGACTACGGTTGGGACGGCGAGTTCTGGTATGGCGGCGACATCAACCGGCTGACCATCAAGAGCGAGGGGGAAGGCACGTTCCGCGAGGACGCGGAAGGCGAGGTGCAGGCACTCTACAGTCGCGCCGTCGGACCCTACTTCAACTTGCAGGCCGGCGTCCGCCAGGACTTCGGTCACGGCCCGGACCGCACCTATGCCACGATCGGCTTCGAGGGCCTCGCGCCATACTGGTTCGAGGTCGAAGGCGCGCTGTTCCTGTCCGACAAGGGCGACGTATTCGGGCGCCTCGAAGGCTATTACGACCAGCGCATCACGCAGCGCCTCGTGCTGCAGCCGCGGGTCGAGCTGAACCTGTCGGCGCAGGACGTGCCATCCAGCGGACTCGGGTCCGGCCTGACCGACGCCGAGGCGGGACTGCGCCTGCGCTACGAGATGAAGCGCGAGTTCGCACCGTATGTTGGTTTGTCATGGGAACGCAGGTTCGGCAACACGGCGCGCTACAGCCGCGCGGCTGGCGAAGGCACCGGCGGCTTCAGCGTGGTCGCGGGAATCCGCGCCTGGTTCTGACGACGGGGGAGAGCGGGGCAACAAGGAATGTCGATATGAAGAACCCCTATGTGAACCTGGCGGTCCAGTCGCTCGTCGGCGGCATCATCATGTATTTCGTCATGTTCGTGATGATCGACAGCCTGTCGAGCTTCTACAGCAATCTGAACATGTTCTACATGGCGCTGATGATGGTCACCCCCATGGTAGTGCTGATGATCATCGCCATGCCGCACATGTTCCCGTCGAAGCGCGCCAATTCCGTCCTGCTCATCGGGTCGGCCGTGGTGTTCATCGCGAGTTTCGCGCTGATCCGCACCCAGACCACGATCGGCGATACCGGCTTCCTTCGTTCGATGATTCCCCATCACTCAGGCGCGATCCTGATGTGCCGGGAGGCGTCGCTTACCGACCCCGAACTCAAGGCGCTGTGCGGCGAGATCATCAAGTCGCAGCGCCAGGAGATCGACCAGATGAAGGCGATGCTGGCAAGGAAGTAGCCTGCGCCTCCTCCTGCGCGTCGGATTTTCGCAACCTTCTTCGAGGGCGGTGGCGCGAGAGTGCGTAATTAGGGCAGCGCGGGGCGTCGCAGGAGCAGTAACTTATGAGAAATCTAGCAATCGCAACCATCGCCGCCGTCATGCTGGCAGCGCCCGCCGCCGCCCAGAGCAGCGGAATGCAGGGCATGGACCATTCCAAGATGGACATGGGCCAGATGATGCAGCCGACCCGCGCCAACCCCTATCCGCCCGCCGAAATGGACATGCACAAACGGATGATGGGCGCCGTGGGTGCCGACGCCACCGAGACATGGGTGCGAAAGATGATCGAGCATCACCGCGGCGCAATCGCGATGTCGCGCATCGTGCTGCGGGAGGCCAGGGACCGGAATGTGCGGATGATGGCCAACAAGTCTATCACCGAGCAGACCCGGGAGATCGGCCAACTGAACGCCTGGCTTCGCACGCACGGAAAGCGCGCGCAGTAACCGCCTCGACGCCCTCCGCCTTTACGGGCGGAGGGCCTCAGCCTAGGAACCGACCATGATCAAATTCCGCTTGATGGCCGCGGCCTTCGCTCTCACGGTTCCCGTTGCAGCGATCGCAGCGGACCCGGTGCTCGTCCACCGTGATCCCGGTTGCGGCTGCTGCGAGAAGTGGGCTGCGCAGGTAAAGGCGCAGTTCGGCCGCGCCGTTCGCATGATCGACGACGCGAAGCGCTCCGCCTTTCTGAAGACGCGAGGCGTTCCCCTCGACCTCGCGTCGTGCCACACCGCAGTGATCGATGGCATGACCTTCGAGGGTCACGTCCCCATCGCCGACATGAAGCGCGTGTTGGCGGCGCGGCCTAAGGGCGTCACCGGTCTCGCCGTAGCGGGCATGCCGATGGGCTCGCCCGGCATGGAGATGGCAGGGGTGAAGGCCCAGGCATATGTGGTCGTCGCTTTCGGGCCGGGCGGGCGACGCGTCTTCGCCCGCCACGGAGGCTGAACGGCATGCACCATGATCATGTGGGCGAGCACGAACACTCGCACGTCTTTCTTGGCGAGGGACACGATTCCCATGAAAAGCGGACGCGCTACGTCGTCGCGCTGACAGCGGCGATGATGGTCGTCGAGATTGTCGCGGGCCTAGTCACCGGCTCCATGGCACTTCTCGCCGATGGCCTACACATGGCGACGCATGCCGGAGCCCTGGGTGTGGCTGCGATGGCATATGGTTTCGCACGGCGCCACGCGGACAACCCAAGGTTCACCTTCGGCACCGGCAAGGTGGGCGATCTCGCAGGCTTCGCGAGCGCGCTGGTGCTGGCGATCATCGCGCTCGGCATCGGCGTAGAGTCGGTGCAGCGCCTCTTCGTTCCAGCGAACATAGCCTATGTCGAGGCGACGTGGATCGCAGTTCTGGGCCTCGCCGTTAACCTCGCCAGCGCCTGGCTGCTAGGTGGCAATCATCATCATGGGCATGACCACGGGCACGACCATGGCCACGCGCATGAGCACGACAATAATCTTCGATCCGCCTATTTCCATGTGCTGGCGGATGCACTGACATCAGTGCTGGCAATCGCCGCGCTACTGGCCGGCCGCTTTCTCGGCTGGAGCTGGATGGATGCGGCGATGGGCATCGTCGGGGCCGTAGTAATCGCCCGCTGGTCCTGGGGATTGTTGCGCGATACCGGCGCCGTGCTCGTCGACGCTGCGGCGAACACCGCCTTGGAGGATGAGATTCGCGAAGCGATCGAGGACGGCGATGCGAAGATCACCGACCTGCATGTCTGGCGGGTTGGCCCCGGAAAATACGCCGCGATCATCTCGCTCGTGGCCGGCAAACCGCTTTCGCCAACTGCCTATGCCGGCAGGGTCCGGATCCACGAGGAGCTGGTTCACGTCACGGTTGAGGTTCACCAGTGCGATGGGCATGAGCTCAGCCTCGCCGCCTGAGCCGTCTCCGAACTTGTCGTATCTGCCGCAGCACCTGAGTCTGTAAACGACGGGGGGCGGTAGTCCCCCCGTCGCCAACTCCTACTTCTTGTCCATCTTGGACATGTCGTGACCGGCAGGCTGGTCCGGGGCATCCTTGCCCGCGGAGCCCTTCTTCATGCCGTCGCAACAGGACTTGCCGTCCTTGTCCTTGCAGCAATCCGCGCCGTCCTTGCAGCACGCCATGCCGGCGCAGCAGCCGGCTGCGGCGAACGCCGCCCCCGGCATCGAAAGGGCAATCGCCGCAGCGATGATCTTGAACTTCGTCATTTAATTGAACTCCAGTTGATATCGTAGATCGGTTTGAGCGCGATCACGATCGTGGAGGTGGCGTCACCGGGCGGCCCGAGCGACCTTCCAAGGGGCGTGCCGGCTCAGGAGCGACATCCAGTGCCTCGCCGTTGATAGAAGGGCTCGCTATCGGCAATCTTGCTGGAACCGCGATGCATCCTGCCGGGCACGCCGAAGCCGGCGAGTGCTTCGGCAATGACGGCGCTCCGTCGCATTCGCCCATCGCGATCTCGGACCCGGACATCGGCGCGGCTGTCGCCGTCTCACACATCGGTCCAATCCGGGCGAGCAGCATCAGCGCCAGCAGCGCGAGAGCCAACGAGCGCGGAAACAGCCGGAGGAATCTGCCGATCATGGGCGAGGGTTAGGACGGTCTCGGCAGACGCGCAATCGGGCCCGGCCGAAGTGGCGGCAGCTCGCGATCCCGGGTTCGACGCTGCGGTCATTGAAGCGATGCCGGCAGTGCGAGGGATAGCTTCTTGGTATCGCGAAGGGGGCGGAAAATCGGCGCTCTTCGCGAAGGGAGGCGATCATGAACAACACGGTCACCGAAGCATCGTGGGCCGGCAAAGCGGCGCACGAGTAATCCACCAGCTCGGCTGGACCGGAACGACGGCTGCATCCGCGCGGCTCCTGAGCCGGAATAAAGGGGCTCCCCGTGCGCTCGTGCGCGCGCGATTCAACAGGAGTTACTAGGTTGAATCAGCAGTGAGAGGGGAAAAAGAGATTAGCTTTTAACAGACGCCCCAGGCGGAGCCTACAGGCTCGAATCCTAAGTTTCGATTAAAGCGGCCGCGCGCTCGCGGCCGTTTTCCATCATCCAGTCCTACGCCAGCGCGCCCCTACATCGGGCCGTGTGTGACCGGATTTGCCTATCGAGGAAACACGCATGCTTGTCCCAAAAATCGACGACAACGAACCCTACCGCTTCTTCATCGATGATCACAACCCGCTCCGTCTCGTCCTCGCCACGTCGGCGATGCTCGACGCAACGGAGCCGATGGAGCCGCTGTGGCAGCGCGAAGCTGGCGACGCTCGCTCGTTCCTCGCTCTCAGCCGCTGGATCTTTCTCCGCCGTGACCGCTGGCCTGAATGGGGTCAGCTAGCAGAAAACCTTGGGCGGAAGTTCATCAACCAGCACATGCGGAAGCGCATGGAACTCGAGCCCATCTGCGAGAACGTCGGCGCTTCGGTCGCTTCGAAGGACCACCCAGACGAAGTCGTGTTCTACGACAACTTCCACGGACCGCAGGGGCTGTTCGCCGAGCCGATCGCCACCCACCGCTTCGCGACGCCGAGCGCCCGTGCCCAGTTCTTCGAGTGGCTCTACACTGACGAGAACATCCTTGTCCTAAACAACCTTGCCGAGATCGCATATCTTCATGGCACCGTCGCGCTCGGCGAGATGCTGGACAAGCTCGCCGCCCACCAAGGGGCAACTAACCGAGCGGGGCGTCGGCGCCGACCGAAGGCGGCGTAGCAGCACGCCCTAGATTATCGCGTCGGCGCTTGAACGGCCGTCGCGCGGAATGCGGCGGCACCACGTGTGCCGCCGCATTCCGCGTCAGTGGCGCCTACCCGACCTTAGACAGCGTCGAGGCTTCCAGCCGGCAGCGTCCGGAGGATGCTGGCCGCCGGGACGGCGGGATCCAGATAGCCGCCCATAGTTCCGATCGAGGACCGCGATCTGGCGATCGTGATACGGCACCAAGTAGGTGCCGGCAGCATGGTGAGCCTCGTGAACGCCTCGCTAACCTCCTTATGCGGCCGCCTGAGGCCGGCTATCGCAAAGATCGGCTCGGCGGAGGCAGAGCAGCCGCGCAAAATAGCGCACGACTGACGCAATCGAAGCCGGCGGCCGTGACAGCTCATGACCACCGGCGAAAAAAGACAGCGAGCGGGCAGGCGGGTATCCGCTTTTCCTCCCGGGAGGAAAACCAGACGTTCCCAATCCCGCGGCGCCTCCTGCGATGACTCGAACAACGTAGTCGCTAAATTGAACAGCGAAGTCGCTGAAAAGGGCAACCAAATCCTTTAATCCAGAAATCCGCGATCAGACGTCGAGATTGGCGACGCTCAGCGCATTCTCCTGGATGAATTCGCGGCGGGGTTCGACGACGTCGCCCATCAGGCGGGTGAAGATTTCGTCGGCGACGTCGGCCTGGTCGACCGCGACGACCAGCATCGAGCGGTTGGCCGGATCGAGCGTGGTTTCCCACAGCTGTTCGGCGTTCATCTCGCCCAGCCCCTTGTATCGCTGGATCGACAGGCCCTTGCGGCCGGAGGCGAGGATCGCGTCGAGCAGTTCGCTGGGGCGGGCGACGAGGGTTTCGCCCTTGGCGGCGACCGGCGCGTCCTCGTCGTCGGACGTTTCCTCGACCTGCGTCGTCTTGGCGGACACGAGTTTCGACACCGCCGCATAGCTTTCGGCCCGCTCGGCGGCGAGCGTGTGGAGCTTGCGGCCCTCGGCGGACGCGAGGAACGCGCCCTCGATGATGTGATGATCGGTCACGCCGCGCCACCACCGCTCGAAATGGAAGCCGCCTTCCTCGGTGACGCGCGCCGACCAGCGCGCATCGGTATCGGTGAGGTCGAGCCGCCTGGTCACCGCGCCCAGCCGCTCGCCGCGCTGCTCGCGCGTCGCTTCGGGGTCGAGCGCGCCGCCCAGCGCCAGCGCCTCGATGATGCTCGAATCGTAGCGGCGCGGGACATAGCGCATTAGCGTGCGCATGCGGCGGGCATGTTCGACCAGCTTGCCCAGCTCGTCGCCGAAGATCGGGCCTTCGCTGGTTTCGAGGCGGTTGTTGCCCACGCCGGCCTCGACCAGATACTGGTCGAGCGCGGCATCGTCCTTGAGATACACTTCCGACCGCCCCTTGCTCGCCTTGTACAGCGGCGGCTGGGCGATGAAGAGATGCCCGGCCTCGATGATCTCGGGCATCTGGCGGTAGAAGAAGGTCAGCAGCAGCGTGCGGATATGCGCGCCGTCGACATCGGCGTCGGTCATGATGACGATCTTGTGGTAGCGCAGCTTTTCGAGGTTGAAATCGTCGCGGCCGATGCCGGTGCCCATCGCCTGGATCAGCGTGCCGATCTCCTTGGACGAAAGCATGCGGTCGAACCGCGCGCGCTCGACGTTGAGGATCTTGCCGCGCAGCGGCAGGATCGCCTGGAAATGGCGGTCGCGGCCCTGCTTGGCCGAGCCACCGGCGGAATCGCCCTCGACCAGGAACAGCTCGGACTTGGCCGGATCGCGCTCCTGGCAATCGGCGAGCTTGCCCGGCAGGCTGGCGATGTCCATCACGCCCTTGCGCCGGGTCAGCTCGCGCGCCTTCTTCGCCGCCTCACGCGCCGCGGCGGCGTCGATCACCTTCTGGATGATCGCGCGGGCGAGCGCGGGATTTTCCTCCAGCCAGTCGGACATCTTGTCGGCCATCAACGCTTCGAGCGGCTGGCGGACTTCGCTGCTGACCAGCTTGTCCTTGGTCTGCGAGCTGAACTTGGGATCGGGCAGCTTGACCGAGACGATCGCGGTCAGCCCCTCACGCATGTCGTCGCCGGTGAGCGTCACCTTCTCCTTCTTCAGCAGCCCCGACTTGTCGGCATAATTGTTGATCGTGCGCGTCAGCGCGGCGCGGAACGCGGCGAGATGCGTGCCGCCGTCACGCTGCGGGATGTTGTTGGTGAAGCACAGGACGTTCTCGTAATAGCTGTCGTTCCACTCCAGCGCGACGTCGATGCCGATATCGTCGCGCTGCCCGGTGACCGAGATCGGATCGGGGAACAGCGGCGACTTGTTGCGGTCGAGCCACTTCACGAACGCGGCGATGCCGCCCTCGTAATACAGCTCGACTTCCTTGACCTCCTCGTGCCGCGCGTCGCGCAGGAACAGCCGCACGCCGGAGTTCAGGAACGCCAGCTCGCGATAGCGATGCTCAAGCTTCTCGAAATCATACTCGATCTGGTTCTTGAACGTGCCGCCGTCGCCCGGCGCCTTTTCGGTCGAGGCTAGGAAGGTGACGCGCGTGCCCTTCTTCCCCTCAGGCGCGGGCCCGATCACCTTCAACGGCGCGGTGGCGTCGCCATAGGCGAAGCGCATCCAATGTTCCTCGCCGTCGCGCCAGATGTTGAGGTCGAGCCATTCGGAAAGCGCGTTGACCACCGACACGCCGACGCCGTGCAGCCCGCCCGAGACCTTGTACGCATTATCGTCGGACGTGTTCTCGAACTTCCCGCCGGCATGGAGCTGGGTCATGATGACCTCGGCCGCGCTGACGCCTTCCTCGGCGTGGATTCCGGTCGGGATGCCGCGGCCATTGTCCTCGACGCTGACCGATCCGTCGGCGTTCAGCTGGATGACGATGCGGTCGCAATGCCCGGCCAGCGCCTCGTCGATCGCGTTGTCGCTGACCTCGAACACCATATGGTGCAGGCCCGACCCGTCATCGGTGTCGCCGATATACATGCCCGGCCGCTTGCGCACCGCGTCGAGGCCCTTGAGCACCTTGATGCTGTCGGCGCCGTAGCTGTTCTGGTTGGGGGTGTTTTCGGGCGGAATCGTATCGTCGGTTGCCATGCCCAGCATATAGGGTCGGCGCCCGCAAAACGGAAGCGAAATGGGGCGGTCAGCCCGCCTGGATCGCCCCGTCACGCACGGTGTAACGCGAGCCACCATCGATCCCGTCGAACAGCGCGGATTCGGTGCCGGTCATCCACACCTGGCCGCGTCCGGCAAGCCGCTCGAACAGCGCGACGCGGCGGCGGGGATCGAGATGCGCGGCGACCTCGTCCAGCAGCAGGATCGGCGCGCGCGACGTGCGGTCGGCGACCAGTTCGGCATGGGCGAGGACGATACCGAGCAGCAGCGCCTTCTGCTCGCCGGTCGAGCAGAGATGGGCGGGCTGCTGCTTGCCGAGATGGGTGACGTGCAGGTCGTCGCGGTGCGGGCCGGCGAGCGTGCGTCCGGCGGCGGCGTCGCGCGCGCGACCGGCGCGGAGC
Source organism: uncultured Stakelama sp. (assembly GCA_964413495.1). Lineage (GTDB taxonomy): Bacteria > Pseudomonadota > Alphaproteobacteria > Sphingomonadales > Sphingomonadaceae > Sphingomonas. Next base: position 85,340 of record CAYPRW010000009.1, on the reverse strand, counting down.
TGCGCGGCAAGATCGCCCACTGGTGCGCCGTCGAGATCGAGGCCGGCGCGGGCGAAAGCGCCTTCGGGCTGCGCGGCGAGGCGTTCGGCAAGCGCATCGACGGCGGTGCGGCGGGCGGCGTCGATCGCGGCGCCGTGTTCGGCCATGCGCGCTTCGAGCGCGGTCAGCCAGTCGGGATCGGCGGGCGCGTCGCCGCCGAGCAGGCGGTTGCGCTCGCGCATCGCCGCTTCGTAACGCGCGGTGTGATGGGCATGGCCGGGGGCGAGGGCGAGGGTGAGCCGGTCGAGGAAGCGGCGGCGCTCGCCCGCCGGTTCGACGAACAGCCGGTCCATCGCCGGGGTCAGCCACAGCACGGTGAGCCATTCGGCAAGGCTGGTCGCGGCGGCGGGCGCGCCGTTGATGCGCACGATGCGGCGTTCGGGGGCGGAGGACTGGGTGCCGGTGCCGAGCAAAATCTCCCCTCCCGCTTGCGGGAGGGGCCGGGGGAGGGGCTGTCGGTCACTGGGGGCATCGCCGGGGGACAGACCCTCCCCTAACCCCTCCCGCAAGCGGGAGGGGGATAAGTGGGCCGCGACGCCGAAGGCGCCATTGCCGTCCTGCCGCGCCATGTCGGACAGCGGCGCGCGGCGCAGGCCGCGGCCGGGCGCGAGCAACGAGACGGCTTCGAGCACGTTGGTCTTGCCCGCGCCATTTTCGCCGGTCAGCACGATGAAGCCCGCGCCGGGGGCCAGCACGGCGTCCGCATGGTTGCGGAAATCGGTCAGGACGAGGCGGGTGAGGGCCATGGGTGCGGCTGTAGCGGGCGGTCATGCGGCTCGCCAGCTTGGGATGCATTTCCTTTTACACCGTCATCCCCGCGAAGGCGGGGATCCATTGACACTGCCGTTGCGAACGAAGCCGACAGGTCAGTCGGAATGGGTCCCCGCCTTCGCGGGGATGACGATTAAATGAGGGGGATGCGTCAAAGGCAGGAAATGAATCAGATCCCCTGCAGCCCCGCCTCGGCCAGTTCGCGCTGCGCCTGGCGGTAGACCACCGGCTCGGCGATGTTCAGCCGTCGCCGCGCCGCATCGAGCGGTTCGGCCAGCAGCGCCTCATAATCCTCGCCCGACAGCCATTTGGCGCGCTTGCCGTGGCGATAGCCCTCGATCACCGCGCGCAGGAAGGTGCGCCTGCCGGTAATGCGCAGGCTCTTGAGCGCCGCGCCCGCGCCGATGAACGCCCAGCCGAGCCCGCCGGTCTGCGCATAGGAAAAGCCGACCAGGCACGCCTCGCCCAGCGGCTCGTCGGCCTGATAGCCGGTCAGGATGTGCCAGATGTCGTGGATGTCGCGCTCGCGCCGGCCGAACCAGGCGTGGGGATGCTCGACATCGGCCTCGAACGTCCCGTCGGCATAGCTGACGTCGGCAAGGCCCTGCGCCGAATAGCCGGTGCGGTCGAGGAAGTCGCGATAGGCGGCGGCGACGCTGCCGGCGGGCAGCGAATCGATCCAGGCGCGGTCGGAAAACCGCTCGGCCAGCTCGACCCGGCGATAAGCGAGGCGCCCGCCATCGGGTCGAGCCAGCAGCTTGCGGTAGTTCCGACCCGCCGTATCGCCATTGAGCGCACGCATGATGCGGAACACCTGCACCGTGTCGTCGGCATTGCCCAGCAGCTTGACGAGCGCGCGCAGCGCCGTGCCCCATTCGCGGCGTTGCGGCTTGCCCCAGTCGATCGGTCGCATCTGGATCGCGCCGGGTCCGTCGATTTGAAATTGCGTGGCCATGATCCTGCTTCGTTATTTACATCGATGTTAATATGGGGTTTCGCCCGCCATTGCAAGATCAGGCGCGCGGGCGCGCTCCGCCGCCCCGAACCATGTCGGCCAGCGCCTGATGGCCATCCGCCGCGAGCCCGTCGGAAACGCCGATGCGATCGCGTTCCGGCCTGTTCTGGCTGACCTTCCATTTGCCCTCGATCCGCGCGATCGGGATCTCGAGCCCGGCGATCCCCCGAATCGCGGCGGATATGAACGGCGCCGGTGCGTCCGTCACCGCCCAGGGTTCCTGCCGGTCCGCCTCCTGGCTGCGCGTCAGCACATCGACCTGTTCGTACAGCCATTGCGGATCGTCGATCACGCGGGGCGTGCCGCGCACCTGGACGATCACATAATCCCAGGTCGGCACCACTTTTCCATCCGCGGCCTTGGAGGGATACCATGACGGCGTGACATAGGCCTGCGGACCCTGGAACACGATCAGGACGGGGGCGCCCGCGCGCAAGTCGCCAAGCTGGTCGTTCGCCCTTGCCAGATGCGCCTGCAACACATCGCCGTCCGCGGTCGCGGCAAGGGTGAAGGGCAGGACGTTGGCGATCAGTCCCGAGGCACCGGCGGTGACCAGCGTGGCAAGCGGATGATCGCGAATGACCTGATGCAGGATCTCGATCCGGTCTTCGCGAAATGCCGGCGGACGATACATCCGGGGCCCTCCTCAAGCCGATGCGATCACACCCGCATCGGCATCAGCACGTACAGCGCGGCGGACTTGTCATTCTCGCGGATCAGCGTCGGCGCGGCGGCGTCGGCCAGGTGCACCTCGACCAGATCGCCCTCGACCTGTCCCAATATGTCCATCAGATAGCGCGAGTTGAACCCGATCTCGAACGGTTGGGCGGCATAGTCGCCCGGCACTTCCTCGGCCGCGGTGCCGCTGTCCGGGCTGCTGACCGACAGGGTGATGCGATCGCGCTCGAGCGCCATCTTGACCGCGCGGGTCTTTTCGGTGGCGATGGTCGAGACGCGGTCGACCCCGGCCATGAAGCTGCGCGGATCGATCTTGAGGATCTTGTCGTTCCCCTGCGGGATGACGCGGGTGTAATCGGGAAAGGTGCCGTCGATCAGCTTGGACGTGAGGATCGCGGCGCCCAGGTCGAAGCGGATCTTCGAACCCGACAGCGACACGCCGACCGATCCGTCGACCTCGTCGAGCAGCTTGCGCAGTTCGGCCACGCATTTGCGCGGCACGATCACATCGGGCATCGCATCGGCGCCGTCGGGCCGCGCCACGGTGACGCGGGCGAGCCGGTGGCCGTCGGTCGCCACCGCCTTCAGCACGTCGTCGGCGACGTGCAGGAAGATGCCGTTGAGATAATAGCGCGTCTCCTCGGTCGAGATCGCGAAGCGGGTCTTGTCGATGATCTGCTTCAATGTTTCGGCCGGCAGTTCGAACACGGTGGGCAGTTCGCCCTCGGCGATCACCGGGAAATCGTCGCGCGGCAGCGTGCCCAGCTCGAACTTGGCGCGGCCGGCGTTGATGCGGATCTTGCCCTCGGCCGCGGTCAGCTCGACCTGCGCGCCCTCGGGCAGCTTGCGCGCGATGTCGAACAGCGTGTGCGCGGGGACGGTGGTGGCGCCGGCCTGGTCGACCGCGGCGGGCACCGTCTCGTCGATCTGCAGGTCGAGATCGGTCGCCATCAGCCGGATCGATCCTTCGAGCGACGCCTCGATCAGCACGTTGGACAGGATCGGGATGGTGTTGCGCCGCTCCACGACCGACTGGACGTGGCTGAGACCCCTGAGCAGCGTTGCGCGTTCGATCGTCGCCTTCATGTGTGTTCCAAACCCCCGAGGGCGGCCGCCCTGATCCGGCGGCAAGTGGATTTGCCGCCCGAAGTTCGGGATATCCTTAGCGCGAAAAAGGGCCGGAGCAAGCGCCCCGGCCCTTCGTCATGCATCAGTTGTGGAGGAATCGGGAACCGGAACCGGATTCCGAGATGGAAAGGGACTTGCCATGTTGCCGCCCGCAAAGGACAGCATGGCGGCAATGGCCATGATCGCCCCCTTCCTGCTCCTCGCGACGGCGGTGCCGGGCCAGGGCCGCGAATCGCTGGGCGTGTTCGCGGCATGGGGCGCGTTTCGCGATGCGGCGCCGGCGCGCTGCTATGCGATCGCCCGGCCGGTGCGCGGCCGCGCCGGCGCCTTTGCCAGCGTGGCCGACTGGCCGCGCCAGGGCACGCGCAACCAGCTCCACATTCGATTGAGCCGCGCGCGCGATCCGCGCGCCAGGGTCACGCTGTCGGTTGGCGAACGGCGGTTCGAGCTGATCGCGGGGGCGATCGATGCCTGGGCGCCGGACGCGCGCACCGATCGCGCGATCGTCGCGGCGATGCGGTCGAGCCGCAGCATGAGCGTGGAATCGCTGGCGCGCGGCGGTGGCGCGTTCGCCGATGTCTATGCGCTGGGCGGCGCGGCGACGGCGATCGATGCGGCGGCAATGGGCTGCGCGCGCCGCTGAGGGGATTTTGGGCTGAACCGGATTTTGGGGCCGCACCGGCACGCCGGCCGGCACGACCCCAGGGGGAAACTCAGCGGGATGGCGCGGAGGTCGATGCGCCCTGTTCGGCCTGGATCGCCACCTGGATGCGCTTTTGCAGATCGGTGTCGGCGCCGGAAGCGTTGGCGATCTCGTTGAAGCGGGCGGGTTGCAGCCCCGCGCCGGTCACCGCTTCGGCCAGCTTCTTGCTCTTGTCGGCGGCGGCGATGCCGGCGTCCTTGTTGACCTTGTCGGCGGCGATCGCGGCCTTGGCGAAACTCTTCACCTCGGCATCGCTGACCGTGGCGGCCGGCGCGGCGGCCTGCGGCGCGGCCTTTTCCGGCGCCGCGTCCTGCGCCAGTGCGGGCGCCGCGATCAGCGCGGTGCCGGCGATCAGGACGGTACGAAACTTCATCATTCGAAATACTCCAGACACATCAAACAGGTGCCCCCACGCGCAAGGCTTCCAGCCCGCCATCGCCGCCGCAACCGCGCAGCGACGCGCCGTGGCCGGGGCGGGACGAAGCCAATGATCTTGATTTTTCCAGCGGGTTGGGCTATCTAAATGCCATCCCGTCCCCGGTTTGCCGTCTTGAGGCGCTCGCAAGAGCAGATATCAGCTCAAGGCCGCTCCCGGGGACAACTTTTTTGGGCATTTGCATGGCGACGGCGATACTGGTCGACGGTGCGTTTTTTCTGCGCCGTTTCAAGCACTGCTTCCCCGATCACAATCGCGCAGACCCTAAAAGTGTCGCCCATGCGTTGGGAATGCTATCATATTGGCATCTTACGCAACGCATGGGTCCTTCCCAAGTAATGGATCAAATATCTCGGCATTTCCCACTTGCTGAATCGCGTGAATTTTACAGAATATTTTTTTACGACTGCACGCCGCTCACGAAACGCATGCACACGCCTCTTTCGCGTAAATCAGTGGATTTTGGAAAAACCGAAGAAGCAGTGTTCCGCCTGGAACTTCATAAGCAAATCAGAAGACTGCGTAAGGTGGCATTACGCCTTGGCAGGCTGAACGATACTTCGAAATGGCGATTGAGCGAGCAAGCAACGTTGCGGCTCATACAGGCGCCGGTAGATTTCGTTGCTGAGGACGGCGACTTTGAAATCGATACAAAACAAAAAGGTGTCGATATGCGCTTGGGTCTTGATGTCGCGTCATTGGCTTTCAAGCGCCAAGTCGACCAAATTGTAATTGTCGCGGCCGATGCCGATTTCGTGCCGGCCGCCAAGCTGGCACGCCGTGAAGGCATCGATGTTATTCTTGATCGTATGGGTGACCAGCGCGCAGCTCAAGATTTGATCGAGCATGTCGATGGAATCCGCGATTGTTTCCTACCTCGCCCACCCGGCGCCGAGGACTGAAGATGCAGATTCCCGGCCACATCGATCCCGTGCCCGTACCGCGCGATTTCAAGCCGCGCGCCGACGGGCGAATCGACCTGCTCGGCCTGTCGAAGGGCGATCTGCGCCTGGCGCTCGAAACGGCGCAGCTCGAGCCGAAACAGGCCAAATTGCGCGCCAAGCAGCTGTGGCACTGGATCTACAATCGCGGCGTCACCGATTTTTCGCGGATGACCGACATCTCCAAGGCGCTGCAGCCCTGGCTCGAACAACGCTTCGCCATCTCGCGCCCGCAAGTGATCGAGGCGCAGGTCTCGACCGACGGCACGCGCAAATGGCTGCTCCGTTCCGATGACGGACAGGATTACGAGATGGTGTTCATCCCCGACGCCGATCGGGGAACCCTGTGCGTGTCGAGCCAGGTCGGCTGCACGCTCAACTGCCGTTTCTGCCACACCGGCACGATGCGCCTCGTCCGCAACCTGGAGCCCGGCGAGATCGTCGGCCAGGTCATGCTGGCGCGCGACGCGCTGGGCGAGTGGCCCCCGTCTGCGGAGCAGACAAATGGCGGCTACCAGCCGGAAGGACGAATGCTCACCAACATCGTGATGATGGGGATGGGCGAGCCGCTCTACAATTTCGACAATGTCCGCGACGCGCTGCGCATCGTGATGGACGGCGACGGCCTCGCGCTCAGCAAGCGCCGCATCACCCTTTCCACCAGCGGCGTGGTGCCGATGATGGCGCGTGCGGGGGAAGAGATCGGCGTCAACCTCGCCGTCTCGCTGCACGCGGTGACCAAGGAGGTGCGCGACGAGATCGTGCCCCTGAACCGCAAGTTCGGGATCGAGGAACTGCTCCAGGCGTGCGCCGACTATCCCGGCGCCAACAATGCGCGGCGCATCACCTTCGAATATGTGATGCTCAGGGACAGGAACGACAGCGACGCCGACGCACGCGAACTGGTGCGGCTGATCCGCAAGTACAAGCTGCCCGCCAAGGTCAATCTGATCCCGTTCAATCCCTGGCCCGGCGCGCCCTATGAATGTTCGACGCCCGATCGGATCAGGCGGTTCAGCGACATCGTGTTCGAAGCGGGCATCTCCGCCCCCACGCGCACGCCGCGCGGGCGCGATATCGACGCCGCGTGCGGCCAGCTCAAGACCGCGAGCGCGCGCAAATCGCGTGCCGAGCTCGATCGGCTGGCCGAGGAAAAGCAGGCCGCGCTTGGCTGACCCCGCCGGGCTGGCGCTCGCCGCCGTCGCCGGCCTGGTCGGCGGGGCGATGAACGGGCTGGCGGGCGGCGGCACCTTTGCGACGCTGCCGGCGCTGATCGCGCTGGGCCTGCCCGCCAACATCGCCAATGCGACGTCGAACGTCGCGCTGCTGCCCGGCGCGGCGGCGAGCGCCTGGTCGTTCCGGCGCGAGCTGGGGCCGGTCGCCGGCCTTTCGGTGCTGGCGCTGGCGGTGCTCACCTTTGCCGGCGGGCTGGTGGGCAGCGTGCTGCTGGTGCTGACGCCGACCGAGACGTTCGACGCGCTGATCCCGTGGCTGCTGCTGTTCGCGTTCGTCGTGATGGCGTTCGGCCGCCGCGCCGCCGACTGGCTGCATGCGCGCGTCACGATCGGGCGGCCGACGCTGGTGACGGCGCAGTCGCTGCTGGGCGTCTATGGCGGCTATTTCGGCGGCGGGGTGGGGCTCATCACCACCGCCGTCTATGGCCTGCTCGCCAATATCCAGCCGCGCGAGCTGTTCGCGATCCGCACCGCGATGCTCGCCACGGCCAATCTGGCCGCCGCGTTCGTGTTCGTCGCCTTTGCATTGGTCGCCTGGGTGCCGTGCCTCGCCATGCTGACCGGGTCGGTGCTGGGCGGCTGGGCCGGCGCGTGGATCGGCAAGCGGCTGTCGCCCGGCCAGGTGCGCGGCTGGACGCTGATCGTCACCGGCGCGACCACCGCGGCGTTCTTTGTCCGCGCCTGTCGCTGAGGCGCTATCCCGCCAGCACCCGGTCGTCGAACAGCCCGAACACGATGGTCGAGGCATAGAGCGCGATCGCGCGCGCGCGCGGCATCGTGCCCGCCCATTTGCGCAGATCGAACGCGGCGTTCTGCATCGCCATCATCGTCTGGCTGGCGACCAGCGGATCGATCGCGCGGATCGATCCTTCGGCGATGCCGTCCGACAGCATCCCCGCATAGCGCCGCGCGATGCGGTTCGACCGGTCGATCATCGTCGTGCGCACGCGCGGCGGCAGGCCGGACAGCGCGGTGGTGCGCAACAGCGGCCCTTTTTCGGAAAACTGGAAGTCGAGCAAGGTCGCGATCACGCTGGTCACGCGCTGCCACTGGTCGCCGGCCAGCCCGTCCGACAGCCGCTGCGCATCGGCGATCACGTCGAAACTTCGCTTGTAGCATTCGATCACCAGCTCGTCCTTGGCGTCGAGATGGTGATAGAAGCTGCCCTTGGTGACGTTGAGCTCGCTCGCGATCTTCTGCACCGATGCGCCGCGATAGCCCAGTTCGTTGATGAGGCGCGTCGCCGCCAGCAGGAACGCGCCGCGCCCCGGCTCGGTCTCGTCGGGCGCGATGTCGAGCAGTTGCGGCGCCCAGCTTTCCGCGGGCAGGGCGATGCCGTGGCGGAACACGTCCATCAGCCGCGCGCCGATGCGCGGATATTCATCCAGTTCGTACCGCGCCAGCCACACCGGCAGCCAGAAGGTGTTCTCCAGCAGCACATGCGCACGCGCGCCGTGCAGGTCGGTCTGCGCGCGGCTGCCCTCGCCGCCCCACAATGCGCGCGCGCGGCGGAACACATGCTGCCAGCGCAGCATCAGCCGCTGGCGCACCTCGCCCTCCATCGCGCGCAGGTCGGAAAGGATCGCGAACGCCTTTTCCTCGCCGCGCTGGATGCGCTCGAACCGCGCCATGTTGATGTCGAGATAGCGGGCGACGCGCGCTTCCGGCGTGGCTTCGCGGTGCGCCGCCTCCAGCATCTCGTCCAGCCGGTCGAGCGTCACCTCGAACGCGGCGGCGGCCAGATCCTCCTTGCGCTTGAAATAATAGGTGACGCTGGTGGTGTTCAGCCCCACGCGCTGCGCCACATCGGCAAAGGTCATGCCCTTCGCGCTCTGTTCGTTGATGACGTCGGCCGCCGCCGCGAGGATCGCGTCGCGCTTGGCACGGAATCGTCTCGTTTCCCCCCGCGCCTCGGCCGGGACCGCTTGGTCGACGCTCATCCGGCCAGCTTAGCAGCTTTGATTCGAACGAACAGTCCCAAAGCGGGCGGCGCGCGCCGCCCGCCCCGGCAAGGGCAAGCATGCTGCGCCGCACACTTTACCGAAAATCGGGTATGGCGTATCCGGTTCGAAACGCGCTGCCGGAGAATGGACCATGGATTTCACGCTGACCGACCGCGAAACCCATTTTCGCGACCGTGTGAAGGCATTTATCGATCAGCATGTCGTGCCGCGCACCCCCGACTATCACGCCCAGGTCGCGCAGGGCGATCGCTGGAAGGTGATCCCGGTGATCGAGGAGCTGAAGCCGGTCGCGCGCGCCCAGGGCCTGTGGAATTTCTTCATGCCGCCGCATTCCGGCCAGCGCCATGTCGACGAGAGTTTCGAGTTTCAGGGCACGCAGCTCACCAACCTCGAATATGCGCTGTGCGCCGAGGAGATGGGGCGCAGCGGCTGGGCGAGCGAGGTGTTCAACTGCTCGGCGCCCGACACCGGCAATATGGAGGTGCTGCACCGCTACGGCACGCGCGCGCACAAGGACCGCTGGCTGCGGCCGCTGATGGACGGCGAGATCCGCTCGGCCTTCCTGATGACCGAGCCCGATATCGCCTCGTCCGATGCCACCAACATCCGCACCTCGATCGTCCGCGACGGCGATCACTATGTCGTCAACGGCCGCAAATGGTGGTCGTCGGGCGTCGGCGATCCGCGCTGCGCGGTGGCGATCGTGATGGGCAAGACCAATCCCGACGCCGCGCGCCACGCGCAGCAGAGCCAGATCCTGGTGCCGCTCGACACGCCGGGCGTGCGCGTCGAGCGGATGCTTTCGGTTTACGGGTATGATCACGCCCCCCACGGCCATGGCGAGGTGGTCCTCGAAAATGTCCGCGTCCCCGCCGAAAACCTCCTCCTCGGCGAGGGGCGCGGATTCGAGATCGCGCAGGGCCGGCTGGGGCCGGGCCGCATCCACCATTGCATGCGCACGATCGGTACGGCGGAGGCGGCGCTGGAGGCGATGTGCAAGCGGCTGGTGAGCCGCATCGCGTTCGGCAAGCGCATCTCGGATCATTCGATCTGGGAACAGCGCGTCGCCGAGGCGCGCTCGAACCTTGAGATGATGCGGCTGCTGTGCCTCAAGGCCGCCGACATGATGGACAAGGCCGGCAACAAGTCGGCGCAGAACGAGATCGCGATGATCAAGGCGATGGGGCCGCGCATGGCGCTGCAGATCGTCGACGATGCGATCCAGGCGCATGGCGGCATGGGCGTGTCGGGCGACACCTTCCTCGCCGGGGCCTGGGCGGGGCTGCGCACGCTGCGCTTCGCCGACGGGCCGGACGAAGTGCACAACCGCGCGATCGCGCGCGCCGAATTCGGGAAATATGGAGACTATAAGGTCGATCGCCCATAGGGGCAGGCGGGCACAAGGGGAGTCGGCGACTTGAAGGCAGCGGTTCTGTTCGAGGCGAAGGCGCCGCTGGAGCTCCAGGAGGTGCGCGTGTCGAAACCCGGCCCGCGCGAGGTGCTGGTGCGCACCGCGGCATGCGGCGTGTGCCGGTCGGACCTGCACTTCGTCGACGGCGTCTATCCGCATGTCCTGCCGACCGTGCCGGGGCATGAGGCGGCGGGTGTGGTCGAGGCGGTGGGCAGCGACGTCACGCGGCTCAAGCCCGGCGATCATGTCGTCACCTTCTTCACCGCCTTTTGCGGATCGTGCGAATTCTGCGTATCGGGCCGCCCGTCGCTGTGCGTCGACGGCTCGACACGGCGGGCCAGGGATGCCGAACCGCGCCTGTCGCTCGCCGACGGCACGCCGGTCGCGCATTTCCTCAACCTGTCGGCCTTTGCCGAGGCGATGCTGATCCACGAAAACGCCTGTGTCGCGATCAGCAAGGACATGCCGCTCGACCGCGCCGCGCTGCTCGGCTGCGCGGTGATGACCGGGGCGGGGGCGATCTTCCGCGACAGCAAGGTGACGCCGGGCGAGCGCGTGGCGGTGATCGGGTGCGGCGGGATCGGGCTGGCGGCGGTCAATGCGGCGAAAATCGCGGGCGCGGGCACGATCGTCGCGATCGATCCGGTGCCGGAAAAGCGCGCGCTGGCGCGCAGGCTGGGCGCGACGCATGATTTCGACGCGCTGGCGCCGGATGTCGTCAAGCAGGTGCTGGGGCTCACCGATGGCGGCGTCGATCACGCGATCGAGGCGGTCGGGCGGCCGAGCAGCGCGGAGATGGCGTGGCACGTGCTGCGTCGCGGCGGCACCGCGACGATCCTGGGCATGATCGCGCCGGGCGAGGCGGTCAGCATCCCCGGCCCGACCTTCCTCTCCGGCAAGAAGCTGCAAGGCTCGCTCGCCGGATCGATGCAGTTTCCGATCGATCTGCCGCGCCTCGCCCAGATGTATCTCGACGGGGTGCTCGATCTCGACGCGCTGGTCGCCGAGCGGATCGGGCTTGGCGACGTCAACCGCGCGTTCGACCGGCTGCGCGCGGGCGATGCCGTGCGATCGGTGATCGCGTTCCCGTGACGGACGATCTCGACACCGCCAGGCTGACCGCATGGATGGCGGGCAACGTCGCGGGGTTCGTCGGGCCGCTGCGTTACGCAAAATTCCCCGGCGGACAGAGCAACCCCACCTATCGCATCGACGCGGCGAGCGGCAGCTATGTGCTGCGCCGCAAGCCGTTCGGCCCGCTGCTCCCCTCCGCCCATGCGGTGGACCGCGAATACCGGCTGATCGCCGGGCTGCACCCGACCGGCTTTCCGGTGCCGCGGCCCCATGGGCTGTGCGAGGATGATGGCGTGATCGGATCGGCCTTCTACGTCATGGAGCTGATCGAAGGCGTCACCTATTGGAACGGCGCGCTGCCCGATCACGCGCCCGCGCAGCGCACCGCCATCTATCACGAGCTGTGCGATCGCCTCGCCCAGCTGCATCAGACCGACCCTGCCGCCGCGGGCCTTGGCGACTATGGCAAGCCGGGCAGCTATTTCGAGCGGCAGGTGGGGCGCTGGACCAAGCAATATCGCCTGGCGCAGACCGACGACCTGCCCGATGTCGAGCGGCTGATCGACTGGCTCCCGCGCACGCTGCCGCCGCAGACGCGCACGTCGATCGTGCATGGCGACTATCGCATCGACAATCTGATGTTCGACGCCGCCGCGCCGCGCGTGACGGCGGTGCTCGACTGGGAACTTTCGACGCTGGGCGATCCGATGGCGGACCTGTCCTACCTGCTGATGAACTGGTTCACGCCGGCCGGCGGCGCTGCGGGGATCGCGGGGCTGGCCGGGCCGGACACCGGCATCCCCACGGTCGAGGAAATGGTCGAGCGTTACTGCGCCGCGACGGGGCGCGACGGCATTCCCGATCTCGACTGGTATTTCGCGTTCGGCCAGTTCCGGCTGATGAGCATCGTCCAGGGCATCAAGAAGCGTCTGCTCGACGGCAATGCCAGCAGCGCGCAGGCGGCCGAACATGCCGCGCGCGTGCCCGAACTGGCGGCCAGCGCATGGCGCTTCGCACGGGCGGCGGGCGCGGAATAGGCGCGGCGCCAGGCGTCACCGCCCGGTGTGAGCGCGGGCCGGGCTCACCGCCCGGCGGTGACGCGCAGCACGTCGGCGAACATCACGCGCGCGACCAGCCGGCGCGATTCATTCTCGATGTCGAGCGCCTCGCGGCGCAGCCGCAGCGGATCGGCCGCCCGCGCGATCATGCGCCGCGCGATGCGGTTGGCCTCGGCCAGCGCCTCGTCCAGGCTGCCAAGCTCGCATTTGACGTCTTCCGGGCAGGGCACGGCGTCGCGGGCGTGAAAATAATAGAGCGGCATCGGCGCGGTCCCGCGATCTTCCTGACGGGATCGGCGAGATGCCGTCCCGCCCGATAGAACCGCCAAGCCGGACGAATCGTTCCGCCCGGCTTTTCCGCCACTTAGTCGCGCTTGCGGATCAGCCCTTCCTGCGCCGTGCTGGCCACCAGCCGCCCGTCGCGGGTATAGATGCGCCCGCGGTTGAAGCCGCGCGCATGGCCCGACCACGGGCTGTCGGTGGCATAGAGCAGCCAGTCGTCGGCGCGCAGCGGCTCGTGCAGCCACACCGCGTGATCCAGGCTGGCGGTCTGCATGCCCTTGGTGTTCCAGCTCACCGCATGCGGCAGCATCGCGGTGGCGAGCAGCGCCATGTCCGAGGCATAGGCCAGCACCGCGCGATGCACCGCCGGATCGTCGGGCAGGCGGTCCAGCGCGCGGAACCAGCAATTCCACACCGGCTCCTGCTGGATCGGCTCGATCCAGTCGCGCGGCGTGCACGGGCGCACCTCGATCGGCCGGCGGCGCAGCATGAACGGGCGCATCCGTTCCGGGATCAGGTCGATCCGCTCGCGGCGCAGTTCCTGTTCGGATTTCAGCGCCTCGGGTGGCGGTACGTCGGGCATCGCGTCCTGATGATGCAGTCCGCCCTCCTCGCGCTGGAACGAGGCGGTCATCGACAGGATCGGCGTGCCGCGCTGCATCGCGATCACGCGCCGCGTGGCAAAGCTGCCGCCGTCGAAATCGCGCACCACGCGATAGGTGATCGGGAAATTCTCGTCGCCCGGCCGCATGAAATAGGCGTGCAGCGAATGCGCGATCTTGTCCTCGACCGAACGTTGCGCCGCCTGCAGCCCCTGCGCGATCACCTGTCCGCCGAACACGCGGCCGACACCGCCCGGCTGGCGATGGCCGCGATAGAGATCGACGTCGAGTTCCTCGACATCCAGCAGATTGACCAGTTCGGCGACGATCTCGGCGTCGCTGCGTTGGGGCTTTTGTTCGCTATCCTGACTCATTCAAAATCCAGTGGCGCGGGCCAGTTGATCAGCGTGGAAATTGGCGTCGCCGAACATTTCCGCCAGTACGCGCCCGCGCTTCATGTAGAAGCCGATATCATACTCGTCGGTCATGCCGATGCCGCCATGCATCTGCACGCCTTCCTGCACCGCGAGCGTCGACGCAAGCCCCGCCATCGCCTTGGCGACGCAAATCGCGTCATCCGCCCTTGCGTCGCCGGCGTCGAGCAGCTGCTGCGCCTTGAGCACGGCGGCGCGCGCCACCTCCATTTCGGCATAGAGGTGCGCGGCGCGATGCTGGAGCGCCTGGAAACTGCCGATCGTCGCGCCGAACTGCTTGCGTTCCTTGAGGTAGTTGACGGTCATGTCCATCGCGCCCCCGCCGACACCCAGCAATTCCGCCGACGCCCCGGCGCGCCCGGCGCCCAGCAGGCGGCTGAGCACCGCGCGGCCGCCATCGACGTCGCCGATCACCGCATCGGCATCGATCGCCACGCCGTCGAAAGTCAGCCGCGCCGCGAGGCTCGCATCGGCCAGCAGCTGCGGCTCGGCGGTCAACCCAACGGCATCCTTCGGCACCGCGAACAGCGTGACGCCCTCCGCGTCCTCGGGCGAGCCGGCGGTCCGCGCGGCCACCAGCAGCAGGTCGGCGACATGGCCGTGGGTGACGAACTGCTTGGCGCCGCTCAGCTTGAAGCCGTTGCCCGAACGCTCGGCGCGCATCGCCACGGCATTGCCGTGCTTGGCGCGTTCGTCGATCGCCAGCGCCGCGACGGTCTCGCCCGCCAGGATGCCGGGAAACCAGCGTTCGCGCTGCGCGCTGCCCTGAAGCGCCGCGACCGCCGCGACCGCCGTAGTGAGGAAGGGCGAGGGGGAGAGGTTGCGCCCGATCTCCTCCAGCACCACGCCGGCCTCGACATGGCCGAGGCCAAGGCCGCCGTCGCTTTCCGGGATCAGGATGCCGGTGAAGCCCATCTCGGCGAACTGCTTCCACAGATCGCGCGAAAAGCCGGTCGCGTCCTTGGCGTCGCGTAGCCCGCGCATATGGCTGACCGGTGCGGCCTCGGCAACGAAGTCCTTCGCGGTATCGCGGAGCATCGTCTGTTCGTCATTGAGAAACAAAGGCATCGACTTCTTCCTTGTCATCCTGGTCTCGTGCCGGGATCCACCGCGCCGGCAGCGCAGGTGGGGAGGTGGACCCCGGCACAGGGCCGGGGTGACGAATGGGTGTTCAAGCCCCCGGCAACTCCAGGATGCGCTTGGCGATGATGTTGAGCTGCACCTCGCTGGTGCCACCCTCGATCGAGTTCGCCTTGGTGCGCAGCCAGGCGCGCGGCGCGGCGCCGCCGTTCGAGGCCGCGCTGTCCCATTCCAGCGCGTCCGATCCGCCCGCCGCCATCGCCAGCTCGTGCCGCGCCTTGTTGAGCTCGGTCCCGTAATATTTCATCATCGACGGCTGGGCAGGGTGCGTGCGCCCGGCCTTCAGCTCATCGATGAACCGTTCGGACATCGCCGCGAACGCGCGCGATCGCACCTCGAACAGCGCGAGCTGCCCGCGCAGCAGCGGATCGGCCAGCTCGCCCGCTTGCGTCACCCCCACCGTCTTCTTCGCCCGCTCGACCAGCGGATTGCCGCCCGGCCCGGCCAGCCCCATGCCGCTGATCATCTCGCGCTCATGGCCCAGCAGATATTTGGCGACGTCCCAGCCCTTGTTCTCGTCATGCACGCGGTTGGCCATCGGCACGCGGACATCGTCGAAAAAGGTCTCGCAGAACGGCGAATAGCCGCTGATGAGCAGGATCGGCTTGGTCGACACCCCCGGCGATTCCATGTCGAACAGCAGGAAGCTGATCCCGCCCTGCTTGCTCTCCTTGCTGGTGCGCACCAGGCAGAAGATCCAGTCGGCCTTGTCGGCATAGCTGGTCCACACTTTCTGCCCGTTGACGATATAGTCGTCGCCATCAGGCACCGCGCTGGTCTGAAGGCCCGCAAGGTCGCTGCCCGCATTCGGCTCCGAATAGCCCTGGCACCAGCGGATCTCGCCACGCGCGATGCGGGGCAGATGCTCCAGCTTCTGCGCCTCGGTCCCATATTTGAGCAGCGCCGGGCCCAGCATCGAGATGCCGAAACTGGACAGCGGATTGCGCGCCCGGATGCGCCCCATTTCCTCGCTCAGGATCTTGGCTTCCGCCGCGGACAGCCCGCCGCCGCCATATGCCGTCGGCCAGTCGGGCACGGTCCAGCCGCGCGCCGCCATCCGGTCCATGTACAATTTCTGGTCGGGATTGCGGCTATAATCGGCGCGCCGCCCGCCCCAGTTCATGTCGGCGTCGCCGCGCACCGGCTCGCGCATCGATGCGGGCACGTTCGCCTCCAGCCAGGCGCGCGTTTCGGCGCGAAAGGTGTCGAGATCGCTCATATCAGCCTCCATGAAACGGTGCGGCGCAACGGGGACGGGTCAGTCATTGAAGCGTCCCCCGCTCGCTGCCTTGCCGCGCAACAGCTTGGCGACCGCGAAGCCATGCTTCTCCAGCCCCGCCACGATCGTCTTCAATCCCACCGTGTCGGCCCAGAACATCGGCCCGCCGCGATAGACCGGCCAGCCAAAGCCATAGATCCACACGACATCGATGTCCGAGGCACGCTGCGCCATGCCCTCTTCCAGGATCAGCGCGCCTTCGTTGACCATCGGGTAAAGCGTGCGCTCGACGATCTCCTGGTCGGTCACCTCATGCTGCCGCGCGCCGCTCCTGGCGCGGAACTGCGCGATGATCTGCGCGACGCGCGGGGAGGGCGAGGGCGTGCGCCTGTCGTCATAGTCGTACCAGCCGGCCTTGGTCTTCTGGCCCCAGCGATTCTCGGCGGCGAGCGCGTCGCGAAGCGATTCGATGCGGGTCGGATCGCGATGCCAGCCGATATCCACCCCAGCGAGGTCGCTCATCTGGAACGGCCCCATCGGCATGCCATATTCGACATGCACCCGGTCGATCTGCTCGGGCGTCGCGCCTGCCATCAGCAGCTTCATCGATTCCACCTGACGCGGCGTCAGCATGCGGTTGCCGATAAAGCCGTAACAGACGCCCGCGACCACCGCGACCTTGCGGATCTTCCTGGCCAGCGCCATCGCGGTCGCCAGCACGTCGGGTGCGGTCTTCGCCCCGCGCACCACTTCCAGCAGCTTCATGACATTGGCGGGCGAGAAAAAGTGCAGCCCCAGCACGTCGCCCGGCCGCGACGTCGCCGCCGCGATCTCGTCGATGTTCAGGAAACTGGTGTTCGACGCCAGGATCGCGCCGGGCCGGGCGATCTTGTCCAGCCGACCGAAAATCTCTTTCTTGACGTCCATATTCTCATAGACCGCCTCGATGATGAGGTCGCAGTCGCCCAGCGCATCGAAATCGAGCGTCGCGGTCAGCAGCGCCATCGCGCCCTCCACCTGCGCGGCGGTCATCCGCCCCTTGGCGGCGGTGGCCTCGTAATTCCTGCGGATCGTCGCCACGCCGCGATCGAGCGCCTCCTGCGCCATCTCGACGATCGTGACGGCCACGCCGGCCGACAGGAAGTTCATGCTGATCCCGCCGCCCATCGTCCCCGCGCCGATCACGCCGACCCGGCGAATCGCGCGCGGCTTGGTGTCCTCGGGCACGTCGTCGATCTTCGCCGCCTTGCGCTCGGCGAAGAAGATGTGGCGCATCGCCGCCGATTGCGTGCCCGCCACCAGCTTCAGGAACCCGGCGCGCTCCTGCCTTACGCCTTCCGCATAGGGCAGCGACGCGGTCTGTTCGATCAGGTCGACGATCGCGGCGGGCGCGTCGAAGCCGCGGAACTTGCGCGCATTTTCCTTGCGGAACGCCTCGAACACGCCAGGCTCAACCACCGCCGTCCGCTCGCTCGCGCGCGGCAGCGGCCGCGCCTCGGCGATCTCGCGGGCATAGGCGATCGCGTCCTCGACCAGCCGGTCCTCACCCGCCAGCCGGTCGACCAGCCCGGCGGCGTGCGCCTGCGCCGCGCCGATCGGCTCGCCCTTGGCGATCATCTCCAGCGCCAGCTTCACGCCCGCGACGCGCGGCAGCCGCTGCGTGCCGCCCGATCCGGGCAGGATGCCCAGCTTCACCTCGGGCATGCCGAATTGGGTGGAGGGCAGGGCGATCCGGTAATGGCACGCCAGCGCCAACTCGCACCCGCCGCCCAGCACGGTGCCGTGCATCGCCGCGACCACCGGCTTGCCGCTCCCCTCGATCGTCTCGATCACCACGGGCAGATAGGGTTCGACCAGCGGCTTGCCGAATTCGGTGATGTCCGCCCCGGCAAAGAAGGTGCGCCCCGCGCAGCGCAGCACCGCCGCCTTCAGCGCATCGTCGGCGTTCAGTTCGGCGATCGCCGCGACGATCCCCTGCCGCACCGCCACGCCCAGCGCATTCACCGGCGGATTGTCGGACGTGATGACCAGGATATCGCCCTGGCGCTGCGTGGTGATGACGGACATCGCACTCTCCTTTTTCCCGGACCGGCCTGTTTCGAGACTGGGTCGAGTCCATACCTGTTGTTCGAATCCATGGCATGTCAGCGCAGGCCGGGGCTGCTTCCCTATTGCGTTGCCGTGCGGATGAATCAAGAATGATCTGCGACGATGGGTCGGCCAAAGACGGCAAACCCGATATTCAACAATCCAGGCTGGAGAGACCCGATTTGGCCGCCGATCCGATCATCCCGCTCGATCCCGCCTGGCCTGCCATGTCGCTCGCCCAGGCCCAGGCGCTGCTCACCGCGCCGGGCCAGAAGTTCGAGATGGAGACGGTGGCGATCCGCGGCGTGCCGACGCGGGTGTGGAAGAACGCGCCGGCCAATCTGGCGCTGCTGATCCAGGGTTCGCGCGCGCATGGCGAGCGGATCTTCACCATCCATGAGGACGAGCGGGTCGGCTTCGAGGCGAATTTCCGTGCCGTCGCGCATCTCGCCGCCTGGCTGCGCGGCATCGGGGTGGGCAAGGGCGATCGCGTCGCGCTGGCGATGCGCAACCTGCCCGAATGGCCGGCGATCTTCTTCGCCGCGGTCAGCATCGGCGCGATCCTGGTGCCGCTCAATGCGTGGTGGACCGGCGGCGAGCTGGAATATGGCCTGCGCGATTGCGGCGCGCGCGTGCTGTTCCTCGACGGCGAGCGGCATGATCGGCTCGCGGCGCGGCTCGCCGACCTGCCCGATCTTGAGCGCGTGGTGGTCGGCCGCTGCGAGGGCGCGCTGCCCGAGGGCGTCGACCGGCTGGAGGATCTGATCGGCCCACCCGGCGGCTGGGCCGCGCTGCCCGATATCGCGCTGCCCGCCGATCCCGATCTGGCGCCCGACGACGACGCCACGATCTTCTACACCAGCGGCACCACCGGCCATCCCAAGGGCGCGCTCGGCACGCACCGCAACCTTGCCAGCAACATCCTCTCCTCGGCCTATGGCGCGGCGCGCGCATGCCTGCGGCGCGGCGAAACGCCGCCGGATCCGGTGCCCAGGACCGGGCTGATGGTCGTCCCGCTGTTCCACGTCACCGCCTGCTCGGCCAGCCTGATGGGCGCGGTGGCGGCGGGCAACACCACGATCTTCATGCGCAAATGGGACGCGGTGCAGGCGATGGCGATCATCGAGCGCGAAAAGGTCAACCTCACCGGCGGCGTACCAACCATCGCCTGGCAGCTGCTCGAACATCCCGATCGTGGCGATTACGATCTCTCCAGCCTCGAATCGATCGCCTATGGCGGCGCGCCGTCCGCGCCCGAACTGGTCAGGCGCATCCATCGCGAATTCGGCGCGCTGCCCGGCAATGGCTGGGGCATGACCGAGACGATGGCGACGGTGACCGGCCATTCCAGCGAGGATTATTTGAACCGCCCGACCAGCGCCGGCCCGCCGGTGCCGGTCGCCGACCTGCGGATCATGGACGCCGACGGCCAGACCGAACTGCCGGTGGGCGAAGTCGGCGAGCTGTGGGCGAGGGGGCCGATGATCGTGAAGGGCTATTGGCACAAGCCCCAGGCGAGCGCGGAAACCTTCATCGACGGCTGGGTGCGCACCGGCGACCTCGCCCGGCTCGACGAGGAAGGCTTCCTCTATATCGTCGACCGCGCCAAGGACATGATCATCCGCGGCGGCGAGAATATCTATTCGTCGCAGGTCGAGAACGTCCTCTACGCCCATCCGGCGGTGACCGATTGCGCGCTGATCGGCCTGCCGCACCGCACATTGGGCGAAGAGCCGGCGGCGGTGGTCCACCTGGCCCCCGGCACGACGGCGAGCGAGGCCGAACTCCAGGCCTGGGTGCGCGAACGGCTGGCGGCGTACAAGGTGCCGGTGGCGATCCGCTTCGTGAAGGACACGCTGCCGAGGAACGCGAACGGCAAAATCCTGAAGAAGGATTTGAAGGCGCTGTTCGTGGAGGCGTAGTCAGCTGACGAACCGCATCCAATCCGTCACCCCGGGCTTGACCCGGGGCCCAGCTTCTTCTGTTCTCGGCCAATGGAGCGTGAGACCAAAGGCGGCTGGGTCTACATCATGGCCAACCGCTATCGCGGCACGATGTATGTCGGCGTCACTGCCGATTTGACCTTTCGAGTTCATCAGCATCGTAGCGGCGAGGGGTCGAGTTTCTGCGCCGAGCATGGCTTGAATCGTCTCGTCTGGGCCGAGTTCGCCGACGATATCACCGCCTGCATCGCGCATGAGAAGCGGGTGAAACGCTGGCATCGTGAATGGAAGTTCGCGCTGATCGAGCGCGGCAATCCCGACTGGCGGGATCTCTATGACGAGCTGGCGTAAAGGCAGCTGGGCCCCGGCTCAAGGCCGGGGTGACGATGGTATAAAAGTCCGCCGTCTAAAAAAGACCGTCACCCCGGGCTTGACCCGGGGCCCAGCTTCTTCTCGACGCCGGAAGCGCCCACGACGGCCCCCACCGCCGCCCGCCACCCCTCAAGCCGCGCCTCACGCGCCCCGGCGTCCAGCTTCGGCTCGAACACCTCAACCTCGCCCCGCATCGCCGTCGCGGCCGCTTCCAACCCCGCGAACATCCCGCAGCCGACCCCCGCCAGCATCGCCGCGCCCAGCGCCGTCGTCTCGGTGAACGCCGGCCGCTCCACGGGGATCGCCAGCATGTCGGCCAGGTCCTGCGCGATCCAGTCGTTCGCCACCATCCCGCCGTCCACCCGCAGCCGCGACCAGTCGGCGCCGTCCGCCGCGAATGCCGTCTTCAGATCGTGGCTCTGGTGCGCTTGCGCCTCCAACGCCGCCCGCACGATATGCGCGCGCGTGCTCGCCAGGCTCAGCCCGCTGATCGCGCCCCGCGCGTCGGGCTCCCACCACGGCGCGCCCAGCCCGGTCAGCGCGGGTACGAAATAGACCCCGCCATTGTCGCTCACCGATCGCGCCAGCGCCTCGGTCTCGCCGGCATGTTCGATCAGCCCCAGCGAATCGCGCAGCCATTTGACCACGCTGCCCGCGACGAACACCGATCCCTCGATCGCATAGGCGCGCCGCCCCTCCATCTGCCACAGCACGGTCGAGAGCAGCCGGTGCTTGGAGGACGGCGGCGAACTGCCCGCATGGGTCAGCACGAACGCGCCGGTGCCGAACGTCGCCTTGGTCTCGCCCCTGGCCAGGCACGCCTGCCCGATCGTCGCCGCCTGCTGGTCGCCGGCCAGGCCGCACACCGGAATCCGCCCGCCGAACAGCGTGGTCTCGCCGAACCGCCCCGCGCAATCGACGATCGCGGGCAGCGCCTCGCGCGGGCAATCGAACAGGTCGATCAGCCCGTCGCTCCATCCCCCGCTGCCCAGCCCCATCAGCAGCGTGCGCGAGGCGTTGGTGGCGTCGGTGACATGAAGTCCACCGGTCAGCTTCCACACCAGCCAGCTCTCCACCGTCCCCACGGCCAATCGCGCCCCCGCCTCGCGCAGCCGCGGCCATTCGGCCATCGCCCAGGCGATCTTGGTCCCGCTGAAATAGGGGTCGAGCAACAGCCCGGTGCGCGCCTGCACGCCCGGCTCCTCGCCGCGCTCCTTCAATTCACGGCACAGCGCCGCGCTGCGCCGGTCCTGCCACACGATCGCGGGGGCCAGCGGTTCGCCGGTCGCCTTGTCCCAGAAGATGATCGTCTCGCGCTGGTTGGTGATGCCGATCGCCGCGATTCGCTCGGGCCCGCCGGCCGCCTCGGCCATCGCCTGCGCGCAACGCGCGGTCTTCGTCCAGATCTCGCCCGCGTCATGCTCGACCCATCCGGGCCGCGGATAATGCTGGGTCAGTTCTTCCGCCCGGCTGTCCAGGCAGCGTCCGTCCGGCGCGAACAGCATCGCGCGGGTCGAGGTCGTGCCCTCGTCGATGACCAGGATCGTCTCTCCCATCGCACCACGTTAGCCGGGATTACAAGCCGCGCAAATCGCGCTAGAATCGCCGCGAAAGGCGGGGCGCGTGAACGGTCTGGGGGACAGCGGAAGCAATGGCGAGGGCACACCGCCCGCGCCGCACGAGAGCGAGGCGGAGAACCGCCGCGACCGCCTGCTCGCGGGCCTGACGCTGATGATCGGCATCGGCCTGGTCCTGGCGCTGCCCTTCGCGCTCAAGGAAGGTTCGCCCTTCTTCCTGCCGCTCACCGCCGCGATCGTCATCGCGATCGCGCTGGTCCCGATCCTCGAATGGCTCGAACGGCACCGCGTGCCCGCGCCGCTCGCCTCGCTGATCTGCGTGCTGCTGTTCCTCACCGCCGCCAATGCCGCGCTCGCCTCGATCGTGGTGCCGGCGTGGGGCTGGATCAGCATCATCCCGGAGCGGATCGACAACATCCAGGACAATTTGAAGCCGCTGATCGACTTCTATTCGAACTTCGAGAAGTTCGTGAACCGCACGATCCAGGAGCTGGCCCAGTCGCGCCCGATCCGCCCGTCGCAGACCGCCGCCGAATCGCCGCCGCGCTCGATCCTCGAATTCGCCGCGACCTCGGCGCCGACGGCGATCATCGAGATGCTGTTCGCGGTGCTGGTGATCTTCTTCTTCCTCTCGGGCTGGACGCGGCTGCGGCGCCGGGCGATCACCAGCCGCACCAGTTTCGGCGGGGCGATGGCGACGGCGCGCGTGATCCAGGACGTGGTCGACGATACCTCGCGCTATCTCGGCACGATCACGGTCATCAACATGGTGCTCGGCCTGATCGTCGCGGGCGCGCTGTGGACGATCGGCATGCCGACGCCGCTGATGTGGGGCGGGATCGTCGCGCTGCTCAACTATATCCCCTATCTCGGCCCGATCTTCGCCGCGATGCTGCTCGCGGTCGGCGGCATGATGACCTATCAGGATATGTGGACCGCGCTGCTGCCCGCGGCGATCATGGCCGGGCTGCACCTCATCGAGGCGAACCTGATCACGCCGCTCGTGGTCGGCCGCCGCCTGACGATCAACCCGATCCTGATCCTGGTGTCATTGAGCTTCTGGGGCTGGGTGTGGGGCACGCCGGGCGCGCTGCTCGCGGTGCCGCTGCTCATCATCATCCAGACCGTGCTCAACGCCGCGGGCAAGCCCGACATCGCCGGCTTCCTGTTCGAACACGGCACGCTGGTCGCGGGCGGCACGCCGCCGCCGGCGCGCCCTTCGGCGGAACCGGAAGGCGGCAGTTGACAGGGTAGGGCAGCGAGTCTAGGTGCCGCGCTCTCGCACGGGACAAGGGCTTTTGCGGGTGTAGCTCAGTTGGTTAGAGCGCCGGCCTGTCACGCCGGAGGTCGCGGGTTCGAGCCCCGTCACTCGCGCCATCCCCTGGCGGATGGCGTTCCCGATCCGGCATAATCCACAGCCCTGATCCGCGATGCCCTTGCGCGCCGTCCGCCAGCCGCTACACGCGCCGCTTCACCATTTCTGGAGCAAGACATGAGCGACTCGATTTCGGCCGAGCAGCTGCGCCTTCTGATCGAGCGGATCGAGCGGCTGGAAGAGGAAAAGAAGGGCATCGGCGACGACATCAAGGACGTCTACGGCGAAGCCAAGGCGACCGGTTTCGACGCCAAGATCATGCGCGCGATCATCCGCCTGCGAAAGATGGAGAAGCACCAGCTCGACGAGCAGGACGCGCTGCTCGAAACCTATCGCGCCGCGCTGGGGATGGCGTAAGCTCTGGCCTCCCCAATGGAGGCTCCCCCATGATTCTCACCACCACCGGTATTGTCGAGGGCCATTCGGTCAGCCGCTATCACGGCATCGTGACGGCCGAGGTGATCATCGGCGCCAACATCTTCCGCGATCTGTTCGCCGGCATCCGCGACATCGTCGGCGGCCGGTCGGGCAGCTATGAACGCCCGCTCAAGGAAGCGCGCAAGACCGCGCTCGCCGAATTGCAGGACGAAGCGCGCGCGCTGGGCGCCAACGGCGTGATCGGCATCGATTTCGATTACGAGGTGATCGGCCAGGGCGGATCGATGCTGATGGTGTCCGCATCGGGCACGGCGGTGACGATCGAAGGCGCCTGACCCCGTTGCGCAACGCGGCGCGTCTCGCCTAGAGACGCGCCACCAAACCGGCATCGAGATATTCAATGGCAGGCCATTCCAAATTCAAGAACATCATGCACCGCAAGGGCGCGCAGGATAAGAAGCGTTCGGGCATGTTCTCCAAGCTCAGCCGCGAGATCACCGTCGCGGCCAAGATGGGCAGCCCCGATCCCGACATGAACCCGCGCCTGCGCGCCGCGGTCAACGCCGCCAAGGCGCAGTCGATGCCCAAGGACAATATCGCGCGGGCGATCGACAAGGCGAGCAAGGGGGACGCCGAAAACTATGAGGAGATCCGCTACGAGGGCTTCGGCCCCGGCGGGGTGTCGCTGATCATCGAGGCGCTCTCCGATAACCGCAACCGCACCGCCACCAACGTGCGCACCGCGGTCAGCAAGAACGGCGGCAATCTCGGCGCGTCGGGATCGGTCAGTCACGCCTTCGACCGCATGGGCCTCATCAACTATCCCGCCGGCGCGGGCGACGCCGAGACCGTGTTCGAGGCCGCATTGGAGGCCGGCGCCGAGGATGTGACGTCGAGCGAGGACGGGCACGAGATCTGGACCTCGAACGCCGACCTGCACGAAGTCGCCAAGGCGCTGGAGGCCGTGCTGGGCGAGGCCGAGGGCGCGAAGCTCGCCTGGCGCCCGCAGACGATGGTCGAGGTGGACGAGAACGACGCTGCCACGCTGTTCAAGCTGATCGACGCGCTCGACGACGACGACGATGTGCAGACCGTGTGGGGCAATTACGAGGTATCCGACGCGGTGATGGAGAAATTGGGCTGATCGGGTTCACGCGAAGGCGCGAAGGCGCGAAGATCTTGTTCGCGCAGAGGCGCAGAGGCGCAGAGATGGCGTCTCGCCGCGCAGCGGCCTTTATCATTTCGGCCGTGCCGCACGCTGCGCAGTTGGGAATAAGGCGCTTCGCGCCTGATGGTCATCTCTCTGCGTCTCTGCGCCTCTGCGCGAACCCATTCTTCTTTTTTTCGCGCCTTCGCGCCTCCGCGTGAACCAGAAATGATCCTCCTCGGCCTCGACCCCGGCCTCGGCACCACCGGCTGGGGCCTGATCCGCGCCGAGGGTAATCGCCTGAGCCACCTCGCCAACGGCCGCCTGAAAACCGACAGCGCCGCCCCGCTGCCGCGCCGCCTCGCGCATCTCGACGCCATGCTCGCCGCATTGATCGCCGATCATGCGCCACACGCCGCCGCGGTCGAGGAGGTGTTCGTCAACGCCAATCCGCAATCGACGCTCAAGCTCGGCCAGGCGCGCGGCGTGGTGATCTGCGCTGCCGCCCGCGCCGGGCTCGATGTCGGTGAATATGCCGCGCGGCTGGTCAAGAAATCGGTGGTCGGCAACGGCAATGCCGAAAAGGCGCAGGTCCATGCGATGGTCGCACGCCTGCTGCCTGGCGCGAAGATCGACGGCCCCGACGCCGCCGACGCGCTCGCGGTCGCGATCTGCCACGCGCATCATCTGGCCAGCGCGCGGGCGTTGCGCTGACATCGCGCCGGCACGAGGCCGGCGCGGCTGAATCAACGGATTGTGGCCTTTTCGCTTCCCTACGCTGGCTTGTTCCGCTTATGTACCGGTCATGAAAAGCACGTTGTTTCTTTTCTGCGATGAGATTCGATCGTTGCGCCGGCATCGCGCCCGCGCCCGCGCCCGCGCGCGTGACGGCGTGACCTTTGTGACTTTCCGGCATCCGGATATCCGCCGATGATCGCGCATTTGAACGGCCATCTCGCCGCGACCGGCATCGATCACGCGGTGATCGACGTGAACGGCGTCGGCTATCTGGTCGGCGCTTCGGCCAGGACGCTGGCGGCGCTGGGCGGGCTGGGCGATTTCGTCACCGTGCATACCGAGATGCTGGTGGCCGAGGATTCGATCCGCCTGATGGGCTTCGCGTCGGCCGAGGAACGCGACTGGTTCCGCCTGCTGACCGGCGTGCAGGGGGTGGGGGCGAAGGTCGCGCTGGCGATCCTCTCGATCCTTTCCCCGGCCGAGGCGCAGACGGCGGTTGCGAGAGCCGACGCCGCGATGATCGCGCGCGCCAACGGCGTCGGCCCCAAACTGGCGCAGCGCATCGTCAACGAATTGAAGGACAAGGCCGGCGGCATCGCGCTCGGCGGCGGCGGTGCGGCGGCGCTCCCGACCGGCGGCGCGGCCAACGACGCGGTCTCGGCGCTGATGAACCTCGGTTTCAAGCCCGCCGAGGCGAGCGCCGCGGTGAATGCGGCGAATGACGAATTGGGGCCGGGCGCGACGCTGGACGCGCTGGTCCGGCTGGCGCTGCGCAAGGCGGCGAAATAGATATGGCTCGAACGAGGAGCACATCATGCAAGTGACAGCAGTACTGACCCAGGCGGAGGAGGGCGGCTATATCGCCTACAACCCCGAAACTGGCAGCACCACGCAAGGCGAGACGGTCGAGGAAGCATTGGCGAGCCTGCGTGAAGCGGTCGAGCTTTATCTCGAAGCGTTTCCGCTGAAGATCGGCCCGGCCCCGCTGGTCACGACGGTCGACGTCGCCGCGCATGCCTAAACTGCCCGTCCTGTCGGGCGTCGAGATCATCCGCGCGCTGGAGCGGCTCGGGTTCGAGCAGGTGCGGCAGCGGGGCAGCCATGTGGTCTTGCGGCGCGCCGGTACGGGCTGTGTCGTTCCGCTGCATCGCGAGGTCAAGACCGGCACGCTGGCTGGCGTGCTGCGGCAGGCGAATCTGTCGCAAGATGAATTCCTGGCGGCTGCTCGTGACTGATCCCGACCGCATCCTCACCGCCGCGCGCCGTCCCGAGGACGTCGACGCCGCGCTGCGGCCCAAGTCGCTCGACGAGTTCGTCGGCCAGCGCGCCGCGCGCGAAAACCTGCGCGTGTTCATCGACGCCGCGAAGCAACGCGGCGACGCGCTCGACCATGTGCTGTTCTTCGGCCCCCCCGGCCTCGGCAAGACGACGCTCGCGCAGATCGTCGCGCGCGAGATGGGCGTCGGCTTCCGCGCCACCTCCGGCCCGGTGATCGCCAAGTCGGGCGATCTCGCCGCGTTGCTCACCAATCTCGAGGACGGCGACGTGCTGTTCATCGACGAGATCCATCGCCTCAATCCGGCGGTCGAGGAGGTGCTCTACCCCGCGATGGAGGACCGCGCGCTCGACCTGATGATCGGCGAGGGGCCCTCGGCGCGCAGCGTGCGCATCGATCTGCCGCGCTTCACCCTGGTCGGCGCGACCACGCGGCAGGGCCTGCTCACCACGCCGCTGCGCGATCGCTTCGGCATCCCGGTGCGGCTGCAATTCTACACCGTCGCCGAGCTGACCCATGTCGTCACCCGCGCGGCGAACCTGCTCGACCTGCACATCGCGCCGGACGGTGCGCAGGAGATCGCGCGCCGCTCGCGCGGGACGCCGCGCATCGCCGGCCGACTGCTGCGCCGGGTGCGCGACTTCGCCAATGTGCTGGGCGAGGCGACGGTGCACGCCAAGGCCGCCGACGCCGCGCTGACCCGGCTCGAGGTCGATGCGCTGGGGCTCGATGCGATGGACCGCCGCTACCTCATGATGATCGCCGACATCTATCGCGGCGGCCCGGTCGGGGTGGAGACGCTCGCCGCCGGCCTCAGCGAACCGCGCGACACGATCGAGGAGGTGATCGAGCCCTACCTCATCCAGATCGGCCTGATCGCCCGCACCGCGCGCGGCCGCTGCCTCAACGCGGCGGGCTGGAAGCATCTCGGATTGAACCCACCCGCCGGATCGCAGGAGGGCCTGTTCGATGGCTGAGAGAAGCGGCGCCGGCCCGCTCCCCCACCCGGCCACCCATAGAATACACTGCCGTTGGGTGGCCGGGTGGGGGAGCGGGCCGGCGCCGCAACCCAATCAAACCAGCTTCGATCCCAGCTGCTGCGCCAGATATTCCAGGTTCGCGATCCGCCGCCACAGCCCGCTGTCGGCGATCCGGTCGATCTCGAAGAACCGCCGCATGATCGGGAATTCGGGGTCGATCACGCGGTTCATGTAATCGGGCGTCAGCAGCCCGCCATGCTCGTCGCCCATCGTGCCGAAACGGCGACGCAGCTTATAGGTCCGCCGTCGCAGCCACACCGGACGGATGCGGCTCTGCCATTCGCCGAAGCGATGGTGGAAATTGGGCGGCCCGGCAAAGTCATGGCCATAGGCCGAAGGCTGGCGGGCCAGTTCGGGATCGATCGCGTTGAGCAGCGCCGCCTCGAACCGCCCGGCATTCTTGAGGCCGAGCGGCAATGTCATCGCCTCGGCCACCACCTGGTGGTCGAGGAACGGCATCAGATATGGGCTGAACCGCGCCTCCAGGCTGATCTCCCGCCCGAACAGCGCACGGCAGCGGATGCGCGGATAGATCTGCTCGACCCGCGCCCGCGCCAGCCGTCCGGCGGCGGCCGGCGGCTCGATCGCGGCGCGGATCTTGGCGGTCACCGCGGCCATGAAGCCATGCGGATCGAACGCCTCGGTCGCATCGCCCGCGTCGAACCGGGCAAAGAAGGTCGCGGCGATGTCGCCGGCGGTAAAGCGCCGGTCGGGCAGGTAGAAGAAGTTGCGATAGATCTCGCCGCATCCACCCGAAACCGCCATCGCCCCGTCGGCATGGCGCCGCAATTGTCCCGCCGCATGGCTGCCATTGTCAAAGATGTTGCCGAAGGTCGGCAGCCCGTCGAACTGGTGAAAGTTGCGGTTGACCAGCTCGGCAAAGCCGTCCGGCGTCACCTGCGCCGCGTCCTTGTTGAACCACGCCACCGCAAAGCCCAGCGCCGTGCCGATCGCCTTGGCGATCTCGACATCGGGGTCGCCGGGAAGGCCATAGACATAGACGTGCGGCTTCACCCCCCGCTCGCGCAGCGCCGCCAGCACCAGCCGCGAATCGAGCCCGCCCGACAAGGGACAGCAGATCTCGCCGCCAGCGCCGTCGACATGCGCGCCGACCGCCGCGGCCAGCCGCGCATGCGCCCGCGCGATCCGCTCGGCCAACGGCAGTTCACCCGGCGCGTCGGGCAGCGGCTTGGCGACGGCATGGCGGATCACGCCGCCCTCGGTCAGCTCGATCACCGCGAACGGCGACAGCGTCTTCAATTCGGCGAACACGGTATCGTCGCCGATCGGCATGACGTTGAACGCCAGCTCGTACACGCCCTGCGGATCGAAGCTGAGCTTCGGCAGTGCCGCCGTCGCCGCCAGCAGCGAAGTCGAGAACAGCCGCCCGCCGGTGTCGCCGAACAGCTGGAAGGCCGAGAAATAGTCGCCGAACAGGAACGTTCGGCCCGCGCGCCGCACCAGCGCGGCGAATTGCCCGCCGATCCGTGTCCAGTCGAGCTTGAGCGGGTCCATCGCCGCCAGCGCGACCAGCGCCTCGCGCCCCAGCTTGCCGTCGACGGTCAGCGTGCCGGCCACCGCCGCCTGCACACCGTCCCGGTCGAGCCAGCTCGCGGGTCCGCCGATGATGTGCGGGAACCCCAGCAGCGTCCAGCCGGGCAGCTCATGGCGCACCGGCGCGGGAAAGCCCTGCGCCGCGAACGCGCCGCGCGCCGCCGCCAGCGCCTGCGCGGCGAACACATGATCGTCACTGCGGACCAGGAACAGGCCGGCCATGCGCTATGCCGCCACCGGCGCCGGATCGCGCCGCTTCCGCATCGGTTTCAAGCCCGCCTCGGCACGCTTGCGGCCAAGATAGGTGTCGAGCCCGATCTGCGCGCCGACCAGCATGTAGCAAAAGGGATTGAGCGCGATGCCCACAAAGGTCGATCCGAACAGATAGATGATATGCGAATGCTGCAGCGCCGTTGCCAGCGGCGAGACCCATGCCTGATCGGGCGGCGCCTTCCAATAGCGGCGGCGCAGCACCTCCATGCGAAAGATACCGGCGATATGGATCATCGCCCACAGGATGAAGCCTGGCCAGCCCTGCTCGCCCAGCATCTCGAAATAGGCCGAGTGATAGGCGCGCGCCTTGTCGATCTCGGGCGTGCGGATCACCGTCTGGTTGGTGCCTTCGCCGACCACCTCGATCTTGTCGTACTTGATCTGGTTCTGGCGATACGCCTCGAACCCGCCGCCCAGCGGATGGTCCTTCACATATTGCCAGGTCCATTTCCACACCTCGATCCGGGTCGAGGCGGAGGCGTCGGCCTGATAGCTGCCGATCGTGCCCATCCGCGCGGTGAAGCTCGCCGGCAGGAACGGGATCGCCAGCAGCCCGACCGCGCCTGCGCAGGCGAGATAGACCAGCCGCCGCTTGACGTCGCGCAGCATCAGCAGCGCGAGCAGCGCGGCGCAGACCAGGCCCGTGCGCGCCTGCGTCCCGATCGGCATCAGCAGGCAGGCAAGGATCAGCCCCGCGCCGAACAGCTTCACGCGCCAGTCGGGCGGAAAGATCGTGCCGAACTTCATGAACCACAGCACCAGCGGGATGATGCAGATCGCCACGGTCGAGATGATGCTGCCCTCGAACAAGCCCGAATTATTGTCGACGAGCAGCTTCAACTGGCCATAGCCGCCGCCGCCCAATGCGGTCTTGATCCCGCCCGACAGGATGATCGTCGCGACGGCGAGCAGCATGAACAGCAGCAGCGCCTCGATCCGCAGCCGGGTGCGCAGCGTCAGCGGCAGGAAGATCGCGAACGCCAGCGCCTTCCACACCCAGTCCCATTTGAACGCGGCGTCGATCGGGAAGTCCGCGCGCGTCGTGGTATAGAAACACCAGATCAGCAGCGCCAGCATCAGCCCTTGCCGCGGCGCCACGCGCACGTCGCGCTTGTCGTCCATCGCCGCCCAGCTGAGCACCGCGAACCCCACCGCCATCGCCGAGATCGGGAAGGCGTTGAGCAGGAAATAGCTCATCCGCTGCGGCGAGACGACGTCGATATAGACATACGCCAGCACGAAGATGAACGGCCGGCGAAAGCCGAGCGCGAAGATCGCGGCCAGAAATGCGATGAAGGCGAGGTCACGCACGCTTGCGACCCCATTTGCGCTTGTCGCCATCCTCGTTCGGCGCGGCGCGTTCGTCATCCAGCTCGGGCCGGTTGATCAGCCGCCACGCGGTCAACAACAGCAGGCCATGCGTCAGGCCCAGAACCAGATTGTCGATCACCGGCGAAACGCCCCTTGCTGCGGAGCGATCCTGTTACCCATCTCCGGTTGACGGGCCGTTAAGTGCTGTGACGCTAGACAAAGCGCGTCATGCGCATCCTGCACGTCCTCGATCACTCGCTGCCGCTGCACAGCGGTTACACCTTCCGCACCCGCGCGATCCTGAAGGCGCAGATCGCGCGCGGCTGGGACGTCGCGGGCGTCACCGGCCCGCGCTACCACACCGGCGACGCGCCGTTCGAGACGCTCGACGGCATCGATTTCCACCGCACGCGCCAGATGCGCCGCCTGCCGCCGCTGGTGGGCGAGGGGGCTGAGATCGCCGCCTTCGCGCGCCGCATCGACCAGGTCGTGCAGCGTTTCCGCCCCGATATCCTGCATGCGCATTCGCCGGTGATCGACCCGCTCGCCGCGCTGCGCGCATCGAAGAAGCACGGCATCCCGCTGCTCTACGAGATTCGCGCCTTCTGGGAAGACGCTGCGGTCGGCAACGGCACGGGCCGCGAGGGCTCGTGGAAATATCGCCTCACCCGCGCGCTCGAAACCTTCGCCGCCCGGCGCGCCGATGCGGTCGCGGTGATCTGCGACGGGCTCAAGCGCGATCTGGTCGCGCGCGGCATCGCTGCGGGCAAGATCATGGTCTCGCCCAACGGCGTCGACCTGCAGCTGTTCGGCGAGCCTGCGCCGCGCGATGCCGAAATCTCCGCCCGGCTCGGGCTCGACGGCGCCGACACGATCGGCTTCATCGGCAGCTTCTACGATTATGAGGGGCTCGACGATCTGATCGCGGCGATGCCGGCGCTGCTCGCCGCTCGTCCCAAGGCGCAATTGGTGATGGTCGGCGGCGGCCCGATGGAGGAGCGGCTGCGCGCCCAGGCCTTCGCCTCGCCCGCCGCCAACGCGATCCACTTCGTCGGCCGCGTGCCGCACGAGCAGGTCGAACGCTATTATTCGGTGATCGACCTGCTGGTCTATCCGCGCAAGCACATGCGCCTGACCGATCTGGTCACGCCATTGAAACCGCTCGAAGCGATGGCGCAGCGCCGGCTGGTGGCGGCATCCGACGTCGGCGGGCATCGCGAGCTGATCCGCGACGGCGATACCGGCACCTTGTTCGCGCCCGACAGTCCGGCGGCGCTGGCGCGCGCGGTGGCGAACGTCTTCGAGAACCGCGCCGGTTGGGACGCGCAACGCGCCCGCGCCCGCGCGTTCGTCGAGACCGAACGTAACTGGTCGTCAAACATTGCTCGCTATGAACCTGTTTACCACGAGCTGATCGGCGCTCGCGGGGGGGATCGAAAATGGTCGCGTACAGCCTCGTTCAACGTCTGACTCCCAATCTCGCGCTGGCCATGGCCGGCGCCGTCGGCATGGTTGCCGCGCTCGGCACGTTGCTCGTGCCCGGCGCGCTGTTCGAGGATGCGGTGACGACCAGCGGCATCGCCGCCTTCGTTTCGGCCGCCGAACCGCCGCTGGGCGCGACCGCGCGCATCTGCCTGGCGGTGTTCGCCGGGGGTGCCGCGGCGCTGCTGGCCTGGGCCGCCCTGTCGATCCTGCCCGGTCTGGTGCAGCTGCGCCAGGGCCGCATCGATCGTCGTCCGGCCGTCCGCCGCGCCGACGCGCATCCCGACGCGCCGCCGCGTGAGCCGTTGCGCGCGGGCCGCGATCTCGGCTTCGAACTGGATGACGAACTCGTCGAAGGCGAACCCGATTTCGATCTTGAACTGCTCGACCTGCCGCCCGAACCGGTGATCGCGATGGGCGCCCCGACGCCCGCGCCAGCACCCGAAGCCGCCGCCCCGCTGCGCACGGACCCGCCGGTGCCACCCCCGGTCCAGCCGCTGCCTGCCGATCTCGATCAGCCACTCTCCGCGTTCGATCCGGGCGCCTTGCGCGAAACGCCGCTCGCGGCGCCGCAGCCGGTTGCGCCGCTTCATCGCGCGCCGTCCGCGCCGGTCTATGCCGAGGGCGAACGGTTCGAGACGTTCGACCTCACGCCGCCCGCTGCTTCGCCGCCGCCGATCAGCGCGCCCGAGACGGTGGCGACGGTCCATTCGCTGCTCGAACGGCTGGAACGCGGTATCGCGCTGCGCGCACAGCCCGCCGATCCGGCGCCGGCCCCGCAACCGCAGGGCCTGGAATCGACGCTCGAAACGCTGCGCCGCATGGCGGTTCGCGCCTAGGTCGGGGACTCCTATTCTTTCTTCGTCACCCCGGGCTTGACCCGGGGTCCCGCTGCCTTTCCGCCGCAAGAAGAAGCGGGATCCCGGCTCAAGGCCGGGATGACGGTAATCATTCAATCACTATCTGGATTCTCGATCTAAGCCACCTCCACGGTCAGCACTTCGATCTCGATCTCGGCCCTGTCCCCCATTCGGCGGATCGCGTCGATCACCAGATCCGCGACGAGATGGCCGGACAGGTCGAACTCATGTTCAGGCAATGCCGCCAGCCAGGCATCCAGCGCCGGGCCCGACGCCGCGCTCAACGTCAGCCGATGCCGCGCGCCGACGAATGTCGCGCTCGCCCAGCGGACCCGGTCGGCAGCCGCCACTTCCGCCCCGATTCCCATTTCCCGCGCCGCTTCGACCAGCGCGCGTTCCAATCGCGCGCCCGCATCCGGTCCGCGACTCATGCCCCGGCGCTCCCGCCGGCCATGAACGCCTCGACGCGGGCGCGCGTCCGCTCGCGCAGCTCGCGTCCGTTGCGCAGATCGCCCACCAGCCGTGGATCGCCGACCGCCAGCCGCCCGAATTTGGTCTGCGGAAGATCGTGTTCCCGCAGATACCGCTCAACTTTTCCCAGGATCGTCATCTCCGCCTCATCGCTCCATTCGAGTCGCGCGAATGTTCATTGAATGTTCTCATTTCCAACTTGTCTAGGAAAAATCCTGCGAGTATGGTTGCAACATGGATGCGATCGATCAGCGTGAGGCCTTGGCGGCGGCGGCGGCGATGCGGGGGGAATCGCTCGCCGCGCTGTCGCGGCTGATCGGGCGCAACGCCGCCTATCTTCAGCAATATGTCGCGCGCGGTACGCCACGATTGTTGGGGGAGGCGGACCGGCGCAAGCTCGCGCGCTATTTCGGCATTGCCGATGCCGCGCTCGGCGGTCCCCCGGCAGAGGGGTTGGTGGCGGTTGGACGAGTCGATACCGGCGCCTCGGCGGGGCCGGGCCGGATGGTCGAGCAGGAACGGCGCGGCGAGCTGTTGCTCGATCCGGGCTTGCTGCGTCGGCTGGGCGTGCGCGCCGACATGGCTTCCACGATCCGCGTCGAAGGCGCGTCGATGGAGCCGAGCCTGTGCGACGGCGACGAGATCCTGGTCGACGGCGCGCGCCGGACGCTCGGCCCGCGCTCAGGGATCTTCGTGTTCCGCCGCGACGGGCTGCTCGCGGTCAAGCGGCTGCGCGCGATGGGGGCGGAGGTCGAGGTCGTCAGCGACAATCCAGTCTTTCCGCGCCAGGTCGTCCCGGCCGAAACGGTCGACGTGATCGGCCGCGTCGTCTGGCTGCACCGCGCGCTGGTTTGAAGCGCACAAACGAAAACCGCCGCCCCATCGCTGGAGCGGCGGTTCCCTGCGTTGCTGTCGCGTTCGATCAGAATTCGAAATGGACCGACCCGATCACGGTGCGCGGCGCGCCGAAGGTGAAGCGCGGCGTGCCCGAGGTGAGCGATCCGGCGGTGGTGAGGTTGCCGAAATATTTCTCGTCGAGCAGGTTGGAGACGTTGAGCTGGAAATAGGTCTTGTCCAGCCCGGCGAAGGCGAGGCTCAACCGGGCGTCGAGATCGACCACGGTATAGCCCTTCGACACCAGGTCGTTGACGTCGGTGACGAAGCGGTCGCCGGTGTGCTTGGCCTGGATGCCGACCGACACCGGATCGAACGAGAACTGCGCCCGGCCGCCGAACTGCCATTCCGGCGTCTCGACCACGAACTTGCCCTTGGTCAGAAGGCCGCCCGCGTCCTGCTTCAGCTCGGAATCGGTGTACGAGACGAAGCCATAGAGCGAGACGCCGCGCACCGGCTGCACGCCCAGGCTGAAATCGACTCCCTTGGTCTCCACCGCGCCCACGTTACGGTCGGCGTTGATGTTGCCGGCGCCGCCTTCGAGCTCGATGATCGTGGTGATGATGCGGTTGTTGTACTTGATGTACCAGCCCGCCAGCTGCGCCTGGATCATGCTCGAGGTATAGCGCAGGCCAAGATCGTAGGAATCGGTCTTTTCGGGCAGCACGTCGATCGACGGATTGATCTTCACATCGTCGAAACCGTACAGATTCTCGGTACGCGGCGCCGAAAAGCCCTTCGAATAGCTGGCGAATGCGTTCAGCTTCGGCGCGAAATAATAGGTCAGGCCGATGTTCGGCAGCACCGCCTTATAGGATTTGATGCGGTTGCTGTACGGCAGGCCATAGGTCGCCGTGGTCGCATTCGCCGCGACCTGCGCCGCCGTCTCGCCGGTGCAATAGGCTTCGCTCGAATTGCTCGGAATCGTGTAGCAATAGTTGTTGAGGTTGCGGCGGAAGAACGGCGCGCGCACGCCGATCGCCACGTTCAGCGATTCATCGAAGAACTTGCCGCGATACTCGCCCGAAATCTGGTGCAGGATCGCATAGGACAGGCGGTTGCGCTTCATCAGCACGTTGCCGGCCGCGTCGGTGACCTCGTAATCCTCGCCATAGACGGCGCCGAACGGATTGTTGGGGCTGCCGTCGGTGCGCAGGTT
Organism: uncultured Stakelama sp.; assembly: GCA_964413495.1. Taxonomy (GTDB): domain Bacteria; phylum Pseudomonadota; class Alphaproteobacteria; order Sphingomonadales; family Sphingomonadaceae; genus Sphingomonas. The sequence goes on along the minus strand of CAYPRW010000009.1, from coordinate 49,272 downwards.
GCTCGCCTCGCCGGTCTGGCGGTGGCGCGCGCGGTCCCAGGTATAGGCGATGCGCACCAGGTGATCGTCGCTGATGTCGTAACGCAGGCCGACGATCGCGGTCAGCCGCTGGGTGCGCGTGATCGACGGGGTATAGAGGCGCACGAAATCGAGCGTGTCGCCGTCGCCGTTCAGGTCGGCGCCGGCCGCGATGCCCGCGCCGACGCGGTTATACTGATAGTTGATGAGGCCGCTGGTCTGCGACGACGGCGCGATGCCGAATGCCGCCGCGTTGCGCTCGGCCAGCACGGTCGAACCGCCGCCGGTCGCCTTGGTGTACTGATAGCCGCCGTCGATCGTCAGCGCAGCTTGTCGCTCAGCGAGAAGCGCGAGTTCATCCGGATGTTGCCGGTGTTCGACGGGTTGATCGCGGTCGTGGCCAGGCTGCCGCATTGCGAATTGGTGCGATCGTCCTGCGCGGCGTTGTTGCCGGCCGCCACATTGGCCGACGGCAGCACGCAGCTCGGCACCGATCGGAACGCGGTCGACGGGTCGTCGAACACGGCGTCATATTGCGCGTCGCTCAGGTCGACGATCACCGGGCTCGCGGCGCTGCCGGTGGTGGGGAGCGTCGCGCTGCCCACGATGGTGCGCAGGTTGGCGAGCGAGGGGTTGTTGTAGAAGCTGTTGCGCGCGCGGTTGTAGTGTCCCGCGACCGACACGAAGTCGTTGCCGCCCAGCGGCTGATAGATCTTGCCGTTCAGCTGCCACCGCTTGATCTTGCCGGGGCCGCGGAACTGGTCATAGGCCTGCGAGCTGGCGGCGACCCACGCCTTGGTTCCCCACGGGCCGACCTCGCCGGTGTGCAGCACGCCGAACACGCGGTTCATGTCGAAACTGCCGTGCGAATAGGCCAGCGTCGCGCCCAGCTCGTCCCTGGGCATCAGCGAACGATAGTTGACGGTGCCGCCGGCGGCGCTGGCGGTCGGCGAATCGACGTCGGTCGCGCCGAAATTGACGTTGACCTGTTCGATCAGCTCGGCGTCGAGCACCTGCGAGGGATAGAGGGCGTAATTGCCCGAATCGTTGGTCGGCAGGCCGTCGAACGTGGCCGAGATGCGCGCGCCGTCAAAGCCGCGGATGCGGATATTGCCGCCCGATGCGCCATAGGCGTCGGCGTTGGTGAAGCTGACGCTGGGGACCAGGTTGATCGTATCGAACACGGTCTGGCCGGGGGTGCGGCGCTCGATCAGTTCCTGGGTCACCACCGCCTTCGCCTTGGGCGTTTCGGGCAGCTGGATGCCGTTGGTGTCGGCCGGGCCGGTCGAACCGGTGACGACGATCTCCTCCGCGTCCGCCGAGCCGGTCGACTGCGCATAGGCCGAGGCGGGCATGACGATCGCGACAAACGCCGCGCTGGCTAGCAAGTTCGAACGCATATGGATCCCCCATGAAACAGTGGTGATGGCCGGCCGCATGCCGTGCTGCGCCCCCCATTGGCGGGATTTATGTCGCGAAAGTGACGAATGAAATCATTGCGGCGCGCGCGATGTCGATTGCCTATGCTGCGTTGCAAAAAAGCATCACCGGAAACCAATCGGTCGCGGTGGCATCAATCGGCTGACGCTACGATTTCCGCCCATTCCGCCTCGCCGACGACCCGGATGCCCAGTTCGGCGGCCTTGCGCGCTTTCGATCCGGCGTCGCTTCCGGCCACCAGCAGGTCGGTTTTCGCCGACACCGACCCCGCGACTCGGGCGCCCAGCGATTCGGCCTGCGCCTTGGCTTCATCGCGGCTCAACGTCTCAAGCTTCCCGGTAAACACCACCGTCTTCCCGCTCACCTCCGACCCGCGCGTCTCGACGACGAAGTCGGGCGGGTCGACCTCGCCCAGCAGATCGTCCCATACCGCGCGGTTGTGCGGTTCGTGGAAGAAATCGGACAGCGCATGGCCCACCGCCGCGCCGACATTCTCGATCCCGATCCGTTCGGCGATCGCCTTGTCCAGCCGCGCGCGATGCTTCGCCTCGGTCTCGCCCAGCGCGGCCGGCATGTCGTCGCGCAGCGCGATCAGCGCGTCGGCCAGCGCCTTCACCGCCGGCAGCTTGGTATAGCGTTTGAGCAAGTCGCGCGCGGTGACGATGCCGATATGCCGGATGCCCAGGCCGAACAGCAGCCGCGCGGCATCGGGCGCCCGCGTCGCCTCGATCGCGGCGAGCAGATTGTCGACCGACTTGTCCTTCCACCCCTCGCGCCCCAGCAGCGCGTCGCGATGCGCGGCCAGGCGAAAGATATCGGCCGGTTCGGCGATCCAGCCCAGATCCAGGAACTCCACGATCGTCTTCTCGCCCAGCCCCTCGATATCCAGCGCGCCGCGGCTGACGAAGTGGCGCAGCCGTTCCAGCCGCTGCGCCGGGCAGATCAGCCCGCCGGTGCAGCGGATATCGACCTCGCCCTCCTCGGCCACCGCTTCCGATCCGCATTGCGGGCAATGATCGGGAAACGCCCAGGCGTCGCGCACCGCCTCGCGCGTCAGATTCTCGACGATCTGCGGGATCACGTCGCCCGCGCGCTGCACCACCACCCGGTCGCCCGGCCGCGCGCCCAGCCGCGCGATCTCGTCCGCATTGTGCAGCGTGGCGTTGGTCACCGTCACCCCGCCCACCGTCACCGGCTCCAGCCGCGCCACCGGCGTCAGCTTGCCGGTGCGCCCGACCTGGATGTCGATGCCGCGCAGCGTCGTTTCGGCGCGCTCGGCCGGGAATTTATGCGCGATGGCCCAGCGCGGCGCGCGCCCGACGAACCCCAGCCGCGCCTGCCAGTCGAGCCGGTCGACCTTGTACACCACCCCGTCGATATCGAACGGCAGGTCGGCGCGCTGCGCCTCGATCCGCCGATATTGCGCCAGCGCCGGCTCGACCTGCGTGCAATGGACGAACAGCGGATCGACCGGCAGGCCCCAGCCGGCGATCGCCGTCATCACCTCGAACTGGCTCGCCCCCGGCAGCGAAGCGGTTTCGCCCCAGCCATGCGCCAGAAAGCGCAACGGGCGCGACGCCGTCACCGCCGCATCCTTCTGCCGCAGCGATCCCGCCGCCGCGTTGCGCGGATTGGCGAACTGCCGCGCCACCTTGCCCGCCGCCGCGCCCTCCGCCAGCAGCCGGGCGTTCAGCGCCAGGAAATCGTCCTTCGCCATATAGACTTCGCCGCGCACCTCGAACACGTCCGGCGCGTCGGCGGGCAGCTCGCGCGGGATATCGGCGATCGTCAGCACATTGGCGGTGACGTTCTCGCCCACCTGTCCATCGCCGCGCGTCGTCGCGAGCACCAGCCGCCGATCCTCGTACCGCAACGAACAGGACAGCCCGTCGATCTTGGGCTCGGCGGTCAGCGCCACCGGCTCGCCCTCGCCCAGTGCCAGGAACCGTCGCACGCGCGCGACGAATTCGGCCACCTCGGCATCGTCGAACGCATTGTCCAGGCTCAGCATCGGCCGCGCATGCGGCACCTTCGCCAGCTGTCCCGACGGCGCGGCGCCGACCAGCCGCGAGGGCGAATCATCGCGGACCAGCTCGGGAAAGGCCGCCTCGATCGCCGCATTGCGCCGCATCAGCGCGTCATAGTCGGCGTCGGAGATGCGGGGCGCGTCCTCGCTATGGTAGAGCCGGTTGTGTTCGGCTATCTCAACCGCGAGCGTCGCGAGTTGCGCGGCGGCTTCGTCCTTTGTCCGCGGAAGGGAGGGTGACATGGGTATCGGGTATCGGCCTTGCCATCCCCTGGCAAGGGTATGAACGGGGCATGAGGCGGCGGCCAAGCGACGGATCCGCCCGGGCCTGTCCGCCGCGCGCTATGCCAGGGCGAGGGCGGCCAGCAGCACGCCGATCCAGAACAGGATCGACATGCCCATGCCCATGGCCAACCCCCGCATGAATCGCCGCGCCTCCTCCCGCTCGCGCGCGGCGACGATATCGGCCGGCCGGCGCCATTCCGCACCTGGCGGTTCATGCGACGCCCGGTGCGGGTCGGGCGCATCGCGCCGCGCCGTCACAGCCGCCGCCGGTCGCACATCCCCCTCATTCCAAGTCTCCCTCTCATGTCCCGCATAAAGGACAATAAGTCCCATTTTCAGTACAGTCAAGCGGATGTTGACGCTACGGCATTCGGGCAGCGGCTGCGCGTATCCGCCGAACGCCGCGGCTACAGCGCGGCCGACCTCGGCCGCCTGGCCGAGATCACCAAACAATCGATGTCGGCCTATTGGAATGGATCGCGCCTGTGCGGTGTGGACCGGCTGTTCGTGCTGGCCGATATACTGGGCATCGATGCCCGCTGGCTGGCCACCGGCGAAAGCCATGCGCAGACCCCGGACGCGCAATTGCTGGAACGCCTGCGCGCGCTGGACGCCCCGGCGCGCGCCGTCATGCTCGATCTTGCCGATCTGATCGCACGGTCGCGCCGCTGATCGGTGGCTGGGCGCGGGGCGCCGGATCGGCTGTCCGCTTGAGCGCCGCGCGGCCGCGATGCTATGCCGTCGCCGATCGGGGGGAGGGGAAAATCGTGGACGACAGGCCGCGTGCACCGCTGCGTTACGAAACCACGCTCGACCGCGCCGGCCTGGCGCTGGCGGCGGGCGGCGCGCTTGGCGGGCTTGCGGTGTGCGCGCTGGCGCTGGCCGGGGGTATGCGCGACGCCGCTTCGCTGCTGACGATGGCGGCGCTGGGCGCGCTGTTCACCACGCTGGCGATCGCCGCGGTGGGCGCTCCCTTGTGGCTGGCGCTGCATGTCGCCGGCTATCGCCGCGCCTGGCATGCCGGGGCGCTTGGCGCGGGCCTGGCGATGATCCTCTTCGTGGCGGGCCAGACGCACGGCTTTGGAGGGTTCGGCCCGTCCGCCACGGACGCCGCGCTGTTCCGCTGGCTCAGCGCGCTCGCCACCAGCGCGCTGCTGGCGGCGGTCGCGGCCGGCATCGCGCTCACCATGTGGCGGGTGGCGTACCGGCCGGCTTGAGGTCGCTCGGTTCAACCCGTCATCCCGGCGGGTCGCCGGGATGACGGAACCTATCGATCAGGCCGTGGTCTCGGCGTCGGCCTTCTTCTCTTCCTGCGCCGTGCAATCGCCGATCCGCTTGCCGCTCGATTTGGCCTTGATCTTCATCGCCGGGCCATTGGGCGCGGTGGCCTCCATGTCGTTGTCGATCGCGAAGCTCTCGTCGTCGAACGTACCCGCGACGCGCATCTTCATCGCGCCGCCCATGCCTTGCGCAGGGCAGACCAGCGTGCCCTCGATCCTGCCGCCGTCCATCTGGAAATTCTCGTACTTGCAGCGTCCCTGGCTGCGCGCGATGACTTCGGCCGGTGGGCTTTCGGCCTGTTTTTTGGTGATGCAGCTGGTGTGGGTCTGCACCTTCTTCAGCATCATCTCGGTCATCTGCTGCTTCATCGCCCCTTCCAGGCCGGGGATGTCGACCGACAGCGTCTGGACGGTCATCTCCCACTTGCCCGGCCTGAACCGCGCGCCGCCCGCCGCATCGACCTTCTTGGCGACCTCCTCGGGCGAGGCGTTGGTCATCGACACCTCGTTCCCGCCGCACGCGGCGAGGGCAAGGGCGGTCAGCGGCATGAGAATGGCGTGGCGCATCGGTCGGCTCCTCTCGTTCGTCGCATGGCTGGAGGGTTCGCAGCCGGAATGCAACAGATAGATTGTTCTTGATTTGTTCCAAATATCTGTTATCTAAACGCAGGGAGAATCGCATGCAGATCAATCCGCGCAAAGCCGTACCGGTTACGGCATTTAGTGTATGGCTTCGTACCGGCAGGTGGGAGGCACATCCGTCGATAGAGGTGAAGTATAATCCCTGGCATGACGCTGAGGACGGACGGTTCACGTTCGTGGGTCGGGGGCGGTATTTTCCTGGAGGGTCACGGTACGCCAACGATGAAAATCAAAGCCGCCGAGAAGATTCGAACGCAATGAGCCTTTCGTCTTTTACGGCATCTAATGATGATAACGAGATCGTGATCACTGCGGATAGCACCGTAGCTACTGATATTCGTGATATGACTGATGATCAGTATGCTACCTATGTTGATATGGAGAACTGGCTGGAGTCTAATGACCGACAGCTGGGACAACTTTCCGCCCAATACGAATCCCGCGGAAATCCTGGGACCGTATCTACCGGCCGGGGCGATCCTGGTGGCGTTTCCTACGGCGTTTATCAATTTGCTACGAACACCGGGACTGCCGCGGCTTTCGTAGCAAGTCCGGAATTTGGTCCTTGGGCTGCGGAGTTCGAGAATCTGCGACCCGGTACAGCTGAATTTGATGCGCGATGGCGAGCAGTAGCGGCGCGCGATCCTGAAACGTTTGGCAATGCGCAACATGCTTATATGCGGCGAACTCACTATGACCCAGCCGTCAGCCGTGTTGATCGCAATACGGGTTACGATCTTAACACCGCAACTATGGCAGTTCGTGAGGCGACTTGGTCGGTGGCAACCCAACATGGCCGTGCTGCGACGCTCTTGGCAGACGCTGTAGAACGAACCGATCGTGCTTTGCCTAGAACGGATCCCAATTATGAAGCTAGGCTGATCGACAACATTTATGACCGCCGCACAGAATATGTTGCTAATTTGCGGGACCGTGCAATGCGACAAGGGCGGGCTGGAGAGGCCAGAACTTTAAACAATGTGATAAATCGCCGCTATCGTGAGGAGCGGGCCGAAGCGCATCGGTTGCTGAATGAGCAGCAGCGGTAATAAGAATTCAGCCCGCGAAAGGGATGGATGTGTGGTTCTTACAGCCATTTTGGACGTTGCTATTCTTCTTCGCGGCAATTCCGGCGGTTGGCGCGCAAGAGTCCGGGGAACTCGTTAAGTGCGTTGATTCGGGGAAGGCCGCCCGGGGGAGCATGTCGGCAATATTCGAATGTTACCGAGCAGAGTTCATTCGCAAAGAGGTCATATTGAACGACACCTATCAATCGCTTCGCAAGGCAGTCGATCCCGTTCAGCGGCGAGAGTTGCAGAATCTGGAACGACGCTGGATCACTGCGCGTGACCGCAAATGCATGGCGCAAGCAAATCAAGAGGGTGGCGTGGAATATGACGATGGCAAGCTGTTGTGGTATGGATGCCAGGTCCGTGAAACCGAGCGAAGGATCACCTGGCTTAAAAATTATGGCGCAAAAAGGCCCCGCCGGATGCGGTCCTGAAGCGCCGCATTGTCAACTCGGGTCGATTGCTTCGTTGATCTGACGCCCCATATCCCCGCCATGGTCATCCAGATCCGCACCAATCTCGACGAGCCGGAAACCGGCCAGAGCTTCATCCCGCACCGCCCCAACCGGCCGGAGAAATCCGAAGGGGGCAGGGCGTTCAAGCTCGTCAGCGACTATACCCCCTCGGGCGACCAGCCGACCGCGATTCGGGAGCTGGTGGAGGCGGCGCAGGCGGGCGAGCGCGATCAGGTGCTGCTCGGCGTCACCGGTTCGGGCAAGACCTTCACCATGGCCAAGGTGATCGAGGCGATGCAGCGCCCCGCGCTGATCCTCGCCCCCAACAAGATCCTCGCCGCGCAGCTCTATGGCGAATTCAAGTCGTTCTTCCCCGAAAACGCGGTCGAATATTTCGTCAGCTATTACGACTATTACCAGCCCGAAGCGTACGTTCCCCGCAGCGACACCTATATCGAGAAGGAAAGCTCGGTGAACGAGGCGATCGACCGGATGCGCCACTCGGCCACCCGCTCGCTGCTCGAACGCGACGACGTCATCATCGTCGCCTCGGTCTCGTGCCTCTACGGCATCGGCTCGGTCGAGACCTATTCGGCGATGATCTTCGACTTGAAGAAGGGCCAGGTCGCCGACCAGCGCGAGATCATCCGCAAGCTCGTCGCGCTGCAATACAAGCGCAACGATGCCGCCTTCGCGCGCGGCAATTTCCGCGTGCGCGGCGACAGCCTGGAAATCTTCCCGTCGCATTATGAGGACACCGCCTGGCGGATCAGCTTCTTCGGCGACGATATCGAGGAGATCACCGAGTTCGATCCGCTGACCGGCGCCAAGGTCGCCAATCTCGACTATGTCCGCGTCTACGCCAATTCGCACCACGTCACGCCCGGCCCCACGCTCAAACAGGCGATGGAGGCGATCAAGCATGAGCTGGCGGAACGGCTCAAGGAACTGCACGCCGAGGGCAAGCTGCTGGAGGCGCAGCGGCTGGAGCAGCGCACCCATTTCGACCTCGAGATGATCGCCGCGACCGGCAGCTGCGCGGGGATCGAGAATTACAGCCGCTTCCTCACCGGCCGCCTGCCCGGCGAGCCGCCGCCCACGCTGTTCGAATACCTCCCCGAAAACGCCATGCTGTTCGTCGACGAGAGCCACCAGACCGTGCCGCAGATCGGCGCGATGGCGCGCGGCGACCACCGCCGCAAGATCACGCTCGCCGAATATGGCTTCCGCTTGCCCAGCTGCATCGACAATCGCCCGCTGCGCTTCAACGAATGGGACGCGATGCGCCCGCAGACGGTCAGCGTCTCGGCGACGCCCGGCGGGTGGGAGATGGAGCAGACCGGCGGCGTGTTCAGCGAACAGGTCATCCGCCCCACCGGCCTGATCGACCCGCCGGTCGAGATCAAGCCGGTCGAGGAGCAGGTGCAGGACCTGATCGTCGAATGCCGCAAGACCGCCGAGATGGGCTACCGCACCCTCGTCACCACGCTCACCAAGCGCATGGCCGAGGATCTGACCGAATATATGCACGAGGCGGGGATCAAGGTCCGCTACATGCATTCGGACGTCGAGACGCTGGAGCGCATCGAGCTGATCCGCGACCTGCGCATGGGCGTGTATGACGTGCTGATCGGCATCAACCTGCTGCGCGAGGGGCTCGACATCCCCGAATGCGGGTTGGTCGCGATCCTCGACGCGGACAAGGAAGGGTTCCTGCGTTCGGAAACCTCGCTGATCCAGACGATCGGCCGCGCCGCGCGCAACGTCGAGGGCCGCGTGATCCTCTATGCCGATCGCGTCACCGGCAGCATGGAACGCGCGCTGGGCGAAACCGGCCGCCGCCGCGAGAAGCAGGAGGCGTATAACCGCGAGCACGGCATCACCCCGACCACGATCAAGCGCAACATCGGCGACATCATCGCGCATGTCGCGTCGAAGGATCAGGTCACCGTCGAGATCGGAGCCGACGATTTCGGGGGCCCCACCCACATGGTCGGCCACAATCTGCGCGCCTATATCGAGGAGCTCGAAAAGAAGATGCGCGACGCCGCCGCCAACCTCGAATTCGAGGAGGCGGGCCGCCTGCGCGACGAGATCCGCAGCCTCGAAGCCGAAGAGCTTGGCCTTCCCACCGACGAGCGCCGCGCCCCGGTGATGGGCCGCAGCAACGAGGGCAAGCCCGGCACGCGCAAGACCCGCTTCGGCAAGACGCAGCGCAAATGGGGCGGGGGGCGGCGTTAAGCCGTCAAGCGGAAACTTTCACGAAATTTCCGGGTGACTTTATTGAAAATCTGCGATTCATATCCGGCTCACTTTAAGACGGGTGAGTTCGATGATCCGCAGCTTTGCCGACAGGGAGTCCGAATTGATCTGGTCGGGTCAGCGCAGCCGAAAGCTGCCGCCCGAGATGCAGAACCGTGCTTTGGACAAGCTCAGGATGCTGAACCGCGCCCGTGCGATGGACGACTTGCGTAATCCGCCGAGCAACCGTCTGCATGCGCTCAAGGATGATCGAGCGGGACAACATTCGATTTCCATCAACATGCAATGGCGTATATGCTTCATCTGGAAAGACGGGCACGCGCACGATGTCGAAATCACCGATTACCACTGATTCCGATTGGCTGCACAACAGCCATGCCGGTGAATTGCTGTGGCGAGAGTTCATGGAGCCGCTTGGCGTGACGGCCGCCCATCTGGCGAAGGCTATCGGCATTGAAAAGCGGCGAGTGCAAGCTGTTATCGATGGCACGCTGCCCATGGATGGCGACCTTGATCTGCGCCTTGCGCGATATTTTCAGATGTCAGACGGTTTCTTTCTCGGTCTTCAACTTGACCACGAACTTCTCGCGGCCAAGCGATCACTCAACGGCACGCTCGATAATATCGTCCCACGCGCTGCCTGATCTGCCGCTCTGCGGTTGAGCTACCGGGCCGTCTCGCTCATAAAGCGGCGCATGCGTCATGCCCTCGCCATCGCCGCGTTTGCCCTCCTGGCCGGTTGCGTCGCGCCGTCGGCCCCGCCGCCCGCACCGGCCCGCCCGGCGCCCGTCCCGCCGCCGGCACCTGCGCCCGCCCCGCCTGCCGCCAGCAGCGACTGGCGCGACTGGCCGGTGACGCCGGGCAATTGGAGCTATCGCCGCGAAGGGCAGGGGAAAGCGGCGGTCTATGGTTCGGGCGGCGCGGCGCTGTTTTCGGTCCAGTGCGACGCCGGCGGGAACAGGCTGATCCTCACCCGCGGCGGCATGGCGTCGGGCGCGATGACGATCCGCACCACCAGCACCGCGCGCACCGTCGCCGGCCCGTCCTTGCCCGCCAACGACTCGCTGATCGACGCGATGGGCTATAGCCGCGGCCGCTTCATCGTCGAAACGTCCGGCCTGCCGCCGCTGGTCATCCCGGCCTGGGCGGAGGTGCTTCGCGTCGCTGAGGATTGCCGGCGCTAGGCCGTCATGCACCAGAACGCCGAAGCTCGCCGATCTGATAAATTTTTACAAGACTTGTTCTGCACAACGCATTGATTCACACTGCCCTCGTTCCCAAACATGGGGGCGACGTTCTTCAACTAGCGAAAGGAGGTGATCCGATGTCTCATGGTTCAGCAATGGGGTCGGTTCAGTTCGTTCGGGAGACGCGCCGCTAACGCCCTCTGCATCCGGTGGAAGCCCTCCACCGGAATGGCGCCGGGGGGTATCCTCCCCCAATCAACGGCGCCGGCAGGCGGAATGGCGGCCCGCATGGTCTCCCGGGCTGGAGCTTCCGGCCGCTGACCATGTCGGAGGTCACCGGGTGCCAGGGATGGCCCCGGTGGCCTCTTTCATTTTCAGGTAATCAGCAGCACGATCCCGACGATCAGCGCGATCGGGAGCGCCGCGATCAGCGCGAACACGGCCATCACCTGCCAGGCGCGCGCGGTGGAATAGCCGTCGCGCACGGTCACGAACACGATCTGGAGAAAGCCCAGCAGGCCGGATTCGCGCATCATTCGTCCATCATCGTCTTGAGCCGATAAAGCGTCTCGATCGCCGCGCGCGGGCTCAGCGCGTCGATATCGATCGCGGCCAGCGCCTCGCGCAGCGCGTCGCCCGCGTCCGCCGCCGGCTCCGCCGCAGCGGCGAACAGCGGCAGGTCGTCGAGGCCCGCGGCGATCCCCCCGGTCTTCTCGCGCCCCGCCTCCAGCTTCGCCAGCACCGCCCTGGCGCGCGCGATGGTCACCGGCGGCAGCCCTGCCAGCCGCGCCACGGCCAGGCCATAGCTGCGGTCGGCCGGTCCCGCCGCCACCTCGTGCAGCAGCACCAGCTCGCCCTTCCATTCGCGCGCACGCACATGGTGCAGCGACAGCGCATCGCACCGCTCGGCCAGCCGCGTCAGCTCGTGATAATGCGTCGCGAACAGGCAGCGGCAGCGATTGTCCTCATGGATCGCCTCGACCACCGCCCAGGCGATGGCCAGCCCGTCATAGGTGCTGGTGCCGCGCCCCACCTCGTCCAGGATCACGAAGCTGCGCGGCCCCGCCTGCGCCAGGATCGCGGCGGTCTCGACCATCTCGACCATGAAGGTCGATCGCCCGCGCGCCAGATTGTCCGACGCGCCGACGCGGCTGAACAGCCGGTCGACCAGCCCCAGCCTGGCGCGCGCCGCCGGCACATAGGCGCCGGCCTGCGCCAGCACCGCGATCAGCGCGTTCTGGCGCAGAAAGGTCGATTTGCCGCCCATGTTCGGCCCGGTGACCAGCCACAGCCGGCTGGCTTCGGACAGCGTACAATCATTGGCGACAAAGCGTTCGCCGCGCGCCGCCAGCGCCGCCTCCACCACCGGATGCCGCCCGCCCTCGACCTCGAAACAGGCGTGATCGGCCAGCACCGGCCGCGTCCACCCGCCTTCCGCCGCGCGTTCGGCCAGCGCGCTCGCCACGTCCAGCCGGGCGAGCGCGTCGGCGGTGGCGGCAATCGCCTCGCGCCGGTCCAGCGCGGCGGCGGTCAGCTCTTCGAGATGCGCGGCCTCGGCCGCCAGCGCGTGCGCGCCCGCCTGCGCCACCTTGACCGCGATCTCGTGCAGCTCGGGCGCATTGAAGCGCACCACGCCGGCCAGCGTCTGGCGATGGGTGAAACCGCTGTCGGGCCGCATCAATTCGTCGGCATGTTTCGCCGCGACCTCGATATGATAGCCCAGCACGCCATTATGCTTGATCTTCAGCGCGGCGATGCCGGTGCGGCGGCGATAATCGGCCTCCAGCGCGGCGATCGCGCGCCGCCCGCCCGCGCCGGCATCGCGCAAATCGTCCAGCGCGGCGTCATGGCCCTGCGCGATATAGCCGCCCTGCGCCGCATCGATCGGCGGCGTGGGGACCAGCGCGCGCTTGAGCAGATCGATCAGCGCGCCATGGCCGCGCAGCTCGGGGATCGTCGCGGTCAGCAGCGGCGGCGGCCCGGCCAGTTTCGCCAGCTTCTCGCCCAGCCGCCACGCGCCGTCCAGCCCGTCGCGCAATTGCCCCAGGTCGCGCGGGCTGCCCCGCCCGGCGGCCAGCCGACCCAGCGCGCGGCCGATATCGGGCAGCGCGCGCAGCGCCGCGCGCAGGTCGTCGCGCGGATTGGGGTCGTCATGGAACCGCTGCACCAGGTCGAGCCGCGCCTCGATCACCGTGCGATCCATCAGCGGCGCGGCGATATCGGCGGCCAGCAGCCGCGCGCCCGCGCCGGTGACGGTGCGGTCGACCGCGTCGAGCAGGCTGCCCTTGCGCGCGCCCGACTGGCTCTGCGTCAGCTCCAGGCTCTCGCGCGTCGCCGCGTCGATCGCCATACAGGCATCGCTGCGGGTGATACGCGGTGGGCGCAGGAAGGGGAGCGATCCTCTGGCGGTATGTTCCAGATACGCCGCCAGTCCGCCCGCCGCCGCCAGCGCCGCGCGGCTGAACTGGCCGAAGCCGTCGAGCGTGGCGACGCCGAACAGCCGCTTGAGCCGCGCCTCGCCGCCGCCGCTGTCGAATTCGCTTTTGGGTCGATAGGCGGTCGCCAGCGCCACGCCACAGGTCTCGGCCGCGATCACCTCGGCCGCGCCCAGCCGCGCCAGCGCCGCGCCCACCGCCTGCGCGCCGCATTCCAGGATCTCGAACCGCCCGGTCGAGATGTCGGCCGCGGCGATCGCGGTCTCGCCGCCCGCTTCGCCGATCGCCGCGCACCAGTTGGCGGCGCGACTGTCGAGCAGCGTCTCTTCGGTCAGCGTGCCCGCGGTCACCACGCGCACGATCGCGCGCGTGACCAGCGCCTTCGATCCGCCGCGCTTCTTCGCTGCCTCCGGCGTCTCGACCTGATCGGCGATGGCGACGCGGTGCCCCGCCTTGATCAGCCGCGCCAGATAGCCCTCGGCCGAATGCGCGGGCACGCCGCACATCGGGATGCGTTCCCCGCCATGCTCGCCGCGCGCGGTCAGCGCGATGTCGAGCACGGCGCTGGCGGTCTTCGCATCGTCGAAGAACAGCTCGAAGAAATCGCCCATCCGATAGAACAGCAGGCAATCGTTCGCCTCTGCCTTCAGCGCCAGATATTGCGCCATCATCGGGGTGGGGGCGGCGGCCATCGGCGAGGCGGTAGCCGAGCCGCCCGACCGCGACAATGGCGTGAGCCTTGCGCCGTGCATGATTCGTGTGGATCGCGGCAAAGCTGCCGCTTCCCCGTTACGTCGCGCGTTGCAATCCGCCCCGGCACGCCCCTAAAGGGGCGCAAGCGGGAGAAGCGCATGTCCGAAGAAGCCAATGTCCAGTTTTCCGAGCGCGAGGCGCTGCTGTTCCACTCGGAGGGCCGGCCCGGCAAGATCGAGATCGTCGCGTCCAAGCCGCTGACCACGCAGCGCGACCTGGCGCTGGCCTATTCGCCCGGCGTCGCGGTGCCGGTGCAGGCGATCGCCGACGATCCCGCCACCGCCTACGACTATACCGCCAAGGGCAATCTGGTTGCGGTGATCTCGAACGGCACGGCGATCCTCGGCATGGGCAATCTCGGCGCGCTCGCCGCCAAGCCGGTGATGGAGGGCAAGGCGGTGCTGTTCAAGCGGTTCGCCGACGTCGATTCGATCGATATCGAGCTCAAGAGCGAGGATGTCGATCGCATCATCGACGCGGTCGAACTGATGGAGCCGAGTTTCGGCGGCATCAACCTTGAGGATATCAAGGCGCCCGAATGCTTCATCATCGAACAGACGCTGCGCGAGCGGATGAACATCCCGGTCTTCCACGACGACCAGCACGGCACCGCGATCATCACCGCCGCCGGCCTCATCAACGCCTGCCTGCTGACCGGGCGCGAGATGGATCAGATCAGGGTGGTGGTGAACGGCGCCGGCGCCGCCGCGATCGCCTGCACCGAACTCATCAAGGCGATGGGCGTGCGGTCCGACCATGTGCTGATGCTCGATCGCAAGGGCGTCATCACCACCGATCGCGAAGGCGTCAACCAATGGCAGTCGGCGCATGCCGTCGCCACCGACCGACGCACGCTGACCGAGGCGCTGGTCGGCGCCGACGTGTTCCTCGGCCTGTCGGCGGCGGGCGCGCTCAAGCCGGAAATGGTCAAGGACATGGCGCCCGCGCCGATCATCTTCGCCATGGCCAATCCCGAGCCCGAGATCCGCCCCGAACTGGCCAAGGAGGCACGTCCCGACGCGATCGTCGCGACCGGCCGCTCGGATTACCCCAATCAGGTCAACAACGTCCTCGGTTTCCCGTTCATCTTCCGCGGCGCCCTCGACGTCCGCGCCACCGGGATCAATGAAGAGATGAAGATCGCCGCCGCCCAGGCGATCGCCGAACTGGCGCGCGAACAGGTGCCCGAGGAAGTGGCGCTGGCCTATGGCCGCGCGCACAGCTTCGGCCCCGATTACATCATTCCCGCGCCGTTCGATCCGCGGCTGATGGAGGTGGTGCCCGCCGCCGTCGCCAAGGCGGCGATGGATTCAGGCGTGGCGACCAAGCCGATCCTCGACATGGCGGCCTATCGCCACGCGCTGCGCGGCCGGCTCAATCCGACCACCTCGGTGCTGACCCTGGCCTATGAAGGCGCGCGCGCGCACCCCAAGCGCGTGATCTTCGCCGAGGGCGAGGAAGAGGTGGTGCTGCGCGCCGCGATCGCGTTTCGCGAGGGCGGCTATGGCACGCCGGTGCTGGTCGGGCGCGACGATGTTCACGATCGGCTGCGCGCGCTGGGCGTCAGCGACCCCGAAAGCTTCGAGGTGCACAACAGCCGCCATTCGCCGCTCGTCCCGGCGATGGTCGATTTCCTCTACGCGCGGCTCCAGCGGCGCGGCTATCTGCGCCGCGACGCCGAACGCATGGTCAATCAGGATCGCAACATCTTCGGCTCGCTGCTGCTCCAGCTGGGTGAGGGCGATGCGATGATCACCGGCATCACCCGCCCCTATGCCCAGAACATGCGCGAGGTCCGCCGCGTGATCGACGTGGCCGAAGGGCGCACCGCGTTCGGCGTGCACATCATGGTCGGCCGCAGCCATACCGTGTTCATCGCCGATACGACCGTGAACGAACGCCCCACTGCCGAGGAACTGGCCGATATCGCCGAACAGACCGCGCAGGTCGCCCGGCGCATGGGGCACGAACCGCGCGTCGCGTTCTTGAGCTATTCGACCTTCGGCAATCCCAAGGGCGCGTATCTCGACAATATCCGCGATGCGGTGAAGGTGCTCGACGCGCGCCAGGTCGGGTTCGAATATGAAGGCGAAATGGCGCCCGACGTGGCGCTCAATCCGCGCCAGCTCGCCAACTATCCGTTCGCGCGGCTGTCCGGCCCGGCCAATATCCTCATCATGCCGGGGCTCCAGTCGGCGCATATCTCGGCCAAGCTGCTGCGCGAACTGGGCGGCGACAGCATGATCGGGCCGATGCTGATCGGCCTGGAAAAGCCGGTGCAGGTCGCGCCGATGACCTCGACCGCGGGCGAACTGGTGACGCTGGCGGTGCTGGCGGCGGGCGGGATCGCGCGCTGATCTGATCCGCTCACGCGGATTGCGGCACCGCCCTCCGCAGCCTATCCGTCGATGCTTCGCATCGCCGGAGCCTTGGGCCGCTCCGCCCGCTCCCCCACCCGGCCACTCAACGACAGTGTATTCTATGGGTGGCCGGGTGTGGGTAGCCCCGCAAAGTATTACATTGCGGGGACCCCGTGGGGGAGCGGGCCGGTGCCGCAGTTCAGCGAAGCTGATCCAACTATGCGTCGATGCTGCTGCCCAGCGCGGCGTTGACCAGCCCGCCATCGACTACCAGCGTGTTGCCCACGACATAGTCGGACGCGCGGCTGGCCAGGAAGATCGCGGCGCCGGCCATGTCCTGCGGCGTGCCGATCCGGCGCATCGGAATGCCCTTCGCCACTTCGTCGCCATGGTCGCGCGCGGCGCGGTTCATGTCGCTGGCGAAGGCGCCGGGCGCGATGCTGGTGACGATGATCCCGTCCTCGATCAGCCGCGCGGCCATGCGCTTGGTGAGGTAGATCAGCGCCGATTTCGACGCATGATAGCTATAGGTTTCCCAAGGATTGAGCCGCATGCCGTCGATCGAGGTGATGTTGATCACCTTGGACGGCGCGTCGAAGCTCGCCCGCGCCTTGAGCAGGCCATGCAGCGCCTGGGTGAGGAAAAAGGGCGACTTGACGTTGAGGTTCATCACCTTGTCCCAGCCGCTCTCCGGAAATTCCGCGAACGGCGCGCCCCAGGCCGCGCCGGCATTGTTGACCAGGATGTCGAGATGATCCTCACGCCGCGCCATCTCGTCCGCCAGCGCCTGACAGCCCTCGACGGTCGAGACGTCCATCGGCAGCGGGATGCAATTCGGCCCCAACTCGGCGGCGGCATCCTCGCAAGCCGGCGCCTTGCGCGAAGAGATATAGACCTTGGCCCCCTGCGCGATGAAGCCCGCGGCGATCATCTTGCCGATGCCGCGGCTGCCCCCGGTGACGAGCGCCACCTTGCCGTCGAGGCGAAAGAGCTTGCTGGTATCCATGTCCTGTTCTCCTGCTGATCGGCACGTTGCGGCGTACCGTTTCGGTCAATGTCGCGAACCCATCGCCGTACAGGCCGATCCGACCGCGATATGGCACATACCTGGTGTTCGAAGCGCGAATAGCCAGCGCCGGTCTGGACGGCCAGCGCAAAATGCGTTATAACATTCGTATGAACAAGCCGCTGAAACTCATCAAGATCGGCAATTCGACCGGCGTGATCCTGCCCAAGGAAGTGCTCGCGCGCCTGCGCGTGGGGCAGGGGGATGAGGTAAGCGTGTTGGACACGACCGAAGGCATCGCGTTGCGGCGCCATGACAGCGGGTTCGAGGAACAGATGAAGGTTGCCCGCGAGGTCATGGCGCGGCGGCGCAATGCCTTGCGTGAACTTGCCAAGTAACAATGAACTGGATCTGGGTCGACCAAGCCGTGGCGATCGCCGCGCATGAGGAGCAGCTTGCCGAACATGGGGGTGCGGCGGGCATGCGCGATCTCAACATGCTCGAAAGCGCAATGGCGCGACCGCTCAATCTGGTCGCCTATGGTGATCCCGACGCGGCCGAATTGGCGGCGGCCCATGCGTTCGGCATCGCGCGCAATCACCCCTTTGTCGATGGCAACAAGCGGACGGCGGCAGTGGTGAGCGAAACCTTTCTGGCGCTCAACGGATTTCGCGTCGTTTGTGACGATGTCGAACTGGTCATGACATTTCTGGCGCTCGCGGCGGGGGAGTTGTCCGTTGAGCAGCTTTCCGCATGGTTCCGAGCGAATATCGCGCCCGCTTGACCGAAAAATGCCCGCCGGACGGGTCCGGCGGGCATCGTGCCTCCTCGGAACGAGAAGCTCAGCCGAGGCGGCCGAGGCGATGATAGAGATTGGCGAACTGGACCGAGCGGGGGTCGTCCGCGATCTTGCGGGTGTAATCGGCGACCGCTTCCTTGAGCAGCGCGAAATCGGCGGTCGAGAAGATCGGCCGGGCGCGGGCGGGTTCGGGATTGCTCATCGAATGTCTCCTGGGGCTGTAAAGCTTGCTGGGTTTTGTATGAACGCTGATTGCCGAACTTGACAGCTTCGTCAGACCCAAACACGGTTGCGCTGTGATTGTCGCGTGACAGCTCTTAGATATTCTGTAAATAATTGACATACAGGCTCACCCAATATGGCGAGCACGATGGGAACGGGGGCGTAGCAATGGCGGAGCGCAAGCTGTTCGCGGGGCATGCGGTGCGGCGGTTGCGGCGCGGCCTTGCGCTGACCCAGGCGGCGATGGCCGAAAGCCTGGGCGTCTCGGCCAGCTACCTCAACCTGGTCGAGCGCAACCAGCGGCCGCTGTCGGCCACGCTGATGCTGGCGCTGGCCGAGACGTTCGATTTCGATCCGCGCACCTTGTCGGCGGGCGAGCCGGGCGGGGGTGAGGAGGCGCTGCGCCGGCGGCTGGCAGATCCGCTGTTCGCCGATATCGAGATCGACCGGGCCGAATTGCAGGAATGGCTGGCGGGCGCGCCGGGCGGGGCGGAAGCGTTCGCACGCGCTTATGACCGGATCGGCGGTGGGGGTGCCGGCGGCGCGGCGGCGGGCGGTGCGGGCGAGGATCCGGGCGCGGCGGTGCGGCGCGAGGTCGAACGCTGGCGCAACCATTTCGCCGATCTGGATGCCGCGGCCGAGACGCTGGCCGACGAATTGCGCATCGCGTCGAGCGACCTGTTCGGCGCGATGGCCGAACGGTTGCGCGTCAAGCACCAGCTGTCGATCCGCGTGCTGCCGATCGAGGTGCTGGCCGGGGTGCGCGTGCGGCTGGACCTGCACGCGCGGCAATTGCAGCTGTCCGAGGCGCTCGATCCGCCCAGCCGGGTGTTCGCGCTGGCGCGGCAATTGTCGGGCGAGGCGCGGGCCGAGATCGATGCGCTGGTGCGCGGCGCCGGGTTCGCCGATCGCCTGGCGGAACGCTTCTATCGCCGCCACCTGACCGGCTATTTCGCGGCGGCGGTGATGATGCCCTATGCCCGCTTCCTGCGCGCGTGCGAGGCGACCGGCTATGATCTTGAACTGCTGCGCCGCCGCTTCGGCGCGAGCGCGGAGCAGGTCGCGCATCGCCTCACCACCTTGCAGCGCGTCGGCGCGCGCGGGCTGCCCTTCTTCATGCTGCGCATCGACCGCGCGGGGCAGGTGTCGAAACGCTTTGCCGGCGCCAGCGGATCGCCGCTGGTCGAATCGATCGTGCCGTGCCCGCTGCTCGACGCCTATGCGGCCTTCGCCCGGCCCGACGAACGCATCGTGCAGCTGGTCGAGCTGGAGGACGGATCGCGCTGGTTCACCTCGTCGCGTTGCGTCGCGCCGCCGGGTGGCTGGGCCGGCGCGGTGCGCGCGCGCTTCGTGGTGACGCTGGGATTGGCGGCAAGCGCGGCGACGGGCCTCGCCGCGGCGCGCGGCCTCGATTTCGGCGGTGAGGCGGTGCCGGTCGGCCTCGGCTGCCGCGCCTGCACCCGCGCCGACTGCCCGCAACGCAGCGCCCCGCCGGCGGGCCGCACGATGCTGGTCAACGAGCGCGAAGCGGGGATGTCGCCGTTTGGCTTTGCGGAGGATTAGGGAAGGGCGGCACGCGACCCAGTATTTGCCGTTATTCCGGTTATTTCGCGCGCTCATAGCGGACTTTGCTAAAATGAGGTGCGCCATATAATTTGAACGCATGAAGCCGAGAAACAGTCCGGACAAACGCGACACCCTTTGGAAGCGATATTGGTCCATCACGGATGAGCATGGATGCGGCCTATACGAGCCGATCCTATGGCACTTGGCCTTGGGCAAAGATTTTTCTGCAATGGTGACTTTGGCTGACACCTTCCGCACGCCAGGACGGATGTCTGATCCGTTCAGCCGGACGGGCCTTTATTATCGAGCGCACAGGGGCGGCTATGCGTATGCCGCTCAACATCTTGCTATGGATGCTTTCAATCGAGGCGACCTCGCATCCTACAGATATTGGTTGCGACGTGCGGTCCCTTTCGATCCTGACCACCTAAAGCAGCTCAGACGTTTTGAGACGCGGCTGCCTCATCAAACCGCTCGTGAACGAGGTCGCGGTCGCCCTTATCGGAAATATGATTAGGCGCTCCTTGAAGCCGAGATTCTGCTTCCCACGCAATCGCCGCCATCCCGAACTCGGTCGGGATTCAATTCTCCACGGGCAACGCCGTCGCCGGTTGCGCGGTAGATACTGAACAAGTTCGGTATGACGAAATTGGGAAGGCCGCCTGCCACCTCCCCGACGACCTGTCTCATGCCCCCGCCGCCGTCAACCGGTCGATCTGGTCCTGCGACAATTCCAGCTCCCACCCTGCGATCAGTTCGTCGAGCTGCGCAACGC
This sequence comes from uncultured Stakelama sp., assembly GCA_964413495.1. Lineage (GTDB taxonomy): Bacteria > Pseudomonadota > Alphaproteobacteria > Sphingomonadales > Sphingomonadaceae > Sphingomonas. The sequence goes on along the minus strand of CAYPRW010000009.1, from coordinate 28,691 downwards.
TCGTCGCGCTGGCGATCGGCGCGGTGACGCCCGGCTGCGCGGCGAGCCAGGCGAGTGCGATCTGCGCGTGGGTGGACCCGGTCTCTTCGGCCACCGCGTCCATCGCCGCCAGCACCGCCGCGCCCTTGCCGGCGAGCAATTTGCCCATTCGCTCGCCCCGCACGCTTTTGCCGAAATCGGCCTCGCCGCGATATTTGCCGGTGAGGAAGCCCGAAGCGAGCCCGAAATAGGGCAGCACGCCAATATTGTGGGTAATGCACAGGTCCTGCAGCTCGCCCTCGAACCGGTGGCGGCGGACCAGATTATATTCCGGCTGGAGCGCGCGGTAATGCGGCAGCCCTTCGCGCGTGGCGATGTCGAGCGCCGATTTGAGGCGCGCGGCGGAGAAGTTCGACGCGGCGATCGCCCGCACCTTGCCCGCCTCGATCAGCCTCTGGAACGCGCCCAGCACCTCGGCCTGCGGCACGTCTTCGTCGTCCTGATGCGCATAATAGAGCTCGATCGTCTCCACGCCCAGCCGCCGGAGCGAGGCGTCGCACGCGGCGGCGATGCGCGCGGGGGCGAGCTTCTCGCCACCCTCGCCGGGCAACATGCCGACCTTGGTGGCGATGCCGATGCGCTTGCCAGAGCGCCTGAGCCATTCGCCGATCAGCGTTTCGGATTCGCCGCCGCGATGTCCCGATACCCAGGCCGAATAGACGTCGGCGGTATCGACCAGCGTGCCGCCGGCATCCGCGAAACGGTCGAGCAGCGCGAAGCTCGTGTCGCGATCGGCGGTCCAGCCAAAGACGTTGCCGCCAAATACGAGCCGTGGGGTTTCAAGATTGCTCGCGCCGATCCTGCGCATGGGGTCACTCCTTGGCAGGCTCGCCGGGGTCGGTCGCGTTGATGTCCAGCGTGGCGGCGGCGGCATTCAGGCGCGCGGCCTCGTCCGCGCTCACCCCGGTCGTGTCGTCGGTGGAATTGCACGCCGCCAGCAGGATCAGCGGCACGAACAGGATGAAGCGCATCGAACCCCCAATGGATCGGGGCCGCCCGCCGGACGGCCCCGTCGCCTTATTTCTCGAGTTCGTCGCCCGCCGCATCGGCGGCGTTGCCGACACGGTCGACGCCTTCGCCGATCGCCGCGCCCGCCCGGTCGGCGGCATTTTCGGCCGAGCTGAGCGCGCCGTCGGTCGCCGCTTCGACATCGGCGGCGGCTTCGCCCATCGTGGCATTGGCGTCGGCGGCGATGGTGTTGGCCGCTTCGGCGGTTTCGTTCTGCGCCTTTTCGCTGCAGGCGGCGAGGCCGAGCGCGGCAAGGGCCGCAAGCGGAAGCAGGACTCGTTTCATTTGGCTATACCCTGAACAGTTGAAGCATCGGCACATTAGTGCCCAGGCGAAACGGTCGCAACGCGAATGGGTTGCGTTGACCTGATATAAAGATATCTTTATATCTTAATCCGGATAACGGGATTGGCTGTTCAATCGATGAAGATCGCGCTCGAAACCTTCCGCGCCCTGGCGGATTCGACCCGGCTGCGCATCCTGGCGCTGCTCCGGTCGATGGAGCTGTCGGTCGGCGAACTGGCACAGGTGCTCGGGCAAAGCCAGCCGCGCGTGTCGCGCCATGTGAAGATCCTGTGCGATGCGGGCCTGGCCGAACGGCGCAAGGAGGGCAGCTGGGTGTTCGTCGCGCTGGGCGATCCGGCGCGGGTGGCGCCGGTGACGGCGGCGCTCGATGCCTGGGGCGGGCAGGCGGATCACTGGACGGTGGCCGATACCGCGCGGCTGGCGGCGGTGCGCGCCGATCGCGCGGCGGCGGCGGCCGAATGGTTCGAAAGCCATGCCGGCGAATGGGATGCGATCCGATCGCTGCATGTCGCCGAGGAACAGGTCGAGGCGGCGATGGCCGCGGCGCTGGGCGATCTGCCGATCGAGCGGCTGATCGATATCGGCACCGGCACCGGCCGCATGCTCGAACTGTTCGCGCCGCACGCCGCGAGCGCGCTGGGCATCGACCGTTCGTCGGAAATGCTGCGGCTGGCGCGCGCCAAGCTGTCCGAACGCGGGCTGGACCATGCCGAACTGCGCCAGGCCGATCTCTACGCGCTGCCGATGACGGATGGCGAGGCGGATGCCGCGATCCTGCATCACGTGCTGCATTTCGCACAGCAGCCCGGCGCGGCGATCCGCGAGGCGGGGCGCGTGCTGCGCGGCGGCGGCCGGCTGCTGATCGCCGATTTCGCAGCCCATGATCGCGAGGAGCTGCGCAGCCGCGAGGGGCATGTGCGACTGGGCTTTTCCGACGATCAGATGCTCGGCTGGTTCGATGCGGCCGGTCTGGCGCCGGTGAGGACGCAGACGCTCTCGGGCGGCGAACTGACGGTGAAATTATGGCTCGCCCGCAAGATGGGCGACGCATTGGGCAAGGTGAAGGCAACATGACCCTGAGTTTGGACCCGCAGGCGCCGCTGTTCGCGGACGTGGCGGGCGATATCGATGTGAGCTTCGAATTCTTCCCGCCCAAGACGGAGAAGATGGAAGAGACGCTATGGGCATCGATCCAGACGCTCGCGCCGCTCGCGCCACGCTTCGTCAGCGTCACCTATGGCGCGGGCGGCACGACGCGGGAACGCACGCACAACACCGTCGCCCGCATCGCGCGTGAGACGCCGATCGCCGCCGCCGCGCACCTCACCTGCGTGGAAGCGACGCGCGAGGAGATCGACGCGGTCGCCAACGAATATTGGGCGGCGGGCGTGCGCCACATCGTCGCGCTGCGCGGCGATCCGCCGACGGCGGGCGCGAAGTTCCAGTCGCCGGTCGGCGGCTACGAGAACGCTGCCGCGCTGGTGGCCGGGCTGCGCAAGCTGCACCCGTTCGAGATTTCGGTCGCGGCCTATCCCGAATGTCATCCGGACTCGCTCGACGCTGCCGCCGATCTCGACAATTTGAAGCGCAAGATCGATGCGGGCGCCAACCGCGCGATCACGCAGTTCTTCTTCGAACCCGACACCTTCTTCCGCTTCCGCGACGCCGCGGCAAAGGCGGGGATCGATGCCGAGATCGTGCCGGGGATCATGCCGGTGATGAGCTTCGCCAGCGTGGTGAAGATGTCGAAGATGTGCGGCACCGACGTGCCGGGCTGGATGGAGCGGCTGTTCGCCGGGCTCGACGATCACCCGGCGGCGCGGCAGCTGGTCGCGGCGACGCTGGCGGCCGAACTGTGCCGCAAGCTCTATGCCGGCGGCGTGCGGCAGTTCCACTTCTACACGCTCAACCGCGCCGAACTGAGCTATGCGATCTGCCATCTGCTGGGCGTGCGCCCGGATGGCCAGGCTGGGGAGAAGGCGGCATGACCGCGCGTGAGAAACTGCTGGCACAAGCCGCCAAGCGCATCCTGATCACCGACGGCGCGTTCGGGACGGAGATTCAGAACTGGAAGCTGGACGAGGCCGCCTATGCCGGCGACCTCGGCCTGAGCCACGACCAGAAGGGCAATAACGACATCCTCGCGCTGACCATGCCGGAAGTGCCGGCGTCGATCCACCGCGCCTATTTCGAGGCGGGGGCGGATATCGCCGAGACCAACACCTTCTCCGCCAACCGCATCAGCCAGGCCGATTACGGCGCCGAGCATCTGGTGCGCGAGATCAATGTCGAGAGCGCCAGGCTCGCCCGATCGATCGCCGACGAGTTCGCGGCCAAGGATGGCCGCCCGCGCTTCGTGGCGGGCGCGCTGGGGCCGACCAACAAGACGCTGTCGCTCTCGCCCGACGTCAACGATCCGGGCTATCGCGAGATCGATTTCGATACGCTGAAAGACGTCTATCGCGAGCAGATCGACGCGCTGGTCGAGGGCGGGATCGATTTCGTGCTGATCGAGACGGTGTTCGACACGCTCAATGCCAAGGCGGCGGTGATGGCGTCGATCGAGGCGGCGGAAGCACTGGGCCGCGACCTGCCGATCATGCTGTCGATGACGCTGACCGACCTGTCGGGCCGCAACCTGTCGGGCCACACGGTCGAGGCGTTCTGGGCGGCGATCCGCCACGCGAAGCCGGTGACGATCGGGCTCAACTGCTCGTTCGGCGCGGAGCAGCTTCGCCCGCACGTCAAGACGCTCTCCGCGCTGTGCGACACGCTGATCATGGTCTATCCCAATGCCGGCCTGCCGAACGAACTGGGCGCCTATGACGAGGCGCCGGCGACCACGGCGAGCCTCGTCAAGGAATGGGCCGATCAGGGTCAGGTCAACGTGCTGGGCGGCTGCTGCGGCTCCACCCCCGCGCATATCGCGGCGATCGCACAGGCGGTGAAGGACCTGCCGCCGCGCGCGATTCCCGTGCCGGAAGTACGCACGCGCCTGGCCGGGCTCGAACCGTTCACCATGGCGGCGTGATATTCATTCCTCCCCTGCAAGGGGAGGTGGCAGGCCGAAGGCCTGACGGAGGGGTGTCCCCCTCTCGATAGCGTGACACCCCTCCGGCGCTGCGCGCCACCTCCCCTTCCAGGGGAGGATCAGATAGAGAAGACGATGACCACCACGCCCACCTCCACCGCCTTCGTCAACATCGGCGAGCGCACCAACGTCACGGGCTCCGCGGCGTTCAAGAAGCTCATCATGGCCGGCGATTACACCAGGGCGGTCGAGGTCGCGCGCCAGCAGGTCGAAAACGGCGCGCAGGTGATCGACGTCAACATGGACGAGGGCCTGCTCGACGCGCACGCGGCGATGACGACCTTCCTGAAACTCATCGCCGCCGAGCCCGATATCGCGCGCGTGCCGGTGATGATCGACAGCTCGAAATGGGACGTGATCGAAGCGGGCCTCAAATGCGTGTCGGGCAAGCCGATCGTCAACTCGATCAGCATGAAGGAGGGCGAGGAACAGTTCCTCCACCACGCGCGGCTGTGCATGGCCTATGGCGCGGCGGTCGTCGTCATGGCGTTCGACGAGACCGGCCAGGCCGACACCCAGGCGCGCAAGATCGAGATCTGCGAGCGCGCCTACAAACTGCTGATGACGATCGGTTTCCCGCCCGAGGACATCATCTTCGATCCCAACGTCTTCGCGGTCGCCACGGGGATCGAGGAGCACAACAACTACGGCGTCGACTTCATCGAAGCGGTGAAGGTCATCAAGGCGCGCTGCCCGCACGTCCATTTCTCGGGCGGGCTCTCAAACCTCTCGTTCAGCTTTCGAGGGAACGAGCCGGTGCGCCGCGCGATGCACTCGGTGTTCCTGTACTACGCGATCCCCGCCGGGCTCGACATGGCGATCGTCAATGCCGGCCAGCTCGACGTCTACGATACGATCGACCCCGAGCTGCGCACCGCGTGCGAGGACGTGATCCTCAACCGCGATCCCGAAGCGGGCGACCGGCTGGTCGCGCTCGCCGAACGCTTTCGCGGGACCGACGCGGTGGCGGAAAAGCAGGCGGCCGAATGGCGCGGCTGGGCGGTCGAGAAGCGGCTGGAACACGCGCTGGTCAAGGGCATCGATCAATATGTGGTCGAGGATACCGAGGAATGCCGGCTCAAGGCCGCCCGCCCGATCGAGGTGATCGAAGGCCCATTGATGGACGGCATGAACGTCGTCGGCGACCTGTTCGGCTCGGGCAAGATGTTCCTGCCGCAGGTGGTGAAATCCGCCCGCGTGATGAAGCAG
>CAYPRW010000009.1:0-23028 GCA_964413495.1 uncultured Stakelama sp. | reverse complement strand
ACCGTCAAGGGCGACGTCCACGATATCGGCAAGAACATCGTCGGCGTGGTGCTGCAGTGCAACGGCTTCGAGGTGGTGGACCTGGGCGTGATGGTGCCGTGGTCGAAGATCCTGGAGGCGGCGAACGAGAACGACGCCGACATGATCGGCCTGTCGGGCCTCATCACGCCTTCGCTCGACGAGATGGTCACGGTCGCCGAGGAGATGAAGCGCGCCAGGATGACGATGCCGCTGCTGATCGGCGGCGCGACGACGAGCAAGGTGCATACCGCGCTGCGCATCTCGCCCGCCTATGACGGCCCGGTGGTGCATGTGCTGGACGCGAGCCGCGCGGTCGGCGTCGCGACGACGCTGGTCAGCGAAACGATCCGCGACGATTATGTGGCGAAGGTCGCGGGGGAATATGAGGCGGTGCGCCAGGCGCGCGCCAACAAGGGGCAGAGCGAATTGCTGCCGCTCGCCACCGCGCGCGACAATGCGTTCGAGGCGGATATGAGCCAGAAGCCCGGCAAGCCGCGCATGCCCGGCGTGCATGCCTTTCCCGATTGGGACCTCAAGAACCTGCGCGATTACATAGACTGGACGCCGTTCTTCCGTGCGTGGGAACTGGCGGGCAACTATCCCGCGATCCTGACCGACAAGGTGGTCGGCGAAAGCGCGACATCGCTGCTCAACGACGCGCAGAAGATGCTCGACCGGATCGTCGAGGAAAAATGGCTCACCGCACGCGGCGTCGCCGGGCTGTGGCCGTGCGCGCGTGACGGCGACGATATCGTCGTGCATGTCGAGGACGAGAAGCACGTCACGCTCCCCATGCTGCGCCAACAGATCGCCAAGCGCGAGGGCCGCGCGAACATGTGCCTCGCCGATTTCATCGACCGCGATGGCGACTGGATCGGCGGTTTCGCCGTCTCGATCCACGGGATCGAGCCGCATCTCGCGCGGTTCAAGGCGGCGATCGACGATTATTCGGACATCCTGCTGAAAGCCCTTGCCGACCGGCTGGCCGAGGCCTTTGCCGAGCGGCTCCACCAGTTCGTCCGCACCTCGCTATGGGGCTATGCCGAGGGCGAGCAGCTCACCAACGAGGCGCTGATCCGTGAGCAATATCGCGGCATCCGCCCCGCGCCCGGCTATCCCGCCTGTCCCGAGCACAGCCTGAAACCGATCCTGTTCGAGATGCTCGACGCGCACCGCCACACCGGCGCGACGCTGACCGAAAGCTTCGCGATGCTGCCGACGGCGGCGGTCAGCGGCTTTTATTTCGGCCACCCGCAGGCCGAATATTTCGGCGTGGCGCGCGTCGGCCGCGACCAACTGGAAGACTATGCCGCGCGCCGCGGGGTAAGCATCGAACAGGCCGAACGGTGGCTGCGCCCGAACCTGGATTGAACTCTAGGGTTGGGGATTCATATTCCTGGCTCGTCATCCCCGCGCAGGCGGGGATCCATTGACGCCGTTGTCGCGAGTCTGGGGTTAAACCAGCCAGAATGGATCCCCGCCTGCGCGGGGATGACGATTGTGCTTTTTTTGATTTCGTCAAAAAAAGCGCAACTTTAAATGCTTCTATGGGTCCTGACCCTAGGCGCCGAGTGCGGCATTGACCTCGCTGATCGCGATCTTCAGTTCCTCGGCCTTGGCGCAGGTGCCGCCGCACGAAGTCGCCATGCGATTGAGCTCGGCAAGCTGCTTTTGCGCCTCATCCCGCTCACCGCGCTTGGCATGGAGGATACCGAGTTCCTGATAGGCCGGCACGAACCGCGCATCGGTGCGGATCGCCGCCTTGAAATAACGCATGGCGCTGGCCTGATTGCCCTCGCCGGCATAGGCGACGCCGGTCAGGACGAGGAGCTTCGGATTGTCGTCGATCGTGCGCAACACCTTGGTGAACGCGATCCGCGCCGCCTTGAACTGCCCCTCGCGCAGCGCCTTCATCCCGGCCTCATATTGGGGCAGCGGCTCGGGCTCCGCGAATACGGGCACCCCGCCGCGATCGCGCGAGCTGGCGCCGTCCATATCCTGCGCGGCGGCGGGGGCAGCAAGCAAAAGTGCGGCGAGGAAGACGCGGCCGGCGGAAGACGGGCTGAAGCGCATGATTTTCTCCCTGAACGACGGAACTTTTTTCTTGTCGTAAACGTTCGCCGTCGCCCGCGCAAGTCGGGTGCCGGCCCCCGGCTACCGCTCCGCCACGATCCTTGCGGCCACCGCTTCGGCCACCCTGATCCCGTCGATCGCCGCCGACAAGATCCCGCCCGCATAGCCCGCGCCTTCGCCGGCCGGGAACAGGCCGGGGGTGTCGAGGTTCTGGAAATCGTCGCCGCGCGTGATGCGGACGGGGCTGGAGGTGCGGGTCTCCACCCCGGTCATGATCGCGTCGGGGTGGTCGTAATTGGCGATCCGGCGCCCGAACACCGGCAGCGCCTCGCGGAACGCCTCGATCACGAACGGCGGCAGGCAAAGCGAGAGATCGGTCATCGTGACCCCGGGCTTGTAGCTGGGGATCACCTCGCCAAGTTGCGTAGAGGGGCGAGCGGCGAGCAGGTCGCCGACGCGCTGGGCGGGCGCGTGATAGTTCGATCCGCCGGCGATGAACGCCGCGTCTTCCCAATGGCGCTGCAATTCGATCCCCGCGAGCGGGCCGCCGGGATAGTCGCGCGCCGGATCGATCGCGACGACCAGGCCCGAATTGGCGTTGAACTCGGCGCGTGAATATTGGCTCATGCCATTGGTGACGACGCGGCCTTCCTCGCTCGCCGCCGCGACCACCCGCCCGCCGGGACACATGCAGAAGCTGTAGACGGTGCGCCCGTTCGAACAATGATGCGCCAGGCTATAGGCGGCTGCGCCCAGATCGGGGTGCTTCGCGCAATCGCCGAAACGCGCGCGGTCGATCCAGCCCTGCGGATGCTCGATCCGCACGCCGATCGAGAACGGCTTGGCCGCCATCGCCACGCCGCGCCGGTGCAGCATCTCGAAGGTCGGCCGCGCGCTGTGGCCGATCGCCAGCACGACATGATCCGTTTCGATGAACCCGCCATCGGCCAGATGCAGCCCGCGAACATGGCGGCCGGCATCCAGCTCGATATCGTCCACCCGCGTCTGCCAGCGATATTCGCCGCCCAGTTCCTCGATCGTCGCGCGCAGCCGCTCGACCATCGTGACGAGGCGAAACGTGCCGATATGCGGATGCGCCTCCCATAGGATGTCGTCGGGCGCGCCGGCCTTCACGAATTCCTCCAGCACCTTGCGCCCCAGGAAACGCGGATCCTTGACCCGGCAATACAGCTTGCCGTCGGAAAAGGTGCCCGCGCCGCCTTCGCCGAACTGCACGTTGCTGTCGGGGTTCAGCTCGGCGCGGCGCCACAGCCCCCAGGTGTCCTTGGTCCGCTGGCGCACCATCTTTCCGCGATCGAGGATGATCGGGCGGAACCCCGCCTGCGCCAGGATCAGCCCGGCGAACAGCCCGCACGGCCCGGCGCCGATCACCACCGGGCGGGTCCCGGACCAACCCGGCGGCGCGGTCACCGGCGCGCGATAGGCCATGTCCGGCGTCGGCCGGACGTCCTTGTCCCCGGCGAAGCGCGCCAGCACCTCCGCCTCGTCCGTCAGCTCGACATCGAACGTATAGACCAGCTGGATCGCATTGCGACGGCGAGCGTCATTGCCGCGGCGGTACAGCGTCCAGCCAAGCAGCTCGGCAGGGGCGATGTCGAGCCGCCGGCAAATGGCAGGCGCAATCGCCTCGGCGGCGTGGTCGAGCGGCAGGGACAGGCCGGACAGGCGAAGCATGGCGCGGCTTTAGGAGCGAACAGTGCAGCACACAAATCCTCCCCGGCACGGGGAGGGGGACCGCGACGCGAAGCGGCGTGGTGGAGGGGGCTCGCCACGCAGCGCATCGCCCGTGGAAGCCCCCCTCCGTCAGTGCTGCGCACTGCCACCTCCCCATACCGGGGAGGATCAGAGAGGCTTGCCGCTCCATCACAACCCGTTAAACCCTTGTGCCGAACGGGGTCGGGGGATTCTTAAGTGGCGACGACAGCGGAAAGCGCGGGGGAAGGCGCGGCGCGCGAGCCGAGCAAGGCCGAGATGCGGCAGGTGGTGACCGCCTCGTCGCTGGGCACCGTGTTCGAATGGTATGATTTCTTCATCTACGGCACGCTCGCCGCATCGGGGATCATCGGCCGCACCTTCTTCGCCACCGGCAATCCGGTGATGGAGACGCTCTATGCCTGGGCCGGCTTCGCGGTCGGCTTCGGCTTCCGCCCGCTGGGCGCGGTGCTGTTCGGCTATCTCGGCGACAGGCTCGGGCGCAAATACACCTTCCTCGTCACGATCACCCTGATGGGCATCGCCACCGCCGGCGTCGGCTTCGTCCCTTCCTATGCCGCGATCGGCGCGGCCGCGCCTGCGATCGTCATCGGCCTGCGCATCCTGCAGGGGCTGGCGCTGGGCGGCGAATATGGCGGGGCGGCGATCTATGTCGCCGAACATGCGCCGCGCGGCCAGGCCGGCTATCACACCAGCTTCATCCAGGCGTCGGTCTCGGCCGGCTTCATCCTCAGCCTGGCGGTGGTGCTGATCTGCCGGTTCGCGGTGCCGGCGGGGGCGTGGGACGAATGGGGCTGGCGCTTGCCGTTCCTCTTCTCGATCGCGCTGCTCGCCATCTCGCTGTGGATGCGGGTCAAGCTGTCCGAAAGCCCGGTGTTCAAGGCGATGAAGGAAGCGGGCGAGATCGCCAAGAACCCGCTCAAGGAAAGCTTCACCTATCCCGGCAACTGGCGGCGGCTGTTCGTCGCGCTGTTCGGCATCGCCGCCGGGCTGACGGTGATCTGGTACACCGCCACCTTCTCGGTCCTCTCGTTCCTGCAGGGCGCGATGCGGGTCGAGCCGGTCGCCGCACAGCTGCTGGCGGCGGGCGGCGCGCTCGCCGGGCTGTTCTGGTTCATCCTGTTCGGCAAGCTTTCCGACCGGATCGGGCGGAAAAAGCCGATCATCATCGGCTATGGCTTCACGCTGGTGACGCTGTTCCCGCTGTTCTGGGCGATGGGCTTCGCCGCCAATCCGCAGCTTGCCGAGGCGGCGCGCAACGCGCCGGTGGTGGTCTCCGGCCCGGCCTGCGCCTATGATCCCTCGGCCGCGCAACAGGCCGACACCTGCGGCCAGCTGATCGATTACCTGTCGAAAAAGGGCATTCCCTACACCACCGCCGTCACGCCCTCGGCATCGGTGTCGGTCGGCGGCGTGCCGGTGGTCTCGAACACCTCGACCGATATCGACGCGGCACTGGCCGATGCCGGATACAAGCTCGACAAGGTGGTGCCGACGATCGACAATATCGTGCTGATCCTGATCGCGATCGTCGGGCTGGCGGCGCTGTCGGGGCTCACCTACGGCCCGGTCGCGGCGCTGCTGACCGAATTGTTCCCGGCGCGCATCCGCTACAGCTCGATGTCGATCCCCTATCATATCGGCACCGGCTATTTCGGCGGATTCCTGCCGCTCATCAGCCAATATATGGCGGCCAGGAGCGGCGATCCCTATGCGGGCCTGTGGTATACTTGGATCGTGGTCGCGATGTCGCTGGTGGTGACCGTCTTTTTCCTCAAGGAAAGCGACCTCGAAAAGAACCGGTGATTGCGGGGGCGCGGCTGAGCGCCTAACCGGTCGCGATGATCCCGGCCCCGCACCGCCTGCGCCTCGACGGCGACGCCCTCGTCTCGAACTGGCGCACGCTCGCCGCGATGGGCGGCGGCGCGGCGTGCGGCGCGGCGATCAAGGCGGACGGCTATGGCCTGGGCGCGCGCGCGGTGGCGGCGCGGCTGGCGGCGGCGGGTTGCCGCGACTTCTTCGTCGCGACCTGGCGCGAGGCGCTGGCGCTGGCGGACCTCGGCGTCACGCTATCGGTGCTGCACGGCGTGCGCGCGGAAGACATGCCGGCGGCGCTCGCGGCGGCGCATGCGCGGCCGATCCTGAACACCCCCGATCAGATATCGCGCTGGCGCGCGGCGGGCGGGGGCGCTTGCGACGTGATGGTCAATACCGGCATGAACCGGCTGGGCGTGCAGCCGGAGGACATCGCCGCCGGCCTGCTCGACGGCCTGACGATCGAAACGCTGATGAGCCATCTTGCCAGCGCGGACGAGGATGTGCCGCTCAACGCGATCCAGCGCGATGCCCTTGCGGCGCTGGCCGGCCGCACCGGCGCGCGGCGGATGAGCCTCGCCAATTCCGCCGGCATCGCGCGCGGGCCGGATTATGCCTTCGACCTCACCCGGCCGGGCATCGCGCTCTATGGCGGCATGCCGACGCCCGCGCTCGCCGGACGGATCCGCCAGGTGGTGACGCCCGAGGCGCAGCTGCTGCAACGCCGCCTCGTCCCGGCGGGGCAGGGCGTGGGCTACAACATCCTGTGGACCGCCGCTGCCGACACGCCGGTCGCGATCGTCAATCTCGGCTATGCCGACGGCTATCTGCGCTGCTTCTCGAACAGGGGGTGCGCGCGCGCCGGCGGGCGGGCGCTACCGGTGATCGGCCGCGTCTCGATGGACATGGTCGCGCTCGACGTCAGCGCCGCGCCCGATCTGGCGGAGGGGGATTGGGTGGCGTTCGATTATGCGCTGCCCGAAACCTCGGCGCTGACCGGCCTGTCGCAATATGAGCTGATTACCGGGCTGGGCGCGCGCTTCGACCGGATCTGGCAGTGATCGCGCAAATGGTTCAGCATTGCGAAAGGGGCGGACGCGCACCATCTTGCCAGGATCGGAGTGGAGAACCCCCATGCGCGCAATATTGACTGCCGCCTCCCTCGCCCTGCTGGCGCTGCCGGGCGCCGCGATGGCGGGGGACGAGGCGCAACCCAATCCCAAAGGCGAGGCACAGCTCGCCAAATTGCTGGAAGGCCGCGTCGCCGGCAAGCCGGTCAAGTGCCTGTCGACCATCGCGATGCAGGACAGCACGGTGATCGATCGCACCGCGATCGTCTATCGCGTCGGGACCAGGCTGTACGTCAACCGCCCGCGATCGGGCGCCGAACAGCTCGACGACAATGATGTCCTGGTGACCCGGCTGTACGGCTCGCAGCTGTGCAATGTCGACAAGATCGATCTGGTCGACAATTTGTCGCAGATGTGGAACGGCTTCGTCGTGCTTGGCGATTTCGTGCCCTATGAGCGCGTGCGCACCAGCGCACGGTAAGCCGGCGGCGTGAAACCGGCCCGGCGGCGCGTGCGTCCGCCGGCCCGGTTCGCGAAACGGATCAGAACTTCATCGCCGCCGACGCCGCGAACCGGCGGCCCAGCGCGTCGTTGACCGATGCCGGGACGATATAACCGTAATAGGCCTGGCCGATGCGGTTGGTCAGGTTGGTGGCCGACAGCGTCAGCGTCATGCGCTTTTCGACCTTGAACGCGACGCTGGCGTTGACCGTCACGAAATCGTCATACTGGTCGAACTCGCGCGCGCCGTTGGGCGAAGGGCCGCGGTTGAGGCGCGAGACGAGCTGTTCGCCGGTATAGTTGAAATAGGTGCTCACCGCGACATCGTCATTGGCATAGCGCAGCGCCAGCAGGCCCTGGAACTGCGGATCGCCGACCGTGCCGTCGGACCGTGTGGGCGCGATCCCGGTGGTGTCGACGGTGCGCGAGCGGACGTAGAGCAGCTCGCCGCCGATTGCCAGCGTGCCCGGCACGCCGACCGCGTCGAGCGCGGTGGTATAGTCGAGCGTCGCCTGGATGCCGTCGAACTTCTCGGCAACGCCGTTGATATAGGTGCTGACCACCGCCGGGTTGAGCGGATCGTTGACCACCTGGCCGTTGGCGTCGCGGCGGATGCGCGAGCAGAAGCCGTTGCCGTTCGCCGGATCGTTGGCGTCGAATTCGGGATTGTCGAAACAGGCCTGGGCGATCTGCGCCACGGTCAGCCGGGCGATCGGCTGCTTGATGCGGATGTTGAGGTAATCGACCGCGATGCTGAGCCCCGGGATGAAGCGCGGCCGCGCGATCGCGCCAAAGGTGAAGCTGTCGGCCTGTTCGTTCTCCAGCGCGGCGTTGCCGCCGGTGCGGCCCGACACCTGCACCGTCGCGGCCAGCAGCGGCGTGGCGTTGGGATAGCGGGTCAGGAATGCCGTGCAGTTCGCCGCGCGGATCGCCGGCACCGGCCCCTGGTTGCGGGTCGCGGCCGAACAGATGTCGGCGACGTTGGTGAAATTGTTGGTGACCGGCAGGTACAGTTCGGTGATCGCCGGCGCGCGGAACGAACGGGTATAGTTGCCGCGCAAGGTAAGGTCGCGGATCGGCGCGAAGCTGCCGCCGGCGGCCCAGGCGAAGAAGCCGCCATTGACGGTATTGTCGACATAGCGGCCGCGCGCAAAGACCTGCGCGCTGTGGACGAACGCGCCGTTGTCGGGGGTGACGAGCGGCGCCAGCACTTCGCCGAACAGCTCGTCGAGATTATATTGGCCGCTCACCGGCACCAGCGCCGCTGATCGGCCCGCGCTCGAACGCAGGAATGCGTCGGGCATGAAGCTCGCCTTTTCGTTGCGATGTTCATAGCCCAGGTTGAAGCCGACCGGATTGCCGAACAGGTCGAACGGCGATCCGCCGACATTGGCGTTGACGACCCATTGTTCGATCCGGCTGCGCGCGAGCGTGTTGACCACGACATAGTCGAACGCCGCCTGCGAACGACGGCCGTCGCCAAAGATGTCGAGCGGCTGGCAGGCGGCATCGGCGACCGGGGTAAAGCCGGGCGTGGCGTTGACCGCCGGCGCGACCACGCAATTGTTGATCGCGTTGACGAAGTGCTGCTGATGGATGTTCTGGTTGAAATCGTTGAAATCGTTGCGGCCGTAGTTGCCCGAAAGCTCGAAGTCGAACGATCGGCCGCCCAGCGCGTCGAACTTGCCGGCAACGCCCAGCACGCCGCGATACAGGTCGTTCTTGGCATAGCCGGTGGTGTCGGCGAGGTCGGCGTTGATCCGGCTGACGCGAAAGGTGGTGACGCCGTTCGCCTGCAACAGCGTGCGCGCCTGCTGCGACAGGCGCGGATCGTTGACGCTGAAGGTGAGATCGCGGCTCACCGCCGATCCGACCGTCGCGTTCAACGTGCCCTGCTGGACGATCTCGTCGCCGAAACCGTGGAAATACATCGCTTCGCTGAACAGCCGGATATCGTCGGTCAGGTCATAGTTGAAGAACAGGTTGGCCGAGACGCGGCGCGAATTGCCGGCGATCTGGGTGAAGTCGCTATAGACGAACCCGTCGCCATTGGCATTGCCGGCCGACAGGCTGGTCAGCGCCGCATTGTAGATCGTGCCCGGATTATAGGGCACCAGCGATCCGTCGCGCGCGAACTGATAGCGGAAGTCGATCGACCCCGAACTGCCGTTGGCCAGCACCACGCCGTTACGGCTCAACATGGGCAGCCCGGCATTCTCGACCAGGATGATGCCCGGAATATTGTCGGCCGATCCGCCGTCAAAGCCGATATTGGGGTTGATGCGGCCGTCATTGGCCGGCGAGCGTCCCGCCGGTCCCCAGGCGGCGGCCTGCGCCGCGGTGGGATTGAGCTGGTTGCCGATGCCGCGCAGCTTGGCGCGGGCGCGCGTGGTGACGCCATCGACCTCTTCATAGCTCGCCGCCAGCGTCAGATTGCCGCGGCCGTCCGCGAAATCGAAGCCATAGGCGCCCGATACGTTGAAGCGGTGATTGTCGCCATATTGGGTGATCGCGTTGGTCAGGCGCAGGTCCAGGCCCTGGAAACGGTCCTTGAGGATGACGTTGACGGTGCCCGCGATCGCGTCCGAACCATAGACCGGCGCGCCGCCGATCGCGACGCGATCGATCCGGTCGATCAGGATCGCGGGGATGAGGTTGAGGTCGACCTGGGTGCCCGGCGTGCTTCCCGCCTGGGCGAAATTGCTGGGCAGCGCGGACGAAACGACCCGGCGCCCGTTCACCAGCGTCAGCGTGCGGTTGGTGCCCAGCCGGAACATGTTGGCGAAATTGACGCCCTGGCCAAAGGTCGCCTGTTCGCCATTGGGCGTGATCGATCCGCGGATGCCGGGAATCTCGTTCAGCGCATCGGCGACGTTGGTGAGGTTGCGCGCCTCCAGATATTGCGCGCCCACCGTCACGCGCGGCTCCAGGCTGTCGAGATTGGGCAGGCGGATGCGCGATCCGGTGACGACGATCTCGCTCTGGCCTTCGTCCTGCGGCGTGGCATCGGCGGCGACCGGCGCGACGGGCTCGATTCCACCTTCCTGCGCCAGCGCCGGCGGCATGGCAAACAGCCCCGTGCCGATCAGCGCGGTAGCGGAGAGAAGGCGAGTCGATTTCATTTCCAGTCCCCATCGGCCCGGCCGAAAATGCCGGACAAGTGCGATCGGGGCTAAAGAGAATTGGTTAACAACCCGTCATGAATTTGATCGAAGTCGGGCCGTATCCCAGCCAGCCGCCACGTCATGGCTCGTCACCCCCGCCGGCACGAGGACGACCGATCCGGATCCAAGTATCTCGCCCTAGCGTTCCACGCACAGCGCGATGCCCATGCCGCCGCCGATGCAAAGCGTCGCCAGGCCCTTCTTCGCATCGCGACGCTGCATCTCATAGAGCAGCGTGGTCAGCACGCGCGCGCCGCTCGCGCCGATCGGATGGCCGATCGCGATCGCGCCGCCATTGACGTTGAGCTTGGCGGGATCGAAGCCCAGTTCCCTGCCGACCGACAGCGCCTGCGCGGCGAACGCCTCGTTCGCCTCGATCAGGTCGAGGTCGGCGATCGTCCAGCCGGCCTTCTCCAGCGCCTTCCTCGTCGCCGGCACCGGCCCGATGCCCATCACCGAAGGATCGACGCCCGCGCTCGCCCAGCTCCTGATCGTCGCCAGGATCGGGCTTCCACGCCGCTCGGCCTCCGCGCGGCTCATCACCACCAGCGCGGCGGCGCCGTCATTGATGCCGCTGGCGTTGCCGGCGGTGACGGTGCCGTCCTTCTTGAACGCGGGACGCAGCCCGGCGACGCTGTCGATCGTCGCGCCGGCGCGGATATATTCGTCCTGGTCGACCACCGTGTCGCCCTTGCGCCCTTTGATGGTCACCGGCGCGATCTCGTCCTTGAACCGGCCGGCGGCGCGCGCCTGTTCGGCCAGGTTCTGCGATCGCACGGCGAATTCGTCCTGCTCGCCGCGCGTCAGCTGATATTGCTCGGCCAGATTCTCGGCGGTGATGCCCATGTGATAGCCGTTGAAGACGTCGGTCAGCCCGTCCTTGATCATCGTGTCGACCAGGCCGACATCGCCCATCTTGGCGCCGGCACGCAACGCCTGGGCGTGCGGCGAGAGCGACATCGATTCCTGTCCGCCCGCGACCACGATCGTCGCGTCGCCGGTCTGCACCGCCTGCGCCGCCAGCGCCACCGCGCGCAGCCCCGATCCGCACACCTGGTTGACGCCCCAGGCCGGCACTTCCTTGGGCACGCCGGCCGCCATCGACGCCTGGCGCGCCGGGTTCTGGCCCTGCGCCGCGGTGAGCACCTGGCCCAGGATCACCTCGGACACCTCTTCGCCCCTGACCCCGGCCTGCGCGAGCGCGGCCTCGATCGCGACGCGGCCCAGCTCATGCGCGGGGGTGGTGGCGAATGCGCCCAGAAAGCTGCCCACGGGGGTGCGCTTGGCGGCGGTGATGACGACTTCGGTCATGAATGCGACTCCGGCTGTTTGCCGGCTATCTAGGATGCTGCAACGCAGTAAGCCAGTCCGCAAGCGGCTGCCACAGCGACGCCTTGGCCGACGAACCCACCATCATCCCGACATGCCCCAGCCGCAGCTCGCGCCGGTCGGCCAGGCCGGCGGCGCTGGCGGCGGGGACGATACGGTCGGTCAGCGACACGAATTCGACCGCGGGGCAGGGCAACGCCGCCGGATCGGCGATCGCCCCCGCCACGCGCCAGCGCCCGCGCCCGCTCAAATCCGCGCTGAACAGATCGTCGAAGATCTGCCGCCCGGCGGCATAGGTCAGCGGCGCGCCGGCATTGGCCCAATCCTCCATCGCCACGAACGATTTCGCCTGCGCGCCGGCGGGGTCGAGCCGCCCGAACCGCTCGTATTTGGCGACGGTGCGCGCCGGATCGAGCTGCCAGAAGCCGGCCTGCAACACCTCCATCGGCACCAGCCCGAGCCGTTCGCAGGTCGGCTGCGCGGCGTCCCACATCGCGTCGATGCGCGCCAATGCCTCCTCTCCAAACCCGGAAAAGCGCCACGGCGCCGCGATCAGCGCCAGTCCGCGCACCGGCGTCGCCGCCGCCGCCGCCAGCGCCATCGTTCCGCCCAGGCAATAGCCGGCCAGCGCGGCGGGCTCGCCGATGCTGCGCAGCAGCGGGATCAGCATCTCCTCGATATGCTGCGTCATATCCTGCGCACCATCGCGCGGCGCCGGCTCGCCCCAATCGACCAGCAACGGCCGCACCCCCTGCCGCGACAGCCAGCGCAGCAGCGATCTGCGATAGGGCATGTCGAGGATCAGCGGCGGATTGATGAGCGAGGGGACGAACACCACCGGCGGCCCGGCCCCGCCATAGTCGCGCAACACCGCGCGCCCCGCCCGCGCCACCACGGGCATCGGCCGCCGGGGCCGGGGGCGCCGCGCCGCCTGATAGGCCGCCAGTCCCGCCAGTGCCGCCGCGCGCCGTTCCGGCGATGCTGCGGTTTCGCTGCGCAACAGTCCCAGAAAGAGAGTCAGCGGGCGCGGTCCGTGTTGCGGTGCGGCATGCAAAGGTGTTACAGGCATCTCGATCGATTGTTCCTGGGGGCCAGCATGAAGAAGACCGCGAATACCGATGGACCGGTCATCATCAAGAAATACGCCAACCGGCGGCTCTATAACACCGAAACCTCGTCCTACATCACGCTCGACCATCTCGCCGCGATGACGCGCGAGGGACGCGACTTCAAGGTCGTCGACGCCAAGACCGATGAGGATATCACGCACAATGTGCTGACCCAGATCATCATGGAAGAGGAGGCGCGCGGCCAGACGCTGCTGCCGGTCAGCTTCCTGCGCCAGCTGATCGCGCTCTATGGCGATTCGATGCAGGCGATGGTGCCGGGCTATCTGGAGGCGTCGATGGAAAGCTTCCGCCGCAACCAGCAACAGTTCAAGTCGGCGGTCGAAGGCGCGTTCGCCAACTCGCCCTTCGCCGAGATCGCCAAGCGCAACATGGCGATGTTCGAGGCGGCGGCCGATGCCTTCAAGCCGGGCGCGGCGGCCGCCTCCGCGACCTCTGCCGCCGCCGCCCCGGAAAAGACCAAGGACGAGGAAATCGCCGCGCTCAAGGCGCAGCTCGCCGGGCTTCAGGACCAGATCGACAAGCTCGGCTGAGCGGCTGCGTCCCCTTCGATCGCCCCCTTCAATCGGCTGCGGCCGGTGCGGGGGGCGCTTCGGCGGCCGGCGCTGGATCGTTCGTATCGGGCGCGGCGGCGATGGCGTATTCGGGAATTTCCAGCTCGCTTCCCGCATACAGCACGTCGTCCTCGAACAGCAATCCGACATTGCGGTTGTGGATGCCCAGGATTTCGGCGTCCGCCGCCGTGCCCATCTGCCGTTCGGCCACGCTGGTCAGCGTGTCGCCGCGTTGCACGACATAGCGCCGCACGCGCGCCGGTGCGCGCAACGCGCGGTCGTCGCCCGCGCTTTTCAGCTCCAGCTTGCGGTCGAGCAGGTCTTCGGCCTGTTGCGCGCCCATCTGCTTGATCGCGTCCCAGAAGGCCTGCAGCGACAGCGGGCGATATTCGCGCTTTTCCGGCAACTGGTCGGCCGGCGTGTGATAGCGGCGCGCGACGCTGGGGTGGATGGCCAGCCGGTCCATTTCCGGAAACGATCGGTCGCGCAGCCCCACGCCCATCAGCCGGTCGCCGATCGACCAGCGCATCTTGCCGATCGCGTTGAACAATTGCGCGCGGTGATCGGGCAGCAGGCTGAAGATCGGCGATTGATCGTCGCGGTCGAACGCCAGATCGCTTTTGCGCGCGCCGTCGATGATCCATTCCAGCGCCGCGTCCGACAGTCCGCGCACCGGGCCGCCGCCGCCGACCGCGCTGTGCGTGCCGGGAAAGAACAGCTGCTCATAGCGCCGCGCCCGCGGATCGGGCGAATTGAGATCGTCCAGATTGGTCCATAACGAGGGTTCGAACGAGCGGCGGCGCTCGTCGGTCGATACCGCATGCCGCGCGCGTTCGACAAAGCCCGACAGGGTGGTGTCGTGGAACATGAACTTGCGGTTGAAGAAGGCGAGCCATTGCAGATGCCGGGGCACGCCCAGCGCGCCGACCGTGTCCCACACGCCCAGATAGGCGATGCGCAGCTGCACCAGATCGTCGGTGGCATGTTCGGGATAGGCTTGCCTGCGCCATTCCAGATCGCCCGGCAGGCACAGCTTCTGGCAATGTTTGAGCCGGAAGGTGCGCGAACGTTCGGAATTGGGCGAGGCGTTGCCGTCGCGGCTGATGTAAAGCTCGACCGCCGAGCGGATATGCGTCAGCGAACGGCGCGAGATGATCCCGCAATTGCGGATCAGCCCGACGAACGATCGCGCCGCGAACGCCCCGCGCGAAAAGCCGAAGACATAGATCTGGTCGCCCGGCTCGTAATTCAGGATCAGGAAGTGATAGGCCTCGATGATCTTCTCGATCAGCCCATGGCCAAAGATGCCGCCGGTCCATTTCTCGGTCGAGGTGGTGCCGACGCCCTCGTCATAATAGATGATCTGGGAAATCGCGTCGTCATAGCGGCTGACCGATTGCGCCACCCGCGCGACATTGGTCGGATAATTGCCGTCGATCTTGTTCCAGGTGCCGTCAAAACAGAAGACGAGCCGCCGCATATCGTTTCTCCCCCCAGGGGGAAGACCTTAGCATGCGGCGGAACCGGCGCGACGCGAGATGGCGCTATTTCGGTTTGATGAACTTCAGCGTCATCCGGTCGCTCTCGCCGATCGCTTCATATTTCGCGCGGTCGACATCCTTCAGCCGATAGCTTGGCGGCAGCGTCCACACGCCGCCCGGCCAGTCGGCGGTATCCCTGGGATTGGCGTTGACCTGCGATTGCGCCGCCAGCCTGAACCCGGCATCCGCCGCCAGCTTCAGGATCGTCGACGTCTTGATATAGCCGCTGGTCTGCTCGCGCGCGGGGTCCGCGCTTTCGGGCAGGCGGTGATCGACGATGCCGAACGTGCCGCCGGGCTTCAGCATCGCGAACACCTGCCTGAACGCCTCGGCCGAATAATCCTGCCGGTCGGGCCGCTGATAGCCCATCCGCCAATTATGGACGTTGCGAAAGGTCAGCACGACATCGGCGCTGCCGTCCGGCACCTTGACGTCGGTGGCGGCAAAGGCGGGAAAGGCCGCCAGCCTGATTCTGCCGTACAATTCCGGCTTGTCCGCCATCATCTTCCTGGTGCCGCCCGACAGGGCGTCGAGCGCCGCGGCGTAATAGGTGCCGCCGCCCTTGCCCAGATAGGGCACCAGGATCTCGCTGTACCAGCCGCCGCCCGGCCACAGCTCGACCACCGTGTCGCCCGGCTTCACCCCGAAAAAGGCCAGCGTCTCGGCCGGGTGGCGATACCGGTCGCGCAGCGTGTTGGCGGGCGTGCGCGTCGGCGCGGCGATCGCCTCCTTCAATTCCGGGCGGATGCTCCCCATCTCGGGCGCGGCGGCCGCCGCGGTGCCGATGACGGCGGCGACGGCAAGGACGGTCAGGGCGTGGCGCATCGAACGGCTCCTCTCTGGTCTGCGGCAACAGGTGAGACGGAGCGCGCGGGGATGCAAGGGCCTTTGTGGATCGGCGTGGGGGCATGGCTGGCGGTGGCGGCGGGCAGCGGCATGGCCGATCTGCGCCGCGCCCGGCGCAGCGATCCCGACGCGGTCGGCTGGATGCCGTGGACGTTGATCCAGATCCTGGCGATCCTGGGCGCGGTGGTCACCGCCGCGCTGGCGATCCGGGGCTGAGGCGGCGCCCGCGCCTCACGGTTCGAGCCGCTTGCCGCTGAGCGACAGCTTGCCCTGCGTGAGCTGCGCGCCGGTGATCGCGCCGTTGGCACCCGCGATGAAGCGGATCTGCGCGTCCATCATCTTCCAGAAAAAGGCGAGCGGCGCTTCCGGGACGATCTGCAAGACCGGCGCGCCCGCCACGCCTTCGCGTTGCGCGCGCAGGATATCGCCCTGGCGCGTGACGGCGAGCACCAGGCCCGATCCGAAGTCATAGCGGCCGACGAACTTGTCCAGTTCCGCGGCCGGCAGCGTGATTTCGGTGCGCTTGACCGGCGGCGGCGGCGCGGGCGGCACCGGCGGTGTCGGCGCGACCGGGGCGCCGATCAGCAGGTGCAGCGCCAGATCGGCACCGCTCGGCTCGGCCGCCGAGTTGATCAGCGCCACCGCCGCGCGCCGCTTCGCCGGCTCGATCGCCAGCATCGAACGAAAGCCGCCCGTGCCCCCGTCATGCATCAGCAGTTCGCGGCCGGGCGCGGGATGCGCGATCACCCAGCCCAGCGCCTGCTCGGCGCGTGGGTTCAGCGGCGTGCGTGCCGACAGCGCGATCCGCATCGCCGGCGCGATCGGCGAAGCGGGATCGAGCACGGCATTGGCAAAGATCAGCATGTCGGCCGTACTCGACCGGATCCCGCCCGCGCCGGTCAGCACCCGGATGTCCCAAGGCTGGGTCGGCCGCATGAAGCCGTCGAGCGGCGGCGCCAGCCGCGCGGCGAGCGCGGGCGGCAGGGTGATCGCGGTATCGCGCATGCCCAGCGGCCCGGTGATCCGCCGGCGCAGCAGCGTCTCGTAGTCGGTGCCGGCGGCGCGTGTGAGCAGATAGCCGAGCAGCCCGACGCCCAGGTTCGAATATTCCCATTGCGCGCCGACATCGCGCGTCAGCTGATGGCGGTCGAGGAACGCCAGCAGCTTCTGTTCGGTATAGCCGGCGAAAGGCCCGCCGGGATCGTCGATCGCCGCCAGGTCGTCGGGCATGCGCGGCAGGCCCGATCGATGCGTGGCCAGATCGCGCAGCGTGATCGGGCGCCCGCCGCGTTCGGGCATGCGGTGCCCGGGCGGCAGGAACTTCGCCGCCGGATCGTCCAGCGACACTTCGCCCTTGCTCACCATGTCGGCCAGGATCAGCGCGGTGAACACCTTGGTGATCGAACCGATCTCGAACAGCGTGTCGCGGTTCACCGCCGCGCCGGCGCCGGTGCCGCCGGCAACGATCCGCCGGCCGTCCGGATCGAGCACGCCGATGACGATGCCCTGCCCGGCGCGCGGCGCGTTGCGCGCGGCGATCAGCTTGCCGATCTCGACATCGCCCGGCAGCCGCCAGTCGGCCGGCAGCGGCGGCGGCGGGACGGGCGCCGCGAACGAGAGCGGCCAGCTCTGCCCGGCCTGGCGCCATTCGCCCTTCCACGCCTTGGCCGCCGCGTCCCATTGCCCGGCATAGCTGCCGCCGATGCTCGGTACGGCAAAGCTCAGGCGTCCGGCCGCGACAGCGACCTGCGCCAGCGGCAGCCCGGTCGCGCCCTGCGCGGGGCTGTCCATCGTGCCGTTCAGCGCGTCGGCCGCGTCACGCTTGATGCGCACGACCAGCGGCAGGCGGGTTCCGGGCGCGACTTCGATCTCGCCCGCCCAGTTCCCGGTCGCTTCCTGCGCCGCCGCCGGCACGGCCAGCGCGATCACCGGCAGGACAAGCATCGCACGCTTCCAGAACCTTGCCATCATGTCGTTCCTTCTGGAACAGGTGTCCGACGACCGGACACGCCCGATTGGATAGACGGCGGTGCCCCCACCGAATCGACCGGAAAGATCGCACAGTTCCGGCACGATGTCGCCAGTATCGCGACGATCGCGAAGCGGGGCAGACGATCAGTGGCGGCGCGCGCCGCCAGCTCTAATAGAAACGCGCCAGCGTCAGCGCCGTCTCGCCGCCGTCGCACAGCTTCAGCTGCACGGTCCGCCCCGGCATGCCGATCGACCAGCCGGCCAGCGGGCTCGCCGCATAGGCGGCAGGAATGGGATAACCATCCACCCCGCAGATCTCCGCCCCGCTGCGCCAGCCCGATGCGGCGGCCGGGCTGCCGCGCATCACGTGCAGCACACGCAGCCGCGCGCCGTCCTGCGCCACCATCAGCCCACTGGTCGATCGGGCGAGCCGCCAGTCGCCATCCGCCGTCATCGCCACGATCATCCGCCCCGCGCGCGGATCCAGCAGCACGCGGTGCCGGCGCAGCAGCCCGCCGCCGATCCGCCCCGCCGCGCCCTTGCGCGCGGAAAAGCCGGTGTCGGGCTCGATCCGCAGCTCCACATCCTTCGCTTCGACCGTGGCAAGGCGCAGCGCCGGCAGCACCGCCAATTCGGTCTCGACCGGGCCGCCCATGCCATAGGCGATGGTGGTCGTCAGCGGGGTGGGACCTGGCGGGGCGGTCGCCGCTTGGCTGCCGCGCCACGCCGCGCGCGTCAGCGTCAGCATGCCGCCATCGCCGATATCCACGATCACCGGGCGCAGCGTCCGGCCGCCGATCGCCAATTCGGTCAGATAAAGCCCGGTCGGCCCGGCCAGCCGCAGCGGCATGGCCGCGCCGCGAAACGGCATCCGGCCCGAGGGCAGCAGGCGAAACCGCCGCGCGGCATAATCGATGTCCAGCGCGTGGCCGGCAAGCAGGTCCGACCCCACGAACAGGTCAATCCGCGCCGTGCCGGTCGCGCGCGGATCGGCATCGATGATCGCGATCCGCCCGCCGGTCCGCACCAGTCCGCCGACCTCGACCCGGTCGAGCGCGGTCCAGCTGAGCGCAATGGCCCCGCCGATCGCATCGGCGCGCGCGCGCACCAGCGGCTTCATCCCCGCCAGTTCGGCGAAACGCGACGACACCGCGCTGTCGGTGATCCCGGTATCGAGCATCGCATCGACCCAGCGACCGTTGAGCAAGGTGCGAAAGCGGATCTGGTTGCCGCCGGTCAACTCGAAGCCGACCCAGCGCGCCTCGCTGTCAGGCGAGAGATAATCGGAAGGTGCGGCCGCCTGCGCCGGAAAGCTGGCCAATGCCAGCAGCAACAGCAACAGTGTGCGCACGAGCCTCATGCCGCGATCTTTACGCGCCTCGCCGATGCGCGCGACCCCTACCGGGCGTGGTTAATGTCCGATTAGAGACAGGCTTCCAGCAGCGCCTGGTCGAACCCGAACGCGCGCGCCTTTTCCAGCGTGTACGGGCGCAGGCCCATCGACTGATACTCGCCGATGATCTTGCCGTCCGCGCTCTCGTCGAGATACTCGAACTTGAACAGCTCCTGCGTGACGATCACCGGGCCTTCCATCCCGATCACCTCGGTGATGTTGGTCACGCGGCGGCTGCCGTCGCGCAGGCGCTTGACCTGCACGATCAGGTCGACCGAATCCGCGATCTGGCGGCTGATCGCCTCCTTCGGGATCTTGATGTCGCCCATCATCACCATGTTCTCCATACGCCCCAGGCATTCGCGCGGGCTGTTGGAGTGGAGCGTGCACATCGATCCGTCATGGCCGGTGTTCATCGCGGACAGCAGGTCGAAACACTCGCTGCCACGAATTTCGCCCAGGATGATGCGATCCGGTCGCATGCGCAGCGCGTTCTTGACCAGGTCGCGGATGGTGATCTCGCCCTGGCCCTCCAGGTTCGGCGGGCGCGTTTCCAGCGGCAGCCAGTGCGGCTGCTGCAGCCGCAATTCGGCCGCGTCCTCGATCGTCAGCACACGTTCGCCCGGATCGATCATCTTCGACAGCGCGTTGAGCATCGTGGTCTTGCCCGAGCCGGTGCCGCCCGAGATGACGATGTTGAAGCGGCTCGCCCCGGCGATCTTCAGCATCGTCGCCATCTTCTGCGACATCGATCCAAAGCCCGCCATCATGTCGAGCGTGATCGGCTTGTCGGAGAATTTACGGATCGAGATCGCGGTGCCGCGCAGCGACAGCGGCGGCACGATCACGTTGACGCGGGACCCGTCCTTCAAACGCGCGTCGGCCAGCGGCGTGGTCTGGTCGACCCGGCGGCCGACCGAGTTGCAGATGCGCTGCGCGATCTGGAACAGATGCTCCTCGTCGCGGAACTGGATATTGGCGAGCTCCAGCTTGCCCTTGCGCTCGACAAAGGTCTGGTCGGGGCCGTTGACCATGATGTCGCTGATCGCCCCATCGGACAGCAGCTCCTCGAGCGGCCCCAGGCCGAGCAGCTCGTCGACCAGCACCTTTTCCAGCGCGAACTGCTCGCGGCGGTTGAGCGTCAGCTTCAGCTCGGCGAGCACCTCGCCGATGATCGGGCGGAATTCCTCGGCCAGCTCGTCCTTGTTCAGCGTCGCCGCCGCCTCGGGATCGACTCGCTCCAGCAGGCGCGGCAGCACCTGTTCCTTGATGCGGTGGATCGAGGCTTCGAACCCTTCGAGCCGCGACGCGCCGGCCTCGCCCGATGCGTTCTGGCGATCGGTCAGCCGCGCCATCGCATCGGTGGTGGATTGCGGGACGGTGCTCAGGTCGGGCGATTCGGGCGCGGCCTGGCTCGCGCCGGGCAACGGCACGTCGTTCAGCGGCGGGAATTGCTCGCCGCCCAGCGGCTCGGGCGAACGCGGTGCGGCTGCGCCGCCCTGCATCGGGCGCGCCACGCCGAAGGCCGGCCGGCTGGGCGTTGCCCCAGGTCCGCTGCGACGTCCGAATGCGCTCACGCTCTATCCCCGCGTTGATCCATTGCGGAGGGGATAAGGCGCAAGGTTTGACAAGTTCCTAACCAACGGCAGACGTTTACCGTGAACGGGAGGGTTACGATGATCGGACGGACCGCGCCGCGCCCGCGCCCACATAGTGACCGATCCTGACCGTGGCGCCCCCGTCGATCGCGAGGCAGGGAAGGGCGTCACTATTCAACCGGGGCAAATCCATGTTCGCTTTCCTGATGTCGCTGATCGCCATGTTCACGCCGCTAGGCGTCGCCGCCACACCGCAACCGGCGGCCGCGCCGGCCCCCACCGGCTTCGCCTGGCTCGACGGCACCTGGCGGACCGATGCGCTCGAAATGCGCTGCAAGGCGAGCGAAGCCAAGGCGGCCTGCCGCGAGGAAGGGCGCAGCGAAGCGATGAAGGGCGCACAGGCGGATCTCACCATCACCGCCGCCACCGCCGGCCCGGGCTCGCAGCTCAAGGTCGCGCTGCCTTCGATCCCCGCCAGCACATTCCGCGAGATCGCCCGCGACGCGCGGAGCGTCACCTACGAGATGCCGACCAGGATGGGCGTCGCCCGCCTGCGCTTCACCCGCGAAGGCGACACGCTCAAGGTCGAGCGCGGCAATGCCGAAACCTGGGCCACGACGATGACCTATCGGCGGGGATAGGCTCTCCCTACTTCGTCACCTCGGCCTTGAGCCGGGGCCCAGCTGCCTTTTTCCGACGCAGAAGAAGCTGGGTCTCGGATCAGGCCCGGGATGACGGCAGAAGCAACGCCATTACCCCCATGGAAGAAGGCCGCAGGATCGCTCCCACGGCCTTTCTTACCATCAACCCGACGACGTTACTCCGCGCGTTCCGCCAGCACGGTCAGCCCGCGCTCGTTCACTTCGGCAAAGCCACCCTCGATGCGGATCGTCTCGGCGGCGTTGCCGCCCGCGGTCCTGTAGATTTCCAGATTGCCGTCGCGGATCGTCGACATCAGCGGGGCATGGCCCTCCAGCACGCCGAAGTCGCCTTCGGTGCCGGGAACGACGACCATATGCACCTCTTCCGATCGGACGAGGCGTTCCGGGGTCACGAGTTCGAAGTGCAGAGCCATTTCACTTATCCGTCAGCAAGACATGGGCGACGACCGTGGGCGTCGGGGACTGGGCTTCGGAGAGGATGACGTTGAGCATCAACCCTTCCAGCGGCCCCTTATAGGCTTCCATCCTGGCGATGCCGCGATCGCCGCTGTTGGCGGGATCGGGCTTCAGCGGCACCGGCAGGAACGACATGTTCGTGCGCAGTTTCGCCAGCACCGGGCCCGTCGCGGTGCCGGTCACCGTCACCTGGCAGACCTTGTTCGGCACCCCGCCGAAGCTGATCTGCCCGTCCGGCCGCGCCGCCACCAGCACCTCCAACTCGCCAAAGCGCGGGTTGGGCAGCTTGCGCACCGGCCCTTTCAGGCCATAGCGATCGAGCATCCCACCCGGCGCCAGCGGCATTTGCCCCGCCAGATAGGGGAGGCACATGCCGTAAGCGAGGTCGGCGGCCGCCTCGTCGATCGCCGGGCCGTCCTGCGCCGACGCGGCTGGGCTGGCCAGCAACGCGGCGGCGATCAAGGCGGCCCGTGCGGGCATCACGCCTCGTCGGCCAGCTTCTTGGCCTTGGCGATGGCATCGTCGATGCCGCCGACCATGTAGAAGGCGGCTTCCGGCAGATGGTCATACTCGCCGTCGACCACCGCCTTGAACGACTTGATCGTGTCCTCGATCTGCACGAACGCGCCCGGAATGCCGGTGAACACCTCGGCGACGTGGAACGGCTGGCTCAGGAACCGCTGGATCTTGCGCGCGCGCGCCACCGTCAGCTTGTCCTCTTCCGACAGCTCGTCCATGCCCAGGATGGCGATGATGTCCTGCAGCGACTTGTACTTCTGCAGGATCGACTGCACCGCGCGCGCCGTTTCGTAATGTTCCTGGCCGACGATGCGCGGCTCGAGCACGCGCGAGGTCGAATCGAGCGGATCGACCGCCGGATAGATGCCGAGTTCGGAGATCGCGCGGTTGAGCACGGTCGTCGCGTCCAAGTGGGCGAACGAGGTCGCCGGCGCCGGGTCGGTCAAGTCGTCGGCCGGCACGTACACCGCCTGCACCGAAGTGATCGATCCCTTGTTGGTCGAGGTGATGCGCTCCTGCAGCGCGCCCATGTCGGTCGACAGCGTCGGCTGATAGCCCACCGCCGAAGGAATGCGGCCGAGCAGCGCCGACACCTCGGCGCCCGCCTGGGTGAAGCGGAAGATGTTGTCGACGAAGAACAGCACGTCCTGGCCC
>CAYPRW010000008.1:0-123370 GCA_964413495.1 uncultured Stakelama sp. | reverse complement strand
CCATGGCAGCATCTGGCCCTTGCCTGACACTGCCTCTCTATCATCCAAAAACATCAACTGCCCCCACGGGGCGCGGCGCCCAATTGCAACAGCAACGCACAGCGATCGGCGAAGGGGCAGGCCGATAGCGGCAGGCGTCGTTTTTCTCGACGGCTGACGGTCGCACTCTTATTCCAAAAACTTGGCTTCGCGCCGCTCGCGCTGGCGCTTTTCATCGCGGGCTATCGTCGCGGCGTGGGAGTTGTGCCGCAGGACCAGCGCGATGCCGATCCCCGCAAGAACCAGCACGAAGATCAGGCCATAGGCCACCACCAGGCGCGTCTCGATAGATAATATCCTTTGTTCGGTGCCGACCTGTCGTTGTGAACGAGATCGGGGCACGTTCATTCGCTATTTGGTGGCGATCTCGTTCGCCTCGGCGCGATAGGTTTGCTTGACGAAGGTGCGCGCGGCGGTCTGGGTCTTGAACGCGTCCTCCAGCACCTCGCTCGACACGAGCGGGTAGCCCTGCGAGTTGAACCGCGTCGTGCGGACGGTGACGCGAAAAATGCCGTCATCGTCCTTCGATACAAGATAGGGGCGGACTGGAACTCTCGACATAGGCATCTCCCGGGATGGTGAGCGGAGCGCATCGCTGATGCCGGTGTAGGCGAATATGGTCAGCACTGAACTCGGATAAGAACAAACGTCCGATCCACGGCACGGGCCGCTGTAGGCAGGCCGCTGCGGCGCTCTCCCGAGCTGGATTTCGCACATTCGTTCGAGTGCTGGGCCGCGACAAACTGGTCGCCCTCGCAGCAAGGAGGCCAGCGCCGCCAATGCGAATCGGCGCACCCATGTCGGCGCGCCTGTGGAACTGGCTATGGGCGCTGCGCAGGGAACAAGCAAGGCGCGACAGCCGTCGTCTCCCAGCCCATAACATCAGGCGGGATGGTCAAACGCCGCGAAAGCGCATAGCGTGAAGCCATCATCGCACCACCCGCTTCGCAAGCGCGCGATGCCAGAGAGAAACGGATTGCTCCCGCTTGCCGCCGGGAGAATCATATGACCAGCAATCTCGCACATCGTGGGTTCGACGCGCCCTGTCGGCTCGCGGCCGATCTACCCGAAGATGTTTCCAGCGCGCTCATGAGTCTGGCGCTGCCGCGAACGGCCTTATCGCATGCCGCGGCACCCGGTCAGGCCTATTTCGAGGTCTATCGCGCCGATCGGGTCAGCCTGACGTCCATCCTGTTCTCCGGCGGTGATTGGCGGTGGCGCTTCTGCGCGCCCGACGGCTCGCTCATCGCCGCCAGCGCCGGCTATCGCAACGAGCGTGCCTGTGCCAATGCGGTCGCGGCGCTTCGTGGCGGCGCGGGAACAGCCGAGGTCCGACATAGCTGAGCCGATTCGCGGTCTCGGGCGCGGGTAGCAGCGTTGGCCGTTCGGCGGTACGATCGCGCCGAATGGAGACTTGCATGAACTCGACCCACGCTGCCACGCCGTCGCCTGACCGGCGCATCGCGCTGCTGATCGATGCCGACAATGTCTCGCACGGCAAGATCGCCGCGATGCTGGCCGAGTTGTCGAAATACGGCACGGCCAATATCCGGCGCGCCTATGGCGACTGGGCGAGCTCGGGCCTCAAGGGCTGGACAGCCAAGCTTCACGAGCACGCGATCCGGCCGATCCAGCAGTTCAGCTATTCCAAGGGCAAGAACGCGACCGACATCGCGCTGGTGATCGATGCGATGGAACTGCTCTATACGCAGAAGCTCGACGCCTTCTGCATCGCGTCGAGCGACGCCGACTTCACCCCGCTGGTCATGCAGCTGCGCGCGAACGGCCACGACGTCTATGGCTTCGGCGAGCGCAAGACGCCCGATCCGTTCGTCAATGCCTGCACGACGTTCCTCTATCTCGACCGGCTCGGCGAGGAAGGCGCAGCGGCGAAGGTGGAACTGTCGGCACCGGCCGATGCGGCCCCGGCAAGCGCAAAGAAGCCGGCGTCAAAGGCGCAGACGTCAGCAGCAAAAGCGCCAAAGCCACCACTGAGCCAGGATGCCAAGCTCGTTGCCGTCCTGCGCGGGGCGGTCGAGGCGACGGCGGGCGACGACGGCTGGGCGCCGCTCGATGCGGCAGGAAGCGCAGCGCGCCGTCAGGCGCCGATCGACCCGCGCAACTATGGCGCGCGCAACTTCCCGAAGCTGTTCGAGGCGGTCGGGCTGTTCGACATCGTCAAGGCTGACGAGAACGGCCAGAGCTATGTCGCGGATCGCCGGAACAAGGATCGCACATCGAAGCCGCGGTTCTAGGATCGTCGTAATCCACCAGACCGGTTACAATCCGGCGCTTCGTCCCCATATCATGCCTATCGCCAGCAGTTCCGTTCGTAGGCGCTGACGACCGAGAGACCATCGTGCTCCCGCTTACGCATCGGGGGACCGCAATTGGATCTCAATCAGCTCTTTCATCGCCATCAATTGTCCATCATGCGCGCGACTTCGGCCGTGTGCCCGGAAGCACGCATCGCACATGAAGGCTTGGCCACCGGCTATGCCGCGCAAATCGCCACACTACAGGCGGATTTCGGCGTGACATCGCCGTTTCGCGAGATCGAACGTTGAGCGCTGCGGCCGAGCCACTGGCGCAAGTGCTTGCCTTGTCGCCGCGTACTAAAGCGTTCCGTAAGAAATTCGACACGCCCAAGCTGCTTCCGGAAGCGCTGAGGCGGCAAGGGCGCATAACGACGCACGCGTTCCTGGCACTTGGTCGGGAAGGTGCGCTGGCGTTTCTGAACGATCACCATGCCGGATGCGGCGGGCGGCCGCTGGAGATCGCAACCGGCAGCGACGAAGGCATGGTCGGGATCGAAAAGGCAATCGAGGCATTGGCGCAATCGCGAAAGTGATCCCGGCTGTTCCCCCGCTCGCGCCCGGGATGCGAACGGAAGCTGCGGTGAGGGACGCCCATCTGACGCTGAAACGGGCCGCATCGTTCATTCGGACGAGCTGTTCCAGTATCGCCCATCCCGGACAAAGCGGCGAAATGCAGCGGCTGCGGGGGCGGGTCACCTGGCAACTGCCTGCGTGAGCTGGATCGCTTTCTGTGCGTGTTGGTCGATGAGGCCCGAGCGGCTCGTGGCGGCAACGCCGCCCGTTATAACAAGGATACTGCGGCCAAGCTTGAGGCGCTAGCTGGTGCTCCTGGCGAATACGCCAAGGAGACGGCGAGGCTCAGGGCCCTTCGCCGGTCCTTTAATTGCCTGGTCTTCACATCGGGCCTGGTGACGCGTGGCGATCAGTGTGGCGAGCGAATCATGTCTACCGGTTGGTGGTGCGACCCTCAACAAACTGCATTGCGCAGCGTGGCGGTAGGCGAGCACATGGACGTCAGTGCGGCGGATCTCATGGACGCGGCCGCGTTCTACGTGCAGATCGGCGAAATTGCGGTTGGCTCGATGCCGACTGGCCTCCGCCGATAGATGTTGGCGGATCAGCTCGGCCGGCAACCGCGAACAAACTCGCTGATCCGCATCAAGAACCGGAACCCAGGCTTTTCCTGCGTATTCCCGGTAGATGCCGCGCTATTCATCTACATCCTATAAAAGTTCTCATTCAACGAAGTGGGGGTGGACTTGGTAAAAGTGGTTTTGGATGCGCTGGCTATCGGGGCTGGCGAGCCTTACTTCGCGGTGTACCTCGATCAATCGCGAGGTGTCGGACAATCAATCGTTGCCGAGTTTGAAATGGATTTAACCGGGCCTGTGGCACCGGAAGTGGCTCAGCCTCGACGACTGAGCGGCTTTGAACTTCAGGCGCTGGAGCTCATGCACAAGGCACCTGAGCGTGCGGCGGAGCGAAACGTTCAAAAGATTCTGCTTATCGACCCGCAGGGTTTCCTGCGCCTGGCGCGGATTAACCGATACGATCGCGGTTGACCGCTCCACCAGGCGCCGCGACCTGCGAAGCCAGTAGATTACCAATGCCATCGGATCACGATGTCTGTTCCCAAACGCCATCACTATGTCCCGCAGATGATTCTGAGCGGATTCACCGACCCGGATGGCTGGCTGTATTGGTGCAGGCACCGCGAAGATGCCGGAACGGTTCGTCGGGCGAGGCCTGCCGAGCTGTTCCACAAGAATCACCTGTACAGCACGCTTTCGGAATCAGGAATCAAGGACACGACGATGGAGGGCGCATTAGCCGTTCTCGAAAGCGAGGCGGTCGGTGTGGTGCGAGCTATTCTCTATCGAAAAAATCCTAATGAAATCAAAGGGAAATGGCGGAGCGGGAGTCCGCCGTACTATCTGCCGGATGCGTACGGATTTATCCTAAATAGCCTCGTAAAACCTCATGTTATGTGCCCATTGTGGCTTTTGACCGTCCGCATGTGTTCCGTTGCGTTCCCATAAAACCGCGCTATTATCGGGGAACGGTTATGGGAACGACTGCTATTTCCGCCATTGGGGCAGGGCGCTGGCAGGTTCGATTCCCTGACAGGGAGCCGAAATGCCAAGGAAGCTGCACAACGCGCTAACCCCTCTTGCGGTGAAGAATGCCAAGCCGGGACGCCATGCCGATGGTGGCGGGCTTCATTTGCTGGTGAAGCCGACCGGCGCGCGCTCATGGGTCTATCGCTTCATGCTCAACGGCAAGTCGCGTGACGTTGGCTTGGGTGCAGCGGGGCAAGGCGGTATGTCTCTTGCCGATGCGCGCGACGAAGCGGCGGCGCTGCGCCTCAAGGTGAAGGCGGGCATTGATCCGCTGGAGGAACGAGACAGGGAAGCTGCTCAGGCGCTTGCGGCGGCTCAGGCTGCCAAGGTGGCCGGGACCACATTCAAGGACGTGGCAACCGCCTATATCGCTGCGAACGAGGAAAGCTGGCGTAACCCCAAGCATCGCCAGCAATGGCGCAACACGCTCGACACCTACGTTTATCCGGTGATCGGGGATTTGCCGGTTGCCGAGATTGAAACCGCGCATGTGCTCAAAATCCTTGAGCCGATCTGGAAAGGGAAAGCCGAAACTGCCAGCCGCATTCGCGGGCGGATTGAAACCGTACTCGATAGCGCCAAGGCGCGCGGCTATCGGCAGGGCGAAAACCCGGCGCGCTGGCGCGGGCACCTTGCGCAAATCCTGCCCGCTCGCACCCGGCTATCGCGCGGCCATCACAAGGCCATTGCCTATGAGCAAATCCCGGCATTCGTCCGCGCGTTGCACAAGCGGGGGGCCGTGGCGGCGCTGGCGCTGGAATTTACGATCCTCACCGCTGCCCGTTCTGGCGAAGTGATCGGCGCGACTTGGGCGGAGGTCGATTTGAAAAAGGCAATCTGGACGATCCCAGCTGACCGCATGAAGGCCGCGAAAGAGCATCGCGTGCCGCTGTCCCCGCGCGCAGTTGCCATACTCGAAAGCCTCCAGCCGCTTGGCAGCGACTATCTGTTCCCCGGCGCGAAGGGCGGCAAACTGTCCGGCATGGCCATGGCAATGCTCATGCGCCGCATGAAGGTTGACGCGACCGTGCACGGCTTTCGTTCGGGCTTCCGCGATTGGGCAGCTGAATGCACAGGCTATGCCCATGAGGTTGCCGAAATGGCGCTGGCTCACACCATCGAAAACAAGGTTGAGCGGGCCTATCGGCGCGGCGACCTGTTCGACAAGCGGCGGCGGCTCATGGACGATTGGGCAACCTATTGCGCGATGATCCCTACTGCTGGCGCCAATGTGACACCGCTCAGGAGAGCGGCGGCAAGCGAGGCGTGAGCCTCAAGGCCTGCCAATGGCAAATCAGGAATACTGCGCCGCTCTATTCGACGACTTTTCGCCCATGCACTCCCGCCCAACGGTTCCAGTCATCGGCAAAACACACTTTCGCAGCCTTGCGAGCCACCGCCAACGCCGCGTCGTCTGAGTATGGATGGCGATACCGAACGACTACAAAATGACCGTCATCGTCTGCGCGGAATTCCATAGACACAACAGGATCGCCGGGCGCGCTCATTAGGAAGCCAGATTTAGGAGTCCAGTCGATGCCCACTCCATCGCGAACCGGATAATTCGTTACCTTGGCAGACCGCGCTAGAAGGCGTGTTGCACATGATCCCGCCTGAATATGATCGCCGCCCAGTGATATTCGTTCGGCTGCAATGCGGTGGGGTACGTCCTCGTCCTGCGCATTGGCGGCATAGGCTGGCATCATCATTGCAAAGGCGAACCCTGCCCACTCGCGTATGTTAGAAGGCCTACAGCTAAACATCTTAATCAGCATATTGAGTCCCAAGCCTGCTGAAAATTCGCTGCGTCCATGGTTCCATCCCCATCTATAGCAGTTGCTCCACCTGCGATGAACCGCGTCGGGCCGGACATGCCCCCAAAGCCATTGCGCGAATTGACGGTGCCACAAATCGCAGGGGCACCGGCCTTTCGAGAAACGTAGACGCCGGAAAATTCGGCAGACGAAGGGTCGCGAAGTCGCGCTTTTATCTGATCTTGGCCGACAAATATCAGCCGTTCAGTTTCGACGGATTGGCGCGCAGCGTCGCCCCTTTCGCTCGGTCCGGCAGCAAATATCATGTACGCGGCGAACGCAATTAGAGCCAGAACGCCTATACAACCCAACAGCGCCTTGCCGTCGAATTCGCTCCCACCGCGCCGGGCATCAATATCGGCCTGGGTAACCTTGTGACCACAATGAGGGCATTTGCTGGCCGAGAATTTGATCGGCTTGGCGCACGAGGCGCAGGGAAATTCAGTAGTCATGTAACCCCCATGCTCGACCGCTCCGCCCCGCAAGTCGGGTCGGTTGAACGACGCGAACATAGGTACACGCCTCCCGCGTATTCCCCGTAGGTGTTGTATTCCGCAGGCCGCCCGACCTGAGAGTCGAGGGCCTATGTTCGCCGCCGTTCGCGGGCCGCGCCTTCCGTTCAAAGTCGGAGCGGCAATCGAATAACTATTGCGGCTGGCTGCACTTGTCCACGCGATATGCTAATTGTTCTCTGGGGATAGGCCGGCCAGCCGATAAGCGCGCATCCCACGCGCTTCCCTGCTTTGCTCTGGGGAGCCGCTGGGGAGGCGGGCAATGGACGATGCTGCCGAAAGGCTTCACCACAATGCGACGCTTGCTTTGGCTGGCACTGTGCCAGCCGCAGTCGGCGAGGAAGCAATAGCAGCCCTTTTGCGCTCGTCCGTTGAGATTGATCAGATAATGCGAGATTGGTTGGCAGATGCCCTAGCCCCGAGGGGTAAGCGGCCTTCAAACGTTCGATTGCGCCTAACCAATTTGGAAGAGGGCAAATTTGCGCGTGAAATGCGCACAAAAACCACGATGCTTAAGCGAGGCAATCGAGCATTGAGGGCGCTCGAAAGAGGCCTTTCATGGGATGCGGCCTTGGCTGAGGCAGCGAGCGAGTGCGGTTGCTCTCCGCAGTCGATCGAAAAAGGCTTGACGTATGCAAGGCGCTATCACGAATGGTGCGCGGCGTACGATGGAGACAGAAGTGAAAAGGACGCTGGTTTCCACGCTTGGCGGATTACGTTTCATGTCGCCGCAATTGAGGGGCGCGATCCCGGCGAACTGTGGGCGCGGCAAATGCGCGCACTGGATGCCCTAGAAGCAAAGCGGTCAACATAATTCTACACAACGATTTACGGTGAAGCGCCGCCGGTCCACCGATAGCTGGTCTGCCGTTCGCATATGAACGGAGACAACCCATGCAAACCGATACCTACGATCCTCCCAAGATCGCTTACAGCATCAAGGAAGCCTGCAAGGCGTCCAGCCTAGGCCGCACCACCATCTATTCTCACATTGCAGCGGGGCGTTTGCTCGCACGGCGCATCGGCGGGCGCACGATCATTCCGGCAGAGAGTCTGCACGCGCTTATCGCGGGGGAGGCATGAGCCATGCCCCAGGAAAGCGAAACCCGCGCGGTTGAGGCGCGGGCGTCGCGGAATAGCTGTGGCGGCTGGTTCCGTGATCCTCTTAGCCCCTGCCTCATGCAATCGCAATTCCTGATCGCAGCGCATCACGTCCGGCCGGAAATGGCCGCGATGATCGCTGCGCTCGCATTCGGAGGAGGCGACCATGGATGATTTGCCAGGCGCGCTCCAGCCGCTCGCCGCGTACCGGCAATTCGTAACCTATCGCCTCGTGCCATCGGCCAAGCCCGGAAAGACCGACAAGCTGCCGTGCGATCATGCGACCGGGTATGTCGCCAACGCACACGCCCCCACGATTCGGACCGACTTTGTGACCGCCGCCGCTGCTGTTGCCGCCGGGCGCGGGCACGGCGTCGGCTTTGTGTTTACCGACGATGATCCATTTTGGTTTCTCGATATCGACGGGGCGCTGCAGGCCGATAATACTTGGTCGCCGCTCGCGCAGCAGCTTTGCGCCGCGCTGCCCGGCGCGGCGATCGAGGTATCGCAGTCGGGCCGCGGCTTGCATATTATCGGGTCGGGTGCCGTGCCGCCGCACGGGTGCAAGAATATCCCGCTCGGGCTCGAATTTTACGACTCGCTGCGGTTCGTGGCGCTTACGGGCGTCGGCGCCGTTGGTTCGGCCGCGACCGACTGTACACAGGCCCTCACGGCGCTTGTGCCCCATTATTTCCCGCTCGGCGCTGCAGCGACGGTCGGCCCCGACGAATGGACAACCGAGCCGGTGCCCGAATGGGACGGTCCGACCGACGACGACGAGTTGATTCGGCGGGCGCTGGCGAGCGGCGCGCGCTCGGCGGCCGTTGCGTTTGGCTGCGACGCCGGCGTTACCTTCCGCGACCTTTGGGAAGCCAACGCCGACGCCCTCGCGCGCCGTTGGCCGGGCGACAACGGGCCGTACGACGCGTCGAGCGCCGACGCCAGCTTGGCCGCGCACCTTGCCTTTTGGACCGGCAAGAATTGCGAGCGTATCCGCGACCTTATGTATCGGTCGGGCCTCGTGCGCGACAAATGGGAACTGCGCGGCGACTATTACCTGCCCCGTACGATCTTGCGCGCCTGCGCCGTCTCGGCCGAAGTCGCCAAGGGGAAAAGCGAACCGCTGCCCGCGCAGCCTGACAGCGGCTGCTACCCCGGCAGCCTAAGCCCACCGGGCCAGCCGCCAACCGAAGAATCATTGGCGCGTGAGTTTGTCGCCATGCACGGGGACCATTGGCGGTTCGACCATACCCGCCAAACTTGGTTGCGTTGGGATGGAAAGTCCTGGGCGCATGACGAATGCCGACTAATCCGCCACGTCATTTCCGAGCACCTGCGCGAAGCTGGCGCGTTTGGCTTCAAGCCGCAAATCGCAAACGCCCGCACTGTCGCCGGTGTGGAAAAACTAGCTAGTTCAAATCCGGCCATTGCAGCTACGAGCGCACTTTGGGATTCCGACGGGTGGCTTTTGGGGACAACTTCCGGCACTGTTGATCTGCAAACAGGCAGATTGCACGAGGGTACGCCCGGCGAATACATAACGCGACTTACTGCTGTGGGCCCAAGTGACGGTCAAGCGACACAATGGCTAAGGTTTCTCAATGAGGCCACGGCCAACGATCAGGACCAAGTCGGCTTTCTGCAACGTTGGTGCGGCTATTGCCTGACTGGTAGTACGCGGGAACATGCCTTTGCGTTCATCTACGGTCCGGGCGGAAACGGTAAGTCCGTGTTTCTCAATACCGTGGCGGGCATCCTTGGAGGTTACGCTGAGACGGCCACCATGGAGACATTTGCGGACTCTCGTCATGATCGTCATTCGACCGAACTTGCCATGCTCAATGGCGCGCGGCTGGTGACGGCCAGCGAAACCGAACAGGGGCGCGGCTGGGCCGAGGCCAAGGTGAAAGCCATTACCGGCGGCGATCCGATTACCGCGCGCTTCATGCGGCAGGACAATTTCACCTTCCGCCCCCAATTCAAATTGATGATCGCCGGGAACCACGCGCCTTCGCTGCGCAACGTGGATGAGGCCATGAGGCGGCGGCTTAACATCCTGCCGTTTGTCGTGAAGCCTGCCCAGCCGGATGCGCAGTTGGAAAGCAAGCTGCGCGAGGAATGGCCGCAAATTCTGGCTTGGATGATCGCCGGTTGTCTTGATTGGCAGGCCAAGGGCTTACGGCGTCCCGATGCCGTTGCCGGGGCAACCGAGCGGTATTTTGCCGATCAAGATACGTTCGGCCAATGGCTTGAAGAGAAGTGCGAGACAGGGAACAATTTCACGGCGCAGCCAACTCCACTGTTTCAGTCTTGGTCGCTCTATGCACAATCTACCGGAGAGTTGGCGGGCACGCAGAAGGATTTCAAATCAACACTGGAACGACGTGGTTTTGTCGGCGCAAGGTCAAATGGAGCCCGGATATACCGTGGCATAAGGCTGCGCGAACTGCAGACAGGGACGGGAGGGACGCCAAGGGACGCCTTTTCCCTATGACTGTTTTGCGCGTGTTAAGCCGATAGAAGGCTTCTGGCGTCCCTTGGCGTCCCTGTGACCGAAAAGCCTCGGAAAACCGCTATTCCTGGGGGATGACACAGGGGCGGCGAGCTTCCCTTAACTCGCTACTCTATGCTCTTTGGACAAATTCGTTGGAGATTTGGGAAAAAAATGGGCGGTTTAGGTTCGGGGCGGCAATTTGGCAGGCCAACGGTGGAATCGTCCGCGGTGATCGATCTTGCGTGGATGTTTCGCGCCGGGCTGGCCAATCCGGGCGCACATGTGACCGGCACGATAATATGGGCGGCACGCTTTGCACGGCGGATGGAAATGGATTGCGCGGCGCTCATGGCAATTCCGGGAGCCGAGCGGCTAGTGCTGTTCTTTAGGGACGGCGCAGCCACCCAAACCGTACACCTACGCCACACGGTGCCGAATTACAGCGGCAAACGATGGTGGATGGTCTGTCCCTACAGCGGCGCCCTCGTGAACAAACTCTATTTGCCGCCCGGCGGTGATCGGTTCGCATCGCGGCAGGTTCACCGGCTGGCCTATCGCAGCGAGCGCGCGACGGCCCAGGCACGTAAGTTGGACAGGCTCTTTGCGCTGCAGAGCAAGCTGGGATGCGCAAACGGGCGGGGCCAGTCCCCACAGCGGCCCAAAGGCATGTGGCGGCGGACCTACGCGCGTCATTTGGAGCGATATTGGCTATTGGAGGAAGCCGTTTGCCGAGAATTTGAAGTCTTTGCGTTTTCGGCGGCAAATTGAATCTGATTGGCGCGAAATGTGTCACCGGCTGCCCGGAAAGCCCAGCATTTCAGCGATATTTCAGCGGAGCCAATCAATTCCGGGTCACATTTGCCCGGCAAGTCATTTTTGATTGAGAAGATGCCACCTCTCAAAACCCGCATAAGTCCGCCATTTCCAGCCGCGATTTGTCGCGTAGGGTGTGTAGTCGTTTCCAGCTTTCACGGCTGGCACCTGCATGGCTGCCCGAATGGCATTGCGGACGATTGCCCCGCTCCTTTTGAGAATTGTTGAGGTGCGCGCCGATTGAGCGAATCCAGCCGCTGGTGTTCGCCTCAAGCGTCGGGCCTATCGGGGAGCGGTTATGGGAACTAGGCCACGATCTTGAAAAAATATCAATTAAATCAATGATCTGTGGCGGAGCGGGAGGGATTCGAACCCTCGATACGGTTTTGCCGTATACTCACTTTCCAGGCGAGCGCCTTCGACCACTCGGCCACCGCTCCGCATGCCAGGAAGGCGCTGCCCTAGTCATTCGGACGAGCGACCGCAAGCGTTGCGCGCGCGGCGTGGCCTGGCGGGTTAGCGCCCCACCCAGTCGGCGACTTCGCCGGCGACCTGGTTGGCGGCGGCGTTGAGCGCGATGCCGGCGGCGGCGGGCTCGATCGCGGCGATCGGCACGCGGGCCTCGAAGCGGCGCTTCTCGAACGTCTGCGCCGCGCGTGCGCCGCCGGCAGCGGCGGGGCGGTCGCGGGCGAGCGTGGCGTCATAGGTGACCACCGCCTCGCTGGTAGCGGCATCGATGCCGAAATCGCGCAGCTCGCCGCCGAGCCGCGCGCCGGGGTCCGACAGCGACTGGCGCAGGCTGAGCACCACCCGGCCGGTGCGATTGGTGATCGTGTCGGACAGCACGCGCGCGAACAGGCGGTTGGGCGCTTCCACCCATTGCGCGTCCTTGAGATAAGCGACGCTGGTGTCGCTGGCGCGCACCGGCAGGCGGGCGACGGCGAGCTCCTGCGGCACGACGGGCACGGTGATCGTGATCGTCCGGGCACTGGCCGAGCTGCTGGTCTGGCCGACCGCGACGGCGGCGGTGGCGGTCAGCGTCAACAGCGAGGGCGGGGGCTCAGCACCGAACTTGATGCAGCCCGACAAGGTCACGGAAAGGGCCAGGGCGGCGGGCAGGGGCGCGGCGAGGCGGGCGAGCTTGTTCATGATGCGGCTCACTTCTTCCTGGGTTCATAGTCGGGGAGTTTCTGGCCGCCGATCAGCGAGCCGGCGCCGCCGCGGTCGACCTTTTCGGCGACCGATTGCAGCGCCGCGGCCATTTCGCGCAGGTCCTGGATCAGCTGGCTGACCTCGGGCATCGTGCGGGTCGAAAATTCGTCGATCCCGACATCGGCCTTGCCCAGCGTGCGTTCGAGCGCCTTCATGCTGCGGTCGGCAGATCCGATCGCGGTCTTGAGGTCCTTCATCGCCGGGGCGACGTCCTGCGCCAGCATGCCGTCGGTGGTGGCGGCGAGCTTGCCGATCTGCTCGGCCGCGAACCCGGCCTGTTTCACCGTGTTGCGCAATTCGGCGACGGCGAGGCGCATGTCGGGCGCGCCCTTGGCCAGCTCGCCGGTCAGCCGGTCGGTGTTGGCCAGAATGCCCGAGATCGACGCCTGGTTCTTGTCCGACAGCAATTCGGTCAGTCGCTCGGTCAGCGTCGAGAGGCGCTCGAGCAGGCGCGGCGCGGACGAGAGCAGGGCGCCGAGGCCGCCTTGCTTGGTGGGGATGACCGGGACGCCCATCGGGCAGACGCTGCGCGGATTGGCTTCCGGGCACTCGATCGGCGGTGCGCCCTTCACCGCGCCGTCGAGCTGGATCTGGCTGACCCCGGTGAAGCCGACGCCCTGGATCGTCGCGGTGGTGCCCTGCAACACCGGGATGTCGTCGTTCACGCTGATCCGCACGCGCACCAGGCTGGGGTCGGGCTTGAACAGCGCGATGTCCTTGACCTGGCCGGCGGGCACGCCCGAGAAGGACACCGCCGACCCCTTGTTCACCCCCTCCACCGATTGCTTGAAGAAGATGTCGAACTCCTTCTCGGCCGCGGTGTTGATCCGCGCGAGCCAGACCGTGAACAGCGCCAGCACGGCGAGCAGGATCAGCACGACCGCGCCGACCAGCACATGATTTGACCGCGTTTCCATGCCTTACGTCCCCGAGATCGTGGCCGCGCGTTCGGCGCTGGTCACCGCCGCGCGTCCGCGCGGGCCGTTGAAATAGTCCTGGATCCACGGGTGATCCAGCGCGAGAAGCTCGTCGATCGTACCGACCGCGATCACGCGCTTGTCGGCCAGCACCGCGACGCGGTCGCAGATCGCGTAGAGCGAATCGAGATCGTGGGTGATGAGGAACACCGTCAGCCCCAGCGTGCGCTGGAGCGAGCGCGTCAGTTCGTCGAACGCGGCGGCGCCGATCGGGTCGAGCCCCGCGGTCGGCTCGTCGAGGAACAGCAGTTCGGGATCGAGTGCCAGGCTGCGCGCCAGGCCGGCGCGCTTCTTCATGCCGCCCGACAGCTCGGCGGGATATTTGGGGCCGGCATCGGGCGGCAGGCCGGTCATCACCACCTTGTACGCCGCGATCTGATCGAGCAGGTCCTGGTCGAGCTGCGGATAGAATTCGCGCAGCGGCACCTGGACATTCTCGGCCACGGTCAGCGTCGAGAACAGCGCGCCGCCCTGGAACAGCACGCCCCAGCGGCGGCGAATCTCGATCGCCTCGTCGGGATCGGCGTCCAGCACCGAATCCCCGAACACCTCGATCGTGCCGGTGTCCGGCTGTTGCAGCCCGATGATCGAGCGCATCAGCACCGATTTGCCGGTGCCCGATCCGCCGACCACGCCGATGATCTCGCCGCGCCGCACGTCGAGGTCGAGCCCGTCATGGATCACCTGTTCGCCAAAGCTGTTGCGCAAGTCCCGGACGCGGATGATCGCCTCGCCCGATTCCGGGCCGTCGAAGGTGGGAGACGTCATGTCCAGCCCACCTCGGTGAAGAACACCGCGAAGAAGGCGTCGAGCACGATGACCAGGAAGATCGCCTGGACGACCGCGGTGGTGGTGCGCGTGCCGACCTGTTCGGCGTCCGCCTCGACCTGCATGCCCTGGAAACAGCCGGCGATGGCGATGATCGCGCCGAACACCGGCGCCTTGACCAGGCAGACATAGAGGTCGCTCATCGGCACGACCTCACGAATGCGCTGGATGAAGGTGATCGGCGGGATATCCAGCGCGATCCAGCAGAGCAGTCCGCCGCCGATGATCGCCACCAGCGAGGCGTAGAAGGCGAGCAGCGGCATCATCAGCACCGCGGCGAGCACGCGCGGCAGCACCAGCGCCTGCATCGG
Organism: uncultured Stakelama sp.; assembly: GCA_964413495.1. Lineage (GTDB taxonomy): Bacteria > Pseudomonadota > Alphaproteobacteria > Sphingomonadales > Sphingomonadaceae > Sphingomonas. Next base: position 108,831 of record CAYPRW010000008.1, on the reverse strand, counting down.
GCTGACGCCGATCGTGCGCATCGCATCGATCTCTTCGGTCAGCTTCATCGTGCCGAGCTGCGCGGCGAAGGCGCTGCCCGACCGGCCGGCGACCATGATCGCGGTCATCAGCACGCCGAGCTCACGCAGCGTGATGCGGCCGACCAGGTTGATCGTGAACACCTCTGCCCCGAACTGGCGCAGCTGCACCGCGCCCTGCTGGGCGATGACGATGCCGATCAGGAAGCTCATCAGCCCGATGATGCCGAGCGACTGCACGCCGACCACCTCGAACCGGTGGACCGTGGCGTTGAAGCGGAAACCGCGCGGATTGGCGATGACGCTGCCCAGCGCCATCGCCGTCGCGCCCATGAAGCCGAGCAGGCCATAGAGCGTGCGGAACGCCTGGATCACCGCTTCGCCGATCTCGCCCAGCACGCGGGCGAACGATCCGGGCGGGGGCGGGGGGCATTCGATCGGATGATCGGATTGCGCGACCTGATCGAACAGCGCGCGGGCGTTGGCGTCGAGCCCGGTGACCGCCGCGCCGTTGTCGCGCGCATGGCGATGGATCAGCCAGGCGCCGACGGTGTCGATGCGTCGGATGCCCGACAGGTCGAGCGTCGCGACCGGGCCGGGCGCAGCCGCCAGCCGTTCGGGCAGATCGCCGACATGGCGCAGCGACAGATCGCCGCTGAAACGCAGCGTGCCGCCGCCGGTCGCATCGTGCTGGAAATCGGCTGGCGCGCTCATCGCGGTCATGCATGGTTCATTCGGGCTGGAACGGCAAGCTCTGGTGTTTACAGAGAGTTCCGTTGCAACCCGATTATCGACAGGGACATGCGGGATCGATGCGCCGGCTGGCAATTTACGACATGGACAAGACGATCACCCGGCGCGCGACCTGGACGCCGTTCCTGATCCATGCCGCGCTGGCGCGGGCGAAGTGGCGGCTGGCGCTGTGGCCGCTCGCCGGGGTGGCGTCGGCGGCGTATCTGGCGAAGGCGATCTCACGCGCGCGGCTGAAGGAGATCACGCACCGGCTGATGCTGGGGCGGGCGATCCCGCCCGGAGATCTGGAGGCGGTGGCGGAGGCGTTCGCCGACAATGTGGCGGCGGCGGGCCTGTTCGCCGATGCGCGGGCGCGGGTCGAGGCGGATCGCGCGGCCGGCTGGGAACCGGTGCTGGCGACGGCGAGCCACGGCTATTATGCGCGGGCGATCGCGGCGCGGCTGGGGATCGTGCAGGTGATCGCGACCCAGGCGCGACGCGACGCGGCGGGCAATGTGCTGGCCGGGCTGGAGGGCGAGAATTGCTATGGCCCCGGCAAGCTGCGGATGATCGAGGCGTGGCTGGCGCGCGAGGGGGTGGCGCGGGACGCGGTGCGGGTGCGGTTCTATAGCGATCATGTGTCCGACGCGCCGGTGCTGGAATGGGCGGACGAACCGTTCGCGGTGAATGCGCATGGGCCGTTGCGGCGGCTGGCGGCGGCGAAGGGGTGGGCGGTGCTGGATTGGGCGGGGTGATTTTTGATTCACGCTAAGGCGCGAAGACGCGAAGAAGAAGAGATTGGTTCACGCGGAGGCGCGGAGGCGCGAAGAAGAAGAGATTGGTTCGCGCAGAGGCGCAGAGGCGCAGAGATGTTGGTCTTTGGCGCGAAGCGCCTGCTCAGTTCGAACCGGGCGTCAGGTGGCACCGGTGAGCATGTGAGAGCCGCTGCGCGGCGAGAGCACGTCTCTGCGTCTCTGCGTCTCTGCGCGAACCAATCTCTTCTTCTTCTTCTCGTCTTGGGCGTGAATCAAATCACAGCAGCACATGCAGCGTGTGGATGCCGAGGCCCACGAGCCCGCCGACCAGCGTGCCGTTGATGCGGATATATTGCAGATCCTGCCCCACCGTATTCTCCAGCCGCCCGGTGATCGTGCGCGCGTCCCAGCTGCGCACCGTGTCGGACACCAGCCGCACGATGCCGTCGCCATAATCGGCCGCGGTGCCGACCGCGGCGCGGCGGACGAAGCGGTTGATCAGATGGGCAAGGCGCGGGTCGCTCTGCAGCGTCTGGCCGAGCTGGCGCAGCGCCTCGCCCAGCTTGCCGGTCAGCGCCGCGTCGGGATCGCGCGCGACGCGCAGCAGGGCGGCCCGCGCCTGTTCCCACATGCCCTCGATCCAGCGGGCGAGCGCGGGGTTGTCGAGCATGCCGGCCTTGAATTCCTCGACCTTCAGGCGCGTGGGAATGTCGAACTGGAGGTCGAAGGCGAGCTTTTCCAACCCCGCCTCGACCTTGGCGCGCAGCGGATGCGCCGGATCGTCGGCGACGTCGGCGACCAGCCTGGTCAGCCCGTCGATGATCGCGTTGGCCAGTGTCTCGTCGAGGCCGGTCCAGCGCAGGATCGTGCCGGCACGGTCGTGCACCATCTTGCGGATCAGCGCCTCGTTCTGCTCGACGATCCTGGCCAGCCAGCGCAGCGTCGATTCCATCAGCGGCGTATGGCGGCCCTGTGCCATCGCCGCGCCCAGCGCCTGGCCGAGCAGCGGCGCGATATCGGTCTGGCGCAGGCGCGTGGCGACCGCGCCCTTGATCATCCCGCCCAATTGTTCCTGGTCGAGCGATTCGAGCAGGCTGGCCGCCATGCGGGAGGCGCCGCGCCGCAGCCGCCCCGAGCTTTCCGGCGGCTGGGCGAGCCAGCGGCCCGCCGCGCCGGCGAGATCGACCTGCCGCATGCGCCGCGCGACGACGCGGGGAATCAGGAAATTGTCGCGCAGGAAGCTCGCCAGCGCCGTCGCGATCCGATCCTTGTTGCGCGGGATGATCGCGGTGTGCGGGATCGGCAGGCCCAGCGGATGGCGGAACAGGGCGGTCACCGCGAACCAGTCGGCCAGCCCGCCGACCATCGCCGCCTCGGCAAAGGCGCGTACGAACCCGGCCGGGGGGCAGGCCGGCTCGTAATGACGCGCGACGAGATAGACGAGCGCCATCGCCACCAGCAGGCCGGTGGCGATGATGCGCATGCGCCGCAGGCCGGGCGGCGGGGGTTCGCGCGAACCGAGCAGGCGGCCGGTGAGACGGCCGGGCAGGGCGCGGCCGGTCAACGCGCGGGACTCTCGGGTCATGCCCGTAACAATCCCCGCGCGCGGCTTTGGTTCATTCGGCGGGCTGAGTCCCGTCATCGCCGCGATGCGCGAGGCGGCCGCCCGGCTGGTGATCGATCACCTTGCCGCCCTGCGGACCATGTTCGTCGCCCGGCGTATAGGTGAGCAGCCGGCGGCGCAGGCGCGGTCCCATCCACTTCTCGACCCCGATCGCCAAGCTGAAGCTGGCCGGCACGATCAGCAGCGTGAGCAGCGTCGACAGCGCGAGGCCGCCGATCACCGTGATGCCCATCGGCGCGCGCCACGAGCTGTCGCCCGACAGCGACAGCGCGGTCGGCACCATGCCGGCGATCATCGCCACCGTGGTCATCACGATCGGCTGGGCGCGCTTGTGCCCGGCATCGGCGATGGCGGTGAGCTTGTCGACGCCCTTGTCCATCTCCTCGATCGCGAAGTCGATCAGCAGGATCGAATTCTTGGCGACGATGCCCAGCAGCATCAAGAGGCCGATGAACACCGGCATCGAGATCGGCTTGCCGGCGGCGATCAGCGCCAGCAGCCCGCCCAGCGGCGCGAGCAGCAGCGAACCCATGTTGACCAGCGGCGACACGAAGCGGCGATAGAGCAGCACCAGCACCGCGAAGACCAGGAAGATGCCCGCGATCACCGCGATGATGAAGTTGACGATCATCTCGCCCTGCCATTTGGCCATGCCGATGACCAGTTCGCTGACGCCGAGCGGCAGGTTGCGCATCGTCGGCTGGGCCCTGATCTGCGCCATCGCCACGCTGCTGACCACACCGGGGGCGAGATCGGCGCCGATCATGATGCGGCGCTGCTTGTCGATACGGTCGATGCGCGTGGGACCGGCGCCAAAGCCGATCTCGGCGACCAGGCTCAGCGGCACCGAGCTGCCGGTCTGCGTCTGCACCGGCAGGTTCTGGATCGTCGACAGGCGCGCGCGCGCATCCTCGTCCAGCGCGACGCGGATCGGGATCTGGCGATCGGACAGCGAGAAGCGCGCGCTGTTCTGATCGATATCGCCCAGCGTCGCGATGCGGATCGCGCTGGACAGCGCCTGGGTGGTCACGCCGAGATTGGCGGCAAGATCCATGCGCGGGCGGATGACGATCTCGGGCCGCTTGAGGTCGCCCTGCACGCGCGGCGCGACGACGGTTTTCAGGCCTTCCATCTCCTCGACGATCTTCTGCGCGGTCTGTTGCAGCAGCACCGGATCCTCGCCGCCCAGCGTGATGCTGAGCGCGCGGCCGCTGCCGCCAAAGCCCTGCTGGCTGCGGAAGGTGACGCGCGCGTCGGGGACCTTTGCCAGTTCCGGGGTCAGCTTGCGCTGGAACTGGTCGCTGGTGAAGGCGCGTTCCTTGGCCAGCATCGCGGTGACGTTGCCGTTGCCGACAAAGGCGCGCGAATAGGTGTTCTCGACGCCGTCCTGCTTCGCCAGCAGGTCGCGCACGCGGTTCACCACCACCTGGGTCTGTTCCAGCGTGGTGCCGGGCACCATCTCGATGCTGGCGGTGACCGAATCCAGATTCTGGTCGGGCTGGAAGGTCACCGGCAACGACATGAAGCAGACCACCGTCAGCGCCAGCGACGCGACCCCGCCGACGATCGCCGACCAGCGGTGGCGCAGCGTCCAGTGCAGGATCGTCATATACCGGTCCATCAGCCAGCCCTCGCCATGCGTGGCGTGGCCCTTGGCCTTCAGGAAATAGGCGGCGATCATCGGGGTGAGCATGCGCGCGACGACGAGGCTCATCAGCACCGCGGCCACAACGGTGAGACCGAAGTTCTTGAAGAATTGCCCCGATACGCCGGGCATCATTCCCACCGGCAGGAACACGGCGACGATCGACATGGTGGTGGCGAGCACGGCGACGCCGATCTCGTCCGCCGCGTCGATCGATGCCTGATAGGCGGTCTTGCCCATGCGCATGTGGCGCACGATATTCTCGATCTCCACGATCGCGTCGTCGACCAGCACGCCCGCCACCAGGCTGAGCGCGAGCAGCGTCATCTGGTTGAGGTTGAAGCCCAGCAGCTCCATGAAGAAGAAGGTGGGGATCGCCGACAAGGGGATCGCCAGCGCCGAGATCAGCGTGGCGCGCCAGTCGCGCAGGAACAGGAACACCACCACCACCGCAAGCACCGCGCCCTCGATCAGCGCCTCGAGCGCGGAATGATATTGCGCCTCGGCATAGCGGGTGTTGTTCGACAGGACCTCGAACCGCACCTTGGGATTGCGCGCGTTGAGTTCCTTGAGCTTGGCCTGCGCCGCGTGGAACACGGCGACGTCCGACGCGCCCTTGCCGCGCTTGATGTCGAAGGCCAGCACCTGCCGGCCGTTCCATTGGGCCGAACTGCGCAGTTCGGCATAGAGATCCTTGACCTGCGCGATCGCCGCCAGGCGCACGGTGCGGCCACCGCCGATCGCGATCTGGGTCTGGCCGAGCGTATAGGGGTCGGCGGCGTTGCCCAGCACGCGCACCGACTGTTCGGTGCCGGAAATCTCGGCGCGGCCGCCCGCGGCATTGAGGTTCACCTGGCGCAGCTGCTGGTTCACCTGCGCCGCGGTCAGGCCATAGGACTGGATCTTGGCCGGATCGAGGATCACGCGGATCTCGCGGTTGACGCCGCCGACGCGCTGGACCGAGGTGAGGCCGGGGACCGCGAGCAACGTCTTGGACACGCTGTTGTCGACATACCAGCTCAGCGATTCCATCGTCATGTCGGTGGCGATGGCGGTGAAGCTGGCGACGTCGTTGTCGGTGGTGTTGGCGCGGAACACCTGCGGTTCCAGGATGCCGTCGGGCAGGTCGCCGCGGATCTGGTTCACCGCTTCGCGCACGTCGTTGACCGCACGGTCGATCGGCGTGCCGATGGCGAGCTGGATGACCGTCTGCGAACTGCCTTCGGTGACGCTGGAGGTGATCTGGTCGATGCCCTGCAGCGCGCGCACCGCGGATTCGACGCGCTGGGTGACCTGGGTTTCCAGTTCGGTCGGCGCGGCGCCGGGCTGGTTGATGACGACGATCGCGATCGGGAAGTCGATGTCCGGATCCTGGTTGACGTCCATCCGGGCGAAGCTGACGAACCCCGCGATCGTCAGCGCGATGAACAGCACGATCGGCGGCACCGGGTTGCGGATCGACCAGGCCGAGATGTTGCGAAAGCCCATGGCGCTGCCTTTACCGTTTGAGCGTCGTCAGGTTGGGAATGACCTTCTGACCGGGATTGAGGAACGCGCCCGCGGTCAGCACCACGCGCTCGGCGCCGGTCAGGCCGCTGGTGATCGCGACCCCGGCGTCGGACACCTCGCCGGTGGTGATCGCGCGGCGCTCCGCCTCGTCCTTCGCGTTCAGCACATAGACGAAATTGCCCTTGGTGTCGCTCTGCACCGCCGATTGCGGCAGCAGCGGTGCGACCTCGCCCCCCGAAATGATGCGCGCCGAGGCGAAGCCGCCCGGACGCAGCGCGCGATCGAAGCTCAATGCGACGCGCGCGATCCCCTGCCGCGTCTGCGGATCGATCACCGGCGAAACCTGCCACACCTGCCCGGCAAAGGTGCGGGTGGTGCCCACCGGGGTGACCTGCGCGCGCGCGCCGGGGCCGATGCGCTGCAGGTCCGCCTCCGACAGCTGGACGCGCATTTCCATCTGGCCGCCCTGCGCGATGCGGAACAGCGCGCCCGCGCCCGAGCTGATGATCTGGCCCGGTTCGACCTGGCGGGTCAGCACGAGGCCCGCGGCGGGCGCGCGGATGTCGAGCCGGCGGTTGCGCGCGGCGGTCTCGCCCAGCTGCGCGCGGGCGACGCGGACGCGCGCGGCGGCGGCGTCGCGCGTGGCGGTGAGGCGGTCCATATCCGCCTTGGACACGAAGCCGTTGCGGACCAGCCGCTGCGCGCGGTCGAGATTGGCCTGGGCGAGATCGGCATCGGCCTGGGCGACGCGGACGCTCGCCGCCTGCGACTGCGCCGTCTGCGACTGGACCGAGCGGTCGACCGTGGCGAGCACCTGGCCCGCACCGACCCAGGCGCCCGGTTCGACCAGGACGCGGGTGACCATCCCGCCCTCGCCCGCGACGCCGACCGGCATCTCGCGCCGCGCGGCCAGCGAACCGGTGCCGGTGATCGCCAGCTCGATGCTCTGGCGGCCGGGCACGGCGACGGTGACGGTCGCCAGCTGGCGGCCGCCGGCCGCCGGTGCGCCCGCCATCGGCCCGGCCGGCGCCTTGGGCGCATCGCCCTTGCCCGACGCGAAGGCGAACCATGCGATCACCACCGCGATCGCCCCCAGCGCGGCGATGATGATCCACTTGCGGCGCGAGCGGCGTTCCGTCTCGTCCGTCAAAGCCATTGGTTCGTCCCTGCCCAACATCCCTGCCTCATCGTTCATGCGCGATTCTCTCCACTCCGCCGCTGCCGGGCATCGCGGGTGTCCCCGTCGCGCTGTATTATATGAATAACTCACCGGCCTCAAGAGCCGTGATGATCGTCGCCGCGGCATTGCCCGTTTTCGTCTTGTTCCGCAAGCGAAAGCGTGCCGCGACGGGCCGCCGCGGCCGCGAAAAAGGGTTTGCAGCGCATTCCTGCTGATGCAGTCTTGCCGGCGGCCCGCAAAGGGTCGTCAACAGGAGAGAGACTATGCCCGATGGTATTCTTGGCTGGATCCTGATCGGCCTCGTCGCCGGTGCGCTCGGCAAGCTCGTGATGCCCGGAAAGGACCCCGGCGGCGTGATCGTGACGATCCTGATCGGCATCGCCGGCGCGCTGCTCGCGGGCTTTGTCGCGCCGTCGCTGGGCATCGACCTGTCGACCACGCTGCGCAGCTATGCCGCGGCGACGGTGGGGGCGATCGTGCTGCTGGCGGTGTACCGGCTCATCATGTCGCGCCGCACCTGAGCGCCGCACCTCAAGCGAAGGCGATCCGTTCAGCCCAAGTTGTCCTGCCGTGCGTTAGGTGCGGCAGGACCAACAGTTGAAAGGCCGGGTTGAATGGTTCGCATGCTTGCCGCCGCCGCGATGATCGCGGCGCTTCCGATGACCGCCGCCGCGCAGGACGCCGTGCCGGTCGCGATCGCCGATGGCACGTTGCTCGACGTGGTGGCCGAGGGGCGGGTCGACCGCGTGCCCGACATCGCGACGATCCGGGCCGGGGTGGTGACGCAGGCGGCGACCGCCGCGGCGGCGCTGTCGGCCAATGCCACGCGGATGAAGACGGTGCTGGCCGCGCTGCGGGCGGCGGGCGTGGCCGATCGCGACATCCAGACCGCGACGATCGCGCTCAATCCGCAATATCGCTATGTCCAGAACCAGCCGCCGGTCATCACCGGCTATCAGGCGTCGAACAGCGTTTCGGTGAAATTCCGGGACATCGCGCGCAGCGGGGCGATCCTCGACGCGCTGGTGCGGCAGGGCGCGAATCAGATCGACGGCCCGAACCTGTCGATCGACCGGATCGAGGCGGCGCAGGACGAAGCGCGCGGCGATGCGGTGAAGCGCGCGCAGGCGCGGGCCGAGCTCTATGCCCGCGCGCTGGGGATGCGGGTCGAGCGGCTGGTGTCGCTGAGCGAGGCCGGCGAGGGCGGCATGCCGGGGCCGGTGCCGGTGATGATGGTGCGCGCGCAGGCCAAGGACGCGACCGAAGTGATCGCCGGCGAACAGCAGGTCGCGGTCAGCCTGCGCGTCCGCTTCCTGCTCAGATAGCCGGGCGATATCCCGAAATGGCTCCGCCCGCGTCTTGAGGCGCGGGCGGACAGGTTTGAGGGGGAAGGAGGGGGCCCCTCGGTCGAGTTCGTCGGGCGTTCGGCCCTTCGATATCCGTGCTGCCGTTCGTCGCGCGAGCGGTCAGTATTTATGTTGCCGCTCGTAGAGCGAGCGATAGTGCTGGATGCGCGTGACGCGCAGGCCGGGCATGCCCGACCGGTCGATCGCGCGCTGCCAGCCGGCGAATTCCTCGACGGTCAGGCTGTAGCGATCGCACACCTCGTCGACGGTGAGCAGGCCGCCATTGACGGCCGCGACCACCTCCGCCTTGCGGCGGACCACCCAGCGCGTGGTTTCGGGCGGCGGCAGCGTGTCGAGCGTCAACGGCTCGCCGAGCGGCCCGATCACCTTTGCCGGACGGATCTTCTGGTTTTCAATCATGCCTACCTCGATCAGGGCGGGGGGCCCCCGTCTTTGTTCTGTAACGACCATAAGCGGCGCGGCTTGAGCTTGCGCTAAGCGGCACGGTAAACGGCGCGTTCATGGCTCTTTCCGGCTGGTTAGCGCGGGCTCCGATGATGCCGCGCCGGCCAGCGCCGCTTCCACCGCCGAATTGAAGGCGCCGTGCGCGGGCGCCAGCAGACCGGCGGCGGGGCGGACATGATCCAGGCCGGATTGCACGCGCGCGGTGGGGCTGGCCGCCTGACGCGCGGCGACGCCGACCATCAATATGGCGAGGCCGGTGGGAAGCGCGGTGACCGCGGCGCGATCGGCGGCGTCGCGGTCGAATCGATAGCTCAGGTCCATGAACGCCACTCGCCTTGAGTCGAAAACACCCCGCCCGATCTAGCGGCGAACGTCTAAGGGGCGGTAAATGGCCGCCCTTTTTGCATCGACGGCGCGGGCGCATTATGTGCGCGGCGATGTTGCCGGCCGATTTCCAGCTTGCCGAGCCGCCGAATGCGCGGCGGATCGTCGTCGCCATGTCGGGCGGGGTCGACAGTTCGGTCGTGGCCGCGCTTGCCGCGCGGACGGGTGCCGAGACGATCGGCGTGACGTTGCAGCTCTATGACCATGGCGAAGCGGTGGGGCGGGCGGGCAGTTGCTGTGCCGGGCGCGACATCCGCGATGCGCGCGCGGTGTGCGATCGCCTCGGCATCGCGCATTATGTGTTTGATCACGCCAGCAGCTTTCGCGCGACGGTGATCGACGATTTCGCCGACGAATATCTGGCCGGCCGCACGCCGATCCCGTGCGTGAAGTGCAATATGGGGCCGAAATTCACCGACCTGTTCGCTTTGGCGCGCGACCTGGGCGCGGATTGCCTGGCGACCGGCCATTATGTGCAGCGCGTGATCGGCGCGGCCGGGCCGGAGCTGCACAAGGGCGCCGATCCGGCGCGCGACCAGAGCTATTTCCTGTTCGCGACGACCGCCGCGCAGCTCGATTTCCTGCGCTTTCCGCTGGGCGGGATGCCGAAAGCGCGGGTGCGCGAGATCGCCGCGCAGATCGGGCTGGGCGTGGCGGGCAAGCCCGACAGCCAGGACATCTGCTTCGTGCCCGATCGCGACTATGCCGGGCTGGTCAGGAAGCTGCGGCCCGAGGCCGATACGGCGGGCGACATCGTCGATGAGGCCGGCGTGAAGCTGGGCGAGCATCGCGGGCTGATCCACTTCACGGTGGGGCAGCGGCGCGGGCTGGAGATCGGCGGCAGTCCCGAGCCGCTCTATGTCGTCCGGCTCGACGCGGCGCGGCGCGAGGTGGTGGTCGGGCCGAAGGCGGCGCTCGCGGTGCGCGCGGCGCGGATCGAGGGGCTGAACTGGCTGGGCGGCGATTTCACGGGGCCGATGACGGCCAAGATACGTTCGCTCGCCAAGCCCGTGCCGGCGCGGCTTGCGGGCGACCGGGTGGTGTTCGAAACGCCCGAATATGGCGTCGCGCCGGGGCAGGCGGCGGTGCTCTATGCCGGCGAGCGGGTGCTGGGCGGCGGGTGGATCAAGGAAACCGAGCGGGCCGAAGCCGCCTATGCCTGACGTTCGAGGAAGGTCGCGGTCACTTCGCGGCGGATGCGGAAGCCCAGTTTCTCGTAGAGCGCGATCGCGCCCGCATTGTCGGCATAGCTGTGCAGGAACGGCATCTCGCCGCGCGCGACGATCCGCGCCATGACGATGCGCATCAGCCTGCCGGCGAGGCCGCGTCCCTGGAAATCGGGATCGGTGCAGACGGCGCTGACCTCGGTCAGGCCGGGCGCGCGCATGCGTTCGCCGGCCATCGCGACGAGGCGGCCTTTGGCGCGGATGCCGATGAAGTCGCCGAGCCGGTGGGTGTGCGAAACGAACGGGCCTGGGCGCATGCGCGTGGCGAGTTCGAGCATTTCGTGCGCGTCGGCGTCGCCCAGGTCGAGATAGTCGATCGGCTGGGGCGCGGCGGGCCGTTCGGCGAGCATCTGGACCAGTTGCGCCTGGGTGGTGACGGCAAGGCCGGGCGGGACCGGCATCGGCTCGGCCTCGACCGTGGCGATGGCGCCGCCCGGCGGGACGAGCGCGGCCAGCGCGGCGAGGCTTTCGGGCGAGGCGTCGGCCGACGCGGCGAGGATGTTGATCCGCGGCAGATAGCGCAGCGCCGCCGGGCCGCCCGTGGCGAAATCGCGCTGACGGCCGGTCAGCGCGGTCCAGACGGGGCGGTCGAGCGGGTGGTTCACAGGACGAACATACCCTCGATCACCGTCACGCACTTGCCGCGCAGGATGACCTGGTCGCCCGCCGCTTCGCAATCGACCCGGCCGCCGCGCCGGCTCGCCTGCCAGGCGGTGAAGCGCGCGCGGCCGAGGCGTGCCGCCCAGTAAGGCGTCAGGACGCAGTGTGCCGCGCCGGTGACCGGGTCTTCGTCGATCCCGGCGGCGGGGGCGAAGACGCGGCTGACGACATCGGTATCCGTGCCGGGCGCGGTGACGATGTTGAGCGTGTCGCCGATCGCGGCGAGCGCGCGGAAATCGGGCTGGAGCGCGCGAACCGCTTCCGCGCTGTCGAGGACGGTCAGGTCATAGCCATCGGGGTGGCGCAGCGCCTCGCCGCCGGGGATGCCGAGCGCCGCGAGCAGGCCGGGGATCTCGGCCGGAACGGGGGGATAGGCGGGCAGCGCCATCGCATAGCCCTCACCCTCGCGCGCGACCGAGAGGATGCCGGCCTGGCGCGTGCGGAAGGTGACGCGCTCGCGCGCGGGATCGATGCTCAGCAGATGGTGGCCGCTGGCGAGGGTGGCGTGGCCGCACAACGCCACTTCGACCATGGGCGTGAACCAGCGCAATTCATGGTCGGCCGCGCCGCTGGTGTCGGGAATGATGAAGGCGGTTTCGGCGAGGTTGTTCTCTTCGGCGATCGCCTGCAGCACCGCGTCGTCGAGCCAGGCGTCGAGTGGCATCACCGCCGCCGGATTGCCGGCGAACGGACGGTCGGCGAAGGCGTCGATCTGGGCGAAGGGCAACCGAGTAGGGGGCAGGCGCATCAGTCTTCCTTCAACTGTTCGATCTCGTCGGCCTCGCGCAGCGGATCGCCGGGCTGGTCGATCTGGCCGGCGGGATCGACATGGATGAGGATCTGCGTGCCGGGAAACGCCGCTTCCAGCCGCCGCTCGAGCGCGTCGACAATGTCGTGCGCCTGGGTGACGGTCAGGTCGCGGGGAAGGTGGATGTGGAATTGCGCGAAATCCTGTGCGCCGCTGGTGCGGGTGCGCAGGTCGTGCAGGCTTTCCAGGCCCGGCTGTTTCGCGGCGACCTCGACGAAGGCGCGGCGTTTGTCCTCCGCCCATTCGCGATCCATCAGCTGGCCGATCGCGTCGCTCGCCGCCGTCCAGGCGCCCCACAGCAGCCATAGCGCGATGGCGATGCCGAACACCGGGTCGGCGCCGCGCAGCGACAGATATTGTTCGAGCACCAGCGCGGCGATGACGCCGGCGTTGAGCAGCAGGTCCGACTGGTAATGCAGCCGATCGGTGCGGATCGCGATCGAGCCCGACGCGGCGATCGCGCGCCGCTGATAGGCGGTCAGCGCCAGCGTGGCGAGGATCGCGACCAGCGAGACGGCGATGCCCGATTCGGCCTGCGCCGCGACCTTGCCCGAAAGGAACCGTTCCACCGCGCGCACCGCGATGAAGGTGGCCGAGATCGAGATCAGCGCGACCTGGAACAGCGCCGCCAGCGCCTCGGCCTTGCCGTGGCCGAAGCGGTGATCGGCGTCGGCGGGCTGCGCGGCGATGCGCACCCCGGCGAGCGTGACGAGCGACGCGACGAGATCGAGCAGGCTGTCGGCGAGGCTGGCGAGCATCGCCACCGATCCGGTCCGCCACGCGGCATAGCCCTTGAGCGCGCCGAGCAGCAGCGCGGTGGCGACGCTGGCGAGCGCGGCGCGGGTGGGGGTGACGGTCAGGGTCATGGGTAGAGCAGGCCTTCATGCCACTCGTCGCCGTCGCGCGTGAACAGGCGGCGTTCGTGGAGGCGGTGTTCGCGGTCCTGCCAGAACTCGATGCGGTGCGGGGTGACGCGATAGCCGCCCCAATGCGGCGGACGCGGGACGGCGCCGCCCTCGAACCGGGCGCGCATGGCCTCGAAGCGCGCCTCGAAGGTCGCGCGGCTGTCGAGCGGGCGCGATTGATCGCTGGCCCAGGCGCCGAGCTGCGAATCGCGGCTGCGCGAGGCGAAATAGGCGTCGGATTCCGCGTCCGTGGCGCGCGTCACCGCCCCCTCGATGCGGATCTGGCGGCGCAGCGACTTCCAGTGGAACAGCAGCGCCGCCTTGGGGGTCGCGGCAAGCTCGGCCGCCTTGCGGCCCTCATGATTGGTGTAGAAGACGAAGCCGTCCGGGCCATGGCCCTTGAGCAGCACCATCCGCACCGAGGGCTGGCCGCCCGCATCGACCGTGGCGAGGGCCATGGCGTTGGAGTCGTTGAGTTCGGTCTGGCGGGCTTGCGCGTACCAGTCGTCGAACAAGGCGAAGGGATCGGTGGTCATGACCGCGCTCTACATGATCCTCCCCGGTACGGGGAGGTGGCATCGCGCAGCGATGACGGAGGGGGCTGGCAACGGGCGCTGCGCTGCGTGGCGAGCCCCCTCCACCACGCCGCTTCGCGACGCGGTCCCCCTCCCCGTGCCGGGGAGGATCGGAACGACTCGCTTGCTCGCGCTTTGAATCGGCCTCGCAACGATGGAGATCGATCATGGCCGCGCGTGCATATTGGCAAGGGCAGATCCGCCTCGCGCTCGTCTCGATCCCGGTGGAGATCTATTCCGCCACCAAGTCCGGCGCGACGATCGCCTTTCACCAGGTGCACGAGCCGTCGGGTCAGCGGATCAAGTACGAGAAGGTCGTGCCCGGCGTGGGGCCGGTCGATCTCGACGAGATCGTCAAGGGCTTCGAATATGAGAAGGGCCATTATGTCCTGCTGGAGCAGGACGAGATCGACGCGGTGAAGCTTGAATCGAAGAAGACGCTGGAGCTGACCCAGTTCGTCGATGCCGACGAGATCGACGTGCTCTATTACGAGAAGCCCTATTTCGTGGTGCCGGCCGACGACCTGGCGGAGGAGGCGTTCGTGGTGCTGCGTGAGGCGCTGCGGCGGTCCCGGAAAGTCGGATTGGGGCAGCTGGCGATGCGCGGGCGCGAATATGTCGTCAGCCTGAAGCCGTGCGGGCGCGGGATGGTGCTGGAGACGCTGCGCTATGCCGAGGAGGTCAACAAGGCGCAGGGCTATTTCCGCGACATCCCCGATATCGAGCCCGATGCCGAGTTGCTGGGCCTCGCCGAATCGCTGATCGAGAAGAAGGCGGCGAAGTTCGATCCCAAGGAATTCCACGACCGCTATGTCGACGCGCTGAAAGGGCTGATCGAGCGCAAGAAGAAGCAGAAATCGAACCGCAAGATCATCGAGGACAAGGACCAGGGCGATCCGCGTGGGTCGAATGTGGTCGACCTGATGGCGGCGCTCAAGAAATCGCTGGAGAAGCCGGGTAGCGGATCCGGCGGGGCGGCGAAGAAACCGGCCGCGAAGAAGGTGCCGGCGGAGAAGACGCCCGCCAAGACCGCGGCGCGCAAGCGGGCCTGAGACGATGGCGCGAAGCAGGGCCAAGGCCGATCCGCTCGCCAGATATAATTCGATGCGGGACTTCGCGAAGACCGCGGAGCCCAAGGGCGAGATCGCCAAGGGCCAGGGCCGCAAGTTCATCGTGCAGAAGCATGACGCGACGCGGCTGCACTGGGATTTCCGGATCGAGGTGGACGGCGTGCTGAAAAGCTGGGCGGTGACGCGCGGGCCGAGCGTCGACCCGGCGGAAAAGCGGCTGGCGGTGCGGACCGAGGATCATCCGATGTCCTATGCGACGTTCGAGGGCACGATTCCCGCCGGCGAATATGGCGGCGGCACGGTGATGCTGTGGGACGCGGGCGAATGGGCGCCGGTTCCGGGCAAGAGCGCCAAGGATCTGGAGAAGGGGCATCTGCACTTCACGCTCTCCGGCGAGCGGATGAAGGGCGAGTGGCTGCTGATCCGGCTGAAGCCGCGTGGGAAGGAGAAGCGCGAGAACTGGCTGCTGCGCAAGATCGAGGACGGGTTCGCCGGGGCGACCGACGTGCTGGTCGAGACCGGGCTGACCAGCGTCAAGACCGGGCGCACGATGCAGGAGATCGCCGAGGGGAAGAAAGCAAAAATCCTCCCCCGGAGGGGGAGGGGGACCAGCGAAGCTGGTGGAGGGGTGTCCCGCCATCGAGCGGGCGACACCCCTCCGTCAGCACTTCGTGCTGCCACCTCCCCTTACAGGGGAGGATCCTTGCCCAAGTTCCGCGAGCCGCAGCTGGCGACGCTGGTGGATCGCGTGCCGGGCGGTAACGGCTGGCTGCACGAGATGAAATATGACGGCTATCGCGCGCTGATCGCGCTGGGGAAAGGCGGGCCGAAGCTTTTCACGCGAACCGGGCTCGACTGGACGGACAAGTTCGCGAGGATCGCCGATGCGGCGGCGGGCCTGCCGGTGCGGTCGGCGCTGATCGATGGCGAGGTGGTGGCGTTCAGGGACGGCAAGCCCGATTTCTCGACCTTGCAGGCGACGCTGTCGGCGGGGGCGGGCGATCTCAGCTTCTTCGGGTTCGACCTGCTCGAACTGGACGGGAAGGACCTGACCGCGCTGCCGCAGCTCGAGCGCAAGGAAAGGCTGCGCGCGGTGCTGGCGGGCGCGAAGGCGCCATTGCTGTTTTCCGAGCATGTGCTGGGGGCGGGCGAGCAATTGTTCGAGGCGATGTGCGTGGCCGGACAGGAGGGGATCGTGTCGAAGCGCGCCGACGCGCCCTATCGCGGCACTCGCACCAGGAGCTGGCTGAAGGTCAAGTGCACGCGGCGGCAGGAGTTCGTGATCGTCGGCTGGATCGAGAGCGACGCGAAGGGACGCGGGTTCCGCTCGCTGTTGTTGGGGCTGAATGAAGACGGTGCGCTGCGCTATGCCGGCAAGGTCGGCACCGGGTTCGATGCCGCGACCAGCCATGATCTGCGCGCCAGGCTCGACCGGCTGGCGCGCAAGACCGCGCCGGTCGAGGTGCCGCGCGAGGCGCGGCGCGGCGCGCATTGGGTGACGCCGAAGCTGGTCGCCGAAGTGGCGTTCGCCGAGTTCACCGCCGAGAATGTGGTGCGGCATGCGAGCTTCCTGGGGCTGCGCGAAGACAAGCCGGCGGCGGATGTGGTGGCGGAACGGGCCGTGCAGGCGCCGGAAGCCCAGGCCAGCGACGTGCGGATCAGCAACCGCGATCGGGTGATCTTTCCCGATTCGAATGTCACCAAGGGCGATCTCGCCGATTATTATGCGGCGGTCGCGCCGGTGCTGCTGCCGTGGGTCGCCGACCGGCCGATCAGCCTGGTGCGCTGCCCGCAGGGGCGGGCGAAGCATTGTTTCTTCCAGAAGCACGATGCCGGCAGCTTTGGCGAGCATGTCAGGCAGATCGACATCAAGGAGAAGGACGGCGGCGTCGAACCCTATCTGTACGTCGACGATATCGACGGCGTGCTGGCGTGCGTGCAGATGGGGACGATCGAGTTCCACGGCTGGGGCAGCCGCGTCGGCGATGTCGAAAAGCCGGATCGCATGGTGTTCGATCTCGATCCCGACGAGGGGCTGGACTTCGAGCGGGTGAAGTCGGCGGCAGCGGATCTGAAACGGCATCTCGCCGACCTTGGGCTGACCAGTTTCGCGATGCTGTCCGGCGGCAAGGGCGTGCATGTCGTGGTGCCGCTGACGCCGCAGGCGCGGTGGCCGGCGGTCAAGTCGTTCGCCGAACGCTTCGCGCGCGCGCTGGCGCAGGCCGAGCCGGAGCGGTTCACCGCGAACCTGAAGAAGGCCGAGCGCACGGGGCGGATCTTCATCGACTATCTGCGCAACCAGCGCGGCAGCACGGCGGTGCTGCCCTATGTCGCGCGGGCACGCGCCGGGGCGCCGGTGGCGGTGCCGGTCGGCTGGACCGAGCTGCGCGACATCGCGACGCCGCAGATGTGGCATGTGCGCGATGCGGCGGCGCTGATCGAGCGGGCGAATTCGCGCGCGCTGAACGGCTGGGGCGTGGCCGCGCAGGTGCTGCCGGAGGTGTAGCTTCCCCCGCGAAAGCAGGGGCCCAGGGTTGCAAGCGGTGTCGTCCGTGGCCCTGGGCCCCTGCTTTCGCAGGGGAACATATCAACTTTATTGCACCGCCGCATGATTGCCTTCACAACGCGCCGCTGAAAGGGACGGACTTTGGCGAGCGCAGCGGCGACATCCTTGTTCGATGCGGCGACGATCGCCGCGCGTTGGGTCGCCGATTATCGCGCGGCGACGCCGGCGACCGACGTGCTGTACGCCGCCGGGCTCGACGATCCCGCCTGGAACGCCGTGTTCGAAGAGCTGGCCGGGCGGTCGGGCGACGACCTGGCCCATGCGCGCGAGCGGGCGCAGCGACATGCCGAGGATATCGGCACCGGCTTTCGCATCGCGGGCGAGGGGGAGGAGCGGCCCTGGCCGTTGTCGCCGATCCCGCTGCTGATCGCCAAGGCCGAATGGGACGGAATCGCCGCGGGCGTGGCGCAGCGCGCCGACCTGCTCGAGGCGGTGATCGCCGATTGCTATGGCGAGCAGCGGCTGGTGGCGGGCGGCTATATTCCCGCCGCGCTGGTGACGGGCAGCCCGTTCTTTCTGCGGCCGATGATGGCGCTGACCCCGCCGGGCGACTATCACCTCAATTTCGTCGCGGTCGATCTGTGCCGCGGGCCGACCGGCGAGTGGCGTGTGCTGGCCGACCAGCTGCGCGCGCCGGTGGGCGCGGGCTATGCGCTGGAAAACCGGCTGGCGATGTCGCGCATGCTGGGCGGCCTGCAGTCGCGGCTCAATATCGAGCGGCATGCGCCGTTCTTCGCGGCGTTTCGCGAGGGGATGGCGGCGCGCTGCCGCCGCGCCGATCCGCGCATCGGGCTGCTGACGCCCGGGCGGTTCAACCCGAGCTATACCGAGCAGGCGCATCTGGCGCGCTATCTGGGGTTGTTGCTGGTCGAGGGCGGCGATCTCGCGGTGCTCGACGACCGGGTCTATCTGCGCACGATCGCGGGCTTCAAGCGCGTCGATGCGCTGTGGCATCGCGTCGATCCGCGCATGGTCGATCCGCTGGCGTTCGATTCGCACTCGCAGATCGGCGTGCCCGGCCTGATCGACGCGATGGCGGCGGGCGAGGTGGTGATCGCCAACACGCCCGGCGCCGGCCTGCTGGAGGCACCGGCCTTCGCCGCCTTCCTGCCGCGATTGTGCACGCGGCTGACCGGGGAGCAGTTGAAGCTCGCCAATATCGCGACCTGGTGGTGCGGGCAGGAACGCGAGGCGGCGGAGGTGCTGTCGGACCTCGACAACATGCTGATCGCGCCGGCGTTCGGCGTCGGCACCAATGTGCTGGGCGACGGCGCGGCGGTGCTGGGGGCGAACATGCCGCCGGAACAGCGCGCGGCGCTGATCGCCGATTTCGCGCGGCGGCCGCAGGACTATGTCGGGCGGGAAGTGGTGCGGCTGTCGACCATGCCCGTGGTGACCGAGACGGGCCTTGCCGCGCGGCCGTTCACGCTGCGCGTGTTCGCGGCGCGGGGGCCGGACGGCGGCTGGCACGTGCTGCCCGGCGGCTTCGCGCAGATCGGCGAGCATCCCGACGAACGCGCCGCGGTGATGGGCGCGGGGAGCTGGTCGGCGGACGTGGTGATCCACGGGCCGGAGCCCGTGCCGCCGGTAACGCTGTTGGCCAGCGACGACACCACCCAGCTGCGCCGCAATCCCGGCACGTTGCCGAGCCGGGTGGCGGACAATCTGTTCTGGCTGGGGCGCTATCTGGAGCGCGGCGAGGCGCTGCTGGGGCTGGTGCGTTCGCTGCTCGGCCATTCGATCAGCGCCGACACCGGCGCGGCGCTGTCGGCCGAGACGGTGCAGCAGCTGGTTTCGATCCTGGCGATGTCGGGCGCGGCGGCGGCGCCGGCGAGTCTCAAGCGCGCCGACCTCACCCGCTTTGCCGCCGCCGCGATGGACGGCACCGACGGCTGGACCAGCGTGCGCGCGGTCAACCGCCAGGCGCGCGGCATCGGCGCGGTGAGCCGCGACCGGCTGTCGGCGGACATGATCCGGCTGCTCGACGCGCCGTTCCCCACGAAAGGTGGCGCGCTTGATCGCGCGGGATCGCTGCAGCGGCGCTATTACGCGCTGGCCGGGCTGGGCGCGGAGCATCTCGGGCGTACCGACAGCTGGCGGTTTCACGATCTGGGCCGTCGCGTCGAGCGCGCGATGGCGGCGATTCGCGCGATCCGCGGCTTTGGCCATGCGGCGGCGACGAGCGACGATCTCTCGACGCTGCTCGACCTGGCCGACAGCCAGATCAGCTATCGCCAGCGTTACCTGACCGGCATCGCGCGGGTGCCGGTGCTGGATCTGGTGGCGCTCGACCCCGGCAATCCGCGCGGCATCGCCTTTCAGGTCGTGGCGATCGCCGATCACCTCGCCAAGCTGCCGGTGCTGTCCGACGACGGCCTGGCCGAGGCGCAACAGGCGCAGGCGGCGGAACTGGCCGCGATCATCGCGACGACGCAGGCCGCCGCGCTGGACGAGGGCAAGCTGGCCGATATCGGCAACCGGCTGGCGGCGCTGTCCGATGCGATCGCGCGGCGATACTTCCTGCAGGGGTCGGAGCCGCTGCGTGCGGCAGGGCTGGTGTTGGCGTGATGCTCTATCAAATCCGCCACGTGACGCGGTTCGACTATGCCGAGCCCGTCGGGTTCGCGCGGTGCAACCTGCGGCTGAAGCCGATCGTCTGGTCGGGCCAGACGCTGCACGATTATGCGCTGAGCGTCGAGCCGGGCGGGCGCACCTCCCCGGCACGGGCCGAAGCCGGCCTCGCCAATGTCGTGCGGCTGGTGGTCGAACAGGCGTCGAGCAGCCTGACGATCGAGAGCCGTTGCCGCATCACGGTCGATCGGCCGCTGCCGCTGCCCGACGCCGGCGATCCGACGCTGGGCGAAGTGGCGAGATGGGCGCGCGACAGCCGCAACGCCGGGCCGGCGAGCCCGGCGGCGTATCTGTTCCCCTCGCCGCTGCTGCCGCTCGACGCCGAGATCGCGGCGTGGTGCGCGCAGGATCTGGACCCGGCGCGCGGCGCGCTGGAGGCGGCGATTTCGCTCGCCCAGCGCATCCAGCGCGAATTCGCGTTCGATCCCACCGCGACGCTGGTCGACACGACGCCGCACGAGGCGTTCGTGAAGCGCGGCGGGGTATGCCAGGACTTCGCGCAGATCATGATCTCGGGCCTGCGCGCGGCGGGGCTGCCGGCGGCCTATGCCTCGGGCTATCTGCGCACGCTGCCGCCGCCGGGACAGCCGCGGCTGGTGGGGGCGGACGCGACGCATGCCTGGGTGTTGCTGTGGTGCGGGCCGGCGCGCGGCTGGGTGGGGGTCGATCCCACCAACGGCATCTGGATGGCCAACGATCATGTGATCGTCGCGATTGGCCGCGACTATGCCGACATCGCGCCGGTCGACGGGGTGGTGTTGGGCTATGGCGCGCAGGACATGCAGGTTTCGGTGGATGTCGAGCCGCTGGAAGCGTGATCGCTTGGGTTGAAGGAATTTGGTTCACGCGGAGGCGCGGAGGCGCGAAGAGGTTGCCCTGCCGCGTCAGCGGCTCTCATCTGCCGTGACATTGCACTTGGCGCGACGCGTGAAAGAGCAAAGGCGCTCCGCGCCAGGCGGAACACCTTCGCGCCTCCGCGCCTCCGCGTGAACCAACTTCCCTTGCACTCTGCGCGCACCGCGCCGATGTAGCGGACCAACACGGCTGAAGCATAACGGGGAACGAAGTGGCTGATCCTTACACGACGCTAGGCGTGTCGCGCGGCGCGAGCGAGGACGAGGTCAAGAAGGCGTATCGCAAGCTCGCCAAGGAACTGCACCCCGACCGCAACAAGGACAATCCCAAGGCCGCCGAGAAGTTCAGCACCGTCACCCAGGCGTACGACCTGCTGATGGACAAGGACAAGCGCGCCCGGTTCGACCGTGGCGAGATCGATGCCGAGGGCAATCCGACTTCGCCGTTCGGCGCGGGCTTTGGCGGTGGGCGCGGTGGGCCGCAGGGCGGGTTCCGGCAGGGCGGCGGCGGGTTCGACTTCGGTAGCGGCGGCGAGGCGGACCTGGGCGATATCTTCGAGGGGTTGTTCGGTGGGCGTGCCGGGGCGCAGCAGGGCGGCTTTTCCAGCGGCTTCGGCCGCCGTCCGCCCCCGGCCAAGGGCGCGAACGTCGCCTATCGCCTGCGCGTGCCGTTCGAGGACGCGGCGGCGTTGAAGCCGCAGCGCATCCAGCTGCGCGATGGCGGGACGATCGACTTGAAGCTGCCCAAGGGCGTCGAGACCGGCACGCAGATGCGCCTTTCCGGCAAGGGCGACGCCGGGCCGGGCGGCAAGGGTGACGCGATCGTGACGATCGAGATCGAGCCGCACCGCTTCTATACCCGCGACGGCGACCATATCCGGCTCGACCTGCCGGTGACGCTCAAGGAGGCGGTCGAAGGCGCATCGGTGCGCGTGCCGACGCCGGAGGGGGCGGTGAACCTCAAGGTTCCGGCCGGATCGAGTTCGGGCAAGACGCTGCGGCTCAAGGAACGCGGCTTTCACGGCAAGGGCGGGCGCGGCGACCTACTGGTGACGCTGATGATCGAGATTCCGGCGAGCGACGCCAGGCTCGCCGAGTTCGTCGGTAATTGGGAGGATGGCGGGAACCCACGGTCGCGGCTGGGCGTCTGATCCCCCGTGACCGATGCCGCGCCCATCTCTCCCGAATCGCCCGAGGCGCGGCGCGGCGGGTTTCACAAGCGGCTGTCCGACCTGGGCGTGACCGAACGCGCGATCGAGGTCGCCAAGCGCGTCTTTGTCGGCGCGTATAACGAGGGGTTCACGCACGCCGGGAACCTCGCCTATCTCAGCCTCGTCACGCTGTTCCCCTTCTTCATCGTCGCGACCGCGGTGGCGCGGCTGGTGGGGCGGACGGGCGACGGGCTGCAGGCGGTGGCGGCGTTCCTGCGCACCTTGCCGCCCGATGTCGCCGAGCTGTTGCGGCCGGCGATCCTCGAGGTGCTGGAGGCGCGCTCGGGATCGCTGCTGTGGTTCGGCGCGATCGTCGGGCTGTGGACCACATCCGGTTTCATCGAGACGGTGCGGGCGATCCTGCGCCAGGCCTATGGCGTGCAGTCGGGCACGCCGTTCTGGCGGCTCAAGCTCGGCGCGATCGGCATGGTGATCGGATCGGTCGTGCTGGCGATGATGGCGTTCAGCTTCCAGGTCGTGCTGATCGGCGCCGAGCAGTTCATCTGGCGCGTGATCCCGTTCGCATCGGACGCGCAGCGCATCGTTTCGGTGACCAAGGTCGCGCCGGCGATCGCGCTGTTCGGCGCGCTGTACATGTTGTTCTATACGCTGACGCCCAGGCGCTATCGCGTCACGAAATGCCCGAAATGGCCGGGCGCGGCATTCGTCACCGCATGGTGGATGGCGTGCACCTTTGCGCTGCCTTGGGTGATCGGATCGTTCGGCGGCTATGGCCTGACCTATGGCAGCCTGGCCGGGGTGATGGTGGCGCTGATCTTCTTCTTTCTGATCGGTTTCGGCGTCGTCATCGGCGCGGAACTCAACGCGGCGCTGGCGGAAGTGCCCGCAAACGGTCTAGAGGAGCCGGCAAAGGAACCGGAGGAACAGCGTGACCGGATTGATGCAGGGCAAGCGCGGACTGATCATGGGGCTGGCCAATGACCGCTCGCTCGCCTGGGGGATCGCCAAGAAGTTGCGCGAGCACGGCGCGGAACTGGCGTTCAGCTATCAGGGCGAGGCGCTGGAAAAGCGCGTGCGCCCGCTGGCCGAGGAACTGGGCAGCGATTTCCTGATCGATTGCGACGTCGGCGACATGGCGGCGCTCGACACCGCGTTCGAAACGCTGGCGGCGCGCTGGCCGACGATCGACTTCGTGGTGCATGCGATCGGCTTTTCCGACAAGAACGAATTGCGCGGCGGCTATGTCGATACCAGCCTCGACAATTTCCTGATGACGATGAACATCAGCGTCTATTCGTTCGTCGCGGTGGCGAAGCGGGCGAGCGCGATGATGCCGCCTTATGACCCGGAAACGGGCAAGGGCGGCGGGTCGCTGCTGACGCTGAGCTATTATGGCGCGGAGAAGGTGATCCCGCATTACAACGTCATGGGCGTGGCCAAGGCGGCGCTGGAGACGAGCGTGCAGTATCTGGCGGTCGACCTGGGCGGGCGGAACATCCGCGTCAACGCGATCAGCGCCGGGCCGATCAAGACGCTGGCGGCGAGCGGCATCGGCGATTTCCGCCTGATCCTCAAATGGAACGAGCTCAACGCGCCGTTGAAGCGCAACGTCACGATCGAGGATGTCGGCGGGGCGGGGCTGTATCTCCTGTCCGACCTGTCGAGCGGCACCACCGGCGAGACGCACCATGTCGATGCCGGTTATCACGTCATCGGCATGAAGGCCGAGGACGCGCCGGATATCGCGCTGGCGTGATCGGATGGACGGGCGATGACCCTCACGATCCGCCCTGCGACCGGCGGCGACGTGGCGGCGATCGACGCGCTGTTGCGGCGGAGCTTTCCGGCGGCGGACGAGGCGTTGCTGGTACAGCGGTTGTGCGTCGACGGCGACATGGTGCTGACGCTGGTGGCGGATGACGAGGATAGCGGCGAACTGGCCGGGATGGTGGCGTTCAGCCGGATGACGGTGGAAGCCGGCGGGCGCGTGATCCCCGGCGTGGCGCTGGCGCCGGTCGCGGTCACGGCGAGCTATCGCCGGCAAGGGGTGGCGGAGGCGCTGGTCCAGGCCGGGCTGAACCACCTCGGCGATGCCGGCGCGGCGGTGTGCTTCGTGCTGGGCAATCCGCGTTATTATGGCCGGTTCGGATTTTCCGCCGCGCATGCGGAAGGTTTTGCCTCGCCTTATGCCGGCGAATATTTCATGGCGGTGCCGTTGCAGGGCGGCAAGCTGGCGTGCGGGGTGCGCGGCAAGGCCGAACATGCGCCGGCGTTCGCGAGGCTGGGCCAGGATATGGAAGCACAAGCGTGAGCTACAACAGTTTCGGGCGGGTGTTCCGCTTCACCACCTGGGGGGAAAGCCACGGGCCGGCGATCGGCGCGGTGGTGGACGGGTGTCCGCCGGGGCTGGCGCTGTCCGAAGCGGACGTGCAGCCGTTCCTCGACCAGCGGCGGCCGGGCCAGTCGCGCTTTACCACGCAGCGGCAGGAGCCGGACCAGGTCCGCATCCTTTCGGGCGTGTTCGAGGGGAAGACCACCGGCACGCCGATTTCGCTGATGATCGAGAATGTCGATCAGCGGTCGAAGGATTATTCGGAGGTCGCGAACGCCTATCGCCCCGGCCATGCCGACTATGCCTATGACGCGAAATACGGCTTTCGCGACTATCGCGGCGGCGGGCGTTCGTCGGCGCGCGAGACGGCGAGCCGGGTCGCGGCCGGCGCGGTCGCGCGGCTGGTGATCCCCGAAGTGCGGATCCGCGCCTGGGTCGAACGGATCGGGCAGGTGGCGATCGACGAGGCGCGGTTCGATGCGGACGAGATCGGCAACAACGCCTTTTTCTCGCCCGATGCGGTGGCGGCCGCAGCGTGGGAGAGGCTGGTCGATGCCGCGCGCAAGGACGGTTCCTCGCTCGGCGCGGTGGTGGTGTGCGAGGCGACCGGCGTACCGGCAGGCTGGGGCGCGCCGCTCTATGCCAAGCTCGACAGCGAGCTGGCCAGCGCGATGATGGGCATCAACGCGGTCAAGGGCGTCGAGATCGGCGACGGTTTCGCCGCGGCGCTTTCGACGGGCGAGGGCAATGCCGATGCGATGCGGCCGGGCGCGGCGGGCGCGGGTCCGGAATTCCTGGCCAACCATGCCGGGGGGATCGCGGGCGGCATCTCGACCGGCCAGCCGGTGCGCGTGCGCGTGGCGTTCAAGCCGACGTCCTCGATCCTGACCCCGGTCGAGACGATCGGGCGCGACGGGCAGGCGACGCAGATCCGCACCAAGGGGCGGCATGATCCGTGCGTCGGCATTCGCGGCGTGCCGGTGGTCGAGGCGATGATGGCGCTGGTGCTGGCCGACCAGAAATTATTGCATCGCGCGCAGGTCGGCGGATCGTCCCGCCCCTGAATCGCCACGGCTGCGGGTCGAGCCGGGCCGTAGGATCGACGGAGCGAGGAACGCGATTGCGACCGTCGGCCGCGCCGGCCGTTTGTCCTTCGCCATCCAACCAGGAGTATTCATGCGTACCAAAACGCTCGCCAGCCTGATCATCCTCTGCGGATCGACCGCAGCCCTTGCCAATCTGCCCGCGGCGCAGGAATCGCCGTTGCAGAACCAGATGACCAATGAAGGCGTGCCCGCGCCGGCCGACACCACCTCGAACGACACGCTGTCGAACGCGACCGATGTGGAGCCGAGCGCCGAGCCGGCCGGCAATAGTGCGGAGGCGCCGCCCAACGCATCCTATTGATCGCTAAGGTTTCGTCGTTCCGGGCGTGGTCCGATCCCCTGCCACGTCCGGGGCGGCGATACCGTCCGCACGGCCCGCGCCGGCATGGCGCGGGCCGTTTCGCACGTGCGAGTCAATCGGCGAAGGGGTCGCGGACCAGGATCGTGTCCTCACGCTCCGGGCTGGTCGAGACCAGCGCCACCGGACAGCCGATCAGCTCTTCGATCCGGCGGATATATTTGATCGCCTGCGCCGGCAGCTGCGCCCAGCTGCGCGCGCCCGCGGTCGATCCGCTCCAGCCTTCGAATTCCTCATAGATCGCCTCGGCGCGCGCCTGGTCCTGCGGGCTGGGCGGCAGATAGTCATAATGTCTGTCGCCGACCTTGTAGCCGGTGCAGATGCGCAGGGCCTTCATCCCGTCGAGGATGTCGAGCTTGGTCAGCGCGATGCCGGTGATGCCGCTGACCGCGACGGACTGGCGCACCAGCACCGCGTCGAACCAGCCGCAGCGGCGCTTGCGGCCGGTGACCACGCCGAATTCATGGCCCTTGGTGCCGAGCAGCTCGCCGATCTCATTGTCCTGTTCGGACGGGAAGGGGCCGGAACCGACGCGCGTGGTATAGGCCTTGACGATGCCGAGCACGAAGCCGACCGAGCCCGGGCCGAGGCCGGAGCCCGAGGCCGCGCTGCCGCTCACCGTGTTGGACGAGGTGACGAAGGGGTAGGTGCCGTGGTCGACGTCGAGCAGCACGCCCTGCGCGCCTTCGAACAGGATGCGGCGGCCGCGTTCCTTGGCGTCCTTGAGCGTCAGCCAGACGGGCGCGGCATAGGGCAGCACGGCGTCGGCGATCTCGCGCAGGTCGTCGATCAGCTTGGCGCGGTCGATCGGCGGCTGGCCGAAGCCTGCTCGAAGTGCGTCGTGATGGGCGCACACGCGGTCGAGCTGCGCATCGAGATCGTCGAGATGCGCCAGATCGCACACCCGGATCGCCCGGCGACCGACCTTGTCCTCGTAAGCCGGGCCGATGCCGCGGCGGGTGGTGCCGATCTTGCCCGCGCCCGATGCGTCTTCGCGCAGGGCGTCGAGATCGCGGTGGAAGGGGAGGATCAGCGGCGCGGTCTCGGCGACCTGGAGATTGTCGGGCGTGATCGCGACGCCCTGCGCACGCAGCCGTTCGATCTCGTCGCGGAAGTGCCACGGATCGAACACCACGCCGTTGCCGATCGCCGACAGCGTGCCGCGCACCAGGCCCGAAGGGAGCAGCGAGAGCTTGTAGGTCTTGTCGCCGACGACGAGCGTGTGGCCGGCATTGTGGCCGCCCTGGAACCGCACGACCAGATCGGCGCGGCTGGCGAGCCAGTCGACGATCTTGCCCTTGCCCTCGTCGCCCCATTGGGCGCCGATCACCGCGACATTTGCCATGGATACAATTCTCCGCCTGCCAGCGGAGCCCAGGCCGCCCTTCGACAGGACTCGGCGGCCGGGCGTTTCGGAAATGCGGGGCGCGTTTGGCCGGATGCGCGCGCGACGTCAAGGGGGCGTGCGTCGATCGGCCGGCGTCGCGCCGAACCGCACAAAGCCGCGCTAGGCGTTGACAGGGGCGGACGCCTTCGGCATTGGCCCGCACTCGCTTCGGCGTGCCGCATGGAAGGGTGGCCGAGTGGTTAAAGGCAGCAGACTGTAAATCTGCCCGCGTGAGCGTACACTGGTTCGAATCCAGTCCCTTCCACCACCTCCCTTTACGGGATATGCTGCGCCGGATGGGCGGGTATAGCACAATGGTAGTGCAGCAGCCTTCCAAGCTGAATACGCGGGTTCGATTCCCGCTACCCGCTCCAATCCCTTGCCCTCCGGATCCGCTTCATAACCGCCGTCGCGTTGAACCCGCGAATCCGTTGCTGGCGCTCCGCTCTGCCGGGCTGCGCGCGTGGTTCGATTCCCGCTACCCGCGCCACTTTCCCCCTGACGCCCCGCTTCCGCCGCAGGCGGAAACGCTTTAAGCGCACCATCATGAGCAAGGGACCGAGACGCGGGCACCGCCCGTCCAGCCAATCGAGCGCGCGGCCGCGTTTCTGGGGGCGGCATCCGGTGACGGCGGCGTTGGCCAATCCCGACCGCACCGTGCGCAAGGTGTGGGGGACGCGCGAGGCGCTGGCGGCGCTGGAACTGCCGCCGGTGCTGCCGATCACCTATGCCGAAGCCGCCGATCTGGCGCGGCTGGTGCCGGGCGACGCGCCGCACCAGGGGATCGTGATCGAGGTCGATCCGCTGGAGGAAATCTGGCTGGGCGACCTGCTGGAGGCGGGCGCGGACGACCGGCGGCCGCTGCTGGTGCTGGATCATGTCACCGATCCGCACAATGTCGGTGCGATCCTGCGTTCGGCGGCGGCGTTCGATGCGCTGGGCATCGTCACGCAGGACCGGCACGCGCCGCCCGAATCCGGCGCGCTGGCGCGATCGGCGTCGGGCGCGCTGGAGATCGTGCCGTGGGTGCGGGTGGTCAACCTCGCCCGCGCGCTGGATGAGATCGGCGAGGCGGGGTTCTGGCGGATCGGGCTGGCGGGCGAGGCCAAGGGCACGCTGGCGCAGGTGATGGGCGACACGCGGCCGGCGCTGGTGCTGGGCGCGGAGGGCGAGGGGATGCGGCATAACACCGCGCAGCATTGCGACGAGCTGGCGCGGCTGCCGATCTCGCCACGGATCGAGAGTCTGAACGTGTCGAATGCGGCGGCGATCGCGTTATATGCGGCGGTTTCGAGGGGGTGAGCATGTTCGATCGGTTGAAGGGATTGGCGCTGGCCGTGATGGCGCCGCTGGTGCTGGTCGGCTGTGCGTTCAGCCCCGGCAAGTTCACCTCGTCGCTGACGATCCTGGCCGATCGCAGCTTTACCTTCAGCTATCAGGGCGAGGTGATCGCGGTCGATATCGCGGGCGAGATGGCCAAGGGCATGGGCGACGCCTTCAAGGATAGCGACAAGGAGAAGAAGGAGGGCACCAGCTCGACCGCGCTGTTTCGCGCCGCGTCATGGCAGGAAGATTGCGCGGCCGAGCCGAACCCGTCGGACTGCGCCGACATGCCGGCCGAAAACGAGACCGCGCCGGCGCAGGACGATGCCGCCGAAAAGGCCAAGAAGGAGGCCAAGTTCAAGGCGATCGCCGAGGCGCTGACCAAGGAGGCGGGCTATCGATCGGTCGTCTACAAGGGCGGCGGCGTGTTCCTGGTCGATTACCGGATCGCCGGCAAGCTGACCCACGGCTTCATGTGGCCGTTCAACGTCGATGCCGAGGTGATCTTTCCGTTCGTGATCCTGGAACTGCGCGGCAAGGACATGGTGCGGGTGAAGGCGCCGGCGTTCGGCGACAATGATTCGCCGGCCAAGGGCAAGATCGACGACAAGTCGAAGCTGGACGGCACGTTCACGCTGGTCACCGACGGCGAGATCGTCAGCCAGAACAACGAAGACGGCGCGACCAGCGCGGGTGGGCGCAGG
Source organism: uncultured Stakelama sp. (assembly GCA_964413495.1). Lineage (GTDB taxonomy): Bacteria > Pseudomonadota > Alphaproteobacteria > Sphingomonadales > Sphingomonadaceae > Sphingomonas. Next base: position 79,496 of record CAYPRW010000008.1, on the reverse strand, counting down.
ACGGTGACGTGGAAGGCGACGCCGCTGAGCAAGGACGCGCCGATGGCGGTGGTGAAGGTGGCGCCGCTGAACTGAGCGGCGGTTGCCTTAGGGTCTGAACTCAATTAAAACGAGGATCGAGATCGCCCGAGGAAGGCCGCCGACAAGGCGCGTAGCGCAGACGCGTAGCTGAAGCTACGCGCAAGCAAGCGACGCGGCTCGGCGGCCTTCCTCGGGCGACCGCGGCAGGGTCCCATCAAACTATTACTTTGATGGGACCCGGCAGCGGCGGGCGGAGCAGCCCCAGGCTCCGACGATGCGAAGCATCGTCGGACAGGCTGCGGAGGGCGAATTTGGCGCCAGGCGGCGTCGCGCGCCAGAGTCCCTTGGGGTCACGATGGAACTCCATCGCTCCCTCCTTGCTCCTACCCTGGCGCCAAATTCGGCTCCGTCTCGACCTCGTTTTAATTGAGTTCAGACCCTAATCCTCCGCCGCGATCCTGACCCGCAGACCGTCCAGCGCCGGGCCGAACTGGATCTGGCACGACAGGCGCGAATGATCGTCGCGGTCGGACGTGCTGTCGAGCAGGTCGTTCTCGTCCTCGCCCATCGGCGGCAGTTTGGCCGCAAATTCCGGATCGACATGGACGTGGCAGGTCGCGCACGAGCAACAGCCGCCGCACAGCGCGAGCAGCTCGTCGAACCCGTTGTCGCGGATCACCTCCATGACCGAAAGGCCCGTTTCACCCTCGACCGCGCGTTCTTCTCCTTCGCGTGTGACGACGATAAGCTTGGGCATGATGGTTCCTCCGTGGCGGGCGCCAATGCCCGCAAATGACATGTGTTTCAAGGATGCACGCAAATGGGCCTGAGCGCCGACCAGTTGAAGACCGCGCTGGATGCGATCGCCGCGATCGAGCCGCGCATCGCGGCAGCGGTGGCGCGCGTGGGCTATCCCGCGCCGCGGCTGCGCGATCCCGGTTACGAGACGCTGCTGCGCACGATCGTCGGCCAGCAGGTGAGCGTGGCGGCGGCGGCGGCGATCTGGAACAGGCTGGCGGCGGGGCTGGGCGACCTGACCGATCCGGCGGTGGTCGCGGCGGCATCCGACGAGGCGTTGCGCGCGGCGGGGCTGTCGCGCCAGAAGGCGAGCTATGCCCGCAGCCTGGCTGAGGAGGTGACGAGCGGGCGGCTCGACCTGCTGAACCTGCCCGAAGACGACGAGGCCGCGATCGCGCAGCTGGTGCGGGTCAAGGGGATCGGGCGCTGGTCGGCGGAAATCTACCTGCTGTTCGCCGAGGGGCGGCCGGATGTGTGGCCGGCGGGCGACCTGGCCGTGCAGATCGAGATCGGGCGGATCATGGGCCATGCGCAGCGCCCGTCGGAAAAGCTGACGCGCGAGATCGCGCAAGGCTGGCGCCCGCATCGCGGCGCGGCGGCGATCCTGGCATGGCATCACTACAAGGCGGAGATGGACGTGATCTGAGGGCGCGTTGCCGTTCGGGCGTCGCGTGCGTCGCGGCGGAGACGGCAGATGATCCCTTCGTGCCGTCATCCTGAACTCGTTTCAGGATCCACCGTGCGACAGGCGGCCGAGCCGCGGGTGGAGAGATGGATCCTGAAACGAGTTCAGGATGACGGAAGGGGGTAGGTGACGGAAGCGGGGGCATGGCGACTGGCCGTCCCATTTCCAGCATCCGGCTGGGGTCTGTCCCGTTCGGATCGACTTGTTCCCCTGCGAACGCAGGGGCCCAGGATCACAGGCGATGTGCTCCGGGCCCTGGGCCCCTGCGTTCGCAGGGGAACAAGCCGTGGGAATGCGTTGGGGCGTCAACCGCTCCGGGCCCTGGACTTCTGCGTTCGCAGGGGAACGAGCCGGATCGACTTGAACAGGACATCCCGCTAGATCGCGTTGCCCAGCCCGGCGATCAGTTGATCGACCAGCCGCCGCACTTTCGGCAGCAAATGGCGGCGCTGGGGATAGACCGCCCAGACCGGCTCCTCGGGCGGGCGAAACGCCTCCAGCAGCGGCACCAGCGCGCCCGCCGCGATCGCGTTGCGGACGTAGAAGGCCGGCAGGTGGCACAGGCCCATGCCGGCGATCGCCGCGTCGGCGATCGCCGCGCCGCTGTTGCACTGCCAACGGGGCGTGGGACGATAGCCTTGAACCTCACCCGCCACGGCGAAATGCCAGGTGCGCGTCGAGCCGACGAGGCAATCGTGCGCGGCGAGATCGTCGATCGTGTCGGGGGTGCCGCGCCGGGCGAGATAGGCGGGCGCGGCGCACAGTTCGACCCGGCGGCTGGAAATCTGTCGCCGCAGCAGCCGCGTGTCGCCGAGCGAGCCGGTGCGGATGGCGAGATCATAGCCTTCCGACACCAGATCGACCACGCGGTTGGTGAGATCGAGTTCGATCGACAGCCGCGGATGCTCCTGCGCATAGCCGCGCACGATCGGCGCCACGAACCGTTCGCCGAGCGAGATCGAGCAGGTCATGCGCAGCGCGCCCTGCGGCTCGCCGCTTGCCTCGACCATCGCGAACGCCTCTTCGCGTTCGGCGATCAGGCGCTGGAACTGTTCGACCAGCAGCCGGCCGGTATCGGTCAGGCGAACCGAGCGCGTGGTGCGCGCGAACACTTGCGTCTGCAGCCGTTCCTCGCACCGCGCCACCGCGCGGCTGATGTGCGAGACCGACATGTCGAGCCGCCGCGCCGCCGCGACGAAGCTGCCCGCCTCGGCCACCGCGACCACTTCGTCCACCCCTTCCCATGCTTTCATCGGCTGGTGCCCATTATCCCTGAACTGCAATAGTGTTTTGCCGATCCTAGCGATTTTCTCTCGAACGCAAAGAAACTAGGAGGGCGGGAAGCAGGAAGGATCACAGACTCATGAAGACCCGTGCCGCCGTCGCGTTCGAGGCGAAGAAGCCGCTCGAGATCGTCGAACTCGACCTGGAAGGGCCGAAGGCGGGCGAAGTGCTGGTCGAGATCATGGCGACCGGCATCTGCCATACCGACGCCTATACGCTGGACGGGTTCGACAGCGAGGGGATCTTCCCCAGCGTGCTGGGGCATGAGGGCGCGGGCATCGTGCGCGAAGTCGGCGCGGGCGTGACCAGCGTGGCGCCGGGCGATCATGTGATCCCGCTCTACACGCCCGAATGCCGCCAGTGCAAATCGTGCCTGTCCGGCAAGACCAACCTGTGCACCGCGATCCGCGCGACGCAGGGCAAGGGGCTGATGCCCGACGGGACGACGCGCTTTTCCTACAAGGGGCAGCCGATCTTCCATTATATGGGCTGTTCGACCTTTTCGAACTTCACCGTGCTGCCCGAGATCGCGGTGGCGAAGATCCGCCAGGACGCGCCGTTCCAGACGAGCTGCTATATCGGCTGCGGCGTGACCACCGGCGTGGGCGCGGTGGTCAATACCGCCAAGGTGCAGGTCGGCGACAATGTCGTGGTGTTCGGGCTGGGGGGGATCGGCCTCAACGTGCTGCAGGGCGCGAGGCTTGCCGGCGCGAACCGGATCATCGGCGTCGACATCAACCCCGACCGCGAGGCATGGGGCCGCAAGTTCGGCATGACCGACTTCCTCAACACCAAAGGCATGTCGCGCGACGAGACGGTCGCGGCGATCCTGGCGCTGACCGATGGCGGCGCCGACTATACGTTCGACTGCACCGGCAATACCGAGGTGATGCGCACCGCGCTGGAGGCGTGCCATCGCGGCTGGGGCACCAGCATCGTGATCGGCGTGGCCGAGGCGGGCAAGGAGATCGCGACGCGCCCGTTCCAGCTGGTCACCGGGCGCAACTGGCGCGGCACCGCGTTCGGCGGGGCGAAGGGGCGCACCGACGTGCCCAAGATCGTCGACTGGTATATGGACGGCAAGATCGCCATCGATCCGATGATCACCCATGTGTTGAGCCTGGACGAGATCAACAAGGGGTTCGACCTGATGCATGCCGGGGAGAGCATCCGCAGCGTGGTCGTCTATTGATGGACAAGGTCAATCTGGCGGAGAAGTTCGCCGGCTTTTCCGATCATTGGGCGCCGCGGCTCGTCGCCACCTATAACGGCAACGACATCCGCATCGTCAAGGTCGAGGGCGAGTTCGTCTGGCACGCGCATGCCGACACCGACGACTTCTTCCTCGTACTCGACGGCGAGCTGGATATCGAGCTGCGCGATCGCACCGTCACGCTGGGTCCGGGCGAGCTGTTCGTGGTGCCGCGCGGCGTCGAGCACCGTCCGGTCGCGCGGCGCGGCGAAGTGCGGGTGATCAACATCGAGCCCGGCGGCACGCACAATCTGGGCGAGGGATCGCCGCAGCGTCCGGTGGTGCGGGCTTGATCGGGATCGCGATCGAGCCGATGCATGCCGCGCAACGCATGCGCGGCGTGGTGTATCGGCCGCCGCCATATTGACGGGCGCGTCCCCGGACGTGAGAGGTTGCAATCAGCAACCGAACACGGAGGAACGAATGTTCAGTCACGTCATGCTGGGGGCGAACGACATCGCCGCGTCCAAGGCATTCTATGATGCGGCGATCGGCGCGCTGGGCGGCCAGCCCGGCGGGGTCGATCCCAAGGGGCGCGTCTTCTATCGCCACAATGGCGGGGTGTTCATGCTGAGCCTGCCGCTCGACGGCGAGCCCGCCTGCCACGCCAATGGCGGCACGGTGGGCTTTGCCGCCGACAGCCCCGAGATGGTGGACGCATGGCATGCCGCCGGGCTGGCGCAGGGCGGCACCGCGATCGAGGATCCGCCGGGCGTGCGGACCAACCCGGTCGGCAAGCTGTACCTCGCTTATCTGCGCGATCCGGCGGGCAACAAGCTGTGCGCGCTCTATCGTTTCCCGGCATGAGCGCGGGCTGGATCCTGACGCTCACCTGCGCCGATCGGGTGGGGATCGTCGCGGGGGTGAGCGGATTCCTGGCGCGGCACGAGGGGTTCATCCTCGACAGCCAGCAATATGCCGATCTGGGGACCGGGCGCTTCTTCATGCGCGTGGTGTTCACGGCGGGCGGTGCGGGCTTTCCGGCGGATCGCGAGGCGCTGGTCGCGGCGTTCGCGCCGGTGGCGGGGCAGTTCGAGCTGGATTGGGCGCTGTCGGCGCGGGCCGAGCAGCCCAGGCTGGTGGTGGCGGTGTCGAAGGGCTCGCATTGCCTGAACGACCTGCTCCATCGCCAGCAATCGGGCACGCTGGCGGCGCGGATCGTGGCGGTGGTGTCGAACCATGACAAGCTGCGCGGCCTCACCGAATGGCATGGCGTGCCCTACCACCACTTGCCGGTGGGCGAGGGCGGCAACGAGGCGCAGGAGCGCGCGATCGAGGCGGTGATGGCGGAAGCGGGCGCGCCGTACCTGGTGCTGGCGCGCTATATGCAGATCCTGACGCCCGGGTTCGCCGAGCGGCTGGCGGGGCGGTGTGTCAATATCCATCACAGCTTCCTGCCCGGCTTCAAGGGCGCGCGGCCCTATCACCGTGCGCACGAGCGCGGCGTGAAACTGATCGGCGCCACCGCGCATTTCGTCACCAGCGATCTGGACGAAGGGCCGATCATCGAGCAGGCGGTGGAGCGGGTCGACCATCGCGACGGCGTCGACGATCTGATCCGCATCGGCCGCGACATCGAGGCGCAGGTGCTGGCGCGCGCGGTCGATGCGCTGGGCGAGCGGCGCGTATTCCTCAACGGCAACAGGACGGTGGTGTTCAGATGACGCTCGAAACGGTCTCGACGAACAAGGCGCATGGCGGGGTGCAGGGCGTGTATCGTCATGACTCCGCGACGACGGGCACGCCGATGACCTTTTCGGTGTTCGTGCCCGAGCATGAAGACGGCGCGAAGCTGCCGGTGCTGTGGTATCTGTCGGGGTTGACCTGCACGCACGCCAATGTCACGGAGAAGGGCGAGTATCGCGCGGCGTGCGCCGAGCATGGCGTGATCTTCATCGCGCCCGACACCTCGCCGCGCGGGGACGAGGTGCCCGACGACGAGGGCTATGATTTCGGCAAGGGCGCGGGTTTCTATGTCGATGCGACGGAGGCGCCGTGGGCGGCGAATTTCCGCATGCGATCGTACATCGAGGACGAACTGCCGGCGCTGATCCTGCGCGAGTTTCCGGTGGCCGATCTGGCGCGGCAGGGGATCACCGGCCATTCGATGGGCGGGCATGGCGCGCTGACCATCGGATTGCGCAACCCCGACCGGTTCAGGTCGGTGAGCGCGTTTTCGCCGATCGTGTCGCCGCTCAATTGCCCGTGGGGCGAGAAGGCGCTGACCGGCTATATCGGGGCGAACCGCGAGGATTGGCGCGCTTACGACGCCTGCGCGATGATCGCGGACGGGCTGTGCGTGCCCGAGCTGTTGGTCGATCAGGGGGATGCCGATCAATTCCTGAGCGAGCAGTTGAAGCCGGAGCTGCTGAAGGCGGCGTGCGAGGCGGCGGGGATCGAGCTGACGCTGCGCATGCAGCCGGGCTATGACCACAGCTATTATTTCATCTCGACCTTCCTGCCCGAGCATGTCGGCTGGCATGCGCAGCGCCTGAAGGCGTGACGCGGAAATACGACGCGCTGATCGTCGGCGGCGGGCATAACGGGCTCGTCTGCGCATTCTATCTGGCGCGGGCGGGGTTGAAGGTGCGGGTGCTGGAGCGGCGCGCTGTGGTGGGCGGCGCGGCGGTGACCGAGGAATTTCATCCCGGTTTCCGCAATTCGACCGCGAGCTATACGGTGAGCCTGCTCCAGCGACGGGTGATCGCCGACATGAAGCTGGCGGCGCGCGGCTATCGCGTGATCGAGCGGCCGGTGAGCAACTTCCTGCCGCTGGAGGGCGATCACCTGTTGCTGGGCGGCGGGCATGACCGGACGCGGGCCGAGTTCGCGCGGTTTTCGGCGAGGGATGCCGAGGCGCTGGCGGGGTATGAGGCGGCGCTCGAGCGGGTGGCGGATCTGTTGCGCGGGCTTGCGCTGAAGACGCCGCCCAACGCCGGGGGCGGGATCGCGGCGCTGCTGGCGGCGGTAGGGCAGGGGCGCGAACTGGCGCGGCTGCCGATCGAAGGACAGCGCGATGCGCTGGCGCTGTTCGTGCAGTCGGCGCGCGCGTTTCTGGACGGGTGGTTCGAGAACGCGCACGTCAAGGCGGCGTTCGCGTTCGACAGCGTGGTGGGCAATTATGCCGGGCCTTCCGCGCCGGGATCGGCCTATGTGCTGCTGCACCATGTGTTCGGCGAGGTGAACGGGAAAAAGGGGGCGTGGGGGCATCCGGTCGGCGGGATGGGCGCGATCACCGCGATGATGGCCGATGCGGCGCGCGAGGCGGGGGTCGAGATCAGCCTGGAGGCGCCGGTCGAACGGGTGCTGGTGGAGCGCGGCAGGGTCGCGGGCGTGCGGCTGGAAAGCGGGGAGGAGATCGCGGCGCGGATCGTCGCGGCGAATGTCGGGCCGGCGCTGCTTTATCGTCGGTTGGTGGCGCCGGGCGATCTGGATGCGGAGTTCCGGCGGCGGATCGATGGGTTCAAGACCGGTTCGGGCAGCTTTCGGATGAACGTGGCGCTGTCCGAGTTGCCAGATTTCACCGTGCTGCCGGGCAAGGACGGGGAGCATCACCGCAGCGGGATCGTGATCGCGCCGACGATGGACTATATGGACCGCGCGCATGCCGATGCGGTCGCCTATGGCTGGTCGAACGCGCCGGTGGTGGAGATGACGATCCCCTCGCTGGTGGACCACAGCCTCGCCCCGCCGGGCGCGCATGTCGCCAGCCTGTTCTGCCAGCATTTCGCGCCGGAGCTGCCCAATGGCCGCAGCTGGGACGACGAGCGCGAGGCGGCGGCGGACGACATCATCGACACGGTGACCGCGCATGCGCCCAATTTCCGGGGCGCGGTGATCGCGCGGCAGATCCACTCGCCGCTCGACCTGGAGCGCAAGTTCGGGCTGGTCGGGGGCGACATCTTCCACGGGCGGATGTCGCTCGATCAACTGTGGGCGGCGCGGCCGGTGCTGGGGCATGGCGATTATCGCGGGCCGATCGCGGGGCTCTATATGTGCGGGGCGGGCACGCATCCGGGCGGCGGGGTGACCGGCGCGCCTGGCCATAATGCGGCGCGCGAGATCCTGCGCGACCGGTCGGTGCTGGGGCGATTGCTGCGGCGTTAGCCGATGACGCGCGCCCAGGCGGCGCGTTCGTCGGCGCGGTCGTGGGTGACGCGCAGCGGGTCGATCTTGTTTCCATAGACCTCGATCGTCGCGTCATATTCGAACGTCGCGTTGCCGGCGATGGTGACGCGGTTGTCGCCTTCGGGGCCGGCGGCGGTGACGCGCACGCGGCCGCCGGGGTTGTGGACGGTGATTTCCCGTCCGAAGGGCACGCGGCCGGTGAGGCCCGCCGCATGGGTCGCGCCGGCCATCGCCGTGCCGCAGGCGTTGGTGAGGCCGACGCCGCGCTCGAACGTGTGGACGAACAGGCCGTCGGGCCGCGCTTCGCAGAAGCTGACATTGGCGCGGTCGGCGAGCAGTGCGGGGCGTGCCTCGCACCATTCGCCCAGCGCGACCAGTTCGGCGACGTCGATCTTGTCGACAAAGGCGATGAGGTGCGGGTTGGGCATCGCCAGCGCGGTGAAGCGGCGCGGATCGGGCAGGCCGGGGATCGGCGCATCGATCACGGGGGCGGGCACGTGCAGGCCGATGTCCGCCGGATCGGCCGAGGCGGGGCCGGCGACGGTGCGGATCGTCGTCACGCCCGGCGCGAGTTCGGTCTGGCGCGCGACGTGCGCGCTGCTGGTCTTGAGCTTGACCTTCGCTTCGTCGAGCCCGAGCGCGTCGAGCCCGGCGCGGCCGACGCAGCGCAGGCCGTTGAGGCAGGTTTCGGGCTCGCTGCCGTCGGCGTTGATGACGCGCATGCCGAAAGCGTGGGTCGCATCGCCCGCCGCCAGCAACAGGATGCCGTCGGCGCCGACCGGCCCGGCGCGGTCGCACACAAGCCGCGCGACCGGCGCCCAGTCGATCGCCGCGAGCGCGGGATCGCGCGCGTCGACCAGCGCGAAATCATTGCCCGAGCCGTGGCATTTGGTGAAGGCGAGTTCCATGGCGCCGCATCTAGGATCGTTTTCGCTTCAATTGAAGCACGTTCCCCTGCGAAAGCAGGGGGCCAGGGTTTCAGATGAAGTCGCTTGTGACCCTGGGCCCCTGCGTTGGCCTGCGGCCGCCCTTCAGGTCGCAGGGGAACTGCCGCGTTTTGGCTCAGATGTAGCATCGAATTCCATCGAGAGCCGTTTCAGGCGGGGCTGGCGTGGGCGTGCCGGCGATGCGACAAGGGGCGATGATGACCGACCGAGACGACATGCGAGCGGCGGCTTGACCGGCATTCTTCTGCTGGCCGTGGTCGCGCTGGGCATCGTCGTGGCGAATCTGGCGACGCGGGTGAAAACCCTGTCGCGGCGGATCGATCTGCTGGAACTTGACGCGCGCGCAGTGACCGCGCCGCTGCCGCTTGCCGAACCGGTGGTTGCACCGAGCGCCTCCATGTCGGAGGCCGTCGAGGAACCGTGGGTCGTGCGGCCTGCGCCGCCCGCGCCGGCTGAGCCGCCACTGGTCGAACCTGCCGAAGCGCCGAGCGAGCCCGAGCCCGCCTGGACCCGCCCCGGCCTTGAATCGCTGATCGGCGCGCGGTTGCCGGTGTGGATCGGCGCGGTGGCGCTGATCGCGGCGGGGTTCTTTCTGGTGCGCTATGCGATCGAGAGCGGGCTGTTGGGGCCGGGGGTGCGCACCTTCGCCGCCGGGTTGTTCGCGCTGGCGCTGGTCGTGGCGAGCGAGGCGGCGCGGCGTTTTCCCGCCACTGCCGAGGACCCGCGCGTCGCGCAGGCACTGGCCGGGGCGGGGATCGCGAGCGGCTATGGCGCGCTGTACCTGGCGGCCGCGCTCTATGACCTTGTGCCGCCCTTGCCGGCGTTCGTGGTGATGCTGGGCGTGACCGCGCTCGCGCTCGGCCTGGCGTTGCGGCACGGGCCGCCGACCGCGGTGCTGGCGTTGGCCGGCGGGTTCGCCGCGCCGCTGGTGGCGGGGTATGACGCGGCGGGGATCGCGCCGTTGCTGGTGTATCTGGCGTTCTTTACCGGGGCGCTGTTCGCGCTGGCGATCCATCGCGGCTGGGCGTGGCTGGCGATCGCCGCCACGGTCGCCGGGTTCGGCTGGATCAACTTCCTGCTGGTCGTGCTGAGCGATGGCCATGGTGGTGCGGCGGCATTCGCGGTGGTGCTGGCCATCGCCGCCAGCCTCGCGCTGCCGCGCGCGGGCATCGGTTCGCCATGGCTGCGGCTGGCGCCTTTGGTCGCCGGGCTGGTGCAGCTGCTGGCATTCGCGCCGGCGCTCGATTTCGGCGGGCTGGCCTGGGCGATGTATCTGACGCTGGCGGGCGCGAGCCTGGTGCTGGCGTGGCGCGACGCGCGCTATCTGCCGGGCGCGGTCGCGGCGGCGGTGCTGGCCCTGGCATTGATCGCGACCGGGCTGGCGCGGCTGGAGCCCGGTGCTTCGCCGGCCGGGGCGGTGGCGGCGGCGATCCTGTTCGCTGCGGCGGGCATCGTGCTGATCGGCCGTGCGCGCGAGTGGAGCGTGGTGGCGCTGGCCGGAATCGCCGGGCCGCTGCTGATCGCCAACACGCTGGCGGCCGAGCGGCTGGGCGACTGGCAATGGGCGGTGCTCGGCCTGATCGCGGCGGCGCTGGCCGGGTTCGTCAGCTGGCGGCGGCGCGCGGCGGTGAACGTCCGCGATCCGGGGCTGCTCGGCGGTGCGTTGATCGCCGCGCTGCTTTGGAGCGTGGCGGTCGGGCAGGTCGCGCCGATCGCCTGGGCGCCGCTGGCGGTCGCCGGGGCGGCGGTGGCACTGGGCGGCTGGGCGCGGCGGACCGGCGATGCCGGCCTGTTCCTGCTGCCGGCGGTGGCGCTGATCGCGGCGCTGGCGGTGGGCGGCGAGACGGTCGCCTATTATCTCGAAGCGGTGCTTAGCTCGATCGGCGGGGACGCGTTGCCCTTCCGCTACTTGCCGCCGCTGTTCGATGGGGTTCGCGTGCTGCTGCCGGTCGCGGCGGCGGTGGTGCTGCTGCTGCGGGTGGAGCCGCGGATGTTCGGGCGGCTGCGGACCGCGGCGCTGATCGGCGGGATCGCGGCCGGGCTGATCCTGTTGTGGCATGTCGCGAAGCTGCCGCTGGCGATCGCCGACGACGCGCGCTTCGTGCGCTGGGGCTTGGTCGAGCGGGCGCTGATCAGCCAAGCGCTGCTCGGCGCGGGGTGGTGGCTGGTGCGGCGGCCGGGGCTGGGTGCGGTCGGCATCTATCTGTTCGGCTTGGGGCTGGCGCGGATCGTGTGGTTCGACGTCATGCTGCTCAACCCCGTTTTCGTGGCGCAGCAGGTGGGATCGATCCCGCTGCTCAATGCCGCCGTGGTGCACCTGGCGCTGGCGGCGGCGTGGAGCTGGCGGTTCGCGCTTGACGCGCCGTGGCGGCGGATCGGCATGGTCTTCAGCCTCATCGCGGTGCTGGCGCTGGTGCGGCAGGCGACGCACGGCACGCTGCTGACCGGACCGGTCACGACCGGCGAGAATTACGGCTATTCGGCCGCGCTGCTGCTGCTCGCGCTCGGCTGGCTGGCGGCGGGAATCCGCGGCGCGGCGCGCGACCTGCGCGTGGCGGGGCTGGCGCTGCTGACCGTGGTGACGCTGAAGGTGTTCCTGGTCGACGCGGCGGCGCTCGACGGGGTGCTGCGCATCCTGTCCTTCCTGGGGCTGGGCATCGCGCTGATCGGGATCAGCTGGGTCTATGGCCGCTTTCTCGGGCGTGCCGTTCGACCGAAAGCGTCAGTGGCGGGGGACGGCGCGGCGTCGCAATAAGCCTGTGCAACTTTACAGGGAGACGCCGCCATGACCGACCTTTCCGCCATCCAGTCCACCGCGCCCGCCACGCCGGCCGAGACGATCGCGCTTACCGCCGAACTGGCGAGCTATGCTCGCGCCGCCGCCGACCCGCTGGCGATGATCGAGGCGGCGCGGACGCTGCGCACCGTGCAGCGCGAGCTTCTGACGCCGGGCATGGCGACGCCCGCGACGCTGTTCGCCGAGGCGCGCATCCTGGCCGAGGGCGACATGGACATGCTCGCCGAGATCGACTGGGTGCAGAACGATACGCCGCGCACGGTGCGGATCGTCGGCGGCGATTATGTCGCGCAGAGCTGGGCGGTGCGGCATGCCGGCGACGGTTCGGGGCTCACGCCCGTGGTCAACACGCTGCCGCCGCTGCGCAATGCCGGTGCGGTGTGGGGCGTGTCGTTTCCGGTCAAGGCGGCGTGAGCGTGTGGCGCAGAACCGTGGCCGGCCTGGCGCTGCTGGCCGCCACGGGCGCCGTCGCGCATGATGCGCCGCCGTCGCCAGAGGCTGGCAAGCTCTATGCCGAGGCGCGGGCGCTGGCGAATGGCGATCCCGTGCTGCTCGCCGAAGTCGAGGCGGCGCAGGCCGAGGTGTCGCGCGGCGTGCTCGACGGCAAGGCGGTGGCGACGCGGCGGATGATCCCCGGTGGGGCGGACTGGTCGGTGCCGATGTCGCGCCGGACGGGCGAACCGCTGACGATCGCGGTCCGGCGGGTGGGCGCGGCGCCGGTGACGCTGCGCGTGGTCGATGCCGCGGGCGCGCAGCTGTGCGCCGATACCACCGGGGGCGCGACGCTGACCTGTCGCATCGCGCCGGGCGGCGGGGCGGTGGCGGTGCGGATCGGCAATCCGGGCGCCGCGCCGGCCGAGGCGATGCTGATCACCAACTAGGGTCTGAACTCGATTAAAACGAGGATCGAGATTGCCCGTGGAAGGCCACCGACAAGGCGTGCAGCGCAGTCGCGTAGCTGAAGCTACGCGCAAGCAAGCGACGCGGTTCGGCGGCCTTCCACGGGCGACCGCGGCAGGGCGCCCATCAAACTATTACTTTGATGGGACCCGGCAGCGGCGGTCCGAATTTGGCGCCAGGCGGCGTCGCGCGCCAGAGTCCCTTGGGGTCACGATGCTTTGGCATCGCTCCCTCCTTGCTCCTAGCCTGGCGCCAAATTGAGTTCAGACCCTAGCCCAGCCGATAGTGATCGGCGAGGCGATCGAGCGCGAGGGTGAGGACGAGCTTGCCCGCACGCGCCGGCCAGCCCAGTGCGCGTTCGGCGGCGGGCAGGCCTTCGCAGGCGCAGATCACGCGCCAGAGGATATCGGACAGGCCGGGGCCGGCGGCGGCGATCGCGGCGTCGAACCGGCGCTTGGCCGCGATCCGCGCCAATGTGGGATCGAGCGGCGCGCCGGGGCCGCCCTGGCGGCGATGCGTCGGCGTCGCTTCCCAGCGCATCGTGACGCGCGCGCCCAGCGCCGCCGTCTCGTAATCGGCGCGCAGCCGCTCGCCCGCCTCGAACTGGCGCGGGGTCACCAGCTTGCGCGAAAAAAGCCAGCCGAGCGGGGATTCGGCGAGGTTGACGCTGACGTTTCGGCCGGTCTTGCGCGCCGGCGCGTGGTGGATGATGTGGCCGTCCTCGATCGATCGTTCCGCCAGGTCGCGCATGTCCATGTCTCCCGTTATGCGAATCGGGATTGCCACAGCGGATGTTCTGTAGGAAAGTGAAGAACCAATCAGGTTCATGAGGGTGCGATGATCACGGCGATCCGGGAAGTGCGGCGGGCGAAGGGGCTGACGCTGGAGGAGGTGGCGCAACGCTGTGTGCCGCCGACCACGGCGCAGACGATCGGCCGGCTGGAGACGGGGACGCGCACGGTGTCGGTCGGCTGGCTCAACCGGATCGCGGCGGCGCTGGGCGTGACCGCCGCCGATCTGGTGACGCTGCCCGATCGGCCCGACATCCCGGTGGCGGCACTGCTCGACGCGGGCGGGGCGCATGCGCCGCGGCGCGAGGCGGTGGTGGTGCCGCCCGGCGTCGAGCCGGGGTTGGTCGCGGTGACGGTGAGCGGTGGAATCGGCGACTATCGCGCGGGCGATACGATCTGGTGCCGCCGGCTGGAGCCCGGCCGGTTCGGCCAGGCGCTCAACCGCGACGTGCTGATCCCGCGCCCGGCGGGGCGATTCCTGTTCGGGCGGCTGATCGATGTGGAGAGTGGTGGGGGGCGGCTGAACGTGCTGCCGCTGGGACCGGGGGCGCGGCAGCAGGTGGTGGCCGAACCGGCGTGGATCGCTTGCGCGGTGCAGCTGGTGCGGGGGTTGTAATTTTTTTACTCGCACAAAGCCACGAAGGCACAAAGAGAAGGAATTTCGCGAAGCGCCTCTATCCGACTTGGCCGCAAGCGCCCGGGCCGTCGTGATGAAAGCCGCTGCCGCGACTATCTGTTTCTTTGTGTCTTCGTGTCTTTGTGCGAGCAAAATCTACCGCCCCGGCGCGATCCCGGCCCGTAGCACGCGCAGCGCGTTGCCGCCCATCACCTTGCGGATTTCCTCGGGCGTGAAGCCGCGATCGACCAGCGCCTGGGTGACATACACTAGTTGCGCGGTGTCGAAGCCGGTGGCGACCGCGCCGTCGAAGTCGGAGCCCAGGCCGACATGATCGATGCCGACCAGGTCGCGGACATGCTGGATCGCGGCGGCGACCTGGGCGGGCTGCGTGCCGCAGATCGCGGCGTCCCAATAGCCGATACCGATGACGCCGCCGGCTCGCGCCACGCCGCGGATCTCGGCGTCGGTCAGGTTGCGGTTGACCTTGCACACCGCCTGCACGCCGCCATGGCTGGAGACGACCGGGCGTTTGGCCATCGCCAGGATCTCGGCGACCGACCGGTGGCTGGCATGGGCGATGTCGACGATCATGCCGAGCCTTTCCATGCGTCGCACCGTCGCGCGGCCGAGCGGGGTGAGGCCGCCCTTGGCGATACCGTGCATCGAGCCGGCGAGTTCGTTGTCGAAGAAGTGGGTGAGGCTCGCCATGCGATAGCCGGCAGCGTGCAGCCGGTCGAGATTGGCGAGCTTGCCCTCCATGTTGTGCAGCCCCTCGATCGAGAGCAGCGCGCCAACCAGTGGACCTGTGCGTCGGCTTTTTCGACAGTTATGGAAGCAGAGGAAGGGCGCGTCGCGAATTCTCAGCAGTTCATCGAGGCCGGCGGGCGTGCCGATGACCCGCAACTGGTCGTCCGACTTGGCAGATGCACGTAACAGCTTGGTCGCATGCCATAGCGAGCGTTCGAGCAGCGATGTCCAGGTGCGTGGGGGCTGGAGCTGGGCGACGGTCAGTAGCGTGATGTTGTCGGTATCCGCGCCGTTGGCGTCGTAATTCTGGCCCTTGGGCGTCTTGGTGACAGAAGAGAAGATCTGCAGCGCGACATTGCCCGCTTGCAGGCGGGGGAGATCGACTTGGCCTTGGTCGGAGCGGGTGAGCAGATCGCGTTTCCAGAGCAGCGTGTCTTCGTGCAGGTCGGCGATCTGGAGGGTGGCGTGGAGACGGCGGGTCTGTGGGGTGACGGTGGGGAGGGTGGTGGCGATGACCTTGTTCATGCCGCGTTCGACGATGCCGGGGGCGAGGGTGAAGAAGGCGAGGAGGGCGATGGCGAGGAGGGCGAAGAGCCAGAGCCAGTGTTTGCGTTTCATGTCGCCTCTCCTCTTCAGTTCCCCTGCGAAAGCAGGGGCCCAGAGTTATGAGCGGCAGCACTTGTGGCCCTGGGCCCCTGCTTTCGCAGGGGAACGGCGATTGTGCGGCATGGGTGGGCGTTGGTGCAAGCCCGCCTGGGAATTAGCGGCGGCGTTCCAGCGTGACGAAGCTGTAGGCGGGGCGCTCGCCATCCGCCTCGTGATCCTCGCGCGCGGTTTCGCGCCATTCGTTGCCGAAGGGGGGGACGATCGCATCGCCTTCAGGTGAAATGTGCACTTCGGTCAGTTCGATGCGGTCGGCTTGTGCGAGCATCAGTGCGAAGATCTCCGCGCCGCCGATCACCGCGATCTGCTCGCTCGCGGCGAGGGCAAGGGCCTGGTCGACCGAATGCGCGACCTCGGCGCCTTGCGCGCGCCATGCGCGGTCGCGGGTCAGCACGATGTGGCGGCGACCGGGCAGGGGGCTGGGGAAGCTTTCGAACGTCTTGCGGCCCATGACCATCGGCTTGCCCATGGTCATGGCCTTGAAGCGGCGCTGTTCCCCGGGAATGTGCCAGGGGATGTCGCCGTCGCTGCCGACCACGCCGTTGGAGGCGCGGGCGAGGTGGAAGGTGATCAACGCCATATCCTCCCCCGCCAGGGGGAGGTGGCGCCGAAGGCGACGGAGGGGGCGGACGGCGGAACGATCGCGAGGACGTCGCTTCCTCCCCCTCCGTCATGCTGCGCATGCCACCTCCCCCTGGCGGGGGAGGATTTGAGGGTGGCGATCAAACCGCGACCTCGGCCTTGATGTGCGGTTGCGCGACATAGTCGTGGAGCACGAAGTCTTCATATTCGTAGGCGTCGATCGAGGGCGGCTTGCGCAGGATTTCGAGGCGGGGGAGCTGGTGCGGCGCGCGGGACAGCTGCAACTCGGCCTGTTCGACATGGTTCGAATAGAGGTGGCAGTCGCCGCCGGTCCAGATGAACTCGCCCGGTTCCAGATCGCATTGCTGGGCGAGCATATGGGTGAGCAGCGCATAGCTCGCGATGTTGAACGGCACGCCGAGGAAGATGTCGGCCGAACGCTGATAGAGCTGGAGCGAGAGCCGGCCGTTGGCGACATGGCATTGGAACAGGCAATGGCACGGCGCGAGCGCCATCGCGTGCAATTCGCCCGGATTCCACGCCGAGACGACCATGCGGCGCGAGGCGGGGTTGGTCTTGAGGGTTTCGATCAGTTCCTTGATCTGGTCGATATGGGTGCCGTCAGGCGCCGTCCAGTCGCGCCACTGCTTGCCATAGACCGGGCCGAGATCGCCATTGGCGTCGGCCCATTCGTCCCAGATGCTCACGCGGCGATCGTTGAGCCATTTGACGTTGGTGTCGCCGCGCAGGAACCACAGCAATTCGACGATGATCGAGCGCAGGTGCAGCTTCTTGGTGGTCAGCACCGGGAAGCCTTCGCTTAGATCGAAGCGCATCTGGTGGCCGAACACGCTGCGCGTGCCGACGCCGGTCCGATCCATCTGCGCCGCACCGTGGCTGAGCGCGCGTTCCATCAGGTCGAGATACTGCCGCATGGCGCGAACCTAGCGAAGCGCGGCGGAGTCGCCAATCGGGTTCCTCCGATCCGGCGGCACATTGCTCCGCGACGGAGGCGGTTCGGCTCGACCGCCGCGTGGGCGTGGGCGAGCAACGCCGCGATGTCGTTTCTCGCCCCCCTGCCGGACCCGGTCTGCGCATATGATCTGGTGCTGCCGCTGCTGACGGGCAGTGTGGCGCATGAACCGGCCGAGGCCGCCGCCTTCGCCTATTGCGACGATCGCGGGCGGCTGCGCGGGATGCGGCATGTGCGATCGCCGCTCAGCGATGCCGTCGACCTGTCGTTGCGCCAGCTGCTGGTGGACGCGATCGCCTGCGACGCGCAGGTGGTGGTCATGGCGCACAACCACCCGTCGGGCGAACCCTGGCCGAGCCGCGCCGACCGCGACGTGACGCGCCGCATCGCGACCGCGCTGCGCGCGATGGACATGCGGCTGCACGATCACCTGATCGTATCGGGCAAGCAACGCTGGAGCTTTCGCGACCAGGGGTTGCTTTAGGGCGCGTCGCCCTTTGCCGGGGCGTGCGGCGTCCGGGGCGCGGCGGCCGGTGCGGTCACGCCCGGATTCCTGCATGCGCGGATCGCCGCCGGCTCGGGGCGCGGGCCCTGGGCGCGGAACATCGCCAGATAGCCGCCGGCCGAAGGCATGTCGCGCATCGTCACCAGGGCATAGCCGACCGCCGTCATCTCGCATTTCAGCAGATCGGGCGGGGTGCCGTGATTGCGCGTCTCGCGATTGGCGTCGACCACCACCACCGTGCCGCCGGCGCGCAGCGACGGGCGCATGCGCCACAGGAATTCGTAGGGCGCCTCGATCTCGTGATACATGTGCACCATGAGGATGCGGTCGAAGCTGTTCGCGGGCAGTTTGGGGTCTTCCGGCTCGCCCAGGCGGACGCTGACATTGTCGAGCCGCTCGCGCGCGACGCGCTGGGCCAGGCCGTCGCGCACCTGGGGGATGATGTCCTGCGCCAGCACGCGGCCGTCCTTGCCGACGCGGGCGGCGAGGCGGATCGTGTAATAGCCCTCGCCCGCGCCGATATCGGCGACGGTCATGCCGGGGCGGATCTCGGCCAGGTCCATGACCTTTTCCGCTTCGTTCAGACGGTCGCGTGTCTCCTCGGTCGACCAGCGCGACGAGACGATCGTGGCGACCGGGCGATCGGCGGCGGGGAAGTCATGGTCGTCGGTCGGTGTCGGCGTGGGGCGCGGGCGCGTCGCATCGCAGCCCGCGAGCGCGAGCAGCGAAATCAGTGCAAGTCCGGCCATTGGTCGTTTGGAAATGCGCGAAAACGCGCATTTCGTTGCGGCACCGGCCCGCTCTCCCACCCGGCCACCCATAGGATACTGGCGCTGGGTGGCCGGGTGGGGGAGCGGGCCGGTGCCGCAATGCGCCCTAGGGCGCATTCCCAAACGAACGCTCAATCGACATCCTCCACCTCGACCGTCTCGCCGGTCACGCGCTGTGATAGCGCAGCCGCCATGAACGGGTCGAGTGCTCCGTCGAGCACATCCGACGGCGCGAACGACGTGACGCCGGTGCGCAGGTCCTTGACCTGCTGATAGGGCTGGAGGACGTAGCTGCGGATCTGGTGGCCCCAGCCGATCTCGGTCTTGGCCGAATAGTCGGTCATCGCCGCGGCCTCGCGCTTGGCCAGCTCGGCCTCGTACAGCCGGGCCTTCAGCATGCCCATCGCGGTGGCGCGGTTCTTGTGCTGCGAACGGTCCTGCTGGCTGGCGACGATAATGCCGCTGGGCACATGGGTGATGCGCACCGCGGAATCGGTGGTGTTGACGTGCTGGCCGCCCGCGCCCGAGGCGCGGTAGGTGTCGATCTTGAGATCGCTCTCGTTGATCTCGATATCGATCGAATCGTCGATCACCGGATAGACCCACACCGACGAGAAGCTGGTGTGGCGGCGCGCCGAGCTGTCATACGGGCTGATGCGGACCAGGCGGTGCACGCCGCTCTCGGTCTTGGCATAGCCATAGGCGTTCTCGCCCTTGATCAGCAGCGTCGCGCCCTTGATGCCGGCCTGCTCGCCGGCGTGATAGTCCATTAGCTCGACCTTGAAGCCGTGGCGCTCGGCCCAGCGCGTGTACATGCGCTGGAGCATCTCGGCCCAATCCTGGCTCTCGGTGCCGCCGGCGCCGGCATGGACTTCGAGATAGGTGTCGTTGGCGTCGGCCTCGCCCGAGAGGAGCGCCTTGACCTTGTCCTGCTCGGCGCGTTCGGCAAGGGCGGCGAGGCCCTCGACGCCCTCGTCGCCCAGCGCGGTATCGCCCTCGTCATCGGCCATTTCGATCAGTTCGAGCGTGTCGGCCAGCTCGCGTTCGATCGCGCGGGTGGCGGTGATCGATTCGTCGAGGCGGCGGCGCTCGCGCATCACGTCCTGCGCGGCCTTGGGGTTCTCCCACAAGGTCGGGTCCTCGACGCGCGCGTTCAATTCGTCGAGCCGGCGCAGCGCCTTGTCCCAGTCGAGGAAACGGCGCAGCAGCGCGAGCGCGTCGTTGATCTTGTCGGCATGTGCCTGCGCTTCGGCGCGCATTTCAGTAACTCCAGTTTATCCGTCATCCCGGCGAACGCCGGGATCTCGTGCCTCAGACCGTTCGCTCGCGGCCTGAGTTCCCGGCTTTCGCCGGGATGACGATGTAGGGAACGCCGCTAGTAGATTCCGCCCTCGCGTTGCAAGAAGTCGCTGTCGCGCGGACCTTCCTGGCGCACCGCCTTCTTCGTCGCTTCGGCCTTGGGCGCCTCGTCCTCGCCGCGGCGCGTGCGGCGGCGCGGTTCGCTTTCGGGCTTGAACGCTTCCCAGATCACGCTGCCCTTGGGGTCGCTGGTCGGCCACGCGCCGAATACCGGGCGGCCGCTGGCGCGATCGATGCGCACCATGCGCATGCCGGCGGGGGCGGTGAAGGGGAGGACGTCGAGACCCTCGAACGCCTTTTGCGCGAACTGCTTGAAGATCGGCGCGGCGAGCGTGCCGCCCTGGGCATAGCCGCCCAGGTTGGTCGGCGTGTCATAGCCGATATAGAGGCCGCCGATCAGCTGCGGCGTGCCGCCGATGAACCACACGTCGCGCGGGCCGGACGAGGTGCCGGTCTTGCCCATGATCGGGCGCTTGAGGTCGCGCAATACGGTGGCGGTGCCGCGCTGGATCACGCCTTCGGCGATGTGCACCATCTGATAGGCGCTCATCGCGTCGACCACCTGGCGCGCGCGGATCACGGGGCGCGGCATCGGCTTGCCGTCCCAGTCGGGCGCGTTGCAGCGATCGCAGGCGCGCCAGTTTTCGGGCCAGATCACCTTGCCGTGGCGGTCCTGCACGAAATCGACCAGCGAGGGCGTGAGCGCGCGGCCGTGATTGACCAGGATCGAATAGGCGTTGACCATGCGCATCACGGTCGTGTCGCCGGCGCCGAGCGAATAGGACAGATAGGGCGGCAGCTTCTGCTGCGTGACGCCGATGCGCTGCATCAGATCGACCACCTTGTCCATGCCGGTCTGGTTGGCGAGCTGGACCGTCATCAGGTTGCGCGATTGCTCGATGCCCCAGCGCATCGTCTTGGGCCCCGCGCCGCGCGTGCCGCCGAAGTTGCGGAAGCATTTGTTGCCGAGGCCCGCGCCCTGATAGACGCAGAACGGGCCGTCGACGATGATCGAGGCGGGGGTCATGCCGTTTTCGAGCGCGGCGGCATAGACGATCGGCTTGATCGTCGAACCGGGCTGGCGCTGCGCCTGGGTCGCGCGGTTGAACGCCTGGATCGTCGCGTCGAACCCGCCCTGCATGGCGAGGATGCGGCCGGTGCGCGGATCCTGCACCACCATGCCGCCGGAGACCTTGGGCACCGAGCGCAGCGCGAACACGGCGCCTTCGGGCGCGACCGCGATGACGTCGCCGGGCTTGAGCTTCGCGAAGGCGGTGCCGCCCTCGGCGCGTACCGGCATCTGCGCGCCGGACGCGGGCAGCGTGCCGGTGCGGCCGTTGCTGAAGCCGATCTCGGCCGCGCCGCCGGCCTTGGCGATGACGATCGCCGTGCGCCAATCCTCGTAATCGAGGTTGATATTGGTGTTGAGCAGGCCGCTGCGCCAATTGTCGCCGCTGATGGTAACCTCGCGCAACGGGCCGGACCAGCCGCGCCCGCGATCGTAGCGCAGCAGGCCGTCGCGCAGCGCCTTCTGCGCCGCCGTCTGCAGCTCGGGGTCGAACGAGGTGCGCACCCACAGGCCGCCGGCATAGACGCTGTATGGCCCGGCCTTCTCGGTCTCGCCGAACTTGTCGAGCAGCTGGCGGCGCACTTCCTCGATGAAATAGCCGCCGAGCGGGCTGGTCGTGGGGGTCTGGCGCGGGACGGCACCGAGCGGGCTCGCGGTGGCTTCGGCGTGCTGCGCGGCGTCGATATAGCCGTTTTCGAGCATCTGCCCGAGCACCCAGTTGCGCCGCTCGATCGCTCGATCCTCATGCCGCTCGGGCATGTAGTTGGACGGGCCCTTGGGCAGGATCGCGAGATAGGCGGCTTGCGGGAGGGTGAGGTCCTTCACCGGCCGGTCGAAATAGGCGTGCGCCGCGGCCTCGACGCCGAACGCGTTGCGGCCGAGTGCGATCTGGTTGAGGTACAGCTCCAGGATCTGCGGCTTGCTCAGCGTGCGCTCGATACGGAACGCCAGGATCGCCTCGCGCGCCTTGCGGACATAGCTGACCTCGTTGGTGAGCAGCAGGTTCTTGGCGACCTGTTGCGTGATGGTCGAGGTGCCGCGCGGCGTCTCGCCGCTGGTCAGCCCCTGCCACGCGGCGCGGACCAGGCCGGGATAGTCGACGCCGCCATGCTCGAAGAAGGTCTTGTCCTCGGCCGAGAGGAACGCGCCGACGAGCAGCTTGGGATATTCCGCGTACGACAGTTCGACGCGGCGCTCGCGGGCGTAGCTGCGCAACGGGGTGCCGTCGCCCTGGCGGACGTTGGTGGGCAGTGGCGGCTCATAGGCGCGCAGCGCGTCGACCGAGGGCAGGTCGCGCAGGAACAGCGCCCAGAGCAACGCGGCGCCGATGCCGGAGAGCAACGCTGCCCAGGCGAGCAGACGGAACCACCAGCGCCGGCGCAAGTCCCTGAACCTGCCGCCGCCGTCGCGGGTGAATTTCAGCGTGAAATTGGGTTGGTACGCATCCGCCATCTCGCGCGCGGTTTAGCAGGAATGCGGCGGGTTGCCAGCGGGGGATGCGGTGGGCTGCGGGGGAGGATGGGAAGATTTGGTTCACGCAAAGGCGCGAAGGCGCGAAGATTTTGTTCGCGCAGAGACGCAGAGGCGCAGAGAAGGTGTGGATTGGCGCGGAGCGCCTGCAACATCATGACGCTGCACTCTGCGGCAACGGCTGGAGATGAGAGCCGCTGACGCGGCAAGTGCAAACATCTCTGCGCCTCTGCGCCTCTGCGCCTCTGCGCGAACAATCTTTCTAAACTTCTTCGCGCCTTCGCGCCTTCGCGTGAACCAAATTTTCCTACCGCGCCGCCATTCGCGTGGCGAAGTGGATCGCCACCGCCTGGCTGACGCTTTGCGCGATGCGGCGGCGGCCTTCTGTCGAACTCAGCATCGCGACGTCGTTCTCGTTCGAGATATAGCCGGTCTCGAACAGGATCGAGGGCATGTCGGGCGCCTTGAGCACCAGCAGCGAGGCCATGCGGTGGTAATTGGGCTTGACCGGGATCAGCCCCTGCGCCTCGCGCCCGAGCAGGCGGGCGAACTTGGCCGAGGCGTTCATCGTCTCGCGCTGCGTCAGGTCGATCAGGATCGACGAGACGTCGCGATTCTGCGTGCGAAGATCGATCCCGGCGAGGATATCCGACTTGTTCTCGCGCGCCGCCAGCCGTGCGGCTTCCTTGTCCGAGGCGACTTCGGACAGGGTGTAGACGGTCGCGCCGGTCGCGTCGGGCGTGTGCGCGGCGTCGCAATGGACCGAGATGAACAGCGCCGCGCCGAGCTTGCGCGCGACCTCGAACCGGTCGCGGTGGAGCAGGTAGCGGTCGTCCTCGCGGGTCAGCGCGACGCGGGCGCGGCCCGAGGCGATCAGCTCGTCGCGGATCGCCTTGGCGATCTTGAGCGCGAGGTCCTTTTCCTTGATCCCGCTCGCCGAGATCGAGCCGGGGTCGTGGCCGCCATGGCCGGCGTCGATCACCACCAGCGGGCGATCGTCGTCGCTGCCATGGATGCGCGGCAGTGCGTAGGCGGCAGGGCGCGGCGGCACCGGCACCGACACGCTATAGGCGTGGCGGGTGGAGGCGCGGGCGAAGCTGAACGGCGGCAGGAAGCTCATCCGGCCTTCGGCGGCGGCGCGGGCGAAGCGGGCGTCGTCGACGGTACGCAGCTCAAGCGTCAGCGCGGTGCCGTCGGCGGTGAAGCTGCCCTGGGTGACGATCGCCGGGCGGGCGAGGTCGAATACCACGCGCGCCCCGTCGCCGCGTGAGGCTTGGCGGATCGCCGTTACCGGACCGCCGGTCGCGGCGCGCGCGCCGGGCCTGGCGCCCATCAGGTCGAGCGCGATGCGATTGGGGCCGGCCAGCACGAAGCTGCTCGCCTCCGCCACGCGCGCGTCGAAGCGGATCGTGACGCGGTTCGACGCGATGTCGATATCGCGGATCGTGCCCGCCCAGCTCGGCGCCCCGGTCAGGAAACCGGCGAGAAGGGCGAGAAAGAAGGACACCCGGGCGATATGCCGCGCCGGGCCGGGGGGGGTCCAGCCCAAAAGCATGCAACGAAACTCACGAAACTTGTTTAGCCTGACCCGGGCGGATTAGCGGACGGCCTGTTCAAACGCGGTGAAGCGGTGCGGTTAACGGCGCGTTCGGCATGAATTTGCCGGCAATGGCGGCAGGGAATTGCCGTTCCTCCCCGGCACGGGGAGGGGGGCGTAGCTGCGAGCAGCGATGTGCCGGGGGCACATCGCAGCAGCGGAGCCGGCTTGCGAAGCAAGCCGTGGCCGCGAAGCGGTGGTGGAGGGGGTTCGCCGCAGACGCAGCGCTTCGTGGCGATCCCCCTCCGTCAGCGCGATGCGCTGCCACCTCCCCGTACCGGGGAGGATTGAAAGCGCGATGTTGCCGGGTCCGTTTCGGGGTGCTACGCATTCCGTACCGGCTTGTGCCGGACGTTCGCCGCCCCATCTTTCGGGCGGAAATTCAGGTTGATGCTGTGATGTCGCAACTTTCCCGTCGCTCCGAACGCCAGGCCCTTGCGGCCGGCCGGGCGGCGACGGCGGAGCATCCGGGCCGCGGGCTCGGGCGTGCGCGCACAGCAGACGCACATCCTTATCCATCCATCCTTGCCCGCGGCGTCAGAGGCCGGCCGGGCGACATCGTTGATCGCGCGCCGCGGCTGACACCCGCACGGCGCGCCCGGAGAACATTAAATGACCATGCGTATGCTGATCGACGCACGCCACCGGGAAGAGACCCGCGTGGCGGTCGTCAAAGGGAACCGAATCGAGGAGTTTGATTTCGAGTCCGCCGAGCGCAAGCAGCTCAAGGGCAATATCTATCTGGCCAAGGTGACGCGCGTGGAGCCCTCGCTCCAGGCGGCGTTCATCGAATATGGCGGCAACCGCCACGGCTTCCTGGCGTTCAGCGAAATCCACCCCGATTACTATCAGATCCCCAAGGAGGATCGCGACGCGCTGTTGCGCGAGGAGGCCGAGCACGCCGCCGAAGAAGCGGCGCTGCGCGAAGAGGCCGACGACGAGGATCACGATCACGACGAGCATGATCACGACCATGACGGCGATGTCGAACTGGTCGAGCGCGCCGATGACGACGAGGACGCCGCCGAGACCGCCGAGGGCGAAGGCGAAGGCGGCGAGGGCAATCGCCGCCGTCGCGGGCGCGGCCGCAAGGGCAGCGACGATCAGGTCGAGGCGCTGCGCCAGCGCCGCATGAGCCTGCGCCGCCGCTACAAGATCCAGGACGTGATCCGCCGCCGTCAGGTGCTGCTGGTCCAGGTCGTCAAGGAGGAGCGCGGCAACAAGGGCGCGGCGCTGACGACCTATCTCAGCCTTGCCGGCCGCTATTGCGTGCTGATGCCCAACACCGCGCATGGTGGCGGGATCAGCCGCAAGATTTCGAGCGCGGCCGACCGCAAGCGGCTGAAGTCGATCATGTCGGACCTGAAGCTGCCGCCGACGATGGGCTGCATCGTGCGCACCGCGGGCCTTCAGCGCACCAAGACCGAGATCAAGCGCGACTTCGACTATCTCGCGCGGCTGTGGGACGAGATCCGCGAGAAGACGCTGGCGTCGGCCGCGCCGGCGCTGGTCTATGGCGACAGCGACCTGATCAAGCGCGCGATCCGCGACATCTATAATCGCGACATCGAGGAAGTGATCGTCGAGGGCGAGGACGGCTATCGCCACGCCAAGGACTTCATGAAGCTGCTGATGCCGAGCCACGCCAAGAAGGTGAAGCATTACAGCGACGCGGTGCCGCTGTTCCAGCGCGCGCATGTCGAGGACCAATTGTCGGCGATGTACCATCCGGTGGTGCAGCTGAAATCGGGCGGCTACCTTGTCATCAACCCGACCGAGGCGTTGGTGTCGATCGACATCAACTCCGGGCGATCGACGCGCGAGCACAATATCGAGCAGACCGCGACCGCGACCAACCTGGAGGCGACGCAGGAGATCGCGCGGCAGTTGCGGCTGCGCGACATGGCGGGGCTGGTCGTCATCGACTTCATCGACATGGACCATGGGTCCAACGTCCGGAAGGTCGAGAAGGCGATGAAGGAGGCGCTCAAGAACGACCGCGCGCGCATCCAGGTCGGCCGCATCTCGCCGTTCGGGCTGATGGAGATGAGCCGCCAGCGGCTGCGCACCGGGGTGCTCGAAGCCTCGACCGTGACGTGCCCGCATTGCGAGGGCACGGGCCTGGTGCGGACCGCCTCGTCGGCGGGGCTTTCCGCGCTGCGGCTGATCGAGGACGAGGCGGCGCGCGGGCGCGGATCGCTGCTGACGCTGCGGTGCAGCCAGGAAGCGGCCTTCTATGTGCTCAACAAGAAGCGCGCCGACATCGCCGAGATCGAGGATCGCTATGGCGTGACGGTCGAGATCCTGTCGGACGGCGAGCTGGAAGGCGCGCGCATGTCGGTCGAGGCGAGCGGGCCGCCGCCGGCCTATGCGCCCAAGTTCGCGCAGATCGTCGAGGAGGTCGAGGACGATATCGTCGAGGAGATCGACGAAGAGGAAGAAGAGGCGCTTGAGGCCCGCGAACCGCGCGAGCGGAGCGAGCGCGGCGAAGGTGACGGCGAAGGCCGCAAGCGCCGCCGTCGCCGCCGCGGGCGTGGCCGTCGTCGCGAGGGTGAGAATGGCGAGGCGTTCGACGGCGCCGAAGCCGGCGAGGATGAAGGCGAAGGCGAACCGCGCGAGGCGATCGAGGGCGAAGCGCCCGCCGCCGACGATGCGGGCGAGGGCCGCAAGCGCCGCCGCCGGGGCCGCCGTGGCGGTCGCCGCGGCGCGGGCGACGAGCTGAACGGCGAGGCCGAGACGCTCGACGCGGCCGAGGTCGAGGCCGCCTCGGCCGAGGCGGAGATCGCCGCCGAGCCGCAGCCCGTCGAGGACGCGCCGGCCAAGCCCAAGCGCAGCCGCCGCAAGAAGGGCGATGAGGTGGAGGTCGCGGCGATCGATGTGGCGACCGCCGAGCCGCAGCCGGAGACCGAAGCGCCGGCCAAGCCGAAACGCGCGCGCCGCAAGAAGGCGGACGAGGTGATCGAGATCGCTGCGCCGGTCGAGGCGCCGGTCGCCGAACCGGTGGCTGCCGAAGCCCCGGCCGACGAAGCGCCCAAGCCGAAGCGCCGCACCCGCGCCAAGGCGGCGACGACCGCCGCCGAGCCGACGCCGGTGACGCAGGACCTGTCGCCCGCCGCCGCGGAAGGCGGCACGGCCGAAGGCGAGGCGGAAGCGGCCGAGGACGAAGGCGGCGAGCCACGCCGCGGCTGGTGGCAGCGCACCTTCGGGGCTTGATCCCAGGCGAGTCCGAACCCGTTCCCCTGCGAAAGCAGGGGCCCAGGGTCGCGAGCACTGTCCTTCGTGACCCTGGGCTCCTGCTTTCGCAGGAGAACATGGTCGTGAAAGGGGGCGGGACTGGTCGAATGAGCGCCGTCCCGCCCCCCTTTCATCCCCCGTTCATGCGTCTCGACCCATCCCGCCCGCGTGCATCCGGCGCAAACTGTCCGTTGATCGCAGGGGATAATCCGTCACAATGCCGGGCATGAAGCGCCTTATCAGCCTGTTCGCGTTGCTGCTGTTGATCGGGGTGGCGAACCCCGCCTTTGCCCAGTCGATCCTGCGCGACGCGGAGAGCGAGGCGTTGCTCGCCGATATGTCGCGCGATCTGATCCGCGCCGCGAACCTGCCGCCGGGCGTGCGCATCGTCCTCATCAACGATCCGTCGATCAACGCCTTCGTCGCGGGTGGGCAGGCGGTCTATATCCATTCGGGCCTGATCGATGCCGCCAGCACCGCCAACGAGGTGCAGGGCGTGATCGCGCACGAACTGGGCCATATCACCGGCGGCCATGTGCCGTTGCAGGACCGCATGGCCAAGGGCGCGACCGGGATCACCATCCTCTCGCTGCTGCTCGGCGCGGCGGCGGTCGCCGCGGGAGCGCCCGACGCGGGCATGGGACTGATGCAGCTTGGCCAGCGCGCCGCGCTCGGCAATTTCCTCGCCTTCAGCCGCGCGCAGGAAGCGACGACCGACGCGGCCGGCGTCAAGTACCTCGCCGGCGCCGGGATCAGCGGGCGCGGCATGCTCGATTTCTTCAAGAAGCTGCAGCAGCAGGAATATCGCTATGGCATCAAGCGCGGCAGCGAGACCAGCTATGTCATCAGCCATCCGCTGTCGGGCGAGCGCATCTCGACGCTGACC
Organism: uncultured Stakelama sp.; assembly: GCA_964413495.1. Lineage (GTDB taxonomy): Bacteria > Pseudomonadota > Alphaproteobacteria > Sphingomonadales > Sphingomonadaceae > Sphingomonas. The sequence continues at coordinate 51,419 of CAYPRW010000008.1, read as the reverse complement.
GCCGACCTGCAGGGCGGCGCGGCGTGGAACAAGCCCAACGATCCGGCGCTGGAGGCGCGGTTCAAGCGCGTGCAGGCCAAGCTGCGCGGCTATGTCGCCGATCCCAAGGACACGCTGCGCAAATATCCGCAGAGCGACACCAGCGTGCCGGCGCGTTACGCGCGCGCCTATGCCTATCATCTGTCGGGCTATCCAGGCCAGGCGGCGGGCGAGGCGGCGGCGCTGGTCAAGGCCGAGCCGGACAATCCCTATTTCCTGGAGCTGGAGGGGCAGATCCTGCTTGAATCCGGCAAGGTCAAGGAGGCGCTCCCGCCGCTGCGCGAGGCGACCGCGCGGACGAATTACCAGCCGCTGATCGCCACCACCTTCGGCCATGCGCTGCTGGCGACCGAGGATGCGGCGTTGCTGCCCGAGGCGGAGCGGGTGCTGCGCCAGTCGGTGGCGCGCGACCGCGAGAACCCGTTCGCCTGGTATCAGCTGGGCATGTTGTACGAGCGCAAGGGCGATGGTGCGCGCGCCGCGCTGGCGACGGCGGAACGGTCGAGCATGGTCGGCGATGTCGGCCGTGCGCTGGCGAGCGGGCAGGCGGCGATGGCCGGGCTGCCGCAGGGCTCGCCCGACTGGATCCGCGCGCAGGATATCGTCATGGCGAGCCAGGGCATGATGGAAGGCCGGAAGAAAAGGTGAGGGGCGCTTCCAAAGATATCGCCTCGCCCACTTCGTCATTCCCGCGAAGGCGGGAAGCCATTGCCGCCGTCGTCGCGGCGCCTTCGATGACTCAGCGAGAATGGGTCCCCGCCTGCGCGGGGATGACGGGAATGATGTGATCGAGAAATTGGCGAAATCGCCGCTGGCGCTGGCCGGGCTGTTGGCCGTGTTCGCTGCGCTGGGGGGTGGCGTGGTGCTGGGCGTGCAGGCGTTGCGCGGCGGCGCGGCCGGCACGGACAAGGCGGCGGTGGGCGCGGTGGTGCGCGATTACGTCCTTGAAAATCCCGAGATCCTGCCCGAAGCGATGCGGCGGCTGCAGGCGCGCGAGACCGGCAAGGCGGTGGCGGCGAGCCGGGGCGCGCTGTTCGAGCCCTATGCGAGCGCATGGGAGGGCAACCCGCAAGGCGACGTCACCGTGGCGGTGATGATGGACTATGCCTGCGGCTATTGCCGCGCCAGCCTGCCCGAGATCGCGCGGCTGGTGGCGGAGGACCGCAACGTCCGCATCGTCTATCGCGAGCTGCCGGTGCTGAGCGAGGTCAGCCGGGTCGCCGCGCGCTGGGGGCTGGCAGCGGCCGAGCAGGGCAAGTTCAAGCCGTTTCACATCGCGCTCTATTCGGGCGGCCAGCTGAGCGAGGCGTCGATCGCGGCGGCGGCTGCCTCGGCGGGGCTGGATCAGGCCAGGGCGCGGGCGGCGATCGCCACGCCCCGCGCCGAGGCGGAGATCGCGCGCAACCTGGAGATCGCCGGCAAGCTGGGCGTTACCGGCACGCCGAGCTGGGTGATCGGCGACAAGGTGATTTCGGGCATGGTGCCCTACGACACGCTGAAACAGGCCGTGGCCGCGGCGCGGGCGGCGAAATAGGCCATCGATCCGGCTTGGTTCCCGGCGGAAGCGGGGGGCAGGGCCTAGAATGCATCGCCCGTGACCCTGGGCCCCTGCTTTCGCAGGGGAACGAGTCCGGACAGGATAGACCCCGGGTGCGGCGCGCGCGATAGGGTCAATTCGGGCGCATTTGCGGTCGATCCGATCGCGGCGATCGTCTTTAATCCGCAGCGGGGAATCGCTCCGGGGGGAAGCAATCATGGCGATGGGTTGGGGACGGCGCGCCGCGCTGGTGTCGGCGGTGCTGGTGTCGGGTTGCGCGGGGGTGCCACAACTCTACAAGCCTGCCACGGTCGAGCCGAGCCGCACGCTGGCGCCCAAGGTCGATCATATCGTCCGGCAGATCGGCTGTGAACTGGGCGCGCTGAGCAAGGTGCATCTGGCCGACCGGCATTACATCATCACCGCGATCCTGACGCTGCAGGTCGATGACGAGATCAACCTGACCCCCTCGCTCTCGTTCATCGAGCCGCTGACGGTCGCCGCCACCAACCGCACGATGACCCAAGGGCTCGGTATCGGCGGGTCGCGCCAGCGAACGTTCGCCGCGACCTTCTATTTCGACAGCAGGAAGCTGCTGGCGCTCGCGCCGTGCGACGTGCAGCCGGACAGGCTGTATCGGCTCGACGGCAATCTGGGCCTGGCCGAGATCGCGCGCGACGGGATCGGCGTCCATGCCAGGCAGACGGCGATGCTGGGCGAGGCGCCGCCGGCCCCGACCTTCGCCTCGCAGGTCAAGTTCGTCGTCACGCGATCGGTCAGCGCGCTGGGGCCGACCTGGACGCTGATCAGCTTCAAGGGGCCGGGCGGCACGAACGGGCTGCTGAACGGCAAGGCATTGACCACCGATACGCTCAACATCGCGTTCGCGCCGAAGCCGGAGAAGGAGGCCGATCCGGCGACCCAGCGTCTGATCGCCACGCTGGAAACGCTGATCGCCTGGCTGCAGCGCCGCGAAGAACGGGCCGGAGCGGGCGTGATCGAGGCGCGCGACGCACTGACGAAATTGCGGCGGGACCGCGAGACGAAGATGAGGTTCTTCAGCCAGGAGCAGCTCTTTCGGAGCGATCAGGCGATCCGTTCCGCGCAAGGCGCGGTCGAAGCGGCGGAGCGCGAGCAGGACGCGGCGGCGGACGCGCGGATCAGGGCGCAGGGTGAACTCGCGACGGCCAGGGCCGATGCGGACAAGGCGAACGCGCGGTCGCAACAGGATGCGATCAATCTCGGCCAATCGCTCATCAACACGATCATCCTCCAGAACCTCGCCGTCCAGCCGAGATAGGCGCGACCGGGCACCTGCCGCGCGGGTTGCCGGGGCGGTCGGCCATGCCTACATCCCGGCCCTGCAAGAGGGGCCTTCATGCAACCGATCCCGTCCGTTTCCCCGATCCTGTCCGTGCGGGGCGTCAGCAAGACCTATGCCTCGGGGCATCAGGCGCTCAAGAGCGTCGATCTCGACATCGCCAGGGGCGAGATCTTCGCGCTGCTGGGGCCGAACGGCGCGGGCAAGACGACGCTGATCAGCATGGTGTGCGGGATCGTCACGCCGAGCAGCGGCACGATCCTGGTCGATGGCCATGACGCGATCGCACAGCCGCGCGCGGCGCGGATGAAGATCGGGCTGGTGCCCCAGGAAGTGTCGGTCGACATGTTCGAGACGGTGCTGGCGACCACGCGCTACAGCCGCCGCCTGTTCGGCCGCGCGGGGCACGATGCCCATATCGAACAGGTGCTGCGCGACCTGTCATTGTGGGACAAGCGCAATTCGCGGATCATGGAGCTGTCGGGCGGGATGAAGCGCCGCGTGCTGATCGCCAAGGCGCTGAGCCACGAGCCCGACATCCTGTTCCTGGACGAGCCCACCGCGGGCGTCGACGTGTCGCTGCGCCGCGACATGTGGAAGCTGATCCGCAAGCTGCGCGAGAACGGCACCACGATCATCCTGACGACGCATTATATCGAGGAGGCCGAGGAGATGGCCGACCGCGTCGGCGTGATCGACAAGGGCGAACTGCTGCTGGTCGAAGGCAAGGCCGCGCTGATGAAGAAGCTGGGCAAGCGCGAGATGGACATCGCGCTGGTCGAGCCGCTGGCCGCGATCCCCCCCGACCTTGCCGAATGGCACCTGAGCCTGGAGGATGAGGGGGAGCGGCTGCGCTATACCTTCGACGCGCAGGCCGAGCGCACCGGCATCCCCTCGCTGCTGCGCAAGCTGGGCGAACTGGGCATCGCGTTCAAGGATCTCGATACGTCGAAATCCAGCCTGGAGGATATCTTCGTCGGGCTGGTCGAGCGGCGCGACGATGCAGGGGAGGCGCAGCGCGCATGACGGGCTTCAATCATCATGGCATCTGGGCGATCTATCGCGTCGAGATGGCGCGCGCATTGCGCACCGTCGTGCAGAGCCTGGTCACCCCGGTGGTCACCACCGCCCTCTATTTCGTGGTGTTCGGCGGCGCGATCGGATCGCGGATGCAGGCGCTGGAGGGGGTCGCATACGGCAGCTTCATCGTGCCGGGGCTGATCCTGATGGGCACGCTGCAGCTGTCGATCTCGAACGCCTCGCTCGGCATCTATTTCCCCAAATTCACCGGCACCATCTATGAACTGCTGTCGGCGCCGGTCTCGACGCTGGAGATCGTGGCCGGCTTCGTCGGGGCGGCGGCGACCAAATCGGTGCTGCTGGGCCTTATCACCCTGGCGACGGCGATGCTGTTCGTCGACGTGCCGATCGCGCATCCGTTCGTCATGCTGGCGATGCTGGTGCTGACCTCGTTCGCCTTTTGCCTGGCCGGGTTCATCATCGGCATCTGGGCCAAGGGGTTCGAACAGCTCTCGTTCATCCCCAGCCTGGTCATCACGCCGCTGACGTTCCTGGGCGGCGCCTTCTATACCATCAACATGCTGCCCGAACCGTGGCGGACGGTGAGCCTGTTCAACCCGATCGTCTACCTCATCAGCGGGTTCCGCTGGAGCTTCTTCGGCAAGGGCGACGTCGCGATCGAGGTGAGCCTGATCGCGCTGGCGGCGTTCCTGGCGGTGTGCCTGGCGGTGGTGGCGTGGATCTTCAGGACCGGGTGGCGGCTCAAGAATTGAGGGGTGTCGCTGCCGCTCGGCGGGGATCGGCGCCGATCAGCGCGGGACGGACCACCAGCCCGTTGAGGTTGAGCAGCGCATGCACCAGCATCGCGAAGCCGATCGAGCCGGTGGCGAAATAGAGGATCGTCAGCAGCGCGCCCGCCACCGCCGAAAAGGCCATGCCGATCCATCCCTGATAGCGGTGCGCAAAGGCGAAGGCGGCCAGCGCCAGCGCCAGGCCGATCGCGGCGCTGCCCGTCGCCAGCGCGGCGAACAACGGCAAGGCGAGTCGGAAATACAGTTCCTCGATCATTCCGGCGACGATGCCGAGCGCGGTGGTCCAGGCGAGTTCGTTGCGGTTGCGCGGCAGGATGGCGGCAAGGTTGCCCGCCGCCAGCTGGCGCTTGCCGCGCCGCTTGCGCCACCAGGCGATGGCGAGGCCCAGCAGCACGCCGCCGCCGAACCCCGCCAGCACCGCGATCTTGAGCGCCGCGATGTCGCCGCCAAAGCCGGCGAGATGGCGGGCGAGCGCGGCGGCATGCGCGAATTCGGGCGGGAGCGCGGCGAGCGTTTCCAGCCGTCCGGCCACCAGCAGCGCGATGAGCGAGGTCAGGCCGAACGCCAGCGGGGCGCGACGCAGCCAACGGCGGTAGCGGGCGATGCGGCTGTGGCCCCGCGCGCCGCCGCTGCCGCGGACGTACCAGGCATAGGCGGCGAGCAGCGCGGTGAGGATGAGCCCGTTCATGCGGCTCTCGGTCCGATTTCACCTCGGCCGGATCGTCCCCCTGTGAATGCGGGGGAACAGGGCCACAAGCGGTGCGCTCGGGACCCTGGGCCCCTGCTTTCGCAGGGGAACAGCCCTGCTTCGGCGCCGGCCGCGTGCGCGATATCGGCGGCACGGTCCCACCCCCACCTTTCCGCTGAGGAAAAGGTGCGGGCGAGGGGCAGGTGGTCATCCATCAATCCAGGCGATGCTCGCCCTTGACCCAGCGGACGGTGCCGGAGCTGGCGCGCATCACCACGCTTTCGGTGGTCATCCTGTCCTTGCGGCGCTTGACCCCGTCGAGCAGCGAGCCGTCGGTCACGCCGGTCGCGGCGAAGATGCAGTCACCCTTGGCCAGCTCCTTGAGGTCGTACTGCTTGTCGAGATCGGTGATGCCCCATTTGCGTGCGCGCGCGCGTTCGTCCTCGTTGCGGAACAGCAGCCGGCCCTTGAACTGGCCGCCGACGCAGGCGAGCGCGGCGCAGGCCAGCACGCCCTCCGGCGCGCCGCCCGAGCCCATATAGACGTCGATCGTGGTGTCGGGATTGGTGGTGGCGATCACCCCGGCCACGTCGCCGTCGCCGATCAGCACCACGCCGCAGCCGATCTGGCGCAGTTCGGCGATCAACTTTTCGTGGCGCGGCCGGTCGAGCACGCAGGCGATGATGTCGCTGGGCTTCACGCCCTTTTGCGCGGCGATCGCCGCGATATTCTGGGTCGGCGTCCGGTCGAGGTCGATCACGTCGGACGAATAGCCGGGGCCGACCGCGATCTTGTCCATATACACGTCCGGCGCGTTGAGCAGGTTGCCCTCTTCGGCGATGGCAAGCACGGCGAGGCTGTTGGGGCCGGCCTTGGCGCAGATCGTGGTGCCTTCCAGCGGATCGAGCGCGATGTCGATCCTGGGCCCCTTGCCCGGCGCGGAGCCGACCTTCTCGCCGATATACAGCATCGGCGCCTCATCGCGCTCGCCCTCGCCGATCACCACGGTGCCGTCCATGTAGAGTTCGTTCAAGGCGGCGCGCATCGCCTCGACGGCGGCGGCGTCGGCGGCCTTCTCGTCGCCGCGGCCGACCAGCGTGGAGGCGGCGATGGCGGCGGCTTCGGTGACGCGCACCATTTCGAGAACGAGGACACGGTCGAGTACCTTGCTGGCGGTCTGCATGGCGGTTGGGAATCCCTCTCAGAAGATCGTTGCGTGCGCCGATAGGATGGGCGGTGGCGGATGTCGATGGCGCGTTTCCCCCAATGCCTCGGCGAACTGAAACAAAATCGCGGCGGCCCGCGTTATCAGATCGAGCAATGACGGGAAAAAGCCATGTTGAGCTTGCTGCTGGCGATGAGCGCCGCGATCGAGACGCCGCGAATGGTGACGCTTCCCGCACGCGCGCGGCCGGTGGCGGCGCAGGTGCGCCATCGAGCGGCGCCGGGGCGCAAGCGCACGGCGCGACGCGCGCCGTCGACGCGCGTCCGCAGCGCCAAGCTGTGCGTGACGGGCAGCTGCACGCCCGCCGCCGCCTCGCCCTATCGGCTGACCGGCCTGACCGAGCCGCGGTTCAGCGGCAAGCTCGACGCGGTGGCGAAACAGACGCGCATGGCGTGCGGCGTGCAGGGCGCGCCGGTATGCCCCAGCAGAGGCGCCGAGCTGGTCAGCGCGCCGATCGACTGAGACGGCCGTGCGATCGGCCGCCGCCGCGAATGCGCCGCGATTGATCTGGGTCAGCACGATTGGATTCGATTTGGTGCGCGATTCCGGCTACCATGCCGCCATCGGCGCAACAGGCATGAGCACCGCGCCGACTGACAGCAAGGTGAAAAGCTGCCGCTTGAAGCTGGAGCTTTCGATGCAACCGCAAGAACGACACCGCGAATATCTGCAACGCCGCCAGCGCGAGAGCGCCGAACGCGCATCCACCGTGACCGATCCGGGCATCGCGCGGATCCATCGGCAGTTCGCCAACCAATATGCCGAACGTCTGCGCGAGTTGACCCCGAGCCGCTGAGGTCAGAGCCAGCGCGGGACGCGATGGACATAGTCGCGATAGGACGCGCCGAACCTTGCCGCCATATAGCGTTCCTCGCGCAGGATCACGCCATGGTGGATCGTCATCAGCAGCGGCACGAGCAGCCAGAACACAACCGGCGCGTTCGCCGCGACGCCGAGCGACAGGTAGACCAGCGTCATCCCCAGATACATCGGGTTGCGCGTCCAGCGATAGATGCCCTGCGCGACGAAGGCGGTGGTCGGTTCCCACGGCGGCGCGGGCGTACCGGCCTTGCGAAAGCGGCGCAGCGCCGCCGGGACCAGGGCAAGCCCGGTCAGCGACAACAGCGCCACCACCGTCCAGCGCAGCGCGCCCGGCATGTCGAGTCCCTGGGTGCGCACCACGCCATATTCGAGCGCCAGTCCGGCGATCAGAAAGGCGAGGAAGATCAGCGGGGGCGGGGCGATCACCCCGGCGACGTCGCGGTTCGTTTCGGTCATGGCTTTCCTTTAGGGTCTGAACTCAATTAAAACGAGGTCGAGACGGAGCCGAATTTGGCGCCAGGGTAGGAGCAAGGAGGGAGCGATGGAGTTCCATCGTGACCGACGCGCGACGCCGCCTGGCGCCAAATTCGGCCTTCCTCGGGCGATCTCGATCCTCGTTTTAATTGAGTTCAGACCCTAGTCCGCCGCGTCGAACTTGTCGCGCTTGCGCTGGCCGAACAGCAGCCTGCGTTCGAGATGCAGGCGCGACGCGGCGTAATAGGCGTCCAGGAACGCGCGGTCGTCGCCGGGGAAATGATCGGCATCCTTGCGGCCCAGCTTGCGGCGGATCACGCCCGCCACCGTGACGATCGCGTCGGCATCGTCGCGGTGCAGCACCTCTTCCAGCCGCTGTACTTCGAATTGGCCGTAGACGGCGAGCTCGGCGGGGGTGAAGCTGTAGCGTTCGGCGCGGGGGTTGGGCCGCGCGATGAGGTCGGGCGCTATCTTGGGGCGCTCGTTCTCGACCACCCAGGTGCCGGCGAGCATGTCGCCGGCGCGCAACCGGTCACGGTTGAACAACGGCATGAACAGGAAGATGCCGGTCCACACGAAGCCGAACAGCGCCAGCCAGCGGTTGCCGAACCCCTCCTGCCGCGCGCTGACGACGAAGATCAGCGGCAGGAACACCTCGATCTCGCGCATCAGGTTGCGCGCCAGCACCGCGCCGCCGGTCAGCCGCCCGCCGTCGCGCGCGACGACGCGCAGCTTGACCGCGCGCTTGCCCGGCGTGGCGGCGCGCGATCCGCTTTCGAACAGCGTGAAGTAGAAGTTGCGCAGCACGAACAGCCCCAGCAGCCAGATGATCGCCGCGGGACCAAAGGTCTGGAAGCCGCCCAGGATCAGGATCGCGGCGATCGTCACCGCCGTCAGCGCGGCGAGCATGATCGCGGCATCGATGGTGAAGGCGGCGGCGCGCGCGCCCGCGGTGGCGAGGCGCAGGTGCAGCACGACCCCCTCGGGCGTCACCAGTTCGCGGACGCGGCGGGCGTCGCGCTCAGCCATGCCGCCGCCGTCCCGCCAGCGCGAAATAGATCGTCCAGAATGCCAGCATCAGCGCCGCGATCGTATAGCGCGCGGCATCGTCGACGATCAGCTGGCGCGCGAATCCTTCGAGCAGGCCGGCGACGAGGAGCATGATGACGACGCCGATCATCACCAGCGCGCCGCGGCGTCCGGCTTCGCCCGCGGCGGCGAACCGCGTGCGCGCGCCAGGAAAGGCGACCGCGCGGCCGATATGGAGACCAGCCGCGCCCGCCAGGACGATCGCGCTCAATTCGGTGGTGCCGTGGATCATCAGCCAGCCGGTCAGGCCATAGCCCAGCCCCTTGGGCACGAACACGGCATAGAAGGCGCCGAGCATGATGCCGTTCTGCGCGATCAGGAAGAAGGTGGGCACGCCGAACGCGAAGCCGAGCGCGAAGGCGAGGATCGAGATCTGGGCATTGTGCGTGAAGAGATAGGTCGCGAATATTTCGAGTCCGCCCTGTTCGGGGCGGTCGTAGAGCGTGGCGCGCAGATGTTCGGCGGTCGCCTGCATGTCGCGGCCGCCGGCGAGTTCCGGGGGGACGAGCGCGGCGAACCAGGCGGGGTCGGTGGCGACGAGGACATAGCCGGCGAGCGCGCTGGCGGCGAACAGCGCGGCGATCAACGCGATCTCGACCCAGATGCCGCGCACCGCCGCCGCCCAGCCGGAGGCGAAGAACCCGTTCATCTGCCGCCAGAGCGACTCGCGGCAGCCATAGAGGATGAAATAGGCGCGAGTGGAGAGGCTTTCGAGATAGGCGACCATCGATGCGTCGAGCGAGGTTTCGCGCGCGATCGACAGTGCCGAGAGCGTGGCGCGGTAGAGGCGGGGCAGCTCGATCAGATCGTCGTTGGTGAGGCGTCTGGGCGATTTCCGCTCGACCAGGTCGAGCAGGGTTTCGAGCCGTTGCCAATCGGCCTCGCGCTCGGCGCGGAAGTGGCGCAGGCCGAAGGCGGGGGCTGTAGTCATCATTTCCACTCCCTGAAACGGAGGAGCGGGCGCCCATGTCCATCGTCGATCAGGGCGCGATTGTTCCCCTGCGAAAGCAGGGGCCCAGGGTTCTGAGCGAATCGTTCGTGATCCTGGGCCCCTGCTTTCGCAGGGGAACGGTTCGGCTTTACCAAGGCCAATGCGGGCCGTTCTTTTGCAGGCGACGGGGTGGCCATGTTTCCTCTCGCGCTCATGGCCGCTCGCGGTCCCGGACATAGCGTTCCGCCAGCGACAGCGCCAAATCGCCGGGCGCGGCCTCGAGCACGTCGATGCCGAGGCGCTTCAACCGCTCGATCACGATGCGGCGCTCGCGGATCAGCGCCTGTGCGACATTGGCGCGGATGATGTCGTCGGCGCTTTGCGGGCGAGCATCGAGGATGCCGTCGAGCTCAGTGTCGTGGAACAGCACGAACAGCACGCGGTGGCGTTTCAGCATGCGCGCGGCGGCGGCGATCATCAGTTCGGCGGCGGTGGGGTCGGTGAATTCGGTGAACAGGATGATCAGGCTGCGGCGTTGCAGCCGCTGGTCGAGGCTGACGAGCGATAGGGTGTAGTTGCTCTCCTGCGTGCCGTAATCGATTTGCGCGGCGGTGCGGTGGAGGGTCGCGAAGCCGCTGCTGCCGGTGACCGAGCCCGAATCCGCGCTGGGCCGTGCGGCGAAGCCGAACAGGCGGACGCGGTCGCCGGACTTGAGCGCCACGAAGGCGGCGAGGAGGGCGGCGGAGATGGCGCGGTCGACGCGCGGCAGGCCGTCGACCGGCTCGCTCATCGCGCGACCGCAATCCACGGCAAAGACGACGCTGTTGTCGCGTTCGGTGCGATATTCGCGGGCTAGCAGTGCATAGCGGCGCGCCGACGCCTTCCAGTCGATCGCGCGGCGTTCCATGCCGGGCTGGAAATCGGTGAGCGACTGGAATTCGGTGCCGTCGCCGCTGTCCGGGCGGATGCGCGTGCCGAACTGGCGGCTTTGCAGGAACTGGCGCATGCCCTGTTCGCGCACCGGGGCGAGATCGGGGGTGACGACGACTTTGATGTCGATCGCCTTGCCGCGCTGGCGCCAGGCGAGGCCGAGCGGCCCGGCGATCCGGGCCCAGATGCGCTCGACCGACGCGGTGCCTCGCCTGGCGGCGGTGAAGGTCAAGTCCCCCTCCCGCTTGCGGGAGGGGTTAGGGGAGGGCGTGTCCACCAGAGGTGCGGCCTGTGATGACAGGCCCTCCCCCGGCCCCTCCCGCAAGCGGGAGGGGGGAAGAAGGGGCTCGAGCGGTGGGGTGGCCGCAGCCGAATATTGCAGATGCTCATGATCCGGTCGCAGCGTGATACGCGTGCCGACTTCGACCGATCCGGGCACCGCCAGCGCGAGATCGGTGTTGCGGATCGCCGGTGCCATGACGCCATCCAGCACGGTCAGCACGCACACCGCCGCGACCCAGGCGACCGCCGCCAGCCAGCCCTCCGGCCGGATCACGCCGAGCACCAGCGCCAGCGGCGCGGCGATGGCGACCAGCAGCACGGCGCGCTGGGTGGGGACGATCAACGGATTTCGACCTGATCGATGAGCGGTGCGGCGCTCATCGAGGGGCCTCGACCCGGTCGATCAGCTGGGCGACGATATCGTCGGCGCGGCGGCCATCGATCTCGGCCGAGGGCGAGAGCACGACGCGATGGCGCAGCAGTGGCTGGGCGAGCAGCTTGACGTCGTCGGGGATGACATAGTCGCGCCCCTCCAGCGCGGCGGCGGCGCGCGAGGCGGCGGCGAGGGCCGAAGCGGCGCGCGGGGAGGCGCCGTGGGCGAGATCGGCATGACCGCGCGTCGCCCGGATCAGCGCGACGACATAGCCGACGATCTCGTCCGCCAGCCGCACGCCGAGCACCGCGTCGCTCGCCGCCGCCAGCGCGGCCGCATCGGCGATCTGCGCGACGCCGCTGTCCTCCGGGCGCGGCGAGCCGGTGCGCGTGCCGTACTGCGCGACGATCGCGCGTTCGGCGGCCTCGTCGGGATAGTCGATCGCCAGCTTGAACAGGAAGCGGTCGAGCTGCGCTTCGGGCAGGGGATAGACGCCCTGTTGCTCGATCGGGTTCTGCGTCGCCACCACGGTGAAGCGATCGGACAGTTTTTCGGTGCTACCATCGATGGTTACGGCGCGTTCCTGCATCGCTTCGAGAAGTGCGGCCTGGGTCTTGGGCGGGGTGCGGTTGATCTCGTCTGCCAGCAGCAACTCGGTGAACACCGGGCCGCGCGTCAACTGGAAGGACGAGGTCTGGAAGTTGAACAGGCTGGCGCCGATGATGTCGCCGGGCATCAGGTCGGGCGTGAACTGGATGCGCCCGAAATCGAGACCGAGCGTGCGCGCGAAGCTTTGCGCGAGCAGCGTCTTGGCGGTGCCCGGCGCGCCTTCGAGCAGCACGTGCCCGCCCGAGAGGATGGCGATCGTCAGCAATCGCGTCGCGTCCGACTGGCCGACCACGGCCTTGCTCACCTCGGCCGCGATCGCCGCGCCCAGCGCGCGGACGTCTTCCAGGGTCATGCCTTCACTTCCTTTCGCCAATCGTCGAGTTGCTGTGCCGCGCGCAGCAGGTCGGTTTCGGTATTCGCCGCCCGCAATGCGGAGATGGCGGCCATATAGCGGGTCGTGGTCGGCAGGCCGTCGAGATGCGCGTCGAGCGCCTCGCCCTGCAGCGTGCGGGGCAGGGCGAGACGTCGCGCGGCGGACGCGCGGACCGCCTCGACGAACGCCGGGCCGCCTTCGCGCGTGCGGCCGGCGCGGCGGGCGAGGCCGACGATATTCTCGATCAGCGCGCGCTTGCCGAACGCCAGCGCGCGCGGCTCGCGCCGGGCGGGCCCGAAGCGCGTGAAGCTGGCGATGCCGGCGAGCAGCGCGGCGGCGAGCAGCGCGATCGTCACCCCGGCGAAGGGCGGCTCGAACATCAGCTGGCCGATATTGCGCCTGCCCGCGCCATAGGGGAGCATCGTGTCGAACGCGATCTCGCCCGGACGATCGGGATCGAGCGCGGCGAGCATGGCGATCGCCGCGCGCGCATTCTGGCGGTTCGCGAGGCCGACATTGTTGATGAGGTCTGGGTCGGCGAGGATGTAGGTGTTCGCGCCCTTCACCTCGGCCAGCACCGATGCGCCGTCGGGCGCCTCGATCAGCGACACGAGCCGCTCGCCCTCGATCGCCTGGATGGTCTCCGTGATGCGGAACGGGGCGAGCGCGAAGCCGGAGGGATAGCGCAGCCTGGCATCGGGTTTCTCTTCATGCGGCGCGATCCTGGTGAGGGCGCTCAGCAATTTCTGCAGCGGCTGCGGCGCGACGGTGGCGTAACGCTCCTCGCGATCGGGCCTGAGCTGTTGCGGCGCGGCGACCCATTTGGGCAGGACGATCAGCTTGGCCCCCTCATGCCCGCGCATCGCCTCGCTCAGCTCGGACGGCTGGGTGCGGATGTTGGGGAGCAGGACGAGCAGGCCGTCATGCGTTTCGGCGGGGCCGCGGCGCAGCGAGGGCCGGCCGCCCGATCGCTCGACCAGCTGGTAAAGCGCGTGGAAGCCGGTGGCATAGCGCGAGGTGGGACTGGGCGTGTTGCCGCGCCGCCACTCGAACCGGTCGCCGTAAGTGGCGGTGAGCAGGAAGCCGAGCATCGCGACGACGCCGACCGCGATCAGCACCAGCACGGTGCGGCGGCGGAAGGGAGGAGTGGAGGACATGGTTCAATCCTCCCCGGCACGGGGAGGTGGCATCGCGCAGCGATGACGGAGGGGGTTTGCCACGAAGCGCATCGTGTGGGGCCGCCCCCCTCCACCAGCTTCGCCACGGCTTGCTTTGCAAGCCGGCTCCGCCGCTGCGATGTGCCCCCGGCACATCGCTGTTCGCCGCTTCGCCCCCCTCCCCGTGCCGGGGAGGATTTTGGTCGCCCCATTCGTCATCGTGTCCGGCCCAGCGCGAAATCGGCATAGTCGCCGCGCGCGCGCACCCAGTCGGCCTGGGCGAGCGGCGCGCCGCCGAACAGGCTGCGCTCGACGTCGGCGACGATCCGGCCGAAGATGTCGCGCGCCGCATCGGGCAGCCCCTCGAACCTGGCCCCCTCGAACCTGGCGATGTCGCGGCTGGTGAGCGAGGGGCGCAGCGGATCGCCGCGCCACCGCTCGATATCCTCGACGCTGCGGTGCAGGATCAGGCGCACCGCCTGCGCATAGCGGCCCTGCGCGGCGAGCCGGTCGGCCTCGTCGAGCAAGGCGCGGGCGACGGCGGCCTCGGGCGCCCAGCGCGGCGCTTCGGCGGGCTGCTCGCGCTTCAAGCGCGCGGCGAGCCATTCGCGCAGCGGCGCGATCACCACGAACGCGATTCCCAGCACCGCGGCGGCGATCGCCAGCCACATCAGCACCGCCCAGCCATCGCCGACCCATTCGACGAAGCGGCCCAGCGCCGCGAACAGCTCCTCCAGCCAGCGCGGCGGCGGATTCACCTCGGGCTTGTGCCAGGGCAGGTCGAACTGGATCGTCCCATCGGCGCGGATCGCGCGATGCGCGGCATCGGCGGCGGCGGGATCGCCGAATGCGGGCGGGGCGCCTTTGCCGGCCGGTGCGGTCACTTGGCTTTCCCCATCGCATGCCATTGGAGCAAATCGCCAAATTGCGTGCAATGGTTTTCGGCCCTAACGTCGGGCGGACAGGGACATCGCACCCATTGGAGAACGCCTTGATCCGCACCCTTATCGGTGCCGCCGCGCTTGCGGCACTGGCCGCGTGCACCGCCGGCTCCGGCGCCCGGCCCGGAAGGATCGCCGATGCCCCGGTGCGCAGTCCCGGCAAACCCTATGACCGCAACCCCTATCCCTCCACCTATCGCGCCTATCCCGGCGTGCCGACGCTGCTCACCAACGTCACGATCCTGGACGGCGAGGGCGGGCGGATCGATGGCGGCGCGGTGCTGTTTCGCGACGGCCGGATCGTCGAGGTCGGCCGGTCGATCGCCGCGGCCGCGGGCGTCACGGTGATCGACGGGCAGGGCAGATATGTGACGCCGGGCGTGATCGACGTGCACAGCCATCTGGGCGACTATCCCAGCCCCGGCGTCGACGCGCATGACGACGGCAACGAGATGACCGGCCCGGTGACGCCCGAAGTGTGGGCCGAGCATAGCGTGTGGCCGCAGGATCCGGGCTTTTCGCGTGCGCTGACCAATGGCGGGGTGACGACCCTGCAGATCCTGCCGGGCTCCGCCAACCTGTTCGGCGGGCGCAGCGTGACGCTCAAGAACGTCTATGCCCGCACGATGCAGGGGATGAAATTCCCCGGCGCGCCCTATGGCCTCAAGATGGCGTGCGGCGAGAATCCCAAGCGCGTCTATGGCGGCAAGGGGCGGATGCCCTCGACCCGCATGGGCAATATCGCGGTCGATCGCGGCACCTGGGCGCGCGCGCAGGATTACAAGCGGCGCTGGGACCGCTACGAGAAGGACGGCGGCGAGGCGCCGGCGCGCGACCTGGCGATGGACACGCTGCGCGGCGTGCTGGCGGGTGAGATCATCGTCCACAACCATTGCTATCGCGCCGACGAGATGGCCATCGTGCTCGATATGGCCAGGGAGTTCGGCTACAAGGTCGGCACCTTCCACCACGCGGTCGAGGCGTACAAGATCGCCGATCTGCTCAAGGCCAGCGGCACCTGCGCGGCGGTGTGGGCGGACTGGTGGGGGTTCAAGATGGAATCCTATGACGCGATTCAGGAGAATCTCGCCATCCTGGAGCGCGAGGGCGCGTGCGCGATGATCCATTCCGACGACGCCAACGGCATCCAGCGGCTCAATCAGGAAATGGCCAAGGCGCGCGCCGCCGCCCGGCGTGCCGGATTCGATATTTCCGAGGAACGCGCCTGGAAATGGGCGGCGATCAACCCCGCCAGGGCGCTGGGCATCGATGCCGTCACCGGCAGCCTGAAACCCGGCAAGATGGCCGATGTGGTGCTGTGGAACGGCAATCCGTTCAGCGTCTATACCCGGCCGGAAAAGGTGTGGATCGACGGCGCGCTGCTCTATGACGCGCTCGACCCCAAATGGCGGCCGGTGTCCGATTTCGAGCTGGGCCAGCCGGGTGAGGGGGACGTGAAGTGAGCCGCCGCCTGCTCGCCGCCGCCGCCGCCGCGCTGGCGGCGCTCCCGGCATCGGCGCAGACCGTCGCGGTCACCAATGCGAAGCTCGTGATCGGTGACGGCTCGGCACCGGTCGAGGGCGGCACGGTGGTGGTGCGCGGCGGGCGCGTGGTCGCCGCCGGGCGCGGCGTCGCGGTGCCGGCGGGCGTGCCGGTGATCGATGCGCAGGGGCGCTATGTGACGCCGGGTATCTTCGCCGGATTCACGCGAATGGGCATCGTCGAGGTCGACGGCGTCAGCGAGACCAATGACTCGGGCGCCGCCAACACGCCGTTCAACGCCGCGATCGACGTGTCGCCCGCCGTCAACCCGCGCACCAGCGCGATTGCGCTCAACCGGGCCGAGGGGATTACCCGCGCGGTGGTCGCCCCGCAGGCGCGCGGCTCGATCTTCGCCGGGCAGGGCGCGGTCATCGACCTGGGCACGGACATGGACGCGGTCACGCGCCCGCGCGCCTTCCAGTTCATGGAATATGGCGAGACCGGCGCGGCGCGCGCCGGGGGCAGCCGCCCGGCCGCCTATGCGATGCTGAAGAACATCCTGTTCGAGGTGCGCGACTATGCCCGCGCGCCCGGCAGCTTTGCGGGGCGTGGCAAGGACGCGCTGCTGACGCGCGCCGATGCGCAGGCGCTGGTGCCGGTGGTGAACGGACAGGTGCCGTTGCTGGTCCATGTCGAGCGCGCGTCGGATATCCTGGTCATCCTCGGCCTCAGGCGCGAGGTGCCGGGATTGCGGCTGGTGCTGGTCGGCGCGAGCGAGGGCTGGACCGTGGCGGCGCAGATCGCGGCGGCGGGCGTGCCGGTGCTCGCCTCGGCGCTGGCCGATCTGCCCGCCGCGTTCGAACAGCTTGCCGCGACGCAATCGAACATCGGCCGCCTGCAGCGCGCCGGCGTCACCGTCGGCATCGGCACGATCAACGACGACGAGGCGCGGCAGGCGCGGCTGGTGAAGCAATATGCCGGGAACCTGGTGGCGCTGAACCGGATTCCCGGTGCGGCGGGGCTCGATTGGGGGCAGGCATTCGCCGCGATCAGTTCGAAACCGGCCGAGGCGATCGGCATGGGCGGCGAGTTCGGATCGCTGCGGCCGGGCCGGCACGGCGACCTCGTGATATGGGACGGCGATCCGCTGGAGATCGGCAGCGCCGCGGTTCACGTCTATATCGACGGGGTCGAACAATCGCTGACGACCCGGCAGGACCGGTTGAAGCAACGCTATCTCGATCCGAAGGAGGGCGCGTTGCCCAAGGCGTACCAACGGTGAGCGCGACCGAGGAAACCTGCCCCGGCGCCGAGGCGCGCAAGGCCGGGCGTCCGCGCGATCCGGCCAAATACACCGCGATCGTCGCGGCGGCGCGCGACGCCTTTTTCGCGCGCGGCTTCCACGCCGCGACGATCGAGGACATCGCCCAGGCGGCGGGCGTCTCGAAGGTCACCGTCTATAGCCGCTTCGGCGACAAGGAGACGCTGTTCGAGCAGGTCATCCGCGCCGAAAGCGGCCGCATGGCCGCCGCGTTCGAGACGGAGATGGCGGCGGGCGGCACGCTTGAGGATCAGCTCAACGCATTCGGCCTGGCGCTTGCCGCCTTCAAGTTCAGCGCGGAACATCAGGCGGTCGATCGCGTGCTGATGAACGAGATCGCGCAGGTGCCGGATCTCGCCAGGCGCTTCTTCGCGGCGGGTCCGCAGCTGTGCATGTGCCGGCTGACCGGCGTGATCGGCGAGGCGGCGATGCGCGGCGAGATCGAGGTCGACGATCCCGCGCTTGCCGCCGACGATCTGGTCGGGCTGTGGCTGGGGGCGGGCGATCTGGGCATGAAGCTGGGGCTGACGCCGCTGCCCACGGCGGGGGCGCTGCGCGTCCGCGTTCACCGCGCCACCCGGCTGTTTCTGAAGATGGTCGGATCGAAGGCGTGACGAGCGGCGTTGTAGGCGACATGGAGATTGGGATGAAGCGTGGAACCGGCACCGTGATCCTGCTGGCGGCGTTGCTCGGCGCGTGCGGCGGCGATCCGCAGCCGGCGGCGAATGCCGTGGACAAGGCGGCGATCGCCAACGAAGCCGATGCCACCAACTATCAGGCCGCGGTCATCGCGCTGCCGCTCAACGCGCGGCAGGGCGTGTTCCTGCGCGCGGTGCGCGACGCCGGCCTGACCTGCCAGCAGGTCACGCAGAGCGAGAAGCTGGAGGATCGCGAGGGCAATCCCACCTGGCGCGTGACGTGCGACGGCGACAGCCCGCACATCATCTCGATCACGCGCGACGGCACGGCGAAGATCCTGAGCCGCAGCGACGCGCGTTAGTTCGTGCCGCTCACGCGGCAGGCGGCGCCGGCCCACGCCCCCACCCGGCCACCCATATCATACCGACGTTGCGTGGCCGGGTGAGGGCGTGGGCCGGCGCCGCAACCGAAGAAAGGCGGGGCAACCCTAAAGCCCGACGACGCCGCCGTCATTCCTGGTGATGACGACCACCGCCGATCGCGGGCGCGTGCCGGCGGGGGCGGCGCCCGACTGGCTCGCCGGCCAGGCGCTGGTCGGCGCGGCGGGCGTGCCGTTCTCGCCCGGATGCTGGATGCCGACGAACAGCGTGCGGCCGTCCGGGGTCGAATCGACGCCGGTGATCTCGCACTCCACCGGGCCGATCAGGAACCGCTTGAGCGTCGCCCCGGTCGGCGCGGCGCCGATCCGCGTCGCCTGGGGCGAGGCGACGCCGCCCGCGCTGGTGTTGGTGACGGTGCGCGCGCCGCCGTCATCGACCGTGCCGGGCATGCCGAGCAGCATCTGGTTGTTGGTCTGGTCGGTGAAGGCGCTGTCGTCGGTCTGCAGCCACACCACCGGCCGCACCAGGCCGGAGGCGTTGCTGGGGCGGCCGAACACCAGCCCGTCGGGGCTGGAGAAATCATTGTCGGCGGTGAGGCCCGACAGGTTGATGTTGGCGGCGTCGAGATCCGATCCCGCGCCGAACAGATAGATGTCCCAGGCGAAGCTCAGCGCCTCGGTGCTGTTGCCCGCCTCGCGCAGCCGCACGATGTGGCCGTTGCGGTTGCCGCGCGAGGCGCTGGGCGGATCGACATAGACGCGCGGGTTGGCGGCGTTGGTCTGGCGCTGGCTGGCGCCGGGCGTATCGGCCAGCGTGACGCGGCTGCCGTTATTGGTCAGCGTCAGATAGACCTCGCCGGTCGCCGGATTGACCGCGGTCCATTCCGGCCGGTCCATCGGCGTCGCCCCCACCGCGTCGGCGGCGAGGCGGGCGTTGACCAGCACATCGGCCTGGCTGGCGAAGGGATAGGCCGCGTTCGAACCGTCGAGCGGCGCGGTGCCGTATATAAGAGGTTTCCAGCTGCCGGTGCCGTCGGCGTTGAACACCGCGACATATAGCGTGCCGGCGTCGAGATATTTGTCGCCGATCGCGAGGCGATCGGTCGCGGTGGCGTCGGTGGCGGCCCAGGCGGTGTTCGACACGAATTTGTAGAGATATTCGTTCACCGCGTCGTCGCCCATATACCAGGCGGGCTTGCGGCCCGGCACGAACAGGCCCGGCCAGCAGCCTTCATGCCCCATCCGGCCGAGCGCGGTACGCTTGCGCGGGGTCGAGCCGGCGACATAGGGATCGACCTCGACCACCCAGCCGAACTGGTTGGGTTCGTTGCGGAAATCGGCGGTGGCCGAGGCGCCGGTGGCGCGCGCGTCCCAGCGGCGGAACAGCGTGTTGGCCGGATCGGCCGGCACCACGCTCGACCAGCCGTAATTGCCGGTCGCGCTGGTCACGCCATAGCGGGCGAGCGCGGTCAGCTCCTTGGCGGTGCGCGCGGCATTGTCGCCGCTGCGGCGGAAATAGCCGGCCCAGTTTTCCTCGCAGGTCAGGTTGGTCGCCCAGGGGGTGTGGCCGTTGGCGCAGTTGTTGATCGTGCCGCGCCCCGCCGTGCCGTCGGTGGAATAAGCGGTCTTCAGGAAATCGGTGCCGCGCACCGGGCCGCTGAACACGGTCGGCGTGGCGGGCGTGATGCGGCGGTTGAACGCCGATCCCTGGACATAGCTCCAGGCGCGGCCCGCGCCCTCGACATATTCGGTGACCGACAGGCCGTGGCAATCGATCTCCTTCTGCGCCTCCGCCTCCGGGCGCACGCCGCCGGGCGCGGTCGCGCCGGCCGGGTGGAGATATTGCTGGTTGATATTCTCGTGATTCTGCACGAGCAGCCCGCGCACGCTGCTGTTGTCGTCGCGCGTGCCGGTCGCCGACAGGCCGTACCAGTAGAGCGCGTCGCCATGATCGCCGATGCGCTGCGCGTAATTGCTGTCGGTGCCGTCGTTCCGGAACGCTGCCACGCCTGCCGCGATCGGATCGCCCAGCCGCGTCACCACCGTCACGCTGTAGCCGGCGGGCACGGTCACCACGTCGTTGCGGTTTTTCGGTACGGCGGCAAAGCCGAGCAGGGCGGGCGAGACGGTGACGGTGACCGGCCCCTGCGCGGTCTGCCCGGCGGTGTCGGTGGCGTTATACTGGAAGGTCAGCGGGGTCGCGCTGGCGACGCTGGGGGCGATGAACGCGGCGCTGGCGCTGGTCGCGCCGTTCAGCGTCACCGCCGGCCCGGCGGTCTGCACCCAGCTGTGCGTCAGCGCGCCATTGTCGGTGGCGTTGCCGGTCAGCGTCACCACCTGGCCCGAACTGGCGCCGCCCGCCGCGGTGACCGAGACGATGTTGGGCAGCGGATCCCTTGCCGCATCGTCGCATCCCGCCAGCACGCCGCCGCCCAGCAACGCCGCCGCCGCGGCGGAGCCGCCCGAGCGCAGCGTCTCGCGCCGCGACCAGCGCCGTTCGATCAGCGTGTTGAGCGGGGTGGCGGTGGAGGCATTGGTCGCGACGTCGCCATCGCTATAGCCGAATATGGTGCCGGTGATCTCGGTCATGTCTGTCCCCTCGGCCCGGTCCGTGGCGGAGCGGGTCACAGGGGCGCTGTGGCGGCGGCACTTTACAGGCGCGTGCCGTTTCGGCGACCGAAACGTTGCGGTTTCGCGTCGGTTCGATGACGCGCTGTCCTTTGCGGCGCGCGCGCTGTACGGCGGGGCGATGGACGAGGAGCGGCACAGCCTGATCGATCGCGTGGTGCGGCGGCTGTCGCGGGCAAGCGCCGTACCGGGGCGGGCGGGGGTGGACTGGCGCTTCGCCGCCGCGCTGATCGCACTGATCGCGCTGGGGCCGCTGGCGACAATCATGGGCGCGGGGGTGCTGGCACGATCGGCGCGGGGCGAAGCGGCGGCGGTGCAGGCACAGATCGCGCCCCGGCTGGCGGCGCGGCGCGCGGCGCGCGATGCGCGCGACGGGCTGCGGCGGCTGGTGCAAGTGCCCCCGGCGGCGGTGTGGATCGATCGGATGGCGGCGGCGCTGCCGGCCGATGCGCGGATCGCGCGGATCGCGCGCCGCCCGGACGGCGCGATCGAGCTGGATGTGACGACGCCCGATCCCGACGCGGCGCGGCGCGCGCTGCGCCGGGCGCGCGACCTCGCCGGATTTCGTGAGGCGGGCCAGCGGCGCGCCGGGGCGGTGATGCTGGTCACCTATCGGCGGCCGGCATGAACCGCGCCACGCTGATCGCGGGCATCGGCGGCGGCGCGCTGGCGCTGGTCGCGCTGGCGCCCGCGGTCGGGACGGCGCGGGGCGATCTGGCGCGGGCGCGGGGGGACTTGGCGCGGGCGCGGGGCGACTTGGCGCTGGCGCGGGGCGATGCGGCGGCGGCGCGCGATGCGGCCGCGCGGCCGGTGCGGCCCGCGCCGCTGCTCGCCGATCCGGGGCTGCGCGTGGCAGGCGGCGATCCGGATGCGGCGGCACGCGCGCTGGCGAAACGGATCCGCGCGCGTGCCGCGCAGGGCGGCGTGCTGGTCGAGCGGATCGCGGTCGAACCGGGCGCGCCGGGCATGCTCAGCCTCAGGCTGCGATTGTCGGGGCCGGGCAAGGCGGTCGTCGCGCTGAGCGACGAGATCGAACGCGGCGCGCCGCTGGTCCGCCTGACGACCTGGCGTGTCGTGGCGTTGCCGGGCGACGGGCTGCGGCTGAACGCGGCGGCGGTGGCGATATGGCGCTGACCCGGCACCACTGGATCGCGCTGTGCGCGGCGGCCGGTTTCGCGGCGGCGATGCCGCTGGCGCTGCTGTGGCCCGGCGCGACGGATGCGGTGCGGGCCGATCCGCCGCCCGAGCGTGCGGTTCAGCCGCCGCCCGTTCCCCCGATCGCCGCGATCTATGAACGCGACCTGTTCGCCCCGGCCGGAGCGGGCGACGCCGCGCCTGCCGACGCGCCGGCGCTGGTCGGCATCGCGGGCCGGCTCGATCGCGATGCGGTGGCGCTGGTGCGGCTGGCCGATGGCGGCTCGCGCACGCTGGGCGTGGGCGAAAGCGTCGAGGGGTGGCGGCTGGAAAGCCTGGCGATCGACGCGGCATTCTTTACCCGCGGGCGTGAGCGGGTGCGCGTGTCGCTGGCGGGCGACGCGGCGCCGCCCGATCAGTAGATCCCGTCGATCTCCAGCGTCAGCCGCGGCGGGAGCGGCCGCAACAGCAGATTGCCCGGCTTGTTCAGGTTCGTCTCCTCGGCGCGCAGCCGGGCATATCTGGCCTTGGCCGCCGCCGCCGCATCGTCGCCGTTGCGCAGGATCGTGGGCTTCAGGAAGATGAACAGCGTGCGCTTGCTGCGGCTTTCGCGGCGGCTCTTGAACAATTCGCCCAGGATCGGGATGTCGCCCAGGATCGGCACCTGGCTCTTGACCTGGCCGTAATCGTCGGAGGTAAGCCCGCCCAGCACGATCGTCTGGCCGTTGTCGGCCAGCACCGTGGTGGTGATCGCGCGGCGATTGGTGATGAGATCGGTCGCCTGGCTGAGCTGCGTGGCGGCGATCGACGAGGCTTCCTGCACCACCTCCAGCCGGATCGTGTCGCCGGCATTGATGCGCGGCAGCACCTTCAAGGTGATGCCGACATCCTTGCGCTCGACCGAGGTATAGGGGCGCACGTCGCTCGACCCGGTCAGGATCGATCCGGTGATGAACGGCACTTCCTGCGCCACCACGAATTCGCCGACCTTGTTGTCGAGCGTGGTGATCTGCGGGGTGGAGAGCAGGTTCGACTTGGTCGAGGTGCCGAGCGCCTGGACCAGGATCGAGAAATCGTTGCCGATGCCGATATTCGCGGTCAGCCCCGGCCCCAGCGCGGCGGCGATCGGCACGCCCAGCGCATCGAGGATCGCGCCGAGCGACGGCCCCCCGGCGGTGCCGAACGAGGTCGCCCCGCCTTCGACCTGGGTCAGCGCCGCGCCGCCGGTGCCGAGCTGCACCGCCAGCGCCTCGGCCTGCTCGCCGGTGATTTCGGCGATCGCGGCCTCGATCAGCACCTGCGGACGGCGCACGTCGAGCTCGGCGATCAGCGGTTCCAGCGCCGCGATCGCGCTGGGCGTGCCGCGCACGACGACGGCGTTGATGTCGGGTGAGGGCTGAACGGTGAGGTCGGGCGTGGAAAAGCCCTGCGGCGTCGCTTCGGGGGGCGTGCCGACCGATGCGGATTGCGGCGGTTGCGCGGCGGTGGCCGCTGCCTGTGCCGGACTGCCGCCGCCCGACGCGATCAGGCCGCCGAGCACGCCCGTCGGGCTGCGTGGATTGCCGCGGCCCGACAGGCTGCGCGCGACCGGATTGGCGGTCGTCGCCTCCTGCCCCAGCACGCCGCGCAGCACGTCGGTCACCGCTTCGGCATCGGCATAGTCGAGGCGGAACACGCGCGTCACCGGCGTCGCGCCGCCGGGCGCGTCGAGCGCGGCGATCATGCGCCGCGCGTCGGCCACCGCGCCGGGCGTGCCGCGCACGATGATCGTGTTGCTGCGCGCGTCGCCCGCGACCTTCGCGCCGCCATCGCCCAGCACCGCCTGCAACGCCTGGGCGACTTCCGGCGCATTGCCGTTGCGCAGCGTCACCGTCGCGAAGGTGAGGCCGCCGCCGCCGCCGTCGAGCGCGCGCAGGATGCCCTCGATCCGCCGGACATTGTCGGCATAGTCGGTCACCACCACCGCATTGGGTTGCGCCAGCGGTTCGACGCTGCCGAAACTCGCCACCAGCGGGCGCGCGATCCGCGCCGCCTCGGCCGAGGGCACGTTGGCGAGGCGGATCATGCGGGTGACCAGTTCCTGCCCCGATGCGCTGCGCGACGAGATGCCGCCGTCGCGCACGGCATTGCCCTGCGGCACGATCCGCCACGCCCGGCCCGAGCGCACCGCCGCGAAGCCGTTGGCGCGCAGCACCGACTGGAACAGCTCCCACACCCCGGCGGGCGAGAGCGGCTGGGCCGAGGTGACGGTGACCGTGCCCTTGACCGACGGGTCGAGGATCAGCGTGCGGCCGGTGAGGCGCGAGATCTGGTCGGCGACGTCGGCGATCTCGACCCCGCGCATGTTGACGACGATGTCCGCCGCCTCGCTCTGCTGAGCGAGCAATGGTTGCGTGGTGAGCGAGGCCAGCGCGAGGGCGAGGAGCGAATGGCGGATCGGATGCGGCACGGGACGATACCTAGCGGGTCGGGACGGTCAGCGTCACGGGCTTTCCGTCGCGGGTGATCTGGATCTGGGCTGAGCCGCTGCCTTGCGCGGCGGCGATGGCGGCGGCGGCGCTGGCCTGGCTGGTGACGGGCGTGCCGTTGATCGAGGTGACCACGTCGCCCGGCCGTAGCCCCGGCGGCGCGGTGGTGCCGACCTGGAGCCCGCCGCCCGGCGCGGGGGCGAGGCCGGCGAGGGCGGCGGCGGCGGGCGGGGCGGTCGGCGCATTCGGTGCGGCCGGCGGCGGCGAGGCCTGGGCGAGGGCGGTGGCCTGCTGGTCGGCGGTCAGCGTGGGATCGGGAAAGGCGAGGAATTCGATCCGCCCGTTGACGCGCAGGAGCACGCGGTCGCGCAAGATGCCCTCGATCAGGCCGCCGCCCGGGGCCTCGCCGATGCGGAACGGCTTGGACGGCTCGCCGCCGACCTCGATATAGGCGACCGACAGGCTGGCGGGGGCGGCGGCGAACACGCCCTTGAGCTTGAGCGGCAGCGCGGTGGGTTGCGACGCATCGGTGACCGCGCCCTTGCCGAACGGCGCGAAGGCGAGGGCCGGGGTGATGTCCGCCGCCTGCGCCACCGGCCGGACGCCCGAGGGCATGGTGACCGCGCCGGTCCCGGCATGGCCGGCGATCCGCCAGGTCAGCCCGGCCAGCGCGACGGCGACCGACACCACCACCACCGCCGTCGCGATGTCGAGCGCGGTGCGCGACTGGCGCGGCGAGAGATCGGGGATGGGGATCATGTTCCGCCGCCCTCCACGAAGCCGTCGAGCGATGCAAGCGGAGTCCGCTCCGCATCCCTGGCGAACACCTGGATGCGGACCTTGTCGATGCCTGCGTCCTCGGTACGGGTGCGGGCCACCGCGACGCGCCATGGCTGGCCGAGCAGTTCGGTTTCGGGCGCGGCGGCGGGATCGGCGAGCTGGATCTCGGCCAGCCGGTTCTCCGCCACCCACATCGCCGCCGCGCGGCGCTCCATCGCGCGGGTCGAATCGACATGGCTCTCGACCGCGCGGATCAGGCCCACCGTGGCGATGGCGAGGACCGCGAGCGCGACCAGCGCCTCGATCAGGGAGAAGCCGTGTTCGTGCGGGCGCTGTTCCCCTGCGAAAGCAGGGGGCCAGAGCCAAGGGCGGTTCCGCTTGTGGCCATGGGCCCCTGCTTTCGCAGGGGAACAGCGGAAAGGTGCGGGATTCACGACCCGTCCGCCCTGGTCGCGGTGGCGGTGATGCCGTCGTAGCGGACCACCCATCGCTGCTCGCCATTCTCGATCGTCGCGGTCAGCGGCTTGCCGCCGCCGTCGACGCCGAGGATCACCGGCGGCGCGGCGTCGATCGTCACGACGATACCGCCCGGCAGCCGGTGGGGGGCGAGCGCGTCGCCGAGCGGCGCCATCGACCCGTCGCGCGCGACCGCCGCGAAACCATAGCTGTGCGCTTCGGTGGTGAAGGCGATGATGCGGTCGCCGAGCATGGCGTCGTCCGCCGCCGCCTGGAGCCGCAACGCCAGCCGGCGCGCCTCGGTCTCGACCGAGGGCGCGCGGGTGGCCGTGCCGACGCCCAGCGCCACGCCGCCGGCGGCGATGCCGATGATGACGAGCACAATCAGCATCTCGATCAGCGTCATGCCGGATTCGCGATCGGAGATGGCGCGCCCCCGCATGAGGCCTATCCGCCCCTGGCGTCGAGATCGGCGTCGAGGCCTTCGCCGCCGGGCTTGCCGTCCTTGCCGAGCGATTTGAGTTCGAACGACGCGCCGGCCGCCGAATAGACATAGGGGTTGCCCCAGGCGTCGACCGGGTTTTCCGAGACATAGCCGCCGTCCGGCCATGCCGCGGGGAGCGGCGGGGTGGCGGGCTTTTCGGCCAGCGCCTTGAGGCCCTGTTCGGTGGTCGGATATTGGCCGTTGTCGAGCCGGTACATCTTGAGCGCGCTCGACAGGCTGGCGAGGTTGGTTTTGGTGGTGGTGACGCGCGCCTGATCGGGGCGGCCGATCACGTTCATCGTGACCAGGCCGGCGACGATCGCGATGATCACCAGCACGACGATCATCTCGAGCAGGGTGAGGCCCGCTTCGCTCGCCGGCACCGCGCGGCGCTTGCCCTTATCTGGGGAGAGTGCCACGGTGTCATGGAATTGTTTCAAAACTATGCGCATCGCGGCCCCATGCGTCCTTCTCGTGAAAGCAATGTTACACTCCGAGTCCCTGGAACCATGACCGGGCCAGACATGCCTCTGGCCATTCCCGACACCTCGGAAACCCGATCCGGCGGGGTGTGGACGCTGTCGGGCGGGCGGGCGATCATAGCGGAGCCGGACGGTCCTGCAACATTGCTGGTGCCGAGCGAATCGGTGTTGCTGCTGACGGTCGACCTGCCGCTGGCGAGCCGCGCGAAACGACTCGCGGCGCTGCCCTTCGCGATCGAGGCGCGCATCGCCGATCCGCTTGAGGCGGTGCATGTCGCATTGGGTGCGGAAGTGGCGCCGCAACGCTATCTGGTGGCGGTGGTGCGGCATGCGGTGATGCGGCACTGGGTCGAGGCGGCGGAGGCGGCGGCGCTGGGGCATGCGGCGATGGTGCCGGATGCGCTCGCGCTGCCGGTGCCCCAAGCGGGCGAATGGAGCGCCGAGGCGGTGGACGGGCGCATGCTGGTGCGCACCGGCGACGGCGCGGGCTTCGCCGTGGCGGGTGCACTGGCCGGGCCGGCCTGGGAAGCGGCGGGGCGGCCGCGCATCTGGAATAGCGGCGCCGCGCCGATCGGCGAGCTGCCGCACGAGCCGCGCGTGGCGGGCGGCGACGAGCTGGCGGAACGGCTGCGGGTTCCGCCGCTCGATTTGCGGCAGGGCGCCTATGCGCGCCGCGCGGTCCTGGGTCATGGCTGGCTGCGGCGGCTGGGTTGGATCGCTGCCGCCGGTGTCGCGGCGCATGCGGCGATCGCCGCCGCCGACACGGTGATGCTGCGCGTCATCGCCGAGCGCCGCGCCGCCGATACGCGCGCGACGATCGCACAGACGGCGCCGGGCACGAGCATCGCGGGCGATCTGCGTGCCAGCGTCGCCGATCTGCTGCCGCCGCCGGGACCGGCGGGGAGCGCGTTCGTGCCGCTGGTCACGCGCACCTCGCGCGCGCTCGCGCCGCTGTCGAGCGCGGTGGTCGCGCGGACGATGCGCTTCGATGGAAGCAGCCTGGTGCTCGAGCTGGACCCCGGCGAACCGGGGCTGGCGGATCGCGTGCGCGGCGCGATGCGCGCGGGCGGGGTGCCGGCGGAGGTGACGACGGCGGCCGATGGCGCGATCCGCGTGGCGGTGCGCGCATGAGCGGTCTTCGTGCGGCTTGGCTCAGGGGCGAGCTGTGGTGGGACGGCCTGACGAGGCGTGAGCACTGGCTGGTCGGCATGCTCGGCGGTTTGCTCGCCGTGCTGATCCTGGTGTTCGGCATCGTCAAGCCGCTGCAGGCCACTCGGGCTGAGGCGCTGGCCGATATCCGTACCTATGAGACGCTGACGGCGCGCGTCCGCGCCGCAGGCGTGCTGGTCGCGCCGGCGCAGCGTCCGCAGCTTCGCACCGAACCGCCGGCCCAGGCCGCCGAAGCCATTGCGCGTGAGGCCGGCATGACCGCGACGATCGCGCCGGGCGGCACGGGCCTGACCGCGCAGGTGGCCGAGGCGCCCTATGAGGCCGTGGTCGGCTGGATCGCCAATGTCGAGCGCACCACGCCACTTCGGGTGCGGCGGGTGGAACTGCGCAAGGCCGGCGCGGCCGGCCGGGTGAACGCCAGCGTGGAGTTCGGCCAGTGAGCGAGACGATCGAACCCGCGACCTTGCCCTATGGCTATGCGCGCCGCGCCGGTGTGGTGCTGCGCCCTGATCCGGCCGGTCTGGAATGCCTCCATCGCGCCGCCGCGCCGCTCGACGCGTTGCTGGAAGTCCAGCGCATCGCACCCGGCATCCGCTTCACCAGCGTCGACGACGCCACGTTCGACCAGGCGCTTGCCGCGACCTATTCGGGCAGCGGCGCTGCGGCCGCCGAGTTCGATCTGGGCGATATGGACCTCGCCGCGCTGGCCGACAGCGCGGCGGCGGTCGACGACCTGCTCGACACGCGCGACGATTCGCCGGTCATCCGCCTGATCAACGCGCTGCTGCTCGAAGCGGTGAAGGAAGGCGCCTCGGACGTGCATGTCGAAACGCAGGAAAAGCGCGTCGTCGTGCGCTTCCGCATCGACGGCGTGCTGCGCGACAAGCTGGAGCCGCGCCGCGAACTGGCGCCGCTGCTGGTCAGCCGGATCAAGGTGATGGCGAAGCTGGATATCGCCGAGAAGCGCGTGCCGCAGGACGGGCGCGTGACGTTGCGCATCGGCGGGCACGATGTCGATGCGCGCGTCTCGACGCTGCCGACCCAGCATGGCGAGCGGGTGGTGATGCGCCTGCTGGAAAAGGGCTCGCTCAGGCTTGATCTCGAGCATCTGGGCATGAGCGAGCGCGACCGGGCGGTGTTCGCGCGGCTGCTTGAGCGGCCGCACGGGATGCTGCTGGTCACCGGGCCGACGGGATCGGGCAAGACCACCAGCCTCTATGCCGCGCTCCAGCGGCTGAACGACCGCAAGCGCAATATCATGACGGTGGAAGATCCGATCGAATACGAGCTTGCCGGGATCGGCCAGACGCAGGTCAATTCACGCACCGGCATGAGCTTCGCGCGCGGACTGCGCGCGATCCTGCGCCAGGACCCGGACGTCATCATGGTGGGCGAGATCCGCGACCAGGAGACCGCCGAGGTCGCGGTGCGATCGGCGATGACCGGGCATTTCGTGCTGTCGACGCTGCACACCAACAGCGCGGTGGGATCGGTGACGCGGCTGATCGACATGGGGGTCGAACGCTATCTGCTCGCGCCGATGCTGGTCGGGCTGGCCGCGCAGCGGCTGGTGCGGCGGCTGTGCCCGTCATGCAAGCGCGAGGACGTGGCGGGCGAGGGCGATGCGTTGATGCTGGGCAGCGCGATCCGTGCCGGCGAGACGCTGTGGCGCGCCGCCGGCTGCGACGACTGCGGCGGCGACGGCTATCGCGGACGGGCGGGGCTGTACGAGGTGGTCGCGGTGGACGAACGCTTCCAGGCGATGATCCATGACGGCGCGTCGGAGGCGCAGATCGAGGCGCATGCGCGGGCCGAGAATCCGTCGCTGCTGGATGATGGCGTGGCCAAACTGCGCGCGGGCGTGACCACCGTCGAGGAGGTCGCCCGGGTGACGAGGGACGAGGGTTAGAGTGTGTCCTACTTGAGTGGAAGCCAGCTCGTTCCCCTGCGAAAGCAGGGGCCCAGGGCCCAGAGCGTGCCGCCCGTAACCCTGGGCCCCTGCTTTCGCAGGGGAGCAGATCGATCTGCACTGGACGAGCTCTAGTGCCCGCCTTTGCCTATCGCGCCGCGACCCGGGCCGGCGCGCAGAAGAAGGGCGTGGTCGAGGCGACGAGTCCCGCCGCCGCCCGCGCACTGCTGCGCGAGCAGGGACTGCTGCCGCTCAGCGTCGATGCCGCCGCCGAGCGCAGGTCGATCGGCAGCGTCCAGCTCCCCAAGCTCGGGCGCGCGGGCATGTCGTCGCGCGAACTCGCCACCGCGACGCGGCAGATCTCCACCCTCGTCGGCTCCGACATTCCGGTCGAGGAGGCGCTGCGCCTCGCCGCCAGCCAGTCCGAGACGCAGCGCGTCGCGGCGATCCTGCTCGACGTGCGCGCCGCGATCCTCGACGGGCGCAGCTTCGCCAGCGCGCTGGGCCAGCATCCCAGGGTGTTTCCCGAATTCTATCGCGCCTCGGTCGCCGCGGGCGAGGCGTCGGGCCGGCTGACCGAGGTGCTGGGCCACCTGGCGCAGTTCGTCGAGCATCGTCAGGTCAACGCGCAGAAGCTGCAACTGGCGCTGCTGTATCCCGGCCTGCTCGCGACGGTCTCGCTCGGCGTGATCGTGCTGCTGCTGGTCTATGTCATCCCCGATATCGTGAAGGTGTTCGTGTCTCGCGGCACCGATCTGCCGCTGCTCACGCGCATGCTGATCGCGATCTCCGCCTTCCTTCAGCATTGGGGGCTTTACATCCTGCTCGCGGGTCTGGTCGGGTTCCTCGTCTTCAATCGCTGGTCGGCCAATCCGGCCAACCGGCTCAAGGTCCATCGCGCCTTCACCGAACGCTGGCCGTTCCGCCGCTTCAGCCGCCAGCACAATGCCGCGCGCTTCGCCGGCAGCCTCGCCACGCTCGTCTCCAGCGCGGTACCGCTGGTCGAGGCGCTGCATGCGGCGGCGGCGGTGACGCCCAACCGCTGGGTACGGGCGCGCGCGCTCAACGTCGCGGCGCGGGTGCGCGAGGGGATCAGCCTGCGCGCGGCGATGGGGGAGGCGGGGGTGTTCCCGCTGATGCTGACCGCGATCGTCGCCTCGGGCGAGGCGAGCGGACAGCTCGGCCCGGCGCTGTCGCGCGCCGCCGCCGAACTCGACCGCGAGCTGGATGCGCTCACCACCGCCTTGGTCGCGCTGGTCGAGCCGCTGGTGCTGCTGCTGATGGGCGGGCTGGTGCTGATGATGGTGCTGGCGATCCTGTTGCCGATCATCAATCTCAATGATCTGGTGACGCTGTAGAAGATGGGTTCGCGCAGAGGCGCAGAGATGTTGGTCCTGCCGCGCAGCGGCTCTCATTCTTTCACGTGCGTCACACGCCGCGGCGTCGGAAAGGGGCAGGCGCTTCGCGCCAAGAACCGACATCTCTGCGTCTCTGCGCCTCTGCGCGAACCAAAATCCCTTCTTCTTCGCGCTTTCGCGTGAACCAACCTAGAGCTGCCCCGCGATCGTGGCACCTGCCGGCAGGCCGATGAACGGCAGCAGCCGCGCGCCGTCATCCGTGACCCGCAGCGACAGCGCGCCGTCCTCGCCCAGCGTCGCGTCCACCAGCGTCTGCCGCCGCTGCGCCGCCGGGGCGATGCGGATGCGGGTCTGCGTGCCGATCTTCTCCGCCGTCAGCAACAGCGCGGGCACCGGCACCGCCGCGCCGCCGCCCTTGGGTGTGCAGGTGCCGGGATCGGTGGTCAGCTTGCCGTCGATCCTCTGGTCCGACCCGCCGATCGCGATCCGGTCGAACTCGCTCTGCATGACGAGGTCGCAGGTAAAGGGCAGGCCGGGCTGGAGCGCGTCGAGCAGCGAGGCATGCGCGCTGCCGCTGACCTGGTCGAGCACGGTCCGCCCGAATCGCACCAGCCCGCGTCCGCCCATATCGGTGTCCGGCCCGGCGGCCTTCCAGTCGGCGGCAAAGGCCAGGCTGGTGAGCGAGCGCAACGGGGCCCAGTGCCATTCGATCCGGGTGCCGCCCGCCACGCCGACCTCGCCGTTCCACACCGTCCCGGCGATGCCGGTGCGCCACGGCCGGTTGCCGAACGCCACGCCGGCCGGCATCGTCGCGATCATCGCCAGCGCATAAGCCGCTATGCCCAGCAGCACGAAGACGGTAAGACGCCGCCGTGCCGACCAAGCTGCCCATCCGTCCCCGCCGGGAATTCCTGAGGTCAGGGCTTTTGTTGCCGCTGGCATGCGCTGCGATTCCCTCCGTCGTGGCGGCCGAAGCCATGAAGACCGGCAAGCCGAAGCGCGACAAGCGGCCGGTGGCGCTGCTGTTGCCGTTGAGCGGCCCGCGCGCCGCGCTGGGGCTTAGCATGCGGCAGGCGGTGTTGCTCGCGGATTCTGGGCTCGCGGATTCTGGGCTCGCGGATTCTGGGCTTGCGGATTCTGGGCCTGCGGATTCCGGGCCGGAAATCGCGGCCTATGACACCGGCGGCACCGCGGCGGGCGCGGCGCTGGCGGCGCGCGCCGCGCTGAAGGCCAGGGCGGCGATGATCCTGGGCCCGCTCGGCGCCGGCGAGGTGGCGGCGGTGGCGGCGCAGGCGGCGGGCCGCGTGCCGGTGATCGCGTTCAGCAACGATGCGGCGGCGCGCGCGCCCGGCACCTTCATCTTCGGCATCACCCCGGCCCAGGTGACCAGCGCGATCCTGCGCTATGCCCGCTCGCGCGGGGTGCGCAGCGTGGTGGTGATCGACGACGCCAGCCCGTGGAGCGCCGCCGCGGTGCAGGCGGCCGGGCGCAGCCAAAGCGAGATCGGCATCGATGTGCGTGCCCTGGCGGTGACGCCCGGCCAGCCGCTGCCGCCGTCCGGCGACGCGCCCGATGCGGTACTGCTGCCCGGCAGCGGCGAGGCGGTGCTGGCGGCCGCGCGCAACCTCAAGGGCACGGGCATCCAGCTGCTCGGCACGGTGCAGGCGCTCGACTATCGCCCCGCCGCGCTCGAACTGCTCGACGGCGCGTGGCTCGCCAGTCCCGATCCGGCGGCGTTCGGGCGGTTCGCGGGCGAGTTCCGCGCGCGCCATGGCGGCGATCCGGGCGCGCTGGCGGCGCTGGCCTATGACGCGGGCGGCATCGTCAGGATCTTGCGCGACAAGGGCGCGCTGGGCGAGGCCGGGCTGCTGGCCGAGACGAGCTACCCTTGCGTCACCGGCAATGCCCGTTTCCGCACCGACGGCAGCGTGGCGCGCGAACTGGCGATCCTGGTCGCCGGGCCTGAAGGCTACAAGCCGGTGGCGGTGAGCCAGGGGGCGTGAGGTGCGGGGAACCGGCGCAGTCGCACGAAAACGGCTTCACCCTGCTCGAACTCATCATCTCGCTCGGCCTGTTCGCGCTGATCGCGGTCGCGGGGCTCGGCCTGCTCGACAGCGTGCTCGGCGTGCAGGGCCGCACCGAGGCGCGCCTTGCCCGCCTCGCCGATGTGCAGCGCGCGATGTTCGTGATCCAGAGCGATCTCGACCAGGTGACGCGCGGGACGATCTCGGGCGGCGGCGCCGCGATCGCGTTCACCCGGGTCGCCGGCGGCGTCGGCGGGCCGCCGGTCGCGGTCGGCTATGGCGAGGCGGGCGGCGCATTGGTGCGTTCGGCGCCGCAGCCGCAAATGCTGCTGCAAGGCGTCGGCGGCACGCGCTGGCGCTTTCGCGACGGCGATGCCTGGGTCGATCGCTGGCCGCCCGATGCGGCGCGCCGCGATGAATGGCCGCGCGCGGTGTCGGTCGATCTGCGGGTGACGGGCACGGGGCCGCAGGGCGCGTTGCGCCGCGTCGTCGTGCTGCCGGTACAGGCCAAGGAAACGCCGTGAGGCTAGCGTCCCGAATCAAAGCCTTGTTCCCCTGCGAAAGCAGGGGTCCAGAGTCGCAAGCGATGTCCTGCTCGGCTCTGGGCCCCTGCTTTCGCAGGGGAACAAGCGACGAGCAGGGCATGATCCTGGTCAATGTGCTGATGTTCGTCGCGATCGCCAGCGGCCTGGTGCTGCTGATGATCGACCGCGAGGAACTGGCGCTCGATCGCTCGCTGCGCGGGCGCGAGGCGGCGCGCGCCGCGGCGATCGTGCGCGGCGGCGAGCTGTCGGCGATCACCGCGCTGCGCCGCGACGCGATCGCCGCGCCCGATGCCGATCACGCCGCCGAACCCTGGGCCGCGATCGGCGCGAGCGGCGTGGCGATCGACGGCGGCAGCTTCGATCTGGCGATCGGCGACGCGCAGGGGCGGTTCAACGTCAATTCGCTGCGCAGCGGCGCGGTCGATTCGGTATTGCTGTTCCAGAAACTGGCCGCAATCGCGGGGCTCGACGAGGATCAGGCGACCGCCGCCATCGCCTATGTCCGCGGCCAGGGCCCGGTCACCGACACCCGCCCGATCCGCCTGCTGCCCGGCATCGACGGCAAGGCGGTGGCGCGGCTCGAACGCATGGTCACGGCGCTGCCCGGCACCACCGCGATCAACCTCAATGCCGCCGATCGCGACCTGTTGGCGCTGCTGTTCGACGATCCGGTGGTCGCCGATCGGCTGGCGGCGATCCGCAAGCGCAACGGCCGGATCACACTGCGCGACCTGTCGGATCAGAAGGCGGTCCAGCCGCCGGGCACCGCATTCCGTTCCGACACCTTCTGGGTCCGCACCCGCGCGACGATCGGCGGCACGGTACAGGACGGCGCGACGCTGATCCAGCGCCGCCGGATCGACGAGCGCACGGTGGAGGTCGTGCCCGTCGCGCGCTGGCGCAACGCGGCGGTCCCGCCCGAGGCGCCGGCGATCCGCTGACCGGGCTATAGCTGGCGCAGCGCCTGCGACGGGCGCACCGACATCAGCGGGATCGATCCGGCAAGCCCGATCCCCAGCGTGATCGCCGCGCCGCCGCACAGCGTCGCCAGCACCACGAACCAGTCGGGCGCCCAGCCGAATTCGAACACGCGCACGATCACATACCAGGCCGCGCCCGCCCCCAGCAGCAGCGACACCGCAGCCAGGATCGCCGCCAGCAGGGCATATTCCAGCGCCTGCATGCCCAGCACCTGCCATCGCGTCGCGCCCAGCGTCTTGAGGATCACGCTGTCATAGCCGCGCGCCTGCCGCGACGCGGCGATCGCGCCGACCAGCACGGCGATCCCCGCCAGGATCGCGATCGATGCGGCGGCGACGATCGCGCCCGACATCTGTTCCAGGATGCCGCCGATCTGCCCGATCACCTCGCTCACCGCGATCACCGACGCGCCGGGAAAGGCGGCGAGCAGTGCGCGCGTCACCGCGCCGTCCCTGGCCGGCGGCATCGTCACCGTGGCGGTCAGGCTGTGCGGCGCGCGCGCCAATGTGTTGGGGGAAAAGACCAGCACATAGTTGAACCCCATCGTATCCCAATTGACCTTGCGCAGCGAGGCGATGCGCGCCTCGATCTCGCGCCCCAGCACGCTTACCGTCATCGTGTCGCCGACGCCGATGTTGAGGATGCGCGCGGCCTCGGCATCCAGCGAGAGCAGCGGCGGGCCGTCATAATCCGCCGGCCACCATTGTCCCGCCACCAGATCGCTGCCCTGCGGCACGGCGGCGCTATAGGTGACGCCGCGCTCGCCGCGCAGGAACCACGCGCCTTCGGGCGGCGCGGCCATGTCCGCCACGCGCCGGCCGCCATAGCCGACGATCGTGCCGCGCAGCGCGGGCACGATGTTGAGCTGCGCGCCGCGCGCCTCGTGCTCGACCAGCGTCTTGAGCCGGGCTTGCGCCGTCGCGGGTATGTCGAGCACGAACAGGTTCGGCGCCTTTTTCGGCACGGTCCGCTCGATCTCGGCTCTGAGGCTGGTCTGGATGCCGGCCAGCGTCACGAACAGCGTCAGCGCCAGCCCCAGCGCGACGACCAGCGCCGAGGTCTGCGCGCCGGGCCGATAGAGGTTCGCCAGCGCCAGCCGCAGCAGCGGCCGCCGGGGGCGGGGCATGCGCCGCGCGATCCGGCCGACGCCCCAGCCCAGGGCAAGCAGCAGCAACAGCACCGCCGCCACCGCGCCCAGCACCGCCGCCGAGAAGACCGGCTCGCGCGCGGTGAGCAGCGCCACCGCCACCAGCGCCGCGCCCGCCAGCGCGACGATCCGCGTGCTGCGCCAGTCGAGGCGGCGGCGCGGATCGACCAGCGCGCGAAAGATCGCCGCCGCCGGCTGCGTTCGCGCGCGCGCCAGCGGCGGCAGGGTAAAGATCAGCGCGATCAGCAGGCCATAGAGCGCGCTGGTCGCCAGCGGCAGCGGATGCACCGCCAGCCCCGGCCGCACCGGCAGCATGTCGCCGGCCAGCGCCACGATGGCGGGCGGCAACAGCGCGCCCGCCACCAGCCCGCAGCCGATCGCGATTCCCGCCACCGCCGCCACCTGCAACAGATAGATTCGCTCGATATCCGCCGCGGTCGCGCCCAGCACCTTCAGCGTCGCGATCCCGCCGCGCTTCTGCGCCAGGTAGGACGATACGCCGTTGCTCACCCCGATGCCCGCGATCACCAGCGCGGCCAGCCCGATCAGCGACAGGAACTGGCCCATCCGTTCAAAGAAGCGGCTGGCGCCCGGCGCGGCGCGTTCATGGTCCTTCAGCACCCAGCCGTCGCTGCGATGCGCCTGTTCCAGGCGATCGCGCACCGCCGCGGCGTCGGCTCCGGCGGGCAGGCGCACGCGATATTTGCTTGCGAACAGGCTGCCCGGCTGGATCAGCCCGGTGCGCCGCATGCCCGCCATCGAGACGATCGCCACCGGCCCCAGCGTGAACCCCTCGCTCACCCGGTCCGGCTCGTCGGCGATGATCCCGGCGACGGAGAAGTCGGCCGTGCCATAGCGCAGCCGCGCGCCCGGCCCGACCTGCAACCGGTCGGCCAGCGCGCCGCCGATCAGGATGCGGTCGGCGGGCAGGGACCGGGGCGCATCGCCGCCGCCCCGCACCGTCAACGCGCCATAGAGCGGATAGGCGCCGTCCACGCCCTTCAGTTCGGTCAACACCGCCGCGGGGCCGTCGCCACCGCCGGCGGTGCGTTGCGCCATCGCGCGCATGCGGATCGTCTCGCTCACCGCGCCCAGCCGCCGCAGCTCGCCCTTTTCCGCCGCGCTCGCCTCGCGCTGGGTCACCGCCACCTCGATATCGCCGCCCAGCAGCACGCGCCCGCGCGCCGCCAGCTCGCCGGTGATCGACGCGGTCAGGCTGCCGATCGCCGCCAGCGTGCCGACGCCCAGCAACAGGCAGACGAACAGCAGCCGCAGCCCGCGAAACCCGGCATTGAGGTCGCGCCGCGCGATCCGCCAGCTCCGACCCCAGCCCAATGTTCCGGAAATATCTGTCACGTCTGTTCCCCTGTCTTCGCAGGGGAACTTGACGGTTGATCGCGCTTCATCACGACGCCCGCTCGGCCACGATGCGCCCGTCCGACATCTCGACCACGCGCCGGCACCGCGCCGCCAGCGCCGGATCATGCGTGATGACGATCAGCGTCGCGCCCGCCGCGCGGTGCCGCTCGAACAACAGGTCGGTCACCGACGCGCCGGTCGCGGCGTCGAGATTGCCGGTCGGTTCGTCGGCGAACAATATGTCGGGCCGCGGCGCCACCGCGCGGGCGATCGCCACGCGCTGCTGTTCGCCGCCCGACAATTGCGCCGGATAATGATGCAGCCGATGGCTCAGCCCCACCGCGCCCAGCTCGGCCTGGGCCCGTGCAAAGGCGTCGCCGGCGCCGGCCAGTTCAAGCGGCACCGCCACATTCTCCAGCGCGGTCATCGTCGGCAGCAGGTGGAACGCCTGCAGCACGATCCCCACATGGCCGCGCCGCGCCCGCGCCAGCTCGTCCTCGTTCAGCGCGCCGTAATCGATCCCGCCGACCTGCACGCTGCCCCCGTCCGCGCGCTCAAGCCCCGACAATATCGCCATCAGCGACGACTTGCCCGATCCCGACGCGCCCAGGATCGCGATGCTCTCGCCCCGCGCCACGTCGAGGTCGATGCCCTTCAATATCTCGACCGGCGCGTGGCGGGTGCCCAGCGACAGGGTGACATTGCGGGCGCGGATCGCGATAGGGTCCGCCGGCGCAGGTGAAGACATGAAGGAAGGAAGCTCCGTGAGGGATTACCGCAGATATGGCGTGGCGCTCGCGCTTGTCCACCTTGCGGCGGCATGTTCGCCTACCGCGCCCGATCCGCGTCCGTCCGCGACACCCGCCCCCGCCCCCGCCCCCGCTGCCGCCGCCACGCCGGCCGTCGCCGCGAAATCGATCGTCGTGTTCGGCGACAGCCTGTTCGCCGGCTACAACCTGCCGCAGGACAAGGGCTTCGCGCCCGCGCTCCAGCGCGCGCTGGCGGCGCGCGGGATCGGCGCCGCCGTGTTCAACGCCGGGGTTTCGGGCGACACCAGCGCCGCCGGGCGGCAGCGGCTGGCCTTCACGCTCGACGGCCAGGCGCGCTCGCCCGACCTGGTGATCGTCGGCCTGGGCGCCAACGACATGCTGCGCGGCCTGAACCCCGCCGACACGCGCCGCAATCTCGACGCGATCCTGGCCGAGCTGCAACGGCGCGGCATCCCGGCGATGCTCACCGGGATGGTCGCCGCGCCGAATATGGGCGCGGATTATGCAAGGAAATTCAACCTCATCTATCCCGATCTTGCGAAGCGATATCGCGTGCCGCTCTATCCCTTCTTCCTCGACGGGGTGATTGGCGAGCGCGCGCTCTTGCTTGCCGACGGCATCCATCCCAATGAACGCGGCGTCGAAAAGATCGTGGCCGCGGTCGTGCCGCAGGTGGCCGCGCAATTGAAGGAAACGCGATGAGCTTCACCGCCACGATCCTGTTGCTCGGCGCGGGCGAACTGGGGCGCGAATTCGCGATCTCGGCCAAGCGGCTCGGTTGCCGGGTCATCGCCTGCGACAGCTATGCCGGCGCGCCCGCGATGCAGGTCGCCGACGGGTTCGAGGTCTTTTCGATGCTCGACGCCGACCTGCTGCGCGCCGCGATCGCGCGTCACCGGCCCGATTTCGTCGTGCCGGAGGTCGAGGCGATCCGCACCGAGGTGCTGGCGCAGGTCGAGGCCGCCGGCACCTGCGTCGTCCCGTCGGCCCGCGCCACGATCATGACGATGAACCGCGACCGCATCCGGGAAGTCGCCGCGGTCGAGCTCGGCCTGCGCACCTCGCGCTACCGTTATGCCGAATCGCTCGACGAGGTGCGCGCCGGCGCCGGCCACACCGGCTTCCCCTGCGTGATCAAGCCGGTCATGTCCTCGTCGGGCAAGGGCCAGAGCACGGTCCGCGCCGCCGCCGATCTCGCGGCGGCATGGGATCATGCGCTCGCCAACATGCGCGGCGACCGGCCGCGCGTGATCGTCGAGGAATTCGTCGATTTCGACTATGAGATCACGTTGCTCACCGTGCGCCACAAGGACGGGGTCAGCTTCTGCCCGCCGATCGGCCATCGCCAGGAACGCGGCGACTATCAGGAAAGCTGGCAGCCCGCGGCGATGTCGTCGCGCGCCATCGCCGACGCGCAGGCGATGGCGCGCAAGGTGGTCGACGATCTGGGCGGCCACGGGCTTTACGGCGTCGAGTTCTTCGTGCGCGGGGACGAGGTGATCTTTTCCGAACTCTCGCCGCGGCCGCACGACACCGGCATGGTCACGCTGATCTCGCAGCGGCTGAGCGAGTTCGATCTGCATGCGCGCGCGATCCTGGGCCTGCCGGTGTGCGAAGCGCAGCTGCTGGGCCCGGCCGCCTCGGCGGTGATCCTGGCCGATCGCGATTGCGCCGATTTCGGGTTCGACGGCCTGGCCGACGCGCTGGCCGTGGCGGACGAGGGCGCGGGTGGCGAGGTCGATCTGCGCATCTTCGCCAAGCCGGTCACGCGGCCCGGACGCCGCATGGGCGTCGCGCTGGCGCTGGCCGGGGATGTCGCCACCGCCCGCCGCCTCGCCGCGCAGGCGGCGGCGCGCGTGCGGATCGATTATCGCTGAAGCGTTGCGGTTATGCGACCGGGCGGAACTTCGCCCTACGCCGATGGTTGCCTGTTGCCGGCCATGCCTGAAATGATAGTCTCGCCACCGCCGGACGGCCGCCGGCATGAAGGAGCCCCGGCATGGCGCTGACCCTTGCACCCGATCCGTTCTCGCCCGATCCGTTTTCCCGCGAGCCTTTTTCCATCGTGACGATCGCCGAAGCGGGCGCCCGTCCCCCGGTCTGGCAGTCGCGGCTGCGCTGGCCGGGCGCGGGCGACGCGCATATCGCGCTGGAACTCGATCGCCCGCGCCGCCAGAGCGTGTGGGCGAGCCAGCTCGACGAGGCGGTGATGCACGCCGATCGCGCCGTGCTGTTCGTCGCCGAAGGGGCGGGGTGCTTTGCCGCGTCGTGGTGGGCGCGGCTGTCGCCGTCGCATTATGTGTCGAAGGTCGCCGGGGCATTGCTGCTCGATCCGGTGCAGCCGCCCCAGGCGGCGGACCGCCGGCCGCTGTTCGCATCGCCCGCTTGTCCGCTGCCCTTTCCCTCGCTGGTGCTGACCGGCAATGGGCGCGAGGGGGACGAGGATCCGGCGCTGGGCGCGCATATCGACGCCTGGGGCAGCCGCCTGCTTGCCGGCGGCCGCCAGCGCAGCGAGGATCCGCGCGCCTGGTACAGCGCCCAGCGCCTGGTCCGCCGCATCGGCCGCGCGGTCATCGCCAACGACATCCGCCGCGCCCGCGCGCTGCGCGGTGAGGGCGGCTGACGCCTGCGATCCGCCATTTGCGAAGTTGGTCGGGGCGACAGGATTCGAACCTGCGACCCCCACACCCCCAGTGTGATGCGCTACCAGGCTGCGCTACGCCCCGACCGAGGGAGCGGGCTCTAGGCCCGCGACGCCGGCGATGCAAGGGGGTAGGGGGCGGCCGTTGCCGATCCGCCACAGCTTGGCAAATGGTTGCGTACCACGGGCCCGCATGGTAGCGCCCGCGCCTTGAACCTGGGGGCCGGCGCCCCCACCATTTCAGGCCGATAACGGGCCGCGGGGAAGCATGATCATCTCACCAGCATATGCACAGGCCGCGGGCGCGGCGGGACAACAGAGCGCGATGGGCGGCATCATGGGCATCCTGCCCCTGGTCCTGATCTTCGTCGCCTTCTATTTCCTGATGATCCGCCCGCAGCAAAAGCGGATGAAGACGCTCCAGACCTCGATCGGCGGGATGAAGAAGAACGATACGGTGGTCACCGCCGGCGGCCTGGTCGGCAAGGTGGTGTCGGTCGACGACGTCTATGCCCAGGTCGAGATCGCGCCGACCGTGAAGGTCAAGGTGGTCAAGTCGACCATCGTCGAGGTCCAGCCGCTCGGCGGCAAGCCGGCGAACGACTGAGCGACGCGGCAACATGCTCGATTTCCCCAAGTGGAAAATGTGGGCAGTCTGGGCGTCGATCGCGCTCTGCCTGCTGCTCGCGATCCCCAGCTTCGTGCCCGAAAGCGCGCGTGAGAAATGGCCCGGCTGGATTCCGCAGCCGGTCGTCAATCTCGGCCTCGACCTTGCCGGCGGCAGCTCGATCCTGCTCGAGGCGGACACCGCCGATCTCGCCAAGACGCGGCTGTCGGCCAAGCGCGACGAGATCGAGACCGAATTCCGCCGCCAGGACCCGCGCATCGACATCGGCGAGATCTCGCTGCGCGATGGCGTGATCAGCTTCATGGTGCGCGATCCGGCGCAGGTCGATGCGGCGCGCGAACGGCTGTTGCAGCTCACCGGCAGCGGCGCGGGCATGACCGGCCAGCGCGAATGGACGATCGAGGTGCGCGATTCGACGCGCTTCGTCGTGACGCAGACCAAGGCCGGGCTCGACCAGGCGGTCAAGCAGGCGATGGCCGACGCGCGCGAGGTGGTCGACCGCCGCATCAACGCGCTCGGCACGCTCGAACCGACGATCGTGCTCCAGGGCAGCAACCGCATCCTGGTCGAGGTGCCGGGACTCAAGGACCCCGAGGCATTGAAGGCGCTGCTCGGCAAGACCGCGCGGCTCGAATTCAAGCTGGTCGATATCAACGCCAACCCGGCGGATCTTGCCAAGGGCAATGCGCCGATCGGATCGGAAATCCTGCCCTATCCCAATGCGCCGGGCGGCGTGCCGTACATCGCCTATCCGGCGCAGCAGGGACATTCCGCGCAGATCGCGCTGAAACGCCAGACGATCGTCAGCGGCGACCAGCTGATCAACGCCAATCAGGAATATGACCAGCAGCAGCAGGTCGTGGTCGGCTTCACCTTCGACGGGCAGGGCGGGCGCCGCTTCGCGCAGGCGACGCAAGCGAATGTCGGCAAGCCGTTCGCGATTATCGTCGACGGATCGGTCATCTCGGCGCCCAATATCAACGAGCCGATCCTGGGCGGGCGCGGCCAGATCTCGGGCGGATTCACCGTCGAAAGCGCCAACGAACTCGCCATCGCGCTGCGCTCGGGCAAGCTGCCGGTCGCGCTCAAGGTGGTCGAGGAGCGCACCGTCTCGGCCGAGCTCGGCGAGGAGTCGATCCAGAAGGGCATCGTCGCCGGTGTGGTCGGCACGATCGCGCTGATCGTCTTCATGCTGCTCACCTATGTCCGCTTCGGCGTCTATACGACGGCGGCGCTGCTGGTGAACGCGATCATGATCTTCGGCATCATGGCGTTCTTCGGCGCGACGCTGACGCTGCCCGGCATCGCCGGCTTCGTGCTGACGATCGGCGCGGCGGTCGACGCCAACGTGCTGATCAACGAACGCATCCGCGAGGAACAGCGCATCCGCAACCGCGCCGCCGTCCCGGCGGTCGAGTTCGGCTACAAGGAAGCCAGCCGCGCGATCTTCGATGCGAACATCACCAACGTCATCTCGGCGGCGATCATGTTCGTGTTCGGCTCGGGCCCGATCCGCGGCTTTGCGGTGGTGCTCGCGATCGGCATCGTCACCTCGGTCTTCACCGGCGTCACCTTCACCCGTCTGCTCGTCGCGGACTGGCTGAAGCGCAACCGCCCGAAGACGATCAACATTTAAGGCTGGCCGATCATGCGTCCGCTCAAGCTCGTCCCCGACAACACCAACGTCCCGTTCCTGAAATACCGGACGCTGGCGATGGGGCTGTCGCTGCTGCTTATCTTCGGCTCGATCGCCTTGTGCTTCGTCAAGGGGTTCAACCTCGGCATCGATTTCATCGGCGGCCAGCAGACTCGCGTCACCTTCACGCAAAAAGTCGACGTGCCGACGCTGGGCGAGCGCATCCAGGCGCTCGGCGTGGGCGAGGCGACGATCCAGCAGATCGGCGAGACCACCGAATATTCGATCCGCACGCCGCTGCCCCAAGGCGGCGAGGAAGCCGCCAACAAGGCGGCGAGCGCGATCCGCGCCGCGCTGCTCAAACATTATCCCGGCGCGCAGGTGGCCGGCGCGCAATCGGTGTCGGGCAAGGTTTCCGAAGAGCTGTTCCGCAACGGCGCGATCAGCCTCAGCCTCGCGATGATCGCGATCGCGCTCTATATCTGGTTCCGCTTCGAATGGCAGTTCGGCGTGGGCGCGCTGTTCGCGCTGTTCCACGACGTCGCGTTGACGCTCGGCTTCTTCGCGCTGACCCAGCTCGAATTCGACCTCAACATCGTCGCCGCGGTGCTGACGATCATCGGCTATTCGTTGAACGACACGATCGTCGTGTACGACCGCATCCGCGAGAATATGCGCAAATACCGCAAGATGGAGATGGAGGAGCTGCTCAACCTCTCGATCAACGAGACGCTGTCGCGCACGGTGGTCACCTCGCTCTCGATCGGCATCGTGCTGGCGATCCTGCTGGCGCTGGGGCCGGACGTGATCTTCGGCTTCACCGCCGCGATGCTGCTCGGCATCGTCATCGGCACCTTCTCGTCGGTCTATGTCTCCGCCGCGATCCTGCTGTGGTTGCGGCTCAAGCCCGACAGCTTCCTGCCCAGGGAGGTGAGCGGGCCGAAGGGCGTCGAGGGCGCCGAGCGCGTGTCGTTCAAGGATATGCCGTAACTCGGCTCCCCTGCCGTCATCCCCGCGCGGGCGGGGATCCATTCGCGCAGGTCGTCGATCAAGCCGCAAGGGCAGCGGCAATGGGTTCCCGCCTGCGCGGGAATGACGAATGAGGTTGGCGTCATGCGCATGGATCGATCCCGCATCGAAGGCCCCGTCGTCTCCGGTTTTTCCGGCCGTGGCTTTCGCGTCGACGAGAATGTCTATGACGGCCTGCGGCTCACGCCGTCGCGCGCCGAGGGCTGGGCGCCGCCACCGCTCGACGCGCTGACGCCACAGGATTTCGCCCCGCTGCTTGGCCTCGATCCACAGCCGGAATTCCTGCTGCTCGGCACCGGCGAAACGCTGCGCCGCCCGCCGCCGGCGCTTGAGGCGGCGCTGCCGTTCGGTATCGAGGTGATGGACAGCCGCGCCGCCGCCCGCGCCTGGGGCGTGCTGCGCGCCGAACTGCGCTGGATCGCCGCCGCGCTCTATCCGCTGGGCTGAGTCCGCGCGGCCAGCCCGCGCAGATGATCGTAGAGCGCCGCCGTGTTCGCTTCCCAGGTAAAGCCGGCCGCCATCGCCCGCACCGCCTCACGCGGCGGCGGCGCGGCCAGCACTTCACCGATCGCCGTCGCGAATGCCCGCGCGTCGCGCGCCACCACGCGCCCGGCCTGCGGC
Organism: uncultured Stakelama sp.; assembly: GCA_964413495.1. Classification (GTDB taxonomy): domain Bacteria; phylum Pseudomonadota; class Alphaproteobacteria; order Sphingomonadales; family Sphingomonadaceae; genus Sphingomonas. Next base: position 6,725 of record CAYPRW010000008.1, on the reverse strand, counting down.
GCCGTCACCACCTCGCCCGCGCCGCCCGCATCTGGGATCACCAACGGCGTCCCGCTCGCCAGCGCCTCGACCCAGGCATTGGCCAGCCCCTCCGAAGACGAGGCCAGCGCCATCACATCGGCCGCCGCCAGCAACCCCGGCAGTTCGCCATGCGCCACGCCGCCCATCAGCTTCACCCGATCGCCCACGCCCAGCCGCGCGATCTGCGCCATCAGCCTCGCCCGCTCGGGCCCTTCGCCGGCAATGCGCAGTTGCACGCCGGGCAGCGCGGCCACCGCGTCGATCACGATGTCATGCCCCTTGCGCGGGATCAGCGCGCCGACCGACGCCACCAGCGGGCCGTCGATCTCCAGCGCCGCCTTCGCCGCCGCCTGATCGCGCGGTGCGAATTGGCTGAGATCGACGCCCGTATGATGCACGCGGATGCGCTCGCCGGGCATGCCCAGCGCGGCCATGTCGGCCTTCATCGCCTGCGACACGCACAACAATCCATCCGCCGCGCGTCCCGCCGCGGCGACCTGTGCACCGGTTGCCGGCGCGCGTCCCCACAAGTGAATGTCCGCCCCGCGCGCCTTGATCGATACCGGGACGCGCAGCCGCCGCCCCAGCGCCACCGCCGCCGGCCCGTCGGGAAAGAAGAAGCTCGCATCGATCACGTCGAACGCGAAATCGCGCCGGATCCGCGCCAGCAGCGGCACCAGCCGCCGCGTCAGCAGCGCGGCGTGCCAGCGCCCGCCGGTGCCGGGCAGGTTGAGGAAACGCGGCCGCCACGTCTCGACGCCCTTCCAGTCCTCTCGGTGGGGCAGCGCGGCAAGATCCCGATAGTGACCAGATCGGCCCAGCGGCCAGGGCGGCAGCCCGATCGGCGCCACCAGCTTCAGCTCGACCTCGCGATGCGCCGCCAGTCCCAGCGTCTGCCGTTCGACGAACACGCCGAAATTGGGCCGCGACGCATCGGGAAACAGCGACGACAGGGTGAGCACGCGGAGCATGGCTCCACGCGCTACACCCTTCAGGTTAAGGCCGCATTAGGTCAGCGGCAGCGCACCTCGCCCTTGTCGACCGATGCGCCGACCGCCGCGCCGCCGGCCGCGCCGATGATCGTGCCCAGCGTCTTCGATCCGCCCGGCGCGATGATGTTGCCCAGCAGGCCGCCCGCGATTCCGCCCACGATCAGGCCCGCCGTGCCATCGCCACGGCGGCAATAATAGCGCCCGTCGCGGCCGACATACACGCGGTCGCCGCGGCTCAGCCGCCGTTCTTCATAGCTGCCGTCGCGATAATAGCGCGGCGCATCCCAAACATCGTCGGCGCCGGCATAACCCGGTCGGTCGGCGCCATAGCCGGTGCACCCACCGGTCAGTGCCAGGGCCGCGGTGCTGGCGGCAATCATCAATCTTCTCATCTCGCCTCTCCTCGCAATGCCCCCTCGCCTCCGGTCGAACGGGAAAGGGCGCGAAGCTTCGCCCGCGCCCTCCGTTCGAAATACGTTCCCAGGCGATCAGCGGCAGCGGCGCCGGCTGCCGCTGCGCTCGATCTCGCGGCCCGCCACCGCGCCTGCGGCGGCGCCCAGCAGCGTGCCGACGGTGCGGTCGCCGCTCGTGTCGATCGATCGGCCGACCAGTGCGCCGGCCACGCCGCCGATCACCAGGCCGGTCGTGCCGTCGGGCTTGCGGCAATAGCGGCGCCCGTCGCGGCCACGCCATTCGCGATAGCGGTAGCGGCCCGACTGGGCCTGCGCCTCGCTGCCGAAACCAGGCGCGCCGAGGCTGGGCAGCATTGCCGTCGCAGGAACGGCCAGCGAAGCGGCGCCGAGCGCCATCATCAGGTTACGCATCGTGAAACTCCATTCTCTACCTTGAACCCTGCGCCGAAAAACGAACCGGGTGCGGGTTAGGTTTCATGAACGTAACATTTCACGCGGTTCATCGCGGGTGCAGGCGCCCGCCATCGCACGGCCATCCACATTATCCACGTTATCAACAGGTGCGATTTGACGATTGCGGCTTTGCGCGACTCGCCAGGCGTGACAGCATCATGACTGTAAGCGGATGACGGGATGGCGAGAAATCGCAATTCAATCATCAACTTACAACGGATCGACACGCGCAGGTGCCTTCAGGAAACCGCAAGCGTCGGGACGGGGACGCCACCCCGGGAAACGGTTCGCTTCGCTCGCGAGAGCGGGCGGGACGGATACGAAACGGAACCGGCGTCCAAACGCGGCGACGATGCCCTCGGGCACAATCGACGCGGGTCGTCAGGACGGATCGGCGCCCCCGGCGCGGATCGGGTCGGACGGCCAGATCGCAAGGCGCGTGGCGACATGCGCGGCGCGAGGTGATCGAAGCGGAGCGGACCTTCGGGAAGGCTCGGCTGCGATGACCACCCAGCGAAGCCGGCGCCGCAAGGCATCGGCGGAGCGAAGGACATCGTGGCGGACGGGGTGATCTTCGGATCGCCCGCCCGCCCGGTGACCGGGGAAGCGGACGGCTCGCCGTTCGCCGACCACATGCCATGGTCCGCTTACCCTTGCCGGCGCGGACCGGGCACGCCGCCGACGACAGGCACGCACGGCCCCCTGTGGCAGCGCATGCCGGAAACAAGGCGACACGGGGGCTGGCGGAAACGCCGGCCCCTTTTCCTATGGCGCGCTGGCGGAAACGCCGGCCCCCTTTTCGTTCAAGCTATATTCTGCCACGCATCGTGCAGATGCATCTCGATACGCTCCATCTCGCGCTCGCCGCCTGCATGTTCCTGGGCGCGATGCTCTATTCGACGGTCGGTCATGCCGGGGCGTCGGCCTATATCGCGCTGATGGCGCTGTTCGGCGTGCCGGCCGCGACGATGCGGCCGACCGCGTTGGTGCTCAACCTGATCGTCGCCAGCCTCGGCACCTTCCGCTATGCGCGCGCCGGGCTGTTCCGCTGGCGCACGCTGTGGCCGTTCCTGATCGGCGCGCTGCCGTTCGCGTTCCTCGGCGGATCGATCAAGCTGCCGGGTGAGGTCTATCGCCCGATCATGGGGGCGGTGCTGCTGTTCTCCGCCGCGCGCATGCTGTGGCCGCGCGAATTGAAGGCGCAGACCGACTGGCGCGATCCGCCGATCCTGGCCGGCATCCTCTGGGGCGTGCTGATCGGCTTGCTGGCGGGGCTCACCGGCACGGGCGGCGGTATCTTCCTCTCGCCCTTGCTGCTGTTCATGGCGTGGTCCGCGCCCAAGCCGGCATCGGGCGTGACGGCGCTGTTCATCCTGCTGAACTCGGCCTCGGGCCTTGCCGGCAATTTCGCCTCGGTGGGTCATCTGCCGCCCGAATTGCCGGTCTACGCCGTCGCGGTGCTGCTCGGCGGCCTCGCCGGCACGACGCTCGGCATCAAGCTGCCGACGACATGGATATTACGCGCGCTCGGCCTGGTGCTGCTGGTCGCCAGCGCCAAGCTGTTCGGGGTTTACTGAGCCGCAGTCGATGTCGCTCGCGGCCAATATATTGCCTGCATTCCAACCGTCATCCCGGCCTTGTGCCGGGATCCACCGGGCGGCAGGCGCTGCGCGAGCGGCTGGATCACATCGCTTGCGGCACCGTGGATCCCGGCACAAGGCCGGGATGACGGTCAAAAGAGAATGACGGTTAGCGACCCCATTGCGGACGCAAGCAGCACTGATAGCATGCGCCTATGCTCCCTCGTGCATTGCTCTCTCTTGTTGCGTGTTTTCCATTGAGTGGCTGTTCTTATACCTACGATCTGAAGGCAGTGGTGATAGGCGGCAAACTGGCCTTCATCGTCGGCCCAGATTCCCAGAGTAGCGCCGAGTGCTTCAATCAAATAGATGTGATTGCAAGTGATAGGCTTAAGGTTAAGGCGGCTTTAGGAGACGACCGTGATAGAGTGGGATATGGCACCGTCTGGCATGAGCGCTTAGATTACGAATGCGTTGACGAATTCCCAATTATCTATGGACAGTCCTTGAAAGGTAAGCGCGCGCTTCTGTCGGGCCATATCGACGTCGTGACTGCAAAGCCGTTGCGCATCGGTGTGGTATATGAAGTGACCACAACCAGCGGTGCGACAGGTTATGGGATCGGAGCCTTCAAGATACTTCCTGACCGAACAGTCGCTAATGTAGCTCCACTGGGCCTTGTCGATAATAGCAACCTCTTGGAACCGGTAAAATCGAACGGCAGCTAACCACCCAAAATCGGCAATACGACAATCAAGGCCCTATCTTGTCAGCCCCGCCGTCTCAGCCCCCCACCGCCTTCTTCAGCTTGTCGAAGAACCCATGCGATACCGGGCATTCGTCCCCGGTCTCCAGGCCCCGAAACTCCTCCAGCAACTCGCGCTGCCGGGCCGACAGCTTGGTGGGGATCTCAACCTCGATCCGCACCACCAGGTCGCCGAAGCCGCGCCCTTGCAGTACCGGCATGCCGGCGCCACGCTGGCGCACCTCGCGCCCGCTCTGCGTACCGGGATTGACGCGGATCGTGTGCAGCTCGCCGTCCAGGCCGGGAATCTCGATCTCGCCGCCCAGCGCCGCGTTGGTGAAGCTGATCGGCGCGCGCGCGTACAGCGTCGTGCCCTCGCGCTCGAAGATCGCGTGCTTGCGGATGTGCAGGAAGATATAGAGGTCGCCCGGCGGCGCGCCGCGCGCGCCCGCCTCGCCCTGGCCGGACAGGCGGATGCGCGTGCCCTCGTCCACGCCCGGCGGCACGTTGACCGCCAGCGTCACCGTCTTGTCGACGCGGCCCTCGCCATGACAGCTGCGGCACGGGTCGCCGATCGTCTGCCCCGCCCCGTGACAGGTCGGGCAGGGGCGCTCGACCATGAAGAAGCCCTGCTGCGCGCGCACCTTGCCATGCCCGCGACAGGTGCCGCAGGTCTTGGCCATGGTGCCGGGCGCGGCGCCGGTGCCGCCGCACGGCTCGCACGGGCCTGAAACGTCGATGGTGATGTCGGTCTGCTTGCCGTGAAAGGCGTCCTCCAGCCCGATTTCCATGTCGTAGCGAAGGTCCGCGCCACGCGCCTGGCGCTGCCCGCCGCCGCGCCCGCCGCCCATGAACTCGCCGAACATCGATTCGAAGATGTCGGAAAAGGCGTCGAACCCCTGACCCTGCTGCCCGCCGCCGCCATTGCGGAACGCGGCATGGCCGAACCGGTCATAGGCGGCGCGCTTCTGCGGGTCCTTCAGGCAATCATAAGCCTCGTTGATCGCCTTGAACCTGGCCTCGTGATCCTTGCACCCGCCATTCTTGTCCGGGTGATATTTGATCGCCAGCTTGCGGAACGCCGACTTGATCGTGGCGTCGTCGGCGGTTCGCTCGACTTCGAGCAGCTCGTAAAAATCGACTTCGGTGGTCATTCACTCGGCCCCCGCCCATGCCCCCGCCGCTTCCAATGACATGAAAGGGCGGGGGTGAGCATGCGCTTACGCCTTGTTGTCGTCCACCTCGGAGAATTCGGCGTCGACGACATCATCGCCTTCCGCCTTCTCCGCACCGGCACCGTCCGCAGCGGGCGAAGCCTCGGCCTGCTGCTGCTTTTCATAGATCGCCTGGCCCAGCTTCATCGCGACCTGCGCCAGCGCCTGCGACTTTTCGTTCATCGCATCGGCGTCGCCGCCCTCGACCGCGGCCTTGGCCTCGTCGATCGCCGCCTGGATCTCGCCCTTCAGCGCATCGTCCACCTTGTCGCCATTCTCGGCGAGCTGGCGTTCGGTGGTGTGGATCAGCGATTCCGCGTTGTTCTTCGCCTCGGCCCCGGCGCGGCGCTTCTTGTCCTCCTCGGCAAAGGTCTCGGCATCGCGCACCATCTGGTCGATATCGGCATCCGACAGACCACCGCTGGCCTGGATGCGGATCTGCTGCTCCTTGCCGGTGCCCTTGTCCTTGGCCGAAACGTTGACGATGCCGTTGGCGTCGATGTCGAACGTCACCTCGATCTGCGGCACGCCGCGCGGGGCGGGGGGGATGCCGACCAGGTCGAACTGGCCCAGGATCTTGTTGTCCGCCGCCATCTCGCGCTCGCCCTGGAAGACGCGGATCGTCACCGCCTGCTGATTGTCGTCAGCGGTGGAGTAGACCTGCGACTTCTTGGTCGGGATCGTGGTGTTGCGGTCGATCATGCGCGTGAACACGCCGCCCAGCGTCTCGATGCCGAGCGAGAGCGGGGTCACGTCGAGCAGCAGCACGTCCTTGACGTCGCCCTGCAGCACGCCGGCCTGGATCGCCGCGCCGATCGCCACCACCTCGTCGGGGTTGACGCCGGTGTGCGGTTCCTTGCCGAAAAAGTCCTTCACGACGCTGCGCACCTTGGGCATGCGCGTCATGCCGCCGACCAGCACCACCTCGTCGATCGCATTGGCCTTGAGGCCCGCGTCGGCCAGCGCCTTGCGGCACGGCTCGAGCGTGCGGGTGATGAGCTCATCGACCAGCCGCTCCAGATCGGCGCGGCTGATATTCTTGACGAGATGCTTGGGGCCATTGGCGTCGGCGGTGATGAAGGGCAGGTTGACCTCGGTCGACGCCGCAGACGACAGCTCGATCTTCGCCTTTTCAGCGGCTTCCTTCAGCCGCTGCAACGCCAGCTTGTCCTTGGTGAGGTCGATGCCCTCGGCCTTCTTGAAATCGTCGGCCAGGAACTGGACCAGCTTGGAATCGAAATCCTCGCCACCCAGGAAGGTGTCGCCGTTGGTCGACTTCACCTCGAACACGCCGTCGCCGATCTCGA
>CAYPRW010000007.1:136659-138709 GCA_964413495.1 uncultured Stakelama sp. | reverse complement strand
CTGCGGCGCCGGCCCGCCCCCCCCCCCGGCCACCCAACGGCAGTATATTCTATGGGTGGCCGGGTGGGGGAGCGGGCCGGCGCCGCAAAACAACCTAAAGGCCATGTGCCGATGACCGTTTACCAGCATATAGGGGGACGCCACCGTGGCCGTTGACGCGACGACATCGACCAACGCATCGATCGTGCAGACGCTCGGCTCGGGCTCGGGCATCGACACCACCGCGCTCGTCCAGGGCCTGGTCGACGCGCAGTTCGCGGCGCGCAACGCCGCGCTGACCCGGCGCGAGGAAACGCTGACCGCGCAGATCAGCGCCGCCGCGACCCACAAGAGCAACATCACCACCTTTGCGACGGCACTCTCGACGCTGTCGCGCAGCGGCAACCTCGCGACTCAGCCGACCAGTTCGAACACCGGCATCCTCAACGTCTCGCGGCTGGCGGGCGCCAGCCTCACCAATCTCAGCGCGCAGGTCGAGGTGCGTCAGCTCGCCGCGGCGCAGACCGCCGCCACCACGCCGGTCGCCGACAAGAGCGCGGCGGTCGGGCGCGGCACGCTCACCCTCACCTTCGGCACCGCGACTGTCGCCAATGGCGCGATGACCGGCTTTACCGCCGGCGCCGGCACGCCGGTCAACATCGCGATCGGCGCGAACAATTCCAGCCTGGAGGGCATCGCCGCCGCGATCAACGCCGCCAATGCCGGCGTCAGCGCCTCGATCCTGACCGACTCGGCCGGATCGCGGCTGGTGGTCAAGGGCGCGACCGGCGAGGCGCGCGCCTTCACCCTGACCGCGACCGAGACGCCGGGTCATGAGGGGCTCGCCGCGCTCAACATCGGCATGGGCGCCACCGGCACCACGATCGGCAGCGCCGCCGCCGACGCGATCGTCGCGATCGACGGCGTGGCGCTCAAGCGCGATTCGAACACCATTTCCGACCTGGTCCCCGGCGTGAAGCTGGAGCTCGCCTCCGCCCAGCCCGGCACGCTGGTCAATATCGGCAAGACGCTGCCCACCAATTCGCTGATGCAGGCGGTGCAGGATTTCGTCGACACCTATAACGAGGTGTATTCGGCGCTGCGCACCGATCTCGATCCCGTAACCGGCGCGCTGCGCCAGGATCTCGCGGCGAAGACGCTCAAGCGCCAGCTTCAGCAGCTCACCCTGACCCCGATCACGAGCGGCACGAGCGACGTACCGACCACGCTGTCGCAGATCGGCGTGAAGACCAACCGCGACGGATCGTTGAGCCTGGACAGCGCGGCGCTGACCAAGGCGCTGGTCAATCATCCCGGCCAGATCGAGAAGATGTTCGCCCAGCCGGGTGGCCCGGCGACCACCGGCAACGGCCTGTCGGCGGCGCTCGACGCGATCGCCACGGCGGCGTCCAGCACGATACGCGGGCTCGGCGCGAGCGAGGTCAACTATACCCGCGCCAAGACCGAGGTGGTCGAGGACAGGACCGAGGCGCTGGAAAAGGCCGACGCACTGCGCACGCGCATGACGCGCCAGTTCGCCGGCATGGACGCCCGCGTCGCCGCCTATAAATCGACGATGACCTTCCTCGAGAACCAGGTGAAGGCCTGGAACAGCCAGGATTGACGGCGGTGAGCAAGACGATGCGCCTCAACAGCAACGCCGCCGCCACCTATCGCTCGATCGATGCGGTCGGGCGCACCACGGCGGCCGATCCGCACCAGCTGGTCGAGCTGATGTACAAGGAATGCGTCGCCGCGTTGCGCGCCGCCGCCTTCGCCGCCGAAAACGGCCAGCTGCCGGTCAAGAGCGAGCGTATCGCGCGCGCCACCACGATCCTGTTCGCACTCGAATCGAACCTCGATTTCGAACGCGGCGGCGAGGTTTCGCGCACGCTGGCGACGCTGTATCACGGTTTGCGCGCGCAGATATTGAACGCCAGCATCGGCAACGATCCCGCGCCGTTCCGCGCCGTCGCCGGCGATCTCGACGAGATCGCCGGAGCGTGGAGCGAGGCGCGCGCCGCTTAGGGTCGGAATCGTCCGCGCGAAGACACGAAGAAGATTTTCGCGC
>CAYPRW010000007.1:0-136559 GCA_964413495.1 uncultured Stakelama sp. | reverse complement strand
TTCGCGCCTCCGCTCTAGACCTTTCCGCCATGGTTGCCGGCACGTTAACCGGATCGTGACGCTCGGCTGGCACAAGGGCACCATGGTACCCAATTTCATGCCCAGCGCCGAGGCGCGCCGCCGCAACGTCCGCACCGTGCTGATCGTCGACGACAGCCGCACGAACCTGCACGTCATGGGCCAGCGGCTGGGCGACAAGGGCTATCTGGTGGTGCTCAGCGACAATGGCCGCGAGGCGCTCGACCTGATCGCCGGGCGCGGCTTCGACCTCGTGCTGCTCGACCGGGTGATGCCGGGCATTTCGGGCCTCGACGTGCTGGGCGAAGTGCGCACCGCGCCCGACACCGCCGACCTGCCCGTCATCATGATCACCGCGCAGAGCGACAGCGCCAGCGCGGTCGAGGCGCTGGCGGTGGGCGCCGACGATTATGTCGCCAAGCCGTTCGATTTCGACGTGCTGATCGCACGGATCGAACGCACGCTCAGCCGCGCCGCGCGGCTTGCCGAACTCAAGCGATCGGTCGCCGCGATGGATGCGCGCATCGCCGCGCGTGCGATCGAGCTGGGCGAGGCGAAGACCGAACTGGCCGTCACCCGCGCCGACCGCGCCCGGCTGGTCAGCTCGATCCAGACGCTCAATGCCGAAGTGGAACGGTTGAGGGATCCGAGCTAGGTCATATCGACAATCAGTTCAGGTGGAGCCGAAAAGGGTGATTTTCGAGCACCGGCGCGCAGCGTGCTTGAGGCACGTGAGCACCGGCGCGCAGAAAATCGCGCCTTGCAGGCCCGCATGAACTGATTGTCGATATGACCTAACGGAACCAGTGTCGCCTGACGAAATAGACCGTCACCGCCGCCGCGACCGCCACGCTGAACCCGGTGATCGTCCAGAACGATCCGGGGTGATGCGCATAGGGGATACCGTCGACGTTCATGCCGAACAGCCCGGTGATGAAGGTGAGCGGCAGGAACACCATCGCCGCCACCGCGATGATCAGCGAACGCTGGTCGATCAGCTCGGCGCGCAGGTCGGTCAGCGTCTCGTGGATCAGCGCGGCGCGCTCGCGGATCGCTTCCAGTTCCTCGGCCATGCGCGCGGCGCGATCGGCGGCGGCGGCGATGTGCAGCCGATCGTCGTCATTGAGCCAGCGCACGCGCAGCGCCGCGAGATTCTCCAGCGCGATGCGTTGCGGATACAGGAAACGGCGATAGCCGATCGCGGTGCGCCGCGCGGCGTTGACGCCGCGCCGCAGCTCGAACGCCCGGCGCGCGTCGAGCTGCTCCTCGCACGCATCGAGCGAATCGCCCAGTTCGGCGACCTCGGGGTCGAGCTGCTCTGTAATCGCACCGGCCAGCGTGGCGATCAGGTCGCCGGCGTCCAAGATCGTGCCCGCCGTCATCGCCGCGCGCGTCACCTCGACCGCATCGAGCGGCAGCCGCGTGACCGAGATCACCCGGTCGCCATCGGCGAACAGCCGCACCGACGCCAGCGGATCGGACGATTCCATCTCCGCCCGGGTCTTGCCGCGCAGGTTGAGCACCGCGCCGCCATCGATCTGGTCGCAGCGCGGCCGCGTCTCCAGCGCGGTCAGCGCGTCGATCACGAAATGCGCCAGCCCCGCGGTGTCGCGCAGCCAGGCCTGGACATGATCGTCGCGGTTGGTGAGGTGGATCCACACGAAACCGCGCCGCGCGCGCACCGCCGCCTCCGGCGTGGTCTCGCGCACGCCCTGGCGGCTGACGATGAAGGCGAATCCGCTCATGGCGCCATCTCAACATCGACGGTGAGCCCAGGCAAGCCCCGCGGCGGGGTATCACACTCGATTCGCTCGGCATCGGCGCGCGCGCGGTCGAGGATCGCTGGCGGCACGCCGGGACGGTGCGTCACGCGATCCGCCTGCGCCAGTGCGCGCGCCTCGCGCAGGGTGAGATCGTCGGGGTCGGCGGAGCGCAGGCGGAGGTGGACAAGGCCGCCCGTCGCCGCGATATCGCCCGCCAGCCAGCGCCCGATCGCATCCTCGGGCTGCGCCGCCAGCGGATCGAGCGGCCCGGCCAGCGCCGCGCCGATCGCGCGCCGCCGGTCGCCGCCATCGGGCCAGCGCGCGCGGATCGCCTCGCGCGCCGCCGCCAGCGCATCCGCCAGCCGCCCGAGCGACGCCGGCAGCACCGCCTCCAGCCGCTGCCGCAACGCCGCCGCCAGCCCCGCCGACGCGCCCCCGGTGCCGATCGCGATCGTCACCGGTTCACGCTCGATGATCGCGGGCAGGGTGAAGTCGCACAGCTCGGGCCGGTCGGCGACATTGACGAGGACACCGCGCGCCTTGAGCCGCGCCGCCACCGCCTCGGGCGCATCGCAGGCGATGATCGCCAGCCGCGCGTCGCCGCCCTCACCGACCACCACCGCCCCGGCGCGCTCCAGCAACCGCCGCTTGGCGTCCGCCGCCGATCCCCCGCCGATCAGGATGACGGGCTGCCCCTCGACGCGAACGAAGACGGGCAGCCCGGACCGTTTCATCGCGCCCAGTCGGGGACGCGCTCGGCGCCCATGATCGTCTCGGCCTGGATGCGGTCCGCGACCACCGCGAACTTGTCACCCGACACCAGCACCTCTGGCACCAGCGGCCGGCTGTTATAGGTCGACGCCATCGTCGCGCCGTAAGCGCCGGCGGTGCGAAATACCGCCAGGTCGCCCGCCTTCACCACATCGATCTCGCGCCCCATGGCGAAGGTGTCGCCGGTCTCGCACACCGGTCCCGCGATATTGGCGATGAACTTCTCGCCGGTCGGTTCGACCGCCTCGAATTCGTGATAGGCGTCGTACAGCGCCGGGCGGGCGAGGTCGTTCATCGCGGCGTCGACGATCACATAGGGATGGCCGCTCGCCGGCTTCACCCAGATCACTTGCGTGACCAGCACCCCGGCATTGCCGCAGATGAAGCGCCCCGGCTCGAACATCAGCGTCACGTCCCAGTCGCGCGTCACCTGGCTGACCATCGCGCCGAATGCCTCGGCCGACGACACCTGCTCGCCCGGCCGGTACGGCACACCCAGTCCGCCGCCCAGGTCGACATGGGTGATGGTGTGGCCCGCCGCGCGCAGCTCGCTCACCAGCTCGCCGATCCGCCGGTAGGCGGCCTCGAGCGGATCGAGCGTCTTCAACTGGCTGCCGATATGGATCGCCACGCCGCGCAGGTTCAGCCCCGGCAGCTTCGACAGCCGCTCGAAGATGCCGGGCGCGGCGTCGATCGCCACGCCGAACTTGTTCTCCGCCTTGCCGGTCGAGATCTTGGCGTGGGTGCCGGCATCGACATCGGGATTGACGCGCAACACCGCCGAAGCGGTCTTGCCCTGCGCATGGGCGAGGCTGGCGAGGACGGCGCCTTCCTCCTCCAGCTCGATATTGAACTGGCCGATATCCTCGTCGAGCCCCAGCTGCAGTTCGGCCCGCGTCTTGCCGACACCGGAGAAGACGATGTCCTCCGGCTTCATCCCCGCCGCCAGCGCGCGCTTCAATTCGCCGCCCGACACGACATCGGCGCCATAGCCGTTGCGCGCCAGCACGCCCAGCACGGCAAGGTTGGGATTGGCCTTGATCGCAAAGGCGATATGCACGCGCGGCAGCGCGGCGAGCGCGGCCTTGAGCACCTGCGCATGCCGCTCCAGCGTGGCGGTGGAATAGATGTAGACCGGCGTGCCGACCTCCGCCGCGATCTGCGGAATGGCGACGTCCTCGGCGTGCAGCACGCCGTTCTTGCGGTTGAAATGGTCCATATTGCTGTCTTCTTGAATGTCGGTTGTGCCTATCGGCTTTCGGGTCGGAAGAAGAAGAAGAAATTGTTCACGCGAAGGCGCAAAGGCGCGAAGCGGTTATCCTTGGGCGCGAAGCGCCCGCTCACCCCCGATGTGGCGGCAAGCGGAACCGGATGAAGGATGAACGCCGCTGACGCGGCAGGACAATCTCTTCGCGCCTTCGCGCCTTTGCGTGAACCAAAAATCCTTCGCCTTCCAACCGGTCCGCCGGACTTGAACTACTGCGGCGGCAGGCTGAATTCGTCGCTGCGCCGTTCCTCCGAGCTGCGCAGCACCTCGTCGCTGCGCGTCGGACGGGTCTGGGGCGGCGCCTGCACCAAATCGGTTGGCGTCGGCGTGGCCACCCCCCCATAGGGTTTGGGCGGCAGCGATCCTCCGGCGGCCGGTTTCAGCTCGCCCTTGTTGCCGCACGCCGCCAACAGGATCGCCGAAAAGACCACCAGAGTCCGCATTTCCTTACTCTCCTCCAGCGGCGGACGCCGCCTTCACTTCACGCGCGGCGCGCGCCGCCGCAATCGCCTCGCGCACCCGCACCGGCGACGTCCCGCCAAAACTCGTGCGGCTCGCCACCGATGCATCGACGCTCAATACCCCGAACGCGCGCGCGTCGATACGCTGATCGATCGCGGTCAGATCGGCAAGGTCGAGCTGGTCGAGCCGCACGCCCTTGCCCTCCGCCGCCGCCACCGCGCGCCCGGTGACGTGATGCGCCTCGCGGAACGGCAGCCCGGCCTCGCGCACCAGCCAGTCGGCCAGATCGGTCGCGGTGGCGAAACCGCTCTCCGCCAGGGCGCGCATGCGATCGGCGCGGAACTGCGCGCTCTCGACCATCCCGGTCATCGCCGCGATCGACAGCGCCAGCAGGTCGTGCGCCTCGAACACCGGCGGCTTGTCGTCCTGCATGTCCTTCGAATAGGTGAGCGGCAGCCCCTTCATCGTGATCATCAGGCCGGTGAGGCAGCCGACGATGCGCCCGCTATGCCCGCGCACCAGCTCGGCGGCGTCGGGGTTGCGTTTCTGCGGCATGATCGAGCTGCCGGTCGACCATTGGTCGGATAGCTTCACGAAGCCGAACGGCTGGCTCGCCCAGATCACGAACTCCTCGGCCAGCCGGCTGAGGTGCAGCGAACATTGCGCCGCCGCCGCCAGGTAATCGAGCGCGAAGTCGCGGTCGCTGACGGCATCCAGCGAGTTGCGCGTCGGCCCGTCGAAGCCCAGTGCCGTCGCGGTCGCCTCCCGGTCGAGGTCGAAGCCGGTCCCCGCCAGCGCCGCCGATCCCAGCGGACACAGATTGCCGCGCGCGCGATTGTCGGAAAAGCGCGACACGTCGCGCGCGATCATCTCGAAATAGGCCATCAGGTGATGCCCCAGCGTCACCGGCTGCGCGCTTTGCAGATGGGTGAAGCCCGGCATCACGCTGCCCGCATGTTCCTCGGCCCGCACCAGCAACGCATCCTGCAACGCGTCGAGCGCGGCCAGCACCTGATCGGTCGCGTCGCGCACCCACAGCCGGAAATCGGTCGCCACCTGATCGTTGCGGCTGCGCGCGGTGTGCAGCCGTCCCGCCACGGCGCCGATCTTGTCGGCCAGCCGCGCCTCGGTCAGCATATGGATGTCCTCGAGCGCCAGATCCTCGGGCACCCCGTCGCGTTCGTAATCGGCGGCAACCTGATCCAATCCGGCGGCAATCGCCGCGGCATCCTCGGGCGAAACGATGCCTTGCCGGCCTAGCATCGCGACATGCGCCTTCGATCCGGCGATATCCTGGCGCCACATCCGCTTGTCGAACGGGATCGATGCGTTAATCTCGCGCATCACCGACGACGGGCCTTCGGCGAAGCGCCCGCCCCACATCGAATTGGAGCCTGTCTTGCGCTCGACGATCGCGCTTCTCCCTCTACTTCTCGCCCTTGGAATCGCCGGCTGCGATAGGCCGAAGCCGGCTGACGGGCAAGCGAACGCGACGGTTCCGGCGCAAAGCCCCGCCGGGGCCGGGCGCGCCGACAAGCTCGACCGCGGCCACAAGGGCGAAGCGGCGCCCGCCACGCCGTTCAAGGCGCCCGACGGCAGGACGGTGACGCTGGCCGATTTCCGGGGCAAGCCGCTGCTGCTCAACCTGTGGGCGACGTGGTGCGCGCCGTGCGTGCGTGAGATGCCGACGCTCGACGCGCTGGCGCAGCGCGAATTGGGGACGTTGCAGGTGCTGACGGTGAGCCAGGACCTGGAGGGCGCGGCCAAGGTGGCGCCATTCTTCGAAAAGGCGAAGTTCACGGCACTGCAACCCTATCTCGACACCGATGTCGCGCTGTCGACCGGCTATGGCGTCAACCTGCCGACGACGATCCTGTACGATTCGAACGGCCGCGAGCTGTGGCGCGTGTCGGGCGACATGGACTGGGCCGGCGCCACGGCGGCGGCATGGATCGCAGAGGCGAAGTGAACATGACCGGACCCGATGCCGCGCAGGCGCGCCGCCCGTTGCCGCTCGTCGGCGTGCTGCTGGGGGTCGCGATCCTGGCCGCCGCCGCGCTGATCCTGCCGCGATTCGCGCCGCCGCTGCCGCTGGCGACGCTGGCCGGGGCGGGGGCGGCGGCCGGGCTGGTCTTCTGGCTGCTGACGCTGGCCGGCGGATTGCGCCGCGGCCCCGGCTGGTGGGTGGCGGCGTCGCTGCTGCTGCTGATCGGCGCGGGGGCGCTGGCGGGCCTCAACGCCGCGCGGATCGGCCATGCCGGCAGCTCGGCCGACGCCAGCACCTTTGCCGAGCTGGAGCTGAACCCGGACGCCACGCCGATCCTGCCGAGCAACCCTGGACGCGGCGCGATTTCAAGCCGCTATGCCGAACTGGTCCGCGCCGACGAACGCACGAACAAGGACCGCGACGCGCGCATCGCAAAGCTCAACCTCGGCACGCTCAACAGCCCCTATCTGCTGTCGCAGGCACCAGCGATCCTGCGCGACTGCCCGTCGATCGGCGCGCTCGAAACCGCCGCCCGAGCGGCGGCCGCCGATCGCGCCGCCCGCGTCACCGCCCTGAACCACGCCGTCACGTCGGCGAACTTCGCCGACGATGTGAAACAGGGCATCGCGACGATCGTCACGCCGCCCGACGGCGCCGCCGAGGCATTGCTGAAACAGGACGGCGAGATGTGGCAGGCGACGCAACAGCTGTGCGAACTGCTGGCGAAGCGCGGCTGGTCGAACGCCAACGGCTACTTCAGTTTCGCCAATGGCACGGACAAGGCCGCGTTCGATGCGTTGAACAAGCGCCGCCTGGCGGTCGAGGAGGCACGCAAGCGCATCCGCGACGGCATCCGCACGCGCTTCGAGGCCGGGCGCGAGACGGTACGGACGGCGCTAAGCTAGTCGGCGAACAGCAATACGGGGGTTTCGAGCAGCTTGCGCAGCGCCTGGACATAGCTCGCCGCATCCCAGCCATCGACCACGCGATGGTCGCAGCTGATCGACAGGTTCATCAGCTTGGCGCGAACGATGTCGTCGTCCCCCAAGGCATTTTTGGCGAAGACCGGCCGCTCGACGATCTTGTTCGGCCCGATGATCGCCACCTCGGGCTTGTTGATGACCGGCGTGGTCGCGATCCCGCCCAGCGGGCCGAGCGAGGTGATGGTGATGGTCGATCCGGACAGCTCCTCCGACTTCGCCTTGCCCGTCCGCGCCGCTTCGGCGAGGCGGGTGATCTCGCTCGCCAGCTGCCACACATTCATGTCCTGCGCGTCGCGCAGCACCGGCACCATCAGCCCGGCATCGGTCTGCGTCGCCATGCCCATATGCACGCGGCCGTGGCGCGTCACCACGCCCGCTTCGTCGTCATAGCGCGCGTTGAGCATCGGGAAATCGGGCAGCGTGCGACAGATCGCGACGATCATGAACGGCAGCATCGTCAGCTTGGGCCGCGACCCGCGATGGGCGTTCAGGTCCGCGCGCATGTCTTCCAGCGCGGTCACGTCGATCTCGTCGACATAGGTGAAGTGCGGGATCGCGCGTTTCGACGCGGCCATGTTCTCCGCGATGCGGCGGCGCATGCCGATGACCTTGACCGGCACATCGTCACGCGCGCGGCTGGCATGCGGCGCGTGATAGCCCTGCCCGCCGCCATAGCGCAGAAAGGCGTCGAGATCGGCGTGGCGGACGCGGTCGCCCTCGGTCTTCACCTGCGCCAGATCGACGCCCAGGTCGCGCGCGCGCTGGCGCACGGCGGGCGAGGCGAGCACCGGCCGGCCATGGGCAGGCGGGGCGGTGTCGGCGGCGGGCTGCGGTTCGGGCGCGGCTGCGGGCGCGGGCGCGGGCGCCGGCGTTTCGACCGCGGCTTCGACGCCGGGCGTTTCCGCCTCGATCTGTGCCTCGACCGCCGCGCTCACCGGTTCGGCCTCGCGCTCCGCCGCGACATCGCCCTCGCCCTCGATCACCATCAGCGCCGATCCGATCGGCACCAGGTCGCCGACCTCGCCCGCCAGTTCGACCACCGTGCCGGACACCGGCGATTCCATCTCGACCGTCGCCTTGTCGGTCATCATGTCCGCGACCTGCTGGTCCTCCTCGACGCGGTCGCCCACGGCCACGTGCCAGGCGACGATCTCGGCCTCGGCGATGCCTTCGCCGATATCGGGCAGACGAAAGGTGAAACGAGCCATGCGGATCAGTCCTTCAGGATTTTCTTGAGCGCCATGCCGATACGGACCGGGCCGGGGAAATAGGCCCATTCCAGGCTGTGCGGATAGGGCGTGTCGAAACCGGTGACGCGCTCCACCGGCGCCTCGAGGTGATAGAAGCAGCGTTCCTGCACCAGGCTGGCCAGCTCGGCGCCAAAGCCGCTGGTGCGCGTCGCCTCGTGCACCACCATGCAGCGGCCGGTCTTCCGCACCGATTGCTCGATCGTCTCGATATCCAGCGGCACCAGCGTGCGCAGGTCGACGATTTCGGCATCCACGCCCATTTCCTCGACCATCGAGCGCACGACATGCACCATCGTGCCATAGGCCAGGATCGTCAGCGCCTCGCCCGGCCGCACGATCGCCGCCTTGCCCAGTTCGACGCGGTAATAGCCCTCGGGCACCGCGCCGCCGTCATGGCCGGCCCAGGTCTTGGCCGGGCGGTCCCAATGGCCGTCGAACGGGCCGTTATAGATGCGCTTGGGTTCAAAGAAGAGGACCGGATCATTATCCTCGATCGACGCGATCAACAGCCCCTTGGCGTCATAGGGGGTGGACGGGATCACCGTCTTCACGCCCGACACATGGGTAAAGATCCCCTCGGGCGACTGCGAATGCGTCTGTCCGCCAAAGATGCCGCCGCCATAGGGCGCGCGGATCGTCAGCGGCGCGGTGAACTGTCCCGCCGAACGATAGCGCAGCCGTGCCGCCTCGCTCACCAATTGGTCGAGCGCGGGATAGATATAGTCGGCGAACTGGATTTCCGGCACCGGGCGCAGGCCATAGGCGCCCATGCCGATCGAAACGCCCATGATCCCGCATTCGGTGATCGGCGTGTCGAACACGCGTGTCTTGCCGAACTTGGCCTGCAGGCCCGCGGTGGTGCGGAACACGCCGCCGAAATAGCCGACATCCTCGCCCATGACGATCACGTCGGGATCGCGCGCCAGCATCACCTCCAGCGCCGAATTGATCGCCTGGATCATGTTCATGCGGACGATCGCGCCCGCTTCGCTCGCGGCTTCCATCACCTGCGCGCTCATGGCTTGCGCGCCCAGGGACGGCCGCTGGCGGCTTCCTCGTCCAGCATCATCTGGCGCTGCTCCCTAAGGTGCCACGGCATCTCCTCGAACACGCCGTCGAACAGCGAATCGAGCGGCTGGAGCAATCCGTGGCCGAGGATGCCGTTCTTCTCCGCATTCTTCTGCGCCGCCTTCACCTGATCGGCCAGCTCGCGATCCTGCGCGGCGTGGCGTTCCTCGTCCCATTCGCCCAGCGCGATCAGATGCGCCTTGAGCCGCGCGACCGGGTCGCCCAGCGGCCAGGCGTTCGGCTCGCCCGCGCTGCGATATTGCGTGGGATCGTCCGAGGTCGAATGCCCCTCGGTGCGATAGGTGAAATGTTCGATCAGCGTCGGCCCCTGGTTGGTGCGCGCGCGCTCCGCCGCCCAGGCGGTGGCAGCATAGACCGCCAGCGCATCGTTGCCGTCGATGCGCAACCCGGCGATGCCATAGCCCAGCGCGCGCGCCGCGAACGTCGTCGCCTCCGCCCCGGCAAAGCCCGAAAAGCTCGATATCGCCCATTGGTTGTTGACGATGTTGAGGATGACCGGCGCCTTGTACACGGTCGCGAACATCAGCGCCGAATGAAAATCGCCCTCCGCCGTCGCGCCCTCGCCGCACCAGGTGGCGGCGAGGCGCGTGTCGCCCTTGGCCGCGCTCGCCATCGCCCAGCCCACCGCCTGCGGATATTGCGTGGTGAGGTTGCCGGATATCGTGAAGAACCCGTCCTCCTTCGACGAATACATGATCGGCAGCTGCTTGCCCTGCAGCTCGTCGGCGGTGTTCGAATAGATCTGGTTCATCATCCGTTCGAGCGAATAGCCGCGCGCGATCAGGATGCCCTGCTGGCGATAGCTGGGGAAACACATGTCGTCGCGCGACAGCGCGTGCGTCCCGGCCACCGCCACCGCCTCTTCCCCCAGGCATTTCATGTAGAAGCTGGTCTTGCCCTGGCGCTGCGCGCGGAACATGCGTTCGTCGAACGCGCGCACCAGCGCCATGTCGCGCAGGATCGCGCGCAGCTTGTCGGGCGACAGGCGCGGGTTCCACGGGCCGACCGCCCGACCATCATCGTCCAGCACGCGCACCAGCGTATAGGACAGATCGTGGAAACTGGCCGGATCGGCCGACGGATCGGGCCGCGGCTGGGCCCCGGCGGGCGGCACGTCGACCGTGGCGAAATCCACCGTGTCGCCGGGCCGGAACCGGGGTTCGGGCACATGCAGCGACAAGCGGGGAAGATTGGGGGGAGGAAGATTGGGACGCGCGCGCGCAGTCATACGCTCTCCAGCCTGTCGTTGTCCGTGACGTCGATTTGAACGCACGGAATAGAATTTCAGGCCCCTGTTATATTGTTTCGCAGACCCTGTCTAGATAGGACAGTAGCACTGTCCTGAACCGCATGACGCACGCGGCGGCGCCCCAAGCCCTCTTTTCGCGGGCGGCTGCGCCTCCTAAGGGGGTGCTTTGCACCGATGCGTTGGGGAGCGTCACGCACATGAAATTGATGGCCGGCAATTCGAACCTGCCGCTTGCCCAGGCGATTGCGGGCTATCTCGAAATCCCGCTGACGCAGGCCAATGTCCGCCGTTTCGCCGACGAGGAGATCTTCGTCGAGATCCTGGAGAATGTGCGCGGCGAGGACGTGTTCCTGCTCCAGTCGACCAGCTTCCCGGTCAACGACAATCTGATGGAACTGCTCATCATGATCGATGCGCTGAAACGCGCATCGGCCAAACGCATCACCGCCGTCCTCCCCTATTTCGGCTATGCCCGGCAGGATCGCAAACCGGGCCCGCGCACGCCGATCTCGGCCAAGCTGGTCGCCAACCTCATCACGACCGCTGGCGCCGACCGCGTACTGTCGGTCGACCTGCACGCCGGACAGATCCAGGGCTTTTTCGACATCCCGACCGACAATCTGTTCGGCGCGCCGGTGATGAGCGAGGATATCAAGGCGCGCTTCTCCGACAAGAACCTCATGGTCGTCTCGCCCGATGTAGGCGGCGTGGTGCGCGCGCGCGCGCTGGCCAAGCGGCTCGACAACGCGCCGCTCGCCATCGTCGACAAGCGCCGCGAGCGCGCCGGCGAATCGGAAGTGATGAACATCATCGGCGAGGTCGCGGGCCGCTTCTGCATCCTGATCGACGATATCGTCGATTCGGCCGGCACGCTGTGCAACGCCGCCGCCGCGCTGCGCGAGGCGGGGGCCGAGGACGTCGTCGCCTATTGTACGCATGGTGTGCTGTCGGGCGGCGCGGTGGCGCGCGTCGACGGCTCGTCATTGAAGGAGCTGGTGATCACCGATTCGATCGGCAATCACGAGGTGGTCGGCCAGGCGAAGAAGATCCGCCATCTGACCATCGCCCCCCTGCTCGCCGAAGCGATGCGCCGCATCGCCGACGAAAGCTCGGTGTCGTCGTTGTTCGATTGAGAGCAAGAAGAATTGTTCACGCAAAGGCGCAAAGGCGCGAAAATGTAGCCCTGCCGCTTCAGCGGCTTTAATTCTTCAGGCGTCGCCGCTTACCGCGCCGTCGTGATGAGCGGGCGCTTCGCGCAGCAGGCCGACATCTTCGCGCCTTTGCGCCTTTGCGTGAACCACCTTCTTTTTATTCCCGCGCCCAGTGCTAAGCCACTGCCTTCCACATCAGCACCACCCCCACCGCGATCATCAGCCAGTAGATCGCGGTATAGAAACGGTCGGGCGACACCCGCCGCACCAGCCACACCCCGGCCAGGGTCGATACCACCGCCACCGGCAGCAACGCGCCCGCGGTCAGCATATTCGCGCGCGTGAACTGGCCGAGCGCCAGATAGGCCGGCACCTTGATCCAGTTCACCGCCGCGAAATAGACCGCGGTCGTGCCCACCAGCATGTCGCGCGACAGGCGGCGCGGCAGCACCCACAGCTGCCAGGGCGGGCCGCCGGCATGCGCGATCTGGCTGGTGAAGCCCGACGCCGCGCCGAACAGCGCGCCAACCCAGCCGGGCGAGCGCGACACCGCCGGCTCCCCCTCACGGTCGCGCCACAGCCGATCGGCGCCGAACAGCACCGAAATGGCGCCGACCGCCGCCAGCACCGCGTCCGCCGACACGCTCGACGCGAACAGATAGCCAAGCGCGATTCCCGCCACCGCACCGCCCAGCGTCCATCCCAGCACGAACATGTCGACCGAACGCCGGAACGCCCACACGCCCACGACATCCTGGACAATGAGGATCGGCAGCAGGATCGCCGCCGCGCGCACCGGATCGATGGCCAACACAATCATCGGCAGCGACAGCGCGCCCAGCCCTGCGAACCCGCCCTTGCCCAGGCCCATCAGGATCACCGCCGGCACCGCCAGCGCGTAGAAGAGCGGATCGTCGATCAGCGGCGCGACCCGGCCGGCGCCCGGAGCCCGGCATTCCCGCCGGCGTTCAATTGCGCCTTCAGCTTTTCCGGCGCGGGCGCCCACAGAAAGCCGAAGCTCACCGTGCCGTGCTTGGTCTCGACCGCATGGTGCAGCCGGTGCGCCTGGATGATCCGCTTCATATAGCCGGACTTGGGCACATAGCGGTGCCCCACCCGCCGATGCACGATCACGTCGTGGAACCCGAAATAGATCGCGCCATAGGCCGCGATGCCGGCGCCGATCCAGGCGAAACCGGGCCACCAGCCCAATTGCACGCCGCCGAGCAGCAGCACGAACGAGGGGATCGCAAAGATCACCGCATAGAGATCGTTGAGTTCCCAATTGCCGGTGCGCGGCTCATGATGGCTCTTGTGCAGGAACCAGCCCGGCCCGTGCATCACCCAGCGATGCGCGACATAGGCCACGCCTTCCATGAACGCGACGGTGCCGATGAACAACAGGATGCCGATTGCCGGATGCATGCGCGCGATATAGCGACGCGCCATGCGAAACACACCCTTGCTTCTCGCCGCCCTGGCGCTTTCCGCCTGCGCGGTGGCGCTTTCCGCGTGCGCTGTGCCAGAGGCGAAGCTGCGCACCGGCCTCGCCAATGCCGGCCTGCCGCGGCCGCTCGCCGCATGCATGGCGGAACGCATGGTCGATCGCCTGTCGCTGGCGCAGCTGATGCGGATCGCCGATCTACCCAGGGCGCGGCGCGCCGAGTCGGTCGATCAGCTGCTGCGCCGCCTGCGCGCCCTGGGCGACCCGCAGATTGTTGCGGTGGCCACCAGCTCCGCCGCGCTTTGCGCCGCCGGACTCGGTCGCTAACCTGTTCCAATCGCGATCCGAACCCGCCTTATTGCGACTGCATCTTAATATCGATCTTGCAGGATTTGCTTCCGCCGAACCGCTGTGCTTTAGGCGTCCCGAACTTGCCGCGATGCGAAGGATCAGCGCATGAACATTCACGAATATCAGGCCAAGGAACTGCTCGCGAAATATGGCGCGCCGATCGCCGCCGGCCACGCCGCCTTCACCGTCGAGGAAGCGGTCGAGGCCGCGAAAAGGCTGCCCGGGCCGCTCTATGTCGTGAAGTCGCAGATCCATGCCGGCGGCCGCGGCAAGGGCAAGTTCAAGGAACTCGCCGCGCACGCCAAGGGCGGCGTCCGCCTCGCCCGGACGCTCGACGAGGTGAAGGCGCATGCCGCCGACATGCTCGGCAACACGCTGGTGACGATCCAGACCGGCGAGGCCGGCAAGCAGGTCAACCGCCTCTACATCACCGACGGCGCCGATATCGCGAAGGAATTCTACCTCGCCTTGCTGGTCGACCGCTCGTCCAGCCGGATCGCGTTCGTCGTCTCGACCGAAGGCGGTATGGACATCGAGGAAGTGGCGCATTCGACGCCTGAGAAGATCAGGACCTTCTCGGTCGATCCCGCGACCGGCTTCATGCCGCATCACGGCCGCACCGTCGCCGCCGCGCTCGGCCTGTCGGGCGACCAGGCGAAGCAGGCCGCGAAAGTCGCCAAGTCGCTGTTCGACGCCTTCCAGGCCACCGACGCCGCGCAGATCGAGATCAACCCGCTGGCGCTGACGGAGCAGGGCGACCTCTTGGTGCTCGACGCCAAGGTCGGCTTCGACGGCAACGCGATGTTCCGCCACAAGGATCTGATGGAACTGCGCGACGAGACCGAGGAGGACCCGGCCGAGCTGGAGGCGAGCAAGTACGACCTCGCCTATATCAAGCTCGACGGCGATATCGGCTGCATGGTCAACGGCGCCGGACTCGCCATGGCAACGATGGACATCATCAAGCTCAACGGCATGTTCCCGGCCAACTTCCTCGACGTCGGCGGCGGCGCCAACAAGGAAAAGGTGACCGCGGCGTTCAAGATCATCCTCGCCGATCCGGCGGTGAAGGGCATCCTCGTCAACATCTTTGGCGGGATCATGAAGTGCGACATCATCGCCGCCGGCATCGTCGCCGCGGCGAAGGAAGTGAACCTGTCGGTGCCGCTGGTCGTTCGCCTTGAAGGCACCAATGTCGAGGAAGGCAAGGCCATCCTCGCCAATTCGGGCCTGGCGATCGTGCCGGCCAACGATCTGGGCGACGCGGCGAAGAAGATCGTGGCGGAGGTCAGGCAGGCGGCCTGATGATGGATTTCCCAAGGCCGCGGCTCATGCGGCGATGAGGAGAGTTGCGAGATGAAGGTGCTGGTGCCGGTCAAGCGCGTGCTTGACTATAATGTGAAACCCCGCGTGAAGGCGGACGGGACGGGCGTGGATCTCGCGAACGTCAAGATGAGCATGAACCCGTTCGACGAGATCGCGGTCGAGGAAGCGATCCGGCTCAAGGAAAAGGGCGCGGCGAGCGAGATCGTCGTCGTCTCGATCGGCGAGCAAAAGGCGCAGGACACGCTGCGCACCGCGCTGGCGATGGGCGCCGACCGCGCGATCCTGATCGTCGCGGAAGACAAGGTCGAGCCGCTCGGCGTAGCCAAGCTGCTGGCCAAGGTGGCGGAAGCCGAAGCGCCCGGCCTGGTGATCCTGGGCAAGCAGGCGATCGACGACGACAACAACCAGACCGGCCAGATGCTCGCCGCGCTGCTCGGCTGGGGCCAGGGCACCTTCGCGAACAAGGTCGAAGTCGTTGGCGACAGCGTGGACGTGACGCGCGAGGTCGATGGCGGGCTCGAGACGGTCAAGCTCAAGACCCCGGCGATCGTCACCACCGACCTGCGCCTCAACGAACCGCGCTACGCCTCGCTGCCCAACATCATGAAGGCCAAGAGCAAGCCCCTGGAGCAGAAGACCCCGGCCGATTACGGCGTCGACGTGACCCCGCGTCTGACGGTCGTCAGCGTCGCCGAGCCGCCCAGGCGCCAGGCGGGCGTCAAGGTCGCCGATGTCGATGAGCTGGTCGCCAAGCTCAAAGCCCTGGGAGTTGCGAAATGAGCGTGCTGGTCTGGGTCGAACACGATAATTCGAGCGTCAAGGACGCAACGCTGCCCGCCGTCACCGCCGCCGCCAAGCTGGGTGACGTGGTCGCGCTGGTCGCGGGATCGGGCGCGAAGGGCGCTGCGGACGCGGCGGCGAAGATCGCCGGCATCTCCAAGGTGCTGCTCGCGGACGACGCGGCGTACGGCCATGCGCTGGCCGAGAATGTCGCGCCGCTGATCGCTGACCTCATGAGCGGTTACGACGCCTTCGTCGCGCCCGCCACCACCACCGGCAAGAACATCGCGCCGCGCGTCGCCGCACTGCTCGACGTGATGCAGGTGAGCGAGGTGCTGTCGATCGAGAGCGCGGACACCTTCACCCGCCCGATCTATGCCGGCAACGCGATCGCCACGGTCAAGTCGAGCGACGCCAAGAAGGTGCTGACGGTGCGCGGCACCGCCTTCGAAAAGGCAGCGGCCGAGGGCGGCAACGCCAGCGTCGAGACCGTCTCCGGCGGCGGCGACAAAGGGCTTTCAAGCTTCGTCGGCGCCGAAATCGCCAAGTCGGAGCGCCCGGAACTCACCAGCGCCAAGATCATCGTTTCAGGCGGCCGCGCGCTGGCGTCGGGCGAGAATTTCCATGCGATCATCGAGCCGCTCGCCGACAAGCTGGGCGCCGGCGTCGGCGCGAGCCGCGCGGCGGTCGATGCGGGCTACGTCCCCAACGACTATCAGGTCGGCCAGACCGGCAAGATCGTCGCACCCGAAGTGTATATCGCGGTCGGCATCTCCGGCGCGATCCAGCACCTCGCCGGCATGAAGGACTCAAAGACGATCATCGCGATCAACAAGGACGAGGACGCCCCGATCTTCCAGGTCGCCGACATCGGCCTGGTCGGCGACCTGTTCAAGATCGTGCCGGAACTGACCGAGAAGCTGTAAGCGCCCGAGCCGCAAGCGGCCTGCTCAAAAGCCCTGTTCCCCTGCGAAAGCAGGGGCCCAGGGTTCGGGACGCATCGCATGCGGCTCTGGCCCTCTGCTTTCGCAGGGGAACAAGATATCGAAATCCAGAAACAAGTAAGCCCCGTCGCTTGTTCAGCGGCGGGGCTCCCTGGACGATCCGTTCCCGATGGGTCCGGCTCGTCTAAATGCTCTTTCTTGTCGATCGAGCCAGGGAATAACGGCCCATGGCTCAATCCGGTTCCACGGTCCGCGAAATTTTTTCCGGCGCGGTCAGATACAGCACCCCAAATCCCGCCAGGGCCGACAGCAGCGATCCCGCCAGCACGCCGATCTTGACCTGGTCGACCAGCGCCGCATCGCCCGGAAACGCCAACCCGCCGATGAACAGCGACATGGTGAAACCGATCCCGGCGAGCAGCGACACGCCATAGACCTGCGCCCAGCTCACCCCACCGGGCCGCGCGGCGAAACCCACGCGGTCGGCCACCCAGATGCTGCCGAAAATGCCGATCTGCTTGCCCGCGAACAGCCCCGCCGCGATCCCCAGCGGCAATGGCGCCAGCAGGATCGCGGGCGACATGCCGGCCAGGCTCACCCCGGCATTGGCGAAGCCGAACAGCGGCACGATCACGAACGCGACCGGGCCGGCCAGCGCGTGCTCCAGCCGGTGCAGCGGCGATTCGACGTCGTCCGGCGCGCCGGGCGATCTGGTGATCGGGATCGTCAGCGCCGCCGCCACCCCCGCGATCGTCGCATGCACGCCCGACAGCAACACGCAATACCAAAGGGCGGCGGCCAGGATCAGGAACGGCCACAACCGCTTCACGCCCAGCCTGTTGAGAAGGATCATCGCGCCCAGCACCACGCCGGCCAGCGCCAGCCACGGCCCGCTGATGCTCGCGGTATAGGCGACCGCGATGATCGCCACCGCGCCCATATCGTCGACGATCGCCACCGTCGTCAGAAACAGTTTCAACGACGCGGGCGCGCGCTTGCCCAGCAGCGCCAGCACGCCGATCGCGAAGGCGATATCGGTCGCCGCCGGAATCGCCCAACCCGCCGCCAGCCTGCCGCCCCCCGCGATCGCCAGATAGACCAGCGCCGGCGCCAGCATCCCCGCCGCCGCCGCGACCACCGGCAGCCGCCGCGCGGGCCAGCTCGACAGCTCGCCGTCGACGAACTCGCGCTTGATCTCCAGCCCCACCAGCAGGAAGAACACCGCCATCAGCGCGTCGTTGATCCAGTGCTGGACGCTCAATGGCCCCGCCTTGGCATGCAGCAGCGCGAAATAATCCCCCGCCAGCGGCGAATTGGCCGCCAGCATCGCCAGCGTCGCCGCGGCGATCAGCACGATCCCGCCCGCCGCCTCGCTGGCAAGGAAGGCGCGCAGGGCGGAGGAACGGTTTGGGGCCATCACGCTTCCCTATGGCGTTCGCGGCCCCGCTCCAATAGATGGCGCGACCAGATGGCACGGATCGAGACCCCCAGGCGCGTGCGCGGCACGCAGGACATCTTCGGCGACGAGCAGCGCCGCTTCGCCCGCGTGGTCGAGGCGTTCGAAAAGGTGCGCCGGCTCTATTGCTTCAGCCAAGTCCAGGTGCCGGTGTTCGAGGCGACCAGCGTGTTCGCCCGCTCGATGGGCGAGACCTCGGATGTCGTCTCGAAGGAGATGTACACCTTCCCCGATCGCGGCGACGAATTGCTGACGCTGCGCCCGGAATTCACCGCCGGCATCTGCCGCGCGTACATCACCGAGGGGTGGCAGCAATATGCGCCGCTCAAACTTGCCACCCACGGCCCGGTCTTCCGCTACGAACGCCCGCAAAAGGGCCGCTACCGCCAGTTCCACCAGATCGACGCCGAGATCATCGGCGCGGCCGAACCGCAGGCCGATGTCGAGCTGCTGACGCTGGCCGACCAGCTGCTCCACGAACTGGGCATCGCGGATGGCATCACCCTCCAACTCAACACGCTGGGCGACGCCGAAACGCGCGACGCATGGCGCACCGCGCTGGTCGCGCATTTCGAGACGCATCGCGGCGAGCTGTCCGAGGACAGCCTGACCCGGCTCGACAAGAACCCGATGCGCATTCTCGACAGCAAGGACCCACGCGACCGCCCGATCGCCGACGCCGCGCCGGACATCGACGCCTATCTGACGCGCGAGGCCGGGGCGTTCTTCGAAGCGGTGACGTCCGGGCTGGATGCGGCGGGCGTGGCGTGGACCCGCAACGCCCGGCTGGTGCGCGGGCTCGATTACTACCGCCACACCGCGTTCGAATTCGTCACCGACCGGCTTGGTGCGCAGGGCACCGTGCTGGCGGGCGGGCGCTATGACGGGCTGATCGGGAATCTTGGCGGACCCGAGACGCCGGGCGTGGGCTGGGCGGCGGGAATCGAACGGCTGGGGATGATGCTGGAACTGGGCGAGCTTGATCGCGATTGCCAGTTTGCGGTTGTCTGGGAAGGAAATCAGAATGCCAGCTTGGCATTCGCTCAAGCTGTGACCGCAGAATATCGCAGGGCCGGATTCTCTGCTGTGCTGATTGCAACTGGATCACCCAACAAGCGGTATGACAAGGCAAAGAAAATGGTCTCAGACTATTTTGTGTCTGTCACCGATCACCTCCTAGAGCCCGGGATGATCGGACGAGTTCGACTTCGCGAGCGCGAAAGTGATGACTTGCTGGACGTAAACGTTGCCCTCGCTCCGATCAAAAGCGCAATGACTCGGCTTCTTGAGCCAACATCCTTTGAGCGATCCAGTTCTGGCTGGGATGCGGATCTGCGAAAAGCATGACCACCATCTCCCCCGAACGCATCGCGCAGATCGAGGCGCGGCGGGACGAGTTGCAGGCGATGATGGCGACCGGCGACCTGCCCTCTGACAAATTCGTCGCGGTCTCCAAGGAATATGCCGAGCTGGAGCCGGTCGCCGCGGCGGCGGGCGCGGTGCGGCGGCTGCGCGACGAAGCCGCCAGCCTCGTCGAGATGAGCCGCGACGCCGACCCCGAATTGCGCGCGCTGGCCGCCGAGGAATTGCGCGCGAACGAGGCCGCGCTCGACCGCGCCGACCACGCGCTCGCCCTCGCCCTGCTCCCCCGCGACGCCGCCGACGAGCGTGCCGCGATGCTCGAGATCCGCGCCGGCACCGGCGGCGACGAGGCGGCGCTGTTCGCCGGCGACCTCTTGCGCATGTACACCCGCTATGCCGAGGCACAGGGCTGGAAGGTCGAGCTGATCTCCGCCAGCACGTCCGAAGCCGGCGGCTACAAGGAAGTCGTCGCGGGCGTCGCCGGCAAGGGCGTCTTCGCCAAGCTGAAGTTCGAGAGCGGCGTCCACCGCGTCCAGCGCGTGCCCGTCACCGAAAGCGGCGGCCGCATCCACACCAGCGCCGCCACCGTCGCGGTGCTGCCCGAAGCCGAAGAGGTCGATGTCGAGATTCGGGGCGAGGATCTGCGCATCGACATCTATCGCTCCTCCGGCGCGGGCGGCCAGCACGTCAACACCACCGACAGCGCGATCCGCATCACCCACCTGCCGACCGGCCTCGTCGTCACCCAGCAGGACCAGCGCAGCCAGCACAAGAATCGCGACAAGGCGATGCAGGTGCTGCGCACGCGCCTCTACGAACTCGAACGCGAGCGGCTGGCGAGCGAGCGGTCGGGCGCGCGCAAATCGATGGTCGGATCGGGCGACCGTTCGGAGCGGATCCGCACCTACAATTTCCCGCAGGGCCGCGTGACCGACCACCGCATCAACCTGACGCTGCACCGCCTGCCCGAAATCCTGGAGGGCGAGATGGACGAGCTGCTCGGCGCGCTGATCGCGCAGGACGAGGCGGAACGGCTGGCGGCGCTCGATTCGTGACCGTGCGCGCCGCGATCGCGGAAGCCGCGGCCAGGATCGGGTCCGCCACGCCGCGCCTGGATGCCGAGCTGCTGATGGCGCACGCGCTGGGCCTGACGCGCGAAACGATGCTGCTGTCGCGATTGGACGACCCGCCGCCGTTCCAGTTCGCCGCGCTGGTCGAACAACGGATCGCGCACATGCCGATCGCCTATATCACCGGCAGCCGCAGCTTCTGGACCATCGAGCTGCGCGTGGGGCCGGGCGTGCTGGTACCGCGCGCCGACAGCGAGACGCTGATCGAGGCCGCCATCGGTCATTTTCCGGGGATGGGCGGGCCGAAACGGATCCTCGACCTTGGCACCGGGCCGGGCACGCTGCTGCTGGCGGCGCTGGCGCAATGGCCTGGCGCCACCGGCCTTGGCGTCGACGCCTCCGCCACCGCGCTGGACTATGCGCGCACCAACGCGGCGCTACTCGACATGGCGGATCGCGCCCGGTTCGAACCCGGCGACTGGTTCGAGGGCGTCGCCGGCACCTTCGACCTGATCCTGTGCAACCCGCCCTATATCGCCACCGGCGAGGCGATCGGCGCGGAGGTGCGCGACCATGAGCCGGCGCAGGCGCTGTTCGCGGGCGCGGACGGCCTTGACGACTATCGCCGCATCGTCCCCGGCCTGCCCCGGCATCTGGCGCCCGGCGGCGTCGCGATCCTCGAAATCGGCTGGACGCAGGCCGATTCCGTCGCGGCGCTGGTCCGCGCCGCCGGCCTCACGCCCGCGTTGCGCCATGATCTTGGCGGCAGGCCGCGCGCGATCGCGGCAAGTTGAACTATCGCGGCGTGCTACCAATATAATGCTTGGAGAAAGTTGCCACGCGGGCTAAAGGTGCGGTCGGGGCTGGCAGTTTCAACCTAAATCGTTGAGAACGAACGCCGACCCACTTCAGGCATGCGCGCTGCTGATTGTCCGGCAGCCATGCGGGGAGCCGTTCCGGGCCCATGGGGTTTCGACTCGCGGGGCCGGCGCGGCGCGCGGTGTAACACGCATCCGGGATCGCTTTCTTGACCGATGGCGGATTGAGTAAGGACAGGACACACAGACGTTGATGAACAATCGTCAGGCGAACAACGGCCGCCGTCGCGGCCGCGGTGGCCAGCGCCAGCAGGGCGGCGGCAATCCCAACCAGGGCAACCGCATCGACAACCGTGCGCGCGGCAACGCCGCCCAGCTGCTCGAGAAATACAAGAATCTGGCGCGCGACGCGCAGCTGCAGGGCGATCGCGTCAGCACCGAATATTATCTGCAGTTCGCCGACCATTATTTCCGCGTCCTCGCCGAGAGCCGCTCGCGCTTCGAGGAGCAGAATCCCGGCCAGCCGCATCAGGGCCGCCGCCCGAGTACCGATATCGACCTGTATGACGACGAGTTCGACGGCGACGGCGCCGAGGGCGAGCGCGGCAGCGAAGGCGAACCGGGCGACGAGCGGGGCGAGCAACGCTATCAGCGCCAATCCCGCGACGATCGCCCTCGCGACGATCGCCCCCGTGACGATCGCCCCCGTGACGATCGACCGCGCCGCGAGCGTGACGGTCGCCGCGATGGCCGCGACAATCGCGAACGTGGCGAACGCCGCGACGAGCCGCAGGCCGAAACGCTCGCGCCGGTCCCCGCGCCCGCCAACGAGGACGAAGCGCCGCGCGATCAGCCGCGCCGCCGCGGCCGTCCGCGCCGCGAGGAAGCGGCGAGCGAGGATGGCGGCATCGCCGCGATCCTGCCGCCCGCGCTGGGCGTCGAAGGCGAAGCGGCGGTCGAGACCAAGCCGCGCCGCCGCCGCGTGAAAAAGGACGAGGGCGAGCCCGAAGCGGCGGAGTGATCCGCCCCGCCGATGGTAAGGAAATCGAGGCCGGTCCGCCACTTGCGGGCCGGCCTTTTTCGTTTCGGCGGCGCTTTGCCGGTTGACTTGGCACCGGGCCTGGCGATGCTCCCCCTTATCGGTTTGGGAGAGTGCGATGCGGCGTCTGACCTTGGCTCTTGCGGCGGCCGGGGCCGCGTTTTGCGGACCTGCCTCGGCTCAGACGGCGCAGGGCGACGTCGCGGTCACCATCTACAACAACAATCTGGCGCTGGTGCAGGACAAGCGCGAACTGCGCCTGCCCGCCGGCAAGTCGAAACAGGATTTCCCCGACGTGTCGGCGCAGATCCGGCCGGAAACGGTGACGCTCGCCACCACCGGCGCGACGATCGTCGAGCAGAATTTCGATTTCGACCTGCTGACGCCCGAATCCCTGATGGAGAAGGCGGTCGGCCAGAGCGTCACGATCGTGCGTGGCGGCCAGAGCCTGCCGGCCAGGGTGCTCGCCTATAACGGCGGCGCGGTGGTCGAGGTGAACGGCCGGGTCGAGATCCTGCAAAAGGACGACCGCGTCGTCTTTCCGTCGCTACCCCCCTCGCTGCGCGCGCGCCCGACGCTCTCGGTGACGCTCGACGCCGACAGCGCGGGCGCGCGCCCGGCGACGCTCAGCTACCTCACCTATGGCATGGGCTGGCGTTCCGACTATGTCGTGCTGTTCGACGAGAAGGCCGGCAAGATCGACGTGCAGGGCTGGCTGACGCTGACCAACAACAGCGGCACGACCTATACCAACGCCAGTACCTTGCTGGTCGCGGGCGGCGGCGGGCAGGGCGGGCGCGGCGCCGGTTCCGTCATGCAGCCGGGCACGGAAACGGCGGGGCGTGAGCGGATCGGCGACTTCTACGTCTATCCCATCCCCGGCCGCGTCACGATCGCGCAGCGCCAGCAGAAGCAGGTGAGCTTCCTCGACGTCGCCGGCGCGCCGGCGGCCAAGGCCTATGCCTATCGCAATCCCTGGCTCGGGCGGCAGGACCAGCCGCGCAGCGTCGACACGGTGCTGCGCTTCTCGTCCTCGGCGCAGGGTGGCCTTGGCGACGCGCTGCCGGCCGGCACGGTGCGCATCTATATGCGCGACGCGCGCGGGAGCCCGCAGTTCATCGGCGAAAACGGCATCGGCCACACCCCGATGGGCTCGCGCCTGGCGATCAAGACCGGCGAGGCGTTCGACGTAAAGGTCAAGGCGGTGGTGCAGACACGCGAGCGCGTGAACGCCAGCAAATGGCGCACGACGATGGTCTATACGCTGACCAATGCGCGGCCCGAAGCGGCGTGGTCGAGCTGTCGCAAGCCGGGCTCGATAGCTGGTGGAAGGACACGCGCATCGTGGAGGAAAGCCAGGCCAGCGAGCGCGTCAATGCCGACGAGGCGCTGTGGAAGGTGAGCGTGCCCGCCAATGGCGAGGCGACGCTGACCGCCACCTTCGAAACCCGGTATTGAGGGGCGCCACGGTGCGGGGCTTCCGCACGCTCCTTTCGGCCCTCGCCGCGGCGCTTGCCGGCACTGCGCAAGCGCAGGAGGTGCAGACCTCCGCCGCGCCCGATGCGGTGGCGGTGACGATCTATCGCGCGCCGTTCCGCGACGCCGACGAGAAGATCGCTCTCTCCTATCTCGGCGGCTATGCGCTGATCACCGAGACGCGGACGATCCGCATTCCGCAAGGCCGTGCGGTGATCCGTTTCGAGGGCGTCGCATCCGGCATCCTGCCCGAAAGCGCGATCGTCACCGGCCTGCCGCAAGGCGTGCGCGAGAAGAATCTCGACGGCGAGCTGCTGTCCGCCGCCAGCCTCTATAATCGCGGCTTCGCCCGCCCGGTGACGCTGCGCCGCACGCGCGACGGCAAGACGGTGGAAGAGCGCGCGGTGATCCGCTCCGGCCCGGCGGGCGCGGCGATCGTCGAGACCGCGCGCGGGTTCGAAGTGCTGAACTGCGGCCCGACCGACGACGCCATCGCCTATGACGGCGTGCCGCCCGGCCTGTCGGCCAGGCCGACGCTGTCGGTCGAGACCGAATCGGCGCAGGCCGGCACCGCGACGATCACCCTGTCCTACCTCGCCTGGGGCTTCGACTGGCAGGCCAATTATGTCGCGACGCTGCACGAGGGGAGCCAGGCGGCCGACCTGTTCGCCTGGGTGACGCTGGCGAGCACCGACATGACCAGCTTCGTCAACGCGCGGACGATGGTGATGGCGGGCAAGGTCAACCGCACCACGGCCCGCACGCCAAACCCGTTCGAGGCGGCCGACAGCTTCGAGTTCAAATGCTATCTGGCCGTGCCGCAGCCGCCGCCCGCGCCCGCGCCGCCCCCACCGCCGCCCGCGCCGATGATGGCGCCCCCCGCGATGCTGGAACGGGCCGAGGTGGTCGTGACCGGATCGCGCATGCGCCAGGTGGTTCAGGAGGAGCTCGGCGACCTCAAGGCCTATCGCGTACCCGAACCCACCACGGTCGCGGCGAAATCGCAGAAGCAGGTCGCGCTGCTCGGCAAGCAGGCGGTGCCGGTGCGCATCGTCCATGGCGCGACCATCTCGTTCCGCGGCGTGTCGCAACCGCGCATCCTGCTGCGCGCGATGAACAAGGCGAGCGACGGGCTGGGCCTGCCGCTACCCGCCGGGCCGGTCGCGCTGTTCGAACGCCAGACGATGGGCGGCGGCGCCACGCGCGAGCTGCTGATCGGCGAATCGTCGACCGAGGACAAGGCGATCGGCGAGGCGGTGGAGCTCAAGTTCGGCGACGCATCCAACGTCACGATCGAGCAGCGTGCGCTGCCCGGTGACAGCGGGAAACGGCCGTTCGAGCTGACGCTGCGCAATGCCAACCCCTTTGCGATCCGTTTCGAGGGCGAATTCGATATCGACGAGGCTGCGGTGAAGGCGCCGTCCGTGCGCCTGACCCGGAAGAACGGCCGCGATTTGTGGGCCGCCACCATCCCTGCCAACGGCGCGGCCACGCTGCGCTACACGGTGATCGTGCCGCGCTGACTTGTCTAAGTCGTGCGCGCCCGCTCTAAGAGCGGCGGGAGGATCGAGTGACCGACGACGCCAAGACCAGCGACATCCTTATCATCGGCTCCGGCGCGGCCGGGCTGACCGCCGCGCTCAACCTGGCCGACCGGTTCAAGGTCACCGTGCTGGCCAAGGGCGCGCTGAACGAAGGCTCGACCGCCTGGGCGCAGGGCGGCATCGCCGCAGTGCTGGAGCCCGGCGACACGTTCGAGGCGCATATCGAGGATACGATGATCGCCGGCGCCGGCCTCAACGACCGCGCCACGGTCGAGTTCGTGGTCGAGAACGCGCCGGCGGCGATCCGGCAGCTGGCGAAGCTCGGCGTGCCGTTCAACCTCGATAGCGACGGCGCGGGCTGGCACCTGACGCGCGAGGGCGGGCACAGCGCGCGCCGCATCGTCCATGTCGACGACGCCACCGGCTGGGCGGTGCAGGAGGCGCTGATCCGCGCCGCGCAGGCCAATCCCAACATCACGCTCGTCCCCGACATGGTGGCGATCGACCTGGCCACCAGCCGGCACGAGGCGGCGCGCTATTCCGGCGCGGGCCATGTGTGGGGCGTCTATGCCGTCAACCGCGCCACCGGCCATGTCGAGCTGTTCACCGCGCGCGCCACGATCCTGGCGACCGGCGGGGCGGGCCGCACCTATCTCTTCTCGACCGCGCCCAAGGGCGCGACCGGCGACGGCATCGCGATGGCGTGGCGCGCCGGTTGCCGCATCTCGAACATGGAGATGATGCAGTTCCACCCGACCTGCCTCTATAATCTGGACGTCAAGAATTTCCTGATCACCGAGGCGGTGCGCGGCGAGGGCGGCCGGCTGATCAATCCGCAGACCGGCAGGCGGTTCATGCGCGACTATGACGCGCAGCGCATGGAGCTGGCGCCACGCGACGTGGTGGCGCGCGCGATCGATGCCGAGATCAAGCGATACGGCCTGGATTACGTCCATCTCGACATCAGCCACATGCCGCCCGAATTCGTGAAGGGGCATTTCCCCAACATCCACGAAAAGCTGCTGGGGCTGGGCATCGACATGACCACCCGGCCGATCCCGGTGGTGCCGGCGCAGCATTACACCTGCGGCGGGATCGTCATCGACCTTGACGGCAAGACCGACCTGCCCGGCCTGTACGCGGCGGGCGAATGCACCGAGAGCGGGCTGCACGGCGCCAACCGCCTGGCCAGCAACTCGCTGCTGGAATGTTTCGTGTTCGGCGAGGCGGCGGCCAAGCATATCGCGGCGAACTGGGACGAGCTGCCGCCGCCGCCCGCGATCCGGCCATGGGACGAAAGCCGTGTCACCGATTCGGACGAGGAAGTCGTCATCAAGCAGAACTGGACCGAGATTCGCCGCTTCATGTGGAATTACGTGGGCATCGTGCGCACGACCAAGCGGCTGGAGCGCGCGGCGCACCGCATCAAGCTGCTCAACGACGAGGTCGCCGACTATTACGGCCATTTCCGCGTCACGCCCGACCTGATCGAGCTGCGCAACCTGCTCCAGGCGGCCGAGCTGATCGTGCGATCCGCGCTGCGCCGGCACGAAAGCCGCGGGCTGCATTACACGCTCGATCACCCGCAGCTGGCGCCACAGGCGGTCGATACCGTGCTGGTTCCGTGAGTTTTTGCCGGTTTCTTCACGCTTTACCGTCATATTCGGCGCGTTCGTCGCAGAAGCCGCGCGTTTCGCTTGAGCGCAGCCGCCTCGACGCGACATGATCGGATCGGGCAAGGGCAGTTCCATCGTGTTGAGTATGCAATCCTTTACGGTTCTCCAGCGGGCGCTGACACTCGGCGGCCTCGCGCCTGCCTTGCTGATCGGCGCCGGGGTGCATCGCGACGACCTGCCGCCCGGGCTTGCCGCGCCGACCTATCGCACCGCCGTGCCCCCCGCGCCCCGGCCGCTGCCGGTGTTTCCCGCGCCGGCCATACTGACCTCGACCGTCACCACGCTGGCGCGCGATTTCGGCGGGGTGGTGGGCATTTCGGTGCGCAGCCTCGATTGGGGCTGGCAAATCGATGCCAACGGCAACCGCCGCATGCCGCAGCAGAGCGTCAGCAAGCTGTGGGTGGCGATGACCGTGCTCGATGCGCGCGATCGTGGCCGCCTGACGCTCGACGACCCGGTATCGCTGACGCGCGAGAACCTCACCGTCTTCCACCAGCCGATCGCCGCGTTGGTGGTCAAGGACGGCGTCTATCGCACCACGGTGCGCGAGCTGCTGCTGCGCGCGATGCAGCAGAGCGACAACACCGCCAACGACCGGCTGCTGGGCCTGGTCGGCGGGCCGGAGGCGGTGCGCGCCTTCATCCGCGAACGCGGCCTGGGCGAGATCCGCTTCGGCCCGGGCGAGCGGCTGCTCCAGGCCGGCACCGCCGGTCTCACCTGGCAATCGCGCTATTCGCTGGCCGGCGAGTTCCAGCGCGCCCGCGCCGCGCTGCCGCCGACGGTGCGTCGCGCGGCGTTCGACGCCTATGTCGCCGATCCGGTCGACGGCGCCGCGCCCGCCGCGATCGCGCTGGCGCTGGCGCGATTGAAGGCCGGCGAGCTGCTCTCGCCCGCATCGACCAGCTTCCTCACCGCCGTCATGTCGGGCACGCGCACCGGCAAGGCACGGCTGCGCGCGGCGGTGCCGGAGGGCTGGACGCTGGCGCACAAGACCGGCACCGGCCAGGACCTGGCCGGGCGCACCGCCGGCTTCAACGATATCGGCATCCTGACCGCGCCCGACGGCAAGGCCTATTCGCTCGCGGTGATGATCGGCGAAACGCCCCGCCCGGTGCGCGAGCGCCAGTTGCTGATGCAGGCAGTGGTTTCGGCGGTGGTCGCCAATCACCGTTGACGGCGCCTCCATATCTATTGCGTTTTATCCATTTTTACCAAAAATCTGCTCAAAACGGATAAAATCGATCAGAATAGACGTGAAACCACGTTGCGCTGCCTAGGTAGTCGCTGTGGTTGTACCGAACCATCGCTGGCAAGAAATCCTGTTTCCTTCGCCGCCGTGATCGTCGATAAGGGCAATGGCGCCGCCACGCACGGCGCTGGGGAGTAGTACCCCCGTCAAGAGCGGTAGATGCTGACCGTAACAGCGTCACACTTCCTGACTTATGGTCGGGGAGCCTGTGGCGTATGTCCAGGGCTTGCCTAAAGGCCACGGGGCCGACTCTTGACGGTGTACTAACTCCCCGATCACCAAGGATCATGTGAAGTCGCAGCGGGGGCGCACCGCACGACTTCCCGGGGGAAGGCGATGCCGAGGGGCACGCTCCACGTCGAAACCGGCATCCTGCGCTGCGATGGGCGAGGCTATCTGCTCGAACGGGACGGCGGCGGCACCTGGCGGCTCGACCTTCCCGGCTCGGGCAATGGCTTCATCGGCCAGCGGGTGACGGTCGAAGGCATCCGCTCCGGCTTCGACCTGCTCGACGTGACGCGCATCCGGCGGACGCCGTATCGGCGATGTCGACTCTAAGTCTCGCCTGCGCCGCGCGGCGCTGCTAAGCCTGCGCCATGCCTCATCTCTACCTCGTCGACGGCTCCAGCTTCATCTTCCGCGCCTATCATGTGCTGCCCAAGCTCACCAACAAACATGGCGAGCCGGCGGGCGCCGTCTACGGCTATGTCTCGATGCTGTGGAAGCTTGCCGACGAACTGCACAAGGCGGACGGCCCGACGCATCTGGCGGTGATCCTCGACAAGTCGGAACACACCTTCCGCAACGAGATGTACGACCAGTACAAGGCGCACCGCCCGCCCGCGCCCGAAGACCTCGTGCCCCAATTCCCGATGATCCGTGACGCGACACGCGCGTTCAGCCTGCCGTGCATCGAGGAACTGGGCTGGGAGGCCGACGACCTCATCGCCTCCTATTCGAAAGCCGCGCTGGCGCAAGGCTGGCAGGTGACCATCGTCAGTTCCGACAAGGATCTGATGCAGCTGCTGACCGAGCCGGGCATCGACATGCTCGACACGATGAAGGACCGCCGCATGGGTCCCGAGGCGGTGGTCGAGAAATTCGGCGTCGGCCCCGGCAAATTGGGCGAGGTGCTGGCGCTGATGGGCGACAGCGTCGACAATGTCCCCGGCGTGCCCGGTATCGGTCCCAAGACCGCGGCCAAGCTGGTGCTGGAGCATGGCGATGTCGAGGGCGTGCTCGCCGCCGCGCCGGCGATGAAGCCGGGCAAGCTGCGCGACAATCTGATCGAACATGCAGAGATGGCGCGATTGAGCCGCAAGCTGGTCGAGCTCGCCTGCGACGTGCCGCTGCCCGATCCGCTCGATTCGATGGAGCTGAACGGCATCCCCGACGCGCCGCTGCGCGCGTTCCTGGAGCATCACGGGTTCAAGACGCTGCTCGCGCGGCTGACCAACGCGGGCACGACCGTGGCCGACGCGCCGGTCGAGACGCCCGACGTGCCGGGGCTGGAGGAAGACCCGCCGTGCAATCACGACGGCTATGAGACGGTGGTGGACGAAACGGCGCTCGACCGCTGGATCACGGTCGCGCGGCACCAGGGCTGGGTCGCGCTCGATACCGAGACGACCGGCGTCGACGCCACCCGCGCCGAGCTGGTCGGGGTGAGCCTGGCGCTCCACCCCAACCTCGCCTGCTACATTCCGGTCGCGCATGGCGGCACCGACATGTTCGCCGAAAAACCGGTACAGCTCGACCGCGACACGGTGATCGCCAGATTGAAGCCGCTGCTCGAAGACCCGGCGGTGCTCAAGATCGGCCACAACATGAAATATGACGCGATCGTGCTGTCCCGGCTGGGCGTCACCGTCGCGCCCTATGACGACACGATCGTGATGAGCTTCGACCTCGACGCCGGGCTGCACGGCCACGGCATGGACGAGCTCGCCGCGACGCATCTGTCGCACAGCTGCATCGCGTACAAGGACGTGACCGGATCGGGCAAGAAGCAGATCAGCTTCGCCGAAGTCGATCTCAAGGCCGCGACCCGCTACGCCGCCGAGGATGCGGATGTCACGCTGCGGCTGTGGCGGCGGTTCAAGCCGCGGCTTGCCTATGAAGGCGCGACGCGCGTCTACGAGATGGTCGATCGCCCGCTGGTGCGCGTGATCGCGGACATGGAATTGGCGGGAATCAAGGTCGATGCCGGGGTGCTCGCGCGCCTGTCCGACGATTTCTCGAAGCAGATCGCCGCGCTGGAGGACGAGATCCACGCCATCGCCGGGTTCAAGTTCACCATCGGCAGCCCCAAGCAGCTGGGCGACGTGCTGTTCGACAAGATGGGGATCAAGGGCGGGCGCAAGGGCAAGTCGGGCGTCTATTCCACCGACGTCAACGAGCTGGAGCGGATCGCCGCGGACAAGGATTCGCCCGGCCGCGAGATGGTGTTGAAGGTGCTCGACTGGCGCCAGCTCTCGAAACTCAAATCGACCTATACCGACGCGCTGCAGGCACAGATCAATCCGGCGACCGGCCGCGTCCACACCAGCTATTCGCTGACCGGCGCGCAGACCGGGCGGCTTTCCTCGACCGACCCCAACCTCCAGAACATCCCGATCCGCACCGAGACCGGGCGCCAGATCCGCGACGCCTTCGTCGCCGAGCCGGGCAACGTCATCCTGTCGGCCGACTATTCGCAGATCGAACTGCGCCTCGCCGCCCACATCGCCGACGTGCCCGCGCTGCGCGAGGCGTTCGAACAGGGTGAGGACATCCACAACCGCACCGCGATGGAGCTGTTCGGCGAGGTCAACCGCGACACGCGCGGCCGGGCGAAGACGATCAACTTCGCGATCCTCTACGGCATCAGCCGCTGGGGCCTGGCCGGCCGGCTCGACGTGACGCCGGACGAGGCGCAGGCGATGATCGACCGCTATTTCGAGCGGTTTCCGGGCATCAGCCGCTATATCGCCGACACGCTGACCGAGGCCAAGGAACGCGGCTACACCACCACCCTGTTCGGACGGAAGACGCATTTCCCGCGCCTCCAGTCCAAGACCCAGCACGAGCGCGCCGGCAGCGAACGCGCCGCGATCAACGCGCCGATCCAGGGTACCAGCGCCGACATCATCAAGCGCGCGATGACGCGGATGGGGCCCGCGCTGGCGCAGGCCGGCCTGCATGACGTCAGGATGCTGTTGCAAGTGCATGACGAACTGGTGTTCGAACTGCCCGAAGGCGACGTCGAAGCCGCCAAGCCGATAATCGAGCACGTCATGGCCACCGCCGCCGAGCCGGCGATAAAGCTCACCGTCCCGCTCGGCGTCGAGATCGGCACGGGCAAGAGCTGGGGCGCCGCGCATTAGGCCACCGCTAAATGCGTTGATTTTGTTGTTTGTTATCAACAAGATATATAGCATTGAACCGTTAGAGAAACTTCTTTATCACTAATTGTGATGCAGACAATTTCGCCCGATGACATCCGTGCTCGCATCTCACGGGATAACCCATGGTGGCGCGATGGAAGCGAAATCGTCGAATGGTCATATCGCCGCCGCACTTATTTCAAGCCGTTCGCCAATCTGGCGCTTGACCGTGATGTACGCCGCGCGGCCGTGTTGCTGGGTCCGCGACGCGTAGGAAAGACCGTACTGATCAAACAGGTCGTGAAAGAAGCGATCGATCGCGGGTTCGATCGCAAACACATCCTCTATGCCAGCATCGACACGCCGATCTATTCAGGCATGCGGCTGGAGAGCTTCGTCGATATGCTGCCGGCAATTGCAGGCGATGCGCTGATCATCTTCGATGAAATTCAATATCTCAAGGACTGGGAACGTCATCTCAAAGATCTGGTCGACAGCAGGCCGGACATCAAATTCATCGCGACGGGATCGGCGGCGGCAGCACTGAAACTCAAGTCAAAGGAATCGGGTGCCGGTCGATTCTCGGAATTCATGCTGCCGCCGCTCACCTTCCATGAATTCCTGTGTTTCGTCGGCCTCGATGAACAGCTTGTCACCGAACGGGCGGAGGGCGAGTATCATTTCCCCGACATCTCGGGACTCAACGCCGCCTTTATCGATTATCTGAACCATGGCGGGTATCCCGAGGCGGTTCTCAACCCGGCGATCCGCGCCGATCCAGATCAATTCGTCCGCAACGACATCATCGACAAGGTGCTGCTGAAGGACCTGCCGGCGCTCTACGGCATCAGCGACATCCAGGAGTTGAACCGGCTGTTCTCGTTCCTGGCCTATAATGCGGGCAACGAGGCCAATCTGGAAAGCATCTCCCGCGAATCCGGGATGACCAAGCCGACCATCAAGAAATATGTCGAGTATCTCGAAAGCGCGTTCCTGATTCTGAAGGTGCAGACGGTCGATCAGAACGGCCGGACGATGCAGCGCGAACGCAACTTCAAGGTCTATCTCAACAATCCGTCGATGCGCGCGGCACTGTTCGCCCCGGTGGATGCGAGCGATACCGCGTGGATCGGCAAACTGGCGGAATCCGCCATCTATTCGCAATGGCAACACAGCCGCTGGTCGCGCAACCTGCGTTATGCGCGATGGCGCGACGGCGAAGTCGATATCGTGTACCTCGATCAGCGGATGAAGCCGCTATGGGCAGTCGAACTCAAATGGTCCGATCGTGCGGCGCACGATTCGCGCGAACGCGCCGGGCTGCGAACGTTGATCGCCAACAATCCGACGATCGAGATGTGCACGCTGACCAGCCGCACGCTCGAAGACGAAATCGAGATCGATCGGCTGCGCGTGAAGGTCATCCCGACGGCCGCCTATTGCTATGTGGTGGGGCGAAACATCAGACGCCTCGCCGGCCACCAGCAGGTCGTGCCGCAAGTCACCGCGCCCGTCGAAGAGCCGATGCTCGATTTCGATGCCTGATCAATCCGATGACCTCAACGCCCTGGCCAAGGGCGGACGCACCAACATCCTGGGTTTCATGCTGCGACTCGCCGCGCGGCTACCCTTCCTGTTCATCGCCGGGCGGCTCTATGGGCCCGAGGTGGTCGGGCGGTTCGCGCTCGCCGTGGTGGTGGTGGAGCTCGCCGCGCTGCTCGCCACGCTCGGGCTCAAGCGCGGACTGGCCCAGGCGCTCGCCTCGACCCAGCGGCCGCACGCGCATGTGGTGTGGGACGGCATGGCGGTCGCGTTCACCGTATCGGTCGTCGCCAGCGCGGTGCTGTTCGTCTTTCCGCAGATCATGTTCCCCAACAGCGCGGTGATGGGGATGGAGCGGCTGCTCGCGCTGATCGTCTTCGCCATCGCCTGGTCCGATATCGGCCTCGCCGCGCTCGCCTATCGCGGCAACGTCAAGGCCGCGGTGACCGCGCGCGCGATCGTCGAGCCGTGGACGATCAGCATCGCCGCGCTCGGCTTCTACTATGTCTCGTCGCGCGACGGGCTCATCTATGCCTATGTCCTCTCGATGCTCGCCGCGCTCGGCGCCAGCCTGGTGCCGTTCATCCGCAGCTATGGCCTGCCGCAGGGCTGGTCGCCGCGCATCACGCCGCTGCTCCAGCTGGCCGGCCGCAACATGCCGCTGGCCGGCGCCGACGCGATCGAATGGGGCACGCGCAACATCGATCGCTTCATCCTGGGCCTGCTGTTCCCGCCGGCGATCGTCGGCGTCTACTATATGGCGCAGCAGGTGTCCTCGATTCCCGCCAAGCTCAAGACCAGCTTCGATCCGGTGCTCGGCCCCGGCATCGCGCGCAACCTCGCCGCCGGCAACCGCGCCGCGATCGCGGGTCAGGTCAAGCAGGTCGCCTTCTGGATCATCACGCTGCAGGCCGCGCTGCTGCTGATGGGCGGCATCCCGGCCGAGGGCGTGATGGGCGTGGTCGGCCCGCAATTCGTGGCGGGCGCGGGCGCGCTATGCTTCCTGCTCGCGGCCGAGGTGCTCGCCGCGCCCGGCGCGGTGGCCGAGGCGGGGCTGGTCTATATGGCGCGGCATCGCAACCTGATGGTCTCGCTGCTGCTGCTCGGGCTCCAGGCGGCGCTGTCGTTCGCGCTGGTGCTGCTGATGCGCGACCTGGGGTGGAGCATGAACCATCAGGCGGCGGGGCCGGCGCTGGCGCTGGCGCTGACGGTGACGCTGGGCTCAGCAATCAAATGCGCGATGCTGACCCGGCTGACCGGCGCGCGCGTGTTCGCGCTGCGCCCCGGCTTCTTCGCCGCGGTCGCGGTGGCGGGCACGGTGGGCTGGGCGTTCACCACGCTGCCGCGCCACCTCGAATGGGTCGAGCTGTCGATCGGCATTCCCGCGATCTTCGCGGCCTATTTCGCGGTGATCGGCAAATGGGCGCTGGGCGAGGATGACCGCAAACTGTTCAAGCGGCTGCCGAAGGAAGGTTGATCGTTCGTTAGCGCGGTTCAGCAAGCTGAACCGGTCGCGGCACCGGCCCGCTCCCCCACCCGGCCACCCAACGCTAGTATCCTATGGGTGGCCGGGTGGGGGAGCGGGCGGAGCAGCCAGGCTCCAGCGATCGAAGATCGCTGGAAGCTGCGCAGGGCGGTGCCGCGTCGGCGAAGCCGACCTGTATCAGTGCCGGAAATGCCGCATGCCCGTGAACACCATCGCCAGGCCGGCCTCGTCGGCGGCGGCGATCACCTCGTCATCGCGGATCGAGCCGCCCGGCTGGATCACCGCGCTTGCGCCCGCTTCCACCGCCGCCAGCAACCCGTCGGCGAACGGGAAGAATGCGTCGGAGGCGACCGCGCTGCCGATCGTGCGCGGCTGATCCCAGCCCGCCTTCTCCGCCGCGTCCTTCGCCTTCCACGCCGCGATGCGCGCGGATTCCAGGCGGTTCATCTGCCCCGCGCCCACCCCTGCGGTGCTGCCGTCGCGGGCATAGACGATCGCGTTCGACTTGACGTGCTTGGCGACGGTCCACGCGAACAGACAGTCCTCAAGCTCCTGCTGCGTCGGCGCGCGCTTGGTCACCACCTTGAGGTCGCCGGCCGTCACCCGCCCATCGTCGCGCGACTGCACCAGCGCGCCGCCCGCGATGGTCTTGAGCATCAGTCCCGGCCGCGCCGGATCGGGCAGCGCATCGCACACCAGCAGCCGCAAATTCTTCTTGGCGGCGAAGATCGCGCGCGCTTCGTCGCTCGCGCCGGGGGCGACGACCACCTCGGTGAAGATCTCGCTGATCGCCTTGGCCGTCTCCGCATCGAGCGGGCGGTTGAGCGCGATGATCCCGCCGAACGCCGACACGCTGTCGCACGCGAGCGCCGCCTGATACGCCTCGACCAGCGTGTCCGCGCTCGCCACGCCGCACGGATTGGCGTGCTTGACGATCAC
Source organism: uncultured Stakelama sp. (assembly GCA_964413495.1). GTDB lineage: Bacteria > Pseudomonadota > Alphaproteobacteria > Sphingomonadales > Sphingomonadaceae > Sphingomonas. Next base: position 100,702 of record CAYPRW010000007.1, on the reverse strand, counting down.
CACGGTCGGCGGCCCGTCGCGAAACTCGCTGACCAGCTCCAGCGCGGCATCTGCGTCGTTATAGTTGTTGTAACTCAGCGCCTTGCCCTGCACCTGCTCGGCCTGCGCGATGCCCGACGCGGACGGGCCGGCGGGCAGGTAGAGCGCCGCCGACTGGTGCGGATTCTCGCCATAGCGCAGTTCGGCGCCGCGCCGGAACACCAGCGGCAGCGTCGCCGGGAAGTGCTCGCCCTGGTCGGCAAAGGCGAACCAGCTCGCGATCGCCGCATCATATTGCGCGGTCAGCGCATAGGCCTTCGCGGCGAAGCGGCGGCGGTCGTCCAGCGTCGTCTCGCCCCGCGCCACCACGGCGTAATCCGCCGGATCGGTGACGATCGCGACATAGGCGTGGTTCTTCGCCGCCGATCGCACCATCGACGGGCCGCCGATATCGATATTCTCGATGATCTCGTCGCGATCCGCGCCCTTCGCCACGGTCTGCTGGAACGGGTAGAGGTTGACCACCACCAGATCGATCATCCCGATCGCATGCGCGTTCGCCGATCCCATATGCGCCGCATCGTCGCGCACCGCGAGCAACCCGCCATGCACCACCGGATGCAGCGTCTTGACCCGCCCGTCCATCATTTCGGGAAAGCCGGTGAGGTCGGAAATGTCACGCACCGCCAGCCCGGCGTCGCGCAGCGCCTTGGCCGTCCCGCCGGTCGAGACCAGCTCGACGCCCTTGCCGGCGAGCGCCTGGCCGAGTTCGACGATGCCGGTCTTGTCGGAGACCGAGAGGAGCGCGCGCTTGATCGTGATGCTGGTCATGGCCGCGCGCTTTAGGGAGTCGGTCCAGACGCGCAACCCCGTATCGCTCAAGAAAGAAGTTGATTCATGCAAAGACGCGAAGATGTGGAACTTCGGCGCAAAGCGCCCTCATCCTTTTTGATGTCGCAGCAAGTACAGCATCTGGAAGAACGAAAGCCGCTTCGCGGCGAGCGCCACCTCTTCGCGCCTTTGCGCCTTTGCGTGAATCGATTTCTTCCTCAACTGTGACCTATCGCGCGCGATGGAACAGCCACGATACGCTATGCCCCCCCGCCGGCGCGTCGCCGGTCAGCACCAGCTGCTGAGTCTCGCGCGGAATCCCCCTGCCGTCGACCCACACGCTTTCCTCGATCGCCAGGCTGCCGCCGCGCGCGCGGAACTGCCATGCGGCGCCCGATTTCATGCGCAGCAGCGCGCCCGAGCCATCGGCGGTCGGCGATACCTGAACCCCGGGATGCAAGTGAAAGCGGATCGCGAACGCAGCCGCAACGCCCTTGCCCCTGCGCCCCGCCGGCAACAGGCTGTCCTCGCCGCGCACGTCGCGCCCGTCCGCGCCCAGCGCGATCGTGCGGCGGTGGATGACGCCGTGCCGCCGCACATAGCCGTCATGGCTCGCCTCGATCCGGCTCGCGCTCTCGGTCTCCTGTCGGCTCAATTCCATCTCGGCCACGCCGCGCCCCAGCGTGCCGTCGGGGTGGATCGCGGTCGAGTTGCTGTCGCCGACCACCAGGGTCGAATGCGCCGCGGTCGTCCGCAGCCCTTCGGCCAGCGCCGCCGGCAGCCGCAGATCCGCGCCGCGCGCGCCGCCGCAGCTCACCACGATGCGATCCGCCCCGTCCGAAAATTCGAACGCCAGCGTCGAGGCGCAGCCGCCCTCCATCACGCGCGCCACCGGCGGCGGCGCGGCATCCATGATCACCACGGTGCGCTGCTGCGCCAGCCGCTGATAGCCCCAGGCGCGCGCCTGGCGCAGCGGCCGCACGCGCGCGCCCGTCGCTTCGATCACCGCATCGATCGTCTCGCCGTCGATCGGCACGCCGCCCTGCCAGCTTGCGAGACCCCGGTCGCCGTGCGTCACGCCGAGCAGCGCGGTGACCATCTTCGTCAACGCGCCCGCCACCGGCTCCGGCGCATCGAGCCGCCGCGCGGCATAGGTCGCGCGCAGCAGCGTCAGCAGCATGATCGCGTCGAGCAGTGCCAGCGGCGAGCGCCCGTTGATGCCGCCATCCTCGCTCACCGACGCACGCAGCGCGCGGGCGAGCCCCGCTTCACCGAACGCGCGGCGCGGATCGCCGCCGGGGATCATCAGCCCCGCGGCCAGCACGCCGCACCACGCCGCGATCCGCGCCACGCCGGCCGGCACGCGATCGGCCGAGCGGTCGAGATGCCGCGCCCCGCGCGCCAGCGTGTTGAGCACCTTCGATCGGTAGACCAGATCGGTGCTGGAGAGGATCAGCGGCGCGTGCGCGGTCCACATCAGGATGCGCCGGCCCCACAGATCGGCGCGCCAGGCCGGATCGGTGACCTTGTCGGCATGCGCCGCCAGCCATTTGCGCATCAGCGCCTCGGCCACCGGCGCCGCCTGCGCGCGCGTCGCCACGCTGGAAAGGTCGCGCAGCCAGGCGAAACCGTGCAGATACTCGCCGAACGGCCTGGACCAATCGGGCTTGGCCAGATCGAGCGCGTCCAGCGCGTGACGCTCGCCACGATAGGCCATTTGCCCGTCGAGCAGTGCCCGCCCGCGCGCGACATCGCCGAAGAACGGATCGTCGGCCACCGCGATCAGCTTCAACGGATGGCGCCCGCGCAGGCGGAAGCTGTGGATCGGCGTGCGCCACGCCAGCCGGTGCAGCCGTTCGCTGACTCGATCGGCGAGCGACAACCCTCGGTCGCCTCCGATCCGGATCAGCCGCTTGCCTTGCTCGATCCCGTCGGTTGCGGGATCGCCGCGCTCGTCGCTCACCGGATGCTTGCGATCTCTGGCCGCAACGCCCGGATATTGTCGGCATAATGCGCCGGCCCGCCCTTGAACGCGGCGGTGCCCGCGACCAGCGCGTCGGCGCCCGCCGCGATCACGCGGGCGCAGTTGGAGGCATCGACGCCGCCATCGACCTCCAGGTCGATCTGCCGGCCGCTGGTATCGATCCTGGCGCGCAGCGCGGCGATCTTGGCGATCTGGCTCTCGATGAACTTCTGGCCGCCAAAGCCGGGATTGACGCTCATCACCAGGATCAGGTCGGTGAGGTCGAGCACATGATCGACCACATCGACCGGCGTCGCCGGGTTGAGCACCACCCCGGCGCGCTTGCCCAGCGCCTTGATCGTCTGCAGCGTGCGGTGAAGATGCGGTCCGCTTTCGGGATGTACCGACAGGCAGTCGGCGCCGGCCTCGGCGAACGCCTCCAGCATCGGATCGACCGGCGCGATCATCAGATGGACGTCGAACGGCTTGGCGCTGTGCGGGCGCAGCGCCTTCACCACCGCCGGACCGATGGTGAGGTTGGGCACGAAATGCCCGTCCATCACGTCGATATGGATCCAGTCGGCCCCCGCCTGATCGATCGCGCGCACCTCCTCGCCCAATCTGGCGAAGTCGGCGGAGAGGATCGAGGGGGCGATGCGGACGGCTGACATGGAAACCTTTGTTCTGGGCGGTGCCGGCCCGCTCCCCCCTCCCGGCCACCCAACGCCAGTATCCCATGGGTGGCCGGGAGGGGGAGCGGGCCGGCACCGCAATTCAGCGAAGCTGAATTCAGCCCTTACGCCGCTGGCGAATCGCCCGCAACACGCATCAAGCGCACCATGAAAAACCCGTCCAGCCCGCCCTGGTCGGCCAGCATGCCGGGCAAGGTGCGCAGCCAGCCGCGCGGATGCGGGACCAGTCCCTCGGGCAATTCGTCGCTCGTCACGCGATCGATCGCGAAGTTCTGATTCTCAGCGAGAAAGCGTTCGATCTGCGCCTCGCCCTCCTCGGGTTCGAGCGAGCAGGTGGCATAGACCAGCAGCCCGCCCGGCCGCACCCATGCTGCCGCGCGCGGCAGCAACGCCGCCTGCAATTCGGCCATCTCGCCAATCACGCGCGGGCGCACGCGATGCAGCACATCGGGATGGCGGCGAAAGATGCCGGTCGCGCTGCACGGCGCGTCGAGCAGCACCGCATCGGCCGCGAACCCTGGCGCCCATTTCAGCAGATCGGCGGTCACCACCTGCGCGGACAGCCCGGTCCGCTCCAGATTCTCCGAAAGTCGCGCCAGACGACTATCCGAGATGTCGACCGCGGTCACATCCCACCCCGCCGCCGCCAGTTGCAGCGTCTTGCCACCCGGCGCGGCACACAGATCGAGCACACGGCCCGCGCCCTTGCCGATCAGCCGCGCGGGCAGCGAGGCGGCAAGGTCCTGCACCCACCACGCGCCTTCGGCAAAGCCAGGCAGCGCGGTCACCGGCGTGTCGCCGGCCACGCGCACATGGCCCGGCATCAGGCGCTCGCCCGCGACCGCGCCGTCGCCCTTCAGCGTCAGGTCGAGCGGCGGCGGCGCGGCGATGGCGGCACCCGCGCAATCCGCGACGCGCGCGCCCCAATTGCCCGCGATCCGCGCGTGCACCGTTTCGGGCAGCGCCGGCACCTCCGGCAGCACCGCGCCGCCACGCATCAGCGCGCCGAACACGCCATGCACCAGCTTGCGCGGCCCGCCATCGACCAGCGGCAGCGCGGTCGCGATCGCCGCGTGCTGCGGCGTGCCGAGCCGCAACGCCTGCGCCAGCGCGATTCGCAGCACGAAGCGCGCCTTGGCATCGTCGGGCAATCGCTGGCGCGTCGCCGAATCGATCAGCGCGTCGAGATCGGCCAGCCGGCGCAGCACTTCCGCCGCGATGGCATGCGCCAGGCCGCGATCGGGCGGCGCCAGGCCGGCGGTGGCGTTGTCGAGCGCCTGTTCGAGCGCCAGCCCGCGCCGCAACACCGCGTCGAGCAACCGCAACGCCGCCCGGCGCGCGGGCACGCCGGGCGGATCGCCTGCGCTATTGGCCCTCTTCATCGCCGTACCACCTTCACTTGACCCGCACCCCCATCGCACCGATGTGGGTTGCGCACGCCGCTATCGTCAGGACCCGTCCATGGGCAAGCGCCCCGATCATGTGAAGCCGCCCGCCTATCTCTCGAAAAGCCCGCCGGTGCCCCGCCCCGAGCCGGGCCGCAAGGCGAAAACCGATCCGCTCGGCAACGATCCCACGCGCTTCGGCGACTGGGAGCGCAAGGGCATCGCGGTCGATTTCTAGGGTGTATCGACATTCAGTTCAGGCCGAGTCGAAAATGGTGGTTTTGCGTGACCCGGAGCGCAGCGTACTTCCAGTACGTGAGCACCGGAAGCACGCCAAACCCCCATTTGCAGGCTGGCATGGGCTGAATGGCGATCCGCCCTAGAGCGCGTCGCGGACCTTCAGCACGGTGTTCCAGTTGCGCGCGGTGTTGACGGAATCGAGCTTCGGCCGCGCCTTGGCCATCGCCGGGGTGAGGTTCGACCGCCCCTGGCCCTCGGGAAAATCGATATAGAGCTCGCGCCCGATCGCCTTCATCCGTTCCGGCCCGTCATAATGTTCGATCAGCTGGGCGAGCGGCGCGGGATCGATCGCCGCGCGGTGGAACAGCACCACCAGCTGGCTGGGCCGATCCTTCGCCACCTGCGGAAACGGATTGGCCGCGACGATCGCCGCGATCTCCTCGGGCGAGCGCACGAAGATCTCCGACTTGAGGCCCGTTTGCTTCGCCAGCGCATCGTGGATCGCCGCTTCCAGCGCCGCCGCGCCGGTGTCCGGCGCCGTGAACACGACATTGCCCGAGGCGAGCAGGGTCTTGACGTCAGTGAAGCCCAGCCCCTCGACCACCGCCTTCAGTTCCGCCGACTTGAGCTGGCGTTTGCCGAGATTGATCCCGCGCAGCAGTGCGACCCATCTCACAGCGCCTCCTCCCGCAATGGCCGCGCGAGCAGCGATCGGACCACCTGATCCACCGGCGCGCCCTCCAGCAACGCGCACACCGCCGCCGTCACCGGCATCTCGACGCCCACCGCCGCCGCCGCCTCGCGCAGCACCGGCGCGGTCGCCGCGCCCTCCGCCACGGTGCGGCGGTCGGCGAGCAGTTCGGCCGCCGCGCGTCCCTGGCCCAGTCCCATGCCGAGCGAGAAGTTGCGCGAGTTGGTCGACGAACAGGTCAGCACCAGATCGCCCAGCCCCGACAGTCCGGCCAGCGTCTCGGGCCGTCCGCCGCGCGCCACGCCGAACCGCGTCATCTCGGCAAAGCCGCGCGCGATCAGCGCCGCGCGCGCATTGAGCCCCAGCCCCGCGCCCTCGACCACGCCGCACGCGATCGCCAGCACATTCTTGACCGCGCCGCCGATTTCGGCCCCCGCGACGTCCGACGAACCATAGGTGCGGAACGCCGGCCCGCCCAGCCGCTCGGCCAGCGCCTCGCGCAAGTCATCGTCCTCGCACGCCAGCGTCACCGCGGTGGGCAGCCCCTTGGCCACCTCATGCGCGAAGGTCGGCCCGGACAGCACGGCAACCGGCGCATCCGGATGCAGCTCGCGCGCCACCTCGGCGACCAGCAACCGCGTACCCGCCTCGATCCCCTTGGCGCACAATATCAGCGGGCGCCCGGCCACCGGTGTCGCCGTCAGCACCGGGCGCAGAAATTGCGCGGGCACCACCACCAGCAGCACGTCGGCATCATCCAGGCCGCTCAGTTCGCCGGTCGCGCGGATCGACGGCGAGAGCGGCACGCCGGGCAGGAACGGCCGGTTCTCGTGCACCTCGTTCACCGACGCCACGACGTCATCCTCGCGCGCCCACAGCGTCACCGGTTCGTCCCCGCGCGCCGCCACTTGCGCCAAGGCGGTGCCCCACGCGCCGCCGCCAACGACTCCCAGCTTCATGGGCCGATCCTCATGCCTTCACCCCCGCGCCGCGCACCTTTTCCGCATCCGGATCGAGCGGCCAGCGCGGGCGCGCCGGCAGGTCGAGCGGATCGGTCAGCCCGGCGGCGAAACGCTCCGCCCCGGCCCAGGCGATCATGGCGGCATTGTCGGTGCAAAGCCACAGCGGCGGCGCGACGAAGCGCAGGCCATGCTCGCCCGCCAGCGTCTCCAGCGCACCACGCACCGCGCCGTTCGCCGCGACCCCACCCGCGACGACCAGCGCGGTCGCATGCGGCGCCTTGCCCAGCGCGATGCGCGTGCGATCGACCAGGCAATCGACCACCGCCTGCTGGAACGAGGCGGCGAGGTCGACGGCCGGGAACTTGCCCGCCTTGCGCGCGACATCGCTCTTGAGCCCGGCGAACGAGAAATGCGGCTCGCCCGATCCGACCAGCGGGCGCGGCAGCGGCACCGCGAACGGATCGCCGTCCAGCGCCGCGCGCTCGACCGCCGGTCCGCCGGGAAAGCCGAGGCCGAGCAGCTTGGCCGTCTTGTCGAACGCCTCGCCCGCCGCGTCGTCGATCGTCGTCGCCAGCCGGCGATAGCGCCCGACGCCCTCGACCAGCAGCAGCTGGCAATGCCCGCCCGACACCAGCAGCAGCAGATAGGGAAAATCGAGCGCCGGATCGGCCAGCCGCGGCGAGAGCGCATGCCCCTCAAGGTGATTGACCGCCACCAGCGGCTTGCCCGCGGCATGCGCCAGCGCCTTGCCGGTGACCAGCCCGACCATGACGCCGCCGATCAGCCCCGGCCCGGCGGTGGCGGCGATCGCATCGACTTGGGCCAACGTCACCCCCGCCTCGTCCAGCGCCGCCTCGACCAGCGGCGCCAGCGCCTCGACATGCGCGCGCGCCGCAATCTCGGGCACCACGCCGCCGAAGGGGCGGTGCGCCTCATCCTGCCGCGCCAGCCGATGCGCCAGCACCTCGCGCTTGTCGGTCACCAGCGCGGCGGCGGTTTCGTCGCAACTCGATTCGAGGCCCAGGATCAGCATCGCGCCGATCTAGGTACTCACGCTCAACTTGTCGAAGTTTCCTCCACCGCCGCCGCGACCTTTACCTCGGATTGTGCATGCAGCGCCCAGAAATCGCGCACCGGCTCGCCATCGAACAGCCCCTGAAGCACTGCAAAATGCGAATGCCAGCCGGCGCCGAAATTGGCGAGCGGGCCAGGGCCGGTGATCCCGCTATGCGTCAACACCAGCCGCGTGCCCCCATCGGCCGCGTCGAACAGCTCGAACTTCGCCACGCCTTCCTGGCCGCCGTCCCAGCTGATCGCGAACACGCGCGGCGGATCGAACTCGACCACGCGCTCGACGCCCTTCGCGCCCTTCCACTTCGCATAGTCGGCGGGATAGGGCACGTCGTCGGCCGACAGATTGTCATGGTCGAAGATCAGCTCGACCGTTTCGCCGGGCCGCGCATCGGTGCCGCCGGCGAACCAGCGATGGCGCAATTCGGCCTCGGTCAGATAGCGCCACACGGTGGCGGGCGGCGCGTCGAGCAGCCGTTCGATGCGCAGCGTATCGGGGCCAAGCACGTCCAGATCGATCATCGCGATCACTCCATGATGCGGGCAAGGCTGTCGAGGATCGTCGTCCAGCCGTGCCGGGTCCGATCCTCGTAAGCCGCCCATTGCGGGTCCATCTCATGCGTCAGCGTCAGCGTGCAGCCCGTATCGTTCGCCGCGATGTCGATCGTCACGCGCGTCCATTCGCCCTCCGCCGCCGGGTCGGCCGCGAACAGGAAGACGAGCCGATGCGGCCGCTCGATCGCCTCGAACTTCAGCCGGTGCACGGCATCGCCGCCCGGCCGCCGCTCGACGATCCGCGCCGTGCCGCCGACGCGCGCGTCGATCTCCACCGCCTGCATTTCGCCATCGGGCGTCGCGAACAGGAAGCGCCGCGCCATCGCGGGATCGAGCCAGGCGTCGAACACCCGTTCGGGCGGGGCGGCGAAATCGCGGCGGACGGTGAGGATCACCGGCATGGTCATGCGTCCTTCTCCTCGGGATCGCGCAGCAGCGCCTCCAGCGCGTCAAGCCGCAGGTTCCAGAACCGTTCCCATTGCGCCAGCCACCGCTCGGCCTCGGCCAGCGGCGCGGCCTCGATCCGGCAGATCTGCGCGCGCCCGGCCTTGCGCCGCGTCACGAGGCCCGCGCGTTCGAGCACGCGCACATGTTTGGACGCGCCGGCAAAGCTCATCGCATAGGGCGCGGCCAGCTCACCGATGCTCTTTTCGCCCAATGCCAGGCTGGCGAGCATGCCGCGCCGCGTGGGATCGGCCAGCGCGTGAAAGGTCGTGTCGAGTCGTTCAACCATGCGGTTGAACTAGATCGCCGGCGCGATATTGTCAACCGATCGGTTTAATTTCGTGCCAGCACCGCGTCCGCGACAAAGGGGTTGCTGCGCCGTTCCTGCGCGAAACTGCTGGTCTGGCCATGGCCCGGCACGAACACCGTCTCGCCGCCCAGCGGCCACAGCTTGCCGGTGATCGCATCGATCAGGTCCTGGTGATTGCCCATCGGGAAATCGGTGCGCCCGATCGAACCCTGGAACAGCACGTCGCCGACGATCGCCAGCTTCGACGGCGCGTGGTGGAACACGACATGGCCCGGCGTATGGCCGGGGCAGTGATAGACGTCGAGCGTCAGTTCGCCCACACGCACGGTATCGCCGTCCGCCAGCCAGCGGTCGGGCTCGAACACCTTGCCGTCGATGCCATAGGCGCGGCCGTCATCCTCCAGCCGGCTGATCCAGAACCGGTCGGCCTCGTGCGGTCCCTCGATCGGTACGCCCAGCTCCTTCGCCAGCAGCCCGGCCTGGCCGCAATGATCGATATGGCCATGGGTGATGAGCAATTTCTCGATCGTGACGCCATGCTGCTGCGCCGCCGCCTTCAACCGGTCGAGATCGCCGCCCGGATCGGTGAAGGCGCCGCGCATCGTCCTGGTGCACCAGAGCAGCGTGCTGTTCTGCTGGAGTGGCGTCACCGGGACGATCGCGGCGCGCAGCGGGGGATTGGGATCGGCTGTCATCGCAAACGGAAATAGGCGGCAAGGCGATCGGCGACAACAGAGGCTTGCGGCGCGGCGCGCGGGATTGCATGCCGTCAGCGATGCGCGCCGACGCCCCCTTCGTGCTGCTCGACGATGCCCGGCCGGGCGGCGCCGATGCGCAATATTATCGCGATCCGGTGCGCATGATCGTCGCCAACACCGCCGATGAAGTGCGCCCCGCCCTGGCCGCGCTCGACGCCGCCCGCGCGCAGGGCCTGCACGCCGCCGGCTACCTCGCCTATGAGGCCGGGCATGCGCTGGAGCCGAAGCTCGCGCCGCCCGCCGCGAACGGCCCGCTGCTGTGGTTCGGGCTGTTCGACCGGGTCGAGACCCTCCCCGCCGCGCAGGTCCCGGCCCGCCTGCCCGATCCGGCCGGCGCCTGGCTCGGCCGGCCGAAACCCACCATCTCGCGCGCCGATTACGGCGCCGCCTTCGCCCGCGTGCATGACTGGATCGAGGCGGGCGACATCTATCAGGCCAACCTCACCTTCCGCGCCGCCGTGCGCGTGCTCGGCGATCCGCTCGCCGCCTATGCCGCGGTCCGGCAACGCGCGGCGGCGGGCTATGGCGGGATCGTGTGGACCGGCCGCGACTGGCTGCTGTCCTTCTCGCCCGAACTGTTCCTCGCGCTGCGCGATGGCGAACTGATCGCCCGCCCGATGAAGGGAACCGCGCGACGTGGCGCGACGCCGGAAGAAGACGAGACGGCGAAGCATGCGCTGCGCACGGACGCCAAACAGCGCGCCGAGAACCTGATGATCGTCGACCTGATGCGCAACGATCTCACGCGCATCGCCGCGCCGGGCAGCGTATCGGTGCCCGAATTGTTCAAGGTCGAAACCTATCCCACGCTGCACACCATGGTCTCGACCGTCGCGGCGCGGCTGGCCCCCGGCGCCAGCGTCGGCGAAATGCTCGCCGCGACCTTCCCCTGCGGCTCGGTCACCGGCGCGCCCAAGATCCGCGCGATGGAGGTGATCGGCGCGGTCGAGCCCGACCCGCGCGGGCCCTATACCGGCTCGATCGGCCGGATCGATCCCAATGGCGATGCCGCGTTCAACGTCGCGATCCGCACGCTGCACCTGCCCGCCGGCACCGACACCGCGACGCTTGGCCTCGGCTCGGGCGTCGTCGCGGATTCGCGCGCGGGTGAGGAATGGGACGAATGCCTGGCCAAGGGCGCGTTCGTGACGCGCGGCCAGCGCGGCTTCGACCTGATCGAGACGATGCGCTTCGATCCCGCCGAAGGCATCGCGCTGCTCGACCGCCATCTCGCGCGGATGAAGGCGAGCGCCGCGGCTTTCGGCTTCGCATTCGATCGTCACGCCGCGCGCAACGAGCTGCAGGCCGCGACCTTCCGCCTGCACGGCGCCGCGCGCGTGCGGCTGCTGCTCTCGCCCGGCGGCAATATCGCGATCGGCACCGCGCCGCTGCCGCCCGCCCCCGCCGCGCCGGTCACCGTCGCGATCCGCCGCCGCGAAGTCGCACCGCGCGACTTCCGCCTGGCGCACAAGACCACCGACCGCCGCATCTATCCGCGCGTCGCGGGCGCGTTCGAAACGCTCTATACCGACGCCGACGGCTTTCTCACCGAGGGTAGCTTCACCTCGATCTTCGTGGAACGCGATGGCCTGTTACTCACCCCGCCATTGTCGCGCGGCCTGCTCCCCGGAACCCTTCGCGCCGAGCTGCTCGACACCGGCCGCGCGGTCGAGGCCGACCTCAATCCCGCCGATCTTGCGGGCGGATTCCTCATCGGCAACGCGCTGCGTGGAATGATTGCAGCTGTTACGGTTGCGGAATCGGGCGACGCCGACCTATAGGGCGCGCGTTCCCTCCCAGACAGGCGTCCGACATGCAGACCTCCGCCGCGCTCAACCGCATCCAGCCCTCCGCCACGCTCGCGATGACCAGCCGCGTGCTCGAGCTTACGCGCCAGGGCATCGACGTGATCGGCCTGGGCGCGGGCGAGCCCGATTTCGACACGCCCGATTTCGTCAAGGAAGCCGCGATCGAGGCGATCCGCCAGGGCAAGACCAAGTACACGAACGTCGACGGCACCGCCGAGCTCAAGGCCGCGATCGTCGCCAAGTTCGCGCGCGAGAACGGCCTCAACTATGCCGAAAACCAGATCAGCGTGAACTCGGGCGGCAAGCATACGCTGTTCAACGCCTTCTGCGCGACGATCGACCCGGGTGACGAGGTGATCGTGCCCGCCCCCTATTGGGTCAGCTATCCCGATGTGGTCGAGTTCGCCGGCGGCACCCCGGTGTTCATCAGCGCCGGGGCCGAGCAGGGCTACAAGATCAAGCCCGAACAACTCGACGCCGCGATCACCGCGAAGACCAAGTGGGTCGTGCTCAACTCGCCGTCCAACCCGACCGGCGCGGCCTACAGCGCGGCCGAGCTGCGCGCGCTCGGCGGCGTGCTCGAACGTCACCCGCACGTGCTGATCTATGCCGACGACATGTACGAGCATATCCTGTACGACGGCTTCGAATTCGCGACGATCGCACAGGTCTGCCCGTCGCTGATCGACCGCACGCTGACCGCGAACGGCGTGTCGAAGGCCTATGCGATGACCGGCTGGCGCATCGGCTATGCCGGCGGCCCGCAATGGCTGATCAAGGCGATGGGCAAGCTCCAGTCGCAATCCACGTCGAACCCGTGCAGCGTCAGCCAGGCCGCCTCGGTCGCCGCGCTCAATGGCGACCAGTCGTTCCTCAAGGACCGCACCGCCGCCTTCCAGAAGCGCCGCGACCTGGTGGTCGGCATGCTCAACCGGATCGAGGGCATGAACTGCCCGACGCCCGACGGCGCCTTCTACGTCTATCCCGAATTCGCCACGCTGATCGGCAAGACGACGCCCAAGGGCCTGGTGATCGACAGCGACGAGACCATGATCTCCTATCTGCTCGACGACGCCAGGGTCGCCGCGGTGCATGGCGGCGCCTTCGGCTTCTCGCCCGCGCTGCGCATCAGCTATGCGACGAGCGAGGCGATCCTGACCGAAGCGTGCAGCCGCATCCAGGAAGCCTGCGCCGCGCTACGCTAACCTGAACCTCGCCTAACACCTGCCGCCACCGCCGGTTCATCGGCGAGAAGTAGAAGTTTGCTTGGATTCGCGGGGCGGGGTTCCGACCTCCCCTGCATTCAAGCAGAGGAATTCGTCATGTTCGCGATGCTCAAATCCGCGATGTTCCACCGTTTCCTGGCCGGCTTCTCGCTCGGCGCGATCGGCATGGTGGCTTTCAACATTGAACAGGTCGCCGCCACCCCCATCTTCTAAGGGTGAGTCGTCCCATCGCCCTTGCCGCCGCCACGCTGGCCAGCCTGAGCGTGCTCGCCGCCGCCGGCTATGTGCCGGGTTTTCCGGCGAACGCCGCCGAACAGGTCTTTCGCATCCCCGCCGCCACGCATGACGTCGCGCCCGCGCCGGGCAAGCAGGTCGCCGTCCTGGCCGGCGGCTGTTTCTGGGGGATGGAAGCGGTGTTCGAGGGGGCGAAGGGCGTCGACTCGGTGACCAGCGGCTATGCCGGCGGCACCCGCGCGACCGCCAGCTATGCCCAGGTGTCGACCGAACGCACCCGCCATGCCGAGGCGATCCGCATCGTCTACGACCCGCGCACGATCAGCTATGCCACCTTGCTGCGCATCTATTTCTCGGTCGCGCACGATCCGACGCAGCTCAACCGCCAGGGCCCGGACACCGGCCCCAGCTATCGTTCGGCGATCTTCCCGCAAAACCCCGGCCAGGCGCGGGTCGCCCGCATTTATATCGCGCAACTCGACCAGAGCCGCGCCTATCCCCGGCCGATCGTCACCACGGTCGAGACCGGCCCGTTCTTCGCCGCCGAGGCCGAGCATCAGGACTTCGCCCGCCGCAACCCCAACCACCCCTATATCGTCCGCTGGGACAAGCCCAAGGTCGCCGCCTTCCGCGCGGCGTTCCCCTCGCTGGCGCGCTGAACGCGGCACAGCCGCAGATAATTTTCGCACAAAGACACGAAGCCACGAAGAAACACGCCACTTCTTCGTGGCTTCGTGTCTTTGTGCGAGCAAATTTCCTTTCTGCGCTTCGCGCCTAAGCCAGCCCCAGTTCCGCCAGCTTCCCCGCCAGTTCGGGCGGCAATGACGCCATGTCGCCGCTGCCCAGGTCCGGCGGCGCATCCTTGCCCTCAAGGTAACGCCACCCCTGGTGCGCGCGCTTGGGGCGCGGCTGCACCAGGATCAGCTCGGGCGCCAGATGGATCGCCACGCGCCCGCCTTCCGCTTCACCGAAGCGTAGAATCGGCGTACGCCCCACCAGCTGGTGCTTGATGATCCAGAACAGCGCGCCGCCGGCCCCTTCGCCCGCGATCTCCGCATGCCGCTTGGGCAGGTAGCGCGTGGTCAGGAACGACGGCCCATGCGCCGCACGCAGCGCCAGCCGCTCCTTCAGATGCTCGATGCTGTCGCAGCCATAGGCGACTTTCGTGATGTGCAGCGCCATCCGCCCAATCTGGGATCGACGCCCGGCGGATCAACCCGCCAGCCCCGCCGCCACCGCCAGCCCCAGGAACGCCAGGAACCCCATCGAATCGGTCACCATCGTCACGAACACCGACGACGCCACCGCCGGATCCTGCTTCATCCGCGCCAGCGTCACCGGCACCAGCACGCCGGCGAGGCCGGCGACCAGGATGTTGATGACCATCGCCGCCGCGATCACGCCGCCCAGCGCCGCATTGCCGAACACCAAAGCCGCGCCGATCCCCAGCAGCACCGCGATCGTCCCGCCGTTCAACAGCGCGACCAGGATCTCGCGCCGGATCGTGCGCACCGTGTTCGATTGGGTCAGCTGGTTGGTCGCCAGCGCGCGCACCGCGATCGCCATCGTCTGCGTGCCGGCATTGCCGCCGACCGAGGCGACGATCGGCATCAGGATCGCCAGCGCCACCATCTGTTCGATCGCGCCCTCGAACAGCGCGATGATCGACGACGCGACCAGCGCGGTGAACAGGTTCGCGATCAGCCAGCGCACGCGCGACTTGTAGCTGTCGCGCACCGGCTCGTTGATGTCGCCGTCGCCCGCGCCCGACAGCAGCAGCGCGTCCTCGCCCGCTTCCTCGCTGATGATGTGGACGATGTCGTCCACCGTGATCATCCCCACCAGCCGGCCATTGTCGTCGACCACCGCGGCGGAGATCAGCGCATATTTCTGGAAGCGCAGCGCCACTTCCTCCTGGTCCATCTCGACCGGGATCAGCGTCTGCTCGCGCTTCATCACGTCGCCGATCGAAACCGCGCGCGGCGTGCGCAGGATCCAGCTCAGCGCGCAGGTGCCGAGCGGCTTGTGCCCCGGATCGACGACGAAGATCTCCCAGAAATCGGTCGCCAGATCTTCCTCGGCGCGCAGGAAATCCAGCACATGGCCGACCGTCCAGTGTTCGGGCACCGCGATCAGCTCGCGCTGCATCAGGCGGCCGGCGGATTCCTCGGGATAGGACAGCGCCTCCTCGATCGCGGCGCGGTCGTCGGGGTCCAGCGCGCGCAGCACGGCGCGCTGGTCCGCCTCCTCCATATCCTCGATGATCGCGACCGCATCGTCGGTGTCGAGCTCGGCGGCGATATCGGCGACCTCGTGCGGGTCGAGCGCCTCGATCAGCTCCTCGCGCACCCAGTCGTTCATCTCGGCGAGCACGTCGCCATCGATCAGCCCGGCGATCGCCGCCGCCAGCGATTGGCGCTGGTCGCCCGGCGTCAGCTCGACCAGATCGGCGATGTCGGCCGGGTGCAGCGGCTCGACCTTCTCGCGCGCCGCCTCGATCTCGCCGGCCTCGACCAGTTCCAGCACGGTGCGGACGAATTCGGGGCTCAGATGCTCGTGCCCCTCATGCGCCGATTCGGGGATCGCGGTTTCGGTCTCGTCGGTCATCGAGCCTGTCCCCGCTGGTTGATTCGTGTTCGGCTGCGCCGAACGCGGCGCGGGCCGGCGCCGTCCACCTATAACCAGCTCGAATCGCGCTGCCAATCGCCGTGATTTGCAACGCGGCGCCCGCGTCCCTAGTTGGCATCGCAAATCCCAGTTGGAGTCTCCTCATGTCCGATCTTCCCACGCGCCTCACGCTCACGCTCGACACCGGCGACGTGCATATCCGCCTGCGCCCCGATCTCGCGCCCAGGCATGTCGAGCGCATCGCCAAGCTGGCCGACAGCGGCTTTTATGACGGGGTCGTGTTCCACCGCGTGATCGACGGCTTCATGGCGCAGGGCGGCGATCCCACCGGCACCGGCATGAGCGGGTCCAAGGAGCCCAACCTGCCCGCCGAGTTCAGCGGCGAGCCGCACGTCCGCGGCGTCTGCTCGATGGCGCGCACCAACGATCCCGACAGCGCCAACAGCCAGTTCTTCATCTGCCTCGACGACGCGACCTTCCTCGACCGCCAGTACACGGTGTGGGGCGAGGTGACGCAGGGCATGGAACATGTCGACGCGCTGCCCAAGGGCGAACCGCCGCGCACCCCCGGCAAGATCGTCAAGGCGAAGACCGGCGCGTGAGCATCGGTTAAGCGCAAGTTCAATCCGCAACCGGCAGGGCTTCGCACATGTTCGACACGACCGTGATGAAAAGGGGCCTCGCCGCCGTTGCGGCGATCGCCCTGCCGCTCACCCTGCCCGCCGCCGCGCAGCAGGGCACGCTTGCCCAGGTGCAGGCGCATCGGCGCGCCGCGCAGACCATGACCGCCGCGTTCGAGCAGACCGACCGCGCCGGCAAGACGGTGCGCGGCGCGCTCACCCTCAAGAAACCGGGCAAGATCCGCTTCCAGTACGAGAAGGGCGTGCCGCTGCTGATCGTCGGCGACGGCAGTTCGCTGTGGTTCATCGACTATTCGGTGCGGCAGGTGTCGCGCTGGCCGGTCAGGAACTCGCCGCTTGGCGTGCTGCTCGATCCCGATCGCGACATCTCGCGCTATGCCCGCGTCGTGCCGACCGGCAATGGCGAGGTGGTGAGCATCGAGGCGCACGATCCCAAACACCCCGAATATGGCCGGCTGACGATGGTGTTCGTCAAACAGCCGTCCGCGCCGGGCGGGCTGATGCTGCAGGGCTGGGTCGCGCTCGACAGCCAGAACAACCGCACCACCGTGCGCCTGTCGAATCAGCGATTCAACGCGGCCGTAAGCGACGGAGCGTTCCGCTGGAACGACCCGCGGAGGCGGGGCGGGGTCCGCTGACCGGTCCATTCATGTTGGCGACAGCTTTACCCCGCTAACACGGTGCTCGCGGACGGGGCGTCCGGGATTTTCCCCCCTGTTGCCCGGACATGTGCCCCCTCCCGCCTGCGTGACGAACGCCAGGTCGGCCCTCGCTCCATGCCCCCGGAGCGGGGGCCTTTGGCGTTTTGGTGCATCGCTGACGCGATGGGTTGCGGTGCCAGCCCGCTCCCCCACCCCGCCACCCATCGGCAGGATATTCTGGAATGGGTGGCGGGGTGGGGGAGCGGGCTGGCACCGCAACCGCCGCGCAAGCGGCCACAAAGACTCGTGCTGGTGCGCGTCGGCGAAGCCGACTAAAGGCGCACCAGCATGAAGATCGCCTCCTGGAACATCAACTCGGTCCGCTTCCGCATGGACATCGTCCGGCAATTCCTGCGCGAGGAAGCGCCCGACATCCTCTGCCTCCAGGAGACCAAGGTCGTCGACGGCGACTTCCCGCACGCCCCGCTGCGCGAACTGGGTTACGACCACATCATCATCCACGGCCAGCGCATGCATCACGGCGTCGCGATCGTCAGCCGCGTGCCGGTCACCCATGACGACCGGCTCGACTGGCAGGCGAACGGCGAGGCGCGGCATGTCGGCGTGCGGCTCCCCAACGGCGTGCGGCTGGAGAATGTCTACGTGCCCGCGGGCGGCGACATCCCGGACCGCGAACTCAACCCCAAATTCGGCCAGAAGCTCGATTTCGTCGAGCGCATGACCCGCTGGTCGGAAGGGCTCGGCGACCTGCCCGTCATCGTCACCGGCGATTTCAACATCGCGCCATTGGAATGCGATGTGTGGAGCCACAAGCAGCTGCTTGGCGTGGTCAGCCATACGCCCATCGAGGTCGCGGCGCTCGCCCGGCTGCAGGCGGCGAACGACTGGGTCGATCTCGGCCGTCATTTCATCCCCGCGCCGCAACGCTGCTTCACCTGGTGGAGCTATCGCGCGAAAGACTGGGCGGCGTCCGATCGCGGCCGCCGGCTCGACCATATGTGGGCCAGCCGCGACATCGCCGCGAAAGCCATCGCGCACCGCGTATGCGAACCGTGCCGCGGCTGGCTCAAGCCGTCGGACCATGTGCCCATCGTCACGGAATTCGACTTTTGAACGCGCGAGCGGTCGCCCGCGCCGTCGATGCGTTACGCAGAGGTTGGCCGATCGCCATTCGCGGCCAATCCGGCACGCTCTCGCTGCTGGCGATCGAGACCGCCGACGCCGCCCGCCTCGCGCAATTCGACGCTGACGCCACGGCGCCCGTCCTCATCTCCGCCGGCCGCGCGGTGACGCTCAAGCTCGCCAACCAGCGCGAAGCCGCCACCCCCGACGCCCCGGTGCTGGTCGAGCGCGCGCCGTGGCTCGATTTCGACGGCGCGGTGGCGCTGGCCGATCCGCAGCTCGACCTCGCCACCCCGCTGAAAGGCCCGTTCCGCGCGATCCCCGTCGCCGCGCCCGATGCCGCCGCCGCCGCGCTGCGGCTCGCGCGCATCGCCGGTCTGGTCCCCGCCTTCTTCGTGGCCGAAGGCGGGGAAGACCCTGTCACCCCCGCCGATATCGACGCGCATGAAGATCCCGCCCGGCTGCGCATCGTCACCCGCGCCCGCCTGCCGGTCGCCGGCGCCGAGGATGCCGAGATCGTCGCCTTCCGCACCCCCGAATCCCCCGACGAACATATCGCGCTGCTGATCGGCCAGCCGACCGGCGCGCCGCCGCTCGTCCGCCTGCACAGCGAATGCCTGACCGGCGACGTACTCGGCAGCCTCAAATGCGATTGCGGCCCGCAGCTCCACGCCGCGATCCGCGCCATCGCCGAAACCGGCTGGGGCGTGCTGCTGTACCTGCGCCAGGAAGGCCGCGGCATCGGCCTGATCAACAAGCTGCGCGCCTATGCGCTGCAGGATCAGGGGTTCGACACGGTCGATGCCAACACGCGCCTCGGCTTCGCGGTCGACGCGCGCGATTTCGGCGTGGCGGGGCGGATGCTCAAGCTGCTGGGGCAGGACCGCATCCGCCTGCTCACCAACAACCCGGCCAAGGTCGCCGGCCTCGAAGCGACCGGCATCACGGTGATCGAGCGCGTGCCCCACCATTTACCGCCCAACCCGCACAACGAACGCTATCTCGCGACCAAGCGCGACCGGACGGGGCATCAACTCTAACCAATCCTCCCCCGCCAGGGGGAGGTGGCAGGCGCAGCCTGACGGAGGGGGCGGACGCGGCCACCCCGTTGCGTATCCGCCCCCTCCGACGCCTTCGGCGCCACCTCCCCCTGGCGGGGGAGGATTGAGATCATCAGCTGATACCCGCCAGCCACCCCGGCACGATCGCATCGCCCAGCGCCTCGACCCGCCGATGCTCCACCATCAGCCCGATCTCCGGATACGTCGCCCGCGTCCGCTCGCCGGCTTCGCCCAGCGGCGCGACGACCAGCCGCCGGTTGACCTTCGCGCGCCAGTTCATCCGCGCGGTATTCTCCTGCCCGACATAGCAGCCCTTGGAAAAACTCACCCCGTTCAGCTCGGCGGCATTGCATTCCAGCCACAAGGTCTTGTCCGACCCCAGCTCGCCCACACCCTCGGTGACGCCAAGACGCAGCCGGTGCTCCAGCCAGCCATCAGCCGCCCCGCCGGCCGCCTCGCCCAGCCAGCGGAACCCAAGCTCCGCCAGCCGCGGATCGGGCACGCCCCGCCCGCCCTCGACCGACCAGTGCACGCCACCCTCGACCGCTTCGATCGCGATTTTCCGCCGCAGCCGATAGATCGACAGCCGCCGCGCCAGCGCCTCGCGCTGTTCGGCCTCGCAATCGATCAGGATATCCTCGCCACCCCCAAAATCCCTGGCCGCCCACAGGATGAAGTCGAACAGCGCCTTGCCCTGCGCGGTCAGCAGCCCGGCCCATTGCGGCGCATCCGGCCGCACAAGCGCGACGTCCTGCGTCACCAGCCCTTGCAGGAACCCGCGCACGTCCTCCCCGGAAACGCGGAGCAGGGCGCGGTCGGCCAAAAGAGTTCCGGCGGTCAGGGTGGCATCGCTCATGCCGAACAGGTAGGACGCGGCCGACCCAAGCGAAAGAGGCGGATATGGCGACCTTCGATCTCAAGCTTACCGGCGGCACCGTCCATCTCCCCTCCGGCCCGGCGCGTACCGATATCGGCGTGCGCGACGGCCGGATCGTCGCGATCGGCGCTTCAGGCGACGCGGGCGAGACGATCGACTGCACCGGCCTCGACATCCTGCCCGGCGTGATCGACAGCCAGGTCCATTTCCGCGAGCCCGGCCTGGAGCATAAGGAAGACCTCGAATCGGGCAGCCGCGCCGCAGTGCTGGGCGGCGTCACCGCGGTGTTCGAGATGCCGAACACCAAGCCCAACACCGACAGCGCCGACGCGGTGAACGACAAGCTCGCCCGCGCAAAGGACCGCATGTGGTGCGACCACGCCTTCTATGTCGGCGCGACCAACTCCAACGCCGCCGACCTCGCCGAGCTCGAGCGCATGCCCGGCACGGCGGGGGTCAAGATCTTCATGGGCGCTTCGACCGGCGACCTGCTCGTCTCCGACGACGCCAATCTCGCCCGCGTGCTGGCCAGCGGCCACCGCCGCGTCGCGATCCACGCCGAGGACGAGTTCCGCATGAACGACCGCGAGGGCGAGCGGATCGCGGGCGACCCCTCCAGCCACCCGGTCTGGCGCGACGATGAAAGCGCGATCCTCGCCACCCGCCGCATCCTGAAACTCGCGCGCGAGGCGAAGCGCCGCATCCACGTCCTCCACGTCACCACCCCGGCCGAACTGGAATTGCTGAGCCAGCACAAGGACATCGCCACCTGCGAGGTCACCCCGCAGCACCTGACGCTGGCGGGCGAGGACGCCTATCCCCGCCTCGGCACCCATGCCCAGATGAACCCGCCGATCCGCTCGGCGGCGCATCGCGACGGGCTGTGGCACTGGCTCAACCAGGGCGTGCCGGACGTGCTCGGTTCCGACCACGCGCCGCATACGATCGAGGAGAAGGCGAAACCCTATCCCGCCAGCCCCAGCGGCATGCCTGGCGTGCAGACCCTGCTACCGCTCCTCCTCGACCATGTCGCCAAAGGGCGTACGACGCTGCAACGGCTGATCGACCTCACCAGCGCCGGCCCGCAGCGCGTGTTCGGCCTGGTCGGCAAGGGCCGCATCGCGGCGGGCTACGACGCCGACTTCACCGTGGTCGATCTGAAAGCGCAATGGATCGTCGAAGAAAGCTGGCTCGCGTCGCGCTGCGGCTGGTCGCCCTTCACCGGCGACACGCTCACCGGCAAGCCGATCGGCACGATCATCCGTGGGCGGAAGGTGATGTGGGGCGGGCAGCTGGCGGATACGGCGCATGGAAGGCCGGTACGGTTCGAGGCGGTCGAGTTCGGCTAAAGAAGATTTGGTTCACGCGAAGGCGCGGAGGCGCGAAGATGATGCGCTTCGCATCGACTTGATCCCGCCGCGTCAGCGGCATCGCTTGCAACACGGTTGCAAATTGAGAGCCGCTGGCGCGGCAGGCGGAACATCTTCGCGCCTCCGCGCCTTCGCGTGAACCAATTTCACTTTCTTCTTCGCACCCCGACGCGAACCAAATCTACGCCACCGCCTCCGCCACCGCCTCGCGCTCGGCCTGCTGGCGCGCCCACATCTCGGCATAGACCCCGCGCAACTCCAGCAGCTGCGCATGCGTGCCGCTCTCCGCGATCCGCCCCGCCTCCAACACCACGATGCGGTCGGCGTTGACCACGGTCGATAGCCGGTGCGCGATCACGATCGTCGTCCGCCCGCGCTCGATCGTCTCCAGCGTGTCGAGGATCTCCGCCTCGGTCCGCGAATCCAGCGCGCTCGTCGCCTCGTCCAGGATCAGAATCGGCGGGTCCTTGAGCAACGTCCGCGCGATCGCCACGCGCTGCTTCTCCCCGCCCGACAGCTTGAGCCCGCGCTCGCCCACGCGCGTCTCATACCCCTCGGGCATGCTCTCGATGAACCCGGCGATCGCCGCCCCGCGCGCCGCCTCGGCGACCTGGTCCGGTGTCGCGCCCTCGCGGCCATAGGCGATGTTGTAGCCGACCGTGTCGTTGAACAGCACGGTATCCTGCGGCACGATCCCGATCGCCGCGCGCAGGCTCGCCTGGGTCACCTGCGAAATATCCTGCCCGTCGATCGTCACGCGCCCGCCGTTCAAATCGTAGAAGCGGTACAATATCCGCGCCAGCGTCGACTTGCCGGCCCCCGAAGGCCCCACCACCGCCACCGTCTGCCCCGGCGCGATCACCAGATCGATGCCCTTCAGGATGTCGCGGTCCGCATCATAGCCAAACCGCACCCCTTCGAACCGCACCTCGCCGCGTCCCACCCGCAACGCCGTCGCGCCGTCCACATCCTGCACCTCCGCCCGCGTATCGATCAGATCGAACATCGCGCCCATGTCGATCACGCCCTGCCGGATCGTGCGATAGACCCAGCCCAGCATGTCGAGCGGCCGGAACAGCTGGCTCAATAGCGTCGAAACGAACACCACGTCGCCCGCCGTGAACCGCCCGCTCGACCAGCCCCACGCCACCACCGCCATCCCCGCGCCCAGCATGACGTTGGTGATCAGCGACTGGCCCATGTTGAGCCACGCCAGCGAATTCTCCGATTTCACCGCCGCGTTCGCATAGGCCTCGACCGCGCTCGAATAGCGCGCCGCCTCGCGCGCCTCGGCGTTGAAATATTTCACCGTCTCGAAATTCAGCAGCGAATCCACCGCATGCGCCATCGCCCCGGTGTCGAGGTCGTTCATCGCCTCGCGCAATTTCGCGCGCCAGTCGGTCACCCAGCGCGTGAAGGCGATATAGCTCACCACCATCACCAGCGTCGACGCGACCAGCCACCACCCGAACTTGCTGCCAAAGATCTGCAGCACCAGCGCCAGTTCCAGGATCGTCGGCGCGATGTTGAACAGCAGGAAATACAGCATCGAATCGATGCTCTTGGCCCCGCGCTCGACCACCTTGGTCACCGCGCCCGTGCGCCGCTCCAGGTGAAAGCGCAGCGAGAGCTGGTGCAGATGCGTGAAGGTGACGATCGCCAGCCGCTGCGTCGCGTGCTGCCCGACCTTCTCGAACACGGCGTTGCGCAGATTGTCGAACACCGTGGTGAACAGCCGCGCCGCGGCATAGCCGACCACCATCAGCACCACGAAGGTCACCGCGCCGCGATCATTCAGCGCCATCGCATCGACCGCCGCCTTCAGCGCATAGGCCGCGCCATAGACCTGCACCACCTTCGACAGCAGCACCAGGATCAGCGCGCCGACGATGCGCGCCTTCAGCCCCGGCATGCCGGCGGGCCACAGATAGGGCAGGAAACGCCGCAGCGTGGCGAACAACGGGCGTTCGCCGCCGGCGGGCACGGTATTGGGCGGCATGGCCCGCTATGTGGGCGCACGCGCCAGCCGATGCAACAAAGCGCCCGCTCCGTTCGTTTACGACATCAAGGAGCGAGGACATGGAACCGGTCTATTTCGTGATGGCGATCCTGGGCTGCGGCGATCTTCAGGATCAATGCCAGCAGGCGCGGATCGAGCCGACCCGGTATCAGACCGCGGCGCAATGCCAGGCGGCGATGGCACAGGTGCTGCCGCGCCACACCGACCTGTCCTTCCCGACGATCGCCGCGACCTGCCAGCGCAACGGCAATCTGGTGGCCAGCAACGCGCCGCGCCCGCGCTCGTAAAGTTGCTCCGCCGCGTCAGGCCCTCTAGAGGGCCGCGATGCCCCAACATACCGGCCGCCGCACCTTCGCGATCATCTCCCACCCCGACGCGGGCAAGACCACGCTGACCGAAAAGCTGCTGCTGTTCGGCGGCGCGATCCATCTGGCGGGCGAGGTCAAGGCGCGCGGCGCCGCCCGCCGCGCCCGGTCCGACTGGATGAAGATCGAGCAGCAGCGCGGCATCTCGGTCACATCGTCGGTCATGACGTTCGAGCGCGCCTTTGATGATCTTGGGGCGGTGACCTTCAACCTGCTCGACACGCCGGGGCACGAGGATTTCAGCGAGGACACCTACCGCACGCTCACCGCGGTCGATTCCGCCGTGATGGTGATCGACGTCGCCAAGGGCATCGAGAGCCAGACGCGGAAATTGTTCGAGGTCTGCCGCCTGCGCAACGTGCCGATCATCACCTTCGTCAACAAGGTCGATCGCGAAGGGCGCGAGGTGTTCGAGACGCTGGACGAGATCGCCGATCTGCTCGCGCTCGACGTCGCGCCGATGACCTGGCCGGTCGGCATGGGCGGCACGTTCGAGGGGATCTACGACCTGCGCAGCAACCGGCTGCTGCTGCCCGAAGGCCCCAGCCGCGAATTCCACGGCAAGGTGGTGCAGACCAGCGGTCTCGACGACCCCCAGCTCGACGCGCTGCTCTCGGCCGACAATCTCGCCAAATTGCGCGAGGATGCCGAACTGGCGCTGGCCGGCTATGCGCAGTTCGACGGCGCGGCTTATCGCAACGGCGATCTCACCCCGGTGTTCTTCGGCTCGGCGCTCAAGGAATTCGGCGTGGATTCGCTGATCGACGCCCTCGCGCGACACGCCCCGCCGCCGCACGCGCTGCCCGCCGAGCCCGCCCCGGTCGAACCCGACAATGCCGAGGTCACCGGCTTCGTGTTCAAGGTCCAGGCGAACATGGATCCCAACCACCGCGACCGCATCGCCTTCATGCGGCTCGTCTCGGGCACCTTCAAACGCGGCATGAAGCTGACCCCGACCGGCCATGGCAAGCCGATCGCGATCCACTCGCCGATCATGTTCTTCGCCCAGCAGCGCGAGCTGGCGGACGAGGCCTATCCCGGCGACATCATCGGCATCCCCAATCACGGCGTGCTGCGCGTCGGCGACACGCTCAGCGAAAAGGCGGCGGTGCGCTTCACCGGCCTGCCGAACTTCGCCCCCGAAATCCTGCGCCGCGTGCAATTGAAGGACCCGACCAAGACCAAGCAGCTGCGCAAGGCGCTGGACGACCTCAGCGAGGAAGGCGTGATCCAGGTCTTCTATCCCGAGATCGGGTCGAACTGGATCATCGGCGTGGTCGGCCAGCTCCAGCTCGACGTGCTGCTCTCGCGGCTGGAGGCGGAATACAAGGTGGGCGCGATGCTCGAACCCGCCCCGTTCGACACCGCGCGCTGGCTGGGCGGCGAGGCGGCTGACGTCAAGGCGTTCATGGACCTGAACCGCGGCGCGATGGCCAAGGACCGCGACGGCGATCCGGTGTTCCTGGCGAAGTCCGCCTGGGAAGTCGGCTATGTCGCCGACCGCTATCCGGCGGTGAAGTTCCTGGCGACGCGGGAGCGGTAGAAGGATTTGGTTCACGCAAAGGCGCAAAGGCGCGAAGATTTTGTTCGCGCAGAGGCGCAGAGATGTCCCGAATCCGGCGCGAAGCGCCCTTCATTCAGAGGCCGACAGAATGAGCGCCGCTGACGCGGCAGGGCCACCTCTCTGCGCCTCTGCGCCTCTGCGCGAACAATCTTCCTTCTTCTTCGCGTCTTCGCGCCTTTGCGTGAACCAAATCCTTCATCATCCGCTCAACCGCACCGCGAACCCGGTTGAAATGTAGGAACCGATTTGCTTGCGTCCCCGGCATGCACGCCCAGGCCCAACTTCCGCTTGCCAGCCCATCGCGATCTACCACGGACTCGCGTGTGAAGCGTGTGACATTCGTGACTTTTCGCGCCGCCAGTCCGGCAATCCCGGCATGACCGCCCTGCCGATCCACGCCGTCCTGCCCGATCTCCTCGCGACGCTGCGGCAGCACGCGAACGCCGTGCTCGTCGCCCCGCCCGGCGCGGGCAAGACCACCGCCGTCGCTCCCGCGCTCCTCACGCAAAGCTGGTGCGCCGGTGAGATCCTGCTCCTCTCCCCCCGCCGCCTCGCCGCGCGCGCCGCCGCCGAGCGTATGGCGAGCCAGGCGAACGAGCGCCCCGGTGAGACCTACGGCTATGCCACGCGCATGGACAGCCGCCGCTCGGCACGAACTCGCGTGACGGTCGTGACCGAGGGCATCTTCGTCAACCGCATCCAGGCCGATCCCGAACTCGCTGGCATCGCCGCCGTGCTGTTCGACGAAGTGCACGAACGCAGCCTCGACAGCGATTTCGGCCTCGCGCTCGCGCTCGACGCCCAGGCCGCGCTGCGCCCCGACCTGCGCCTCGTCGCGATGTCCGCCACGCTCGACGGCGCGCGCTTCGCGTCGCTGCTCGGCCAAAGGAGCAATGGGGCCCCGATCATCGAAAGCGAAGGCCGCAGCCACAAGCTCGACCTGATCCATCTCGGCCGCGCCGCCGAAGCCCGCATCGAGGACGGCGTCGCCGCCGCGATCCGCCAGGCGCTGCGCGAGACACAAGGCGGCATCCTCGCCTTCCTCCCCGGCGTCGCCGAGATCGAGCGCACAGCCGAACGACTTCTGGACGACCGCCTCGATCCGCCCCCCGGCACGATCCTGCACAAGCTCCACGGCAGCCTCGACCCCGCCGCGCAGCGCGCCGCGATCGCGCCGGACGCGCAAAACCGCCGCAAGATCGTCCTCGCCACCTCGATCGCCGAAACCTCGCTGACGCTCGACGGCATTCGTGTCGTGGTCGATTCCGGCCTCGCCCGCCGCCCGCGCTACGATCGCGCCGCCGGCATGACCCGCCTGGTCACCGAACGCGCCAGCCAGGCCGCGGTCACGCAACGCGCCGGCCGCGCCGCGCGGCAGGGGCCGGGCACCGCCTATCGCCTGTGGGAAGCCGCCGCCACCGCCGGCCTGCCGCGCTTCGACCCGCCCGAGATCCTCGAAGCCGATCTCTCCGCGCTCACGCTCGATTGCGCGCTGTGGGGCGTCGCCGACCCGCGCGACCTCGCCTGGCTCGATCCGCCGCCGCAAGCCGCCGTGCAGGAAGCCCGCGCGCGCCTCGCCACGCTCGACGCGCTCGACGCCGACGGCCGCCCGACCGCGCACGGCAAGGCGATCGCGCGCCTGCCGCTCCCCCCGCGCCTCGGCCATATGCTCGCCCGCGCGGCCGAATTCGGTCTCGCACGGACCGCCGCGCAAGTCGCCGTCCTGCTCGGCGAACGCGGGCTGGGCGGCCCCGACGCCGATCTCGAACACCGGCTGCGAAGATGGCGCACCGAACGCGGCCAGCGCGCCGAAAACGCCCGCAAACTCGCCGAACGGTGGTCCAGCCTCCTCCCGCCCCCCGCTGGGGAGAGCGCCGGGGAGCGGGGAGGTCTCACCGAGACCGCCGCCCCCGATGCTCTCGCCACCTGCATCGCGCTCGCCTTCCCCGATCGCATCGCCAAACGCCGCGACGCCACCGGCGAGACCTGGGCCTCGGCCGGCGGCCGCGGCTTCCGCCTCGACCCCGCATCCTCGCTCGCGCGCCACGAATGGCTCGCCGTCGCCGAGACCCAGGGCATGGCCGCCGGCGCCCGCATCCTCTCCGCCGCGCCGATCGACACCGCCACGGTCGAAGCCCGCTTCGCGAACCGCATCGAAACACGCCGCAGCGTCCGCTTCGATCCCGCCACCGGTCGCGTCGAGGCGACGCGCGAACGCCGGCTCGGCGCGATCCGCCTCTCCTCCGGCCCCGACACCGGCGCCGACGCGCGGGAAATCGCCGCCGCGCTGCTCGAAGGCGTGCGCAAACACGGTCTCGACCTGCTGCCCTGGCCGGCAACCGCCCACGCGCTGCGCACCCGCGCCGCCTATGCCGGGATCGACACGCTGTCCGACGAAACGCTGCTTGCCGATCTCGACGACTGGCTGCCGCCCGCACTGACGGCCAAGCGCCGCCTCGACGCGGTCGCGCCCGAAACGCTCACCCAGGCGCTGCAGAACCGCCTGGGCTGGGACGGCCGGCAGCAGCTCGAACGCCGCGCACCCGCCCGCTTCGAAACCCCCGCCGGGTCGAGCCACGAGATCGACTATGCCGCCGAGGCCGGCCCCACGGTCGAGCTGCGCGTCCAGTCGCTGTTCGGCCTGTCCACCCATCCGACGATCGGCGACAATGTCCCGCTGATCCTCTCGCTCACCTCGCCCGCCGGCCGCCCGATCCAGACCACGCGCGACCTGCCCGGTTTCTGGCGCGGCAGCTGGGCCGATGTCGCCAAGGAGATGCGCGGCCGCTATCCCCGCCACCCCTGGCCCGACGACCCCGCCGCCGCCAGCGCGACGCTGCGCACCAAAAATGCGGATGCAAGGCGCGCCGGATCGAGATAAAGGAGCGTCCATGTCTTCTACCGCACGCATCTATCAGCGCCCCAAGAACGCCATGCAGTCGGGCCGTGCCCGCACCGATCGCTGGGTGCTCGAATTCGACCCCGCCGAGCGGCAGAAGGCCGATCCGCTGACCGGCTGGGCCGGCTCGGGCGATACGCTGGGTCAGCTGCGCCTCAACTTCCCGACGCTGGAGGCGGCGCAGGATTATGCCGGGCGAGAAGGCATCGCCTTTCACGTCGTCCCCGCGCCCCAGCGCAAGCTCAAGCTTCAGGCGTACGCCGACAATTTCCGCTGAGCGGCGGCTTGCAATGTTGGAATGCGTTTGCTTGACCGAAACCGTTCTTTGACAGCTTCGATCAACCCAGCAGCGACGGTCCCAGCACCAGCAGCAGCTTGACGTCGATCGCCATGCCCCGCGCGCGGCACGCCTCGACGAATGCCGGCAGCTCGGCCAGCTTCACGCGATGAACGGTGATCCCCTCGCCCGCCACCCCGCCGCCCGCGCCGGTCCGCACCAGGTCGGACGCACGGACCAGCGTGAAGCTCTCGCTGACCATCCCCGGCGACGACCAATATTCGCCGAGCGGCTCGATCCGTCCAGGCCGATAGCCGGTCTCCTCCTCCAGCTCGCGCGCCGCCGCGATCTCGACCGCCTCGCCTGCGGTCTCGTCGCCGATCAGCCCCGCCGGCAGCTCCAGACAGGCGCGGCCAAGCGGCACGCGATATTGCTCGACCAGGATCAGATGGCCGTCATCGATCGCGACGATCACCGCCGCCCGGATACCCCGCGCCCGCGCGACATATTCCCAGCGCCCCTGCCTCTTCGCGGTAATGAACCTGCCCTGCCACACGGTCTCGATGGGCGCGTCGGCATCCGGTACGCTCACAGCTCGATCAGCCGATCGGGCAATTCGTTGGGATCTTCGGCGGTCTTGGGGAAATGCTCGCCCAACACCGCACCGATCCGCGCCACCGCCGCCGCCATCCCGCCCGCCGGGTCGCCAGCGCGGATGCGGTCGACCAGCGCGACCATCGCCTCGCCCCACACCTCGTCCTTCACCTTGGCGACGATCGCCGCGTCGGCCACGATCTCGGCGCGATGCTCGGCAAGGCTGAGATACAGCAGCACGCCGACCCGCGCCGCCGTGCGCTGCTCCGCGCTCGCCTTGAAGAATTGCACCGCGCGCCGCCGCACCCGCCGCCCGCGCACCGCGCCGGGGATCAGCAGCCCGCGGAACGGCAGCGCCTCGAACCCGAACCGAACCGCCAGGCACAGCACCGCCTGCACCACGACGAGCAGCCCGAATTCGACATGCCGCTCCGCCTCGCCCCACCCGCCGGTGAACCAGGCCAGCCTGGCGTCGAGCAAGCCCGGCCACACCGCGAAGACCCCCAGCGCCGCCAGCATCGCTGCCGCCGCGTAATAGAGCGAGACGTCGTGATAATGATCCGACCAATCCGTCACGATCGTCACGATTTCGCCATCGGTGCCACGCTCGGCCTGCGCGACCGCCGCGGTCACGACCGAATGCTCCTGCGCGGTGAACTTCCTCGCCATCACCAGCCCCCCGAAGCGCCGCCGCCGCCGAACGACCCGCCGCCGCCCGAAAAGCCGCCGCCGCCACCGCCCCAGGACGATCCGCCGCCGCTCCACGAAGAACCGCCGCTTTCCCAGGAACTTCCACCAGAAGATCCGCCCAAGCCCGGCCCCCAGATCACCACCGGCCCGCCGCCGCGGCGATAGCGCCGCCCCTTGGCCGATCCCAGCACGATCGGCAGGATGATGAACAGCAGCACCGCCAGCCAGAACAGCACGGTGGCGACGTCGCCGCCATTGCCGCCCCGCCGCTTGCGCTGCCCCGCATCGATCAGCTGCTTGGCCCGCGCCTCCGCCGCCTCCAGCGGCAGCTTCAATTGCGCGTCGATTGCGCTCGCCCCGGCGACGATCCCGCCGCCCATGTCACCCGCCTTGAAGCGCGGCGTGATCGTGTCGCGGATGATGATGCCCGACAGCGCATCGGTCATCACCGGCTCCAGCCCATAGCCGACCTCGATCCGCACCCGCCGCTCGTTCGGCGCGACGATCAGGATGATTCCGTTATCCGCCTCGCCCTGCCCGATCTTCCACGCCCGGCCCAGCCTGTAGCCGTAATCCTCGATCGGATAGCCCTGCAGGTCGGGCACCGTCGCCACCACCAGCTGCCGCCCGCTCGCCTTTTCGGTCGCGTCCGACATCGCGGTCAGCTGCGCTTCCTGCTCGGGCGAAAGCAGGTTCGCGGCATCGACGACGCGCCCGGTCAGCTTGGGAAAGGTCTGCGCCTGCGCCGCGCTGCCGAGCAACGCGGCGACCGTCAGCGACAGGAGAAAATGGATGAACCTCAACGCATCGCTCCTGATGAGCTGATCTCTCGAATAATGCCCGCGCTGCCTGAAAGGATGCCGGCAGCCATCGCACCCCTGCGAAAGCGCGGGAGGATCCGCTGTTGAATGATCGCGGCGGCTTCCGCATCGGTCAGCGTCTTTTCGAGACCTCGACCCACCTCGATCCGCACCTTGCGTTCGTTCGGCGCCACGAGCAGCAACACGCCGTCATCATGCCCTTTGCGCCCGATGCCCCAGCCATTGCCAAGCGCCAACCCCATTTGCTCGATCGAAGTGCCGTTCAGGCTCGGCAGCGTCACCACGACCAACTGATGCTGCGTCGCTCGTTGTGTTTCGGTCAGCGCCCAGGTCAACAGCGCCTTTCGGTCTTGCGCCAGCAGGTCCGCATTGTCGACCACACGCCCCGTCAGTGCGGGAAGCTTGAACACCGGCGGCGACGGCACCCGTATCGTGGCGGGTGCCGCGGCACTCAGCGACACCATGGCGATCAGCAAGAGGAAGCGGATCATCCCGCCGCTCCGCCTCGACGCATCAATTCCCGTTGCCGAAATCGACCTTGGGCGCCGTGTCCGCCCCGGGCGTCGTCGCCTGGAACGGCACCAGCGGCTTGGCGCCGTAGAAGATCTTGGCGCCGATCGCGTCGGGGAAGGTGCGGATCGTGGTGTTATAGCCCTGCACCGCCTCGTTATAGTCGCGCCGCGCGATGCCGATGCGGTTCTCGGTCCCCTCCAGCTGAGTCATCAGCGTGGCGTAATTGGCCTGCGATTTCAGCTCGGGATACGCCTCCTGCAACCGCTGCAGCGACAGCGTCACGCCAGCCTGCGCGCGTTCGAACGCCTGCAGCTTGGCGGGATCGCTCAGGTCCGCGTCGCTCACCTTCACCTGGGTCGCGGCGGCGCGCGCCTGCGTCACCTCGACCAGGATCGCCTTTTCCTGCGCGCCGGCCGCCTTCACCGTCGCGACCAGATTGGGAATCAGATCGGCGCGGCGCTGATACTGGTTCTGCACCTCGGCCCATTTCGCCTTCGCATTCTCTTCCGCGGTGGGCACGCTGTTCAAGCCGCACGCCGACAGCATGGCCGCGGCGACCAGCGCGGAAACCAGACGAAGCTTCATGTCCAGACACCCCTCATCGTGTGTCGCATCGATACGACACCGCGCAAATTAGGGACGTCGTGCCGCCCGCGCAATGGACGGCGCATTGATTGGGACGAATCGCGCGGCTAGGTTGCCCGGCACAGGCAGTCAGGGGTGCGTCCATGCTCAAGGAATTCAAGGCCTTCATCGCGCGCGGCAATGTGCTTGATCTCGCCGTCGCGGTGATCATCGGCGCCGCGTTCGGCAAGATCGTGACCTCGCTGACCGAGGATATCATCATGCCGGTGATCGGCAAGATCTTCGGCGGGCTCGATTTCTCCAGCTATTTCGTGGTGCTGGGCGACGTGCCGGCGGACCTTGCCGGATCGACCGACTATGCCGCGCTCAAGAAAGCCGGGGTGCCGCTGCTCGGCTATGGCGAGTTCGTGACCCAGGCGGTCAATTTCCTCATCATCGCCTTCATCATCTTCCTGCTGGTGCGCGCGGTGAACCGCATCGTGCCCAAGCCCGAGGAAGCCGCCGCCGCCGATCCGGCCGATGTCGTGCTGCTGCGCGAGATCCGCGACGAGCTGCGCAAGAAGAACGGCGGCGCTTAAGCCGCCGCCAGCGCCTCGGCGGTCGCGTCGGCCAGGCTGGTGCCATCGAGGATGCGCGCGGTCTCGTCGCGCACCCGCGCCATCGCGTGGCGGATCGCGCAGCTCGCCTCGTCCTTGCAATCGAGGCACGGGCGATAGGCGGTGCGGCTGACGCACGGCACCAGCGCCAGCGGCCCTTCGATCACGCGGATGATCTCGCCCAGCGAAATCAGGTGCTTGGGCCGCGACAGGCGATAGCCGCCCATCTTGCCGCGCGTCGACATGAGGAACCCCGCCTCACGCAGATCGGCCAGGATCAGCTCGAGAAACTTGCGCGGCACGTTCGCTTCCGCTGCGATCCGCGTCATCGGCGTCGGCGCGCCATCCACCGGCTGCCTGGCCATGAACAGCATGGCGCGCAGGGCGTAACGGGAACGCTGGGTCAGCATGGCATCGTCAATGCACCCGCATTGCGGCCATGTGAAGGCCAAATCCCAGTATTTTTAGGGGGGATTGAGGTTTGCGCGTTGCGGTGCCGTCCTCCGCAGCGGGCGGGCACCGTAACCAAAGACCGCCAGGTCTTTGCAAAACGCCCCCCGCACCCTATATCGGCGTTGCCGGGTTCGCCCGGCTATGACGATAAATTGCGGCGTGCAATAGACGCAGCGGACCCGGGGGCAGTACCCGGCGGCTCCACCAGAAATGGTGCCAGAACCCTCAAGGGATTTCCGGCCACCGTTCCTGACGGGGCCGAACCAGGATCGACGTGTGTTGAAAAGCGCAGTTTTCGTTCGGAATGGGACCACCGCGACGGCCCATACACACAAGTGCCAACGATAACGAAGCACTCGCTATTGCGGCGTAATTCCAAGACCTAACGGTCTAGAATTACTCTAAAATGCGCGGTTGGACCGCACCGGGCAACAGAAGCGGATTCCGGCGGCCGCCGGGGGGGCCGAGCAACAGAACCCCCCGGACATCATCGATTTTCAGAAAATCCCCAGAAACTTCTTGCGCTGTTCCCGCCGCTCGGTCCTCGAGCGCGACCCGTCCTCGGACTTCGCCGTCGTGCCCCGGCCGACATCGTCGCGCGGCCGCCCCTTCACGTCGCGTTGCGCCCGCGCCGAGGCGCCCGCCAGCACCGGGCCGCAATCGGCCGACTTCGCATCGCCGACATCGACGAACGCCAGGATCGCCGCGAACGGGCTTGCCGCGATGCCCAGCCCCAGCCCCGCGCCCGCCCGCGTCAGCAGTTCGGGCGAGATCACGTCGATCCCCGGCCGCGCGAAATAGCCGCCGATCCCGACTGGTGACTGGCCCGCGAACAGGCTGAACTTCTTTGAATCCGCGCGGAAGGCGAGGTCGAGCGTCTCGTTGCGGAACGAGAATCCACCGCGTCCGAGCATCACGTTCTTCGACGTATCGATCAGGATCGGATCCGCCGCCGCCACGCCGCCGCGCACGGTGAAGGCGACCAGCCCGCAATTGATCTGCACCGGCTCCTTCAGCCGTTTCTCGAACATCTTCTGAACGAACACGCCCAGATCCAGTTCGGACAGCTGGATGTTGCGCGTCCACATCGTGCCCCTGGGGATAATCACCGCGATCCGCCCGTTGGAGCTCGCCAGCGACTTGCGCACGCTGTCGCCGGTGCCGCTCATCCTGACGCGCGCCTTGACCGTGCCGCTCGTCCCCGATTCCTCGACGCCGAAGCCCTTGAGCAGCGTCCCCATCGGCGTCGGCGACAGGCGGATGTCGTAATCGGTGAAGACGGCGGGATTGCGCGCATTGATCGTGATGTCCGACGCCACCGTCCCACGCGCCATCGCGAAGTTGAGCGGCGACAGCTTGAGCAGCCGATCGTCGAGCGAAAGCCCCAGCGTGATGTCGCTCAGCGGCAGCTTGTCCGCGCGCACCTGGCGGACCTTCCAGTCGACCCGCGCGTCGAAATTCCTGAGCGCCTCGACCCGCAATGGCGCGTCGGGCAGGATGCGCGGCCGGCCCTGCGCGGTCACCACGATCTCGCCCGTTTCGGATTCGCGCGGGGAATAGCCGACGAACGGCCCGGCATCGACGATGTCGAGCGTGCGCGTCGTCAGGCTGGCGTCGAGGAACAGGCGCGGCTCGCCCAGCCGCACCGTCATCCGCCCGGCCAGGTCGCTGTCGCCGAACCGCCCGCGCAGCCCGGTGAAGCGCCATTCATTGCCCTGCTTGGTCAATGCCGAGCGCAGCCGATAGGCGCGCGTGTCGGGCACCGCGATCCCCGCGATCGCGAACGCATCGGCAAGGTTCGACCCGCGCACGTCGGCGTTGAGCTTCGCCCCCTCGATCTGCGTCGCGCCGGGCAGGGTGCCGCCGATGTCCGCCCGCGTGCGTACCGCGTCGATGCGCAACGCCAGCCGGTTCTCGCCGCCGCTTACCGTCGCGTTCGGCGTCAGCAGTGCGCCGGAGACGCGGAACGGCGTGCGCCGCGCCTCGCCGCGCCCGGAAAAACGGATCGCCGTCGCCAGCTGCGTGTCGCGCGCCTCGACCGTATCGATGCCGATATCGGCGAAGATCGCCATCACCGGATCGCGATAGCGCAGCTGCGTCCCTGCCACCACCGCGCGGCGGATCAGCGGCAGGTCGAGCGGCTCGCCCTTCTCCTCGCTGAACGTCCACGAATTGCGCTTGCGCTGCGCGTCCCAGCGCAGGTCGACATTGGCGCCCTGCAGGTCGAGGATGTTCACGCGGCGCTTGCCGAAGATGAAGGTCAGCGTGGCGACGTTCGCCTCGATCCGCTTCGCTTCGAAGAAATTGCCGCGCGTGCCGGCCGGCCCGACCCAGGCCGGGTTCGAGATGGTCAGCCCCTCCGAGACGTATTTCAAGTTGATGGGGTTGAAATAGAATTGGAAATCGCCCGCGACCTTCACCTCGCGCCCGGTCTGCTTGCTGACGATCCGTTCGAACGTGCCCTTCAGGAAGCGCCCCTTGGTAATGTAGAGGATCGCCCAGGCAAGAAACAGCGCGAGCAGGATCCCGCCGACCACCCGCAAAGTAATGACGAGCCACCGCGGCCAGCGGCGCTTCTCAGCCACTGGCATTTCCGTCTCTGGCGGATCGACAGGCATCGAGTCGGCCAGGACGATCGGGGCATCCCGGTCGGCCATGTTACTGAAAAGACTCGTAACCGTAACAGGTTCCGTTCCTTGTTGGGTTCAGCAAGCTGAACCGGGCGGCACCGGCCCTCTCCCCCACCCCGCCACCCACTTCAGAGTATCTTTGATGGGTGGCGGGGTGGGGGAGAGGGCCGGTGCCGCATGGCGGTTGCAAAACCGCCATCAAAACGCTATCCGCCCGCCTTTCCGCGATTCAGGTGGACTGCCCGGCTAACAAGGGCTGCCGGGGCCGTCCGAGATCGTCGCGCAAAATGGAGACGAAAATGCCCAAGATGAAGACCAAGAGCGGTGTGAAGAAACGCTTCAAATTCACCGCGACCGGCCTGGTGAAGCACGGCGTCGCCGGCAAGCGCCATCGCCTCAGCAGCCATAACGCGAAGTATATTCGCACCAATCGCGGCACGTCGGTCCTGTCCGAAGCTGATGCCGGCCATGTGCGCCTGTGGGCGCCCTACGGCCTCAAGTAAGGAGTAGCAGACCATGGCACGTGTGAAACGCGGCACGACCACCAAGGCGAAGCACAAGCGGATTCTGGATCAGGCGAAGGGCTATTACGGCCGCCGCAAGAACACCATCCGCATCGCGCGCCAGGCCGTCGAAAAGGCCGGCCAATACGCCTATCGCGACCGCAAGGTGAAAAAGCGCAGCTTCCGCGCCCTGTGGATCCAGCGCATCAACGCCGGCGTCCGCGCCGAGGGCCTTTCCTATTCGCAGTTCATGCACGGCCTGAAGCTCGCCGGCATCGAGCTCGACCGGAAGGTGCTGGCCGACATCGCGATGCACGAGGGCGAGGCGTTTACCGCCATCATCGCACAGGCGAAGGCGGCCCTGCCCCAGGCCGCCTGAGGCAGTCTGTCGCGAAGTTCCGAACGGGGCGCCGGTGGCCACACCGGCGCCCTTTTTGGTTTGGAGCACGCCCGTCACGCCTCACCGTCATTCCCGCGCAGGCGGGAACCCATTTACGCTGAGGGTGCGGCTCAATCGGAACGGCAGCGTCAATGGCTCCCCGCCTTCGCGGGGATGACGAACGGAGAAGGAAGTGGAAAAAAGCCCCTGCGTCTACATCCTCGCCAGCGGCCGCGCGGGCACGCTATACACCGGCGTCACCTCCGACCTGCTCGGCCGCGTTTACCAGCACCGCGAAGGCATCACCAAAGGCTTCGCGCACGAACACCACGCGCTCAAGCTCGTCTGGTACGAAATGCACGGCGAGATGGAGTCCGCCATCCTTCGCGAAAAGCGCATCAAGAAGTGGAATCGCGACTGGAAACTCAACCTGATCGAGCGATCCAATCCGCAATGGGTTGACCTCGCCATCGCGCTGGGCTTCCAGCCACTGCCACAAGCGTCCCGCATCGCCGGGAATGACGGAGCAACGACGTGACCCCCGATCTCGATCAACTCAAAGCCGATCTGCTCGCCGCGATCGATGCCAGCGCCGGGCTCGACGCGCTCGACGCCATCCGCGTCCAGGCGCTGGGCAAGCAGGGCGCGGTCACCGGCCTGCTCAAGACGCTCGGTCAAATGAGCGCGGAGGAACGTCAGGAAACCGGCCCGCGCATCCACGCCCTGCGTGAAGCCATCACCGACGCGATCGCCGCGCGCAAATCCACCCTGGAATCCGCCGCGCTCCAAGCGAAGCTCGCCGCCGAGACGATCGACCTCACCCTTCCCGCCGACGCCGTCCCCCCCGGCACCGTCCACCCGATCAGCCAGGTCATGGACGAACTCGCCGAGATCTTCGCCGATTTGGGCTTCGCGGTCGCGACCGGCCCGGAGATCGAGGACGATTGGCACAATTTCACCGCGCTCAACATCCCGGAAACGCACCCGGCGCGCGCGATGCACGACACCTTCTACCTCGCCGGCGAGCATACGCAGCCGATGGTACTGCGCACGCACACCTCGCCGGTGCAGATCCGCGCGATGACCTCGACCCCGCCGCCGATCCGCATCATCGCGCCCGGCCGCGTCTATCGCAGCGACAGCGACGCCACGCACACCCCGATGTTCCACCAGATCGAAGGGCTGGTGATCGACAAGGGGATCACGCTCGGCCATCTCAAATGGACGCTCGAAACCTTCCTCAAGGCCTATTTCGAGCGCGACGATATCGTGCTGCGCCTGCGCCCCAGCTATTTCCCGTTCACCGAACCCAGCGCCGAAGTCGATGTCGGCTTCACCTGGACGAACGGCAAGCGCGTGATCGGCGGCAGCGGCGACGCGGCGAATGGCGGCTGGATGGAGGTGCTGGGCAGCGGCATGGTCCACCGCAAGGTGATCGCGGCCTGCGGGCTCGATCCCGACGAATGGCAGGGCTTCGCCTTCGGCACCGGGGTCGATCGCCTCGCGATGCTCAAATACGGCATGGACGATCTGCGCGCCTTCTTCGACGGCGATCTGCGCTGGCTGAGGCATTATGGCTTCTCCGCGCTCGAAATGCCCACGCTCTCAGGCGGAGTCGGCGCATGAAGTTCACGTTATCCTGGCTCAAGGACCATCTCGACACCGACGCCTCGGTCGACGAGATCGCCGCCACGCTCAACCGCATCGGCCATGAGGTCGAGGGGATCGACAATCCCGGCGAGAAACTCGCCGCGTTCAAGGTCGCCCGCGTCCTCACCGCGCAGCCCCACCCCCAGGCCGACAAGCTCCAGGTGCTGACCGTCGACACGGGTGACGGCGCCCCGCTCCAGGTCGTCTGCGGCGCGCCCAATGCCCGCGCGGGCCTGGTCGGCGTGCTCGGCCTGCCCGGCGCCACCGTCCCGGCCAACGGCATGGTGCTGAAGGTTTCGGCGATCCGCGGCGTCGAATCGAACGGCATGATGTGTTCCACGCGCGAGCTTGAGCTGGGCGAGGATCATGACGGCATCATCGAGCTGCCCACCGACGCACCGATCGGCACGCCATATCCGGTCTATGCCGGGCTGAACGATCCGGTGTTCGACGTCTCGATCACCCCCAACCGCCAGGATTGCATGGGCGTACGCGGCATCGCGCGCGACCTCGCCGCCGCCGGGCTCGGCGCGCTCAAGGCGCTGAAGGTCGAACCCGTCGCCGGACGAGGCCCCGGCCCCGACGTCCGCACCGACGACATGGAAGGCTGCCCCGCCTTCTACGCCCAGTCGGTGAGCGGCGTCACCAACGGCGACTCCCCCGCCTGGCTGCAGGCACGGCTCAACGCCATCGGGCAAAAACCGATCAGCGCGCTGGTCGATATCACCAACTATGTCAGCATCGACCATGGCCGCCCGCTGCACGCCTATGACCGCGCGAAGCTCACCGGCGCCCTCGTCGCGCGCAAGGCAAGCGCAGGCGAACAGGTGCTGGCGCTCAACGGCAAGACCTACACGCTCGACCCGACGATGACCGTGATCGCCGACGATGCGGCGGTCCACGACATCGGCGGCATCATGGGCGGCGAGCATTCGGGCTGTTGCGAAACCACCAGCGACGTGCTGATCGAATGCGCATATTTCGATCCCGAACATATCGCGCGCACCGGCCAGAAGCTGATGCTGACCTCCGACGCGCGCACCCGGTTCGAGCGCGGCGTCGATCCGGCGTTCCTCGAAGACGGCCTGGCCATCGCGACGTGGCTCGTGCTCGATCTGTGCGGCGGCACCGCCAGCGGGGTGACCCGTGCGGGGACCCCGCCGATTGAAGCGCGCAGGATCGGTTATGATCCTACGCTCGCGGAAACGCTAGGTGGCCTCGCCATCGCTGAGGATCGACAAACGGCAATTCTGAAAAGCCTGGGTTTCGAGATCGAGGGCGGACGGCGAGAAGACAGCCGGGCGATGAATCTCGGCGACGGCGTCCCTGCGATTGGTGCCTGGACCGTCACCGCGCCCAGCTGGCGCCGCGATATCGACGGTCCCGCCGACCTGGTCGAGGAAGTGATCCGCATCGAGGGGATCGACAACGTCCCCTCAACCCCGCTGCCCCGCGCGCCCGGCGTCGCCAAGCCCACCGCCACGCCCGAGCAGAAGCTGGAGCGCCGCCTGCGCCGCACCGCCGCCGCGCGCGGCCTCAACGAAGCGGTGACGTGGAGCTTCATCGCACAGCGCGAGGCGCAGGCGGTCGGCGGTGGCGCGTGGACGCTCGCCAATCCGATCAGCGAGGATCTGAAGGTCATGCGCCCCTCGCTGCTCCCCGGCCTGCTGACGGCGGCCGGGCGCAACTTGAAGCGCGGCGCCACCACCATCCGCCTGTTCGAACTCGGCCGCCGCTACCTCGCCGAGGCGGAGCGGCCGACGCTCACCGTCCTGCTCGCCGGCGACAAACAGCCGCGCGGCTGGGCCACGGGCAAGGCCCAGCCCTTCACGGCCTATGACGCCAAGGCCGAGGCGCTCGCCCTGCTCGAAGCCGCCGGCGCCCCGGTCGGCAACCTGCAGGTCATGGGCGAAGCGGGCGAAGCCTGGCATCCCGGCCAGTCGGCCACGCTGCGCCTCGGCCCCAAGACGGTGCTGGCATCGTTCGGCATGCTCCACCCGGCGCTGCTCAAGACCTTCGACCTCGCCGGTCCCACGGCCGCGGTCGAGATCTTCCTCGACGCGATCCCCGCCAAGCGCACCGGCGCCGGCTTCATGCGCCCTGCCTACACGCCCCCGGCGCTCCAGGCGGTGACGCGCGACTTCGCCTTCCTCGTCCCCGACAGCCTCGCGGCGGGCGATCTCGTCCGCGCGATCAAGGGCGCGGACAAGGCGGCGATCACCGACGCGCGGCTGTTCGACCTGTTCACCGGCGCCGGGGTCGAGGACGGCCACAAGAGCCTTGCCATCGAAGTCACGCTGCAACCGGGTGACAAGAGCTTCACCGACGCCGACCTCAAGGCGATCGCCGACAAGGTCGTGGCGGCGGCAGGCAAGCTCGGCGCGACGCTGCGGGGTTAACTTGCCGAATTCGTCACCCCGGCCTTGTGCCGGGGTCCACCGGGCGGCAAGCAATGCCCTATAGGATCGAGCGGCAGCCCTCGCGGCACCGTGGATCCCGGCACAAGGCCGGGATGACGAAGGAGTGAATGGAAATGCGCACCGCCCTCATCACCGGCGCGACCTCGGGCTTCGGTGCCGCCGCCGCGCGGCTGTTCACCGCCGCCGGGTGGCGGGCGATCGGTACCGGCCGCCGCGCCGACCGCCTCGACGCGCTCGCCGCCGAACTCGGCACCGACAGATTCCACCCCGCCGTCTTCGACGTCCGCGACGAAGCCGCGCGCGACGCCGCGCTCGATTCGCTGCCCGAGGCGTTTCGCGGCATCGACCTGCTGGTCAACAATGCCGGCCTCGCGCTCGGCACCGAAAAGGCGCAGGCGGCGGACCTTGGCAATTGGCAGGTGATGATCGACACCAACGTCACCGCGCTGGTCGCGATCACCCACAAGCTGCTGCCGCTGCTGATCGAGCGGCGCGGCGCGATCGTTAACCTCTCGTCGGTCGCGGCGACCTATCCCTATCTCGGCGGCAACGTCTATGGCGGCACCAAGGCGTTCGTGAAGCAGTTCAGCCTCAACCTGCGCAGCGACCTCGCCGGCACTGGGGTCCGCGTCACCTCGATCGAGCCGGGCATGGCGGAGACCGAGTTCACCCTGGTCCGCACCGGCAGCCAGGAGGCGTCGGACAAGCTCTATGGCGGCGCGAACCCGATGACGGCGGAGGACATTGCCGAAATGATCCTGTGGGTCGCGCAGCTGCCTGCGCATCTCAACATCAACGTGATGGAGATGATGCCGGTCAACCAGAGCTTCGCCGGCTTCGCGGTGCACCGCGCGGGGTAGATTTGGTTCACGCGAAGGCGCGA
Organism: uncultured Stakelama sp.; assembly: GCA_964413495.1. Classification (GTDB taxonomy): domain Bacteria; phylum Pseudomonadota; class Alphaproteobacteria; order Sphingomonadales; family Sphingomonadaceae; genus Sphingomonas. Next base: position 59,350 of record CAYPRW010000007.1, on the reverse strand, counting down.
AGGCGCGAAGAAGTTGATTTCACGCAGAGAGCGCAGAGGCGCAAAGATGTGGTTCTTGGCGCGAAGCGCCTCTTCGATCACTGACCGTCAGCAAGCTGCACCGGTTACTGATGAGGGCCGCTAACGCGGCAGAGCAACATCTCTGCGCTCTCCGCGCCTCTGCGTGAAAAAACTTCTCTTTTTTCTTCGCGCCTTCGCGCCTTCGCGTGAACCAACTCAGCGCGGCCGCACCCACAGCCCCGCCGCCCTTGGCTCATCCCGATACAGCGTCCCCCGCAACGCCGCCTGCCCGAACGCGCGCACGATCCACCCCGCCTTCGCCGCCGCGCTCGTCCCCGCGCGATGATCCCACGCATGCGCGCCGCGCGCCGCCACCTCGCGCGCGATGTCGCCATAGATCCCCGCCGCCGCAAGCACCGCCCAGGCCGATCGGAACCCCAGCGCCGGTGTCCCCCGCCGCGCGCTCGCCCCATAGGCCTCGGCCATCCCGGCCAGCCGCTTCGCGATCACCACCAGCCGCGACCGGAACGGCGGCTTCATGTGCTGGCCCGGCGGAATGTCCATCTCGACCAGCCACTCGACCGGCAGGTAACAACGCCCGATGCGGTCGTCCGCTTCGATATCGCGCGCGATATTGGCGAGCTGAAACGCCAGCCCCAGGTCGCACGCCCGATCCAGCGTCGCCTCGTCGCCGGGATCCACCCCCATCACCACTGCCATCATGCAGCCGACCGCGCCCGCGACATGATAGCAATAGCGCAGCAGATCGTCCTCGCTACGCGGCATCCACCCCCGCGCATCCAGCGCGAACCCCGCGACCAGATCGTGCGCGAAACGATGCGGCATGCGCGTCTCTTCCGCCACGATCTTGAGCGCATCGAACGCCGGCTCGCCGGTCCATTCCCCCGCCAGCGCGGCATCGGTCAGCGCCCTGATCCGCGCCAGCCGCGCCGCCGGATCGGCGACGACTTGCGCGTCGTGCCCCAGCACCTGCCCGTCGGCCAGGTCGTCGCATTCGCGGCACCAGGCATAGAGCAGCCACGCCCGCTCGCGCGTCGCCGCGTCGAACAGCCGGCTCGCCGCCGCAAAGCTCTTCGATCCGCGCGCAATGCTCTCGCGCGCCGCCGCCACCACCGCCGCGCGCGTCGGGGCGCTCACAGGTCCTTGCTGCCGATCTGCCCGATCGTGGTCGCGGGCACATGGCGCGCCATCTTGTCGAGCAACCGGTCCAGCGCATCATCGACGATCAGCAGCGACCGGTGTTGCGGCCGCAGAAAGCCGACCTCGCCCATCTTGCCCACGAACTCGATCAACCCGTCATAGTAGCCAGCGACATTGAGCAGCCCCACCGGCTTGGCGTGATAGCCGATCTGCGCCCAGCTCATCGCTTCCCACAATTCGTCCATCGTGCCGGTCCCGCCGGGCAGCGTGACGAAGCCGTCGCTCAAATCGGTGAAGGCCTGCTTGCGCTCATGCATGGTGCGCACCACGTGCAGCTCGGTAAGCCCGCGATGCGCCACCTCGGCATCGACCAGCGCCTGCGGGATCACGCCGATCACCTCGCCCCCGGCCTCAAGCGCGCTGTCGGCGATCGCCCCCATCAGCCCCAGCCGCCCGCCGCCATAGACCAATCCGATCCCCCGCTCCGCCAGGCTGCGCCCGACGAACCGCGCATTTTCGACATAGACCGGATCGCTCGGCGAAGCCGAACCGCAATAGACCGCGAGCCGCTTCATGCCTGCTCCAGCATCAGCGCGGCGGTCGCCTTGGCGCTCCCCACCACGCCGGGAATGCCCGCGCCCGGATGCGTCCCCGCGCCGACGAAATACAGGTTCTCGATCGAATCGTCCCGGTTGTGCGCGCGGAAATAGGCGCTCTGCGTCAGCACCGGCTCCAGGCTGAACGCGCTCCCCAGATGCGCCGCCAAGTCGTGCTTGAAATCGCTCGGCGCATAGCTGAACTTCGTCACGATCCGCGCGTGGATGTCGGGGATCAGCCGCCGGCCCACCTCGTCCAGGATGCGCTTCTCCAGCACCGGCGCGATCTCTGACCAATCGCCGGGGAACTTGCCCATGTGCGGCACCGGGGCGAGCGCATAGAAGGTCGAATGCCCCTCCGGCGCCATGCTGGGATCGGTCACCGTCGGATGATGCAGATACAGCGAGAAATCCTGCGAAATCACGCCAGTATCATAGATGTCGCTCAGCAGCCCCTTATAGCGCGGCCCGAACAGGATCATGTGGTGCGGAATGCCCGGCCACGTGCCCTTGACCCCGAAATGCACCACGAACAGCGAGGGCGAGAAGCGTTTCTTCTCCAGCCGCGCCGCCGTCCGCTGCGCGCTGCGCGAACCTTTCAGCAGGTCGCGATAGCTGTGGACGATATCGGCGTTGCTCGCCACCATGTCCGCCTCGAACCGCGCGCCGCCCTTCGTCACCACCGCCGTCGCGCGCTCGCCCAGCGTCTCGATCTCGCGCACCGGATCGCCCAGCTTCAGCACGCCGCCCAGCCGCTCGAACTGCCGCACCATCCCCGCGACCAGCCGGTTGGTGCCGCCACGCGCGAACCACACCCCGCCATCGCGCTCCAGCTTGTGGATCAGCGCATAGATCGCGCTGGTCGTCATCGGATTGCCGCCGACCAGCAGCGTGTGGAAGCTCAGCGCCTCGCGCAATTTCTCGTTCTTCACGAACGACGAGACCATCGAATACACGCTGCGCCACGCGTGGTATTTCATCAGCGCCGGCGCCGCCTTCACCATCGACCCGAAGTCGAGGAACGCGACATGGCCGAGCTTCTCATACCCCTCGCGGTACACCCCCGCCGAATAGGTCAGGAACCGGCGATAGCCCTCGATATCCGCCGGATCGAGCTTGGCGATCTCGCCCATCAGGACGCTGTCGTCGTTGGTATAGTCGAAATTGGTGCCGTCGGGCCAGTTGAGCCGGTAGAAGGGATTGACCGGGGCGAGGGTCACGTCGTCGGCCATGCGGTGGCCCGACAGTGCCCATAATTCCTCCAGCGCCTCGGGCGCGGTGATCACCGTCGGCCCGGCGTCGAAGGTGAAGCCGTCCCGCTCCCAATAATAAGCGCGCCCACCGGGCTTGTCCCGCGCCTCGACGATGACGGTGTCGACCCCCGCCGATTGCAGGCGGATGCCCAGCGCCAATCCGCCGAACCCCGCGCCGATGATCACCGCCTTTTTCAATTCATGCCCCTGATAACGGCCACCGCGCGCCCGATCGGCACCGGCGGCTTGCCCGCCAGCACCCGCGCGCGGTCGAGCCAACCCGACTGCCCGGCATAGAAGCGCGCGATCAGCCCCGCGTCCAGCCGGTAGAAGCGTTCGAGGATGCAGTAACGTTCCGCCGGCTCCGCCGCGCGGAACAGCATCGCCGACAGCATCCGATAGAAACCGCGCTGCCGCCACATCTTGCGCGCATGGCCATAGGTCAGCTCGTGCAATGCCCCGCCCGACAGATCGCTCGCCGATCCGATCAGCGCCGCCAGCCGCACCGCATCGGGCAGCGAATAGCCGGTCACCGGATGGAACAGCCCGGCGCGCATTCCCGCCTTGGCGACGCCGATCCCGCCCGATCGCCAATAGCCCTCGAAATCGCCGCCCATCGCCACCGGCAGCGCGCCCACCTCCTCACGCACCACCGCCGCCGGCTGCACGCCGTTCGCCTGCGCCCACGCCGCGATCCGCCGGCCGATCGCGGCGCGGTCGATTCCCGGCGTATCGCTGTAATAGGTATCCTCGACGAACAATCGCGTCGCCGCGAAGGGCAGCGCATAGACGAAGCGATAGCCGTCGATCTGCGCCACGCCGGCGTCCATGATCACCGGCCGCGCGATGCCATGCGGCTCGGCCAGGTCGAGCTCGCGCCCGACGAATTTCTGCCAGCCCAGCTCCAGCTTGCCCAGATCGCCCGGCCCGCGGCAATCGATCACGCCGCCCGCCTCGATCCGCCCGCCATTGGCCAGCATCACCGTGCGCGCGCCGGTGCCCAATACCTTGCGCCGCGTCAGCACCGCGCCCTTGGGCATCGCCGCGCGCACCACCCGGTCGAATCGCTCCGACTCGATCGAATAATAGCCCGCCTTCAACGTGCGCGAATGCCCCGGAAACACGACGTCATAGCCGGTCCAGCCATGCGAGATCAGCGGCGCGACCAGCCAGCGGTCCTGCGCCGCCACATCGCTGGCAAAGAACGACCACAGATGATTGCCGCCCAGCGTGGCGCCGCCCTCGACGATGCGCACGTCCAGCCCGGGCCGCGCCTTGCGCAGCGCCAGCGCGATCAGCCCCCCGGCCAGCCCGCCTCCCACGATGGCGACGTCGCAATGGATGGTGGCGGGCATCCGACGCGCCTAGCGGATCGGCGGGGGCGGTTAAACCCCTGCGCGGATTGAAGCCGCCTCACCGCTTACGGCATTCGATCCCATAAAGATGCCTGAAGCACGCCCGCATCTGCTCGACGCCCTCGATATTCAGCGGCCAGGCCATGCGCGTCCCCGTCTTCGCCAGGATCATCGCCTGCATCTGCCGGAACCCCGCCGGTTCGGGCACCGCGACCAGCCGGGCATAGGCGCGGTCGAACGCCGCCCGGTCGCGGCGCACGAAGGCGATCGTCGCGTCCTCCCATGCGTCACGCACGGCGATCCCGGCGCGCCATTCCGTGACCGACTCCGCCGGCGCATTCGGCGGCGGCGGGGGATCGTTGCGCAGGCTCCGCGCCATCTCCAGCCGCACGGCCGCCGCCTTGTAATCGCCCGCCAGCGCCAGTGCCTGCCCCTCATGCCACCACAAGGTCCGCAGATCGCCCGGCGCGACCGCCGCGCCATGCCGCGCGCGCCATTTCGCGATCAGCGCGGCGGCGGCGGCATTGCACCCCGGCCGCGCCGCCACCCCGCGCCACCCCCCGGCGGGCAGGCTCTGGTCGAATGCCGCATAGTCCAGCGCCATCAGCGCGGGCTCATCCGCCGCACACGTCCCGGCCACCTCACGCGGCACCCGCACGCATGCCGCCAGCGCAAGGATCGCCACGAGCATCGAGGCGCAAGTGATCGGCGCTCGCTTCCTTGCGCTTGATGCTCCCGACCATCGCATGGCACCTCCCCCAAGCCGGTATCGCCGGTTTCAACCCTATGATTGAAAGGCGACGTGCCGACAATCCGGCCGAACGTCGCCAATCGTCGCGCGATATTCTATAGGCGTCGCCATGAAACGGATGCACATCTTGCGCGTCAGAAACCGCGCGGCACCGGCTACCCGGTTGCCAATGGACCGGGCGGCTTGACCCTCACCCTCCTGCCCACCCGTCGCACGCTGCTCGCCGGGATCGCCGCTGCGATCGTCTGCGCCCTCGTCCTGCTCGCCATGCACCGCCCGCCGATCTGCCCGTGCGGCACGGTCGAGCTGTGGCACGGCACCGTGCAGTCGAGCGGCAACAGCCAGCACATCGCCGACTGGTACAGTTTCAGCCACATCATCCATGGCTTCCTGTTCTACGCCGCCGCGCACCTCGCGCTACGCGGGCATTCGCGCCGCTGGGCGCTGCCGCTCGCCGTCGGACTCGAGGGCGCGTGGGAGCTGCTCGAAAATTCGCCGATCATCATCGATCGCTATCGCGAAGCGACGATCGCCTTCGGCTATTCGGGCGATTCGATCCTCAATTCGGTCGCCGATATTGGCTGGATGGCGACGGGCTTCTGGCTCGCCGCGCGCCTGCCGGTACGCGCCACGCTCGCGCTCGCCATTCTGTTCGAACTCGGCACGCTGCTGCTGATCCGCGACAATCTGACGCTCAACATCCTGATGCTCGCCTGGCCGGTCGATGCGATCCGTGAGTGGCAGGCGGCGGGCGGAATGCTGTAAGGCTGACGCGATGTGGCTCGCCCTGCTCCTCTCCGCCCTGGCAATGACGCTGATCGTCGGCGTGCGCTACCTCATCGTCTCGGGCGCGTTCGCCTGGGCGACGGGCCGCCGGCACCCCGGCCTCTACACCGGCCTCGACGCGCAGATGCGGCGCGAGATCGGCTGGAGCCTCGCCAGCGCCGCGATCTACGGCATCCCGGCCGGCATCGTCGCCTGGGGCTGGCAGAACCATGGCTGGACGCGCATCTACACCGACATCTCGGCCTGGCCGCTCTGGTACCTCCCGCTTTCGGTGCTGCTCTATCTCGTCGCGCACGACACCTGGTTCTACTGGACGCACCGCTGGATGCACCGCCCCGGCCCGTTCCGCCTCGCCCATGCCGTCCACCATGCCAGCCGGCCTCCCACCGCCTGGGCCGCGATGAGCTTTCACCCGATCGAGGCGCTGACCGGCGCCGTCGTCATCCCGGCGCTGGTGTTTCTCATTCCGATCCATGTCGCCGCTTTGGGCTTTGTGCTTGGAATCATGACGGTTATGGGTGTGACCAATCACATGGGGTGGGAGGTGTTCCCGCAGGTGATGTGGCGGGGCCCACTGGGCGCGTGGCTGGTCACCGCGAGCCATCACCAGCGGCACCATGCGCGATATGGATGCAATTATGGGCTTTATTTCCGCTTCTGGGATCGGCTGTGCGGTACGGACGGCGGCCTTGGCGACTTCGCGCGCGCTCATGCACGCGCGAGGGGCGATTTCAGGCGCGGCCATGCTCGCGCCGCTGGCGCTGCTCCTTCCGGCGGCGTCGCCGATGGCGAACCTTGAGATCGACGTCCAGAACCTGCGTTCCGCGCGCGGCGTCATCCGCATCTGCCTGACCGCACGCGCGCAAAGCTTTCCCAGCTGTGCCAACGATCCCACCGCCCAGACCCGTTCGGTCCCCGCCACGCAACGCCGCATCCGCATCGACGGACTTGCCCCCGGCGACTATGCCGTGGCGATCATCCATGACGAGAATGGCAACCAGCGGCTCGACAAGCTGATGGGCATTCCGCGCGAAGGATTCGGATTCAGCCGCAATCCGGCGATCCGCTTTGGCCCGCCCAGCTTTGCCGCCGCGCGCTTTCCACTCGACACCGCGTCCCGGCCGCAACAGGTGCGCATGCAATATCTGCTCTGACGATTTTGCTGCATCCAATCCGCACCCGCGGCGTTGCGCACCTGAAACCAGTTTCGGGGAACAACCGGCATGCGTCACTTCGTCCTTCTCGCGGCTCTCCTGTTCGCCGTGCCCGCCGTCGCGCAGGATGCGCCCCCGGCCGAGGCGGTCGATCCGGCGACGGCTGACCCCGCGCCCGCCCCCGCCGCGACCCAGGCACAGGCGCAAGCCGCCGAGGAAGGACGCGCGCGGCTGACGATCGGTGCCGGCATGGCCTGGATCCCGGATTATGAGGGGTCGGACGACAAACGCTTTACCCCGCTGCCCGCCGCCAACGGCACGATCGCAGGGATGAGCTTTACCGTGCTGGGCAACCGCGCCAGCCTGGATCTGATCCCGGATCGCGAGGGCCAGGGCTGGAACTTCCAGCTCGGCCCGGTCGCCGTCCTCAACCTCAATCGCACCAATCGCGACGCGATCGAGGATCTGCGCGTGCGCGCGCTGGGCGAGATCGATACCGCGGTCGAGGTCGGCGGCTATGTTGGCATCGGCAAGACCGGGCTGATCCATGATTATGACACGCTCTCGCTCAGCGTTTCCTACCGCTACGACGTGACCCGCATCCATCGCAGCGGCATCATCACGCCCTCGGTCAACTACACCACGCCGCTCAGCACCAAGGCGCTGGTCGGCGTCTTCGCCTCGGCCGAGATCGTGCAGGACCGCTATGCCCGCACCTATTTCGGCGTCACCCCGGCGGGCAGCATCGCCAGCGGTCTGCCGGCGTTCACGCCGCGGGGCGGGCAGAAGGACATCAGCTTCGGGGGTCTGTTCACCTATGCGCTGACCGGCAATCTGACCAAGGGCCTCGCGCTCGTCACCGGCTTCAACTACCGCAAGCTGGTGGGCGACTTCGCCGACAGCCCGCTGGTCAGCATCGCCGGCAACCGCCACAACTGGACCGTCGGCGCGGGGCTGGCGCTGACCTTCTGAACCCTCCGGTCACCCCGGACGGCCGCTACTTCGTCGTGCGCGGCCGGCTGTGGCGGATGTCGAACCCCGCGCTGCCCGAAGCGGAACGCAACCACCTCGTCGCCGAGCTGATGGCCGCCCGCCGCGCCGTCCGTGCGCGCAAACCCGACGCACGCGCGCGCGTCGACGCCGCCAAGCGCGCGCTGGGCGAGCGCGGCCCGCCATGGTGGAGCCACGGCGCCCCCGACTGGAACCGCCACCTCGCCAGGAACACGCCTTACGCCGCCTGGTGGGCAGGCATGGACAGTGCCGACTAAACCGGTTCTATCGACTGATGGATACCGACGCCTGGATCACCGCCCTTTCCACCTATTCCGCGACCCGCGAAAAGATCCTCGAACATCGCTTCGTCGCCGATGTGTCGGCCGAGCTCTGGCGACGTGGCGTTTTCGACTTCGCCGTCTCGTGGAGCGAGGTCGATAACAGCGGCTACGACGTGATCCTCGAAGCCGTCGGCATCACCCGGCACGTTCAGCTCAAGGCGATGCACCTCAACAGCACGACTGCCGAATTCCCGGTTCAGGCGCGTCTTCAGACCAAGCCGTCCGCCTGCGTCGTCCTGATGATGCACGACGCGCGCACGCTCGCCATCCACGAATATCGCTGGTTCGGCGGGCCGCCGGGAACGCCGCTGCCGCCGCTCGGCGATCTTGTCGGCAAGCACACCCGCGGCGATAAATCGGCGCGGCCCGGCATCCGCCGGTTGCAGAAGCGGCGTTTCGAGCAGCTGACGGATGTCGGGGCGCTGGTCGATACGCTGTTCGGACCGGGCCAAGATTAGCTTGGAACGACCCGCGATCGACTCTACACTGGCCTGATCCCCGGGGCAGCGCCGATCCGCGCTTGAGAGGAGGGCAGGAGCCTTCGACCCGCTGAACCTGATCCGGTTGACACCGGCGTAGGGAGGGAGCGGCCAGTTCCACCGGTCCGTTTCCCTCCAACTGGAGTGGAAGAACATGGCCGATATCCCCGCCCGCACCGAACTCAAGGTCACCACCGGCCCGATCCGCGGCAGCCGCAAGGTCCATGTCGGTCCACTCAACGTCGCGATGCGCGAGATCGACCTCGAGCCGTCCAGCGGCGAGCCCCCGCTGCGCGTCTACGACTGTTCCGGCCCCTATACCGATCCCAATGCCCGTATCGACATCATGGCCGGCCTGCCCGAGCTGCGCCGCGACTGGATCCGAAACCGCGGCGATGTCGAGGAAGTCGCCCAGCGCGAAGTCCGCCCCGAGGATAACGGCCAGCTCGGCCCCGATCGCACCGCCGGCGCTGTTGCGCCGAGCGGCAACAGGAACGGCGGCGTCCAGCCCTTCCCCAACGTCCGCAAGCGCGTCCTGCGCGCCCGCTCCGGCGCCAACGTCTCCCAGATGCACTATGCCCGGCGCGGCATCGTCACGCCCGAGATGGAATATGTCGCCACGCGCGAGAATCTCGGCCGCGAACGGCTCGCCGAATATGCGCGAGACGGCCAGGACTGGGGCGCCTCGATCCCCGATTACGTCACCCCCGAATTCGTTCGCGACGAGGTGGCAAGGGGCCGCGCGATCATCCCCAACAACATCAACCACCCCGAATCCGAACCGATGGCGATCGGCCGCAACTTCCTGGTCAAGATCAACGCCAATATCGGCAACAGCGCGGTCGCCAGTGACGTCGCGAGCGAAGTCGACAAGATGGTGTGGGCGATCCGCTGGGGCGCCGACACGATCATGGACCTTTCCACCGGCCGCAACATCCACGACACGCGCGAATGGATCCTGCGCAACAGCCCGGTCCCGGTCGGCACCGTCCCGATCTATCAGGCGCTGGAGAAGGTCGGCGGCATCGCCGAGGACCTGACCTGGGAGATTTTCCGCGACACGCTGATCGAACAGGCCGAACAGGGCGTCGACTATTTCACGATCCACGCCGGCGTCCGCCTGCCGTACATCCCGCTGACCGCCAAGCGCGTCACCGGCATCGTCAGCCGCGGCGGCAGCATCATGGCCAAATGGTGCCTCGCCCACCATCGCGAGAGCTTCCTCTACGAGAAGTTCGACGAGATCACGCAAATCATGAAGGCCTATGACATCGCCTATTCATTGGGTGACGGCCTGCGCCCCGGCAGCATCGCCGACGCGAACGACGAAGCCCAGTTCGCCGAGCTCTACACGCTGGGCGAACTCACCAGGCGCGCCTGGGACCAGGACGTGCAGGTAATGATCGAAGGCCCCGGCCACGTCCCGATGCACAAGATCAAGGAAAACATGGACAAGCAGCTTGCCGCGTGCGGCGAAGCCCCCTTCTACACGCTCGGACCCCTGACGACCGACATCGCCCCCGGCTACGACCACATCACCAGCGGCATCGGCGCGGCGATGATCGGCTGGTACGGCACGGCGATGCTCTGCTACGTCACGCCCAAGGAGCATCTCGGCCTCCCCGACCGCGACGACGTGAAAGTCGGCGTGGTGACGTACAAACTAGCCGCCCACGCCGCCGATCTCGCCAAGGGGCACCCGGCGGCAAGGATGCGCGACGACGCGTTGTCACGGGCGAGGTTCGAGTTCCGCTGGCGCGACCAGTTCAACCTGTCGCTCGACCCCGACACTGCGGAACAGTACCACGACCAGACGCTACCGGCGGAAGGCGCCAAGACCGCCCATTTCTGCTCGATGTGCGGCCCCAAATTCTGCTCGATGAAGATCACGCAGGAGGTGCGGGATTTCGCCGCGAAGCAGAACGCCCCGGTCGAGAGCTTCGTCGCAGCTGAGGAAGCCGAGGCGGGCATGGCCGCGATGAGCGCGGTGTTCAAGGAAACGGGGAGCGAGCTTTACCTTGGGGCTGGCGTTAGGGAACACGACTGAGGTCGAAATCGAGCCAATCCAGATGCAATATCGGATGACATTTCATTTCTTTACCGAATAGGTTATATGGTCGGATGGAATTGTATCGCGAGGGGGAATGCCGATACCGGCCCTGAACGACTTCGGCCTACTTCCAGCCGGAGTTCATGATTGCGTCGGTCCGGAGGTTCAGGAGAACTTCTGTGGTAACCCCGCACGTGCAGCGGTGTGGCAAGCATTTCAAGGATTCCTAGAGTGGGCCTATACCATGCCCGGACCGATTTCCGTGCTCGTTGACGGGAGCTTTGTGACAGATAAGCCGGTTCCGGGAGATGTTGATGTTGCAATCGATATCTCAGCATGTGCCGCAGCCGATCAAGATGCGTGGTTAATCGCCTACCACCGAGAGCATGAACGACTGAAAAGGGATTTCAGAACTGACTTTTATCCCGTTCTCGATGGGGTTGGTCACGATTTCACCGCGTTTTTCCAATACGTGCGCGTGGATGACGCCTTGGCGCGAGGCGCGCCAAATGGCGTTCGAAAAGGCATTTTGAGGCTCGGACAATGAGTGACTGGACCACACAGGTCAGGTCTCAAACCCGACTGGTCATCGACCAGATCGCTTCAATGCGCGCCCGCTATTCGAAGCTCGGCATCGATTCTGACACATCGTTACAGCCGTACTATAAAATGCTCGAAGACTTGCTGGTCCAAGACTTTGCAATTGCGGAAGTCAGAGACAATTCGGATTTGGTTATACGGGTTGAGGGCAGCGCCTTCGACGCCAACCCACGCCTGCAACTTATCACTTCAATTTTTGAGAATGTGACAACTCAAGTCACTGATCTGACGAAGGTTATACTGGGCTTGTGGGCTGATGGTCGTGTCACACCGAAGGCAATAGACCTTGGGTTGACCGGAATGGCTAAGGGCAGTTTGGTGGTGGGCCTTTCTGCTCAACCGTCCCACCATGAGGGGCGAGGAAAACTTCTAGGTGAACACGACACGCTCGTGGACTCTACAAAGCGAGCCCTCAAGATAATCGATGACGTCGCCCATACGGTTTACAAAGATAGCGATGCCGTATCAGTTGAAGAAGTGTCAGAGATCGTCGAAGATCCCAAAGTGCGGGACGCGGCGCTGGTTGCCATTCAACGGATATCGCCGTCCGGTAGGCGTGGCATCGAGACGGTGTCAGTGTCTGGTCAGAGTGATGCAATGCCAGCTACTCTGACATCCGAGCATCGCCGCGCGATCCGAGAGAGTTTGGTAAAGCCGGTCCTGCGAGGTGACGTGCTGGAATTCACCGGCGAGGTGCGCGAAATCGACCTTGATGCGAGACGGTTCGATCTGCGAGGCATCGCCAATGAGCAGGTTCGGGATGTCCGTTGCGCCTATCGTCATATGGTGGACGTAAATCCTAAGCGACTACTCGGCGCTCGTATACGCGTGCAGGGACTAGTCGAGCGAACAGCAGATGAGGTGCCACGTTTGATGTCAGTCACTGAAATCGAAGTGATACGTGACGCTCAGGATTGAGTTGGAGACCGGACTTACACGTTCAGCAGTTTCATGCGCGCCCGCAACCCGCTCTACATCATGGCCAAGCCCCCGCCGGCCATCCAGCAAGCGATCACCGCGCTCCCCCGCAACGATCTCTCGCGCGGCCCGCACCTCCTCCACGTCACGCTCGTTTCGCTGTTCGATCTCCACCACGCCCCGCCCGACTGGCTCGGCCAAGTCATCACCGCGCTGAACAGCTTCGACGGCCCCGCCTTTCCACTCCATTTCGACCGGATCGAGAACCGCAAGGCCGTCACGCTGCGCACCCGCGATCCGCTCGCGCAAGCCCGCGCCTTTCAGCGCAGCCTCATGAACCACCTCGTCCTGCACAAGGCGCCTTTCACCGAAGGCACCACGCCCGAACCGCATGTCACGATCAACTATCGCGGCGACCGGCTCAACGCACAGAAGACCGCCCCGATCGGCTGGACGGTCGACGAAATCATCCTCACCGAAAGCATCGTCGGCAAGACCACTCATGTCGAACACGGCCGCTGGCCGCTGCGCGCGTGACGCTATCCGCGCGCCACCACGCACCGCTGTCAAACAATCCCCCGCCAGCGGACACACCGCGCAATCCGGCACGTCCCACCGGCACACCGCCTGCCCCAGCCGCTTCAGCGCGATGTGAAACCCCAGGAAATCGTCGCCACTCCAGTCCGGCATCGCCGCAGTCACCGCCTCGCTGCCCGCGCGATAATCCGCACCCGCCGGCACGAAGCCAAGGCGCTGCAGCACGCGCAGCACATGCGTGTCGACGATCATCACCGGCCGCCCCAGCGTGCTGGCATTGAGCGTCGAGGCCGACACCTTGCGCGCCACCCCGGGCAGCCGCTCCAGCCACGCCAGCGCCTGCGCCAGCGGCCGATCCGCCAGATGGCCCAGCGCGAACCCGCCCTCCGCCGCTGCGATCCGCCGCAGCGCCGCCACCAGCTGCGCCGCCTTCGCCTCGTCAAAGGTCACGTCATAAATCACCCGCGCGACCGCCACCGGGTTCGCCCGCGCCAGCGCCGCCGGTCCGCCATGAAGCTCGACCAGCCGGTCATAGGCCGCGGTCGACACCGCATCGCGGGTCCGCGCGCTGATGATCGACTTGACCAGCTGCCCGACCGGCGAGCGCCGCCGCCGCGGCAGCGCGACCGGCCCCAGCCGCGCGCGCCAGCCTGCAACGTCCGCCACCGCAAATGAAAAAGCGGCCTGCATGATCGTGCATATAGAACATAAAGCGAACAACGGAAAGGTGCCTGACGATGCGCCCCGCCGCGAACCCAGCGAAGTCCGCGCATGCCGGGCCGCACGCCTTGCCCGCCGCCGCCCGGGCTGCCAGACCAACGCGATGCCCCCCGGCTTCGTCATGATCGACGATTTCGTCGCCAACCCGCACGAGCTGCGGCGGCAGGCGCTCGCGCTGGGCTATGACGCATCGGTGAAGGACGCCGGCGCCAACTATCCCGGCACCGTCTCGCATCGCCCGCTGCCCATTCCGGGCCTGGACGACCATGTCTCGCGCCTCGCCGGGGTGCCGCTGACCGGCGCGCCCGGCACGCTCCACGGCCATTGCCGCCTGACGCTGAAGGGCGATCGCGGGCAGAGCGGCGTACATATCGATCCCGCCTTCTGGTCGGGCATTCTCTACCTCACCCCGCCGCAACATTGCCGCGGCGGCACCGATTTCTACCGCCACCGCCGCACCGGGCTCGACAGCGTGCCGCGCACCGCCGACGCCATCGCCGCCGCCGGCTATGCCGATATCAACGCGCTGGTCGAGGATGTGGTGAACAGGGACACCCGCCAGCCCGGCCGCTGGGAAAGGAGCTTCACCGCCCCGATGCGCTTCAACCGGCTGACCCTGTTCAGCCCATGGATGTTCCACAACAGCGCCCCCGGCTTCGGTACCGGCGCGGACGATGGCCGCCTCGTCTACCTCATGTTCTTCGCCGCTCGGACATGAGCGACCCCGACGCCCCGCTCAGCATCCACGCCGCGCTGCATGCGCCGGTGACGCCCGATCGCAGCGCGGCCGATCTGCGCCACCCGCCCTTCGCCTTCATCGCGCTGGCCGCGCTGGCCGGGGCGGTGGCGGTGCTCGCCCTGCTCGGCCGCACGATCGCCGGCGGCCACGCCTTCGCCTTCGACCGCGCGATCATGCTCGCGCTGCGCCAGTCCGGCGACCTCGCCACGCCCATCGGCCCGCAATGGCTGCGTCAGGCGATGATCGATGTGACCGCGCTGGGCAGCGAAACGCTGCTCACCCTCGCCGTCGCATTGACGATCGGCTTCCTCATCGCCCAACGCCACCTGCTCACCGCCGCTTTGGTGTTCGGCGGCACCGTCAGCGGCTCGCTCGCCGTCGCGCTTGCCAAGGGGCTGGTCGGCCGCCAGCGCCCCGCGCTGGTCGATCACCTGGTCGAGGTCGGCTCGGCCAGCTTCCCCAGCGGCCATGCCGCCAACAGCGCGATCGTCTACCTCACCCTCGCGCTGGTCCTGATGCAGATCGTCGCGGCGAAACGCGCCCGCTGGTTGCTGTTCGCCGCCACCGTGCTGCTGGTCACCACGATCGGCGCCAGCCGCGTCTATCTCGGCGTCCACTGGCCCAGCGACGTGCTGGCCGGCTGGAGCTTCGGCACGCTGTGGGCGCTCGCCTGGTGGGCATTGGGCAGCTGGCTGCGGTCGCGCCGCGGGGCATGACCCGCTATTCCACCCAGTCCAGCCCGATATCGCGATACAGCCCGCGATCGTCCTCCCAGCCGGGCCGCACCTTCACATGCAGGTACAGGTGCACCCTCACGCCCAGCAGCGTCATCAGCTCGGCCCGCGCGCGCGCGCCGATCTCCTTGATCCGGCTGCCGCCCTTGCCCAGCACGATCGCACGCTGCGTCTCGCGCCCGACCAGGATCTGCTGGTGGATCTCGACCGATCCGTCGTCGCGCTCGCTATACCGCTCGGTCTCGACCGCGCTGGCATAGGGCAGTTCGGCATGCAGCTGCAGGTACAGCTGCTCGCGCGTGATCTCCGCCGCCAGCATGCGGTCGGTCGCGTCGGACACCTGGTCCTCGGGGAAATGCCACGGCCCCTCGGGCAGCTTCGCCGCCAGCGCCGCCTTCAGCTCCGCCACCCCGTCCCCGGTCGCCGCCGACACGAACCAGGTGTCGTCGAACGCCCCCAGATCGTTGAGCGTCGCGGCATGCCCCAACAGGCGCGGCTTGTCGGCGATATCGACCTTGTTGAGGATCAGCAGCTTGCGCTCCTTGCGGTCCTTCAGCGTCTGCGCCAGCGCGCGCACTTTCGGCCCCACCCCGCCCTTGCCGTCGACCACCAGCGCGATCAGGTCCGCGCCGCTCGCGCCCTCCCAAGCGGCGGCGACCATCGCCCGGTCCAGCCGCCGCGCCGGATCGAAGATGCCCGGCGTATCGACCAGCAGCAGCTGCGCCTCGCCCTCGATCGCGATGCCCATCAGCCGCGTGCGCGTGGTCTGCGCCTTGGGGCTGACGATCGCCACCTTCTGCCCGACCAGCGCATTGACCAGCGTCGACTTGCCCGCATTCGGCGCGCCGACGATCGCGATCAGACCGCAATGCTGGGTCATGCGGGGTGTCCGGGAACGGGTTCACGCGAAGACGCGAAGACGCGAAGGGAAGAAAAGGAATTTTGTTCGCGCAGAGGCGCAGAGGCGCAGAGATGTTGTCTTGCCGCGTCAGCGGCTTTCATTTCACGAGCGGCATCACCTGCCGCAACGCAGGCGGTACGTGCGCGCTTCGCGCAAGGCGAAACATCTCTACGCCTCCGCGTCTCTGCGCGAACAAAAATCTTCGCGCCTTCGCGCCTTCGCGTGAACAACATCACCCCTTCAACCGCCCCAGCAACGCTTCGGCAGCGGCAGTCTCCGCCTCCTGCTTCGAGCTGCCCTCGCCCTCGGCCGCCGCCAGCTTGCCGATCACCGCACGCACCCGAAAGCGCGGCGCATGCCCCGGCCCCGACCGGTCGACCAGTTCATATTCGGGCGGCCGCCGGTTGTTCGCCGCGGCCCATTCCTGCAACGACGATTTGGGATGCTTGGGCGCCGATCCCTGCTCGTCGATCCGGCTGTCCCACAACCGCCGCACCCAGGCCTGCGCCTCGCTAAAGCCGCGCTCAAGGAACAGCGCGCCGATCAGCGCCTCCATGACGTCGCCCAGCACATTGTCGCTGTCCGCCGCCCCGTCGTCGCGCGCCTGCTTGCCCAGCCGCAGCCGCGCCGGCACGCCGATCTCGCGCGCCACCTGCGCACACGCCGCCCCGGTCACCAATGCATTGAAGCGCCGCGACAATTTGCCCTCGGGCTCGTCGGGAAACCGCTCGTACAGCCAATCGGCGATCGTCAGCCCCAGCACCCGGTCGCCCAGGAACTCGAGCCGTTCGTAATTGTCCGCGCCATGGCTGCCATGCGTCAGCGCCCGCTCGAACCGGGCGAGCCCGGCCGGCGGCTGCCCGATCAAGCCGGCCAGCCAGCCGTCGAGCGGCTCGCTCAAAAGCCTTCCCCGATCCGGCTCCAGCGCGCCGCGGTGAACCACGTCCAGGGCAGCAGCCATTGCGCGCTGCCGTCGGTGGACCAGAAGCTGACCACCGCCTTGCCCTGCAGATTCTGCATCGGCACGAAACGGATGCCGCCCACTTCATGGGTAAAGCGGCTGTCGGTCGAATCGTCGCGATTGTCGCCCATCAGGAAGACATGGCCGGCGGGCACGGTGAACACCTCGGTATCGTCGGCAGGCGTCTGCCCCTGATCGAGCACTTCATAGCTCTTGCCGCCCGGCAACGTCTCGCGAAAGCGCGGGATCCGGCACACGCCCGCGCTGCCGCCGGTCGCCTCGACGAATTCGGGCCGGCAACCGCTATTGGGCGAGATCGGCTCGACGAAATCGGCGATCCGCGCCTTAGGCACCGCCTGGCCATTGAGGATCAGCTGGCCGCCGCGCATCTGCACCGTGTCGCCGGGCAGGCCGATGACGCGCTTGATCCAGTCCTGATTGTCGGTCGGCGGCGCCTTGAACACCACCACGTCCCCGCGCGTCGGATCGTCGGCGAAGATGCGGCCGGGGATCAGCGGCCAGCTCCACGGCAGCGAATGTTTGGAATAGCCGTAATTCCATTTGGTGATGAACAGATAGTCGCCGACCAGCAGGCGCGGCAGCATCGATCCCGACGGAATGCTGAACGGCGCAAAGATGAAGCTGCGCACCACGAACACCAGGATCGCCAGCTTGACCAGGAAGGTCAGCGTGTCGCGCCATTCGGAATGGGGTTTCGGCGCGGCAGGGGTTGTCGCGGCGGGCGTTGTCGCGGCGTCTTGGGGCGCGGCGCTCTCTGGCGCCTCGGGCGCGGAATCTGCGGAAGCGGTATCGTCCATGCCGCTGCTCTGCGCGGGGCGTGTGGCAGCGTCAAGGCACGGATCGTTCGATCCTCCCCGGCACGGGGAGGGGGACCGCCGCCGCAGGCGGTGGTGGAGGGGGCTCGCCACATAGCGCAGCACTGGTGGCACGCCCCCTCCGTCATCGCTGCGCGCTGCCACCTCCCCGTGCCGGGGAGGATCAATTCTGTTCCTTCGGCTGGCGGCTCCCGATGCGGCACGCTACATGCGCGCCACCAACCAAGGAGACTGGCCGTGCCGACCCCCGACTGGACCGCGATCGAGGCCCTGCCGCGCACCCCGCTCAAGGCCCTGTTCGCCGCCGACCCCAACCGGCTCGCCACGCTGTCGAGCGACGTCGCCGGCATCCATTTCGACTTTTCCAAGACGCATCTCGACGCCGCCGCGCTCGATGCGTTCGCGGCGCTGGCCAAATCGGCCAACCTCGCCGCCAAGCGCGACGCGCTGTTCGCCGGCGAGGCGGTGAACGTCACCGAAGGCCGCGCGGTCGAGCACACCGCCGAACGCGGCGAGGGCGCACCCGACAGCGTCGCCCGCGCCGCCGCCTTCCACGCCCGCATGCGCGGCCTGATCGACGCGATCGAGGCCGAGGCACTCGGCCCCGTCGCGCACATCCTGCATATCGGCATCGGCGGCTCGGCGCTCGGCCCCGAATTGCTGATCGACGCGCTGGGGCGAGAGAGCGGGCGCTATGACGTCGCGATCGTCTCCAATGTCGATGGCTGCGCGCTGGAAGAGGCGATCGCCACTTTCGACCCCCACGCCACGCTGATCGCCGTCGCATCCAAGACCTTCACCACCACCGAAACGCTGCTCAACGCGCAAAGCGCGCTCGACTGGATGCGCGAACATGGCGTCGAGGACCCCTATGGCCGCGTAATCGCGCTCACCGCTTCGCCCGACAAGGCAATCGAATGGGGTGTCGACGAAACCCGCGTCCTGCCCTTCGCGGAGAGCGTCGGCGGGCGCTATTCCTTATGGTCGTCGATCGGCTTTCCCGCCGCGATCGCGCTGGGCTGGGACGCATTCGAGGCGCTGCTCGACGGCGCGGCCGAGATGGACCGCCACTTCCGCCTGACCGACCTCAAGAGCAACGCCCCGGTCCTCGCCGCCTTTGCCGACCTTTATTACGCGCAGAACCGCGGCTGCCAGACGCGCGCCAGCTTCGCCTATGACGAGCGCCTCCGCCTGCTGCCCTCCTATCTCCAGCAGCTCGAGATGGAGTCGAACGGCAAGTCGGTCACCGCCGACGGCCGACCGCTCGGCCGTCCCAGCGCGCCGATCACCTGGGGCGGGGTCGGCACCGACGCGCAGCATGCGGTGTTCCAGCTGCTCCACCAGGGCACGCACCTCGTGCCGGTCGAGTTCCTCGGCGTGATCGAGCCGGGCGACACCCAGGCCGAGGATCATCACCGCCAGCTGCTGGTCAATGCCTTCGCCCAGGGCGCCGCGCTGATGGCCGGCCGCGACAACGCCGATGCCGCGCGCGCCTATCCCGGCGACCGCCCGTCGAGCACGATCCTGCTCGACGAGCTCGACCCGCGCACGCTCGGCGCGCTGATCGCCTTCTACGAACACCGCACCTTCGTCAGCGCCGCGCTGCTCGGCATCAACGCCTTCGACCAGTTCGGCGTCGAGCTGGGCAAGGAAATGGCCAGGGCGGCCGATCGCGGCGGGCAGGATTTCGATCCGTCGACCACCGATCTCATCCGCCGCGCGTTCGGCTGAGGGACAGCAGATGCCCGATCACGATTACGACCTCTTCGTCATCGGCGCCGGCTCGGGCGGCGTGCGCGCCTCGCGCGTCGCCGCGGCGCACGGCGCCAGGGTCGCGGTGGCCGAGGAATATCGCATCGGCGGCACCTGCGTCATCCGCGGCTGCGTGCCCAAGAAGCTGCTGATCTATGGCGCGCATTTCGCCGAGGATCTGCACGATGCGCGCCGCTTCGGCTGGGACGTGCCCGAATGCAGCTTCGACTGGACGGTGCTGCGCGACAACGTCCTGGCCGAGGTCGACCGGCTCAACCAGGCCTATACCGGCACGCTCGACAGCCATGGCGTCGAGATGATCCTCGAACGCGCCACCGTCTCCGGCGCGAACGAGGTCACGCTGGCCGGCGGCCGCAAGGCCAGCGCCGGCAGGATCCTCATCGCCACCGGCGCGCGGCCGGCGATCCCGCATTGCCCCGGCAGCGAGCATGGCATCACCTCGAACGAGGTGTTCCACCTCGACCGGTTGCCCAAACGTATCCTGATCGCCGGTGCCGGCTATATCGCCAACGAATTCGCCGGGATCTTCAACGAACTGCACAGCAAGGTCACGCTCATCAACCGATCGGACGTGATCCTGCGCGGCTATGACGCGCAGATCCGCGACCGGCTGCTGCAGATCAGCATGACCAAGGGCATCGACTTCCGCTTCCATGCCGAGTTCAAGGGTATCGACCAGCAAGCCGACGGCAGCCTCAAGGTCGGCATGACAAATCACGACGATCTCGAGGTCGATTGCGTGCTGTTCGCCACCGGCCGCGTGCCCAACACCGATGGCCTCGGCCTTGCCGAAATCGGCGTGACGCTGGACGACAAGGGCGCGGTGGTGGTCGGCGCGGACAACCGCTCGTCGGTCGACAGCATCTATGCGGTGGGCGACGTCACCAACCGCGTCCAGCTCACGCCCGTCGCGATCCGCGAGGGCCAGGCCTTCGCCGACAGCGTGTTCGGCGGCAAGCCGACCACCGTCGACTATGGCTGCATCCCCGCCGCGGTGTTCAGCCATCCGCCGATCGCCGGGGTCGGCATGACCGAAGCCCAGGCGCGCGAGGCATATGGCGCGGTCAGCGTCTACACGTCCGACTTCCGCCCGATGAAGAACGTGCTGGCCGGCCGCAACGAACGCGCGCTGTACAAGATGATCTGCGAGCCCAATTCGGGCAAGGTGCTGGGCCTGCACATGATCGGCCCGGACGCGCCCGAGATCCTCCAGGCCGCCGCCGTCGCGGTGAAGGCCGGCCTGACCAAGGCCGATTTCGACCAGACCGTCGCGCTGCACCCGTCGATGGCCGAGGAACTGGTGCTGATGAAGTGACGCTCAGGCCGGCAGCGGATCGTGGCCCAGCGTGCGCAGCACCCGCCCCGCCGCGGCGCCCCGAATCAGCCGCTTGAGCTCTCCGGGATTGCGCGTGATCCGCGACTTGCAGAAAAAGCCGTGCGCCCCGCGATCCAGCGCCGCCTGCACCGCCTCGTCATGGCTCGACAGCATCAGCACATGGCTGTGCGCCTTGACCCGTTCCAGCAGCGCCAGCCCGTCCATGCCGGGCATCGCGATATCGAGCGTCACGACATCGGGGTGGTGAAGCGCGATCATGCGTTCGGCCTCGTCGGCATTGGCCGCGGCGCCGACCAGCGTCATGTCCGGCTCCTTCTCGAGCAGCGCCTCGATCATCGCGCGGATCGTCACCGAATCGTCGACGACCAATATCCTGATCTTTGCCACGGCAATTTCCAGGCGTGGAAGGGATTCCCACAGGATGCCGTGCTACACCCCGATCGTCACCAATTCGTCAACCATCATGGTAACGAAGTGCTGACCAGCGCATCCGCCTCACCCGCCGCGCCGCCCTCGCCGGCAATCGCGCGCGTCGCCGCCACGTCCATCGCGACATTGCCCAGCGTACGAAAGATGTCGGGCACCGTCTCGACCGCGATCAGCAGGCCGAGCGGCGCGATCGGCACCCCCATCGCGATCGCGATCGGCGCGATCGATCCGATGAAGCTGATCGTGCCGGGCAGGCTCACCGATCCCAGCGTGGTGATCGCGGCGGTGACATAGCCCGCGGCGATCGCCCCCGCGCTCGGCTCGATCCCGAACCAGTGCGCGACATAGAGCGCCACCGCCAGGTTCATCGCCGGACTGGTCCAGCGGAACACCGCCACCGCGATCGGCAGCACCACGCCCGATCGCGCGACCGGCACGCCCAGCGCCTCGGTCGCGCGCAGCATCGCCGGCAGGCTGGCGAGCGAGGATTGCGTGCTCAGCGCCACCGCGGTCGATGGCCCCATCGCCCGCAGATAGCGCAGCGGCGAGAGCCGCGCGACCAGCACCGCGAACGGCAGCGCCAGCGCCCACAGCACGATCCCCACCCCGCAGATCAGCAGGATATAATGGATCAGCCCGCCGAACGCCGCGCTTCCCGCCCGCGCGCCGACGACAAAGGCGAACGCGCCGACCCCGACCGGCCCCAGCCACAGCACCCAGTTGATCACCACCAGCATCGCATTGCCCAGCGCCTGGAACAGCCCGGTCAGCGCCGCGCGCTCCGCCGCCGGCAGCCGCGTGACCGCAAAGGCGAAGACGGTGGCGAACAGGATCAGCGGCAGGAACGCATCGTTCGCCGCGGCGGCGATCGGGTTGCTGGGCACCATCGCGATCACGAACGCGCTGAACGGCGGCACTTGGCCGACCGGCGCCGCGCCGCCCAGCGCCCCGCGCAGCGCCGCCGCGTTTTCGGCGCCAAGCGGCCACAGCTCGAGATAGCCGAGCATCAGCGCGCCGCCGATCGCGGTCGAGATCCACAGCAGCACGATAAAGCTCAGGAACGCGCGCCCGGCGAGCTTGCCGGCGCTGGCATGTTCGGCCGATGCGGCGATCCCGGTGACCAGCAGCGCCACGACCAGCGGCACGATCGTCATCTGCAACGCATGCAGCCACAAGATGCCGACCGGCTCGACCCAGCCCGCGACCCGCAGGCCTTGCGCGGGCGCGGACCACGCCGCCCCGATGCCGATCGCCAGGCCGCCGATCAGCGCCAGCAGGATGCGGGTCGATTGCGACATGCTCGCCCTTTTCGTTCCGCGGCGCTATCAGCACTCGCATCAACATCAAAAGGCCGCGAGACCCCGGTAATGGCAAGGAAATATTTCGGCACCGACGGCATTCGCGGCAAGACCAATGCCCATCCGATGACGGCGGCGATGGCGATGAAGGTCGGCATGGCGGCGGGCCGGCATTTCCTGCGCGGCGATCACAAGCATCGCGTGGTGATCGGCAAGGACACCCGCCTGTCGGGCTATATGCTGGAAAACGCGATGGTCGCGGGCTTCACCAGCGTCGGCATGGACGTGGTGCTGGTCGGCCCGATGCCCACCCCCGCCGTCGCCATGCTGACCCAGTCGATGCGCGCTGACCTTGGCGTGATGATCTCGGCCAGCCACAATCCCTATGCCGATAACGGCATCAAGCTGTTCGGGCCGGACGGCTACAAGCTGTCGGACGCCGACGAAACCGCGATCGAGGCGCTGATCGACGGCGAGATCGAACTGCCCCCCGCGCCCGAGATCGGCCGCGCCAAGCGGATCGAGGACGCGCGCGGCCGCTATATCCACTTCGCCAAATCGACCTTTCCGGCCGACCTGCGGCTCGACGGGCTCAAGATCGTGATCGATTGCGCCAATGGCGCGGCCTATCAGGTCGCCCCCTCGGCGCTGTGGGAACTGGGCGCCGAAGTGGTCGCGATCGGCATCGAACCCAATGGCAAGAACATCAACGACCAGGTCGGCTCGACCGCGCCGCTCACGCTGTGCGAGACGGTGGTGGCGGCGGGCGCGCAGATCGGCATCGCGCTCGACGGCGATGCCGACCGGCTGATCGTCGCCGACGAACGCGGCCAGGTGGTCGATGGCGACCAGCTGATGGCGACGATCGCCGGCGGCTGGGCGCGGCAGGGGCGGCTGGCGGGTGGCGGCCTGGTCGCCACCGTCATGTCGAACCTTGGCCTGGAACGCCATCTCGCCGCGCAGGGCCTGGGCCTGGTCCGCACCCAGGTCGGCGACCGCCATGTGCTCGAAAAGATGCGCGCCTCGGGCTATAATGTCGGCGGCGAGCAGTCGGGCCACATCATCCTCTCCGACTACGCCACCACCGGCGACGGGCTGGTCGCCGCGCTGCAGGTGCTGGCCGAGCTGGTCCGCGCCGGCGCACCGGCGAGCGAGGTGCTGCACCGTTTCGACCCGCTGCCGCAGCTGCTCAAGAATGTCCGCTTCGCCGGCGGCAGACCGCTTGAACAGGACGCGGTGAAGCGCGCGATCGCCGATGCCGAAGCCGAACTCGAAGGCACCGGCCGCCTCCTCATCCGCCCGTCGGGCACCGAACCGGTGATCCGCGTGATGGCCGAGGGCGAGGATCGGCAGCAGATCGAATCGGTCGTCGACCGCATCTGCGACGCGGTGCGCGCGGCGGCCGCCTGATGCTGGAAATGCGCCCCGACTGCGAACGCTGCGGCGCCGACCTGCCCGCCGACCAGGGCGGGGCGTTCATCTGTTCGTTCGAATGCACCTTCTGCGCGACCTGCGCCGACGCGATGGACGAGCGTTGTCCCAATTGCGGCGGCGAACTGCTCGATCGCCCGGCGCGCGTCGGCGACGCATTGAAAAGATATCCGCCTTCGACACGGCGCCGTTTCGGCAAATGACCATCCCCCGCATCCTTGTCATCGCCGGTTCGGATTCGGGCGGCGGCGCAGGCATCCAGGCGGATATCAGGACGGTCACCATGCTGGGCGGCCATGCCATGACCGCGATCACCGCCGTCACCGTGCAGAACACGCTGGGCGTGACGGCGGCGCACCTGGTGCCGGTCGAGACGGTGCTGGCGCAGATCGATGCGGTGGCCGGCGATATCGGCGTCGATGCGATCAAGATCGGCATGATCGGATCGGCACCGGCCGCACATGCGCTCGCCGACCGGCTCGAAACGCTTACCGTGCCGATCGTGTTCGATCCGGTGATGATTTCGACCAGCGGCGCGGCGCTGGCCGACACCGCCACGATCGCCGCGTTCGAACGGCTGATGCGGCTGGCGACCGTCACCACCCCGAACCTGCCTGAGCTCGCCGCGCTCGGCGGCCGCGCGGCGGTGCTGGCGCATGGCTGCCACCTCGCCGAAAAGGGCGGCCATGGCACCGGCGATGCGGTGCACGACCAGCTGTTCGCCCCGAACGGCATGTCGATCGCACGGATCGCCGCCCCCCGGATCGACACGCGACACACCCATGGCACCGGCTGCACCTTCGCCAGCGCGCTCGCCACCGGGCTCGGCGCGGGCAAGTCGATCGCCGACTCGTTCGAACAGGCGGTCCGCTTCGTGCGCGCCGCCCTTCTCGCCGCGCCGCAGCTGGGCCAGGGCCACGGCCCGATCGGCCATGCCCTTGGCGTCGTCCCGTTCGACGCGATGGAAGGCTGACCATGCCCGATCTCACGCACGAACGCCGCTATCAGCGCCTGCACAAGGGGCCGGTGGCCGGCGTGGACGAGGCGGGCCGCGGCCCGCTCGCCGGCCCGGTGGTCGCCGCCGCCGTGGTGCTCGATCCGCGCTGCATCCCCGAGGGCATCGACGATTCCAAGGCGCTGACCGCCGCCAGGCGCGCGCGGCTGTGCGCCGAGCTGCTCGCCTGCGCGCGCGTCGGCGTCGGCATCTGCACGGTCGAGGAGATCGACCGGCTCAACATCTTCTGGGCGACGATGCTGGCGATGACCCGCGCCGTCGCCGCGCTCGACATCCCGCCGGCCTTCGTGCTGGTCGACGGCAATCGCTGCCCCGACTGGACGCATCGCAGCCAGGCGGTGGTCGGCGGCGACGCGCTGTGCCTGTCGATCGCCGCCGCCTCGATCGTCGCCAAGCACCGCCGCGACTGCATGATGGAAGAGCTCGACGCGCTCCACCCGCAATATGGCTGGGCCCGCAACAAGGGCTATGCGGCGAGGGCGCATCAGGAGGCGTTGCGCCGTCACGGCCCGACGCCACACCACCGCCGCAGCTTCGCGCCGGTCGCGCAGGCGGAACTCGACTTCGGCCCGGCAGTTGACGCCTTCTAGCCCGTTCGGCTTTTCCGAGCGGTGCCGGCCCGCTCCCCCACCCGGCCGCCCATTCAGGATATGCTGTGGGTGGCCGGGTGCGGGTCGCCCCACAAAGTATTACTTTGTGGGGACCCCGAGGGGGAGCGGGCCGGCACCGCCAATCGAAGAGTTCCCCATGGAAATCCAGAAGCTCTATCGCGGCCGCCTGATCGATCATGTCCAGTTGGTCGTCGCCGATCTGCCCGCCAGCCGCCGGTTCTACACCGCCTTGTTCGATGCGCTCGGCGTCAAGCTCAGCGGCGAGGGCAAGGATTATTTCTGGGCGGACGAGCTGTTCGTCTCGACCGCCGACAGCGCGGCCGCGGCGGGCAAGCTCACCGGCCGCCACCATCTCGCCTTCCAGGCAAAGGACCGCGCCACGGTCGAGGCATGGCACCAGGCCGGCCTCGCCGCCGGCGGCACCGACAATGGCGCGCCGGGCGAGCGCCCCTATCATCCCGGCTATTACGCCGCCTTCCTGCTCGATCCCGACGGCAACAATGTCGAGGCGGTGCATCACGGCGAAGCGAAGCAGAATGTCGAAGCGGTGATCGTCGAGTTCGAAGCACCCGCCCCCTCGTAACCCGCCCCAAACAGGGAAAGACCCGCCGCAGCGCCGAAACGCTGCGACGGGCCTCCTTTCCTCCCCAGGAAACCTTTCTCGGGTTCCGGCGCCGGCTTTGCTGGCCGAGCGCCGTAAATATCCCGTTTAAGCCGCGAACTGGTTCATCGTGTTGTGAACGCCGCCCGCCTTCAACGCGGCCTCGCCGGCGAAATATTCCTTGTGATCGTCGCCGATGTCCGACCCGGACATGTTCTGGTGCTTCACACAGGCGATGCCCTGGCGGATTTCCTGCCGCTGCACGCCCTTGACGTAACCCAGCATCGCCGCGTCACCGAAATACTCCTTGGCGAGGTTGTCGGTGGAGAGCGCCGCCGTGTGATAGGTCGGCAGCGTGATCAGGTGGTGGAAGATGCCGGCACGCGCCGCCGCATCCTTCTGGAAGGTGCGGATCTTCTCGTCGGCTTCCGCCGCCAGATCGGTGGTGTCGTAATCGACGCTCATCAGCTTGGCGCGGTCGTAACCCGACACGTCCTTGCCCGCCGCTTCCCAAGCGTCGAACACCTGCTGGCGGAAGTTGAGCGTCCAGTTGAAGCTCGGCGAATTATTGTACACCAGCTTCGCGTTCGGGATCACCTCGCGGATGCGGTCGACCATCGACGCGATCTGCTCGATATGCGGCTTCTCGGTCTCGATCCACAAGAGGTCGGCGCCGTGCTGGAGCGACGTGATGCAATCGAGCACGCAACGGTCCGCCCCGGTCCCCTCACGGAACTGGAACAGGTTCGACGGCAGCCGCTTCGGCCGCATCAGCTTGCCGTCGCGCTCGATCACCACGTCGCCGCGCAGTGAGGCGAGGTCGGTGACCTCCTCGCAATCGAGGAATGCGTTATACTGGTCGCCGATATCGCCGGCTTCCTTGCTGAACGCGATCTGCTTGGTCAGGCCCGCGCCCAGCGAATCGGTGCGCGTGACGATGATGCCATCATCGACGCCCATCTCCAGGAAGGCGTAGCGGCAGGCACGGACCTTCGCCAGGAAGTCCTCGTGCGGCACGGTGACCTTGCCGTCCTGGTGGCCGCACTGCTTCTCGTCGCTCACCTGATTCTCGATCTGCAGCGCGCAGGCGCCGGCCTCGATCATCTTCTTGGCGAGCAGGTACGTCGCCTCGGCATTGCCGAAGCCCGCATCGATATCGGCGATGATCGGCACGACATGCGTCTCGTAATTGTCGATCGCGCTCTGGATGCGCGCCGCCTCGACCGCGTTGCCGGCGTCGCGCGCGGCATCGAGATCGCGGAACATCATGCCCAGCTCACGCGCGTCGGCCTGCTTGAGGAAGGTGTACAGCTCCTCGATCAGCGCCGGAACGCTGGTCTTCTCGTGCATCGACTGGTCGGGCAGCGGGCCGAAGTCGCTGCGCAGCGCCGCGACCATCCAGCCCGACAGATAGAGGTACCTGCCCTTGGTCGTGCCGAAATGCTTCTTGATCGAGATCAGCTTCTGCTGCCCGATGAAGCCGTGCCAGCAGCCGAGCGACTGGGTATAGGCCGCCGGATCGGCATCATAGGCCGCCATGTCGCGGCGCATCACGCCCGCGGTGTACTTGGCGATGTCCAGGCCCGTGCGAAACCGGTTCTGCAGCCGCATGCGCGCGACGGATTCGGCGTCGATGCCGTTCCAGCGGCCGTTTTCGGCGTCAATGGGCTGCTGCGCCCGGGCGATTTCGTCCTGATAGGTCATATGGTCCTCGCTTGTGTGCGAGCGTCCCTATTCACATTTACAGGCAAATGCCGCGAAAATACGCGCGGGATCCGGTTATGAGGTCAGTCGCCGCCGACGCTTGACCGATAATCTGTAAATTCATGACAAATCGCGTTCGGCGCGCGGCGATTTTTCGCGCCCTACCAATTCTAGTGGCTGTGGATAAGTCGCGGACTCCAGATGTGGACAAGTCGCCAAATGTTCCGCGAAGTTAACGGAATCCCAAGGCTTTTCGTTAACCAATGTTCGCTTGACGGAGTCCGTCCTTTCATGGCGTTTCGCCGGTTCAAACGGGGTGGAGTGGTTAATGGGGGTTCTCGAAAAGGTCGGACGCGCGCCGACATCCGTCGACGTCCGCACCCGGTCATGGGTGGACGTGCTGCCGCTCGATTCGATCATCCAGCAGGATTGTATCGAGGCGATGCGCGCGCTGCCCGCCGCGTCGGTCGACATGATCTTCGCCGATCCGCCCTACAACCTCCAGCTCGGCGGCGACCTCAATCGCCCCGACGGCAGCCATGTCGACGCGGTCACCGACGATTGGGACAAGTTCGATTCGCTCAATGCCTATGACGCCTTTACCCGGCTGTGGCTGGCCGAGGCGCGCCGCATCCTGAAGCCCAACGGCACGATCTGGGTGATCGGCAGCTATCACAACATCTTCAAGGTCGGTTCGGCGATCCAGGATCTCGGCTTCTGGATCCTCAACGACATCATCTGGCGCAAGGCCAACCCGATGCCCAATTTCAAGGGCACGCGCTTCACCAACGCGCACGAAACGCTGATCTGGGCGTCGATGGGCGAAAAGGCGAAATACACCTTCAACTACCGCAGCATGAAGACGCTGAACGACGAACTGCAGATGCGCAGCGACTGGGAATTCCCGATCTGCGGCGGGCAGGAGCGCCTGAAGAAGAACGGCACCAAGGTCCATCCGACGCAAAAGCCCGAGGCGCTGCTGTATCGCGTCATGCTCGCCTGCACCAAGCCGGGCGATATCGTGCTCGACCCGTTCTTCGGCACCGGCACCACCGGCGCCGTCGCCAAGCGGCTGCGCCGCCACTGGATCGGCATCGAGCGCGAGGGCAATTATGTCGAGGCGGCGCAGGAACGCATCGCCGCCGCGCTGGCGCTCGACGAATCGGCGGTGACGACGATGCAGGCGCCGCGCCAGGCGCCGCGCGTCGCCTTCGGCACGCTCATCGAAACCGGCTATCTGACGCCGGGCACGATCGTGTCCGACAGCAAGCGCCGCTGGCGCGCGCGCGTCGGCGTCGACGGCAATCTGTACAGCGAATGCGGCAATATGGGGTCGATCCACAAGCTTGGCGCGACGCTGCAAGGCGCGCCGTCGTGCAATGGCTGGACCTTCTGGCACCATGAAACGCCAGCGGGCCTCGAGCCGATCGACACGCTGCGCCAGACCTATCTGCTCGCCACCCAGCCGTAACGCGCGGCGTTTTCCTACAGCGGCGATTTCTGCGATGGTCATCGCCTGCGGGACGGTGCGTGCGCCTCGCGCGTGAGCGGTGTGACGTTTGGGACTTTTGGAGCATGGCCGACGAATGACCCTCGATCCGTCCCTGGATCTGCCGGCCGGTGCCCGGTGCTATCTGCGCCCGGTCGAGTTCGCCGATTCGCCGATCGGGCGCGATGGAGAGGTCGCGCGGCTGGCCGGCGGATTGCTGTGGTTCGCGGCCTATCAGCTGATCGCGGTCGCGAACGGCCGGCGCGTCGCGCAACGCACGATTCCCGTCGCGCAATTGCCGGACGACGCACGGCTGCGGGCGATCGCCGCGCGCATCGCCGCGCCGCGCGCGCCGCTCCAGCTCGGCGAACGGACGCTGCGGTTCGATCAGCCGCAGGTGATGGGCATCCTCAACGTGACGCCCGACAGTTTTTCCGACGGCGGCAGGCATGTGGACGATCCGGCCGCCGCCGCCGCCGCGGGCGTGGACATGGCGGCAGAGGGCGCGGCGCTGATCGATGTCGGCGGCGAATCGACTCGCCCCGGCGCGAAGGAAGTCTGGGAAGGCGACGAGATCGCCCGCGTCGTGCCGGTGATCGAACGGCTCGCCCGCAGCGGCACGATCGTCTCTGCCGACACGCGCAAGGCCGGCGTGATGGAAGCCGCGCTCGCCGCCGGCGCGCATCTCGTCAACGATGTGTCGGCGCTGCTGTGGGACGACCGCGCGCTCGATGTCGTCGTCCGCGCGCAATGCCCGGTGGTGCTGATGCATGCCGGCGATCCGCAACGGGGCGCGGACGGCGGGCCCACCTATGGCGACGTGCTGATCGAGGTCTATGACTGGCTCGAAACGCGCATCGACCGGGTCGTCGCGGCGGGCGTCGATCGCGCGCGGATCATCGCCGATCCCGGCATCGGCTTCGGCAAGTCGCTCGCCGACAATCTCGCGCTGCTCAACGGGCTTGCGCTGTTCCACGGCCTGGGCGTGCCGCTGCTGCTGGGCGCCAGCCGCAAGCGGATCGTCGGCGCGCTGTCGAACGAGGCGCCGGCCGACCGGCGACTCGGCGGATCGGTCGCGCTGGCGCTCAAGGGAGCGGACAACGGCGTCCAGCTGCTGCGCGTCCACGACGTGCCCGAGACGATACAGGCGCTACGCATCTGGCGCGGCCTGCGCGACGCCGCGCTGGTCGGCCGCTAGCTCAGCGGATCGGGGCGTGTCCGCTGGTCGACATAGGTGCGCTGTACCGTGAACGGGCTGACCCGCGCGTTGCGAAACCGGTCGCGGCGGCGATCGGCCTCGGCGCCGATCTTCTCCAGGCTCTCGACCAGGTCCTCCAGATTGCCGCGCCGCTCGCCCGGAGTCGCGTCGGCACATTCCGCCATGCAGGCGGCGACCAGATCGGGCACGCGGCGGCGCACGACATTCGCCCAGTCGACCGCGTCGGTCGCCAGCGGCTCGGCCTCGGCGATCGCGATCAGCCGCATGCAGCTGGTCCGGGCGGCGGCGATCCGGCTTGCCGCCCAATCGGCGTCGGCGGCGACGGCCACCCAGGCCGCGTCCAGCGGATCGGCGGGCCGCGCCCGCTGCATGCGGCGAAGACGGGCGCCGGAAACCCGCCGCCGCAGCGCGCGCAGGCCGAACACAGCGCCGACCGCAACCGCGCCAAACATCGCGATCGTGCCGGCCACGACCACGAAGGCGACAAGCGCGACCAGGATCAGGAGGAAACGCAGCATCGTCCGGCAATATGGGATGGGTGTCGCCCAGCGTCTAGGCCAGGCTGGCGCGACCCCCCGCATGCCGCTCCAGCCGGCCGCCGAGTTCGAGTTCCAGCAACACCAGTTGCACCGTCGCCGGGGACAATTCCGCTTGCCGGATCAGCTCGTCGATCGCGACCGGCACCGGACCCAGCAGCGATTCGATTCGCCGACGATCCGCATCGCCGGGCTCGCCGGCCCGCTCCGCGGCATAAGGCGTGGCCGGCGCGCGCACCGCGCGCGGATCGATCGGCCGGATCGCCTCCAGGATATCCTCGACATTCTGCACCAGCGTCGCGCCTTCGCGAATCAGCAGGTTGCAGCCCTGCGCGCGCGGATCGAGCGGCGATCCGGGCACCGCCATCACCTCACGCCCCGCCTCCGCCGCGATGCGCGCGGTGATGAGCGAGCCCGAACGCGGCGCCGCCTCGACCACCACCGTGCCTTGCGCCAGTCCGGCGATGATGCGGTTGCGCGAGGGGAAGTGCCGGGCGAGCGGTTCGGTGCCGGGCGGCTGCTCGGCGATCAGCAGGCCTTCGGCCCCGACCCGCTCCTGCAACTCGCGATTTTCGGGCGGAAAGGCGATGTCGATCCCGCTGGCGATGACGCCGACCGTCCCCTCGGCAATGGAGCCCTGGTGCGCGGCGGTGTCGATCCCCCGCGCCAGCCCCGAGACCACGGTGACCCCTTCGCTGGCCAGCCCCTGCGCGATCTGTCGGGCAAAGCGGCATGCGGCAGCCGACGCGTTGCGCGCGCCGACGATCGCGACACATGCGCGCCGCGCCAGGCCGAGATCGCCGCGCACCAGCATCGCGGCAGGCGCATTTTCGAGCTCGGCGAGCAGCGGCGGATAATCCTCGTCACCCAGGAAGACATGCCGCGCGCCAAGCTTCGCGGCGGTCGCCAGCTCGCGACGTACCGCGCCCGCATCGGCAATCCTGGGCACCGCGCCACCGCCACGCATCGCCAGCGTCGGCAGCGCATCGAGCGCCGCCTGCGCACCGCCGAACCGCGCGACCAGCTGGCGATAGGTGACCGGCCCGATTCGTGGCGAACGGATCAGCCGGAGCCGCGCGAATGCATCCCCGCCTTCAGCCACGGCCGATTCGCGGCTCCGTCCCGGCGAACAGCCGCGCGATATTGGCGCGGTGTTTCCACAGCACGGCCAGCGCAAGACCGAGCAGCAGCAGGACGAGATCGAAACGCGCGAATACCGCCGCCGCGACCGGCGCGCTTACCGCCGCCGCCATGCCCGCGACCGACGAGACGCGAATCGTCGCGAGCAGGCCGAGCCAGACCACGGCATAGACCAGCCCGACCGGCCAGTGCAGCGCGAGCACGATGCCCATCAATGTCGCCACGCCCTTGCCCCCGGCGAAGCGCAGCCATGCCGGATAGCAATGGCCGAAGAACGCGCCCGCCGCCGCGACCGGACCCGTGCCGGGCCAGAGCATCTCGGCCAGCAACACCGCCGCGGCGCCCTTGGCCAGGTCGAGCAGCAGCGTCGCCGCGGCGAGCCCCTTGCGCCCCGTCCGCAGCACGTTGGTCGCGCCGATATTGCCCGATCCCACCGCACGCAGATCGCCCGCGCCGCCCCAGCGGGTCAGCAGCACGCCGAACGGGATCGAACCCAGCAGATAGCCCAGCGCCAACGCCAGTGCCGGCGATATCCAGGCGATGTCGGTGATCAGCGGCCTTCCCCTTGCTTGGCGAACGCTAGGTGGTTCGGTAAGCGGGCGCAACAATTCGCGTGATGGACCGACCGATGAACGACCAGCGTCCGATCCTGTTCTTCGATTCGGGCGTTGGCGGCCTGTCGGTGCTGGCGCCCGCCCGCGCGCTGCTGCCGCAGGCGGCGCTGGTCTATGCCGCCGACAGCGCGGGTTTCCCCTATGGCACGCGCGGCGAGGACGAGGTTGCGGCGCGCGTGCCCGCGCTGCTCGGCCGGCTGGCGGAACGCTATCGCCCGCGGCTGATCGTGATCGCGTGCAACACCGCCTCGACCATCGCGCTCGCCCATGTCCGTGCCGCGCTCGACATTCCGATCGTCGGCACCGTACCCGCGATCAAGCCGGCCGCGGCGCTTTCCGAAACGCGGACGATCGGCGTGCTCGGCACCCAGGCGACGGTGCGCCAGCCCTATGTCGACAAGCTGGCCGCGCAATTCGCCGCCGATTGCACCGTCATCCGTCACGGCAGCGCCGAACTGGTCGAACTGGCCGAGGCGAAGCTGCGCGGCGAGCCGATCGACGGCGATCGGTTCGGCTTGGTGCTGGACGGGCTGTTCGGCCAGCCGGGCGGGGCGGCGATCGATGTGATCGTGAATGCCTGCACGCATTTTCCGCTGGTCGAGGCCGAACTGGCCGCCGCATCGCCGCGTCCGGTGCGATTCGTCGATGGCGGGCCGGGCATCGCGCGCCGGATCGCGCATCTGACCGCCGGACAGGATTGGCCCGACCGGCCGGCCGAGGGCGTGGCGGTGTTCACCCGCATCGACGAATCGGTGCGCGCGCTGGCACCGGCGCTGGCGCGGCACGGGCTGACGCGGATCGAGTCGCTGTGACCGATGCGCCGCATATTTGAGAAAAGCGGTATGGGCGGCGCACGCTCCGGCCGTTCCGCTGTGGCATTTGCCGCGCAAAACGGCTATCGGGCGCGATCATGAGCGAGGAAGTGTCCGCGCGCGCGGTGGATTATTCGCGCGTTTTCACCCAGGCGATCGACCGGCTGCATGCCGAAGGCCGGTATCGCGTGTTCATCGATATTCTGCGCAACAAGGGCATGTTTCCCAATGCGCGCTGCTTTGCCGGGCATAACGGGCCCAAGCCGATCACCGTATGGTGTTCGAACGACTATCTGGCGATGGGCCAGCACCCCAAGGTGATCGCGGCGATGGAAGCGGCGCTGCACGATGTCGGCGCGGGATCGGGCGGCACGCGCAACATCGGCGGCAACACCCATTATCATGTCGACCTGGAGGCCGAGCTGGCCGGGCTGCACGGCAAGCAGGGCGCGCTGTTGTTCACCAGCGGCTATGTCTCGAACGAGGCGACGCTGGCGACGCTGGCCAAGGTGCTGCCGGGCTGCATCATCTATTCCGACGAATTGAACCACGCATCGATGATCGCGGGCATCCGCAATTCGGGCTGCGAGAAGCGCGTGTGGCGGCACAACGACGTCGCGCATCTGGAGGAACTGCTCGCCGCCGACGATCCCGCCGCGCCCAAGCTGATCGCGTTCGAGAGCGTCTATTCGATGGACGGCGACGTGGCGCCGATCCATGCGATCTGCGACCTGGCCGACAAGTATAATGCGCTGACCTATCTCGACGAGGTGCATGCCGTCGGCATGTACGGCGCGCATGGCGGCGGGATTTCGGAACGCGACGAGGCGGCGCAGCGGCTGACCGTGATCGAGGGGACGCTGGGCAAGGCGTTCGGCGTGATGGGCGGCTATATCGCCGCTGACCAGACGATCATCGACGTGATCCGCTCTTACGCGCCGGGGTTCATCTTCACCACCTCGCTCTCGCCGGTGCTGGTCGCGGGCGCGCTGGCGTCGGTCCGGCACCTCAAGCAATCGAGCGAGGAACGCGACGGGCAGCAGGCGGCGGCGGCGAAGCTCAAGGCGATGTTCGCCGAGGCCGGGCTGCCGGTGATGCCGTCGGTCACGCACATCGTGCCGCTGATGGTCGGCGATCCGGTGAAGGCGAAGCGGATCAGCGACATCCTGCTCGCCGAATATGGCGTCTACGTCCAGCCGATCAATTATCCGACCGTGCCGCGCGGCACCGAGCGGCTGCGCTTCACGCCCGGCCCGGCGCATGACCAGGCGATGATGGCCGAGCTGACCCAGGCTTTGGTCGAGATCTGGGAACGGCTGGCGCTGCGCGCCGCGGCGTGATTGCGATAGGGCGCGGAACCGCACGCGCCGCCGGTCATTGTGCCCCTGCAATGAACAGGAGGCGTATCCCCATGAAGTTTCTGATGAAAGCCGCGGCAGGCGCGGGTCTGCTGGCTTTGGCCGCATGTGGCGGCAATGCCGACGACAAGGCGGCGGACAATGTCGAAGCGGCGGCGGAGAATCAGGCCGACGCATTGGAGGACGCGGCCGACCGCGCGCCCAACGAGACGATGGAAGATTCGCTGGAGCAACAGGCCGACAATGTCGAGGAGGCCGGCGAGGCCAAGGCCGAGGCGATCGACGACAATGACGATGCGCGGATCGAAAACCGCAATTGAGCGACTGAGCACGGCGGCCGAAACCGGCCGCCGCGCATGCCGAGGAACTGACCGGGTCAAAGAGCGGACCGGTTTTCGCCGGATGCAGCGTCACCCGAGCAGATGAAATCCTATATTTCAACCACTGCCCAGGATCGAATCGACCCAGGCGGGAACCAGCGCGCTTGCCGGGCCGAGCCGCGACTCGGCGAACCAGGCACTGCCCTCGGACCGGTCGAGGTTCAGCTCCAGCGTATCGGCGCCGTGGTGGCGCGCGGTGCGCACGAAGCCGGCGGCGGGATAGACCGCGCCCGACGTGCCGATCGACACGAACAGGTCGGCCTGTGCCAGCGCGCGGTCGATCGCGTCCATCCGGTAGGGCATTTCCCCGAAGAACACGATGTCGGGGCGCAGGCCGGGCGCGCCGCAGGTGGGGCAGGGGGTGTGCGGCGGTAACGATCCGGTGCAGGGCCTACGCATGTCGCAGGCGGCGCAGAGCGCCGAGTTCAGTTCGCCATGCATGTGGATCAGCCGCTGCGAGCCGGCGCGTTCGTGCAGGTCGTCGACATTCTGCGTGACGAGCAGCAGCTTGCCCGGCCAGTGCGCGTCGAGCCGGGCGAGCGCGTGGTGCGCGGCGTTGGGTTCGACGCTCGGCAGCCTGGCGCGGCGTTCGTCGTAGAAGCGGTGGACCAGCACGGGATCGTGCGCCAGCGCCGCGGGCGTGCAGACATCCTCGACGCGATGCCCTTCCCACAGGCCGCCGGGGCCGCGGAAGGTGGCGACGCCGCTTTCGGCCGAGACACCGGCGCCGGTCAGGATGACGATGTTGCGCGGCCGGGTCATCCGCCCCGTGGCCCCAGCACGATGATCGCCGCGCCCGCCAGCACCACCGCGCCGCCGGTCAGGTCCCAGCGGTCGGGCCGCGTGCCTTCGACCGCCCACAGCCACAGCAGCGAGGCGGCGATATAGACCCCGCCATAAGCGGCATAGGCGCGGCCGGCATGGCCGGTCTCGACCAGCGTCAGTGCCCAGGCGAACAGGATGAGCGAGGCGATACCGGGGAGCGTCCATAGCGGCGACTTGCCCAGGCGGAGCCATGCCCAGAAGGCGAAGCAGCCGGCGATTTCGGCCAGCGCGGCGAGGGCATAGGCGGCGGCGGTCATGGCGCGCGGTTCGCGCGGAAGGTCACAAAGGTCGCGCGCGTCATCGCGATGCGCGGGCGGTGGAACGTCCCAAAAGTCACAGCCTTCACGCGCGAGGCGCGATCCGGGCCGATATGCGTCATGTGACTGGATTGGGATCGTTCAGGCATCCGGCGAGGCAAGCAGATGGGTTCCTACATTTCAAGCGCGTGCGCTTGCATCCTCCCCGGTACGGGGAGGTGGCATCGCGCAGCGATGACGGAGGGGGGCTGCCCCGGACGTTGCGTTTCGGGGCAAGCCCCCTCCACCACCAGCTTCGCTGGCGGTCCCCCTCCCCGTGCCGGGGAGGATCGTCAGTCGTCCTCGTCGTCATAGCCGGCCAGCTCCAGGGCGCGGGCCTTGATCTGGCGCTGGCGGCACCAGTGGACCAGCGCGTCCTCGCGGCCGTGCGTCACCCACACTTCGCGCGGGGCGATCTCGCGCAAGGTGCGCGTCAGTTCGTTCCAGTCGGCATGATCGGAGAGGATCAGCGGCAGTTCGACATTGCGCTGGCGCGCGCGCTGGCGGACGGTCATCCAGCCTGACGCCATGGCGGTGACCGGATCGGGCAGGCGGCGCGACCAGCGATCGTTGAGCGCGCCGGGCGGGCAGAGGATGATGCGGCCCTGCAATTCCTTTTTCGGTACGCCGGTGGCGGGGCGCAGTTCGCCCAGATCGACGCCATGTTCGACATAGAGGTCGCAGAGGCGCTGGAGCGCGCCGTGGATATGGATCGGGTCATCGAAGCCCATGCCGCGCAGTTCGCGGATCACGCGCTGTGCCTTGCCCAGCGCATAGGCGCCGACCAGCACGCAACGCTCAGGCTCGGCGCGTAGCGCGGCGAGCAGCTTGTCGATCTCGTCGGTGGTTTCGGGATGGCGGAAGACGGGGAGGCCGAAGGTCGCCTCGGTGACGAACACGTCGCACGGCACGGGTTCGAACGGGGCGCAGGTGGGGTCCGGGCGGCGCTTGTAATCGCCCGACACCACGATGCGCTCGCCACGGTGATCGAGCACGATCTGCGCCGAGCCGAGGACATGGCCGGCGGGAACGAAAGTGGCGTCGACATCCCCCAATCGCACCGTCTCGCCATAGGCGACCGGGCGGCCCGTCTGCGGGCCGTAGCGCGCCGCCATGATCGCCAACGTTTCGGGGGTCGCCCATACCTCGCCATGGCCGCCGCGCGCGTGATCGGCATGGCCGTGGGTGACGAGCGCGCGCGCCCTGGGCTGCGAGGGATCGACCCAGGCATCGGCGGCGGGGATGTGAATCCCGTCAGGATGCGGTTGCAGCCAGTCGCCGAGTTTGGTCATGCATCCTATATGTGCGGGATGCGCCGTGGTTCCCAGCTTGGATGAGCGAACTTCCTGAAATCGTGAGGCAATGGTTCGCGTCGCGCGGCTGGGCGCCGCGGCGGCACCAGCTCGACATGCTGGCGGCGGCGCGGGCGGGGAAGCATGCGTTGCTGGTCGCGGCGACCGGGGCGGGCAAGACGCTGGCCGGGTTCCTGCCGACGCTGAGCGAGCTGATCGAGGCGCCGGGTGAGGGGCTGCACACGCTCTATATCTCGCCGTTGAAGGCGCTGGCGGTGGACGTGCAGCGCAACCTGTTGACGCCGATCGAGGAAATGGGGCTGCCCATCCGCGTCGAGACGCGCACCGGCGACACGCCGTACGACCGCAAGCTGCGCCAGCGCGCGCGGCCGCCGCAGATCCTGCTGACCACGCCCGAATCGCTGAGCCTGCTGCTGTCCTATGAGGACAGCTTCACGATGTTCGCGGGCCTGCGGACGGTGGTGGTGGACGAGGTGCATGCCTTTGCCACCGGCAAGCGCGGCGACCTGCTGGCGCTGGCGCTGGCACGGTTGCAGCGCATCGCGCCGGGGCTGCGGCGGGTGGCGCTGTCGGCGACCGTCGCCGATCCCGACGGCTATCGCGCGTGGCTGGCGCCGGACGGCGATATCGACGCGGTGACGCTGGTGACCGGCGAGAAGGGCGCGGAGCCCGA
Organism: uncultured Stakelama sp.; assembly: GCA_964413495.1. Classification (GTDB taxonomy): domain Bacteria; phylum Pseudomonadota; class Alphaproteobacteria; order Sphingomonadales; family Sphingomonadaceae; genus Sphingomonas. Next base: position 20,632 of record CAYPRW010000007.1, on the reverse strand, counting down.
TGTCGCGATCCTGCTGCCCGAGGGGCGCGTGCCGTGGTCGGGCCATTCGGGCGTCTATGCCATTCCGCAGGTGATGGCGGAGATCGCGACGCACAAGACGACGATCATCTTCTGCAACACGCGCGGGCTGTGCGAGCTCGTCTTCCAGAATCTGTGGAAGGTGAACGAGCTGAAGCTGCCGATCGGCGTGCATCACGGCAGCCTGAGCCTGGAGGCGCGGCGGCGCGCCGAACAGGCGATGGCCGATGGCCGGCTGCGCGCGCTGGTGGCGACGGCGAGCCTGGACCTGGGGGTGGATTGGGGCGATGTCGATTGCGTGATCCAGATGGGCGCGCCCAAGGGCAGCTCGCGATTGCTGCAGCGGATCGGGCGCGCCAATCACCGGCTGGACGAACCGAGCGAGGCGGTGCTGGTGCCGGGCAACCGCTTCGAATATCTGGAAGCGCGCGCGGCATTGGACGCGGTGGAGGCGGGCGAGCTCGATCCCGACATCTTCCGCCCCGGCGCGCTCGACGTGCTGGCGCAGCATGTGATGGGCGTGGCGTGCGCGGCGCCGTTCGAGGCGGGCGCGCTGCTGGACGAGGTGCGCGGGGCGTTGCCCTATTCGGCGCTGGCGGCCGACACGTTCGAGCGCGTGCTGAATTTCATCGCCGATGGCGGCTATTCGCTGCGCGCCTATGACCGGTTCAAGCGGCTGACGCGGGACAAGGATCGGCCAGGAAAACCAGGACTCTGGCGGGTGACCAGGCCGGGGTTCGTCGCGCAGCATCGGCTGAACGCCGGGATCATCGTCGAGGCGCCGATGCTCGACGTGCGCTTCAAAAACGGGCGGCGGCTGGGCAAGGTCGAGGAGCATTTCGGATCGTCGCTGTCGCCGGGCGACAGCTTCTTCTTCGCGGGGCTGGCGCTGGAGGTGGAGCGGGTCGAGCTGACCGATGTCGTCGTGCGCGCGACGGCGAAACCGGCGCGGATCGTTTCCTATACGGGGTTGCGGCTGTCGATCACCTCCACGCTGGCGGATCGCGTGCGGCGGTTCCTGGCCGATCCCGGCGAATGGGCCCGCTTTCCCGACGATGTGCGCGAATGGCTGGAGGTGCAGCAGCGCCGATCGCGCCTGCCGGTGCCGGGGCGGCTGCTGGTCGAGACCTTTCCGCACGAGGGGCGGCACCATATGGTGGTGTACAGTTTCGAGGGGTGGAACGCGCACCAGTCGCTGGGCATGCTGGTGACGCGGCGGATGGAGGCTTTGGGGCTCAAGCCGATCGGGTTCGTCGCCAATGATTATGCGCTGGCGGTATACGGGCTGGAGAAGATCGCCGATCCCGCCGCGCTGTTTTCGCCCGACATATTGGAGGATGAGTTCGTCGACTGGGTGCAGGGATCGGCGCTGTTGAAGCGCGCGTTCCGCGAGGTGGCGATCATCGGCGGGCTGGTCGAGCGGCAACAGCCGGGCAGGAAGAAGAGCGGGCGGCAGGTGACCTTTTCGACCGACCTCATCTATGACGTGCTGCGCAAGTATGAGCCCGACCATCTGCTGCTGCGCGCGGCCTGGGCCGATGCGCGGGCGCGGATGACCGATGTGGGGCGGCTGGCGCGGCTGCTGGATGTGGCGGCCGAGCAGATCTGCCATGTCGAGCTGCCGCGCGTGAGCCCGATGGCGGTGCCGGTGCTGATCATGATCGGGCGCGAGACCGTGGCGCAGGGCGCGGTCGAGGACGAGCTGCTGATCGAAGCCGAGGCGCTGGCGATCGAGGCGATGCGGATCGATTGAGCGGTTGATTCACTAGCGGCCCCGGCCCGCTCCCCCACCCGGCCACCCATAGAATACACTGAAGTTGGGTGGCCGGGTGGGGGAGCGGGCCGGTGCCGCACGATTCAGCACAGCTGAATCCAACTGTAAGCGCGATTGCGGCCGGGGCCGGGGCGGCGTATCGTCGCGCCATGTTCGTGCGCGTGCTCGCACCCGCGTTGATCGCATTTTGCGCCGCCCCGGCCGCGCCGCGCGAGGTGACGACGCCGGCGCTTGCGGAGGAGCCGGCGACCGATATGGCGCTGGGCGAGCTGGCCAACCGCATGACCGTGCCGGTGTCGATCGCCGGCAGCGCGCCGCAGCCCTTCGTCATCGATACCGGCGCCGAGCGTTCGGTGATCTCGCGCCAGTTCGCGGGGCGGCTGGGCCTGGCGGCGGGCCCCGACGTGCGGCTGACGACGATGACCGGCGAGACGCGGGTGGGCACGGTGGTCGTCCCCTCGCTGAGCGTGGGGCCGGTGCGCGAGGCACGCCCGTTCAACGCGCCGGCGCTGGAGGCGCGGCATATGGGCGCGCACGGGCTGCTGGGGATCGAGCAGCTGCGCCAGCATATGGTGTCGATCGACTTCGATGCCGAGAAGATCAGCCTGCGCCCATCGCGCAAGGCGGGCGGGCGGCCCGACCCCAAGCCGCCCGCGACCGACGAGATCGTCGTCACCGCGCGCAGCCGGCTGGGACAGCTGATCGTGACCGAGGCGGAATTCGAAGGCACGCGGGTAACGGTGGTGATCGACACCGGATCGCAGATCAGCATGGGCAATCTGGCGCTGCAGCGGCGGTTGCGGCGTATCCCGCTGAAAGGCCCGATCGAGATGACCAGCGTCACCGGAGAGACGCTGACCGTCAACTATCATGTCGCCGAGGCGATGAAGCTGGGCGGCGTGACGCTGACCGGCGTGCCGGTGGCGTTCGCCGATGTCGCGCCGTTCGCGCGATTCGGCCTGGCCAGGCGGCCGGCGCTGATGCTGGGGATGGATGCGATGCGCGGGTTCCGGCGAGTCGAGATCGATTTTCCAGCGCGCAAGATCCGCCTGCTGGTGCCCCGCGCTTGACGCCAGTCAGGTGCGCGGCGATAGCGGTGGCATGGTTCCCTTTTCGTTCGCTGGTCATGCGTTGTGCGCGTTGCCCGAGGGCGCGCTGTACTGGCCGGCGCGGCGTGCGCTGATCGTCGCCGACCTGCATTTCGAGAAAGCGAGCTGGTTCGCCAAAAGCGGGCAGATGCTGCCGCCCTATGACACGCTGGCGACGCTGGCCGCGGTGGCGGCGCTGATCGAGCGGACGGCGGCGCGCGAATTGTGGTGCCTGGGCGACAGTTTCCACGATTCGGCGGGGTGCGAACGGCTGCAGCCCGATGCGCGCGCGGCGCTGACCGCGCTGACCGGGGCGCTGCGCTGGGTGTGGATCACCGGCAACCATGATGCCATGCTGACCGATCATTGCGGCGGCGAGATCGTCGAGGAGGCCGAGATCGACGGCATGCTGCTGCGGCACGAGGCCGAGCAGGGGGAGGCGCGGCCGGAATTGTCGGGGCATTTCCATCCGAAATTGCGCGTCAAGCTGCGTGGGCGGCCGGTGTCGCGGCGCTGCTTCGTGGCGACGCCGACCAAGCTGATCCTGCCGGCGTTCGGCGCGCTGACCGGGGGGCTCGACGCGGCGCATCCCGAAATCGTGCGCGCGGTGGGGCGCGGGGCGGAGGCGCTGGTGCCGTTGAGCGACCGGCTGTTGCGGTTTCCGATCGCGGCTTAGAATTGGTTCACGCGAAGGCGCGAAGGCGCAAAGATGATTCGCGCGAAGCGCCGTCTGCATAATATCAAGCACAGATAATGAGGGCCGCTAGCGCGGCGGACCATTTTTCTTCTTTGCGCCTTCGCGCCTTCGCGTGAACCAATTTTCGCTAACCGATCAGCCGCGCGACTTCGCCGAAGTCATGCGCGATGTCGTGGACGCCGATCGCGCGCAGGCGTTCGTCATGGCCGACGCCGCAATGGCTGCCCGCGCACAGGCCGATGACATGCGCGCCCGAGGCAACCGCGCCGGTGGCGCCGACCGGCGAATCCTCAAGGATCACGCAACGCGCCATATCGACGCCGAGCGCGGCGGCGGCGTGGCGATAGATGTCGGGCGCGGGCTTGCCGCGCGTCACATGCTCGCGCCCGGAGAAGATGCGGCCATCGAACGCATCACGCAGGCGCAGATGATCGAGATGCGCGGTGATCCAGGCGGTCGAGCTGGACGACGCGATCGCGCGCGGCAGCGAAGCGGGCAGCGCGCGCACGAAGGCGACCGCCCCGGCGACGGCGGCGATTCCTTCGGCCAGCGCGCGCTGGTTTTCCGCCTGCCGCGCGGTGTGGAATCCGGGCGGGAGTTCGCGGCCGATCCAGCGTTCGATCGCCGCGATGAATTCGGCGCCGGCGAGGCCCATGAAATTGGCCATCGACTCCTCGGCACTGGTCGGATGGCCGATTTGCGTCAGATAATCGGCGATCTGGGCGTTGCCGGCATATTCGCTTTCGAGCAGCACGCCGTCGAAATCGAAGATGATGGCGTCGAAGCGCGTGGCGATCATCCGCGCGCGCCGAACAGCGCGGTGCCGACACGCACATGCGTCGCGCCGAGCGTCACCGCCGTCTCGAAATCGCCCGACATGCCCATGCTCAGCCCGTCCAGGCCCTGGTCGCGGGCGAGCCTGGCGAGCAGCGCGAAATAGGGCGCGGGTTCGAGGTCGAGCGGCGGCACGGCCATCAGGCCGGCGACCGGCAGATCGGCGGCGCGCGCCTCGGCCAGCAAGGCGGGCAGATCGGCGACCGCGCAACCGCCCTTTTGCGGCTCGTCGCCGATATTGACCTGGATGAAGCAGGTTGGGCGGCGATCCGCCTTGTCCATCGCGCGGGCCAGCGCGGCGACGAGCGAGGATCGATCGACCGAATGGATCGCGTCGAACAGCGCGACGGCCTCATCGGCCTTGTTCGACTGGAGCTGGCCGACGAGGTGGAGCTGGATGGCGCAAGTCGTCTCGCGCAACTTCGGCCATTTGGCTGCGGCCTCCTGCACGCGATTCTCGCCGAACGCGCGCTGGCCGGCGTCGATCAGCGGGCGGATCGCGTCGGCGTTGTGCGTCTTGGAGATGGCGATGAGCTCTACAGCGGCCGGATCGCGCCGGGCGGTCGCTGCCGCGTGGGCGATGCGTTGGCGGATGTCGGCAAGGCGCGAGTCGGCGGTGTCGGACGGCATGCGCGGCGCTATAGGTGCGGCGATGTCGCGCCGCCACCCCTCCGCTTTGCCGCGCCGCTGGCTGATGACCGACGAGCGGATGGGTGACGGCTTGTGGGATGCGCTGGCGCGGCTGCCGTGTGGATCGGGCGTGGTGTTCCGCCATTATTCGCTGCCGGCGGGCGAGCGGCGCGCGCTGTTCGAGGCGATACGGCGAATCGCGCGCAAGCGGCGGCTGATGCTGGTCTGGGCGGGGCCGCACCGCGCATTCCCCAGCCATGGGCGGCAGCGCGGCGCGCTGACCGCGCCGGTGCATTCGCGGCGCGAGGCGGTGGCGGCGGTTCGGGCCGGGGCGAAGCTGCTGTTCGTGTCGCCGGTTCACGCCACCCGCTCACATCCCGGCGCGCGGGCGCTGGGGGTGGGGCGGTTCGGGTTGATGATCCGGGGCCTTGAGCCGTTGAATAGGCCGAAGCGCCGTTTTCCGGCGAAAGCAGGGGCCCAGGACTGCAAGCGGTGTGCTCGAAACCCTGGGCCCCTGCGTTCGCAGGGGGACAGCGCCTTAAGGATTGCCGTCATCGCACTTGGCGGGATGGACGAGCGGCGCTGGCATGCGCTCAGGCCGTTTGGGGTTCATGGTTGGGCGGGGATCGATGCTTGGCTGCCTGAGGACCCGAAGCTCAGCGGAGCCGCCCGTGGCGACATGGATCCTGAAACGAGTTCAGGATGACGGGTTGACCGTCAGAAGCGGATCGCGGTGCCGACATAGACCGCCTGGCTGTCGCGGCGGTTGTCGGTCAGCTGCGGCAGGCGGTTCTCTTCCGACTTGTAGCGCACGCCCGCCGTCAGATCGAGGTTGCGCGTGATCGAATAGGAGCCGGCGACATCGATCGAGTAATTGGGATCGTCCGCAATCAGGCGCGGCGTGTTCGCCAGCGGACGTTCGGCCCCGGCCCTGATCCGGCCCGAAGCGCGCTTGCCGGTGTAGCTGACGCCCAGTTCGGCCGATTCGCGGCTGCCCGGCGCGCCGGCGAGGTCGAGCTTGGCAAGATCGCCCGAGATGGCGAAGCGTTTCCAGCCCACCGATACGCCCAGATTATAGGCGATCGGCTGGAGCGTGACGGCGGCGGGCGCGGCGACGCCGCGATCGGCCAGCACCGTGGCCGGGCGGCTGTTGCGCGCGCGGACCGCGACGGTCACGCTGCGGCTGTTCGACCGCGCCGAATCGGCGGGGGTGAAGCGGAAACCGCTGCCCGACAGGCCGCTGCGCGCCAGCGCGGCGGCGAGCCGTGGATCGGCGGCGGCGGGGGTGAAGCTGCCCAGGCTGGAGATCGACGGCGCACGTTTCGCGGCGGCGATTCGCTGTTGCTGCGACGCGGTCTGCGCGAACAGCGCGGGCGCGGCGACGAGACCGGCGGCGGCAACCACCCCAAGTCCCACTCCAGCCATTTTACGCCGAACGCTCATCCGATCCCCGATCCTGTCATCTCGCCTACCATGATTCGGGCGTGAGGTTCCACCGCTGGAATCTGTTTTCGCGACAAGTGTGGCTTTGGGGCCATAGCCTTTCTTTGGTTCGGCTGCGCCGAACGGTTGCCGCACCACCCTCCATGGCCTCTCCGGCGATCGAAGATCGCTGGAAGCTGCGGAGGGTGGTGCGGCAACCAAAAAAAGGCGCATGCTTGCGGCGGTCGCGCTTCCATCTATAGATGCGTGCCGATGATGACGTCCCATAGGAAGATGCCGATGAACCGCCTGTTGCGCACCGCGATCCTGGGCAGCCTTGCCCTTGGCCTTGCCGCGTGCAGCGGCGGCGGCAAGGAGCGCCCCAAGGCCGATCTCGCCGCGTCGAAGGTGACGACGATCGGCGTCAACGCCTATCTGTGGCGCGCGGCGCTCGACACGATCTCGTTCATGCCGCTGCTGCAGACCGATTCGAACGGCGGCGTCATCGTCACCGACTGGTACGTCAATCCCAACGTACCGACCGAGCGGATGAAGGTGACGATCACCATCCTGGACCAGGACCTGCGCGCCGATGCGCTGCGCGTCGCGGCGCTGCGCGAGGTCAATCGCGGCGGCCAGTGGGTCGCTTCGCCGGTCGAGGCGGCGACGGTGCAGAAGCTGGAGGACATCATCCTGACCCGCGCCCGCGACCTGCGCCGCGCGGCGATCGCGCAGGATTAATCGCGGGCGCAGGAGCCCGCCGCTGAATAAGGAAATATCCGTGTCTCGGTTCAACGCGCTGAAGGCTGATTCCGCGTGGCAAAAGCTGTGGGAAGCGCGTCAGACCTTCGCCGCAGACGATCATTCGCCCAAGCCCAAATCCTATGTGCTCGAGATGTTTCCCTATCCGTCGGGGCGCATCCATATCGGGCATGCGCGCAATTACGTGATGGGCGACGTGCTGACGCGCTATCGCCGCATGCGCGGCATGGAAGTGCTGCATCCGATGGGCTGGGACGCATTCGGCATGCCGGCCGAGAATGCCGCGATGGAGAAGAAGGTCCATCCCGGCGCCTGGACGCGCGAGAATATCGCGACGATGCGTTCGCAGTTGAAACGGCTGGGGCTGGCGATCGACTGGAGCCGCGAACTGGCGACGTGCGAGCCCGAATATTACGGGCACGAGCAGGCATTGTTCCTCGACCTGCTGGCGCATGGCCTGGTCTATCGCAAGGAATCGACGGTCAACTGGGACCCGGTCGACATGACCGTGCTGGCCAACGAGCAGGTGATCGACGGGCGCGGCTGGCGATCGGGCGCGCTGGTCGAAAAGAAGAAGTTGAACCAGTGGTTCCTGAGGATCACCGATTTCGCCGACGAGTTGCTGGAAGGGCTGGGCAGCCTTGACGACTGGCCCGACAAGGTGCGGCTGATGCAGGAGAACTGGATCGGCAAGTCTGAGGGGCTGAAGTTCCGATTCAGGCTTTCGTCGAGCGATTTCAACGAGGTGGAGGTCTTCACGACGCGGCCCGACACGATCTTCGGGTCGAGCTTCGTCGCGGTGGCGGCCGATCATCCGATCGCGCGGGCGCTGGCGGAGACGAACCCGCAAGCGGCCGACTTCATCGCGCAGTGCAAGCTGGGCGGGACCACCGCGGCCGAGCTGGAAACGCAGGAGAAACTGGGCTTCGACACCGGCATTCGCGCGGCGCATCCCTTTGATCCGGCGTGGGAATTGCCGGTCTATATCGCCAATTTCGTGCTGATGGACTATGGCACCGGCGCGGTGTTCGGGGTGCCGGCGCACGACCAGCGCGATTTCGAATTCGCGACCAAATATGGCCTGCCGATCCGGCGGGTGGTCTCGGATGGCGAAAAGACCGAAGGCGAATTTGTCGAGGAAGAAAGCTACACCGGCCCCGGCACGCTGGTGAACTCTCACTTCCTGGATGGCCTGGATGTCGCCGACGCCAAGCGCGAGGTGATCCAGCGCGCGGAAAGCGGCGGCTGGGGCACGGGCACCACCGTCTGGCGGCTGCGCGACTGGGGCGTGAGCCGCCAGCGTTACTGGGGCACGCCGATCCCGATCGTGCATTGCGACGCATGCGGCGTGGTGCCGGTGCCGAAGGAGCAGCTTCCGGTGGTGCTGCCCGAGGACGTCACGTTCGACATTCCGGGCAATCCGCTCGACCGCCATCCGACCTGGCGGCAGGTCGAATGCCCGAGCTGCGGCGAGCCGGCGCGGCGCGAGACCGACACGCTCGACGTGTTCGTGCAATCCAGCTGGTATTTCCTGCGCTTCGCCAGCCAGCCCAAGGACCGTCCGTTCGACCCGGCGGTGGTGGCGCAGTGGATGCCGGTGAGCCAGTATATCGGCGGGATCGAGCATGCGATCCTGCACCTGCTCTATGCGCGCTTCTTCACGCGGGCGCTTCGGCAGATGGGCAGGCTGGACGTCAGCGAGCCGTTTGGCGGGTTGTTCACGCAAGGGATGGTCACCCACGCCAGCTATTATCAGTCGAAGCTGATCGATGGCGTCGAGCGCAAGGTCTATTTCGAGCCCGGGCAAGTCTCGCGGCGCGATGACGGCACGGCCTTTGTCACCGAATCCGGCGAGGACGTGACCGTCGGCCGCATCGAGAAGATGTCGAAGTCCAAGAAGAACACGGTCGATCCCGATCCGATCGTCGATCAATATGGCGCCGACGCGGTACGCTGGTTCATGCTGTCGGATTCGCCGCCCGAACGCGACCTGGAATGGACCGAACACGGCATCGAGGGCGCGTGGCGCTTCGTGCAGCGACTGTGGCGGCTGTTCGAGGGACTGGAGGCATCGGAAGGCGAGGACAAGCCGCTCGACCGGTTGCTGCACCAGACGATCGCCGGCGTCGCGGCCGATATCGAGGGGCTGCAGTTCAACAAGGCGGTGGCCAAGCTGTATTCGCTGGTCAACGCGATCGAGAAGGCCGCGCCGTCCGCGTCGCGCGCCGCCGCGATCCGCACCGCCATCCTGCTCGCCGCGCCGATGACGCCGCATCTGGCCGAGGAAGCCTGGGCCGCGATGGGGAACGACACGCTGATCGCGGATGCCGAATGGCCGCAGGTCGATCCGGCGCTGCTGGTCGAGGACGAGGTGACGATCGCGATCCAGGTCAACGGCAAGCTGCGCGATACGGTGAAGGCGGCGAAGGGTGAGGCGAAGGACGTGCTGGAGCGACTGGCCTTGGCAAATCCCAACGTGCAGCGCATGCTGGACGGTGCCGCCCCCAGGAAGGTGATCGTGGTGCCCGACCGATTGGTGAACATCGTCGCATGAGGATCGCCGCCGCCATCCTGGCATTGACCGCGCTGTCGCCCGCCCTGTCCGGCTGTGGCCTGCGCCCGCTTTATGGTGGCGGCGAGGCGGGGCCGGTGCAGACGATGCTGTCGGGCGTCGAGGTCGCGCCGATCGAGGGCGAGGCCGGCTGGCTGGTCAGCAACGCGGTGCGCGACCGGATCGAGGCGACGCGCAGCGGCGAGCGGCGCTATCGGCTGGAGATCAAGCTGGACGACCAGATCACCGGGCTGGGCGTGCGGCGCGACGATGTGGTGACGCGCGAGCGGCGGACACTGCGCGCGCGCTATCAGCTGGTCGAGCTGGCGACCGGGCAGACGGTGCTGGACGCGACCGCCGGATCGGATGCGGGGATCGATGTCGCCGGATCGGAATATGCGACGATCGCGGCGGAGAAGAGCGCGCTCGAGCGGCTGTCGGGCATCGTCGCCGATCAGATCGTCGCGCGACTGGCGCGGTACGCGCGCTCGACCGAGGAAAAGTGAAGGCCAGCGAAGCGCAGATCCGCGCCCGGCTGGACAAGCCGGGGCCGGACGTGCGGCTGTTCCTGCTCCACGGACCCGACGAAGCCGGCGCGATGGAGCTGGCGGCGCGGCTGGGCCGGGCGATGGGGAGCGAGGCCGAGCGGATCGATGTCGAGGGATCGGTGCTCAAGGGCGCGCCGGGACGGCTGGCCGAGGAGGCGGCGTCGCTCTCGCTGTTCGGCGGGGCGCGTTATGTCCGCGTGACGGCAATCGACGATGATGCGACCGAGGCGGTGCGGCTGCTGCTGGAGGCCGAAGTCGCGGGCAATCCGGTGGTGGCGGTGGGCGGCACGCTGAAAGGCACCGGGCGGCTGCTCAAGCTGGTGCTGGCCAGCCCGGCGGCGATGGCGCATGCCTGTTATGTGCCCGACGCGCGCAATGCGAGCCAGCTGGCGGCGGGAATCGCGCGCGAGAACGGGTTGCGGCTTGTGGGCGGCGTGGCCGAACGGCTGGCGGCGCTGTCGGGCGGCGACCGCGCGGTGCTGGCGCGCGAGATCGAGAAATTGTCGCTCTATCTGGATGCCGCACCCGATCGCCCGCGCGAGGCGGGGATCGCCGCGCTCGACGCGATCGGCGCAGATCTGGGCGAGGCCGAGATGTTCGGCGCGATCGAGGCGGTGGTCGAGGGCCGTGCGGCGCAGATCGGCGTCGAACTGGCGCGGCTCGACACGGCCGGGGTCTCCGCGATTCCGCTGCTGCGTCAGCTGGCACGGCGGCTGATGAGCCTGGCGGAGATGCGCGGCGACATGGATCGCGGCGCCTCGCCCGACGAAGTGGTCAAGAAGCACCGCGTGTTCTTCAAGGAGGAGATGGGCACCAAGGCGGCGTTGCGGCGCTGGTCGAGCCCGATGCTGGCGCGCGCTGTCGACCGCGTGCGCGAGGCCGAGCGCGCGGTCACGCGCGGCGGCGGCAATGCCGGGCCGGTGCTGGCCGACGAAACGCTGACGACGCTGGCGCGGGCGGCGGCGCGCGGGCGGTAGCCGATGCCTCAGGACGCCCGGCCCGCCTCGAACACCGCGCGCTGATCGGCATAAGCGCGCCGATAGGCGGGACGCGCCTCGGCACGGGCGACATAGGCGGCGAGGCTGGGATATTCCGACAGAATATCGGTGCCGTCGAGCCGGCGCAGGACCAACACCATCATCAGATCGCCCGCGCTGAATTCGCCGTCCAGCCAGTCGGCGTCGCCGAGACGGGCGGAAAGATCGTCGAGCCGGACCCGGATGCGATCCTCAAGCTGGGGCAAGCGATCGGCATACCACGGCTTGTCGCGATCGACATAGGGTGTGAGCTCGCGCTCGACGATCGGCGGTTCGACCGTGTTGACCGCGGCGAACATCCACATGATCGCCCGCGAGCGCGCATCGGGGTCGGCAGGCAACAGGCTGCCATGGCGCTCCGCGATATGCAGGATGATCGCGCCGCTTTCGAACAGCGCCAGATCGCCCTCCTCATAGGTCGGAATCTGGCCGAACGGCTGAAGCGCGCGATGCGGCGCCCGCTTCATTTCCTCGAACGAGACGAGGCGGACCGCATAGGGCTGTCCGGCCTCCTCCAGCGCCCAGCGCACGCGCATGTCCCGAGCGAGGCCCTTGCCGCCATCCGGCGAGCATTTGAAGGCAGTGATGGTGATCGTCATCGAGAACCGCTCCAGCAGACGGCGCGCACGCCCGACCAGAGCGCAACGAGGCGGACGGTCAAATGCTCCCTGGGAAAATCGTCGGGACAGCGTCAGCTCTGCGGGCAGCCGGTATAGCTATACTATTGGAATGCTATATCTTTTCGCCGGTCAGCCGCTGGCAGACCATGTCGAGCTGGTCGAGCGTCGAATAAGCCAGGGTCAGCGTTCCACCCTTTTCGCCATGGCTGATGCGGACGTTGAGGCCGAGTACGTCACCCAGCTGGCGTTCGAGCGCGGCGATATCAGCATCGACTCCGCCGGTCAGCCGATCGCCACCCTTGCCCGCCGCGCGCGGCTTGGCCTCGCGCGCGAGCTTTTCGGTGTCGCGCACCGACAGGTCGCGTTCGATCACGATCCGCGCGAGCCGTTCCGGATCGGGCGCGCCGATCAGTGCGCGGGCATGGCCCATGGTCAGCGCGCCTTCCACCACGCGCTGACGCACCGATGCCGGAAGATCGAGCAATCGCAACAGGTTGGCGATATGGCTGCGCGATTTATGGACGATCCGCGCCAGCGCCTCCTGGCTATGGCCGAACTCGCCGATCAGCTTGGCATAGGCCTCAGCCTCCTCGATCGCGTTCAAATCCTCGCGCTGGATATTCTCGACGATCGCGATTTCGAGCGTTTCGGCCTCGCCGAGGTCGCGAACGATCACCGGGACTTCGTGCAGCCGCGCGCGCTGTGCCGCGCGCCAGCGACGTTCACCGGCGACAATCTGATAATCCTTTCCGTGCGGGCGCACGACGATCGGCTGGATCAGCCCGCGCGCGGCGATCGACTTGGCCAGTTCGTCCAGCGCATCCTCGTCGAAATGGCGGCGCGGCTGTTCGGGGTGCGGGGCGAGCGAGCTGACCGGCAGCATGCGCACCCCGCCCGACGGCTCGCCGCCGGGACGGACCGGCGCCTCGCGCTCGACATCGCCGAGCAGCGCGCTGAGCCCGCGGCCGAGGCCGGGCCGCGGTTTGCGCGCGGGCGGAGGGGCGGCGGGCGGCGTCTCGTCGGTCATGCGGCTTTCCTGAGCTTGGGCAGGCGATCGATCACTTCGCGGGCGAGCGCGATATAGGCTTCCGATCCGGCGCAGCGATAATCATAGATCAGCGCGGGCATGCCGTGGCTGGGCGCTTCGGACAGGCGGACGTTGCGCGGGATCACCGTGTCGAACACCACCTTGCCCAGCACCGCGCGGACATCGTCGGCGACCTGATCGGTCAGGCGGTTGCGGCGATCGTACATCGTCAGCACCACGCCCAGGATCGACAGGCCGGGGTTGAAGCGGGTGCGAATGCGCTCGACCGTGTTGAGCAGCTGGCTGAGCCCTTCGAGCGCGAAGAATTCGCATTGCAGCGGCACCAGCAACGCATCCGAGGCGACCATCGAATTGATCGTGAGCAGGCCGAGCGAGGGCGGGCAATCCATCAGCACCACGTCCCACCGCTGCTCGCTGCGGCCGATCGCGTTGGCCAGACGATGCGTGCGCGCGTCGAATTCGATCAGTTCGATCTCGGCGCCGGAAAGATCGACCGTGGCGGGCACGATGTCGAGGCCGGGAACGCGCGTGGGAATCGCGACATCCTCAAGATTCACCTCGCCCAGTAGCAGATCATAGGTGGAGCGATCGCGATCGGCGCGACCGATGCCGAGCCCCGTCGAGCAATTGCCCTGGGGATCGAGATCGAGCAGCAGCACGCGCTGACCCGTCGCGGCGAGCGCGGTGCCGACATTGATCGCCGACGTGGTCTTGCCCACGCCGCCCTTCTGGTTCGCGATCGCGATACAGATCATCTGGGACGAACCCCCCGTGCCACGACGATAAGCGAGTCGGGAGCCGTGATGCTCGGTTCCACGTGGAACGAACCTTGCCACGTCCGTCGCGCCGCTTCCACCTCCAATCGCGCATTCCGGCCCTTGGGAAGGATCCAGATTGTGGTCAGGTCGGCGCGATGCGCGGCCATGCGGAACAGCTGATCGAGCGAGGCCACCGCCCGCGCGCTGATGACCGCCGCGATGCCGGACGTACGCTCGATCTTTGCCGTGACAATGCGGATGTTGGAAAGCGCGAGATCGGCGGCGACCGATGCGAGGAATGCGGTGCGCAGCCGCCGGGGCTCGACCAGCTCGACCGGCGCTTCACGCGCGACGGCGATCACCAGTCCCGGCAATCCGGCGCCGCTGCCGATATCGAGCCAATCGCCCTGGGCGGGCGCGAACTGCAGCAGCTGGGCCGAATCGACGATATGGCGGTGCCAGACATGATCGAGCGTCGAAGGGGCGATAAGATTCTGGGTGGCCGCATGCTCACGCAGCATCGCGACGAAACGGGCGAGTTTTGTTTCACGTGGAACACCCTGGGTGTCGCGAATCCATTCGCGCGCCTCGTCCTCGGTCATGCCGCCTGGCGCAGGTGCAGGAGGATCGCGGTGAGGGCAGCGGGAGTGATGCCGCGGATCCGCCCGGCTTCACCGATCGTCATCGGGCGCGCGGCGACCAATCGCTCGACCATCTCGCTGGACAGGCCCGGAATGCGTTCATAGGCGAGGTGGGCGGGGATGGGCGTCGCGTCGGCGCGGCTCATCGCGGCGACCTCCTGAACCTGTCGTTCGAGATAGGGGGCATAGCGCGCATCCTGGATCAGTTCCTCGACCAGAGCCGCGTCATGGCCATCCAGGTCGATATCGAGATGTGCGGACGTGACGCCGGGAAAGCGCAGCCATTCCAGCGCCATGCGCCGCGCGCCATCCTGCGATACCGGCGCCCCGCGCCGGACGAGCTGGTGGGCGGTGCGCTCGATTGCCAGCGCCTGTTCGAGCCGCTGGCGCGCGGCGGACCGCGCCTGCTGATGCGCTTCTCGCCCAGGACCGATACAGCCGGCCGCCTGGCCGATCGCGTGGAGCCGGGCCGGCGCATTGTCAGCGCGCAGCCTCAACCGGAATTCGGCGCGGGCGGTGAGCATGCGATAGGGTTCGGTGATCCCCTGCAACGTCAGATCGTCGATCATCACGCCGATATAGGACAGGTCGCGCGGCAGGATCGTCGGCGCCCTGGCCAGCGCGGACGCCGCGGCGTTGATCCCGGCGACCAGGCCCTGTGCCGCCGCCTCCTCATAGCCGGTCGTGCCGTTGATCTGCCCGGCGCAGAACAGGCCCGGCAGATCGCGCGACTCGAGCGAAAGAGCCAGGCAGCGCGGATCGACATGATCATATTCGACGGCATAGCCGGGCGTGACGATCGGGGTCCGTTCAAGGCCCGGAATGGTCGCGATCATCGCCTGTTGCACATCCGTGGGCAGCGAAGTGGACAGGCCGTTGGGATAGACGAGATGGGTTTCCAGCCCCTCAGGCTCAAGGAAGATCTGATGCCCGTCGCGATCGCCGAAGCGGAAGATCTTGTCCTCGATCGAGGGGCAATAGCGCGGCCCGCCCGCTTCGATCGCCCCGCTGAACAAGGGCGAGCGATCGAGGTTGGCGCGAATCACGTCATGCGTCGCGGCGGTGGTGCGCGTGATCGCGCAGGCGAGCTGGGGCAGGCGGCCGGGCGGCGAGAGCGGCGACATCCGCCAGGGGTCGGCATCGCTCGGCTGCTCCGCGAGCGCCGCCCAATCGATCAGACGCCCGTCGAGCCGGGGCGGGGTGCCTGTCTTGAGCCGGGCGACCGGCAGGCCGAGATCGCGCAATTGCACGCCCAGCGCGGTGGCGGCACGCTCGCCGACCCGGCCGCCCGTTTCGCGATCCTCGCCGCGAAAGATGCGGCCGCCCAGAAAGGTGCCGCTGGCCAGCACGATCGCGCGGCAGGCGATCCGTTCCCCACTGGCCAAATATGCGCCGGTGATGCGGCCGTTGGCGACGGTCAGGCCGGTCACCTCTCCCGCGACGATGTCGAGGCCGGGTTGATCGGCCAGCATCGACTGGATCGCACGGGCATAGCGAACGCGATCGGCCTGGACGCGCGGCCCCTGCACCGCCGGACCCTTTGACCGGTTGAGCAGCCGATAATGGATCGCCGCCGCATCCGCCGCCCGTGCGATTAGCCCGTCGAGCGCATCGGTCTCTCGCACCAGATGGCCCTTGCCCAGACCGCCGATCGCCGGGTTGCACGACATCGCGCCGATCATCGCCGCGTCGAAGGTGACGAGCGCCGCGCGCGCGCCGCATCGCGCGGCGGCGGCCGCCGCCTCGGTCCCGGCGTGGCCGCCGCCGACCACGATGACATCCCATTCGCGCATTCCCGCCGAATAACGGCAGCGCACCGCTCGGTCAAAATCGTTCCACGTGGAACATCACTTGCCGATGCAGAACCTGCCGAAGAGATTGTCGAGCATCGCCTCGACATCCGCCGCGCCGGTGATGCGGTGGAACTTGGCCAGGGCGATTCGCAGATGTTCCGCCTGAAGCAGCGGATCGCCGGGATCGCAGGTCGCGCGCAGCGCCTGCGCCGCCTGTGCCGCGAGCGTGCGCTGACGCATGTTCAGCGGCGTCGCATCGGGAAGCGGCAGCAACCGCGCGGCGCGCGCTTCGATCGCCTCCCACAGCGCGGGCATCCCCGCCCCGGTCATGGCGGACACCGGCAGCCGATTTGCGGGTGCCGGGGCTGGCCGGTCATCGGCGCGCGGGTGGAGCAGGATCAGTTCGGTGCCGGCCAGATCCGGCGGCGGCGCATCATCGAACCACAGGACGATATCGGCGGCGCCCAGCGATTCGCGCGTGCGTTCCATGCCGATCCGCTCGACCATGTCGGCGGGCGAATGATGCAGCCCGGCCGTGTCGATCAGCAGATAGGCGCGCCCGTTGCGCACCACGGGCGCCTCGATCCGATCGCGCGTGGTGCCCGCCAGCGGCGACACGATCGCCGCGTCGCGCCCAGCAAGCGCGTTGAGCAGGGTCGATTTGCCGGCGTTGGGCGACCCGGCAAGGACGACGCGCAGGCCGTCGCGCAACCGCTCCACGCCCGGCTGGGCAAGGATCATCTCGATCTCATCCGCAAGCGCCACCGCCTGCGTCGCGACTCGACCCAGCGCCGCCGCCTGCACCGCGACATCGTCTTCGTCGGCATGATCCAGCGCCGCTTCGACGGTGGCCGAGAGGCGCAGCGTGCGATCGGCCCAGCCCTCGATCAGCCGGCGGACCCCGCCTTCGGCAGCGCGAACGGCGGCGCGGCGCTGGCCCTCGGTCTCGGCGGCGAGCAGATCGGCCAGGCCCTCGGCCTCGGTCAATCCGATGCGGCCATTGGCCAGCGCACGGCGGGTGAATTCACCCGCCTCCGCCGGCCGCAGGCCGTCGATCGTGCCCAGCGCCGCCTCGACCGCGCTGACCACCGCACGTCCGCCGTGCAGGTGCAGCTCGACCAGATCCTCGCCCGTCGCGGTCGCCGGGCCCGCGAAATTGAGCACCAGCGCATGATCGAGCAGCTCGCCATCGTGCCGCAGCGCGCGCAATCCGGCACGGCGCGGCGCCGGCAAGCCGCCGGCAAGCGAGCGGGCGGCCGCCATGGCGCGCGGTCCGGAAATCCGGACGACCGCGATCGCCGCCGGCGGGTGTCCACTCGACAGCGCGAAGATCGTGTCGCTCACTCGGTCCCGCTGCGCTTGCCCATATCGAACATGCCGCGCCAGAAATTCATCCCGGCCTCGCCCATCGGCGTCCAGCCCTTCATCATCGCTTCGATCATCTCGGGATTGACCATGCCCTTGTCCATCGAACCGAGCATCAGCTGGATATAATGTTCGTGCACGGGCGTGAGATCGGGCAGGCCCATGGCGCGGCGCGCCTCTTCCGGTGTGCAATCGACCTCGACATTGATCTTCATCGCTGCGTCTCCTTGCATGCCGAATGGGGTTGAGCCGGGTTCGCTCCCTGCCCTAGGCTGTCGCCATGTATGCGCGCGACCATGCCATTATCGCAACGCCCATCGGCATGATCCGAATCGAAGGCGACGGGGCGGCGTTGACGCGGGTGGCGATCGGCGCGCGCGAGCCCGCACGGCGCGGCACATCGGATGCGGTGCGATCGGCCGCGGCGCAACTGGAAGCCTATTTCTCGGGTTATCTCAATGGCTTCGACGTCAACCTGCCGCCCGCCGGATCGCCCCGCGGCGCGGCGTTGAGGGCAGGGCTGATCGCGGTCGGCTATGGCGAGACGGTGAGCTATGGCGAACTGGCGCGGCAGCTCGCTTCGGGGCCGCGCGCGATCGGGCAGCTGTGCGCGCGCAATCCGCTGCCGATCGTCGTGCCGTGCCACCGCGTGCTGGGCGCGGGCGGCGCGCTGGGCAGCTATTCGGCGGGCGACGGCCCCGCGACCAAGCAATGGCTGCTCGACCATGAGCGGCGGCATTCGACAGGAGGATGAGATGGCGAGCGTGACGATCGACAGCCTGGACGGCGGCGGCAGTTTCGAAGCCTATCGCGCCGATCCGGCGGGCGCGCCGCGCGGCGCGATCGTGGTGATCCAGGAGGTGTTCGGCATCAACCTGGGCATCCGCGCCAAATGCGATTCCTGGGCGTCGAAAGGCTATGTCGCGCTGGCGCCCGACCTGTTCTGGCGGATCGAGCCGGGGATCGAGCTCGACCCCGATATTCCAGCGGAGCTGCAGCGCGGGCTCGACCTGTTCGGCGAGTTCGATCAGGACAAGGGGATCGCGGATATCGAGGCGACGATCCGCGCGGCGCGCGATCTGGCCGGCGGCGGCAAGGTCGGCGTGACCGGCTACTGCCTGGGCGGGCGGCTCGCCTATATGACCGCGGCGCGAACCGATGCGGATGCCAGCGTCGGCTATTATGCGGTCGGCGTTGACGGGCTGCTGGGGGAGAAGCACGGCATCGCCAACCCGCTGATGCTGCACATCGCCGGCGACGACGGGTTCGTGCCGAAGGACGTGCAGGCGGCGATGCACGCGGGGCTGGACGATCACCCCAAGGTGACGCTGCACGATTATCCGGGCGAGGATCACGGCTTTGCGACCGAGATGGGCAAGCGGCGCTCGGACGCGGCGGCGCGGCTGGCGGACAGCCGGACCGAGACGTTCTTCGCCGAGCATATCGGCTGACGAGAAAGGGGGGTGGCGTGTCGACGCCACCCCCATCAATCTCTTATATCAATGATTTAGCTGAACAGCCGCAACAGCCCCACGTCGCGGTCGACGATGCCGCTGTAGATCATCGAGCCGGCGACATAGAGGATCACCAGCAGGCCGATCCAGGCGATCCAGCGGTAGCGTTCGATATATTTGGCGATGATGTTGGCGGCGACGCCCATCAACGCGACCGCGATGACCAGGCCGACCATCAGGATGCCGGGATGGTCGCGCGCCGCGCCGGCCACGGCGAGGACGTTGTCGAGGCTCATCGACACATCGGCGATGGCGACCGCCCAGGCGGCGGCGGCAAAGCTCTTGGCGGGGCGTACGCCGCTATGCTCGTCGCCCTCGATCTCGGGCGAGCCGCCGGATTCGTGGCCGCCCTGCACGATCTCGCGATACATCTTCCAGGCGACCCACAACAGCAGCACGCCGCCGGCGAAGACCAGACCGATCACCTGGAGGAGCTGGGTCACCACCAGCGCGAAGCCGATGCGCAGCACCAGCGCCGCGACGATGCCGATCAGGATGACCTTCTTGCGCTGATCCGCCGGAAGGCCGGCCGCCAGCGCACCGATGACGATGGCGTTGTCGCCGGCCAGCACGATGTCGATCAGGATCACCTGGCCGAAGGCGAGCCAGGCCGACGCGCTGCCCGCGAACAGGCCGGCAAAGTCGTTGACGATATGGCCCCAGATCTCGGTCATGGCTTCCCCTTTGATTGCCGGTGACAAAGCGGGTTGGCGGGCGCGGGTCAAGCCCGGTGAGCGGGAAACGCGTGGGGCGAGGGGATGTTGCCGAGCGTCCAATTCCTCCCCGCAGGGGGAGGTGGCAGCACGAAGTGCTGACGGAGGGGGCTTCCACAGGTGCTGCGCTGCGTGGCGAGCCCCCTCCACCACGCCTTCGGCGCGGTCCCCCTCCCCTTGCAGGGGAGGAATAGTTGGGGCTTGAGACGGTCCGTCATGGGCAAAGCCCATGACGTCGGACGGGCCTGTGGCCCGCCGGCCGGACCTTCGGCGAGTCCTGATCTAGCTCTGCTAGATCAGGCCGCCTAGGTCACTGATTCATACTGTCGAAGAAATCCTCGTTGGTCTTCGAATCCTTCATCTTGTCGAGCAGGAACTCCATCGCATCGACCGTGCCCATCTGCATGAGGATGCGGCGCAGCACCCACATCTTGCTGAGCGTGCCCTTCTCGACCAGCAGTTCCTCCTTGCGCGTGCCGGACTTGCCGACGTCGAGCGCCGGGAAGATGCGCTTGTCCGCCACCTTGCGGTCGAGCACGATCTCGGAGTTGCCGGTGCCCTTGAACTCCTCGAAGATCACTTCGTCCATACGGCTGCCGGTGTCGATCAGCGCGGTGGCGATGATCGAGAGGCTGCCGCCCTCCTCGATGTTGCGCGCGGCGCCGAAGAAACGCTTGGGCCGTTGCAGCGCGTTGGCGTCGACGCCGCCGGTCAGCACCTTGCCCGATGACGGCACCACGGTGTTGTAGGCGCGCGCGAGCCGGGTGATCGAATCGAGCAGGATCACCACGTCGCGCTTGTGCTCGACCAGCCGCTTGG